>CAWJEK010000001.1:0-27758 GCA_963841885.1 uncultured Acidimicrobiaceae bacterium
CAGCCCGGAGTGCGCCATACTGTCTCTTCCGCCAGTTTCCGTCGGGAGGCCACATTCTCCCAGGTCACCGACGCATTGCTCTGGCGGGTCGTCCAGTGACCCCGACCGTAGCAAGGAATGTTCCCATGAGTGCCACCTGGCGCAAGCACGCAGCCTGCCGGGGCATCGATCCAGATGTGTTCTACCCGGTCTCCGACGAGGAGGCCGATGAGGCGAAGTCCGTCTGCGACCAGTGCGTCGTACGGGAGGCCTGCCTCGGCACGCGTTGGCCAACCGGGAGCGCGAGGGGATCTGGGTGGGACCACCGAGCGCGAGCGCCGGCGCATCCATCGCCAGCGCCGCAAGTCCGCCTGACCGGGTCCCCCCACCGTCGTCCGGTCGGCTCGAGCCGGCCCGATCCCACCCACCCGTCGTGAGTCGCGCCCGGCGCGATCCGGCGGTCGCGGCCCTGGCCGACGCGGTGGCGGCCCATGCTCCGGTCGACGACCGGGAGGCCCGATCGTGCGCCGCCGTCCTCGACGCGCTCGACCGCCTGCCCCGGCCCTTCGACCGCCACGCCGACCTCACCCATGTGACGGCGTCGGCCGTGGTGGTCGGACCGCGGGGGGTGCTGCTCCATCGGCACCGTCGGCTCCACCGCTGGATGCAACCGGGCGGCCACCTCGACGCGGGGGAGTCGGCCGAGCGCGCCGCCTTGCGGGAGACGACCGAGGAGACCGGACTCGCGGCGCGCCACCCCGACGGCGGCCCTCGGCTGCTCCACGTCGACGTGCACCCGGCTGCCGACGACCACGTCCACCTCGACATCCGCTACCTCCTGCTCGGCCCGGACGCCGAGCCCGAGCCACCCCGGGGGAGAGCCAGGACGTGGCCTGGTTCCGGTGGGAGGTGGCCGAGGCCTTGGCCGATGAAGCGCTCGCCGGGGCCCTGCGGTCTGCCCGTAGGCTGAGCCCCACCGGGCTCCCGACGGGGCCGGGTGGGGACTTCGGAGGAGAGCGATGGCTGAGCCGTACGACACGCTGCTGCAGGTCCAACAGCACGACACCGCCCTGGATCAGCTGCGCCACCGGATCGAATCGATGCCGGAGCGGGCGGCCCTGGCCGGGGTACGGAGCCGCCGGGCCGAGGTCGCCGCCGCGCTCCTCGAGGTCCGGGCCCGCGTGGACGACCTCACGGCCCGGCAGGCGGCGCTCGAGGAGCGGATCGCCACATCGGCCAAGCGACGTCACGAGCTGGAGGAGCGGATGCGCTCGGGTTCGGTGACGGCATCCAGGGATCTCCAGGCCATGGACCACGAGGTGGATCAGCTGGCCGAGCGCGAGCGGATCCTCGAGGACGAGGAACTCGAACTCATGGAGGAGGAGGAGCCCCTCGACGTCGAGCTGGCCGCCCTCACCGAGACCGCCGGAACGCTCGACGCCGACGCCGCCCGCCTGAGGCGGAGGTGGCGGAGTCCGAGGTCGATCTGCTGGCCGCGGTCCGCGCCGAGGAGGCCGTCCGAACCGAGCTGGCGTCCGGGCTGCCGGCCGACCTCGCCGAGCGCTACGAGCGGCTCCGGGCCCACCTGGGCGGCATCGGAGCCGCCCGACTCGTCGGTGACCACTGCGAGGGCTGTCACCTGACGCTGCCGTCGATGGAGCTGGAGCGGATCCACCAGCTGCCGGCCGACACCTTCGCCACCTGCCCCCAGTGCGACCGCATCCTCGTCCACTGATCGGCGCGGCGGCCACCCGACCCGGCCACGACGGGGGCGCGGCCCGGGGCGCGAGCGTGCTGATCCTGGTGCGCCACGGCGAGTCGACCGGCAATGCGGAGGGGTTGCTGCTCGGACGGATCGACTCGCCCCTCACCGACCGTGGGCTCGAACAGGCGCGTTCGTTGGCCGCCGCGGTCTCCGGCGCCACCCGGCTGGTCTCCAGCCCGCTGACCCGGGCCCGGGACACGGCCGAGGCCCTCGGGACGGGACTCCCGGTCGAGGTCGACGAGCGCTGGGTCGAGATGGACTACGGCGAGTACGACGGACGGAAGTTGGGTGACGTCCCCCCCGAGGTCTGGCGGACATGGCGCTCCGACCCCACCTATCGCGCCGCCGGGCGGGGAGAGCCTCGCCTCCGCCGGCGCCCGGGTGCGGGAGGCGTGCACCGAGCTGTTCGCCGACCCGGACGGGCCGGCCCGGGGGGACGACGGGTCGTCGTCGTCAGCCACGTGTCCCCGATCAAGGCGGCGGCCTGCTGGTCGCTGGGCCTGGGCGACGAGGGCGCGTGGCGGCTCTACCTGGCCAACGCCTCCGTCACCCGGATCACGTGGGGAGCGGGTGGCGCCCCCGTTCTCGCCGGGTTCAACGACACCCCCTGGTCGACCGGTCGCTGAGTGCCCGCCCGGCTCACCCCAGCAGGCTCGTCGCCGTCAGCGCCATGACCCGCTCGGCCGACGGGGCGGTGCGGGTGCCGCCGTCCCGCAGCCCGTTCCAGGCGTCCCAGCCCGTGGCGTGCTCGAGGGCGTCGAGCAGGTCGGCACGGCCCTCGCCCCGTAGGCCCAGTTCCGGCGCCAGGGTGTAGGCGAGCTGGTTCCGCAGGACGGCCCGGTCGGCGTCCAGCACGGCTCCCGTCTCCCCGGCGACCGACCGGCTGAGCGCCAGCCGTCGTATCGGGGTCAACGCCTCGAAGTAGAACCGACGCTGATGGCAGAGCGCGGCTGACCCGGAGCGCGGGCGGGCCGCGCGGCGGGACGGTGAAGAGCAGATCGCGTCGGCGGGAGCTCTGGAGATAGACACCGGCCTCGAGCAGCTGCCGGAAGCCCTGGAAGTGGTTGTAGACGGTGCGGACCGACACGCCCGCCCGGTGGGCGATGGCGGGAACCGTAGGACGGGTGGCACCCTCGTCGACGAGCGCCACCAGCGCCGCCAGGAGTGCCCGGCGGGTCGCCTCGCCCTTGGTCTGACGGGCGTCGAGATCGGTGCGGTGCCGGCGACGGCCGGCCCGTCCGGGCGCGGACGTGCCCGTCGTCCGGTGCACGTCCCGCTCGTCCCGACGGTCACCGTGGCGGCGACCCGGGCCTCCGCCTGGCTTCATGTACTCCACGGTAGGTACGGCCGGGCGCGCCCCACTAGGGACTTCGGACCCATGAGGGGGTTGCCCGGGTGCCCGGACAGCACCGATCCGCCGGGTCAGGGGAGAACGACGACCTTGATCGGGTCCTCGTCGCGATCGGCCGCCACCCGGAAGGCCTCGGCGGCCTCGTCGAGTCCGAACCGGTGGGAGATCATCGTGTCGGCCAGGTCGGGGGTGCCGGCCAGGATCCGGGTGGCCTCGGCGAACTCGCCCACCCCGTGAAAGTGGCCGTACGTGAAGGAGGGGACGAGCGTGAGCTCCTTCATCTGGACCGTCAGTCCGAGCGCCACCGGGTCCCAGAAGGTCCCGAGGATGCCGACCGTGCCGCCCGGGTCGCGCCAGTTCGGTGGCGCGTTCGAGGGACGACTGGGTGCCGGCCGCGTCGATGACCACGTCGTAGTCGGTGGCGATCCCCAGGGAGGCCCCCAGGCGCTCGGCCGCCGCGGCCCGGGTCGGCCGGTGACCCTCGACGTCCACGTCGGCCCCGAGGTGACGTGCGGCGGCCACGGTGCACAGCCCGACCGGACCGGCGCCCAGTACGAGGATCCGCATCCCGTCGGCCACACCGGCCCGGTGGAGGCCGTGGAGGGCCACGCCGAGGGGCTCGACGAGACTGGCATCCTCCAGGGAGACCCCGGAGGGGAGCGGCGTGGGGCACGAGGGGTGGACCCACACCTCGTCGGCCAGGCCGCCGTCGAGCGTGATGCCGTACATGGCAGCGAGCGCGTTCCGGCACTGGGCTCCGTATCCGGCGAGGCACCGGTCACAGGTGCCGCAGTGGACCACCGGCAGAACGGCCACCGGAGTCCCGTCGTCGAGGGTTCCCGAGAACTCGTGGCCGAGGACGGCCCACGACGGCCCCATGGCCGCCAGGTGGAGGTCGGAGCCGCAGATGCCGGAGCTGGCCACGGCGACGCGGACGTCTCCCTCCGCAGGGTCCTGCGTCGGCCCCACGAGCTGGATGCCGTCCGCGGTCATCTTGACGCCGCGCACCCTCAGGACCCCGGACCCTCGACGGCCGGACCTCGCTCGTGCCGGTCGACCGTCATCGGGGGACACGGTAGCGGAGTGCCCCGCCGGGCGTCGGCGAGTCGCCGCCGGCCGTCAGTGTGATCCGGGGATCCACGAGGCGAGGGCCTCGGCCTGCGACTCGGTGAAGGGGGATGCGAGCTGCACGGATCCGTGGAACGAGACGAACGAGGACAGGGTCGGCTGCAGGAGGGGAGTGCTGAGGACCCGTCCGTCGATGACGACGCCCACCAGGGCGTGGAACTGGCGGTGGGCCAACGTGTCCCATCGGACGGAGCCCGCGGGCGTGAGGTGGAGGGTGACCGTCACCAGCCCGGCCTCGTGCCCGACGGTGGCAGTGGCCACGTCCGCCCCCGTGATACCCGCCGGCCCGAGCACGTAGCGGGCCTGTCCGGAACCCGGACTCCCGTCCAGGATGACGGTGGCCCCGGCCGAGTCCCGGTTCGCGGGTGTCGACCGGGTGCCGGCGAGGGCACCGTCGACGCCGATGGAGTTCAGGTCCGAGGTGTATCCGGCGCCACCGTTCGGATCGGGGGAGTCGGCGATGTTGGCGGCCGTCAGGGCGTCGGCCGGCGGACAGACCAGGGGGGCCCCGGGGGCCGCCGCGCCGCCGGGGACGGTCGACGCGGCGGACGACGGGTCGTAGGGGGCGGCGTAGCAGAGCACCGGACGAATCGAGAACGAGTGCTGACCGCCCCGGGTGACGTGCTCGGGCGGTTTGGCCGACCGGTGCACCAGGCCGGCGGTGACGAGGGCGACCACCAGGATGACGGCGGCGGCCACCGCGACGACCAGCGTGAGGTCGGGGGCCTGCAGGGCCCGTCGCCCACTGCGGGCGCGCAGGTCGGCGGGCGACTCGGGAGGTCGGGTCCGGGCGGCGCTGGTCAGCGCGCTCCGCAGGGCGGAAGCCACGACGCCTTCGTCGGTGGGTTCGGGCATGGTCAGGACCTCCGGACCGGTGGTTGTTCGGACTGTTCGATGCGGGCGGCGACGACCTTGCGGGACCGGCTCAGCCACGAACGCACGGTCCCTTCGGGGACGTCGAGCTCGGCGGCCGTCTCGGGGACGGTCAGGCCCAGGCCGTCATGGAGGAGTAGTGCTCTGGCCTGCCGCCCGGGGAGGGCGCGCATGGCCTGCGCCAACTCGTGGTGGTGGACGGGGATCTCCGGCACCTCCGTCGCCAACCTGGGGTGCACCGTCGCGTTCCGACTGGTCGTCTTGCGCCACGACTCGATGCAGAGGTTGTGGAGGACACGCCGGGTCCAGCCCTCCGGGCTCTCGTAGCCGGCGACCCGGTCCCACCGGCGCCACGCCCGCAACAGGGCCTCCTGGGTCAGGTCCTTGGCCGTCTCGCGGTCGGCGGTGAGCACGTAGGCCTGGGCGAACAGGCGTCCCCACGAATCCGTGTAGAACACGTCGAAACCGGCTTCGTCCCGTCGGTCCATCCCTCGGTCCTCTCGACAATCATCCGGGTGCACCCTGCGCTCGCACCATCATCCGGATACACGCGTGACCGGGCCCGACCGCTGCAGACCGACGGGATCCCCCTGCGGGTGGGTGCCCGTTCAGAAGGGGAGCTGGAGAACGGTCCCCGGGCCGAGCTGGTCGATGACGTGGCGGTACATCGTCCGGCGGATGGTGCGCAGGGTGGCGCCGGCTTTTCCCGACTGCGACCGTGCCCACTCGGTGGCCGCCGGGCGCAGCCCGTCCTCGGGGAGGGCGTCGGACACGATGCCGGCCTCGAGGGCATCGGTCCCGCCGTACCGCCTCCCGGTGAGCATCGACTCCTGGGCGGTGTCCGGAGTGAGTTTGCTCTGGATCAGGGCGGACATGCCCGGGGTGAAGGGGATGGAGATGTCGACCTCGGGGAGGCAGAAGAAGCCACGGTCGGACCGCATCAGACGGCGGTCGTGGACCAGGGCCAGGAGGGCTCCGGCGGCGAAGGTGTGACCCTGCAGCACGGCCACCGTCGGCACCGTCAGTCTCCAGGTACCGGGCGAACAGCCCCTGGACCTGGTCGATGTAGGGGCCACCCTCGTCGAGGTGGGCGGTGAGCCAGTCGAGGTCGAGTCCGTTCGACCAGAACTTGCCGGTCGCCACCGTGAGGAGCGCCCGGGGCCCCTCCGCCGCATCGACCTCGTCCAGCGCATCGGTGACGGCCGTCATCCACTCGCGGGTGAAGCGGTTCTCGCCATCGCCGAGGTCGAGCACGAACACGTCGTCATTGCGTTGCAGGTTGGGCACGGGGTTCTCCGGAATGGGATGGGTCGGTTCCGCGCACAGTACAGGGAGCGCCGGGGTAGGGGCCGGACCGGCCGTGTGCCGAGCCCGGTAAATCATGAAATCCATCTTGCGATCTTCGGTTGAAAGGGGGGTTGCACAACCCGGGTTGTACAACGGTGCTTGCTCCCCACCTGACCTGGGAGTCCCGCCCTGCGGACGCCGTTCCGACAAATTTCGGTATTTCACTAAAGCAGCCGGCGAGCGCAGCCGACACAACAGCTGTGCAACCGGAGGTGCAGTCGAACGGAAACCACGTCCGCCGGGGTCCAGTCCCCCGCCGGACGCGCCTGCGCCGGGAACGTCGCCGCCGCCGCATCCTCGTCGCCAAACTGGCGGCGGCCTTCCTCGCCCTGATGATGAGTGCGGCCCTGGTGGTCTCCGTGGTCACCATGCACCTCGGGGTGAAGGCCGTGCTGACCGGCAGCATGCGGCCCGACTACGGACCCGGTGCCCTCCTCCTGACCAAGCGCATCCCCACCGACACCATCCACCCCGGGATGATCGTGCTCTTCGTCCCTCCGGGCGAGACGAGCGAGTACGCGCACCGGGTCATGACGGTCAGCGGACCGGAGAACGCACCGGTGATCACCACCAAGGGTGACGCCAACAAGGCGGCCGACCCCTGGCACGCCAAGATCGTGTCCCCGACGATCAGCGAGGTCATCGGCTCCGTTCCCGGCATCGGCCGACTCCTCGTCGCCGTCCGGGGCACCGGACAGATTCTGCTCGCCGTACTGGGTGGCCTGGTGGCTGCCTGGGCCTGTGCGCGGTGGGCCTTCAGTCCCCAGCGACCCCCGGGTCGCCGGACCACGGCAGGCACCGCCTGACCGTACGGGCCACCGGTCGGCGTCGACTCGCCGGGTGGGGGTCCTGACCGCACCACAGCATCCCCGCCTCACCGCAGTGCCAATCCATCCATAGGCAGCACCTTCACCGACAAGGAGATTGCAGTGTCCAATCATCGCCACACCCCCAAGAAGGACCGGCGCTACGGCAAGATCGCCGTCGCCGGACTCCTGACCGCCTCGGTCGGCCTGCTGGCCACCGCGGGCGTCTACGCCGGCCTGTCCGCCACCGCCACCGGGGCGGAGAGTGTCACCTCCGGCACCCTCAACCTCACGCTGGGCAACGACACCGGCTCGACCGGCTTCAGCAACTTCACGCCGAAGATGGCCCCCGGCGACACCGACAACGTGTACGTCAACCTGAACAACACGGGATCCCTGGCCTCGGCCGCCGGCATGACGCTGGCCGTCACGGCGCCGGCTCCGGGCACCCCGCTCACCAACGGCTCCATCGCCGGTGAGGGCCTGACCGTGACCGCCACCCAGTGTTCGGTGGCCTGGACCGTGACCACCGGCGTGTGCGGTGGCACCACCACGCCGATCCTGGCGACCACGCAGGTCTCCGCTCTGGCTTCGGGCGTGCCGCTGCTGAACATCCCGGCGCTGGTCGCCAGCGCCGGCCAGGTGGCCCATGTCCAGTTCAGCCTCGGTCTGGTCGCCACGGAGACGTCGGTGAACGGTGTCCCGCCGGCACAGACCGTCCAGGGCCAGACCGCCAACCTGACCTACACCTTCACCGAGCAGCAGCGCACCGGCATCGCCACCAACCAGTAGCCGCCGACGCTGATGCAGTACCTCACCCGATCCAATGCATGCAGGACGGCCGCCACGGCGGCCGTCCTGCTGCTCGGGTCGGCCGTCCTTCCCCCGCTGGCCGGCGCCACCGGTCTCCGGGGGAGGGCCGTGGGGGTCGAGTCGGTCACCTCCGCAAAGTGGGGGGTGACGGCCTCGGTCACTTCGATGACGTTCACCACCAGGACCGACCAGACGTCGACGATCACCAATACCGGGACCGTCCCCCTGGTAGCCGAGTCCTTGTCGGTCCAGGTCTCCAAGCCGACGAGTGGCGCGCCCCGCTTCCGGGTGTTCGAGTGCAGCACCCCGTGGGTGGCGAACCGGTGCTCGGGCGGAGCCGGAACCCAGGTGGGTGGAACGCTGGCCAACAACACGACCACCACCATCACCGTCCCGGTCGCCCTGGCCGTGGCGGGGGCGCTCTACCTCCAGGTGCAGCCCGGTGGGATATCCGCCACGACAACGGTCACCATCACCACCCTGGTGACCGCACCCTCCCAGGTGCGGGCCGCAATCAAGACCGACCAGTGAACCGGCCGTCCGACGCCGGACCGACACCTCACGCCCCGGGTCGACCCCCGGGCGGGAGGTGACGATCGGGGGGGAGGCCGAGCATGCGCCGCCGTCGGCGACGCAGGGCGTCGACCCGAGCGGCCCGGCGGAGGGACTCCGATCTGCGGAGGAGTTCCTCGCGCTCACTCCGGCTGAGCCGTCGCCCGACGGATGGTCCGGGCTCGGCCATGGCGGTGATGAGGAGGGCGTCCGCCTCGGCCAGCTGGGCCGGAGAGACGTCGAGGGCCCAGTCGAGGTCGCTCCGGTCGAGAAGGAACTGCTTCTCGCACTCCCAGATCTCCTGGCGCAACGCCTCGAGGACCGTGCCGTCGTCCTCGAGCCTGACGCTCAACGGTTCGCCCTCCAGGAAGTCGACCCGGACGGCACCCCGGGGGCTCGAGCCGTAGGAGGCGAGCACCATGTCGGCGACGGGGAAGCGGAGGGTCCCCGGGTGGCCGGTCACCCAGAACTCGCCGGGAGTCACCGCCACCGCCACGTCCATCCGGGGCCGCCAGCGGACCTTCGCCCGCGCCGATCCCGGCAGGCGGAGGCTCCGGAAGTCGCCCCGGGAGGCGGCCAGGATCGTCCGGTCCGGGGGCACGCCCGGGCCGCCGGACGGTCCCCCGGTGCCGTCACCCTCCTGACCGGCAGTTCCGTGCCGCGCCACCCCACCATCCGCAGCCAGCGGCGGTACGGGTGCGATCCTCAGGTCACGAGGCACCGGGCCGCGGCGACCGGAGCCCACAAATCGTGTGTCCACAACCATGCCAACGAAGTCGACGGAGGTCGCGTTACGCGGCGGCCGTGGGGTACCCGATATCCCCCGGCAGGTGACGCAGCGCCCGACTGGTGGAACACTGGGGCCATGCTCGCCGCCTTCTCCATCACGCCCCTCGGGGCCGGTGACTCGGTCGCCGATCTCGTGACCGAGGCGATCCGCATCGTCCGCGCCAGTGGCCTCCCGAACGAGACCAATGCCATGTTCACGAACATCGAGGGTGACTGGGACGAGGTGATGGCCGTGGTCAAGGAGTGCACCGAGATGGTCGGGCGAACCTCCGGAAGGGCGTCGGTGGTCCTGAAGATCGACTACCGACCCGGAGTGCCCGACGACAGGATGCAGGCGAAGGTCAGGGCCGTCGAGGAGCGCCTGTCATGAGCCGGCGCCGGTCCGCGGCCCATCCGGTCGACCGCCTCGGGCGATCGGCGGCCGGCACCGCACTGGTGGTGCTGGCGACCGCGCTCGCCCTGGCCGTCGGTCCGTCGCTCGGTCCGTCCCCGTGGGCCGGGGCGTCGGGCTCGACCACGGCGACCACGACTCCTCCCTCGTCGGTCACCGACTGGGTGACGTTCTACGGGTACGTGGACAACTCACCACCGGGAGCCGCCATCGCCCACCCGTGCATCCACCCGACGGCCGGGGGAGTGGGCACCTACGCCGACCCGGTGACGTTCGCTGAGCGCATCGACATGCACGGGCCGTGGTGTCAGATCATCTACGTCCCGTCCCTCGAGAAGTACTTCATCCACGAGGACCAGTGCGACCCGTGCGGCGGGGTCAAGCTGAATCACGTCGACCTCTGGATGGGGGGTGACGCGCTGTCGAAGTCCGCCCCCGAGAAGCGGGCGCTGCTCCAGTGCGAGGACACCTGGACCGGGCACGAGACCGTGCTCCTCGACCCGCCTTCGACCGAACCGGTCGACACCGCCCCGCTGTTCACCCCGCCCACCACGTGCCACGGAGGCACGGGGGACTGAGCGGCCCCGCTCTCCGTTCCGAGCCCGATTCATCCCCTGTCGGGACCGGACCACGACGAAGGTGGGTCGCTGGTCGGGAAGGACTCCTCGAGCTCCTCGTCCAGTTCCCGGTCCCGGGCGGCCCCGGACCCGTCCGGGACCGACGGGGCGGGGTCGGGTGGGGCAGACGGCGGACGGGAGTCACCGGGAGCCGGATCGGGTCGGGGGGACCGCGGTTCAGGATTCGTCACGGTCCGGTGCGTACCCGGCGGGCTACCGCCGGAAACGGTCACGACAGTCCGGGCGCCCGGCGGGGTCGGTGCCCGGGGTCATGGGTGTAGGGTGGTCTGCAAGCAGGACGACTCGTCCGTGCGGGTCGCGTCGTCGTGAGCCATCCGGCTGCGACGCTCGGCCCGCCCCGCTCTCCAGCGTCGACCACGGTCGGTGCGGTGGCAGGGGTGGCCGGTCACCGGCACCCGGTAGGTGTCCTGCCCCGGAGCCACCCGCGTGGATTCCACCGTCGCAACTGATCGGCGGTAGGTCACAGGTGGGCCGTCCTTGGACGTCGTCGACCGACCCCAGCCCTCGTGGGCAGCGGGTCGGGTCCCGGTGGCCAGGACAGCCTGGACTCCACCATCCCGCAGAACCGATGAAGTCAGGAACCATAGACATGAATCACGAAACACACGTCCGTAGCGCCATCGATCGCAGCCGTTCGCGGCGCATCGACGCGGAACAACAACTGCGCTCCCTCCGGGGGCGGCCACTCGACGCCGCCTTCGCCGAACTCGACGGACTACTGGTCCACGAGGTACGACTCGAGACTCGTCTCACCGAGGTCCTGAACCGGAACCTCGCCGACCGGGCCGGCTGACCGGGACCGGCCCGTCATCCTCAGTCGCCGATCGTCGGGCGCCCTTCTCACGGACCGACGGACCATCGGAACCGACACTCCGAACAGTGGCAGTCCCACACGGCGGGCTCGGGGCTGTCGAACCTGCTGAACGCCGTCCCGATCTCCACGCTCCCGCACCGGGGACACGAGTCGTGCTCGACACGGGACAGGACCGGGACGGCCCGCGTGCCGAGCGCTGCCGGTCGATGCTCCGGCCTCATCGTCCTCTGGCTTCGAGGGCGCGTTTGATGTGCATCCTCTTGGACTCGGCGGCCAACCAGTCCTGGATGCGCTTGATCTGACCGTCGGCGGGGGCGTGGTGGCCCCCTGCGGCGTCGGTTCGGGATCCACACCGTCGACAGATCGCCATACGGCCGTTCGTCTCGGGCGGATGATCCTGATCGAGTTGTCCACCCGTCTGCATCGCATCCTGTGGAGGCATGGCTCTCCTGTCGGCCGCCGCACTGCACAGCATCCGCAGCGACCTGCGTGGAGCCCAGCGGCACCGGTCGGTGCGGGTGGACTCCTCCGTCCACCCTACGCCCCACGGGTGGTCCGTCAAGCGGTGGCTCCGGGAAGATCGGGGATGGTCAGGGTGGGGCGGTCGTCGATCCGGGGGCCGGACCTCCGTGGGTGTCGAAGGCGGTGAGCGTCGGCTCGGCCAGCCGAGCGGCCTGCAGGAAGTCGCGGTGGATGGCATCGTTCAACGCCGCGAACGACGTCGCGTGGTCGACATGGTGGAAGGCCGACTGCACCCGCACCTCGACGAGGCCACCGATGACGAACGTGACGAGCTGCACCTCGGGGTCGATCGGTTCCGCACCGATGCGGTGCGCCAGGGCGGTGGAGACCTCGTCGATGAATCTCGGCAGATCGGCGAAGCGGGCGGCGACCAGCGTCGGCGATCCGACCGCGGTGTCACGGAATCGGCGGATCAGTCGGAGTTGGGTGGCGTCATCCAGTGTCTTCAGCCGACCCGGATGGATCTCGCTCGAGATCGATCGAACGACGGACTCGAGCAGCGAGGTGTGGCCGCGCTCCCTCACGGCATCGGCGACGGCGTCGATCATGGGATCGGTGCGGTCGAAGAACATCGACTCCTTGGTCGTGAAGTAGTTGAACACCGTCTGTTCGGAGACCTCGGAGGCGGCCGCGATCTGGGCCACCGTCACGCTGTCGAAACCGTGGACCAGGAACATGGCGGTGGCCACATCGGAGATCCGCTGCCGGACCTGCCGCTTCTTCCGTTCGCGGAGACCCTCGTTCGGGTCCCCGCCTTCGCCCGCGTGTGTCTCGCCGAAGAGCTCGAGGATGCCGTCGACGTCCAGGTCGTCGCTGGTGGTCGTCATGACCACCCAGTGTAGACAGATTGGTTGAGTCGTACTAGAGTTTTAGTAACACAAAGTTTGGAGCAACCATATGACCACCAGAACGACCCCGGACGAACGATCGACCCGACCCGCCGAACCACCGGAACCTGCCAGTTCCCCGAAGGGCACGCCCGCCGTCGAGGCGCGCGGGCTGACGAAGCTGTTCGGCGCCACCCGGGCGGTCGACGGGATCGACCTGACCGTCGCGGAAGGGGAGATCTTCGGGGTCCTCGGACCCAACGGCGCCGGCAAGACCACCACACTGAACATGTTGGCCACGCTGCTGACGATCGATGGGGGGGAGGCGAGGATCTTCGGGTACGACGTCCGGAGCCAGGGCCACGCGGTCCGGCAACTGATCGGCGTCACCGGCCAGTTCGCGTCGGTCGACGAGAACCTCTCGGGTGCCGAGAACCTCTGGATGTTCGGCCGCCTCCAGGGACTGCGCTCCAGAGAGGCGCACCGCGTCGCCGACGACCTGCTCGCGCAGTTCGACCTCACGGCAGCGGCCGACCGTCCCATCTCCCAGTTCTCCGGAGGCATGCGGCGGCGACTCGATCTGGCGGCCAGTCTCATCACCCGTCCCACGCTGATCTTCCTCGACGAGCCCACCACCGGCCTCGACCCGCGGAACCGGAGTCAGATGTGGGACACGATCCGCGACCTCGTCGATCAGGGTTCAACCATCCTGTTGACCACCCAGTACCTCGACGAGGCCGATGCCCTGGCCGGACGGGTCGCCGTCATCGATCACGGTCGGAAGGTGGCCGAAGGTACTCCCGCCCAACTGAAGACCCAGGTCGGTGCGTCGAGTCTGCGGGTGGAGATGGTCGGCACGGCGGACACCGCAGCGGCCGTCACCCTGGCCGCGCTGGTGACCGGGGACACCCCGATCGTCTCCCCGGCCGGCTCGGGGTTCAGCGTCACCTTGAGCGATGCCAACCAGGCCGCCGACGTCCTCGTCGCTCTCCGTAACCATCGGCTGGACATCACCAACGCCACGGTCGAGCAACCGAGCCTCGACGACGTGTTCTTCGCCCTCACCGGCCACCCGACGCCGAACCCGACCCCCGAGACCGAGGCCGGCAACCCATGACCACCACCACCCCGACACCCGTCTCCCGACCCGCCGGCCGCCCGGTCACATCGACCGTATCCGTGCGGGAAGTGGTCAGTCAGACCACGACGTTGGCCTGGCGCGCCCTGGTCAAGATGAGCCGGAACCCCGAACAGCTCGTCGATGTCACCGCCATGCCCATCCTCTTCACCGTGATGTTCGGGCTGATGTTCGGCGGGGCCGTCTCGGGCAGCACGGCCGACTATCTGCCGATCCTCATCCCCGGCATCATCGTGATGACGACCATCACCGCCTGCGTCGGTGCCGGTATCCAACTCCGCGAGGACATGGACAAGGGCGTCTTCGACCGCTTCCGGTCGCTACCCATCGCCCGGATCGCGCCGCTCGCCGGCCCCATGATGGCCGACCTCGCCCGGTACGCCATCGCCGCGGCCGTCGCCCTGACCGTAGGGGTGATCATGGGCTACCGCCCGGGGGGCGGAGTCCCCGGTGTGCTCGCCGGCGTGGTGCTGGCCGTGATCACCGGATGGTCGATCGCCTGGATCTTCCTGTGGGTGGGAACCCGCGCCAGGAGCGCCGGCGCCGTCCAGGGGATGTCCATGATGATCATGTTCCCCCTGGCGTTCCTCTCCAATGCGTTCGTACCCGTCGACACGCTCCCGGGGTGGCTGCAGGCCGTCACGCGGGTCAACCCGGTCTCCCACGTCGTCTCGGCACTGCGGGACCTCATGAACGACGGTGCCGTGACCGCCCAGGTCGGATGGGCGCTCCTCGGTTGCGCCACGGTGGCCGCCATCTTCATCCCGCTCGCCGTTCGTTCGTACTCGAAGCGGGTGTGAGCGGCGGTCGTCGGTATCGCCACCATCAACACCTGGAACCGCCTCGATGTCATCACCGGACAGCCGGCCGGCGCATGGACGGCACGTTGGGCGGGCTGAGCGACGGAAGGCGACGGCTGTCCGTCGAGGCGTCATCGGAGGGTGCGGCCCTTCCGGCCCACCCCGGAGGGTCGGACTCCTACGAGCGGTCGTAACGGTCGTCGAGACGCACCACGTCATCGAGTTCGGTCGTGCTCGCCTCGAGTACGACCGTGTCCTCCAGGGCGGTCATGCGGTGCCGGGTGCCAGGACGGAGGTGTACCGCCTCCCCGGGGAGCAGTTCGAACGACTCGAGTGGTCCATCGGGACCACCCACCTCGAAGAGCAGACGGCCCGACTGGACGGCGACCGTCTCCTCCTTCCGCTCGTGGTACTGCAGCGAGAGAGCGTGCCCCTCGTTGACGTGGAGCGCCTTACCGCAGTACCGCCCGTCCACGAGTGCGAAGTGTTCCTCGTGCCCCCACGGCTTCTCGACCCGGCGGACCGTCGACACCCACGATGATTTGGTCATTCCCGTCCCCCGAGCGCGTGCCGATCCCCAGTGAGCCGTCACCCGCGCGATGATCCCACCCTCGGGGGACCGCAGTTGCCAGGGCGAACATATGTTCGATACGGTCGGACGATGCACTTCGAAGTCGACGTGGTCGTCCACCATCCGCTCGACGACCAGGCTGTGCGTTTTCTCACCTCTGTCCAGAGGTCGGCCAACCGGGTACTGGGATTCCATGGGGACGAACAGCGGATCGTGGTGACCGTCGAGGCCCACGCCCTGGACCGGGAGGGTGCGGTACGGGCCGCCCTGCAGGAGGTGGCGCACATCTATCCTCTGATGCGGTTCGAGACGGATGGAGAGCCGAAGCCCCTCCACTAGGTGTGTCGTCCCAGTCGGGCGGTGGCTCCTCCGGTCGATGCACGACACCGCTCCGACCGACTCGGGCGCGATCCGGGGCGCCGGCACATCAGATGCTGGCCGGATCCTCATGGAGCCCTAACAACCACCTGGCACCATGCGGTCCGTCCCCCTCCGCCGTCTGACTGGAGCATCGTGCGCCGTCCCATCGTCCTCGCCATCGTGGTGCTCTCCGGCATCGTCCTCACGGCGTGCCTTCCCTCCGCCGTCGCGCCGCCCCGTTCCGAGGCACCTCGGACGACGCCGGCCCGGGTCGCGCCACCCCGGGTCAAGACTCTGCTCGTCGGCCTGGTCGACAAGGGCTCGGAAGCCCCGTACCACCTGGGCCAGCCGTATCCCGTGGTCGACCTCTCGGACGTTTCGGCGAAATCGGGAGCGTTCGGCGGCGTGGTGGTGAATCAGACGTGGGCGCAGTTGGAGCCCGCCCCGGGCACCTTCGACTTCTCGACGCTCGACGCGTCGCTCGCGGCGGTGACCGCGTACAACGCCCAGCATGCGAGCGCCCCGATCGGCGTGCGGCTCCGAGTGTTCGCCGCCTACGCCGCACCGGCATGGGCGAAGTCTCTCGACGGCGAGCCCATCACGGTCCCGGCGAACCCTCCGGCCGACACGGGTGGGTCACTCGGTCAATGGTGGAAGCCCCGGTACCGGTCCGCGTGGGCGTCACTGCAACAGGCGTTGGCCACCCGGTACGACTCGAATCCGGTCCTGCACGAGGTTGCCGTGTCGTCGTGCACCAGCCTGACGGCCGAGCCGTTCGTGATGTCACCGGCCACCGTCGCCCTCGCCACCGCCGACGGCTGGACGCCCGCGGCCCAGCAGACCTGTCTCGACGGAGCGTTGGCCGACTACGGATCCTGGAAGCGCACGGCCATCTACTACCCGATGAATCCGCTCGGCGGCAGTATGGCGGTGACCGATGAGGTCATGGGTCGGTGCGCTTCGTCGGCGGCCTCGGGAGGCCCGTGGTGCATCCTCGCCAACAATGCGCTGAGCCCGATCTCGGCGACGACCGGTCGCACGGCCCCGGTGTACGCCCAGATCGACTCGATCTGGTCCGCCGAACCCGGCGCCACGTCGGTGGCCTTCCAGATGGACGGCCCGGACGATGCGACGTACTGCGCCGCCGTCGGCGTAGCCATAGCCCACCATGCCCGGTCGGTCGAGCTGTGGCCCGCCGTCGGCGACCAACCCGGCTTCACGTCTCTGCCGACAGCCACCCTGGTGGCGTGGGATGACGCGTTACGCCGGGGCGTCGCCCCCGCCTGCTGAATGTCCAGGCATCGCTCGGTGACACCCAGGTCCGGGCGCTTCCAGAGTCACTTCTTCTTCCTGGTCCTTCCGACGCTCGGGAACCGCTTCTCGACCGCCGCCCTCACCTTCTTCTGCTCGGCGGGCGTGCCGTCCTGGGCGACCCGGGCCAGAGCGTTGCGAGCGTGAGCCTTGTCCGGGATCGGATACTTCCGCTTGCCGGGAAGCGCGAACTGCTTCTTGCTCAGCTTCTTCCGGTCCTTGGTGCTCAGGTCGTGGGCCATGTTCCAGGAGTACCCGGCACCGCCGCCCGCAATCTCCCCTGACGCCCACGGGCCGTGACCCCGGACCGACCGCCGTCGCGTCGACCCGAGCATCCGTCAGGAGGGCGCGACGGCTTGGGCGCGCTCGGCCAACCTCGGGTCCCGCAGCATCCGGCAGACTTCTTCGAATTCGGTGGTCGGTCCCCGCCACTGGAGAGTGTCCACCCGGTCGAGAAGATCCTGGTCGCGACGAAGGGTGGCGACTTCCCGGAACAGCAAGGCGAGCTCACGCTCCTCGGCCAACCGGGTGGCGAGGGAGGCCGCACCCCGCAATCCCTCCCGCACCGTGGGGTCCCAGTCGGCCACACGGTCGGGTATGGCATCCAGCGTGCCGTAATGGGCCAGCACCACCGACGCGGAACGCTTCCCCCACCCGGCCAGTCCGGGAAAACCGTCGGCGGAATCGCCGACCAGGGCCAGCCAGTCGGGTATGGAGTCGGGGCCGACGCCGTACTTGGCCCATACGCCTTCCTCGTCGGTCACCACATTCTTGCGGCGATCCAGCTGGACCACCCTCTCGCCTACCACGCACTGGGCGAGGTCCTTGTCGGGCGTGCAGATGATCACCCTTCGAACGGTGGGTTGCGCGGCCGCTGTTGCGGCTGCCGAGGCCAGCGCGTCGTCGGCCTCGAGCTCGACCATGGGCCACACTTTCAGCCCGAGTGCCTCGATCGCCCACTCGAGCGTCTCGAACTGCGAACGCAGCTGGGGGTCGATCCCTTCCCCGGTCTTGTAACCGGGCCAGAGGTCGTTGCGGAACGACTCGACGACATGGTCCGTGGCCACGCCCACGTGGGTCGCGCCTTCCGCCATCATGCCCAGTAGGGACAGGAGGACGCCCCGGACGGCACCGATCTCCTGGCCGGTGTCGGACTGTCGCGACGGCTGGCCGTAGTACTGACGAAACAGCTCGTAGGTCCCGTCCACCAGATGTACGTCCATGACGTCGAGTCTTGCAGTACGGATGCCCCCTCGTGACGTGGGCGCACCGGAATCTTCCGCCCCGTGTCCGGAGGACGGCCATCAGCCGCGTCTCAGTCAGTCGAGCAGCGCAACGAGCTTCTTCGGCGCCAGGGCGCGGTAGCTGTCGATCACGAGTGCGCGGATCTCTTTCCAGTCCGTCTCGTCGTCGAGGACTACCCCGACCCGACCACCGCCGGCCCGCGAGGCGAAGAACGGGCGCCCGAAGGCCAGGCCCGCTCGGTGCTCGTCGGGTCCGCTACGCAGCACGAGCAGTGGGACGGCTTCACCGGTCCTTCCTGCGTTCGCCACCAGCAGACAGAACGACCGGCGCCGGATCTCGAAGGAATGGGCATCCGACCTCGTGCCGCTTCGCGAGCGGTCGACACGGTCCGTCACCTCGGGCAACGCCATGCAGAACCCTCGCACGCGCTCGACGACATCGACGGGAATCGCCAGCCGCGGATCAGCGGAGTCGTCGGACCGATGTCTCATCGACTCCATGATGTCAAGAAGTGGTGTCGCCCGTCGGGCCGGGACACCGGTCGTCAGGACCGAAGGTAGCCATCAGCCGGCGAGACACCGGCAACCGTGCGCAGGTCCTGGCGATCCGCGGAGCTCGGGAAGACCCACCCCTACTCAGCCCACCGACAGCCGACCTAGTCGTGCACTCTGCCGGAGTCGACCACGACGGTCGCTTCGACCTCCACCCTGGTGCGGAGCGAATTCGCGATGAAGCACTCACGATGGGCGACCTCTACGAGATGTTTGATCCGGCGCTCGGTGGTGCCGGGTGCGACCCGGATGACGGGTCGCAAGGAGATCGAGTTGATACTCATCGGGGAGTCGCCCGCCGCCATCTCGCCGACCCCCTCGTCGTCGTATCCCAGGACGTCGACGTGGGCGCGGGCCGCCACGGCCAGAAAGCTCAGGAGCTGACACGATGCAGCGGCCAGAACCAACAGTTGCTCCGGATTGAGGAGATCGCGGTCCCCGTGGAACGACGGATCGGAGGAGAGCACGAGGTCCGGTAGCGCGGGCCGGGCGGATGCTTCATGGGCTCGGTCGTATTGTTCGTAGCCGACGCCGGTGGATCCCGACCAGTGACAGCGGACCCCGTATCGATGTGAACCGTGGCCACTCTCCTGGACTGACATGCAGCGAGCGTACCGTCCACCTGCTCCTGGACACGGGGTGGCCGCAGCCGCGGTCGGTGGTCGAGCGGGCCCCGCTGTCCCGGTCACATCGGGTGGGGACCGCATCGTCCCCACCATCGGCGTGCGCCACCGGTGGATGTCCGAGGAGTGCTCCGAGGCCTACTGTAGGCCCCGCGCGGGGTGGTTAATGTGAAGCGGGCATTTACGTCAAGGTCCGTGGGCACTACACCTAGCGGTCGAGCGGGTCAACGCGCTGCTTTCGGCATTCTTCCGGTCAGGCCGGTCACCGGTGGCACGGGTGACCGGCAGCCAGTAGGAATGGGACCATGGGATTACTCGAAGGCCAGCGTGCCGTGATCACCGGAGGTGGGTCGGGCATCGGACGGGCTACGGCTCGCCGAATGTCCGACGAGGGCGCGGTGGTGGCCATCGTCGACATCAACGGTGATGCCGCTCACGACTTGGCCGGCGAGATCGGCGGAACCGCGGACGTGGCCGATGTCACCGACGCCGAGGGACTGACGGGGGCGGTCGATGCCGCGGCGACCGCGATGGGCGGAATCACGATCATGTTCAACAACGCCGGAGTGGGCAGCCTGTCACCGCTCCACGAGTTGGCTCCCGAGGAATGGAATCGGCTGCTCGGGGTGAATCTGACCGGGGTGTATCTGGGATTCCGGGCGGCCGTTCCGCATATCCGGGCCTCGGGAGGGGGCGCCATCGTCTCGACGGCATCGATCAGCGGCACTCGGCCGGCAGCGGGGGAGGGACCCTATGCGGCGGCCAAAGCCGCCGTTGCCGCACTCACCGCGTCCGCGGCCCTCGAGTACGGTCCGGATATTCGCGTGAACTCGGTTTCGCCCGGAATGATCGTCACCGCCCTGACGGAACCCCTGCTTCAGTTCCTACCCCATGAGCGAGCTCGATTCGAGCGGACGACCCCTGTCGGTCGCCTCGGCCAACCGGAGGACATCGCCGATGTGGTGGTCTTTCTTTGCTCGGATCTGGCCCGGTTCATCACGGGGCAGAACATCGTCGTCGACGGAGGCATGACGCTGCACGGTTCGGGAGTGGACGGGATATTCGGACAGGTCTTCGGACGCTAGGTAACTCCCCACCGCCGGTCGGCGCGGCGTGCCACCGGGCCACTCCAATATCGGGGTACGTCAGAGGCTGCCAGGTCATGCCGGCTGCGCCCGGTCGCCGGTCGCCGGTTGCCGCCCGGAGGGTGTCGACCACCGGTGCGACCTCGGTAGCTAGTTCGCCAGCCGTTCGGTGAGGGTGACGACTACTTCGTCGCCTTCGGACTTGCCGATCTTCTCGCGGATGTCCGCCTTGATCGGGAGCTTGTGCGTCCCATCGCCCAGCGCCATGAACGAACTCTGGAATGGCTGGCCATCCACGGTACCGCGCACTTTCACCAGACCTCTCGTCCCGAAGTACTCGACCGAATCGTCCATGACGACATAGGTCCAACCGCCCTTGCTCCCGCTCCGGCGCACGGTCGCTCGAAATGTCTTCTCCATCCGATCGATTCTCCTCTTCACCCGGGGGCCTGTCGACCCCGGCGGGGCGATCCTGGGCGGGCGTCGTGCCGGGTGGCTGGACGCGTGGAGGCCGCGACTGTCAGCTAACCCACGACCGTGACCTGCCAAACCATGGGACGTCCGGGGATCGGGGTGCAGGGAGTGGGGTTGCACACCGGGGGTCCCGCGACAAACGGCACGGTGACGGTGGCCGAACCTGCTCCGATCGCCCGGAGACTGGCCGTGAAGTTGCTGCCGGAGCCGTGGCTCGACGTGAGGGTCAATGTCCGACCGTCGGAGATGGTCGGAGGTCCGGGCCAGGTGCCTCCGGTCCCTGCGAAACCACCGGAGAGGAGAAGGGTCGAACCGACGGTCACGCACACCGCCGTCGCATCCTCGGACGGTTGCCAAGGTGCGTCCACGGTTCCAGTCGAACATGGGACGCTCGTGGGCGTGGGCATGGTCGCGATGGCGGCGGCCGGTTCGGTGGTGGCCGAGGTGTCGGGAGGCTGTGTCGAAGAGGTGGATGCCGACGGTGCAGAGCACCCGGCGACGATCAGGCCCGTTGCCACCGACAGGACCAGTCGCCTCATCGACACGCCGACAATGTAACGGGGTCCATGGCTCGGGCTGTCCCCGATCCATGGGTTGGGTGGCCACCCAGGGGTCCCGACGAGCTACCGGCCGTGTGACGCCGACGGATCGTATTCGAACGGCGCCCGGCCGAGTGCGCCGCCCGTGCACCTGAGCCCAGTGCAAGGGCTCGGTTCAGATCCCGTACCCGATGCAGGATGGCGGGCTGCTCCCGTTGGTGTCGCTGTTGGACTGGTCGGGGCAAGTGGTATTCGACCAGGTGACGGGTCCGCTGAACGTCGCCCCGGTGAAGTTGGCGTAGCTCAGGTTCTCATTGGTGAAGTCGACCGTGTCGAGGGCGGCGCCGGCGAAGTTGGCTCCGAGCACAGTGCCGTCGGACAGGTCGACGTCGGTGAGATTCGCGTTCGAGAAGTTGGCGCTGAAGATGTTCCCCTGGGTGAGGTCGGCACCCGTGAGATCGTCGTTGGCCAGGCTCAGGTACTGCATGGTGGCCCCGGTGAAGTTCGCCCCGCTGAGCCCCGTGACGTCGGAGAGGTCGGTGCCGTAGAGATCGGCTCCTGCCAGATCGACGGGCGACACCATCGCCTGAGCGGAGAGATCCACGCCGGCCAGTTCGGCCCCCGGCCCGATCAGGTAGCCATCCACCAGTTGCCACGTGACGTCGTTGTTGTCCTCGAGGTTGGCGGGGGTGCCGACGATCCCGCCGGACGAGACCGCCCGCAGGTCGGCTCCGTGCAGATTGGCGCCGGACAACGTGTCGCCGGACAAGTTGTCGCTGTACATGTTGGCGCCGCCGAGATCGGCATTCGTCAGGTCGTCGCCGGACAGGTTGTCGTTCTGGATGGCGGTTCCCGAAAGGTTCACGCCGGTCAGGTTGAGTCCACCTCCGAGGCCACCGAAATTCAGGTTCGGGCATCCCTGCAGGTTCCCGTACTCTCCGACGTAGGTGCAGTTCTGGGCGGCGGTCGGGATGACCTGACGCGCCTTGGCCGCCTTGCCCTGGCCCACGGCGTTGACGGCCCAGACCCGGACCTTGTACTTCTTCCCGTTCCTGAGGCCGGTGGCGATGCACGACGTCGGACCGGTCGGCGTGCACGCTGCGTCATTGGAATCGATCTCGTCGACGTAGCGGGTGATCGGAGATCCGCCATCGGTAGCCGGGGCGGACCACGAGACGACGATTGCCGTGTCGACGGGCGTGACGACCAGCGATTGAGGGGCACCCGGCTTCGTGGGGCCGGGGGCAGCGCCCGCGGAACTGGAGACTGACGTGAGCGCCGTTCCGCAGAGGAGAGCGCCGATCACGATGACTACGAAATTCCGCCTCATGGGAAACCCGCCGTTTCTTCGCCTACAGGGCCCCGCGCCCTGTCCTAAGTGGGTTTTAACACGCGTCCTTCCGGACGGTTCAGCAATTTGTCAGCATGCCGACCCCTTGATCACTATGGGCTGTCAAATGACCGCGCAGAGTGCTCTGGATCGAGTGCACCGGAAGGGCCACGGTGGTGTGTGGTCCGGTAGGGGGTGCGACGGGATCAGCGGTCGGCGCCGGGGTCGTCGAACAACGAGAGTTCAGCCTCGTCGGGAGCCTGGAAGATCGTCGCCCACTCCTCGAAGTGGGCCCGCGTCATCGGCGACGCTGACCACTCACCGGATGCAGTGCGACGATCAGCCCGCTCGACCAGCTCGGCCAAAGGCGCGGCGAGGTAGTGCAACTCGACACCCACCCCGAGGGCCCGCGCCCGGAGCCGTTTCTCATCGCGTTCGGCCCGGGCCCAGTGGCCCCATTCCAAGATCACGCTCCGGTCGCTCAGGAGGAGTTCCTGGGTGAGTGTCCACAGCCGTCTCTCGATGAGGCGACGAAAGTCGTCGTCCCACGGGTCATGACCCAATTCGGTCGTCCACTCGTCCTTGTCCAGTCTGATCGCCGGGATCCTGGGAGCGAGCCGGCGGGCGAGTGTCGACTTACCGGACGCCGGGAGTCCGCAGATCAACACGAGTCGAGTCCGGGTACCGGCAGCAAGATCGTCCTTCCGGTGTGAGGGCACGGGAAAGAGGCTACGGGGCCCGGCACCGACCGCCATGGCGCCCGCTGGAAGGCTCCACCGGGCCGATCGGTCGAAGCCACCGGGCGGTCGAGGGTTGATCAGCTCCGCCCTGACGACTACCAAACGGCCAACGCCGCCTACGGGAAGCAGGCCTATCGGCGCCCAGCGTGGCCAAAGGACCCTCCGGCCAAGATCCGGCTTTGCCGAAGCGAGCACCGGGCTTACGGTTGGAGGGACACCGGGCGGAGGTGACGAGTAGATGCCCCTCGTTCGTTGGCTGCATCCACGTATCGCAGATTCAAGGAGAAGATATGTCCAGACTCAAGTCCATGCCGGCCGCGGGGTGGTTCGTCGCCGGTGTAGCTGTCACCATCTTGTTGGTGCCCACGACCGTCGGTGCCGTAGCGGCCATGAAGTTCGTAGGGATCGAGGGGACCAGCTCCAACAAGGCTGACGTCACCGGAGCCGGTCAGCTGTTGACCGCGCCGGTGGATCCCTCCGCCATGTTCCAGGATGCCGAGATCGGCATCTCCGAGGACGGAGTGACCTCGCCCCCGAGAAACATCACCCCCCTCGGTTCGACCACGGGGCTGATCGTCACGATGATCCACGTGGATGTGGACGCCACCTCTGCCGGTGCCTACGTGACGTTCACGGTCAATGGTGGACCTAACTGCGGCAGCGGAGCGGTCGTGGGCACCTACAGCCAGAGCGTCAACCCGGCGGGGCCGGGTGCGACCGAACTGGACCTCTCCCCGGGACTACCCATACCCGCCGGTGACGAGCTCTGCGGGGTCGGGGCGGGCGCGACGCTCTTCGCGTCGGTCTCGGGCTACACCGTCCCGGCCAGCGACGTGCCGTAGTCGGCGCCCCTTCGGAGCGCTTGCATCCCGGGCGCCCGTCGACAACCATGGCTGGATCGGCGGGCGGGCCGCCGGAATCGAAGGCGGTGGATACCGTGGCCTATTCGTCGAAGCGGACCGTGCGACCGGGTCGACTGGCCGTGATGGCCACGGCTGTTCTACTCGGGACCTCCGGGCTGGTCATACCGCTGGCCATCGGAACGGTGGCCCCAGCCGGTGCCGTGCCCATCCAGTGGAGCGGCCAGACGCTGCCAGGAGGCCTCGAGCAACTCAACGGTGTTTCCTCCGCGTCCGCCGAGGAGTGCGTCGCCGTCGGTGGCGGCGGTGACACGTCGGCGATCGTGGCCACGACCGACGGGGGCGCGGTGTGGGCGAACCAGACCGTTCCGAGCGGGATCTCGTCGCTCTACGACGTCTCGTGCGCGTCGGTCCTCGACTGCTACGCCAACGGAGCGCTGGCCGCCGGTGGTGCGGTGATCATCGCCACGACTGACGGTGGAGCGGTTTGGACCAGCATCTACGCGCCACCCACCGCCGAGGTGTCCGGTATCCAAGGGATCTCGTGCGCCTCGGATTCCAACTGCGTCGCCGTGGGATTCGGGAGCGGATACGCCGTCATCTTCACCACGGTCGACAACGGCTCGAGCTGGTCGCGGCAGGTCTTCGAACCACCGTCCGGGGGCGAAACGCTGAACAGCGTCTCCTGCGTTCCCGGTACCACGGAATGCGTGGCGGTCGGTTTCCAGTCCAGCGGACCGACCGGCGTCGTGCTCGCCACCAGCGACGGGTCGACCTGGAACCCGGGAACGATCCCAGGTGGTGTCGAGCAACTCGAAGGGGTCTCGTGCGCCACGGCGTCGGACTGCACGGCGGTGGGAGCCGGCGGTACCCAGATCATCATCGGCACGACGAACGGCGGCACGTCATGGTTGGCCGAGTCGGCACCATCGGTGAGTGACGTACTGTACTCCGTATCGTGTCAGTCGGCTAGCTCGTGCGTGGCCGTGGGACGGCATGGTGGAGCGGACGTGATCATCGCTGACGGCGGAGTCGGGACGGCATGGTCATCCGAGAGCGACCCGACGGGGACCCAGAACCTGTTCGGCGTGTCGTGCTTCGGGGCGTCGACCTGCGAGGCGGTAGGGGGGAACTACAACGGCGTCACCTTCACCGCGGCGGCCCTCGGCTCGTCAGTGCAGGAGGTGAGCTGTACGAAGTTGACCGGGAAGGCGTCGGGGACAGTCAAGCTCAAGTCATGTTCGCCGGGCACATCCGGGTTCACCACCGCCTCGGCGCCCGGGTCGTGGATCCTCGGAGGAGGGGGGACCCTGACCTGGTCCAACAGCCACCAGACGACCACGGTTTCGGTAGGAGCCGATCCCTCGGGCCAGGGACCCTGCGAGGCCAATTGGACCGAGTACGTGGTCACCGGGACGGTCAGCGGTGGCAATGCCACCTACACCGAGGTCGGCGAGTCCGTCGCGCTATCGGTGTGCATGAGCGCCACCGGCAAGTTCAAGCTCGCTCCGGGTACCACCGCAGAACTCTGAGGCCGTTGACGGGTGAACTGGAAGTGCCCGTCCTGAATGTCCACGGCGGGCCGCCACCCGGCCATCTCCATGGATCGTTTCCGCCACCCAACAAGTTGGCACAGGAACGTCGTCCGACATGATGCGATCGTGAGGCACTCCGCCTGCGCTGCCTCCGATGACCGGCGTCCGGAGGGCACGGTCGTGGCGGGTGTGCCGATAGGACGATCTAACGGGAAGTCGGCCAGCCAGCTGCGTCGAACACCGCCACCGGGTCCAGATAGTCCCTCCACCACGTGACCTTCCCGCCCCCGACTGTCACGATCGACACGAAGCGGTTGTCGTAGGGGCGTCCTGTCTGTACGGCGGTGCCGTGGACTTCGTACTCGAGGACCACGACCGACGCCGCGGGATCTCGATAGACACGGAGATTGTCGGCACTTCGAACAGACATGTAGCTGTCGTAGTCCCTGTACAGGTCAACGATGTCTTGTCGGCCCTCCACTCGCCTGGGGTAGCCAGGTACGGAGATGACGTACTCGAACACCACGCCGTCATCTAGCAGATCGAAAAAGTCCTCACCGTCGACGAGTCCCTCCAGGCCCTCACGAATGACGTGGAAGAAGGGGCCATCGGCCCCGAAGTTCGAGCTGTCATCGACGTACTTGGTCACGTGATCTCTCCTGGAGACGCCGGGATCACCCATTTCTCCGGAATCCCGGAGACCTGGATACCGCCCCCTGATCGTAGGACCCTTGGGCCGAGACTCGGCTGAACCCGGCCGCAGATGTCGTGGCATCGTCAGCGGGGCCAAGCCACCGGATCCCTGACCGTGGTCACCAGAGCGGATGGCCAGCTGTCACTCCACCACGTTGCGTGGTCGTCGGAGCCTCCGAACTTGGCTGTCATCCGGACCGGCCGTCGCTCCGAATGGGGAACTGACGCCAATCGGCGCTGGGGCGGAACGCGTCCACGAGAGAGGAGCAACCTGATGAAGCATCGCATCTTGGGCTTGGTAGGGGCGGCGGCACTCGTCGCCGGTCTCGCCGTCGCATCGACTGGTACCGCCGGTGCCAGTTCCTGGAACTACGGAGGTGGCGGAACGCAGGCGCCTTCGGCCAACCTCAACCTGGTTCATGGCATTCCTGGGCTCGCCGTGGACGTCTACGTCGTGAAGAACTTCAACATCTTCCAGGCCAAGGAGCTGAGTGACGTCACCTTCGGCACCGCGGCGGATCTCAACACCGCACTGCCTGGGTTCATCACCCCGGGGTTCTACACCATCGACATCGTCGGCCACGGCGGCAATCCGTTCAAGCCGGTCCTGCTGACCACGACGTACCTCGGAGCCGGTCAGAGCAAGACGGCAGTGGCGTATGTCAGCGCCTCCCCTTCTGGAGTCGCGGGCGTCCCTACACTCACCGTGTTCAACAACAATGTGTCGCCCACCAACGGTCAGGCCCGCGTCAGCGTCGCCCATACCGCGGTTGCGCCGACCGTTGGCGTCTGTGCTGACGGTTCGGTCCCCCTGGTGCCAGCGTTCTCCAACGGACAGCAGGCCGCCGTCGCCGTTCCGGCCGGTTCGTACACCGTGACCGTCACAGCCCCGAACAACTGCTCGACCGTGCTCGCCGGTCCGATCGGGCCAGTGGCCCTGGCCGCCAACACGACCACGTTGGTCTACGCCATCGGCACCTACCCGTCCACCTTCACCGTGGCCTCACTGGTCGTTCCCAATGATCCGACCCCGTCCTTCCCCGGTTGGGGCGCTCACATCTGAGCCAACTTCGTCTCTCACGCATTCTGCAAGGGGTCACCGGACACCGCCGCAGGGCGGTGTCCGGTGCCTCTTGCCGTCGGAAACGGGCGGGTTGAGCGCGAACTGCACAACTCCTCGCACGGGCCTGGTGAGTCTGCTCGACCAGGCATCATGTCCGGCCCACCGATGTGCTGATCAGACAACTGCCGCAACTGCGCCCTGCGTGTTCGACCAGAGTCTCGTCAAGGCTTGTTTCAAGTTCGACA
>CAWJEK010000002.1:0-210000 GCA_963841885.1 uncultured Acidimicrobiaceae bacterium
CGAGTTCATCGCCTCGGGTGAGGAGCCGGACAACCTGGTGCTGCGGGTGTTCGAGCGGGGGGTGGGTGAGACCCAGGCCTGCGGCACGGGCAGCGCGGCCGCGGTCGCCGCCGCCCACAGCTGGGGCCTGGTGGGGACCGAGGTGGACGTGCACAACCCGGGCGGGACCCTGCACGTGACGTTGACCGACGACGAGATCCTGCTGCGGGGTCCCGTGCACCGCGTCGCCTCCGTGGTGATCGACCCGGCCGCCCTCCTGGCCGGGGCCCGCCCGGTGATGGGCGCCACCGTATGAACCGGTCGCTCCCGTTCGACCCGACGGTCGGCCGCGTCCGTGAGCCCCACCGAGTCGGCCTTCACCGACACCCTCATCTCCCGGGAGTTCCGGGAGCGCATCGTGCTGGTGGGGGTGACGTTCCCGGGACGACCGCTGCCACCGACGCGGGGCTGGACGAGCTCGCCCGACTGGTCGACACCGCCGGTGCCGACGTGGCCGGGCGGATCGTCCAGCGACGGGCGGCCCCCGACCCGGCCACGTACCTCGGACGGGGCAAGGCGGAGGAGCTGCTGGAGGTCTGCCTACAGGTGGACGCCGACACCGTCGTCTTCGACGACGACCTCTCGCCCGCCCAGCAGCGAAACCTGGAGCGGATCCTCGGGCGGACGGCCATCGACCGGACGGCGGTGATCCTCGACATCTTCGCCCAGAACGCCCGCACCCCCGAGGGCCGCGCCCAGGTGGAGCTGGCGCTGCTGCGCTACCGGCTGCCCCGTCTGCGGGGCCGGGGGCACTCGCTCAGCCAGCAGGCCGGTGGGATCGGGACCCGGGGCCCGGGGGAGACCCAGCTCGAGGTCGACCGCCGGCGCCTGGTCCGGCGGATGAGTCGACTGGAGGCCGATCTCCGCCAGCTCGACCGCACCCGACGGGTCCAGCGGCGGGGGCGGAACGGGGTCGACAGCGCACGGTGTCACTGGT
Source organism: uncultured Acidimicrobiaceae bacterium (assembly GCA_963841885.1). GTDB lineage: Bacteria > Actinomycetota > Acidimicrobiia > Acidimicrobiales > RAAP-2 > Bog-756. The sequence continues at coordinate 977 of CAWJEK010000002.1, forward strand.
GGGGTACACCAACGCCGGCAAGTCGACGCTGCTCAACCGGCTGTGCGAGTCCGACGTGCTCGTCGAGAACCGACTGTTCTCGACGCTCGACCCGAGGACCCGCCGGTTCGACCTCCCCGGAGGTGAGATGGTGCTGCTGACCGACACCGTCGGCTTCGTGCGGAAACTGCCCCATCAGGTGGTGGAGGCGTTCCGTTCCACCCTCGAGGTGGTGCTGAGTCCGACCTGATCGTCCACGTGGTGGACGGCTCGGGCCCGACCTCGAGGGCCAGATCGACGCGGTCCACACCGTGCTGGCGGAGATCGGCGCCGACACTTGCCCGAGCTGCTGGTGGTGAACAAGGCCGACGCCCTCGGCACCGGGGACGACGAGGACGGGCGAGGCGGCCGGCGGCTGCTGGAGGCGCACCCGGGCTCGGTACTCGATCTCGGCGAGGACGGGACAGGGCATCGACGAGCTGCTGACGACGATCGGCGACCGGCTGCGGGTGGGGGACACGGTGGTCGAGCTCGAGATCCCCTGGGCCCGGGGTGACGTGCTGGCCGCGGTCCACCGTGAGGGGGAGATCGTGGGCGAGGAGGCCGGGGACAGCGCCACCCGGATCCAGGTGGTGCTGGACGAGGCCGGCCGGGCCCGCTTCGCGGAGTTCGTGGCCTCGTGAGCCGAGCGCCCGCGCCGGCCGGGTTCGCCCCACCGCCGCTATCCCTACGAGCGCCTGAACGGGGCGAAGGACCGGGCCGACCGAGCGGTTCGCCGGGCGCGGCGGACTCGTGGACTGCTCGATCGGCACGCCCTGCGATCCGCCCCCGCCGGCCGTGCTGGAGGCGATGGCCACGTCGGGCACCGAGCGCGGCTATCCGACGTCACCGGGCTCGCCCGCCTACCGGCGGGCGGCAGCCGGATGGATGGAGCGGCGGTTCGGCGCGGTGGTCGACCCGGAAGGCGAGGTGGCGGCGTGCGTGGGCACCAAGGAGTTCGTGGCCACCACCGCCCAGTTCCTGCGGCTCCGCCGGCCCGAGCTGGATACGGTGCTGTACCCGTCGGTCTCCTACCCGACCTACGCCATGGGGGCCACGCTGGCCGGGGCCCGGGCCGTGCCGGTACCCGAGGGGGACGGTGGGGGGATCGACCTCGATGCCGTCGACCCCCGGGACGCCGAGCGGGCCCTGCTGCTGTGGATCAACTCGCCGGCCAATCCCACGGGTCGTCTGACCGACCTGGCCCGGGCCGCGGCGTGGGGCCGGGAGCGGGGGATCCCGGTGCTGTCCGACGAGTGCTACACGGAGTTCACCTGGGACGGCCCGCCCCGGTCCATCCTGGAGTCGGGGAACGAGGGTGTGGTGGCGGTGCACTCCCTCTCCAAGCGCTCGAACCTCGCCGGGGTGCGGGCCGGCTTCTACGCCGGCGACCGTGATCTGGTCACCTACCTCCTCGACGTGCGGCGACACGCCGGCCTGATGGTGCCGGGCCCGGTCCAGGCCGGTGCCGTCGTCGCCCTCGACGACGATGCCCACGTCGAGGAGCAGCGGGCCCGGTACCTCGACCGACTGGAGTTCCTGGCCGACGCCCTGTCGCTGGCCGGGCTGCCGGTGGAGGTCCCCCGGGCGCCTTCTACCTGTGGTTGCCGGTGCCCGAGCGGTTCGCCGACGGATGGGAGCTCTGTGACGAGCTGGCCGACCGGGCCGGGATCCTGGTCAGTCCGGGCGAGCTGTACGGCCCCGACGGGAGCGGCCACGTGCGGGTGGCCGTGGTCCAGCCCCGGGACCGGCTCGAGCTGGTGGCGGAGCGCCTCGGCGCCCTCGGGTGAGGGCCGCCGTCGAGTCACCGGGGGAGGGAGGCCGGGACCGCCACCGGGCCGGACGGTATCGTCTCCCCCCATGGCCGACCGACCACCCGCTAACGATCCCACCGACCCGGAAGGTGTCGGGAGCGACGCCGTCCACGCCGAACTGGCGGAGCAGGTGGAAGAGCTGTGGGACCGGGCCCCGGACCTGTCGCCGGGAGACGGGGACGCCCTCGCCGTCGTGACCACCGCCATCGACCTGCTCGACTCGGGTGAGGCCCGCATCGCCGAGATCGACCCGATCACGGACCAGGTCGTGGTCCACCAGTGGCTGAAGCACGCCATCCTCCTGCTGTTCCGCCTGCGGGCGATGGAGACCCTGGAGGTCGGCCCCTTCGAGTACGCCGACAAGCTCCCGCTGAAGCGCGACTACCAGGCGGCCGGCGTGCGCGTCGTACCCGGGGCGTCGGCCCGGTGGGGCTCCTACCTCGCACCCGGGGTGATCTGCATGCCGAGCTACGTCAACATCGGCGCCCGGGTCGGCGCAGGTTCCATGGTCGACACCTGGGCCACCGTCGGCTCGTGCGCCCAGATCGGGGAACAGGTGCACCTGTCGGGTGGGGTCGGCATCGGTGGCGTGCTCGAGCCCGCCCAGGCGGCCCCGGTGATCATCGAGGACGAGGTCATGATCGGGAGCCGGTGCATGATCACCCAGGGTGCCCGGGTGGGCCGGGGGTCGGTGGTGGGGGAGGGGACGATCCTCAACCCGTCGATCCCCGTCATCGACGCCGATACCGGTGACGAGCTCGCCCGCGGCCACGTGCCGCCCTGGTCGGTGGCGGTGCAGGCGTCCCGGCGGCGGGAGTTCCCCGGCGGCGAGTTCTACCTGCCGTGCGTGCTGGTGCTGCGGCGTCTCACCGAGGGCCAGCGTCACGACAAGGCGCAGCTCAACGACATCCTGCGGACGCACGGGGTCTCCACGTGAGGCGGGCCGGCCGACGTCCGGCGGGCACCGGGCGGCACGGCACCGCCCCGTACGACACCGCGCGGCAGCGGACGGTCCCGGTGACCGACACCATGCCCGACGGCCTGCTCGGCCTCGCCACCGCGCTCGTCGGCATCCCGTCGGTCAGCCACCACGAGCAGGTCATCGCCGACGCCGTCCAGGCCGCCCTCGAGCTGTGCCCGTGGCTCGACGTCCACCGGGTGGGGGACAACGTGGTGGCCCGGACCGATCTCGGCCGTCGGCGTCGGGTCCTCCTGGCGGGCCACCTCGACACCGTGCCGCCGGCGGGCGGCAACGACGAGCCCCGCCTCGAGGGCTCGACCCTCCACGGCCTGGGAGCGGCCGACATGAAGGGCGGCCTCGCCGTCTTCCTGCACCTGGCGGGCCGACTCGACACGCCGGCCCACGACCTCACCTGGTGCTTCTACGCGGCCGAGGAGGTGGCCCGCGAGCACAGCGGCCTCAACCAGCTCTGGGCCGAGCGCCCGGAGCTCCTCGAGGCCGACGCCGCCGTGCTCGGCGAGCCGACGGCCGGTCGGGTCGAGGCCGGCTGCCAGGGCACCCTCCGGGTCCGCATCCGACTCGCCGGCGCCCGGGCCCACACCGCCCGCCCCAGGCCGGGCGCAACGCCGTCCACCGCCTCGGGCCGCTGCTCGACGCCGTGGCCGCCTACGACGTCCGCCGCCCGGTGCTCGACGGCTGCGAGTACGCCGAGCAGCTCCAGGCCGTGTCCGTCGAAGGTGGGGTGGCCGGCAACGTCGTGCCGGACGAGGCCATCCTCGTGCTGAACCACCGCTTCGCCCCCGACCGGACCGTGGCCGAGGCCGAGTCACGGTTGCGCGAGCTGCTCGCCCCCCACCTCGAGGCTGGTGACCACTGGGAGCTGGTCGAGGCCGCCCCGGGCGCGCCGCCCTCCCTCGACGACCCGGTGCTCGCCGCCCTGGTGACCGCCACCGGGGCGCCTCCCCGGGCCAAGTTGGGCTGGACGGACGTCGCCTCCTTCTGGGCCCACGGGGTCCCGGCGGTCAACTTCGGCCCGGCCGATCCGCTCCTGGCCCACACGCCGGGCGAGCACGTGACGCGGACGAGCTGGCCGGGGCGGCCCGGGTGCTCGAGTCGCTCCTCGTCTGAGCCGGCGGGGCCGATCCGTGGGCCGGGTCCGGCGGGGCCGTCCCGGGGGCCGGGTCCGGCGGGGCCGTCCGGGTCCTGGGACCCGCTCGGTAGGGTCGAGGCCATGAGCCTCCCCACCCGCCGACTCGGCCGATCCGACCTGACCGTCTCCGCCGAGGGCCTCGGCTGCATGGGGATGAGCGAGTTCTACGGCCCGGGCGACGACGCGGAGTCGGTCGCCACCATCCACCGGGCGATCGACCTCGGCGTTACGTTCCTCGACACGGCCGACATGTACGGCCCGTTCCTCAATGAGGAGCTGGTGGGTCGGGCCATCGCCGACCGGCGGGACGAGGTGGTGCTGGCCACCAAGTTCGGCATCGTCCGCACGGCCGACCCGGCGGTGCGCTCGGTGCGCGGCGACCCGGACTACGTGCGGTCGGCCTGTGAGGCGTCGCTGCGCCGCCTGGGCGTCGATCACATCGATCTCTACTACCAGCACCGCACCGATCCCGGCGTCCCCATCGAGGACACCGTCGGGGCCATGGCCGGGCTCGTGGCCGAAGGCAAGGTGCGCCACCTCGGGCTGTCCGAGGCCGGCCCGGACACACTCCGGCGGGCCGTCGCCGTGCACCCGATCGCGGCCCTGCAGAGCGAATGGTCGCTATGGAGCCGGGACATCGAGTCCGAGGTGGTGCCGACGGCCCGCGAGCTCGGGATCGGCATCGTGGCCTACAGCCCGCTCGGGCGCGGCTTCCTGACGGGACGGATCACGTCACCGGACGACATGGGCGAGGGCGACTTCCGCGGCAACCTCCCCCGGCTCCACGGCGACAATCTCGCCGCCAACCTGGGGCTGGTCGACACGGTGCGCGCCCTGGCGGCCGAGAAGGGGTGCACGCCCGGCCAGGTGGCGCTCGCGTGGGCACTGTCGCGGGGCGACGACGTCGTACCCATCCCGGGCACGAAGCGTCGCACCTTCCTGGAGGAGAACGTGGCCGCGGCCGACGTCGTGCTCTCGGCGGACGATCTCGAGGCGCTCGAGGCGGTCTTCACCCCGGACGCGGCGTCGGGCGACCGGTACCCGGACATGGGGGCGATCGGGGTCACGACGCCGAGGGCGTGACCGGCGCGGCTCAGCGGACGAGCCCGGCCCGGACCGCCCAGGCCGCCGCTTCGCTTCGGGAACGGATGCCCAACCGGAGGTAGGCGTCCGAGGCGTGGTGTCCGACCGTCTTGACCGAGACACCGAGCTTGGCCGCGATCTCCGGATTGGTCAGGCCTTCGGCGATGAGTCGGACGACCTCGGTCTGGCGTTCGGTGAGGGGGTTCGCGGCGGACGACGAGGGTGAGGGATGCCCGTCGGGGTCAGGTTCGAGTCCCGGGTCGGCCTCCGCCGTCCGGTAGGGCTCGAGGGCGGCGAGCGCCACGCGGGCGGCTCCGTTGAGGTCGAGTCGGGCGCCGCGCTCCACGCCGCGATCGAACTCGTCGTCACCCAGGTGACGTCGCACCCGCTCCAGGGCGGCGTCATGAGAACGCAGCCACTCGGGTGGGAAGGTGAACCGCAGTACCTCGAGTGTCGGGGCGAAGGCACCCTGGAGCTCGGCGGCGCCGGAATCGTCCCCGAGGGCCGACAGGACCTGCACGGCGGGGAGCACGCAGTACGGTGCCAGGATCGGGATGGGGAGCGACACCGCGTAGTCGAGCGCCTCGGCACACCAGGACGCGGCCCGGTCGGGACGTCCGGGGAGCTGGGCGAGCGCCAGTCCGGCGAGCAGGGACACTTCCACCTGGAACTGACCGTTGGCGCGGGCGAGCTCGAGGGCCCGCTCGAGGGTAGGCAGCTCGGTGGCCACCGAGGATCGTCCCGGTGCCAGGGGGCTGAGCAGAGTGGTGGCCAGGACCTCCGTCGTTCCGTCCCGCTGGCGACGGGCTTCGAGGAGGGCGACGAGCCCGAGTTCGGCGGCGCGGTCGTCGTCCCCCGTCTGGTGGGCGAGCATGGCGCTCCACAGCGTGAACCTCGCGAGCCACCGCCGACTGCCCACGGCCTGTGCCAGCGCGGTCCCTTCCTCCAGGGCTGCCGCGGCGGCTGCGTAGTCCCCCGCGTAGGCGCCGGCGGACAGGGCCCGGAACCCGACGGCCCGGATCAGGGTGACCCGATCATCGTGGGCCCGGGCCAGGGACTCGCCCCGTTCCAGGTTGGCCTGGTGGACCGGCCACGTCTCGGGGTCACCGAAGGTCAGCCCGAGCAGGCCGATCCACACCAGCACTTCGGCCAGGACCGGAGGCTCGAGGCCGAGGGCGGTGGCGGTGGAGACGGCAGCCGCCGCCAGGTCGATGTCCGCCGGGGACGGTCCCCGGGCCCGCCAGTAGGGGCAGAGCGCGGTCAGCAGCTCGAGGGCCTCCTCCACCAGTCCGAGCCGGAGGGCCGCTCGCGTCGCCCGCACCAACTCGGTGTGCCACTCGGCCAACCACGAGCGCCACGACGACTCCTCCGTAGAGTCGACGCCGGCGGCGGCTCGCCGGGCCCGTCCCGCCAGCCAGTGGACGGCCCGTTCCTCGCGATCGGACCGACGGGTGGACCGGTCGAGTTCCTGGAGGGCGAACTCGCGTACGGAGTCGGCCAGTCGGAACCGGACCCGCCCGTCGACCCGGAGCCGTTCGACGAGGTGGAGCTCGGTCAGCTGCCACAGGGACCGTTCGGCCTCCGCCGCATCCGCGTCGGCGAGGTCCACGGCGTCCCGGAGGTCGAACGGCGAGGCCAGGACGGCGAGAGCGCCGAGGAGCGAGTGGGCGCCGTCGTCGAGGAGGCCGGTGGTCCACTCCAGGGCGGACCGGAGGCTGGCCTGCCTCGGTGGCACGTCGGCCGACGCGGCCGGGAGCTCCAGCAGGGCCCCCGACCCGAGGCGGTCCTGCAGGTCGGCCGGGGCCAGGCTGGCGGAGGGGACAGCCGCCAGCTCGATGGCCAGGGGCAGCCCCTCGAGGGCCCGGCAGAGGGCGGCCACGGACGGGGCACCGCCGTCGGTGAGATGGAACGACGGATCCGCCGCCTCGGCCCGGGCGACGAACAGCTGGACCGCCGGAATGCGTGCGAGCTCCCCGGTGGTGAGCGGCCGCTCGGGCGGCACGGGGAGGGCCCCGAGCTCGAGGACGTGCTCGGCCCGCAGCCGGAGGGGCTTCTGGCTGGTGACGAGGATCCGGAGCGTCGGCGATCGCCCGAGCAGCTCCGCGAGACCGGCCCCGGAATCGACCAGGTGCTCCATGTTGTCGAGGATCACAAGCTTCCGGTTCCGGCGTCCCATACCGGCGATCGCGTCGACGGCCGACGCCCCGCGCACGGCCGGTGCACCGAGCGCCCCCGCGAGCTCCACGAGGACCTGGCCCGGCTCCGTCAGGGGCGCGAGGTCGACGAACACGACCGAGCCGGGGCGGCGACGGTCGATCACCTCGGCCGCGGCCAGGGCCAGACGCGTCTTGCCCACGCCGCCGCGTCCCGTGATCGTGACCAGGCGGGTCGCGGGGTCGTCGACCATGCGGATCAGCCGCTCGAGGTCGTCGTCGCGACCGACCATCGGTGTCGACGGGTGCGGATAGCCGCCACCCATTCCGCTCGAGGCAGGTCCGCCAACCATCAGCCCAGTAGAGCACAGGCACACCGCTCCGCTCCGACGCTGTGAGTGGTTGTGTCAGCGCGTCGGGTGGCGAGATCCCGGCGTCGCCGGAGAGCGGTCGGGTCCACTCCGGGCGACCGGCCCGGTCGAACCGGGCGACGACCAGGGATCCCGTGGGCCGCGGACCGGGGGGAACCCGTGACCCGAGGTGCGGCGCCCGGAGGGGCAACTGCCCGATGCGCACGATCGCGCGACTGATCAAGATGCCGGAAACAAGGGTGCGGATGACCGCGCCTGCACGGCGGCGACGGCCGGTGGGGGACGAATGCCCCGCGGACGGCACCGGTGACGGATGAGGAGCGGATCATGGGAGCAGGGCCGGCGGAATCGACACCGAAGGGGAGCCGCGGCCGGACTCCTCGACTTCGGGCGGTGATCTTCACGATGGTCGCTGCGGTGGTGCTCGTGGCCGCCTCCGCCACCCTGGCCACCGTCGGGGTCCAGGGTGGGGCACCGGCCCGACCGGGGGCCACCCACCACGCGACGCTCCTCTTCGTCGGCGGCGGTGGCGGTGGTGGCGGCGGTGGCGGCGGCGGAGGCGGTGGCGGGAGCGGTGCCGCCACGACGACGACGCTGACCGGCGGCGCATCGGTGGTCTCGGGGCAGGCGGAGCTCCTCACCGCCACCGTCGCGGTCACCGGGTGTTCGGGCGCCTGCACCCCCACCGGATCGGTGACGTTCACGGTCGGGACGACCACGCTCGGGGCCCCGACGCTCACCGGGACACCCGGCAACTCCGCCACCGCCACCGCCGCCGTCGACGTCCCGATCGCCGACGTCGCCGGGGCGTACACGGTGGTGGCCGACTACGGAGGCGTCAGCGGGACCTTCGCGTCCAGTCAGGGCAGCCTCGACGTCACCGTGGGTCAGGCCGCCACGACGACGTCGATCACGCCGATCCTGGGTGGGTTCACCGTGCAGAACGGCGCGGAGGCGCAGTTCCTGGCGACGGTCACGGCGACCGCGCCGGGTGGCGGGGTCCCGACCGGGCAGTTGCAATGGGCCGTCGACGGCGCTTTCGTCGGTGCCGTGACCGTGCTCGACTCGGGAGGCGAATCGGTGTCGCCCTGGATCGTGGTGACGCCCGGGGCACAGGTCGAGGCCTACTACTACGGCACCACGTCCTATGGCGGGAACGCCGCCGGGGAGGACCTGACCGTGATTGCCGCCACGACCACGACGTCGGTCGTGGCGGCGTCACCGACGGCCACGGCCGGCGTGCCGGAGGAGTTCACCGCCACGGTCGAGGCCCCGGACAGCACGCTCACCCCGACAGGCTCGGTGCAATTCTCGGTGAACGGTGATCCGGTCGGTGCTCCGGTCGCGGTGGCCGCGGACGGCACCGCCACCTTCGACACCACCCTCAGCGTTCCCGCCGACATCGACAACGGGTCGAACCAGATCACCGCCGACTACCAGCCGAGCGGCCTCTTCGCCGCCAGCACCGGAAGCGTGGACGAGACCACCTACGACCCCACCGGGCCGTGCGCTGCGGGTTCGTACGAGGACGCCGGTGGGTACTGTCTGCCCGCCGACCCCGGCTACTTCGTGCCCGACGCCGATTCGTCTTCGGAGACCGCGTGCCCGGTCGGAACGTACAGCCCGGACGCCGGGTCGACCGCATGCACCCCCGCCGATCCCGGCTACTACGTCGACGTGCCGGGACAGTCCGCGGAAGACGAGTGTCCGGCCGGCCTCTACAATACCGGCACCGGGAACCGGCTGTGCTTCCCCGCCGACGTCGGCTACTTCGTGCCCGACGCCGGATCGTCGACCGAGACACAGTGCCCGGACGGGACCTTCAGTGCCGCGCCGCAGGCGACCACGTGCACCGAGGCTGATCCGGGCTACTTCGTGCCCGACGCCGGCGCGTCGTCCGAGACCGCGTGCCCGGTCGGAACGTACAACCCGTACGACGGGGCGACGGCGTGCACCCCCGCCGATCCCGGCTACTACGTCGACGGGCCGGGACAGTCCGCGGAAGGTGAGTGTCCGGCCGGTCTCTACAACACCGGCAGCGGGAACCGGCTGTGCTTCCCCGCCGACGTCGGCTACTACGTGCCCGACGCCGGATCGTCGACCGAGACACAGTGCCCGGCCGGGACCACGACGGCCGGTACGGGGTCGACCTCAGCATCCGACTGCGAGGCCGCTCCGGCCTTCACATCCCCGGCGGACATCACGTTCACGGCCGGATGGCCGGGCAGCTTCACGGTGACGACGACCGGCACGCCGTCGCCGACCATCACCGAATCAGGTGGTCTCGACGGCCTCACCCTCTCCGACGGTGTGCTCTCGGGCACGCCCACTGCAGTGGGCGCGTTCCCGGTGACCTTCACCGCGTCGAACGGCTTCGGGCAGGACGCCACCCAGGCGGCGGTGATCACGGTCCTCGGGCTCCACGTGACGACCGCATCGCTCCCCGAGGCGACGCCCGGCCAGGCGTACAACACACAGTTGACGGCCCTCGGGGGCACCGCGCCGTACAAGTGGAAGGCGTCGGCCAAGTTGCCGAAGGGACTCAAGCTCTCGTCGACCGGCCTCCTGTCGGGAAGCGTGTCGGCGAGGGTGGCGGCGGGCACGGCGACGGTCTCGGTGGAAGTCACCGACTCCACGCCGAGGCACAAGGGCAAGGCGACGGCCAGCTTCAGTCTGGTGATCTCGTGACCACGACGATCGCCTGAGTTCGATCGCCCCGGCCGGGGCGGGGTGACCAGGGCGGGTTCCAGGTCATCGGTGGGCACGTCCGGGCCGATCGGATCGTTCCCATGGTGGAGCGACGGGTGCTCGCACCCGGTCACCGTCCCGACGCACGGGGGACGTCCCTTCGTCGCGGCATCCGACCGCCGGCATCCGGTCGTCAGAGCCGCCGCATCACGGTGACGACCTTGCCGAAGACCGTGACCTCGTCAGGGTCGAAGACCATCGCCTGCATCCGGGAATTGGCCGGGGTCAGCACGACCTTGCCGTCCTTCGTCGAGAACGTCTTGACCGTCGCCTCCTCGTCGGGGATCCCGGCCACCACGATCTCGCCGGCCTCGGCCTCGGGCTGTTGGCGGACGACCACGAAGTCGCCCTCGACGATGCCGGCCTCGATCATGGAGTCGCCCTTCACCCGCAACATGAACAGGGAGCCCGTGCCCGTGAAGTCCTCCGGCAGGGGATAGAGCTCCTCGATGTTCTCCTGGGCGAGGACGCCGGTACCGGCGGCCACCTCGCCGACGAGGGGCACGTGGCGGATCGGCCGGGAGTCGGCGATCACCTTGGACGACGGGTCGTAGCAGACCTCGATGGCCCGGGGCTTGGTGGGGTCCCGGCGCAGGTAACCCTCCCGCTGGAGCACGGCGAGGTGGGCGTGGACCGTCGACGACGAGGTCAGGCCCACCGACTCGCCGATCTCGCGGACCGAGGGCGGGTAGCCGCGGTCGCGGACCGACTCGGAGATGCAGTCGAGGATCTGCTTGCGCTTGGTGCTCAGTACCTGGGCCATCGGGTCCCTCCGCTGTCGGTCGTGTCACACCCTCGTGCGAACGTCTGTTTGCATGAAGCTAGTCCTGGTGGGAAGCCGAAGCAAACATCTGTTCGAAAAAGCCGTTGACACCGAACAGATGTTCGTGATGGGATGTCGCCATGACGAACACGGGTTCGATTCGACGAGGGGTCCGGCCGGGCCCCGGTGCGGTGTCACACCCGGCACGTACAACGTTCACCACAGCAGCTCCCCCGATGGACCCGACGGCCCGGACGACGACAGGAAGGACCTCCCGATGACGGCGCTTCTCATAGCATCCCTCCCGGAGTACCTCGACGAGCCGGTCCGGCCGGGCCGGCCCGACCTGCGGTTGCTGCCGGCCCCCGAGCGCCGGGGCCTGCGGCTCCGTCCCACGGAGGACGAGGGCGCCCCGGGGCCCGACGCCGTGGCGGCGCCACGGCGTCGGGTGTCGGTCGAGGTGCGGCGTCGCCGCACCATCCTGGCGATGATGGGCCTGGCGCTGGCCCTCCTCGCATTTCCGCTGGGCGGATTCGGTGGCGCCTCCCACACCACCGAATCCGCCTCGGCGGCCCAGATCCACGGGTCGACCTATGTCGTTGAGCCCGGCGACAGCCTCTGGAGCATCGCCGAGCGGGTGGACCCGAGCGGCGACCCGCGTCCGCTGGTGTCGGAGATGGCGTCGAAGCTGGGCACCTACACCGTGGTTCCGGGCGAGCAGATCACCATTCCCTGAACCGGTCGACGCGTCGGACCGGCGCGTCGGTGATCCTCGCCACCTGAGGGAGAGCCCATGGGCACTAGCCTCCTATCCGTGCGTTGTCCCTGGTGTCTGGCCGACGACGATCGGGTCGTGGATTCGAGGGTGGCCGAGGACGGGGCCGCCATCCGTCGGCGCCGCGAGTGCTCGGGGTGCGGACACCGCTACACCACGTTCGAGCGCATCGACGAGATACCGCTGATCGTCGTCAAGCGGTCCGGGCTGCGGCAGCCGTTCGATCGGGCCAAGCTCATCGAGGGTCTCCGGGCCGCCACCAAGAACCGGCCGGTCACCGAGGAACAGCTCGAGGTCGTGGCCCGTGAGGTCGAGGAGGAGCTGCGCGAGGAGGGTTGGGAGGCGACCTCCGAGCAGGTCGGTCTGTCCGTGCTCGAGCACCTCCGGGTGGTCGACGAGGTCGCCTACCTGCGGTTCGCCAGCGTCTACAAGGGGTTCGAGGGGGTGGACGACTTTCGTCGGGAGGTCGGTCTCCTGACGAAGACCACCGCTCCCAAGCAGCCCGGGGGCTGAGCCGTGGCCGAGTTGCTGGTCGAGGTGCCCCGGCGTGCCCTCGCCATCTACGCACACCCCGACGACCCCGACGTCTCGTGCGGTGGCACCCTGGCCGCGTGGTCGGCGGCCGGCTGCGAGGTCCACACCGTGATCTGCACCGACGGAGGCAAGGGCACCGCCGATCCGGGCCGGGATCCGGTCGATCTCGTGCGGGACCGGGCCGCCGAGGCGGCGTCGGCGGCGATGGTGCTCGGGCTGGCGGGTCAGGAGCTCCTCGGCCTCCCCGACGGGGAGCTGGTCGACGACAGCGCGTTCATCGGCGTCCTGGTGGCCGTGGTGCGGTACCTGCAACCCGACACCGTCCTGTGCCCCGATCCGACCGCCGTCTTCTTCGGCCAGGACTACTTCAACCACCGGGATCACCGCATCACCGGATTCGCCGCCCTCGACGCGGTGGCGCCGGCCGCGGCCATGCCGCACTACTTCCCCGAAGCCGGGCCCGCCCACCAGGTCTCGACGGTCCTCCTCTCGGGGACCCTCGAGCCCGACGTGTGGGTCGACATCTCGGCGACGGTCGACCGCAAGGGTGAAGCCGTCGGCTGCCACCGGAGCCAGTTCCCCGACGGGGCGGAGTGGGCGGCCACCGCCGTGCGACTGGCCGCCGAGGACGCCGGCCGGCAGGCCGGCGTCACGTTCGCCGAAGGGTTCCGGAGACTGCGTCTCGGCGGGTGAGCATGGAGGGGGCGCACGAGCTCGGACGGCGGCCGACCGACGGGCGGTCGAACCCGGCCGACCGGGTGATCCTGCACGTCGACATGGACTCGTTCTTCGCCTCCGTCGAGGTCCGGGACGATCCGTCGCTGGCCGGCCGACCGGTGATCGTCGGGGGGAGCGGTCGCCGTGGGGTGGTCGCCGCCTGCACCTACGAGGCGCGGATGTTCGGCGTGCACTCGGCGATGCCGTCGTCCGTGGCGCGTCGCCTCTGTCCCGACGCCGTCTTCCTCGACGGGCGGTTCCACCGCTACGTCGAGGAGAGCGGGCGGCTGCACGCCATCCTGGACTCGTTCACGCCCCTGGTGGAGGGGATCTCGCTCGACGAGGCGTTCCTGGACGTCAGTGGGACGGTCCGTCTGTTCGGTTCCGGGGTGAGCATGGGCCGCGAGATCCGGGTCCGGGTCCGCACGGAGATGGACCTCGACTGCTCGGTCGGTGTCGGGCGGTCCAAGCTCATGGCCAAGCTGGCGTCCAAGGCGGCCAAGCCCAAGGCCTCGCGCTCGGGCATCGAGCCCGGTCCCGGGGTGGTCGAGGTGCCGGCCGAGGAGGAGCTCGCCTTCCTCCACCCCCTTCCCGTGCGGGCGCTCTGGGGCATCGGCCCGGTCACCGAGAAGCGGCTCCTGGCCCTGGGTGTGACGACGGTGGGGGAGTTGGCGGCCATGTCCCCCGACTCCCTGGAGCGCTATCTCGGGACGGCGGCGGGTCGACACCTGTCCGAGCTGTCCCGGGCCATCGACGATCGGCCGGTCGTCCCCGAACAGGAGGCGAAGTCGATCGGCCACGAGGAGACGTTCTCCACCGACCTCTGGAACCCCGAGGACCTGCAGGCCCGCCTGCAGCGGATGGTCGACGCCTCGGCCACGGCCCTGCGCCGGGCGGAGCGGGCCGCCCGCACGGTCACCGTCAAGCTCCGGTTCGGGGACTTCACCCAGATCACCCGCTCCCACACCCTCGACGGCCCCGTGGACGCCACCCCCGCCATCGGCGCGGTGGCCGCCGCCCTGTTGGACAGCGTCGACCTCTCCCGCGGCGTGCGGCTCCTGGGCGTGAGCCTGTCCGGCCTCGCCGCTCCCGGGGCCGGCACCCAGCTCCGTCTGGACCTCGAGCCACCGGCCGGCGAGGCTGCACCCCCCGGCGACGACGTGGACGGCACCCCGGGCGCCAGCGACGCCCCAGCGACCGTCCGGGACGCCTCCCGGGAGGCCGAGCGCCTCCAGCAGTCGTGGGGATCGGTGACCGGGGCGGTGGACGCCATCCGGGAGCGGTACGGCGGGACGGCGGTCGGCCCGGCCTCCCTGGTCACCCCGGAGGGGATCAAGGTGCGTCAGCGGGGCGAGGCCCAGTGGGGGCCGTCCCGGTCCCCGGATCCGGCGGATCCGGCCGGTTCGACGGCCCGGGACCCGGAGGGGACGGAGCCGCCGGCGCCCGGGGCATGATGCCGCGCTTGAGAACTGGGGAAAACAGGCCGACAACCTGTACCATGGAGCCGGTGGTTGTACGACCTCGAGAGAAGGCGATCGAACGAAGCCGGGGCGCCGTGCGTTCCCGTTCGGCATGCGCGAGGATGGTCGCGGTGGAGACAGCTGTGGCTGACGATAGGTGGAGGGGACGAGACGGTGCCGCTCTCTGAGCATGAACAGCGGATCCTGCATGAGTTGGAGCAGTCCCTCTACCAGGAGGATCCGGACTTTGCGGAGCGGGTCCGCTCGGAGACCGTCTACCGGCACGCCGGGCGGTACTGCATCTGGTCGGCCCTCGTGTTCGTGGCCGCACTGATCTTCATGTTCTTCACCTTCGCCTCGAACCTCGCGCTCGGGTTCGTGGGCGTCGTGGTCATGTTCCTCTCCGGGGTCGTGTTCGCCAACAACGCCCGACGGATGGGCAAGGCCGGCATCGACGACATCTCCCGGTCGTTGCACACGCGCAGCATCGCCAATCCGGTCCACGATCCCCGTGACTGGATCCGTGGGCGCTTCCACCGCGACGACTGACCCTCCGGCAGGCGACGTCGGCCCACCGGTGGCTGATGGCCTGCCGTCCCGTGGACCTCTCCCGCCTGTGACATCCGACCGCGGCGGGTCCTCGACACTCCTCGCCGTCGACATCGGTGGCACCAAGATGGAGGCCGCGGTCGTGACGCGTGACGGTCGCATCCTCGACCGGGCACGCTCGGACACCCCGACCTCGACGGATCCGGAGGCCGTGTTCGAGGCGTTGGGCGGGGTCGTGACCGAGGTGCTCGACCGGGCCGAGGTGCGACCGGTCGCCTGCGGGGTGGGCTGCGGCGGCCCGATGGAGGCCGGCGGGGCGACGGTGAGCCCCCTCAACATCCACGGCTGGCGTCGGTTCCCGCTGCGCCGGAGGCTGGCGGAGCTGACCGGGTTGGCGGTGGCCGTCGACAACGACGCCAAGGCCCTCGCCCTCGGTGAGGGATGGAGGGGTGCGGCCCGTGGCCACACCGACTACCTGGCCATGGTGGTGTCCACCGGGATCGGCGGTGGCATCGTCCTGGACGGGCGCCTGCTCGACGGATCGGGCGGCAACGCCGGGCAC
The DNA here is from genome assembly GCA_963841885.1 of uncultured Acidimicrobiaceae bacterium. GTDB lineage: Bacteria > Actinomycetota > Acidimicrobiia > Acidimicrobiales > RAAP-2 > Bog-756. Next base: position 16,635 of record CAWJEK010000002.1, read on the forward strand.
ATCGGTCACGTGGTCGTCGAGCCGGACGGAAGGGACTGTGTCTGCGGCGGTCGGGGCTGCCTGGAGGCCGAGGCGTCGGGGACGGCGATCATGGCGGTGACGGGGCGCCCGGCGGCCGAGGCGGACACGTCTGTGCGCCGCCGCTGCGGCACCCTGGTCGGCCGGGCGGTGGCGTCGGTCGCCTGCCTGCTCGACCTGCAGCTGGCCGTGGTGGCCGGTTCGGTGGCCCTCGGTTACGGCCAGGACTTCTTCGACGCCGCCCGCCGGGAGATCGAGCTCCGCTGTGGTCTGGAGTTCGCCCGGCCCACCCGCATCGAGCCCGGAGGGCTGGGGGCGGACGGCCCCCTGGTGGGAGCGGCGGCCGTCGCCCTCCACCACGGCACCACGGTCGGCGCCGCCATGAGGGAGGATGGGCGCTGATGGAATCCGCGCCGAACGCCCGGTACTCGGGCCACGAGGTCCTGGCCCTGGCCGCTGCCGTGGTCCGCCGGCCCGATCTCTGGTGGACCGCCCTGGGGGAGCTCCGCCGGATGGCTCCCCACCTTTGGTGGCGGACATCGCCCCACCTGCCGCTACCGGACCGGCGGCTGTGGGAGTTCCGCATGGTGACCGCCTACGGTCGACCGGACGCCGTCCCGGACCGGACCGACGTGGTGACCTTCCTCGAATGGTGCCGCTCGACCGCCGTCGCCGGCGGGCCACGACCGGGCGGGAACGGGTAGGGACCGACCGGTGGAGCGTCCGACCTTCCGCCCGGCCCCGGTTCCCGGTGTCCCGTCCTCTCCGGACGGCGCACCTCCGGTGCGGTCACCGATGTCGCCGTCCCGCCGGGCCCTGGTGCTGAACGCCACCTTCGAACCACTCGGGATCGTGTCCTCCCGGCGGGCGGTCCTGCTGGTCCTCGATACGAAGGCGGAGCTGATCCACGCCACCGAGCGGGTGTTCCGGGCGGAGCGGGTCAGCGTCCCCGAACCGTCGGTCGTCCGTCTCGTGCGGTACGTCAAGGTCCCCTACAACTACCGCGTCGCCGTCAACCGCCGCACGGTGTTCGCGAGGGACGGTGGCAAGTGCCAGTACTGCGGCGCCTCGGCCGAGAACCTCGACCACGTGATCCCCCGCAGCAAGGGCGGTCCCCACACCTGGGAGAACGTCGTCGCCGCCTGCCGACCGTGCAACACCCGCAAGGAGGACCGACTGCCCCACGAGGCCGGCATGGTGCTGCGCTCCACCCCGGTGGCGCCGCGCCACCGGGTGCAGCTGCTGGCGCTGTGCGGCAACACCAGCGAGGACTGGGCCGACTACCTCGGGACCGACTCCGGGGCAGTGGGAGGCCGCCAGCTCACCGCCTGACCCCCGGTCGTACGGTGTCACACTGGTCCCGTGCCGGATGCCTGGGAGGTCGACGAGCGGGCCGGGCGGGCGGCCACGCTCCACGGGTCCTGGCCCGCCGTCGACCGGGATCCCTCCAGGCGCCGGGTCGGGGTGTGCCGACCGACGCGCTCCGCCATCGTGCTCGGCTCCACGCAGCGGCCCGGCGTGGTCGACCGGGCCGCTGCCGAGGGGGCCGGTCTCGACGTGGTGCGCCGGCGGTCGGGCGGCGGCGCGGTCCTGGTCACGCCCGACGACCCGGTCTGGATCGACGTCTGGGTGCCGACGGCGGACCCACGCTGGCAGGCGGACGTGACCGGGGCCTTCGGGTGGCTGGGGTCGACCTGGGCCCGGGCCCTGCAACGCCTGGGACTCGCCGACGTGGCGGTGCAGGGGGCGTCCCCCGGGGCCTGTACGAGGTGGTCGTCCCTGGTGTGCTTCGGGGGGGTGGGCGCCGGTGAGGTGACGGTGGGTGGCCGCAAGGTCGTCGGGCTGGCCCAGCGTCGTAACCGGTACGGGGCGTGGTTCCACGGAGCGTGCCTCGTGCGGTGGGACCCCACCGTGCTGCTCGGGGTCCTCGACCTCCTGCCCGAGGAGCGCGAGGTGGCGGCCGCGGACCTGGCGACGGCCGTGACCGGGGTGGATGACGTGGTCGACGACGGGGACGGGCCCACGCGCGACTCCGTCGTCGCCGCCGTGCTCGACTCGCTCCCCTGAAGCACCCTCCGGTCGACGGCCGGATCCCCCGACCATCCCCCGGGAATCCGGATCGCCCGTCCACCCCCCGGGATCCAGATCGCCCGGCGGCTCCCGGGATGGCGCAGTGCGGTCGGCCGGGAACCCTCCGCCGATCCCTCCACATCGCTCCACCACGTCCGCGGGGGTGCCGGCTGGGTCCCGACCACCGGGCCCGGGCGGCGTTCACCCAGTGGGGACGGGGGATGTGGACGGCCGGACGGACCGGTCGGCCCGGTCGGTCCGGTGGGGGAATGAGGGGTCCCCGGGGGCCCGGTCGACCGCGCCGCTGCGGAGGTGTTCGCGCCCCATAGGCGGCGACCAGGGTTTTCTCCGCGTCGGAGAGGGAGCCAGGTGGTTGACGAGTGGAACACCGGGGTTTAGGGTGGAGCGAAGTGGTGTGAAAGGGAGGGGCCCGAAGCAGTCGGGTACCGGGCACTGCGGGGAGCGTTGTGGGAGCAAAGTCCAGTGGCACGGTTCTTCGGCAGACACGAGCACTCGCTCGACGACAAGGGAAGGGTGATCCTGCCGGCCAAGTACCGTCCCCATTTCGAGCACGGCGGGTACCTAGCCCCCGAGCAGGACGGCTGCCTGTCGCTGTGGACCCCGGAGCAGTTCGAGGTCCAGATGGACGCCATGATGGAGCGCTCGTCGGTCAGTCGGAGCGACCGGAACCTGGTGCGCCTGTGGGCCTCCACCTCGCACGAGTTGGAGATCGACCGGCAGGGCCGGATGGCGATCCCCGCCCGGCTGCGCGAGTACGCCCACCTCGAGGACGACGTGCTGGTGCTCGGCGCCATCGACCGGGTCGAGTTGTGGGACCGCCGGACGTGGGAGGAGAAGGTGCTCCCGGAGGAGGCCCGGTTGACCATGGGCGACGACGGCTGAGTGACGCCTTGCGACTCCACCTCGTCCGCCACGCCCGCACCGACGCCGAGCGCCGCGTGCCCGCCCACCGCCGGCCGCGCCGCGGCCCGGCCGCGCTCTCGTCCGTCACCGACCGGGCCGACGCCGAGCCGTCCCCGTCGGCCGACGGCGCCGCGCCCGACGCAGCCGCCCCCCACGACCCTGCCGACGGCCCCGCCCCCGAAGGGACCGTCGCCGTCCGCCGCATCTCCACGTCGGCCCTGGCCCTGTCGGCCGCCGAACTCGCCGAGCGGGTGGGCCATCCGGCTTCGTTGCCCCGTCTCACCCCCCTCCAGACGGGCCAGGCCGCCGTGGCCCGACCCGAAGTGCACATCGAACGTGTCTGGCCCATGCGCAGTCCCTCGACTGGACCCCTGGGAGGTTCCTCCTCCGCCTCCTCCCAGTCGGAACGTCGCGGCGCTCCACCCGCACGAATCGTGCCGGTCGAGGGACTGCGGATGAACCAGGCCTTCCCCCACCAGCCGGTGATGGCCGCCGAGGTCGTCGACCTGCTGCGGGTGGTGCCCGCCGGCCTCGTGCTGGACGCCACGCTGGGCGGTGCCGGTCACGCCCGGGCCCTGCTGGAGGCGAACCCCGGCATCACGTTGCTCGGGATCGACCGTGACCCCATCGCGGTGGCCGCCGCCACCGGCGAACTCGCCGTGTTCGGTCGCCGGGCCCTGATCCGGCGGGCCCGATTCGACTCGTTGGGGGAGATCGTCCGCGAGGTGCAGGACGAACTCGGGACGCCCGACGACCAGCGGGGGCTGACCGGCGCCCTGTTCGACCTCGGGGTCAGCTCGCCCCAGCTCGACGTGGCCGAGCGCGGCTTCTCCTACCGGCGGGACGCCCCGCTCGACATGCGCATGGACCCGACGGTCGGCCGCACGGCCGCCGACGTGGTCAACACGGCGGACGAGTCCACCCTGGTGGCGATGTTCGCCGAGAACGGCGAGACCCGCTTCGCCCGCCGTATCGCCAGGGCCATCGTCGCCGCCCGGCCCATCACCACCACGGGTCAGCTGGCCGACGTGGTCCGGGCCGCCATCCCCGCCGCCACCCGCCGCACCGGCGGTCATCCGGCCCGCCGGGTGTTCCAGGCCATCCGCATCGCCGTCAACGAGGAACTCGACCAGCTCCACACCGGACTCGACGCCGCTCTCGGACTGCTCCGTCCGGGTGGCCGCTGTGTGGTCATCTCCTACCACTCGGGTGAGGACCGGCTGGTCAAGTCCACGTTCACCAGCGCGGCCACCGACGACTGTCAGTGCCCGCCCGGGCTCCCCTGCGTGTGCGGGGCCGACCCCAAGTTCAAGCTCGTCCATCGCGGGTCGCGCCGGCCGGGCGACGAGGAGATCGCCCGCAACCGACGGGCCGAGGCCGCCCGTCTCCGGGTGGTCGAACGCCTGGCGACCGCCACCGAGGCTCCGAAGAACGGGGAGGTCGCCTGATGGCTCCGCCCGCATCGGGAACGGCCCGCCGGGCCACGGCCGCACCCCAGCCGAAGCCGTCGACCCGACGTCCGGCGCTCCGGGTCTTCGAGCCCCAGCCCCGCCGATCGGGCCGACGCCGGCTCTCCCGGCGCGGGCACGTGTGGCTGGCCACCCTGCTCGTGGTCGGGAGCCTGTTGATCGTGGTGGTGGGGGACACCATGGTGACCCAGGGCCAGGTGCACCTGGCCGGACTCCAGTCCGAGATCGCCGCCCAGCAGGCCACGCAGAAGTCCATGCAGGTCGAGGTGGCCCAGCTCGCCGCCCCCGACCGGGTCGTGGCCGAGGGGATCGCGCTCGGTCTCAAGGCGCCCGCCCAGGTCGAGGACCTTCCCGAGGTCCCCCTCGACGTCCCGCTCCCGGTGCCCGACACGGCACCGACGACCTCCGTCCGAGCCACCGCTCCGGCCACCGCGGCAGGCAACGCCCCGGCCACCGCGGCGGCGTCCGCCCAGTGAGCCGGACCAACCTCGTCCAGCGTCGGACCCGGGCGCTCCGGCTCGTGGTGGTCGCCATCTTCGTCGTGATGGGGCTGCGCCTCGTCCAGGTCCAGGAGTTCGGCCACCAGCACTACGCCGCCCTGTCGACGGCCCAGCTCACCCAGACGGTCACGGTGCCGGCGATCCGGGGCGGCATCTACGACCGCAACGGCGAGGTCCTGGCCGAGACGGTGACCCGCCAGACCGTGGTGGCCGACCCCCAGATCATCAAGGACCCCACCTCCGTGGCCGCCGCCCTGGCCCCCGTCCTCGGACAGCCGGCGTCCACCCTCCGGTCGGAGCTGACGGAGCCCGGTGGTTTCGTGTACCTCGCCCACCGGGTGCCCGACGCGGTGGCCGCCCAGGTCACCAAGATGAACCTGAACGGCATCAACCTGGTGCCGGAGTCGCAGCGGGTGGTCCCGGTCGGGCTGCTGGCGGAGCCGGTCGTGGGCACCGTGGGCTGGAACGGGTCGGGCACGTCGGGGGTCGAGTACCAGTACCAGTCGCTCCTGGCCGGCAAGCCCGGGAAGACCGACGTGTTGGAGTCGCCCGACGGCGTGACGCTGCCCAGCACGGACGCCTCCACCCCGGCCCAGCCCGGCACGGGACTGGAACTGACCCTCGACGAGTCGGTGCAGTACGTGGCCGAACAGGCCCTCGCCGCCGAGATCGTGGCGTCGAAGGCGACCTCGGGCACCGCGGTGGTCATGGACGTGAAGACCGGCGACATCCTGGCCATGGCCAACCTCGACTCGACCACGGCCGGCTCCACGGCCGGCTCCACCGCCGGTTCGGCGCCGACGCTGACGGCCGACGTGGGCGCCACGCCCGACAGCTCGGGCCCGACCCTCGTCGCCCAGTCCGACACCCTCCCCGCCGGCGTCGTGGAGGCGCCCTCCGACTCGGCCGTCACCCAGGTGTACGAGCCGGGTTCGGTGTTCAAGCTGGTGACCTTCTCGGCGGCGCTGGCCGACCACCTCATCACCCCGACCTCGTCGATCGGCGTCCCGGCCGCCCTCCCGATGGGCAAGTACACCTTCCACGACGCCGAGGCACACGGGGACGAGACCCTCACCGCCACCCAGATCCTCGCCCAGTCGTCGAACATCGGCACCATCGAGGTGGCCGAGGGGCTCGGGGAGACCCGACTGCTCAACCAGGTCTCGCTGCTCGGCTTCGGCCACCCGACCGGACTCGGGATCCCCGGTGAATCCGAGGGGCTGGTCCCCGGGCCGTCACAGTGGACCGGCACCTCGATCGGCTCCACCCCGATCGGCCAGGACGACGCGGTGACGGCCCAGCAGGTACTCGACGCCTACAACGCCGTGGCCAACGGCGGGGTGTTCGTATCCCCCCGTCTCATCCGGGCCACCGTCAGCTCCGACGGCACCGTGCACGCCGCCGCCCCCTCCGAGACGCACCGGGTGATCGATCCGACGACCAACGCCGAGCTGACCCAGATGCTGGAGTCGGTGGTCGCCACCGGGACCGGCACGGAGGCGACGATCGACGGGTACACCGTGGCCGGCAAGACGGGGACCGCCCAGATCCCGAGCGCCGACCACCTGGGCTACGTGCCGGGTGCCTACGTCGGCTCCTTCGCCGGGTTCGCCCCGGCCCAGGACCCGGTCCTGTCGGCCATCGTGGTCCTCGACCACCCCACGCCGATCTACGGTGGTGCCGTGGCCGCTCCCGTCTTCTCCACGATCATGTCCTACGCCCTTCACCACTACGGCATCCCCACCACCGCCGCGGCCACCACGGCAGCTTCCAACACGGCCGTCGGCGGCACGGGGAGTGTCACCGTGCCGGCCGGAGCGGTCACGGAAGGGCCCTAGGTGGGCCCGGCACCGGCCGCCGACCCCACCGCCCCGCAGAACACCTCCCGGATGTTGGCGTGGTGATGGTCGCCGAACTGTTGGACGGGGTCGCCGTGCGTGACCTCCGGGGCGATCCGTCGGCCACCCCGGTCGCCTCCGTCGACTTCGACAGCCGACGGGTGACGCCCGGCAGTCTGTTCTGCTGCGTGCCCGGTGAGCACACCGACGGCCACCGCCACGCCTCCGAGGCGGTGTCACGCGGGGCCACCTCCCTGCTCTGCGAGCACGTCCTGGACCTCGACGTGACCCAGGTGGTGGTGGCTCCCGGCGGCGTCCGCCCGGCCATGGCCGCCGTGTCCGCCGCCTTCTGGGGCCACCCGGCCCGCTCACTGCGGACGGTGGGGGTGACGGGTACCAACGGCAAGACCACCGTCACCCAGCTGGTCGGGTCGGTCCTGGAGGCCGCGGGATGGTCGACCGAGGTGATCGGGACGCTCGGGGGCACGCGGACCACGCCGGAGTCGCCCGACCTGCAGTCCTACCTGGCCGAGGCGGTGGCGGGCGGGAAGCGGGCCGTGGCCATGGAGGTGTCCTCGCACGCCCTCACCCAGCACCGCGTGGACGCCATCGAGTTCGACGTGGTGGCCTTCACCAACCTCAGCCGGGACCACCTCGACCACCACGTCACCATGGAGGCCTACTTCGAGGCCAAGGCGTCGCTCTTCGCTCCCGGCCGGTACCGTCACGCGGTGGTGATGGCCGACGATCCGTGGGGAGCGCGCCTGCTCGAGCGCCTCGACCCGGCGACGGTGACCGCCGTCCGGCGCGACGAGGCGGCCTCGGTGTCGTTGATGGTCGGATCATCCCGGTTCACCTGGCGGGGCCGCACGGTCGACCTGCCCCTGTCGGGTCGCTTCAACGTGGACAACGCCCTGGTGGCGGCCGCGGTGGCCACGTTGCTGGGCATCGACGAGGACCATGTCGTCGCCGGCCTGGACGCCGCTCCGGTGGTGCCCGGACGGATGGAGGTGATCGATCCCACCTCCCCGGTGGCCGTGGTGGTCGACTACGCCCACACGCCGGCCGGCCTCGGCGAGGCGCTCCGGGCGGTGCGGTCGCTGGCCGGCGACGGCCGGGTGGTGTGCCTGTTCGGCTGCGGGGGCGACCGCGACCCCGGCAAGCGCCCGGAGATGGGAGCCGTGGCCACCACCCTGGCCGACGTGGTGGTGCTCACCTCGGACAATCCCCGCTCGGAGGACCCGGCGGCCATCATCGCCGACGTGCGTTCGGGCATGTCCGGACCGGCCGAGGTCGTGGTGGAGCCCGACCGGGCGGCCGCCGTCCGGGTGGCGGTCGGCCGGGCCCGGCCCGGTGACGTCGTCCTCCTGGCCGGCAAGGGCCACGAGGGGACGCAGACCACGGCCGGCCGCGTGGTGGAACTCGACGACCGGGTGGAGGGGGCGGCCGCCCTCGCCGAGCGGTTCGCCGGGCCCGGGGGTCCCGCCCGGTGATCTCGCTCATGACGTCCGGCGGGGTGGCCCTCTGGGTGGCCGTGCTGACGACCCCGTTCCTCATCCGCTGGCTGCTGAAGAACAACATCGGCCAACAGATCCGGGAGGACGGCCCCCAGGTCCACATCGCCAAGGCGGGCACTCCCACGATGGGCGGGATCTGCATCGTGGGGGCCGTCCTGGTCGGATTCCTGACCGCCCACGTGATCCCCGGGGTGCACTGGTCGCGCTCGGGCGTGCTCGTGATGTGGGCGATCGTCGGGGCGGCGGCCATCGGGTTCGCCGACGACTGGATCAAGGTCCGCCACCGGCGGAGCCTCGGACTCAACAAGCGAGCCAAGTTCGCGTCGCAGATGGCGCTCGGCGTGTCCTTCTCGGTGCTGGCCGTCTACTGGGCGCACGCCTCGACGACGCTGTCGTTCACCCGCTACAACTCGATCGGGCTCCACATGGGCACGGCCGTGTGGGTGGTGTGGGGCACGCTCATCATCGCGGCATCGGCCAACGCCGTGAACCTGACCGACGGCCTCGACGGCCTGGCCGCCGGTTCGGCGACCTTCTGCTTCGCCTGCCTGGCCATCATCGGCTACTGGCAGTACCGGCACTTCAACATCTACCACGTGGGTGACGCCCTGGACCTGGCCCTGGCCGCGGTGGCCCTGGCCGGCGCCTGCCTCGGCTTCCTGTGGTGGAACGCCGCCCCGGCCAAGATCTTCATGGGCGACACCGGCTCGCTGTCGATCGGCTCGGGCCTGGCCGCGCTGTGCCTGCTGATGAACCTCGACCTGCTGCTGGTGATCATCGGAGGTCTGTTCGTCATCGTGACGCTGTCGGTCGTGATCCAGGTCATCAGCTTCCGCGTCTTCCACCGCCGCGTGTTCCTGATGGCCCCGCTCCACCACCACTTCGAGCTCAAGGGATGGCCCGAGACGACCGTCATCGTCCGGTTCTGGATCCTGGCCGGCCTCTTTGCCGCCCTCGGACTCGGCATCTTCTACGGCGACTTCCTCTCGGTGGGCAAGCTGTGACGCCCGTCGGCCGCCCGACCCCGACGGCCCGTCGACGGGACGAGCCCGGGTTCCACCACCTGGGCGCGCGCATCGGCGAGGCTGGGGGGATGGAGCGAACGACCACCGCGACCCCACGGGGTCCGGCCGCCTTCCGCTGGCTGGCCGGGGTGCCCTCGGCGCCGGCCCTGGGCGTCCTGGTGACGCTGCTCTGCATCTTCGGGCTGGTGATGGTGGGTTCGGCCTCACCGGTGATCTCCCTCGTCACCTACGGGTCGCCGTGGACCATCTTCATCCGCCAGGCGCTGTGGATGGTGGTGGGGGTGGGGGCCCTCCTGATCCTGGCCCGGATCGACTACCGCAAGTGGCGCAAGTTCGGGGTGCCGCTGGTGGCCGTCACCCTCGTGCTCCTCGTCGCCGTGCTGGTGCCGGGGCTGGGCGTGGCCGCCGGAGGCTCGGCGCGCTGGATCGGCTTCGGTCTCCTGCGCATCCAGCCGTCCGAGCTCATGAAGCTGGCGCTCGTCGTGTTCGCCGCCGACATCGCCGTCCGCCGCACCGATCGTGACGCCCCGTCCAAGCAGGTCATCGCCCCGGTCGTCGTCGTCCTGGTGGTGGCGGCGGCCCTCATCATCAAGCAGCCCGACATGGGGACGGCCATGGTGCTGAGCTGCACCGCCTTCGGGATCCTGTTCATGAGCGGTGTGGGGCTGTCCCCGCTCTCCAAGGTGCTCGGGACCTTCAGCGTCATCGCGGTGGTCTTCGCCATGAGCGACTCCTACCGTCGGGACCGCATCCTGTCGTTCATCAATCCCGGCGCCCACCAGGCCGGCTCGGGCTACCAGGTCTGGCAGTCGCTCATCGGCCTCGGGTCCGGCCACCTCTTCGGCCTCGGCCTCGGCGGTGGTCGGGAGAAGTGGGGGACACTGCCCAACGCCCACACCGACTTCATCTTCTCGGTGGTGGGGGAGGAGCTCGGCCTGGTCGGCGCCGTCTGCATCATGGGCCTCTTCCTCGCCCTCGCCCTCTACGGCTACCGCGTGGCCGTGCGCGCCCCGGACCGTTTCGGCTGCCTCATGGCCGTCGGCGTGACCACCTGGATCACCAGCCAGGCGGTGATCAACATCGGTGCCGTGATCGGCGTGCTGCCGGTGACCGGCATCCCCCTGCCGCTCATCTCCTTCGGAGGGTCGTCGCTGGTGATCACCCTGGCGGCCCTCGGCATCCTCATGAACATCGCGCTGCAGGAGCGGACGTCCCGCAGACCGACCGCCGCGCGACGACGACTCGTCCGGGCGTGACCGACGGGAGTGACGCCGCCGACGGGCGGAGCGCGACCGGACGTCGGTACGCCCTGGTGGCCGGCGGTGGGACGGCGGGCCACCTGCAGCCGGCCCTGGCCATCGCCGAGGCGCTGGTGGCGGCGGGTCACGAGCGTGGCACCATCGAGTTCGTGGGGTCGCAACGTGGCCAGGACGCCGCCACCCTGGCCGGCCGGGGCTTCCCCTTCACGCTGCTGCCCGGCCGGGGCATCGTCCGCAGCCTGGCCCCGAGGGACCTGATCCGCAATGTCGGGTCGGCCTGGGAGCTGGTCGTGGCCGCCGGTCGGGCGATACGTCTGGTGGGCCGGGCCCGGCCCCGGGTGGTGGTGGCGGTCGGCGGCTACGCCAGCCTGGCCGGCTCGGTGGGCGCCCTCGTGCACCGGGTCCCGCTGGTGCTCGTCAACGTGGACGCCGTCCCCGGGGCGGCCAACCGGCTGCTCGGGAGGTTCGCGGCGGCCAGCGCGGTGGGCTGGGAGGGGACGCCGTTGCCCCGGGCGGTGGTGACCGGCACCCCGGTGCGCCCGCAGATCGCCGGGGTGCGTCGCGATCCGGAGGCCCGGGACGCAGCCCGGGCCGTGCTCGGGGTCCCCGCCGGGCGGCGGCTGGTGGTGGCGTTCGGGGGATCGCTCGGGGCCCGCCAGATCAACCGGGCGGTGGACGGCATGGCGGAGCGGTGGGCCGGCCGGGGGGACGTGGCGATCTACCACATCGTCGGGCGACGGGACTGGGACGCCTACGCCGCCGCCGGCTCGGACCCGCGCCGGGAGGCGGGCGCTCCCACCTCGGCCGACGGGGAGCGCGTCGAGCGGGCCGGACCCGGACCGGACGGCCCGGAGCTGGTCCGGGTGCCGTACGAGGAGCGGATGCCCGACGTCTACGCCGCCGCCGACCTGGTGGTGTGCCGGGCCGGGGCGATGACCGTGGCCGAGTTGGCGGCGGCCGGCGTCCCGGCGGTCCTGGTGCCGCTGCCCGGGGCCCCGGGCGACCACCAGACGGCCAACGCCCGCGTGCTCGAGCGGGCCGGGGCGGCGGTGCTGGTGCCCGATCCGGAGTGCACGCCGGCCGGCCTCACCACGGTCGTCGAGGGCCTCCTGGCCGACCCGGACCGCCTGGCGGCCATGGGTCGGGCGGCCCGTTCGGTGTCCCACCCCGATGCCGCGGCGGCGGGGGCCGCCGTGGTGGAGGCCCGAGCCGGGGCCGGGGGGAACCGGTGACGGCGACCGACGGGACGACGGCGTCGGATCCGCTCGGCGACCGGGGGGTGGGCGATCCCTCGGTGGTCCGGAGGATCCACGTGGTGGGTGTCGGGGGGGCCGGCATGAGCGCCATCGCCACCGTGCTGCACGCCATGGGTCACGAGGTGTCCGGCAGTGACCTGCGGGAGTCCGCGGTCACCGAGCGACTGCGGGCGTTGGGGATCGACGTGTCGATCGGGCACCGGGCCGACAACGTCGCCGGGGCGGACCTGGTCACGCACTCCACCGCGGTGACGGCGGACAACGCCGAGCTCGCCGAGGCGCGTCGTCGCGGCCTGCCGGTGCTCACCCGGGCCGAGACCCTGGCCGCCATAGCCAGCCGCCGGCGGTGCATCGCGGTCGCCGGGACGCACGGCAAGACCACGACCGCCTCCATGCTGGCGCTGATCCTGGTGGAGGCGGGTCTGCACCCTTCCTTCCTGATCGGAGGCGACGTCAACGAGATCGGCACCAACGCCGTCTGGGATTCCGGCGAGTGGATCGTGGTGGAGGCCGACGAGAGCGACGGCACCTTCCTCCACCTGGTGCCGGACATCGCCGTCGTGACCAACGTCGAGGCCGACCACCTCGACCACTACGGCTCCTTCGACGCCGTGCGCACGGCCTTCGCCGAGTTCCTGGGATCGGCCCGCCTGCGGGTGGTCGGGAGCGACGATCCCGAGGCCCGGGCCATCGGCCGGGCGGTGGGCGCCGATCTGGTGGGCATCGTCGACGACGCCACCCACGCCATCGCCGGCGTGGCCACCGGCCGGAGCTCGGTGGCGTTCGACCTGCTGGGTCCCGACGGGGGCCTGGTGGCCCACCTGGCGGTGTCGGTCCCCGGCCTCCACAACGCCAAGAACGCCGCGGTGGCGGCGGTGGCGGCGCTCCACGCCGGTGCCCCCCCGGAGGCCGCGGCCCGGGCGCTGGCGCGGTTCGGGGGCGTGGCCCGCCGCTTCGAGTTCCGCGGCGAGTTCGACGGGGTGACCTACGTGGACGACTACGCCCACCTGCCGACCGAGGTCCGGGCCGCCCTGGCCGCCGCCCGCAACGGGGCGTGGGCCCGGGTCGTCGCCGTGTTCCAGCCGCACCGCTACTCGAGGACGGCCGAGGTCGGCGCCGACTTCGCCGGCGCCTTCGACGACGCCGACGTGGTGGTGCTGACGGACGTCTACGCCGCCGGCGAGACCCCCGTCCCGGGTGTGTCGGGCCGGCTGGTGGTCGACGCCGTCCAGCGGGCCCGGCCCGACCTCGAGCTGTACTACGTGCCGGGCCGGACCGACCTGGTCGGGGAGGTGGCCCGGATCCTGCGTCCCGGCGACCTGTGCCTGACCCTCGGCGCGGGCGATCTCACCTCGCTGCCCGACGAGCTCCTGGCCCATCTCTCGGGCGGCACCGCCGGGCGGTTCGGCCGCGTCGCCGGCCCGTCCGGTGACCCCGGCCCGGCGGGACCCGCCTCGTGAGCCGCGACGCCGACCTCGACACCCTGGCCCGACGACTCGGTCCGTCGGCCACCCCGGACGCGCCACTGGGCAGCCGCACCACCTACCGGGTCGGGGGCACCGCCGCCCTCGGCACCGAACCGGTCGACGAGGCGGCCCTGGTGGAGGTGGCCCGATCCCTCGCCGGACTCGACGTGCCCGTGCTCGTGGTGGGCAACGGCTCCAACCTGCTGGTCGCCGACGCCGGGTTCCCGGGGTTGGTGGTGACACTCGGGCCCGGCTTCGACTTCCTGGAGATCGACGCCACCGACGTGCTGGCCGGGGCCGGCGTGGCGCTGCCGACGCTGGCCCGACGGACGGCGGCGGCGGGGCTGACCGGCCTCGAATGGGCGGTGGGCGTACCGGGCACGGTCGGGGGGGCGGTGCGCATGAACGCCGGCGGCCACGGGTCGGACACCATCGCCACGCTGGTCTCCTACCGCGTCGTCGATCTGGCGGCGGCCACCGCCCTCGACCATCCCACGACGGACCTCCACGCCACCTACCGCCACACATCCCTGGCGGCCACCGACGTGGTGGTGGCCGCCACCCACCGTCTCGCTCCGGGGGACCCGGCCGCCGGCAAGGCGGCGATCGACGAGATCGTGCGCTGGCGTCGGGCCAACCAGCCCGGAGGGGCCAACGCCGGCTCGGTGTTCACCAACCCGGCCGACGACTCGGCCGGACGCCTGATCGACGCCTGCGGCCTGAAGGGCCTGCGCATCGGCTCGGCCGAGGTCTCGCCCAAGCACGCCAACTTCATCCAGGCCGACCGCGGCGGGTCCGCCGACGACGTGCGGCGTGTCATGGAGCGCGTGCAGGCGGTCGTCGCCGCCGAGACGGGGGTGGAGCTCACCACCGAGGTCCGCCTGGTGGGCTTCGACGACCGGGACGGCCCCGGCGGTCCGCCGTGAGCCGGGGCGGTGACGACGAGACCATCGACCCGAGGATCCGTCAGCGTCGGGAGTCGATCGAGCGCAGCCGCACCCGCCGCCGGCTGCGCTGGGTGGTGGTGGCCGGCGGGCTGGTGGTGCTGGTGGCGCTGGCCGTCGGGCTGCTGCACACCCCGCTGTTCGAGGCCAAGGTGGTCACCGTGACCGGGGACCACCCGAACACCCCGTCGGCGGCCATCCTGCGGGCCGCCGGCCTGGACGGACACCCGCCCCTGGTCAGCGTCGATCCCGGGCCGGCGGCGGACCGGGTGGAGTCGCTGCCCGTTCATCGCGTCGGCCCAGGTCACCCGCCACTGGCCGGACGGGGTGACCGTCCACGTGACCGAGCGGGTCCCGGTGGTGACGATGGCCGGCCCGGCTCCGTCCTGGTCCACGCTGGACGGCGACGGGCGCACCCTGGCGGTCACCCCGGGCCGACCGGCGCTGCCGGTGCTGGTGGTCCAGACGTCGACGGGGGCCCCGGTCCCCCCGGCGCCCGTGGGGGGGACGGTGGCCCCGGCCGCCGAACCCGGTCTGGCCGTGGCCCGGACGCTGCCCCCCGCCTTCGCCGGGCAGGTGGTGTCGGTCACGGTGGCGGCCGACGGGACGGTGTCACTCGCCCTCAACTCCGGCCTCACCGTCCTGCTCGGCACGGTCAGCGACCTCCGGGCCAAATACGAGGACGTGGCCGCCATCATCGCCCACGCCTCGCTGCGGGGGGCCCACACGATCGACGTGCGGGTGCCCGAATCGCCCACCGTCGGACCTTGACACACCCGTGGACAACGCACCGCCCCGTGCGCGCCGAGCGTGACGGGCGCGTGGCGCCGGCCGGCCCCCGGTGCTTGCAAACAGGCTGGGTGAACCGTATCGTTGGCGCGAACTCGCAGGTTGGAACGGTTTCAACCTTTGGTCGAGGGTGAGGAACTTCATGACCGTTCCGGCACAGAGCAATTACTTCGCCGTCATCAAGGTCGTAGGCGTCGGCGGAGGCGGCGTCAACGCCGTCAACCGGATGATCGAGTCGGGCCTGCGCGGAGTGGAGTTCATCGCCACGAACACCGACGCCCAGGCCCTGCTGATGAGCGACGCCGACCTCAAGCTCGACATCGGCCGCCAACTGACCCGAGGGCTCGGTGCCGGCAGTGATCCCGAGGTCGGTCGCCTGGCCGCCGAGGAGCACCGCTCCGAGATCGAGGAGGCCCTGAAGGGCGCCGACATGGTGTTCATCACCGCCGGCAAGGGCGGAGGCACGGGCACCGGGGCGGCCCCGGTGGTCGCCGAGATCGCCAAGGGGCTGGGGGCGCTGACCATCGGTGTGGTCACCCGACCGTTCACCTTCGAGGGGCGACGCCGCTCGGTCCAGGCCGAGCAGGGCATCCAGAACCTCAAGGAGAAGGTCGACACCCTCATCATCATCCCGAACGACCGGCTGCTGACCGTGTCCAACGAGAAGACCTCCATGGTCAACGCCTTCAAGATGGCCGACGAGGTACTCATGCAGGGCGTACAGGGGATCACCAGCCTGATCACCATCCCCGGCCTGATCAACACCGACTTCGCCGACGTCAAGATGATCATGTCGAACGCCGGCACGGCCATCATGGGCATCGGGTCGGCCACCGGTGAGGGGCGGGCCGTCAACGCCGCCCGGGCGGCCATCACGAGCCCCCTGCTCGAGGCCTCGATCGAGGGCGCCCGCGGCATCCTGTTGAACATCGCCGGCGGGCCCGACCTGGGCCTCTTCGAGGTCAACGAGGCCGCGGAGATCATCCACGGGGTAGCCCACCCCGACGCCAACATCATCTTCGGCAGCGTCATCGACGAGTCGATGGGCGAAGAGGTGCGGGTGACGGTCATCGCCGCCGGGTTCGAGCGCTGGGAGGCCCAGACCCCGGCCCGCAGCACGACCGCGTCGGCGGAGTCGACCGGCCGCGACGAGGCCCGCAGCCGGGTGCTCGGCGCCGAGTCGACCCACGAGGACATCTTCGCCACGCCGGCCGACGACGACCTCGACCTGGGCGACGACGACTTCGACGTGCCCTCGTTCCTGCGCTGACGCCCTCCGTGGCCCGGCCCGGGGTCGCCGGCCCGGTCGACCTCGGCGGTTCCGTGCACGCCGCCTGGTCGGACGCCTCCCGGGGGGACCTCCGCCCGGTCGGACCCGGTCCCACCGACGGCGGGCCGCTGGTGGACTTCGCCGTGGAGGTCGCCGCCCCGAGCGGCGCCACCTTCGACCAGGTGGCGTGGGCCACCCAGGTCCATGGGAACCGGGTCGTCGCCGTGTGGCGGGAGCCGTCGGCGCCGGGGGACCGGCCCGCGTCACCCGCCTGCCACCACGTGGGAGAGGCCGACGCCCTGGTGGCGGTCACGCCCGCCACCTCCCTGTGCGTACTGACGGCCGACTGCGCCCCCCTGGCACTGGCCAGCCCCGAAGGGGTGTTCGCCGCCGTCCACGCCGGCTGGCGGGGTCTGGTGGACGGCGTGGTGGACCGCACCGTGCGGCGGATGCGGGGCCTGGGGGCGACCGACGTGTGGGGGGTGCTCGGACCCTGCATCCACGCCGACTGCTACGAGTTCGGGAGTGCGGACCTCGACACCGTCGCCGAGGCCTTCGGCCCCACGGTGCGGGCCACCACCCGGGAGGGCGCGCCGGCGCTCGACCTGGTGGCCGGGGTCCGGGCGGCGACTGGGGCGGCCGGGGCCGACCTGATCGACGTCGTCGACTCGTGCACGGCCTGCGCCGGCGGACAGTTCTCCCATCGGGCCCGGGCCGACAGTGGCCGCCAGGCTCTGGTCGTGTGGTCGACGCACCCGTGGGGGACCCCGTGACCGGGAGCCCCGACCCCTTCCCGGGGTTCGCCGAGCGGCTGGCCGGCATCCGGGCCCGCGTGGAGGCGGCGTCACCCGATCCCCCGTCGGTCACCGTGATGGCCGTGACCAAGGGTTTCGGCGCCGACGCGGTGCGGACCGCGGTGGCCGCCGGGCTCACGGTGGTGGGGGAGAACTACGCCGACGAACTGGTGGCCAAGGCCCACGAGACGGCCGACGATCCGGGACCCGCCCCCGAGTGGCACTACCTCGGGGCGGTCCAGCGCAACAAGGTGCCTCGCCTGGCCCCGCTGGTCTCCTGCTGGCAGGGGGTGGCCCGGGTCGAGGAGGGGCGGGCCATCGCCAAGCGCCGGCCCGGGGCCCGGGTCCTGGTGCAGGTGGACGTGGCCGGCCTGCCCGGCCGGGGCGGGGTGCCGCCGACGGGCGTACCCGACCTGGTGGCGGCTCTGCGGGGTGAGGACCTCGACGTGGCCGGGCTCATGGCCGTGGGGCGCCCCGGCCCGCCGGAGGGCGCCCGGGAGGGCTTCGCCACCGTGCGGCGCCTGGCCGACGAGCTCGGGCTGGCGATCCGGTCCATGGGCATGACCGACGACCTCGAGGTGGCCCTGTCCGAGGGGTCGACGATGGTCCGGGTCGGGCGCGCCCTGTTCGGGGAGCGACCACCCCGTCCCTGACGCGGACGACCACGGACACCGCCGAACGGGTCGGAAGGGCCAGGTGGCGTGCAACCCCCGGTCGGGGCCAGGCACTACGCTGTCGGAGGGAGGAACAAATGGCTACTTCGTTCTTGAAAAAGTCCATGGCGTATCTCGGGCTCGTCGACGACTACGACGACTACGACGACTACGACAGCCGGCCGTCGCCGGTCGGTGGCGCCACGCGGCCGGCCGAGGAAGAAGTCGCCCCTCCGGCCCCTACCGGTCGCATCCGGGTGACCCCGGTGTCCGGCCAGCCCGCTCCGGTGGCCGCCGCTCCCCAGCCCGCCCCCTCCCGTCCGGCCACCTCGCCCTCGGTGAAGATCTCGACGCCCGAGTCCGGCGGGGCCAACGCGCGGGTCCACATCGTCTCCCCGGTCCGCTTCGCCGATGCGGTGGAGATCGCCAACCGACTGATGAGCAACCAGCCGGTCATCGTCAACATGCAGACGGCCGACCGCGACCTGCAGCGTCGCATGATCGATTTCTGCAGCGGCGCCACCTACGCCCTGTCCGGTGGCATGGAGCGGGTGGCCGACGAGGTCTTCCTCCTCACCCCGTCGAACGTGAAGGTCTCCGACGAGGAGCGCCAGCGACTGGCCGACCACGGCCTCGTCAGCCCCTGAGCGCGCCGACCCTCCTCTTGCGCCACCTCCTAGGCTGATCGGCCATGCTCGGACTGATCGGCGACCTCCTCTACCTCTTCCTGCTGGTCCTGCTCGCCTACTCGATCCTCAGCTGGCTGACGTATTCGGGGAGGATGGGCTACGACTCGCCGGTCATCAAGATCCAGGCCGCGCTGGCGCGGATCTGTGAGCCGGTGCTGCGCCCCGTGCGCAGGATCATCCCGCCCGTGCGGGTGGGGGGGGTGGGCCTCGACCTGTCCGTCCTGGTGGTCTTCCTCGTCATCTCGGTCCTGGTCAACACCGTCTTCCACTGAGGTCGGCCGGTCGGCGACCGGGCCGGTGGCACCTGTCGGGCGGGGCGGTTCGGGGCCACCGAGGAATCCCTGGACATCGCCCGGGGCGCCGCTAGCATTGCGCCATGGACGCTTCCCAATCTGCACTCGACTCCCTCCGCACCGTGGAGTTCCGCGAGACCCTGAAGGGCTACCACCGCGACGACGTCGATGAATACCTCGAAAAGGCCGCCGTCGAGGCCGAAGGGCTGCAGGAGCAGCTGCGCCAGAGCAACGAGCGCCTGCGCAAGGCCGCGGAGACCATCGCCCAGCTCGAGACCGAACTGGCGGCCAAGCCCGAGGCACCGGCCCCGGCGCCGGCACCCGCCCAGCCGGTGGTGGCCGACGACACGCTGCAGCGCACGCTGCTGTTGGCCCAGAAGTTCGTCGACGAGACCAAGGCCGACGCCGAGGCCCAGGCCGCCCGCGTGATCTCCGAGGCGGAGGCGGCCGCCCGGAAGCTCCAGGTCGAGTCCGAGCAGCGGCTGCGGGAGGAGATCGCCCGGTTGGAGTCGAACCGCAGTCAGCTGTCCCACGAAGTGGAGACCATGGCCCGCCAGCTGGAGTCCGAGCGCGAGCGTCTGCGCTCCGCCCTGGCCGAGATGCTGAGCTGGGTCGACGGGAACCTGAACGGGACCAAGGACGAGGGCTCGCCGGTAACGAACATCTCCGACGCCTCCCGCCCGTCGGGCGAAGTCACCCAGCTGCGGGCGTCCGGCTCCCTGCCTCTCTGAGGCCGGCCGTCCCGGCCGCCACCGCCGCTCCGGAGGGACGGCGTCCGTCCCAGTCGGTGACCTGCGCCGCCGACCGGCCTCGCGTCGGCCCCCGGTCCGTCCGGGCGGTGGGCCGCCAACGACTAGGGTGCCGGGGACATCAGCCCGGGTCGTCCGGATTGATGTCGCCCACCGGGCACGGTAGGGTCACCCGCTCGTCGATGTCGGCTGCGGTGCACCCCGAGCGCCCGGACGCCGGTCCCGGCGTCGTGGGCTGATCCCTCAAGGAGGTCGAGTTGACCGCAGTGAAGAAGTCGCCGGCGGGCACCAAGACTGCCCCGGCCAAGAAGTCGGCGGCGGCCACCAAGTCCGCTCCGGTGACGAAGGCCGCGACCGCCAAGTCGTCGGCCCGCAAGACCACGGCCACCAAGTCGACCGCCACCAAGGCCCCGGCCAAGAAGGCGGCCGGCAAGGCGGCGACCAAGACGGCGACCAAGGCCCCGGCCAAGAAGGCTCCGGCCACCAAGGCCACCGCCACCAAGTCGGCCACCACCAAGGCCGCCCCGACCAAGGCGGCGGCCACCAAGTCCACCGCCACCAAGGCCGCCGCCAACGGAGCGGCCAAGAAGGCGGCACCCGCCCCGGCCAAGGCGGCCAAGAAGGCCGCGCCCGAGCCTCCGAAGCGCCCGACCGTCGGCCCCTACGCCAAGGACCAGAAGTTCCTCGACGCCCAGCGGGTGCTGCTCCTCGAGGAGCGGGCCGTCTACGCCGGACAGGCCGTGGACCTGCGGGCCGAAGCCGACTCGCTGGCGCTGGAGCGTGAGCCCGGTGACGTGCAGTTCGACGAGGAGTCCGGCGAGGGCGGCACCGTCACCGTCGACCGCGAGCGCAACCTGGCCCTGTCGGCCCAGGCCACCGCGGCCGTCGAGGAGATCGACGACGCCCTGCGCAAGATCGACCGCAAGTACTACGGCGGCTGCGAGCGGTGCTTCCAGCCGATCCCGAAGGCCCGGCTCCAGGCACTGCCCTTCGCCCGGCTGTGCGTCGCCTGCAAGAGCGGTGGCCTGTCCCGGCGCTGACCGGTGAGCCGTCCGTGGTGACCGACGACGGCCACCACGGGAACCCGCCCGCGGGACCGGCCCGGTTGGCCGTCGCCCTCGGGGTGGTCGTCGCCGTCGTGCTCGTCGACCAGCTGACCAAGTGGTGGGCGGTCGACCGGCTGACCTCGGGTCCGGTGCACGTCGTGTGGCGGCTCGACTTCTCGCTCTCCTACAACACGGGTTCGGCCTTCAGCCTGTTCCAGAACGCCACCGGCATCCTGGTGGCGGTGGCCATCGTCCTGGTGGGCGTGCTGCTCGTCCTGGTGTGGCGGGCCCCGACCCTCGGCCGGGCCGCCATCCTCGGCCTCATCCTGGGTGGCGCGCTCGGCAACCTGGCCGACCGCTTCTTCCGCGGGCAGCACGGTGCGGTGGTGGACTTCGTGGACTTCCACTTCTTCCCCACGTTCAACGTGGCCGACTCGTGCATCACCGTCGGCTGCATCCTGTTGATCCTCTCGATCGTGCTCGACGGGCGGCGGGCATGAGCGACCTCTCGGTGACGGTGCCGGCCTCCTTGGACGGGGTGCGGGTGGACCGGGCCGTGGCCCTGCTGGCCGACGTGTCACGTTCGGCGGTCGACGCCCTGGTGGCCGGCGGCCGGGTGCGGGTGGACGGCCGGGTGGTCACCAGCCGGTCGAGCCGGCTGCAGGAGGGCCAGAACCTCGAGGTCGACCGGCCCGACGTGGAGGAGCCGGAGGGGCCGGTCGGGGACCCCAACATCGAGGTGGAGGTGGTCCACGAGGACGCCGACGTGATCGTGGTGGACAAGTCGGCGGGTCTGGTCGTCCATCCGGGTGCCGGCCACCGGTCGGGCACGCTGGTCAACGGGCTGGTGGCGCGGTATCCGGAGCTGTCGGCCCTGCCGGGCGCCGTGGGCTCCGAGCCCGACCGGCCGGGCATCGTGCACCGCCTCGACCGGGGCACGTCGGGCCTGATGGTGGTGGCCCGGACGCCGGACGCCTACGAGTCCCTGGTGGGCCAGCTGTCGTCCCGCCAGGTGTCGCGGACCTACCGGGCCCTCGTGCTCGGGACGGTGGAGGGCGAGTCGGGTCTGGTGGACGCGCCGATCGGCCGCTCGGTGAGCTCGCCGACCCGGATGGCCATCTCGCGGAAGGGGAAGGAGGCCCGCACCCGGTACCAGGTCGAGCGGCGCTTCACCCAGCCGGTCCCCACCACCTTGGTGCGCGCCTCGCTGGAGACCGGACGCACCCACCAGATCCGGGTCCACCTGTCGGCCATCGGCCACCCGGTGGTGGGCGACGAGCCCTACAGCCAGGGCCGGTCGCTGCCGGGGGCGACGGTCACCCGTCCGTTCCTCCACGCCTATGCGCTGGCCTTCGACCACCCCCGCACCGGCGAGCGCCTGGCCTGGACGTCGGAACTCCCCGACGACCTCGAACGGCAGTTGGCGGTCCTGGGCGGGTAGGCGCTCCGGCCGGAGGGCCGGCCGGACGGCGCTGGAACGACCGGCGCGCCCGCCGTAGGATCGCCGGATGCGGGTACGTCCGGCCGGTGACTTCGACTACGAGGCCGGGGGACAGCACTACGCCTCCGTCCGTCGCCCCGACCCCCGCATCGCCGCGGCCATCCGGGCGATGATCGGGGATGCCACCACCCTCGTCAACGTGGGCGCCGGCGCCGGCTCCTACGAGCCGGCCGACCTGGAGGTGACGCCGGTGGAGCCCTCGGCGATGATGCGCTCGCAGCGTCCCGCCCACCTGGCCCCGGCGGTGGACGCCGTCGCCGGGGACCTGCCCTTCGAGGACGACGCCTTCGATGCCGGACTGGCCTCGTTCACCGTCCACCAGTGGCCCGACCTGGCGGCCGGACTGCGCGAGCTGCGTCGCGTGACCCGGGGCCCCGTCGTGGTCCTCACCGCCGATCCGGTGCCCCTACGGGAGTTCTGGCTGGGGGAGTACGCCCCGGAGCTCATGGAGGCGGAGAGCGGACGGATGCCCCCGATCGACCACATCGCGGAACTCCTGGGGGGACGGGTGGTCGTCGAGCCGGTCCCGCTGCCGTCGGACTGCACCGACGGCTTCGCGGAGGCCTACTTCGGCCGACCCGAAGGCCTGTTGGACGACCGGGTGCGGCGCTCGCAGTCCGCCTGGGGCTTCATCGATCCCGAGGCCGAGGCCCGTTCGGTGGACGCGCTGCGCACCGCCCTCGAGGACGGGTCGTGGGACGCCCGCCACGGCCACCTCCGGACCCTGGCCGAGTACCCGGGATCGCTCCGCCTGATCCGGTCCACCCCGGACTGACCGTCCGGGCGACCGGCCGACGGATCGCACCAGAACACCGGTCCCGGGCCCCGTCGTCGGCGCTACCGTTGCCGTCGTGGCCGACCACTGCACACCCTTCCGCGACGCGGGGGAGCGGGAGACGCTCCTCGATTTCCTCGACTACCTGCGCGACTGCGTGGTGCACAAGGTGGAGGACCTGGACACCGACGTCGCCTCCGCCCCCGGGGTCGGATCGGGCACCAGCCTGCTCGGTCTGGTGAAGCACCTGGCGTGGGTGGAGGGGGTCTGGTTCGTCGACTGCCTCCAGGGCCTCGACAACCCCTTGACCAGCGGCGAGCTCGAGCCGGGGGACACCGTGGCCTCGGTGGTCGCCACCTACCGGGCGGCCGCCGCCCGCAGTGACGAGGCGATCCGCCGTTCCGGTGACCTCGGGGAGCGCCTGGTCCGTCCCGGGGTGGCACCCGAGCCGATGACGCTGCGCTGGATGCTCGTCCACATGGTGGAGGAGACGGCTCGCCACGCCGGCCATGCCGACATCCTGCGCGAGCAGTACGACGGCACCACCGGACGCTGACCCCGGGCTGGCCCCGGTCGGAACGCCGAGGACCGAGGGCCTGGGCGGGAAGGTGGGACGGATCCACGGCCGGGGGATGCTGCGGTGCGGTGGGATCCGACGATCGGAGCCTCGCTGGCGTCAGGCTTCTCAAGGTTTGTCCACGGCGGGACGAAAACAGGTGGAATCAGTTCAGGAAGGACGAGGAGGCAGAAGGTGCACGAACGACCGACGTCAGTCAGCGGGACTGACCTGCGGTCGATCGCGCCCCGTCCTGCCAACGGGTCCACGTCGGTCCTGACCCACGAGGAGATCGACGGCTACCACCGGGACGGCTATCTCCTGTTGGACCGGCCGGTGCTCGGGCGGGATGACGTCCACAAGGCCAGCGTGGCGATCGACGCACTGTTCGATACGTGTGCGACGTACCCGAAGCGCAGATTCACGGGTGACTTCCGCGACGAGGACAGCCCGCCCGGCGTGTCGGGGATCAAAGATGCCGCGACCCTGGACCACCGGCTGGCCGAGCTCCCCTTGTTCAAGATCTGTCAGCGGATCGCCGCAGAGCTGTTGGAGAGACGGCGGGCCTGGTTCTACTTCGATCACGTCGTGTCCAAGGAGTCCGGAGCCAACACCGAGGTGCTGTGGCATCAGGATTTTGCCTATTCGGCCACCGGCATGATCCGACGGAGCGTCCACTTCTGGGTGCCACTCATGGATATCGAGCCTGCCCACGGGAGCATGGTGTACCTGCCGGGGTCCCATCGCTCAGGCCTGCAGGACCACGAATTGGTGTCCCGCTCGGGAGAGGTCATCCGGGCGGCACAGGTGGCCGACGGGGGAGTGGAGCTTCAGACGGTGCAAATGGGCGGGCTGGTGTGCCATGACCCGATGACCCTCCACTATTCGAAGTCCAACCTCAGCGGGGGCGTCAGAAGGGCGTGGGTGCTCCATGTCGGGGTCGGGACCTGGCCGGCACTCCGGCACTTCAGCGCTCCGGTACTCACGGCACTGTCGGCCGTTCAGCATCGCGCCCTCAAAACTGCCACCCACTGAATTCGGGCCGTGGGCCAGGCCCGGTCTCGGCACCCGCTGACGGTCGGACGATGGCTCCGGCCCGGGTGGTGACGCGGAACGTCCCCGGGGTCGGGGGGAGGACCCTGGGGACGTTCCGTACTGCTGTCGGTCCGGTCGGCGGGGGGATCCGACCGGCGGGTGTGGCTCAGGCGGCCTGGTGGGCCGCCTCCAACACGTCGCTGACCGACAGGATCTCGAGCGCCTCGGCCTCGGCCTGGCGCACCTTGCGCACGCCGATGCCCATGCGCTCGGCGGTGGTCTGCAGCGAGGCGGGGTCGCTGCCGTCGAAACCGAAGCGGTGGCGGATGACTTCCCGCTGGAGGTCCGACAGCCGGTCCACGGCCTGGCGGACCAGGTCGAGGGTCATCTCCCCGGCCACCTCGTCCTCGAAGTCCGACTGATCGGTCGAGACGAGGTCGCCGAGCGTGGCCGTCGAGTCGGCGGCCGCCGGCTGGTCGAGGCTGGCCACCACCCGGGCGGCCTGACTCAGGTCCTCGCGCATCGACGCCGTGGTGTTGGTGGCGTCGTCGAGCTCGTCGTCGGTCGGCGGGCGCTGCAGTTGATGGGTGAGGTCCCACAGGGCGGCGTCGACCTGCTGGTTCCGCTCGGCCACCTCCATCGGGAGCCGGATGGTCCGACCGTGCTGCTGGACGGCGCGCTGGAGGGCCTGACGGATCCACCAGGTGGCGTACGTCGAGAACCGGAAGCCCCGCTCCCAGTCGAACTTGTCCACGGCCCGCATCAGGCCGAAGGTGCCCTCCTGGATGAGGTCGGGCAGGTCCACGCCCCGGTCCTGGTAACGACGGGCCCAGTGCACGACGAGGCGGAGGTTGGCCGCCACCATCTCCCGGCGGGCGGCGTCGTCACCCACGGCGACCCGCTTGGCCAGCTCGGTCTGGGCGTCGTGGTCGGGGAGCGGGTGATGGTCGAGGTCACGCAGGAAGAGGCCGAGGCTGTCGGCGTCCGTGCCGCGATTCCGGTTGGCGGTATTCCTCGGCGCGGCGGACGGGGCCGAGCCGGTGGCGGTCGTGGAGGTTCCTGTCGTCTGATTCTTCGCTGTCACCGTGCGCGTGCTCATCCCTCTCCTCGTCCTCCTGGTCCTGTCTGCAGTATCTCTAACGCCACCTGGTCCCCAAGCATTCCTCACCCGGAGTCGCTTTTTCGCGGCCATCCGGGTGCGAAACGGTTTGCGTCCGAGGTATTCGGAGTGATCGGCTGCACGGATGACCTCCGAACACCCCCGTGTCGTGCTGATCCGCCACGGCGAGACGGCGTGGAGCCGTGACCGACGTCACACCGGACGAACCGACATCCCCCTTACCCCGTTGGGCGAGGATCAAGCATCCGCCCTGGCCCGTCGCCTGTCCGGGTGGCGGTTCGAGGACGTGCTGGTCAGCCCCCTGTCCCGGGCCCGGCGGACCGCCGAGCTGGCCGGTCTGGGCCACGGCGAGACCACCCCGGATCTCGTCGAGTGGGACTACGGCGACTACGAGGGCCGGACCACGGTCGCCATCCGGGAGGACCGACCCGGCTGGGACCTCTTCGGCGACGGGGCGCCCCACGGGGAGACCATCCACGAGGTCGCCACCCGGGTGGACAGGGTGATCGAACGGATCCGGGCGGGGGCCGGGGACGTGGCGTGCGTGGCCCACGCCCACCTGCTGCGCGTCCTGGCGGTCCGGTGGCTGGGCGTGGACCCCTTCGCCGCCCGCTACTTCGTCCTCGGCCCGGCGTCGGTGAGCGTCCTCGGTTGGGAGCGGGACCAGGCCGTCATCGAGCACTGGAACACCTGAGCGGCCTCACCGGGACCGCTACCGAGCCCGCCCGGCCTCAGGACCGGGGCGGCTCCGGCTCCGGCTCCGGCGTCCGGTCCGGTGGAGGGGTGCGGGCCGGAATGGAGCCGGGTCCGGCCGGCACGTTGCGCGGCTGGCGGTCCGTCGGCCGGTCCGGGCCCATGGACTCACCCCGGAAGTGGCGGCGGGGCCCCGACCAGGGCGCCGGCGGGGCGTCGAGCCGGTAGGCGATGGCGTAGGCCACCGACTCGTAGTTCACCCGCCAGCCCCGGAAGTGGGGCCAGGCCTCCTCCACCGGCCGGGAGGTCGGGAAGCCCACGGCCACCAGCTGGTGGTAGGTGTCGCGGAAGGCCGACTCGGGCAGCTCGACAGGGTCGTCGGGGTCCGGATCGGGGTCGTAGGGGATGCGGGTGGCCCGGGCGATGTCCCGAAGGCACGTGAACCCCATGCGGATGCACATGCGGGCCTCGACCGGCGCCCCCGCCGGGTCGACGGCCAGGGTGAGGGCCGCGGCGTCCATGACGCTCAGCAGACTCACGATCCAGGAGTTCCGGGCCCGGGGGGACCGGAGGTTGAGCAGCGACGGATAGGTCGTGTGGCTCTCGGCCACGTCGGCGGCCCAGCGCTCCCACTCGGCGAAGAGGCTGGCCAGGTTGTCGATGGTGCCGACCAGCTGGTGGCGGATGAGCAGCTCCGGACCCCAGGCGGGGGCGCCGGCCCGGCTCTCGAGCAGCGTCACCAACGTTTCGCGGCGGTTGTAGGACGAGTACAGCGTGGGGAGGTAGGCGATCTGGAGGGCCACCAGGACGAGTCCGGTGCCGGCGGCGACGAAGTCGACGACCCGGGAACCCTCCGTGTGGCTGGAGGTGAACCCGAGCGTGAACACCGACGAGCCGGCCTCGCTGAAGGCGTTCGAGAACGAGGAGTGGCCGAGGCCCCAGTTGACCAGGGTGAAACCGACCATGACCAAGAGGAGCCAGGTGATCAGGAGGGTGACCAGGGCCACCGGTTCGCAGAGGGCCAGGATCCGGTCTTTGGCGGCGTAGGTGCGGGTGAGGCTGGCCACCCGGCGGAAGCCGGACCGGACGGCGATGAGGGGGTAGATCCCGAAGGTGACGGCCGGCCGGGGGACGATCAGCACGACCAGCACGCTGCGGGCGGTGACCGCGAGGACGACGATCCCGGCCAGCAGGACGAGCAGGTGCTCGACGGTCACCGGGATCGGTGGTCAGACGGCCGCGTCGCGGGCCGCCGGCACCCGGCCCATGGCCCGGTCCACCATGTCGGCCAGCGTGAAGGACTCGAGGTGGGTGCGCATGTGCTCGCCCACGTCGGCCCAGACGGCGAGCAGGACGCACTGACCCTCGTGGTCGCAGGCCCCGTTCTCGTGGGGGAGGCCGAAGTCACCCGCCACGATGGGGCCGTCGACCGCAGAGACTATCTGGGAGAGGGTGATCTCCTCGGGTGGCCGGGCCAGCACGTAACCACCCCCCACGCCGCGCTTCGACCGGACCAGGCCGGCTCCCTTGAGGGCGAGGAGGATCTGCTCGAGGTAGGGCTGGGGGAGTCCCGTCCGCTCGGCGATGTCCCGTACCGCGGTCGGACCTTCGCCCCCGTCGGCGTGCAGCGCCAGCGAGAGCAGGGCCCGGCTGGCGTAGTCCCCGCGGGTGGATACCTTCACGGGACCATGCTAGTGACTGCGACCCGGCCCGGCGGTGAGTCCGGGCCCGTCGTCCCGGTGTCCGCGCCCCGCGCCCCGGTCGCCGGGCGGCGGTCGGAGGCGGTCGTCGGGGAGGTCAGCGGCCGCCGAGCTTGCCGGCGGCGAGGTCCTCGGCCATGGCCCACCCGAACGTGACGAGGCGGCCCCCGTTGGCACAGTCGACGGATTCGAAGAAGGCCACGAACTCCGGCCCGGGATCGGACTTGTGACTGGCGAAGTCGAAGCCCCCGGCCTCGCACCCGTCGCCTGACACCACGAAGGTGCGGTCGTCGATGCGACCGTCGGCGCCGAAGCGCTTGGCCAGGCGCCGGCCCCAGGCCCGCTCCTCGCCCGTCGCCTTCTGGGTCGGGGCGGGCACCACGTCGGTCAGGCCGGCGAAGGCCTTGAACCCGTCGGGGCCGAGCAGGCGGGTGCCCACCAGCACGTCCTCGTCGGGAAAGGCCAGCAGGGCCCGGCGGTACTTGTCGCCCATCATCGCCCGCAGGACCGTGTCGGACCGGGAGGTCCGGTCGACCGTGGCCAGTCCGATCAGGAGCGACGGGGTGCCCCCGATGCGCTCGAGTGTGGAGAAGGAGTACCCACGCAGCTTGGCGCCTTCACGGGCCCGGGTGACGAGCACCCACTCCTCCCGCTGTTTCGACAGGAACCCGATGTCGAAGCGGGGCTCCCGTTCGGCGCACAGGTCGGCCATCTCGGCCAGCTCGGCGTCACTGATCGACGTGCAATCCTTGGTCTCCACCTGGATGGACATGTGTCGTTCCGTACTCCTCGATCTCCCTGCGTCTCCATCCCCCGCACCCGGTTGGCCGTGGTCCCGGAACGTGCCGCCGCAGGGGAGGGGCCTCGTTCCGGAACACCCACGCCGGATGCCGTCCACCGATTTTACGGGAATTTACGGTCCTTGTCGTATCCGGGGTCGTTTCGGGCATCTCCGAGCCCGTGACCAGGGACAAGAGGGCAAGTCAGACGGCCCCGGGGCGGGGCCGGGCTTCTGACGGCCCGTCAGGACTGGATGGCCCGGGGGCCGAGCAGCACCCGCAGCTCGCCCATGAGTCCCCGGCTGGCGTCGACGTTGAACTCGGAGGGCAGCCGCAGCACCTTCTCCCCGACGTGGAGCAGCACGGGGGAGTGTCCGGGGTGCTCGGAGAGCAGCCGCTTCAGGTCGTCCACGGTCCGATCGGTGAGCGTCCCGAGGGGGAGGGAGATCCGCAGGTCACGGAGCCCGTCGGCGATCAGTTCGGGTCGGGACACCTCCATGCAGACCAGCTTCAGGCGCTCGTCCCGCATGTCCATGCGGGCCTTCACGACCACGATGGCGTCGTCGTCGAGCAGCGCGCCGTAGTCGGCCATGGTCTTCGGGAAGACGAAGGCCTCGATGGAGGCGTTGAGGTCCTCGAGCACGAAGGTGGCCATCAGGTCGCCCTTCTTCGTGTACCGCCGCTGGAGCTCGGTGACCACGCCGCCGACGACCTTGACCCCTCCGCCGTTCCCCTCGTAGCCGGATCCGGCCATGGCGTCCGGGTCGATGTCCCGCAGGTCGGCCAAGTTGCAGTCGGTGAGCCGGGCCAGTGACCCCTCGAGTCCCATCAGCGGGTGGTCGCTGATGTAGAGACCCAGCATCTCCTTCTCGAAGGCGAGTCGGAGGGACTTCTCGAACTCGGTGTCGGGGATGGGGATCCGGGTGTCGGCGAACCCGGTGGTGGTGCCCTCGGACGGCTCCTCCAGGGTGGCGAAGAGGGACATGACCCCGGCATCGTGCTCCCGACGCCGTTCGAGGGTCCGGTCGACGATCTCCTCGAAGGTGAGGAACAGGCCCTGGCGGGCGTGTCCCATGGAGTCGAAGGCCCCCGCCTTGATCAGGGACTCGATGGTGCGCTTGTTCAGGACCTGGGGGTCGACCCGCTGACAGAAGTCGTAGAAGTCGACGAAGGGGCCGCCCTCCTCTCGTTCGGCGACGATGAGGGCCACCAGGGCCTCGCCCACATTGCGCACGGCGGCCAGTCCGAAGGTGATCGCCCCCGGGCTGTCGCCCGACGTGCCGATGGCGCCCTCGCCGGCGGTGAAGTCCGGGGTGAACTCGGCGAGCGACCGGTTGACGTCGGGGACCAGCACCTCGATGCCGAGCGAGCGGCACTCGCCGAGGTAGATGGCCGTCTTGTCCTTGTTGTCCTTGACGCTGGTCAGGAGGCTGGCCAGGTACTCGACCGGGTAGTGGGCCTTCAACCAGGCGGTCTGGTAGGCGATGAAGCCGTAGCCGTAGGAGTGGGACTTGTTGAAGGCGTAGTCGGCGAACGGCTCGATGATGTCGAACAGGGCGGTGCCGAGCTCCTCGCCGTAACCCTCGGACACGCACCCGGCCACGAACTTCTCGCGCTCGGCCTGGATGAGGGCCCGGATCTTCTTGCCGCAGGCCTTGCGGAGGTTGTCGGCCTCGGCCAGCGTGTAGCCGGCGAACTTCTGGGCCACCCGCATGACCGACTCCTGGTAGATCATCAGGCCGTAGGTGTCGGCCAGGATGGCTTCCAGGTCCGGGTGCGCATAGGTGACGGGCTGGCGGCCGTTCTTGCGGTCCGCGTAGTCCCGGTGCATGTTGGCCGCCATCGGGCCCGGCCGGTACAGCGCCACCAGGGCGGCCACGTCGTCGAAGGTGGTGGGGGCGAGGGAGCGCATGAGGGAGCGCATCGGGCCGCCCTCGAGCTGGAAGACGCCCATGGAGTCGCCCTTGCGCAGCATCTCGAAGGTGGGCTGGTCGTCGAGTGGGATGTTGTCGATGTCGGGGCGCTGGCCGGTGGAGACCTCGATGAGGTCGAGGGCCCGCTCGATCACCGACAGGTTGCGCAGGCCCAGGAAGTCCATCTTGAGCAGGCCGAGGTCCTCGACCCCGTGCATCTCGTACTGGGTGACGATCGGGGCGTCGTCGGGGTTGTTGTTGTCCGGCTTGCGCTGGATGGGCACGTACTCGGTGAGTGGCAGGTCGGTGATGACGACGGCGGCGGCGTGGATCCCGTCGCCCCGGCGCATGCCCTCGAGTCCCTTGGCCACGTCGATGACCCGCTTGGCCTCGGGGTCGGTCTCGTACATGGTCCGGAGCTCACCGGCGAGCTGGAACCCCTCCTCGAAGCCCTCCGTCTTGGCCAGGCAGGCGGCCAGCGGGGTGTCGCGACCCATGAGCAACGGCGGCATGGCCTTGGCGATCTTGTCGCCCACGATGTACGGGTAGCCGAGCACCCGGGACGCGTCGCGCACGGCGGCCCGCGCCTTGATGGTCGAGAAGGTGACGATCTGGGCCACGTGGTCCGACCCGTAGCGCTCGGCCGCGTACTTGATCATGTCGCCGCGGTAGCGCTCGTCGAAGTCCATGTCGATGTCGGGCATCTGGATGCGCCCGGGGTTGAGGAACCGCTCGAAGAGGAGGTCGTAGCGGATCGGGTCGAGGTCGACGATCTGGAGGCAGTAGGCGACGCAGCACCCGGCGGCCGAGCCGCGGCCGGGGCCCACCCGGATGCGCTGGGAGCGGGCGAAGCGGATCAGGTCCCACACCACGAGGAAGTAGGCCGAGAAGCCCATGTTGCCGATGACCTCGAGCTCGTAGTCGAGCCGTTCCATGACCTCGGCCGGGATGGGCATCCCATAGCGTTCCTTGGCCCCCTCGATGCTGAGGTGGCGGAGGTAGGCGGCGGCCCGCACCTCGTAGGTGTCACCGGTGAACTCGTCCGGCACCGGGAACTGGGGGAGGCTCGGCTTGCCGAAGTCGATCTCGACGTTGGCGCGCTCGGCGATGAGGAGCGTGTTGTCGCACGCTTCGGGCAGCTCGGCGAAGAGGTGCCGCATCTCGGCGGCGGACTTCAGGTAGTGCTCCTCACCCTCGAACTTGAACCGCTTGGGGTCGTCCATGAGGGCGCCGGTCTGCACGCACAGCAGGGCGTCGTGGGCGACGTGGTCCTCGCGGTGGGTGTAGTGGCTGTCGTTGGTGGCGAGGAGCGGGGCGCCGATCCGGTGGGCGATCTCCACGAGGGCGGGGTTGGTCTTGTGCTGCTCGGGCAGGCCGTGGTCCTGGACCTCCACGAAGAGGTTGCCCTTGCCGAAGATGTCCTGCAGGCGCGCCGCCAGCATCTCGGCCTTCACCTGGTCGTCGGCCAGCAGGGCCTGGAGGACGACACCGCCGAGGCAGCCCGTCGTGGCGATGAGTCCCTTGGCGTGGCGCTCGAGCAGCTCCCAGTCGAGGCGGGGCTTGTAGTAGTAGCCCTCCAGGTAGGCGGCCGACGAGAGCTTCAGCAGGTTGCGGTAGCCCTCGTTCGACTCGGCCAGGAGGGTCAGGTGGTAGTAGAGCTTCTCGCCTCCGCCGGTGTCGCCTCCGGTGTCGTCCACCTTGCCCCGCCGCACCGGCCGCTCGTGGCGGGACTCGGCGGCCATGTAGGCCTCGGTGCCGATGACCGGGTTGATGCCGGCCTTGCGGCAGGCGGCGTAGAAGTCGAGGACCCCGTACATGTTGCCGTGGTCGGTGATCCCGAGGGCCGGCTGTCCGTCCTGGACCGCCGCCTCCACGAGGTCGTTCACCCGCGCCGCCCCGTCGAGCATCGAGAACTCGGTGTGGGTGTGGAGGTGGGTGAACGACCGTTCTGCCAAGTTCCTGCGTGCCCTTCGGTGATCGGTCGTCCCGCCGGTGGGCCCGTGCGGGCTTTCCACAGGCTGTGGACGAGTTACAGCGGTGTGATTCCAAAGATAGCGCGACGGGCCGATGGGGGAGGGGCCGAGCCGCTGACCTGGGACGGCTCTCCGGGACCCTGGCGGGTGCCGCGCCGGATGAGAGTACCGGGGTCTCGGCCGACCCGGATGGCGTCGGATCTGGGCCACACTACGTCCCATGGTCACGGTCCGACCGCTGGTCCCCGGAGACGAGGTCGGCGCGGAGCAGGTGTGGGACGTCGCCTACCGCACGCTGATCGAGTCGCGCGGCGGGCCGGTGCCCGACCGCACGCCCGAATTGGTCGATCGGGTCCAGGACCGGATGCGGTACCTCCAGTCAACGGACCCGGGAGGCTCGTGGGTGGCCACCGAGGACAGTGTCATCGTCGGCGTGGCCCAGGCCCACCTGCGGGGCGGTACGTGGGTGCTCGCCACGCTCGGAGTCGCCCCGACCCATCAGGGGGCCGGCGTCGGTCGCCAGCTCTTGGAGCACGCCCTGGGGGACGCCCACACGCGGAGCCTGCCGGGGGCCATCTTCTCGTCGCCCGACCCGCGGGCCCTCGCCCGCTACACGTCGGCGGGATTCGACCTCCACCCGGTGGTCGAGGCCTGGGGGCGACGGCGCCGTCCGATCGAGGACCCGGCGGGGGTGGTCGGGGGTGACCTGTCCGACCTCGACCACGTGGACGCCGTCGACACGGACGTCCGGGGGTCCGCCCGGCGGGCCGACGTGGCCTACCTGCTGGGGCGGGGCTACCGCCTGATGGTGGCCGACGACGGCTATGTGGTCCATGTGGCGGAGCGGGGGATCGTGACGCTGCTGGCGGCCCACGACGAAGGCACGGCCGCCACGCTGCTGGGTGCCGTGCTGGCCCGTACGCCCCCGACGAGGACGTCGGCGTGGGCTGGCTGACGTCCAGGCACCAGTGGGCCATCCGGGTCCTGGTCGAGGCGGGGGTGCCGATGATGGTGGACGGAGCGGTGATGACGCGCGGTCGCTGGCTACCCGACCTTCCCTACATCCCGAGCGGGATCTTCGGGTAGCCCGTGCGCCACGGCGCCGGGTGGCAGGATCGGGGGATGGAGAGCCAACGCATCGAGGTACAGCGCACCGTGCCCGCCGAGCCGTCGGAGGTCTTCGGACTGCTCCGTGACCCCGCGGGCCATGTCGCCATCGACAGCTCGGGCATGCTGATGTCGGCCTCGGGATCGCCGGTGGACGGGGTGGGGGACACATTCGTGGTCCACATGGACCGGGAGGCGCTCAACGACTTCCCGATGGGCCTCTACGACGTGACGGTGGTGATCACCGCGTTCGAGGCCGATCGTCACATCGCCTGGACGGTCACCGGGGCGATCGACCCGCCGCTCCGCCACGTCTACGGCTACACGCTGGAGCCCACCGATGACGGGACGCTGGTCACCTCTTACTACGACTGGTCGGACGCCGACCCCGTGTACCTGGAGGCCGACATCTTCCCGATCATCTCCGAGGGTGCGCTCCGGGCGACGCTCGGCATCCTCGACCGGACGTTGCGGTCGCGGCGGACGGACGGGTAGGAGGCCGCCGGGCCGTCGACCGGCGTCAGTGCGTAGAATCTCGAGCGGCCCTCGGACTTGGCGGCCCGGGTCTTCTCCTGGGCCGCCGTCATGGCGCGATCGTGGTCACCGTCGAACCGGACCGAGTCGATCCCCCCGGAGAAGGTGACCGGGATGTCGCCGGCCCGGAGCCGCTTGTGGGGGTCGGTCAACAGGCCGTCGAGCAGGTCGCGGGCCTCACGGGTCGTGCGACCGGGGAGGATCACCAGGAACTCGTCACCGCCCCAGCGCACCACCACCCCGCCGGGGTCGAGCTGCTCGAGCAGGCGGGTCACCCCTTTGAGGGCGTGGTCACCCGCCGCCCAGTTCTCGCCGTCGATCCGGTTGAGCTCACGGAGGTTGTCGACGTCGACGAAGGCGATGGCGTAGGGCGCCCGGAGCGACGGCAGCAGCTCGTCGTAGCCGTTTCGGTTGAACGCCCCGGTCAGGGGGTCCTGTCGGGCCCGCTGCTCGGCCAGGGCGAGCCGGGTCCGCAGGTCCAGGTCCCGCGCCAGCATCCCGTCGAGGTCGGCCATCTGCTCGAGCGCGTGGAGGCGGTTGGCCGTCTCGCGCTGGCCGTCGACCTGGTGCTCGCGCTGGACGGCCCACAGCAGGTCGGTCCGGTCCCACGGGGACGGTCCGGAACGGAAGGTGACCCGGACGTGGACATGGACGGTCCGGCCGTCGACGACCAAGGGAGCGCGGTTGACGTCCCGGCGGATCACGCGGGCGAGCTGGGACATCTGGTCCGGCACGACGTGGTCGACCAGCACGGCGAACTTGTCACCCCCGACCCGGGCCACGCAGCTGTCGGCGAACCGGACCCGGAGGCGGTCGGCGAGCGCCACGAGCACCCCGTCGCCGATGGTCGGGCCGTGCTCCCGGTTGATGTCCCGTAGGGCGGTGATGTCGACCAGGGCGATCCCGTAGGCCAGGCCACCTCCGGCGGAGCGGGCCTTCCGGTCGAGATACCGTTCGACGGCGATCAGGTCGCCCACGTCCGCCACACCAGTGAGCTCGTCCACCCGCCAACCACCACCCCGTTCGTCTCCCCAGGCATCGGCCTGCCGCCGGCGGAGCGTGAGTTGCAGTTCAGTGGCAGAGGGTCCGGCGATCCGACACGGCGCCCGCGGCCGGGGCCCTCAGAGGTAGGTGCCGGGACGACCGACGTTGCCGTCCCCACCGGTCAACGACCGCTGGCGCATCTCGTCGAGCTGGGCCCGGGCCGCCACCTGCTGGGCGACCAGCGTCGCCTGGATCCCGTGGAACAGGCCCTCCAGCCAGCCGACCAACTGTGCATGGGCGATCCGGAGTTCCGCGTCGGACGGCGTGTCGGAGTCGAAGGGGATCGATACGCGGTCGAGCTCCGCAGCCAGGTCGGGCGACAGACCTTCGGCGAGTTCGCGGATGGACTGCTCGTAGATCTCGCGGAACCGGCCGCGGCTGGCCTCGTCGAGAGGGGCCTGACGCACCTCCTCGAGGAGCTGCTTCACCATCGAGCCGATGCGGAGGAGCTTGGCCGGCTGCTCGATCGACTCGACGTGCTGCTCGTCATCGGCCTCCGCGGTGGCCTCGGCCTCGGCGGGCTCGACCACCTCGGGGTGGAGCGCTTCGGGGGCCGGGTCGGTGGTGGGGGTCTCGTCGGGCACGGTCATCCTCCTCGCAGTGCCACCAGGGGCACCAGCATCTCGTCGGTGGTCAGGGAGCCGTGGCGGCAGACAAGTCGATTTTCGCCGGTGTCGGCCGGGTCCACGAAGGCGATGGGCTCGAAGGGAATGAGGGCGACATCGCCCAGTCGATCGGCGAATCCGGCGGCCAGCGGACCGCCGAACCAGCCGTCGTCGACCAGCTGGTCGCGCCGGCGCACCCACGCCGATGCCCCATAGCGCTCCTCGCACAGGGTGGCCAGGTCGTCCTCGGCGCCGGGGCGGGCGTGGAGCCAGCGGAACCGACCCTCTCCCGAGAAGAAGGTCACCATCTCCATCGCCTCGCGGCCGAGCATCTCCACGCGTGAGCCCACTTCGATCTGGCCGTGGTCGGCGGTGACGAGGAGGA
This sequence comes from uncultured Acidimicrobiaceae bacterium, assembly GCA_963841885.1. Lineage (GTDB taxonomy): Bacteria > Actinomycetota > Acidimicrobiia > Acidimicrobiales > RAAP-2 > Bog-756. The sequence goes on from CAWJEK010000002.1 coordinate 52,924, forward strand.
CGGCGTCGGGGGGCAGGGCGGCCACGACGTCGGCGACGATCCGGTCGACGGCGACCAACTCGGCGTCGTAGTGGGGACCCAGCCCGTAGGCATGGGCCACCTTGTCGATGCCGTCGTAGTACACGTACACGAACGGTGCACCCTCGGCCAGGAGGGCCCGGACCTCGACGGCCAGCGACGACGGGACCCGGTAGTCACGCAGTGGTGAGTCACCCAGGTGAGCCGCGGTGAATCCGGTGCCACCGAAGTCCACCTTGGAGACGACGGGCACGGGCCGCTCGCTGCCGGGGAAGGGTGGGAGCGGCTGATAGGTGCGGACCGGCACGGAGCGCCGGGCGTCGGCATCATCGTTGCCCAACGTCCAGCGCAGCATGTTGAGGATGCGGTCACCCTCGGCGAGGCGGTAGCCGAGGATCCCGTGGACGGCCGGGGGACGGCCGGTGGTGATCGAGGTGAGGGCCGCCGCCGTGGTCGTCGGGGCGATCGAGGTGATGGCCCGGTCGATGCCGGAGCCGGCCGACAGCGTGGGTGCGATGGCGGCCCGGGCGCGCAACTGCTCCCAGCCCAGGCCGTCCACCACCAGGAGAACGATCTGACGGGCCTGCTCGGCCAGCGCGGGCATCCAGTGGGCTCCGTCGTCGGCCGTGGCGGTACCGCTGACCAGTCGGGGCACCAGGTTGGTGATGCAGCCGCCCGAGTAGTCGGGCAGCACAGGAACGGCGCGTGCGGAGTCGTCAGCGGTGGACGGGGTCATCCCCCGTGACTGTAGGCAGCGTTCAACACAGGATCGGCAGAAGCGGTTTGGCCGGCGACCGCCCACGGGGGACTGAGGGAGACCGGATCTACAGGGGTCACGGACCAGCCCGCACCGGTCGTGCGGGCGGCGGAGGTGGCTTCAGGCGACGCTGCGCCGCTGGTGTGACACTTCGACCTTCGGCTGCGAGCCGATGTCGATGGCCGCCGTCACCGGCAGACGGCGTCGGAGGTCAGTCAGACATTCATCACAGAGAGTGGTGTGCGGCGGCACCCCGAGCTCGTGGGCGTGCTTCCTACTCATGCGGGTCACGTCCAGGGTCCATCCGCAGCGGTGGCAGGGCCCGTGCTCCGGCCGGTCCGCTCTGCTGGCTATGGCGAGCTTCACTGATGACCTCCTAGATCCACATCGAGTGACCACCCCGATACCGACCCATCGGCAGCTTCCTCGAACATCTGAAGCGCTCCCATGACCTTACGCCCCCGCGGATCGCGTTCGGTGTCATCCTGCGGGCTCTCGACCTGCACAGCCCCTCAGCTGCGGTTTCCTGGTGACGAGCCACATAGCAAGCACTGTTTCCAAGTCTTTGGTTGCAGTTAACCCACTGTTCGCACTTCTAGCTTCCAATGTCTGTACAGATTCGTTACCCTGAGCGCATCGCCCCAATCACTACTGCTGTATCGATCACGGTGGGAGGAGTGGGGTACCAAGGGGTACGTGGCCGACGGCAGTCCGTCAGTCACCGCGCACATCGGATGATTGGGCGGACCCGGCCGAAGTTCAGATGAATTTCAGGAAGGGCAGGCAGAACTTATGGGTTCGAAGCCGGACTGGTATTTCGATAACCGGCCGTCGTCGCGGCCGGAGCCACGGGTGAGCGTGGTGATCCCGGCCAAGAACGAAGCTCGCAACCTCCCCCTCGTGTTCGGCGGCCTGCCCGAAGGCCTTCACGAAGTCATCCTGGTCGACGGGTACTCGACGGACGACACTGTCGAGGTGGCGACGCGGCTGCGCCCCGACGTCATCGTCATCGGTCAGACGCGCAAAGGGAAGGGCAACACGCTGGCGTGCGGCTTCGCGGTGGCGACCGGCGACATCATCGTGATGCTGGACGCGGACGGCTCCACGGATCCGGCGGAGATCCCCCGATTCGTCGACGCCATCGTGGCCGGTGCCGACTTCGCCAAGGGCTCGCGGTTCATGCCCGGCGCGGGCAGCAGCGACATCAGCCGCTTCCGTCAGCTGGGGAACTACTGCCTGAACAAGATCGTCAACGTGCTGTACAAGACGAACTACACCGACCTCTGTTACGGCTACAACGCCTTCCGCCGGTCGTGTCTCGGCGTGATGGCCCTCGACCCTGGTGAGCAGGGTGACGGGCGGCAGGCCGAGATGCTGTGGGGCGACGGGTTCGAGGTCGAAACCCTGATCAACGTCCGGATGGCCACCGCGGGCCTGCGGGTCACCGAGGTGCCGAGTTTCGAGCGCAATCGGCAGTTCGGGGCGAGCAACCTCAATGCCTTTTCCGACGGATTGCGGGTGTTGCGGACGATCCATGCCGAGAGGTCACGCACGGTGACCCATCCGTCGATGTCACACGGTGCATCCCGCTCCGCGGCGTCCTTCGCGGTACGGCTGCCGACGGCAGCCGAAGAGGCCAGCTGACCTGGAACCGAGTCGGGCAGGCTGGAACCGACTGATGCGGCCCTTCTGTTCGGTCTGGAGAGAGCGCATCCCGCCCCCGACAGCGCCTCTGCGACTGACGGTCACAGTGAAGTCCTCGTTGTTGACGAATGGGGTGCCGTTCCGATCGCTGGGGTCGGACCAGACGACGTCGCTCTGGTCGCGACAGTGGCCAGCAGATCTCGGTGATCACTTCCCGGACCGGTCTGCGTACTGATTCTGGTGACGGCGACGCCCGGCCCCGTGAGGAGGTGGTCGATCCGTGAGAACGGGGGAAGCGGCGGCATCATCTGGGACCACGTCATGGAGAGGGCATGGCCCCGCGCCGCGGCTGCATCGGTGAGACCCGTCCCGAGGATCCGCCGGAATCCCTCGTTGTTCCACGTGGCGTTGAAGTCGCCAGCGATCAAGAGGCCTCGAGTGCCGTGCGCCACAACCATCTGGCGGATCCGCGCCAGCTGCCCCTGCCACTGGGTGAATGATTGAGACAGGGGAGCGATCGTGTGCACCACCCACAGATCTTGAGACCCACCGGGAAGGACGAGTCTCGTCTCGACGACCAGAGGGCGACCGTACATCCAAACGACGTGGGTCCCCTCGAGTGGGAAGCGTGAGGCGACTAGGAAGACGAAGGGACTGTCCCCCGGCACCTGGAATTGGTAGGGCCATCCGTCCAGGACGCCGCTCGTCCGCAATTGGAGGACGTCGGAGGTCGTGGCCTCCTCGAATGTGATCACTTGCGGGTGGAATGTTCTGATCTGTCCTGCGTAGCCGGACATGGTGGGGTTTTCGTTGTAGACGTTGGCATCGAGCAGAGTGAATGCGAAGGCACTGGTCGTCCACGCGGGCAGCGGCTGGGTGGCCGTCAACTCCGGTGCGAGGAAGATGATCTGAGCTGTCACGACAAGAAGTGCCACGGCCACGAGAATCCACCGCCGGAAGAACAGGGCGACCAGGGCGATCGGCCACGCCGGTAGGTACACGGCGATGGTCACCGAATTGAGGATGGCGAGCGGCGCGACCGCATCCCAGGCGATGACGCGCAGGATGGCCACCGAAGCGAGAGCGATGATCACCATCGAGAGAAGCAGACGGATGAACGTCGGGAAGGGTCGGTGCGACCTCAACGCCGCGGAGTCGGCGAGGTCCGGTCGCACTGGCCAAGAGTACGGTAACGCCGCCGCGACACGTGTCAGCACACCCCGGGCGCTGCTCTGTCAGCCGACCTACCCGTGTTGATCGACGGTGGCCCCGCAGCGTGGACGGCGGTTCAGCTGAGAGTGACAGGTACCGTCAGGCGGCCCGTCTCCGACGCTGGTGCCTTTGGGGCACCTCGCCGACAGACTGCAGGTCGGCCACTACGCGACCATCGTCGCAAGTCAGGCGTAGATCAGTGACGCAGTCCGTGCACAGCCACCGAGGTCGGCGCCAAAGATCCTGCGGGAGCCCGGAGGTTCGACCCACCTTCGTGAGCCGATCGTGCCACCCGCACCGATGGCACGATCCAGCACGTTCCCGAGTATTCGATCCATCGGTGAGGCGGTCGGTCTTCATGGTCAGCCTTAATCTCTAGTAACCCAATCGATTTACTAGAGATAGTCGCACGGCCCGCAAGGCGAGTCAAGTAGTACTCCGATTCAATGGAGGCTCGCATAGCAGCCCCTGTGGCCAAACTCGACATCCTCGTGGGATAATCACGTCGCGAGGAGTTCGCGCCGGTCGGTCGATCGCCATCGAGGGTGGGCGCTGTTTCCCTCCGCTCAGCGGGGAACACGACCGGAGAAACAGGGGCTACATGACGGGGATTCGCCGGAGTCGATCAGCCATTGCGGCGCGCTGCCTCGTCGTCTCGGCTCTGCTCACGGGGGCTGGCGTTGATGTGGTCGTGGCCTCACGCCCGGTCGAGGCAGCGACGATCGTCCAGCAGGTGAGTTCGGACCCACTCACCAACACCCCCACCCTTCCATCGGGGGTACACCACGCCACAGAGGTCGAGACGGACACCTTGGCCGAGGGCTCGACCATCGTCTCGTCGTTCCAAGTGGGTAGGTATTCCGCCTATGGAGCTTCGGCGACGGGTTGGGCCACGTCGATCGACGGTGGCCAGACCTGGCAGCACGGACTCCTGCCGGGCTTGAGCAATGCCTCGCCCAGCCCGAACAGCACATTCGTGAGCGTTGCCAATCAGAGCGTTCTCTATGACGCAGCCCACGGGACCTGGCTGATCCCGACAGTCGGGGTGATCAGCTGCTCGTCGGAGGTCCCCACCACCCAGAGCTGTTTGGGCCACCCGGCCACCGAGCACACCCTCATGGTCAGCCGATCAGTGGACGGACTCAACTGGAACCTTCCGATCACAGCTGTAGCGTCCAACGTCGACAAGCCGTGGGGCGTGTGCGACAACTCGCCTGTCAGTCCGTACTACGGGACGTGCTATGTCGCCTACGCCCAGATCGACGACAATGACCGCCTGGCACTGGTCCGTAGCACCGACGGCGGTTTGACCTGGTCGGCCCCAATCAATACGACGACGGACCAGGGTGCATACAACGCGATTCCCATCGTGCAGCCGGACGGTCGGCTTGTCATCGTCGCCACCGACGACATGGGAAATGGCGGCAATGGCAGTCAGCTCCTCTCGTTCGTCTCGACGGACGGAGGGGAAACGCTGAGCGACGCCGCGACCGGCCCGAATGCACTACCAACGATCCAATACCACACACCGGCCGGAGGCATTCGAGCGAAGAACAAGCCCTCGGTCGCCGTCGACGCAGCCGGCACCATTTATGTGGCCTGGGGAGACTGTCGGTTTCGTGCGAACTGTGCCGAGAACGACATCGTGATGGCGACGTCCACCGATGGTCTGCAGTATTCCGCACCGATCCGTGTGGCGGCCGACGCAGTCACGAGCTCGGTGGACCACTTCATCCCGGGTATTTCCGTGAGGCCGGGAACATCAGGTGCGTCGGCTGAACTCGGTGTCGTCTCCTACTCTTATGCCAACACCAACTGCACCGTCGCAACGTGCCGCCTCAATGTCCTCTTCTCGTCGTCGATCGATGGCGGGGCAACCTGGACTACGTCCCAGCTCAATCCCACATCCATGCAAGTCGGCTGGTTAGCTCCGACCAGCCTCGGACCTGCGGTGGGGGACTACGAGTCCGTCTCCTACTCCGGAGGACGGGCAGTTGCAGTCTTCCCGCTCGCCACTGCTCCGGTGTCCGGGGTCTACAACGAAGCGGAAAACGCAGCCCTTCTCCCTTCAGCCGATGGATCGCCGATCACCTCGACGGCTGGATCCGGACAGACGGAGCCTGTGGACACGGAATTTGGGGCACCTCTGCAGGCAACCGTGGTGAACGCGGCCACCGGTTCGCCCGTGGCTGGGGCGAGCGTCACATTCACGGCCCCCGCGGCTGGGGCAAGCGGGACCTTCGCCGGTGGTTCGACGACGGCACAGGTGGTGACGGATGCGAACGGATTGGCCACCGCCCCATCGTTCACCGCGAAATTCGACGGCAGGTCCGTTCACTCTGGTGGCAACGACATCTGGCGGCTCGTCGGGGTTCATGCTGACCAATTCCGGAGCTCCGGCGACCATCACGACCGCACCGGGTAGTTCTCCACAGGGCACACCGATTGGGAGCCCGTACGCTCCGCTGTCGGTTTCAGTACGAGACGCCAACGGGACGCCCGTGGCCGGTACGCAAGTCACCTTCACCGCGCCGGCCGTCGGTCCGTCGGGGAGCTTCGCGGCACCCGGTTCAGGAACCACGGCAACGGCCACGACAAACTCGGCGGGGATCGCTCAGGCCCCGACATTCACAGCCAACACATCGCCGGGGCCCTTGGCGGTCGTGGCCACCGCTGGTTCGGCGTCCGGTTCCTTCACGCTTCGAAACACCTCCAGCGCCCCTGCCGCGTTGTCGGTCACTGCCGGCAGCTCACAATCGACCGTGGTCGGCCAGGCTTTTGCATCACCAATCTCCGTACAACTCGTTGACAGCTCGGGTCAGCCCTATCCGGGTGTGCCCGTCACCTTCACGGCTCCGACGGCGCGCACCTCGGCGACATTTGTCTCGAGTGGATCGAACACCACCACGGTGACGACTGACTCCTCGGGCATCGCCACCGTTCCCGTCGCTTATGCCGGATCAGGCGCTGGCACCTATTCGGTTACCGCTTCTGCCGGGACAGCACGAACCCCCATCGCGCTGACCAATCGGGCTGGCCCCGCCTCGGTCGTCGTGATCTCGGCGCCCACCAACAACCAGAGCCAGATTGTCGGATCCACGTTCGGCCTCCCGCTGAAAGTCACCGTAACTGATTCACTGAACAACGCGGTCGGAAACGACGATGTGACGTTCACGGCTCCTGCCAATGGTCCAAGCGGAACGTTCGCAGGCGGCGGCTCTTCGGCTGCGGTGGTCACGACCGCAGCAGGGGTCGCGACGGCCCCGTCCTTCACTGCTAATTCGATTCCCGGAGTGATCGCCGTGACTGCGACTGCCGCCCCGACCGGGGGTTCGGCACCGTCGGCCACATTCACCCTCACGTCCACAGAGCCACCCTCATTCATCAGTCCGTCGACTACCAACTTCGCGCTCGACGCTGCCGAGCACCTTTACGGTTTCCACGGTCGGATCACCTACACCGAACTTGGCCGAAGCGGGGAGCCTTCCTCCGGGCGTCACCTTCGTTGACAACGGCAACGGGACAGCGAGTCTGAGTGGGACTCCGATCACGCCGGGTGATTATCCACTGACGATCACCGCGATGAATGGCGTAGGCGTCCCGGCTCAACAGGCCTTCATGCTGACGGTCGTATCCGCCCCCGCAGTCACCGGCATCAGTCCGCAGTCCGGCCCGACGGCCGGGGGGACGATGGTCACCGTGACCGGCAGCGGATTCACCGGGGCCACGTCGGTGTCGTTCGGCGGCACTCCGGCCGCGAGCTTCACCGTCGTGTCCGACTCCCAGATCACCGCGGTGTCGCCGGCCGGCACCGGCAGCGCGGACGTCACCGTCACCTCCATCGCAGGAACGTCGGCCCTTTCGAGTGCCGACCAGTTCACCTGGGCTCCAGCCCCCGCAGTCACCGGCATCAGTCCGCAATCCGGCCCGACGGCCGGGGGGACGATGGTCACCGTGACCGGCAGCGGATTCACCGGGGCCACGTCGGTGTCGTTCGGCGGCACTCCGGCCGCGAGCTTCACCGTCGTGTCCGACTCCCAGATCACCGCGGTGTCGCCGGCCGGCACCGGCAGCGCGGACGTCACCGTCACCTCCATCGCAGGAACGTCGGCCCTTTCGAGTGCCGACCAGTTCACCTGGGCTCCAGCCCCCGCAGTCACCGGCATCAGTCCGCAGTCCGGCCCGACGGCCGGGGGGACGATGGTCACCGTGACCGGCAGCGGATTCACCGGGGCCACGTCGGTGTCGTTCGGCGGCACTCCGGCCGCGAGCTTCACCGTCGTGTCCGACTCCCAGATCACCGCGGTGTCGCCGGCCGGCACCGGCAGCGCGGACGTCACCGTCACCTCCATCGCAGGAACGTCGGCCCTTTCGAGTGCCGACCAGTTCACCTGGGCTCCAGCCCCCGCAGTCACCGGCATCAGTCCGCAGTCCGGCCCGACGGCCGGGGGGACGATGGTCACCGTGACCGGCAGCGGATTCACCGGGGCCACGTCGGTGTCGTTCGGCGGCACTCCGGCCGCGAGCTTCACCGTCGTGTCCGACTCCCAGATCACCGCGGTGTCGCCGGCCCAGGCTGCAGGGCTGGTGGACATAGTCGTGATGGCTCCCGGGGGCACGAGCCCATCCGTGGCGACGGACCGATTCAGCTACTCCGCCCCGATTCCCGTCATCAGCGGGATAGTGCCATCGGTCGGACCGACGGCGGGCGGAACCATGGTCACCATCACTGGCTCGGGCTTCACCGGGACGACCAAGGTCGCGTTCGGGCCTGCAGCGGCCGCCAACTTTACGGTCGTGTCGGATACGCAGATCGCCGCCACCTCGCCGGCCGAGGCGAGTGGAGGAAGGAACGTCTTCGTGACCACCTCCGGCGGGACGAGTGCGGCAGTTCCTGCGGACATGTTCACCTTCAAGGCACCAATACCGACGATCACGGGGATCTCACCGACGTCGGGCCCGACGGCGGGTGGAACCACCGTCACGATCACCGGCTCCGGCTTCACCGGGACGACCAAGGTTCGTTTCGGCTCCGTGTTGGCGACGAGTTTCACCGTCGTGTCGGACGGTCAGGTCACGGCCGTCTCGCCCGCCCATGCTGCCGGTGCCCAGAACGTCGTGGTGGTCGCTCCGGGTGGGACCTCTACGACGGTACCGGTGGACATGTTCACCTTCCAGGCACCGGTACCGGCGATCACGGCGATCTCACCGACGTCGGGGACGACGGCGGGCGGAACCACCATCACCATCACGGGCTCCGGCTTTACCGGGGCAACCGTCGTCAGATTCGGTTGGACTGTCGCTTCCAGTTTCACCGTGGATTCGGACACCCAGATCACCGCTGTCTCACCGGCCCACGCCGCCTCGGCCCAAAACGTCGCTGTCGTCGCCCCCGGGGGGGTCACTCCCACGGTTTCGGTCGATCTGTTCACGTACGTGGCACCTGTCCCTGTGGTCACTGCCATTGCACCGACATCAGGGACGACCGCCGGTGGCACCACCGTGACCATCTCTGGTTCGGGCTTCACCGGGGCGACGAAGGTTCGCTTCGGTACCGTGGCGGCAACGAGCCTTTCTGTCGTGTCGGATTCAGAAATCACGGCTGTTTCACCGGCGCACGCGGCTGGAACCCAGAACGTACTGGTCACTACGGCTGGCGGTACCAGTTCGACGGTGTCGGGCGACCTGTTCACATTTTCCTGAGATCCAGGATCTGACGATCCTCCGGCGCCGTGATCAGACTCCGAAGCTATGGTGAGTTCCTGTCGGAGCCCCCAGCGACCGGAACCCGATGGCGGATCGAACAGGACCGATGAACCAGGCCCACCGTGAACTCCCGTTGCAAGACCTTTCGATCCACGAGGCGCGGCGACGGGCTTTGGAGCGGGCGATCGAGGCCTCGGGTGGAGGCGATCAGTCGGTCATCGCCCGACCGCTAGTCATTCCTTCCCGGGCAGGCCGGGCGATTCCCGCCAGGACGTACCATCCCCCGACGGCGTCCGGAACGGTAACCGGGGCAGTCGTCTTCTTCCATGGGGGCGGCTGGGTCTACGGCGACCTGGACAGTCACGACGGGATGTGTCGGGATCTCGCCGCAGGATCCAACTGCATCCTCGTCGCTGTCGAGTACCGGTTGGCACCAGAGCACCCGTTTCCGGCGGCCCTCGACGACGCACGCGACGCCTTGGACTGGGTGCTGACAGATCCGACCCGTCTCGGATCGACCGGCACGAGGGTGGCCGTTGCCGGAGACAGTTCGGGCGGGAACCTGGCAGCAGCCGCTTGCCTCGACCGGCGGGACCGAAATCTACCGGGCCCCGCTTTCCAGTTGCTGTTGTATCCCTGCCTCGACCTGACCCTGACGCAGCCATCGATCATCTCTGCGGGGGGTCGCCGTTTCGGTGGGAGGAGCGAACTCGCATGGACAGTGGATCAATACCTTTCCCGAGCCGGAGACCGCCGACATCCACTGGCATCACCTCTGTTGGCGGCTGACCATGGCGGGCTACCGCCAGCGCATGTGGTGACGGCCGGCTATGACCCGCTACGGGACGAGGGCCTGGCCTTTGTCGCTGCATTGGCGGCCGCCGGGGTGCCGGTTACACATCGGCACTACGAGCATCAGATCCACGGTTTCCTGAGTTTTGCCGGTATCTTGCCGGACGCTTCCGAGGCACTCCGAGATGCCGCTCAGGTCCTGGCCGATGCCCTCGGCTTCGATTGAGGGGTCAGCTGATCGTGGCCTTGCCTACCAGATGGCGGTAGTCGATCAGCCGCGCCGCGCAGGCCGCTTCGAGCTCGGCCGCCTGGATCAACTGATAGGAGTCTGGGGAGTAGTTGGTGGCCATGACGTGTTGCAGCCACGGCTCCTCACCCAGGGCGTAGATGAAGATTCGGCGGGCACCGATGGCCGAGATGATCGCCATCGCCTCCGCGGCGTCAGCGCCGTTCAAACGACGGGCCAGACTGAGTTTGCGGGCCACCGGCCCGGGAAACAGCGGACCGTACATCCACGTGAGAGGAGCACCCTCACATTCCAGCCCGAGGAACAGATCGTCCACCGGGCCGGTCATCTGGGTGACCAATTCGTACGTCTCAGCCGGCAGCGCTCGGGCGTCCGCTCCGACCATGCTGCTCCGACCGTCCAGGCGCACGACATAGGTCGACTTGGCCCCGATGGCCAGATCCCCGTGCTCGCCGGCGAACGGCCAGGCGACGATTTCGCCTCCGGGGAGTGGAATCCGGTCGAGGTCCCGGACTTCGACGACGTCCCTGAAACCGAGATGTTCGAGGCACAGCCGCAGAGAGGGGTCGAGCAGCTCGCCACCGAGGTTGGCCGGCACGATCACCGTGCCGATTCGATGACGCAGCGCCAGCAGAGTTTCGATGACGAAGTGGTCCGCGTGTCCATGGGTGATGACGCAGTAATCGATTCTGGGTGGAAGGTCCTTCAGGCTGTAGCGGTCAGGGCCGGACCGGGGGCTGACGAAGGGGTCGGCGACCACGGTGACATCCGCCGTCTCGAACACCAGGCAGGCATGTCCGAAGTAGCGAACCCTCAGGCTGCCGGACCACGCCGGCTCGCTGGACTCTGCCGCTTCGGTCCACATGCCCGTGACCGTCGGATTCGACGAGGCCTCCGGCCCGAGTGCCTCGTGGATCTGGCCGAGCGGAACCGGGAAGTACCGGGAGCGAGCCAGTAGGTCGATCGCCTCACTGCGTAGCGGCATCGGCACCACGACACCGCGTTCGGTCGTCACGCGCGGGGTGGAGAGCATGAAGGGACGATCATCGTTCTGGCCGAGCGTGAGGTGGACCCCTTCACGGGGTGAAGGATCGTAGCGACTGCGGTAGAGGAGCGATTCGCGGAACAGGACCCGGGGTCGGTGTCTGCTGTCGTACACCAGCTCAACGAGGCCCCTGAGCGCATCAGGAACGCGCTTGGTACAGGGGTCCGAGGATCTCCCCCCTCAGCTTCTTCGGCGAGTGCGTTGAGCTCATCGATCGCAGCCGCGAGTCCGAGAATAATCGTGCTCGTTGGTCAAATCGGACACGAGTTTGGCGATCAGGTCGCGCTCATCGGCAGGGACGTCGACGAACGGACCACCTTTCGTCGCCGGATGGCCGGCACCCGAGGCATGGGCTTCGGGCGCCTCCAAATACGACTGCAGCGTCGGCAACTGGGCCTTCGCCAGTCGCAGGGCGGAGCTGGCCGGAGAGACGACCTGGAGAAATGCGGGGAAGTTGCCTATCAGGGGCTCGACCAGCAGGTGATCGTGGGCAGTGACCAGTAGGTCGGCAGCGGAACGTCATCGCGCCTCTATCCGCCCACGATGCTGGCCATGGCGACCAGGATCTTGCGATCGCCGATGAATGGCGCCCGAGCATGCGAGACGAGCATGTTGTCGAGCATGAACATGTCACCTTCTTCCCACGTGAATCGAACCGACCGCGCCTCGTACTCGTCGATCAGATAGCGAATGGTGTCGTCGTCAATCGCCGTACCGTCGCCGAAGGTCACATTCCTGGGCAGCGCATCCGGTTCGTACAGCTCGAGAAGTGCCTCCCGGGTGGAGTCGGGAACGGCCGCCTGATGGTGGAGCAGAACCTGATTGAACAGTGTCCGCTCGCCGGTGACCGGGTGGGTCCGGACTGCGGCTGCATCCGTACCGACGCGGAGCCCATCGTCACCCACCCATTCGTAGCGAGCATTACTGAGTGAGCAGCGTCGCTCCACTTCCTGGCGGTCCGACGTGCCGAAGAACGACTGCCACGGAACATCGATCCCGGGATTGAAGTTACGGATGTAGGTGAGGCCTTTGGACTCGAACTCGGCGATGACGCCCGAATCGAGCTCGACGCAGAGGCGGCGGCAATCGACGATCGGGGTCTGGCCACCTTCGGCGGCGGCGATTGCGCAGTTGAAGAAGATGCGGAGCGGCCACGTGGCTAGGTGTGAGCTCTCGTTGTGGAAGTGGATCTGGAGATCGTCCGGGTATGGAGTCGACAGGAAGATGTTGCCCGAACTCGCCTGGCGCGGTAGGTCGCCGTAGTCGCCGTGCAGTCCCTCGGGGGTGAGCGCCGCCGCTGCCGCATCGAACTGCTCCGGAGTATTCGAGCCCGAATCCCCGAAACAGGACGGCACCGTCCTGAAGCACCCGTTCCTCGACCTCGGCGCGATGTTCTGACGCCCACGAGGCCAGCTCGACGCCCGGGCGAGTCGGGAAATAGCAGGGTATGGAACCGCCGCCGCCGATCGTGGAAGTCGTGACGATCTCCTCGTCCAGTCCGATCGCCCGCCTCCTGGTTCCCCGGATGGCGCTCATGTGGTGCTCCTTTGCCGTTCGCCGATCACGTCCACGCTGAATCCGCCGTCGGGCGCATGGATCGCCAGCGCCGCGACAAAACCACCGGGAGCTTCCCGGGTCAAATCAACCAGTGTCCACGTCTCGCAGTCGGATGGATCTCGGTCAGCCCGGATGAGTCGCGCCGGACGCTCCGGACCGAAGGTCACTTCGAACTCATCGAGCGGAAGGCTGAGGCCTCCGCCCTTGCCCTTGAGGTACGCCTCCTTACGGGTCCAGCACTCGAGGAAGGCGCAGTCCTGGCGTTCCACCGGTAGGGATTGAAGGCGTTCCACCTCGTCGGGCGCGAAGAAGTGCTCGGCGATACCGGACTCCGCGATTCCAGGGTTGTGCCCCTCGACGTCGATGCCCACGCTGGACCCGTCGGTAATCGCCAGCACCGCCGTCGTGTCGGCATGCGAGAGATTGAAATCAACCGCGGGATGCCCCAACAGCGCCGGCTTCCCCTGGGAACCGACCACGAATTCGATGTCAGGGGCAGAGCATCCGCATCGATCGGACAGGAATCGGCGCAGCTGGGCCCTCCCGATTATGTAGCGGCTCCGGTCGTGTGCGAACCGGAAACGGTCTGCCCGGGCCAGCTCGTCAGGTGAGAGCAGGAGTTCGTCGTCGGGAGCGGGCCGGTCCAACGAATACCAGATGACGTCGACCTCCGACATCGCCGTCATCACATCCCCTTGCCGTGGCCCAACCCGTCATGGGTCGTCCCCGCGCTCGGTAGCCCTTCACCCCGTGGGGAAGCACCCACGGGCTCCGGGAGGAGTGCCATCCATCTAGTCTCGCACTTGGTTGTGCATAGCGAAACCTGAATCGGGCGACAGCGTCCGTGCGGGAACCTTGGTCCGGCAAGCCTCCGCAGAAGGGTCGTGACACATGTCTTCGGGCGATCGACGGCGGGACGTACCGCTGGTCCAGGCAGGGGGGCTCCGGGGCATCGTCGGTGCTTCCGGTGTGGCTTGGACTGCCTCGGGGGATCTCGAATCACTCTCTGTAAACGGCTGACCACCGAACGGGTGAAGTGATCCCAATCGCTTGACCGGGTAACGAGCGTCCTGCCAAGATCAACTTGCCTCCACGGATTACGTGGCAGAGGAGCCGCTTGTGCACGAGGCGGGCCAGAAGGGCAGATGTGGTGAACCCGGCGCTGTGATCGGGTCAGATTGGGGCGCGTGGCGGAACCGACTCGCTACGGGGGGATGCGTCATGTCGGGTGGATACGAGGACTGGGGCCTAGTGATCTGCGGATGTAGCTGCAGTCGACAGCCACCTCGCCCGAGGCAGGCTTGTGATCCAGCGCTGGGCCTCGGGTCCGTCGGCAGAGATGTATTCGGACGGCATCCATGACCCGGGTCGAGCGGGCGTTCAGCGAGGGCGATCCGGCCGAGATCGGCAGCGTAGCGAGTGGACCGGGTTTCGCGGTGGTCCGGAGAGCGGATTTTGCAGCGTGGGATGGACACCCACGCCGTAGCGGACCAACTGTCTCAGTTGTCATTCCGGCAAAGAACGAGGCACGGAACCTTCCCCACGTGCTCGCCAATCTGCCCGATGGTCTGCACGAAGTGATTCTTGTCGACGGAAACTCGACGGACGACACCATCGAAGTCGCTCGCAAGCATCGTCCGGACATCGTGGTGATCGGACAGACCCGCAAGGGAAAGGGCAACGCGTTAGCTTGCGGCTTCGCCCGAGCTACAGGGGACTTCATCGTCATGCTCGATGCCGATGGATCGACCGACCCCGCCGAGATCCCCCGGTTCGTGGACGCATTGCGCCAGGGCGCCGACTTCGCGAAGGGGTCCCGATTCATGCCTGGAGCCGGAAGCAGCGACATCAGCCGATTGCGGCAAATGGGTAACTACTGGCTGAACAAGATCGTAAATGTCCTGTACGGGACCCGCTACACCGACCTCTGCTACGGGTACAACGCATTCCGGCGGGACTGCATTGATGTGATCGATCTCGACCCCGGGTCCGACGCAAATGTCGATGGCTCGGTGCTGCTCTGGGGAGACGGATTCGAGGTGGAGACCTTGATCAACGTGAGGATCGCCAAGGCGCGGCTTCGAGTCTTCGAAGTCCCGTCGTTCGAGAGGAATCGGGTGTTCGGTGCCAGCAATCTCAACGCCTTGACCGACGGGATCCGCGTATTGAGAACGATCCACATCGAGCGAACCCGCGGCGCTCGGAAGGCGGCCGTGCGGAGCGCGTCACTGCCCCGGCGGGCCGGGACCACCTGGTCGCGCCTTTCTACCGTGGACGACGTCGTCTTCTGAGGCGGCTGACTCCAGGGGAACCCTTCGCCCGGCGGCGTCTGTGGATGATGGATCTCACGCTCCCGATGGCGCGCGAACGGCAATCGTTGCGACCAGATCCCGATGATCGCTGCCCACACCCGGCTCGGTTGTGATCGTGACGGCCGCGACTCCGTCACCGGTGAGCACATGATCGATGCGGACGAATGGCGGTATCGGGGCTACCGACTGCGACCAGGTCATCTCCAACGGTTTGCCCCGAGCGGCCGCTGCGTCGTCGAGACCGGTGGAGAGCAATCCGTTGAAGCCCTGATTTCCCCATGTGGCATTGAAATCTCCGACGACCAAGAGCCCGGTCGAACCGCGAGCGCGGATCAGCGCGTCCGATAGCGGCAAGTTGAGCCTTCCACTCATGGAAGTCGGCCGGAAGTGGGGCGGTGGTGTGAACGACCCACAGAGCCTGTGGCCCGACAGCCAATTGCAGCACGGTCTCGACGATCAACGTGTGGTCGTAGAGCGAGACGGTATGGGTGTGTGCCAGGGGATAACGGGAGGCGACGAAGAAGGCAAAGGGTCCCCAGCTCCGCACCTCGAATTGATAGGGGAGCGAGCGGAGTGCTCCCGAATCCCGGAACTGCCGCACATCGCGAGGGGAGGATTCCTCCAAGGTGACTACATCGGGTCGCACCGCCCGGATCTGCTCTTCGTAGCCGGCCATCGAGCGGCGTCCGTTGCGGACGTTGGCATCGAGAAGTCGGAACGTCGCGGCGTGAGTCGCCCAGGCCGGAATTGGCTCAGAAGCAGTAAACTCGGGAGCGAGGAAAGCGATCTGCGCTACTCCGACTATCAGGGCCCCGATCACCAGTGCCGGTCGGCGGCCCACTGCAGCTATGACTGCAATCGGCCACGCCGGGAGGTAGACGAACAGCGTAACGGCGTTCAAGATGGCGAGTACTTCGAGGGCGTCCATGCGAAGACCCGCAGCAATGTGACCAGCCCGAGGACCGCGGTAATGGTCCACAGCACGACGGTTGCCATTGGGCGTGCCAGCGGGGTAGTCGCCCGGGTCCCCAGGAAGGTCCGCGTCGCCAGGAAGGTTCTATTCGCCAACGGCTCCGTCGCGAGGGGGCGTCGGCGGGTGTATCGGACAGCACCGGAGCAGAGTAGGCCGCGACGAACGTCAAGGGTTGGCGCTCGAAAGGGGGATGGTAGACAAGAAACTCTGGGTGCGCCTCCCGTTGATCGGTAGTAGCGCCAATCGCAGCTGTTGGGAGTGTCGAAGTTCCAACACGTCCGGTAGCCTTGTAGGTCCACAGGGGGCTGGGCGGCCAACGGCGTGGCCGATCGGGTGAATGAGGAAGTGATGCAACCGAGCCACCACGGCGGACCAGCGGACGGAGGTCGCTCCACTACCGAAATCGCGGGGGTGGATAGCGGTTCTCCGGAGGAGAGTTCGGCGGCGCACAGCCCGATCGAGCTCTCTGCGGCGAAGCGAGCGTTACTCGAAGCCCGCCGCCGGCGTGCCGCTGCGACCCCGAAGGACGTCTCCAGCGATGGTCCCCCGGTCCTCTCGTCCGCGCAGGAGCGGGTCTGGTTGCTGGATCAAGTGGACGGAGGAACAGCCGCCTACAACGCACCCCGGGCAATCCGCATCCGGGGGCCTCTGGACAGCCGGGCGCTTCGGTCGTCGCTCGACGAGATCGTGCGACGCCACGAAGTGCTCCGAACGGTCGTCGAGCTGGTTGATGGTGCACCGAAGGCGAAGATTCTCGCTCCCGGTGGAGCTGAATGGTCCGCTGTCGACGTGTCGCACCTTTCCGGCGCGGCATGTGATGGTCGGGTTCGCGAGTTGGTGGATGCCGAGGTCCAACGCCCGTTCGATTTGGCCCGCGACGTGCTGCTCCGGGCACTGTTGATCCGCATCGGTCAAGAGGAGCACGTGTTGGTCATCGTGTCGCATCACGTGGCCTCCGATGACCGGTCGAAACGGATCGTGGCTGCCGAGCTCGAGTCCCTCTACCGATCGTTCACCGAAGGTGGCGCGACCTCACTACCTGAACTTCCGCTTCAATACGGTCAGTTCGCGCGGTGGGAACAGGCCCGATTCACGTCACCGACGTTCCGAAAGGACATCGACTACTGGAAGAATCGGCTGAGCTTGTTGCCTCCTCCTCTTCGAGCTGCCGACGGACTTCGCTCGGCCGGCCCATTGGAACTACGAAGGAGCCACCTTCACCACTTTCCTGGATGCGCCGGACGCCGCCGCCGTCAAGGACCTGACCATCAGGGCCAAGGTGACGCTGTTCATGGTGCTCGAGGCCGCATTTGTCGCAATGGTCAGCCGAGTCGCAGGCTCCGATGACATCGCCATAGGGACGCCGGTCTCGGGTCGGACCTATCCCGAGCTGGACGACCTGGTCGGCTACTTCTCCAACACGCTGGTGATCCGACACGACCTGACCGACGATCCGAGCTTCCGGGAACTCGTCGACCGGGTCCGCCGCCGATGTGATCGGAGCGTTCGAACACCAGTCGGTGCCCTTCGAACGACTGGTGGAGGAGCTCGGACCCGAGCGTGACCCTGGACGCCATCCCTTCTTCCAGGTCATGTTCACGCTCCGCCCCGGGGGTGTATCGGTGCCCTCGCTGGGCGATCTGAGCGTCACACCCTTCAAGTTCCGCAGTGGGACCACCAAATTCGACCTGTCTCTGATCGCCATCGACGAACCGTCGGGAATCCGCCTCGTCTGGGAGTACAGCACCAGACTCTTCGCCGAAAGCACCGTGGCCCGACTGGCTGAACGCTTCCAGACGCTTCTGGTGGGAGCGCTCGCCGAACCCGATGTGCCCATCCGGCAACTTCCTCTCGTCGGATCTCAGGAACTGGGCGAGTTGCTGGAGTGGGGGTCGGGACCTGTCCGCCGAACCACGGCGGTCGACTCAGGGACCCTGGTCTCCGCATTCCGCCGAACGGTCGAATCCCATGGGACGTCGCTTGCGGTGCGGGATGCCGGGGGTCGGTCCCTCACCTTCGCCGAGTTGGATGCGGCCTCGGCCCGTCTGAGTCGACATCTGACGGGACTCGGTGTCGCCCCCGGTGATCGGGTGGGGGTGTTCCTCGACCGGTCGGTGGATCTCATCTCGACGTTGATTGGTATCCAGCGTGCCGGGGCTGCCTACGTGCCGCTCGACCCGGACTATCCCGAGGACCGTGTGGCGTTCGTGTTGTCCGACGCCTCGGTCGCCGCGGTGGTCACCCGCACGGCCCTTGTCGAGGGTTTGGGCGATTACGCCGGACCGGTGGTCGATGTCGATGCCGACCGTGCCGCCATCGTCGCCCAGGACCCATCCGATCCGTGCGTTCAGGTGACCCCCGACAGCGTGGCGTACGTGATCTATACCTCGGGCTCGACGGGCCGGCCGAAGGGAGTCGTCGTCCCCCACCGGGGAGTGGTCAACATCCTGACCGAGATGGCCACCCGACCGGGCCTGGTCGCCGGTGACGTCATGGTCGGGCCTACCACGCCTGCGTTCGACCTGTCGGTTCCCGACCTGTTCCTGCCGCTCATGACGGGGGCAACGCTGGTGTTGGCGGCCCCCGAGGTGGCTCGGGACCCGAGCGCGCTGGCCCGGCTCCTCGACGATGTCGGGGCCGACCTGGTCCAGGCGACGCCGTCGACCTGGCGAATGATGTGCGAGTCCGGTTGGCCGGGCCGGCCCTCCCTGCGCATCGTGTGCGGAGGCGAGGGATACGGCCCGGACCTGGTGGATGCCCTGGTGTCCCGGGTGGGGGAGGTCTGGAACTTCTACGGCCCGACCGAGGCCTCGGTGTGGGCGGTCTGCCGCCGGCTCGACGGTGGGGAGGCCGGGCCGGTTCCGATGGGTCGGCCCATCGCCAACATGTCGTGTGCAGTGGTCGACGAGCGAGGGCACCGGAGCCCGGTCGGCGTCGCCGGTGAGCTTTGGCTGGCCGGCGACGGACTGGCGTCCGGCTACCTCGGTCGCCCCGATCTCACCGAGGAGCGTTTCGTCGAGCGGGGCCTCGGTACGTCGAAGCGCTGGTACCGCACCGGCGACGTGGTTCGTTACCGGTCGGACGGATCCCTCGTGTTCGTCGGCCGGGCCGATCATCAGATCAAGCTTCGTGGATTCCGGATCGAACTCGGCGAGATCGAGTCGGCGCTGGTCGCTCAGATCGGCGTGTCGGAGGCGGTCGTGACCGTCGAGGATCGGGGTGGTGACCCCCGACTGGTGGCTTACCTGGTGGGTCGGGAGATCGACATCGCGAAGGTGCGGGACGGCATCCGGGCCGTACTCCCGGGCTACATGGTTCCGCCGGTGCTCATGGTCCTGGACGCTCTGCCGCTGACCTCGAACGGGAAGCTGGATCGAACGGCGCTGCCGGAGCCAGATGATGGCGGACCCAGGCCACCGATCGGGCGGCTGCCGATGACGGCCACCGAGATCCGTCTGGCTGAGCTGTGGTGCTCGGTGCTCGACTGCCACGAGGCCTCTGCCGATGACCACTTCTTCGATGTCGGCGGGCATTCATTGCGCGCCGTGCGTCTGACGGTCCTCATCGACCGGGAGCTCGGGGTATCCCTCCCCGTCCTCGCCGTGTTCGAGCACCCGGTCCTGGGCGACCTGGCCGCCCAGATCGACGCAGCACGTCAAGGGCCTGCCGCATCCCGACCCCGGGTTCTCGAGCGTCGGGGTCACGCGGTTCCGGCAGGGGACCTCGAGGACGGATATGCCGTCGCCTCGGCGGCCGCCGGGCAGCGGGTGGGCGACACGACCCCTGACGCGAGGTGGGTCTTCCCCATGTCGTTCGCCCAGGAACGGATGTGGATCCTCCAGGCGCTGGAGCCGGACCGGGGCACCTACAACATGCCCTTCTACCGGCTCGTCGAGGGAGAGCTCGACCACCGTGCGTTGGAACAGGCGCTCGGCGCCCTGGTTGCCCGCCACGAGGTATTGCGCACGACATATCGGCAGGTCGGGGATCAGCTGGTCCAGGTCGTACACCCGTCGGGCCGGATACCGCTGGAGGTGGACGATGTTCCGGCGAGCACGATCGCCGAGGCGGTCGAATGGGTCCGCGCCGATGTCTTCCGCCCCTTCGATCTCGTCCGCGGCCCGGTGGCGCGGGTCCGAGTCATCCCCATCGAGGGTGGTGGCGCGCTCCTGACCATCGTGCTCCACCACATCGCCACCGACGGTTGGTCGCTCGGGGTGCTGCAGGGGGATCTCGAGGTCGCCTACGGAGCGGCCGTCGCGGGCGGGGAGACCGACCTGCCGGGGCTGTCGATCCAGTATGCGGACCTGGCGACCTGGCAACGCCAGCTCCTCGATGCCGATCGCATCGAGGAGCTGTTGGGGTATTGGCGCCAGGAGCTCGCCGACCTCCCTCCGGCGATCGAGTATCCACCCGTCCATGCAGGAGCGGGCGATCCGACCGGTGGTCGTCTCCGCTTCGAGCTTCCCGACGGTCTGGGCCGGTCGGTCCGGGACCTGTGCCGTGAACACGGGACCACGCCGTTCATGGTGCTCGTCGCGGCCGTCGGTGCCCTACTCAACCTGCGGTCGGGCCGGGACGAGATCGCCATCGGCATTCCCACGTCCGGCCGGCACCAGGCGGACGCCTCGGAGGTCGTGGGACTCTTCGTGAACACCCTCGTCCTGCGGGTCGACACCGGCCGTTCCCGCACGTTCGCCGAGCTTCTGGACGACGTCCGCACGCTGGTCTCGGGGGGCATACGCACATCAGGACCTGCCGTTCGAGCGACTGGTCGACGAGCTCAACCCCACTCGGGTCGGGGACCGTCATCCCCTGTTCCAGGTCATGGTCGGGCTTCAGGTGGACGGACCGGGGCCGACGACCCTCGGCGGTGCCCCGCTGCGGGCGGTTCCTGTCGATTGGGGAGCCACCCGATTCGACCTCGGGTTCACGTTCGCCGAATCCGCCGACGATCTGGTGGTCCGGATCGAATTCGACCGGAAGTGGTTCGACACCTCCGCCATCGAGCGCCTGGTCGGTCAGCTTCGGCGACTGCTCTCGATCGTGGTCAGGGAGCCCGACGCGCCTCTCGAAGGGGGGCTGCTGGCCGACGAGGCGGATCGGAACGACGTGCTCCAACTCGCAGGCCCGACCCACGCCCTTTCCGCCCTCGATCTCATCCAGGACAGGATCTCGGCGCGGGCTGCATCGGACCCGGAAGCGCCTGCGGTCACATTCGGACCGGAGTCGCTCGACTATGGGGAGCTCGAGACGAGGGCCAACCAGTTGGCCGGGCGGTTGGCCGACCTCGGTGTCGGGCCCGGATCCCTGGTGGGAGCATTCCTGGAGCGGTCGCTGGACTTGCCGGTCGCTCTCCTCGGCATCCTTCGGGCCGGGGCGGCTTATCTTCCACTCGATCCAGGTGCGCCTGATGAGCGGCTGCGATTCATGCTGGATGATGCCGATGTGAAAGTCGTCGTGACCAGTGGATCTGCGAAGGAGCGTGTCGCCCGAGACGGGACGGCGCTGGTGCTCGTCGACGTCGACCGGCCCCTCCTGGACGCGATGCCGGTGGATCGGCCCGAGGTGGCGGTCGGACCGGAAGACCTCGCCTACGTGATCTACACCTCGGGATCGACCGGGGTGCCGAAGGGAGTCATGCTCGAGCACCGGGGCGTGGCCAACCTGATCGACGTGGTGGAGGAGGTGTTCAAGGTCGATCGGACCAGCCGGGTACTGCAGTTCGCCTCCTTCGCGTTCGATGCCTCGGTGACCGAAATCCTGGTCCCTCTGGCCCTCGGGGCAACCGTGGTCATGGCCCCTGCCCACGTCCTGGCCTCCGGGCGGGGCCTACTGGATCTCATGGACTCCGAGCGGGTGAGTGTGGCCACACTCCCACCGTCGCTCCTTGCCGTCCTAGCCGACGCCGACCTCCCCTCGTTGAGAACGTTGTGCTCGGCCGGCGAAGTGTGTCCGCCCGATGTGGCGCAGCGCTGGGGTCGGGGCCGGCGGTTCCTGAACGGCTACGGCCCCACGGAGGCGACCGTCGCCCTCTCCTACTCGGACCTGGACGATGGACGGATGGTCGGAGACGGGTCGATTCCCATCGGCCGCCCGGTCGCCAACTCCCGCGCCTACGTGGTCGACCGTGCCGGCGCCCTCGTGCCGCCCGGCGTACCGGGTGAGTTGTGGATCGGCGGAGTGGGCGTGGCTCGCGGTTACCTGAACCGTCCGGAGCTGACGCACGAACGGTTCATCGACGATCCGTTCGTGGGCGATGGGCGACTGTTCACCACGGGAGATCGTGTCCGCTGGCGCGACGACGGCCAACTCGAGTTCCTGGGGCGGATGGACGGGCAGGTCAAGCTGCGCGGCTTCCGGATCGAGCTCGGTGAGATCGAGGCCGTCATCCGGGCTCATGACGCGATCCGCCATGCCGCGGTGCTGGTCAGGGAGGACACCCCCGGCGTCCAACGACTGGTGGCCTACGTCGTGCCCGGGCCGGAAGCGCATGAGGTGATCGGGCAACTGCGCTCATGGGCCCGCCGTCGGTTGCCCGAGTACATGGTCCCCACGGTGTTCGTGGCGGTCGATGCGTTGCCGCTGACCATCAACGGCAAGGTGGATCGGGATGCGCTCCCCATCCCCGGGGATCCGACCGTCGGCGCCCCGATGGAGCCCGAGGTGGCCCTCACAGCCGGCGAACAGGACGTGGCGGCGCTCTTCGGGGAGCTGCTCGGGATTGGGTCGATCGGGCCCGACGACGACTTCTTCGACGTGGGCGGCAACTCGCTGCTCGCCACCCAGCTCTTCGCCCGGATCGAGGCGCGGTACGGCGTCGTGCTCCCGTTGGCGACCCTGTTCGAGGATGCGACCGTCGCCTGCGTGGCGCGGGCGATCGAAGAAGTGCGCGGTCGCACAGGGGTCGTCACCGACACCTCGGGCGAAGAGGGGCCGGCGCCCCACCCCGAAACCGCACCGGTGGAGGAGACGGAACAGGTCGCCCGGCTGAAGTCGGGGGATGGCCCGACGCTGTTCTTGGTCCACGAACTGACAGGGGAGGTCATCGTCTACCGGGACCTGGTCAAGAGCCTGCCCGAGCAGGTCACCGTGTACGGACTGCGGGCCCGGGGAATCGATCGCAAGGTGCTTCCGACCCGGCGGCTCGAGGAGATCGCCGGTCAGTACATCACGCAGATCCGGGCACTACAGGCCGATGGGCCCTACTACGTGGGCGGCCTGTGCTTCGGTGGGGTGGTCGCCCTCGAGATCGCCCATCAGCTGGAGAGGCAGGGGAGCACGGTGGGACTGGTCGTCCCGGTCGATGCCATGCCCCGCAATGTGAAGAAGCAGGATCTGAGCCCATTCGCCCGGATCGATGCCGAGGTGACCCGTCTGGCGTCCACACGGATCGGTCGGAGACTGCGGCCCGGGCTGAGCCCGGTCCTCGCCCGCGCCGGAAGGTTCGGTGACGAAGTCTGGCGAAGGGTGACGGTGGCCATACAGTCCCGGGGCTACTCCCCACCCCATCGACTGGACAACATCGAGCGCAGTCTGGGGCGGGCCATGCGCCACTACCCGCGGTCTCCCCGGATCGGTGCCCCGGTCCTCCTGGTGCGCGCCGATCGTGGTGAGGAGATGAATCGGCGAGCCGTTCACCGATGGGAACAAGCCACGTCGGCCCCGGTCGTGCCGGTGATGGTGCATGGTGAGCAGGTGGACCACCGCTCGATGGTCCGGGCACCGTATGTCTCCCAGGTGACCGGACCGCTCGG
The DNA here is from genome assembly GCA_963841885.1 of uncultured Acidimicrobiaceae bacterium. GTDB lineage: Bacteria > Actinomycetota > Acidimicrobiia > Acidimicrobiales > RAAP-2 > Bog-756. The sequence continues at coordinate 76,944 of CAWJEK010000002.1, forward strand.
AAAGGCGCTGACCGAGGGCCTCGGCACCCTCGCCCCGGAGTGATGGCGGGTTCGGCGGCCCTACCTGCCCACTCTCCGTGGTTTGTCCCGGATCTCACTCCGGGAAAAGCCACCGTAACGGCTAAAGTTTGACGGAAACCTACCAGGTCGGAGCTAGAAAATGACTTCCAGAGAACGAAGTGTCGGCTTCGAGATCTCTAGGCAGCAGAGCCAGGCTCTCGAAGGGGCGGACGCCTCGGCGCCCCACCGCACCCAGGTGGTGGTGGAGGTGGCCGGCGGAATCGACCTCGACGCCCTGCCCGATCGCGCCGCGGCCGTGGTCGAAGCCTACGAGATCCTCCGGACGACATTCGTCCGCCCTGTGGGCGTGGGCCGGTCCCTCCAGGTGGTGCAATCGGCTCTTCCCGTCGCCATCGACCCGCCCGTCGACGTGGCGACGACGGAGGCGTTCGACGATGCCTGTCGGGCGGCCTGGATCCGTCCGCTCGACACCGACTCCGGACCGACGATCCGGGTCACGCCCATCACCCGGCCCGGAGGCACCGAGGCTCTGGTCATGACGGCTGCGACCGCTGTGGCGGACGACGCCAGTCTGGGCATGTTGGCCGAGATGTTGCAGGGGACGGCACCCATCGACACCGATCCGCTCCAGTATGCGGACTATGCGGCCTGGCAGAAGGACCAGGATCAGCCGCCAGACGGGTCCGCCGTCGAGGTGCCGACGACGCTGCCGCAGTCGGCAGCACCCGTCAGCGGTGCGGCCGCCGCCGCGATTCCGGGGCGGTGTGGGTGTGCGGATGCCACCTCGGCCGGCGCCATCGCCCACCAAGCGGAGGTTTCGGGAACCGCCACCCGGGATGTATGGGTCGCGATCTGGTCCGCGGTCGTGAGTCGGCTGAGCGGCACTGATGAGGTGACCGTCGGGCTCGAGGTGTCCGGTCGCAGCGGTGACGAGGATCTGGTCCGGGCCATCGGCCCGTTGGCCGGTGTGATCCCGATCACGGTGGCGGTTCCGCCGAAGGCGTCGATCGCCGACCTCGCCCGATCCATCGCCGCCACCCGGGAGCGGAGCGGGGCGGTGGACGCCGGGCCCTCCGGCTCGGCGCCGCTGCCGCCACTCGTGGTGTCATGGCGTGAGGAAGACGTGCGGTTGGTTCCTGACGTCTCCTCGGTCCAGTTCCATCTCGTGGTGGGGGATCACGGGTCCGAACTCTGGTGGAACCCATCGGTGATCTCCGACGCCCACGGCGCCCAGGTCGCCAGGACGCTGGGGGCACTCGTGTCGTCCGTGGTCACCTCCGGACTCGACGCTCCGAACGACGGTCTCGACGGGTGCGGACCCGGTGACGACGTTCGGATCGATGGCCTCTCGCGGTTGGCGGCCGGGCCGCTCGTCCATCGACTGGTGGCGGAGCAGGCCCGCAGGGATCCAGATCGTCCGGCGCTCGCCGTCGGGGATTCCCTCATCACCTACGGTCGGCTCGACCGGCGCTCCAACGTGCTCGCCGCCGACCTGGTCGGTCGCGGCATCGGACCGGGGGACGTGGTGGGAGTCTTGATGGACCGGTCGATCGAACAGATCCTCGCCGTCCTGGGGGTACTCGGCGCCGGGGCTGCTCACCTCTGCCTCAACGCTGATCAACCGGTCGCCCGACTGATTCGCCAGCTGGACCAGGCCGGAGTACGGATCGTCATCGCGCTCTTCGGAGTTCGAGTCATTGGCCGGTGAGCTGGTCGGTGGTGCGAACGGTGACGTCGTGGTGGTGACGATCGATGGGGAAGAACGCGAGGAGTCTCCCGACGTCCGTCTGAGCCCGGACGATCTGGCCTACGTGATCTCGACCTCGGGTACCTCGGGAACTCCGAAGGCGGTCGCCATCACCCATCGAGGACTGCGCAATTACACCGAATCCATCGCCGGCCTGGTCGACGGGGTAGCCGGCGAAGGGGAGCCCCTGTCGTTCGGCATCGTGAGCTCGTTGAGCACGGATCTGGCCAACACGTGCCTGTATCCGGCGCTGGCGCTCGGAGCCTGTGTCCATCTGGTGCCCCAAGACGATGTGATGGATCCCGACCGGTTCGCCGACTACGTCGGCCGGCATCCGCTCGACATCTTGAAGATTGCACCGTCCCACCTCGCCGCCCTGCTGGGTGCGGGTGCCGGCGTGCTGCCCCGACGGATCCTCTTCACCGGGGGTGAAGTGTCGACGTGGGCTCTGTACCAGCGGGTCGAGGAACTCGGTTCGTGCCGGATCTTCAATCACTACGGCCCGTCGGAAACCACGGTCGGCTCCCTCGTCTTCGACGTCGATGCGGTGGAGCCGGGGATAGGACCCGCCCGTCGGTCCCGATCGGGTCGCCCCTCGCCAACACCCGGGTCGTCCTGGTCGACGAACATGGCCGTCCTGTGCCCCCCGGCGCGGTCGGGCAGATCGCCATCGGGGGGACGGACTCGCCGTGGGTGACCTCGGCGACCCGGCCCGAACCGATGAGGTCTTCGTCGAGGACCCCACCGAGTCCGGCGCCCGCGTGTACCTCACCGGTGACCAGGGTCGGCTCCTGCCCAGTGGCGCCGTGGAGTTCCTCGGCCGCCTCGACGGTCAGGTCAAGGTACGCGGGTACCGCGTCGAGACGGCAGAAGTCGAAGACGCCCTGCGCTCCCACCCGGAGGTCTCCCGTGCGGCGGTGATCGTGCGGGAGGACCGCCGCGACGACCGTCGACTGGTGGCATACATCGTGTCTCCCTACAGCAGTGGGCCGACCCCAGCCGCCCTCCGGGCCCATCTGGCCGACTTGCTTCCGGCCTACATGGTGCCGTCGGCTTTCGTGGCACTGGCGACGCTGCCGCTCGCGGCCAACGGCAAGTTGGACCGGGCCGCTCTGCCCGCACCCGGATTGGAGGACGTCGACGGCCAGACCGAGTTCATCGAGCCTTCCACGGTGAGCGAGCAGATGGTCGCCGAGATCTTCGCCGACCTCCTTCTGGTGGAGAAGGTCGGAGCGGAGGACGATTTCTTCGCGCTGGGCGGCCATTCGCTGCTCGCAACGCAGGCCGTGGCCAGGATCCGCAAGGCCACCGGCGTGACCCTGCAGGTACATCAGCTCTTCAACGATCCCACGGTGCGCGGACTGGCCGGCGTGGTGGACACGCTGCTCGTGGCCGTCGATGACGACGATGACGAGGAGCTGCGCTCGCTCCTCAACGAACTCGAGGACCTCACCGACGAAGAGGCTGAAGCCCTGCTGGCCGCAGAATCGGACGGGGATGCCGTCACGTGACGGAAGGCCAGCAGGCCCTCCCCGTCGCCGACCGTGTCCGGGGGCTCGACCCCGAGCGTAGGGCGGCACTCGGGCGGCTCCTCGCCCAGCGGCGCGACCGCGGACCGGTCCCTCGGCCGACGGGAGCGCCGGTGCTCCTATCACCTGCGCAGCAGCGCCTCTGGCTGCTGGACCAGGTGACCGACGGGCTCACGGCCTACAACGCCAGCCGCCTCCTCCGACTCCGCGGGCGGCTCGATCCCGCAAGGCTCGAATCGGCGCTCTCCCTGGTGATCGACCACCACGAGGTGTTGCGGACCCACATCGTCAGTGTTCACGGTGAGCCACACCCCGTGGTGGCCACGCACGTCGACTTCGAGCTGGAACGGGCTGACGTATCGGATCGGACGGATGCCGAACAGGCTGCGCTGGACCTGGCCAAGTCGCTCGCCTCCCGGCCGTACGACCTCGCCGTCGACTGCCTCCTCCGGGCCCTGCTCATCCGGATCGGCGAGGACGACCACCTCCTGGCGATGTGCGTCCATCACATCGCCTCGGACGGCACATCCCGGGAAGTTCTCCTCCATGACCTGCGCCGCAACTACCTGCTCCGGCCCGATGATCCGCCGCCCGACCGACCCGAGCTCCAATATGCGGACGTCGTGGCGTGGGAGGCGGACGAGGACCGCCGATCCATGCTCCGCACGCAGGAGGAGTTCTGGAAGGAGTCACTCGCCGGAGGGCCGACGGTGATCGACCTACCGGTGGACGGTACCCGACCGGCCGTGCAGACCTATGTCGGCGCCCGGATGACATCCATCCTCCCCGACGGTCTCGTCCAGGAGATCGCCGGATTGGCCAGGGCCTGTGGGGCCACCCCGTTCATGGTTCTGTTGGCGGCCTTCGCCGGATTCCTCGGGCGACTCAGCGGCCAGTCCGAGGTCGTCATCGGTACCCCGGTCAACCGCCGGTCATCGCCGGAGTTGGTCGAGGTGATGGGCATGATGAGCGACACGCTCCCTCTGCGGGTGGGGTTGGCAGGCGACGCGACCGTCGAGGATCTGGTAGCGGAAGTACGTCGGGTGGTGGGACTGGCGGCCTCCAATCGAGACGTCTCCTTCGACCGGATCGTCGAACTCGTGCATCCTCGTCGCGACGCCAGCCGACCTCCGCTCGTGCAGGTCATCATCAATGACGTCGGGTCGCGGCCACAAGGAGACGATCACTGGGGCGACCTGGACGTGACGGCTGTCGAGATCGACCCGGGCACCTCGCAGGTCGATCTCACGCTCGCCGTGGTCGTCCGGGAGGGCGGCCGGACAGAACTCATCTGGGAGTGGTGCACCGACCTGTGGGGGGAGGAGTCGGTCGGTCGAATGGCCCGCCAGTTCATCACCATGCTGGAGAACGCGACCGCGGATCCGGGCAGCCGACTCACGGACCTGTCGTTGCTCGACAGCGACCAGCGGCGAGCGATCCTGGTGGATCGAAACGACACCGCCCGACCGCTTCCGGACCGTTGCCTCCACGAGCTCGTCGAGGCCCAGGTGCGGCGGACGCCCCAGGCGATGGCGGTGGTCGCATCTGACGGGACGCGCCTGACGTTCCAGGCGCTCGACGATGCCGCCGACCGAAATTGCCTACCGGCTGCAGGCCGAAGGCGTCCTCTGCGGTGATCGGGTCGCCCTGTGCCTCGAACGAACCGCGCATCTTCTGCCCGGCATCCTCGGAATCCTCAAGTGTGGTGCTGCGTACGTGCCGATCGACCCGGCGCATCCGATGGACCGGATCGACTACGTCTTGGAGGATGCCGGGGTCGACCTGGTGGTGGCGTCAGAGGCGACGATCGGTGCCCTGCCCGAACGGCTGCGTCCAATCCTCATCGATGAGTCGGACCCCCGACCTGGCACACTTCGAACTCCGGTGACCACCGATGGGCGTTCGCTGGCCTACGTCATGTACACCTCGGGATCCACCGGCCGTCCCAAGGGGGTGATGGTCGAACACCGCGGGGTGGTGAACCTCCTCCAGGTGATGGCGGATCATCCCGGACTCGTGCCGGGCGAGGTGATGGTGGGCGTGACCACCACGGCGTTCGACGTCTCGGTGCCTGATCTATTCCTTCCACTGCTGACCGGCGGGACGTTGGCATTGGCGTCGACACAGGTCGCTCGCGACCCGGTGGCGCTCGCCCGGTTCATCGACGAACATGGCGCATCCGTCATGCAGGCGACTCCGACCACATGGCAGATGTTGATCGAGTCCGGTTGGCCCGGCCGGCACGGTATGCGGGTCGTCTGTGGTGGGGAGGGATATTCGGCCCATCTGGCGAGTGAACTCGTGGCCCGGGTCGATGAGGTCTGGAACTACTACGGTCCCACCGAGACGACGATCTGGTCGGTGTGCGCCCGACTGGACGAAAGGTCCGGCGACCCGATCCCCATCGGCCGCCCGGTGGCCAACACGTCGTGCTATGTACTCGACGAACACCGGCTCCCGGTGCCCGACGGCGTGATCGGCGAGCTGTACATCGGGGGCATCGGGGTCGCCCCCGGCTACTGGAGGCGACCGGAGCTGACCGAGGAGCGATTCGTTCCCGATCCCTTCGCCACGGATCCGTCGTCCGGCCAGCGCCTCTACCGGACCGGCGACCTGGTGCGCTGGCGTCATGACGGCCAACTCGTGTTCTGCGGGCGAATCGATCACCAGGTCAAGCTGCGTGGCCACAGGATCGAGCTCGGCGAAATCGAGGCGGTCCTCGCCGATGCCCACGGAGTCGACCGGGCGGTTGCCATAGTCCGGACGGACGTCCCCGGCGACAGTCGCCTCGTCGCCTATGTGATGGGCGAGCGCGTCCCGGACGTCGACGTCCTCCATGAGCACCTCCGCTCCCGGCTTCCCCAACCGATGCTGCCGTCCGCCATCGTGGTTCTCGATGAGTTCCCGCTCACCGCGAACAACAAGGTGGACCGTACCGCCCTGCCCCGGCCGTCCTTCGATTCGGATGCGTTGGTGGAGCCCACCGGCGAACTGGAGCAACGGATGGCCGAGCTCTGGGGGGAACTCCTCGGTGTAGCCACGGTCGGGGCATCCGACGACTTCTTCGAGCTCGGCGGCCACTCCCTGTTGGCCGCCCGCCTCGTCGCCAGGGTCTCGGAGGAACTGGGGCTCGAGCCGGATCTGGCCACGCTCTTCGAGCGCCCGATCCTCGGCGACTACGTGGCGGCGCTCGGCGACGTGGGACGCAGCCGGCCGAACGGTCGAGCGGCGACCTCGACGCCGACGGCACAGTCACGGCCCATCCATCCGGAGTTCCCCGAGTGCACCGTGTTCCCGGCCACGTCGGCCCAGGAGCGGATGTGGATCGTCGACCGGATGGAGTCCGGTCGAGCCGTGACGAGCATCCCGGTCGTCCGGATGCTCACCGGTCCGGTCGACGCCACCGCGCTCCAGGCGGCACTGGATGTGCTGGTGCATCGCCACGGGGTGCTGCGGACGGGACTCGTCGAAATCGACGGTTCGCTCAGCCAGGTCGTGCGCCCTTCCGCCCGCCTGACCGTCGAACTGTCCGATACCTCCCAATCTGACGACCCGTGGGCGGCTGCCGTCACGTCGATGAAGGCCTGGGCCCTCGAACCCTTCGACGCCACCGCGCCGCCGCTGGCCCGGGCCCATCTCGCGTGGGCCGGTACCGAGGAGGGTTCCGGCCTCGCTCGCTGGCTGCTCTGCGTGTCGATCCACCATGCGATCGCCGACAACGCCTCGGTGCTCCAGCTCGTCGACGAGCTCCGGTCGGAGTACGGCAGACTTGTCCACGAGGGGCCGGACGGCGACGCCGAGCCGACCGCGGTCCCGTCTCCCGTCGATTACGGCGATTTTGCCATCTGGCAGCATGAACCCGCCCAGATCGCCCGCCTGGATTCCGACCTCGACTACTGGCGGACCAGACTCGCCGGGGCGCCCCAGTCGATCGAGATGCCGTTCGACCGTGCCCGGCCGCTGGTGCCCAGCCACCGTGGCGGTCGGGTGATCCGGTCGTTGCCTGACGATCTGGCCCTGGCGGTCCGCCGGATCTCAGTGGAGGAGTCGGCAACCCTCTTCATGACGGTGTTGGCCTCGTGGGCCTCGCTGCTGGCCCTCCACGGGCGACAGGGTGAAGTGGTCATAGGCGTGCCGTCCTCCGGCCGCCCGGGCCCCGAATTCGACGAGGTCGTCGGACTGTTCCTGAACACCCTGCCGGTCCGCATTCCACTCGGCGAGGACCCGACCTTCTCCGCCGTCCTGGAGGACACCCGTGCCGCGCTGCTCGGGGCCATGGACCACCGGGAAGCCCCGTTCGACCGGATCGTCGAAGCGGTGGGCGCCAGCCGTCACCAGTCCACGCACCCGGTCTTCCAGGTAATGGCCAACATCCAGACCGAGCCTCCTCGGGACGTCGAGTTCGGCGGTGCACTGATCCATCCGGCGACCATCGACTGGGAATGGGCCCGGTTCGGCGACCTGAGTCTGCTGGTGGCCGAGGATGGGGGAGGCATCGACCTCCTCATCGAGTACAACCGCGACGTCTTCGACGAGCGGTCCGTCGAGCGGCTCATCGACCGGCTCGAACGGCTCCTGGCCGCCGCCGTCGAAGACCCTGACGTAGCCCTGACCGGGGGAATCCTGGCCGGTCCAGACGATGTCGATGAGGTCCTGCACGACTTCAACGTGCAGAGCAGCGGAGTCGGCTCGCAGCTCCAGGTCCACGAGCAGATCACGGAGCTCGCCACGAATGCGCCCGAGCGGACTGCCGTCGAATTCGGCACGAGCTCGCTCACGTACGGCGCGCTGGAGTCCGCTGCCAACCGGCTCGCCCGGCGCCTGGTCGGACTCGGAGTAGGTAGGGGCTCGATCGTGGGAATCTGCCTGAACCGCTCGCTGGATCTTTCGACCGCCCTGCTGGGTACCCTGAAGGCCGGGGCAGCCTTCCTGCCCCTGGACCCGGGAGCCCCCGGCGACCGGCTGACGTTCATGCTGGACGACGCCGACGTGACGGTCGTGGTGACGTCCCGGGGACTCGCCGATCGGGTGTCCGGGCCCGGGCGCCAGCTGGTGCTCCTCGACGAGGAGCAGGCGGCCCTCGCCGCGCTTCCGGACGACCCACCCGGTGCCGAGGTCACCAGCAGCGATCTCGCCTACGTCATCTACACCTCGGGCTCGACAGGGGTCCCGAAGGGAGTGGCCGTCGAACATCACGGAGTGACGAATCTGGCGGCCGTCGTCGCCGAGACGTTCGAGCTGGATAGCGGGAGCCGGGTGCTGCAGTTCGCTTCGTTCGCGTTCGATGCGTCGATCACCGAATTGCTCGTTCCCCTGACCGTAGGGGCCACGGTGGTGATGGCAGAGGCATCGGTGCTCGCCTCCGGACTCGAACTACTCGACCTGTTGGATTCGGCCCAGGTGAGCGTGGCCACCTTGCCCCCGTCCCTCCTCGCCGCCCTGCCGGACACGGCTCTGCCCCACCTGAAGACCCTCTGCTCGGCCGGCGAGGCCTGTCCGGGTGAAGTGGTGCGCCGGTGGGGGAGAGGCCGCCGCTTCCTGAACGGATACGGCCCCACCGAGGCGACGGTGGCCGTCTCGTACGCCGTTCTGGAGGGGGGCCTCCCTGATGACGCACCCGCGGTGCCTCTGGGTCGCCCGATCGCCAACGTCCGGGCCTACGTCGTCGACGAAGCCGGGCTTCCGGTGCCCGTGGGGGTGCCCGGCGAGTTGTGGGTGGGGGGCGCCGGGGTGGCCCGGGGTTACCTCGGGCGTCCGGACCTGACGGCCGAGCGCTTCGTGGACGATCCCTTCCTGGAAGGTGGCCGGGTCTTCCGGACCGGTGATCGGGTCCGCTGGCGGGCAGACGGACAACTCGAATTCCTCGGCCGGCTCGACAACCAGGTCAAGCTCCGGGGATTCCGGATCGAGCTCGGGGAGGTCGAGGCGGTCCTCGCCGACCATCCCTCGGTCGTAGACGCCGCGGCCATGGTCCGCGAGGACGTCCCGGGCTCCCAACGCCTGGTCGCCTTCGTAATCCTCGAGCCGGGGTCTTCCGATCCCACCGACGAGCTGCGGGAGTGGGCCCGGCAGCGGATGCCGGAGTACATGGTGCCCGCGACCGTCGTCGTGATCGACGCCATCCCGCTGACCTTGAACGGCAAGGTCGATCGCGCCGCACTTCCGGCGCCCGATCGTGACGTGCCGATCGGTGGAGCTACACCGTCGGAGGTAGAGGCCAGCCCGATCGAGGCAGTGGTGCGGGACCTGTGGTGCGAGCTTCTCGGGCTGCCGGATCTGAGCCTGGACGAGGACCTGTTCGATGCGGGTGTCGACTCTCTCATGGCGACCCGTGCCGCCGCCCGCCTCCGGACCGAGTTCGGCGTGGATCTACCGATTCCGATGATCTTCGAGACCCCGACCGTGTCCGGCGTGGCCATGGCCGTCCTGGTGGCTCTCGCCGATGCCGACGAGCCGCTCTTCGTCGACCCGGAGGCATCGTGACGGAGACGTCCGGGACCGGCAGCGACCTGTCGAAGCGGCTCGATGGCCTGTCGCCAGAGAAGCGGGCCATCATCGAGCGGCAGCTGATGGCCCGACGGGCCCGGAAGTCGCAGGCTGGCGGGCAGGAGGGTCGCCTCCCGCGGCGTGGACCCGACGACCCGCTGCTGTTGTCGTATTCGCAACAGCAGCTCTGGTTCCTCGACCAGTGGGAGCCTGGTAGCGCCGTCTACAACGCCAGCCTGGTACTGCGGTTCGACGGTGAGCTGGACGAGGATGCGCTCCGTAGAGCCATCCAGACGATCGTGGACCGGCACGAGAGTCTTCGAACGGTGGCGATCGACGTCGAAGGACTACCGACGGCGAAGGTCCTGGAGCATCCGGTCTTCGATTTCCATCGAATCGATCTCACGACAGCCGGACTCCCGTCTGACGAAGAGATCGTCGAGGCGGCGCGCTCGGTGGTGAGGATCCCGTTCGATCTCAGTGCCGACGTGCTCATGCGGGTAGGCCTCATCAAGGTCGCACCGGATGCTCACGTGGTCTGCCTCGTTCAGCACCACATGGCCTGCGACGGGCTGTCACGGGGGATCATCTTCGATGAAGTGGCTGCGTTGTACACGGCCTACGTCCAGGGAAAGCCCGACCCGCTCCCTCCCTTGCCCGTGCAGTACGCCGACTTTGCGTTGTGGCAGTTCAACCATCTGCAGGGAGAGGTCCTGCGGGGCGAAGTCGAGTTCTGGCGTGACGAGGTGGCGGGTGCCGACTTCGTCACCGAACTACCGACCGACCACCCCCGTCCAGAAGTGCTCACCTTCGTCGGAGGACGTGAGCGGTTCTCCATCCCCGCGCCTGACGCCGATCGCCTCCGGGCAGTGGGTCGAGAGGAGCGAGCGACCAGCTTCATGGTGGTCCACGCCCTGACCGGCCTTCTGCTTCACGGCCTGACGGGCCAGGACGACATCCTGGTCGGAAGCCCGGTGGCGAACCGCCGATGGCCGGAGACCGAACCGCTCATCGGATTCTTCATCAACACCGTGCTCCTCCGGTTGCGGATGCGGGAAGACCCCACGTTCCGTGAGCTGGTTCGCAGGAGCCGCGAAACCGCGGTCCGCTGTTACGCCCACCAGGACTTCCCCTTCGAACGGGTGGTCCAGGCGGTCCGCCCTCGACGGCTATCGGATCGGAACCCGCTCTTCCAGGTCAACCTCAGGATGCAGGGGCCCGCCCCTGATGCACCGGATCTCCCCGGATTGGTCGGCAGTCGGGTGAGTATCGGGGTCGAGTCGTCGCGTTTCGACCTGGCCCTCGGGTTCATCGACGCTCCGGGCGCGCTCGATGCCTACGTGGAGTTCAACTCCGCGTTGTTCGAAGCGGGCACCGTGCGCCGTTGGCTTGACGTGTTCCTCGCTGTCGTCGCCCGGACGGCGACCCATCCGGACGAACATCTCTCGGATCTGACGGCTCCGCTCAGGGAGTTGGTCGCCCGATGACCACGAGTTCAGTCGTGTCGAGCCAGTCGTGCGACGATCGCCGGGTGGAACACATTGTCGGTCACGTGGGTGACTTCCCACGCCGGATCCTCCTCGAACAGATCGGCGTGGTTCGACATGTAATAGACGAGGGTGATGTCGGCCCCCGGTCCTCGCAGGTCACGGAGCAGGTCCTTGAACCGCTCACACACGTCCCGCATGAACGGGTTGAAGATGTAGAAGATCGTGCCGTCCTGGGGGATCGTGTCGAAGACGTCCCCGCAGATGACCTCGACGTTGGGGTAGGAGCGCAGTCGATCGGCGGAATAGGTCGCCCATCGCTCGTCGATCTCGATGCCGATAAGGCGGTTCCGGAGGCCTTTGTTCAGCCAGAAGTTGAGGACTCTGCCCTTTCCGCTTCCCACGTCGACCAGGACGTCGTCCGGCCCGATCGGGACGTACTTGTCGCTGAAGAGCTTGGCGAGGTAGCCGTAGTGGGCGCTGGACGTCCCCCGGTAGCCGAGATCGTCCCATCTACCCTTGTAGGTCCCCCCACAGGAACCTCCGTACCGTCGGTCCAAGATGGCGTCGCGAGCTGTTTCGATGCCGAAGCGGGGTTTGACGGCGCGGAGATTCCACTGCCTACGCAGGACATCCGGATTGGTCATCAAGCCGACGGCGCGCTTGACGCGGGCCGCGGTCCACTCGTGTTCGGGGGTGGGGCGGGTTTCCGTCACTTTCCGAGCGTACAAGATGCCTGGTCTATTTTCCCAGGTATCGACGACGACGCCGTCGTCGCGCGCGACCGGGTCGTGGCGTCATGACCAGGGCACCGGAAGCGCTCGACGACGGCACCTCGGTTGCCGAAAGCGCTGATCTGGGTTGGTGGGTCGACCTCCTGGCCGGAATGCCAGAGCTCGTCGCGCTTCCTGCCGATCGCGCCCGCCCGGTCCGACCGTCCGGGGAACGGACGTCCGTCACCGGTTCAGTGCCGGCGTCGACCGACGAGATCTCTCGTCTCCGGGCTGCTGGTGCTGGTGGCTCGGACGGTCGGGGGGGACGCTGTGATCGGCATCGGGTCCGGGCAACGGATCATCCGGCCGGTTCGTCTCGAACTCGACGCCGAACAGACCTGGGAGTCGGTCGTCCACGACATCGGTGGGCAACTGGAGCTGGTAGCGAGTCGCCCGCCTCCCGACCTGGGCCAGCTGGCCCGAGCCATGGGTCACACCACCGGCTCCAGCCACGCACCGGTGGTCCAGCTGGCGTTGGTCGACGATGCCGACTTCGATTCCAGCCACCTCGACCTGGCGCTGCACATCGACCGGAGCCGTGGGTCGTCCGTCCTGACCTGGGATATCAATGCCGACCTGTTCGATGCGACGACAGTTGGCATCCTGGCCGACCATCTGGGCGTACTCCTGGAGGACGCCGCTCTCCATCCCGAGACTCGCGTCGGCGATCTCGAGCTGATGAGACCGGCGGAGAGAGAGCGGCTCCTGGTGTGGGGGGACGGTGGTCCACCACCTGCCAGATGGTCCGGCCGGACGCTGGTGTCGGGGTTTCGATCGACGGTAGCCGCCCACCCGGAGGCGGTCGCCGTGCGCGACAGTGAGGGCCGCCACCTGTCATTCACGGAACTCGATGAGGCATCGGCCCGCCTTTCGCGGCACCTGATCGCCACCGGTGTGGGAGCCGGCGATCGGGTGGGTGTCTTCATGGATCGGTCCTGTGATCTGGTTGTCTGCCTGGTCGCGATCCAACGTTCCGGTGCAGGCTACGTGCCACTCGACCCGGACTATCCCGCCGAACGGGTGGCGTTCATCCTGGCGGATGCGGGAGTTCGCGGCGGTGGTCACTCGGACGGCCCTGCGGAGCGGGCTGGGGGACTACGAGGGCCCGGTCGTCGATCTCGACGCCGACCGTGAGCCGATCGCCGGGCGGGATCCCACCGACCCCGGGATCGAGGTCGGGCCCGACGACGTGGCCTATGTGATCTACACGTCGGGATCGACCGGACGCCCGAAAGGCGTGGCGGTCCCGCATCGAGGGGTGATCAACACGTTGGCCACCATGGCGATCCGGCCCGGGCTTGCCACCGGAGATGTCATGGTCGGTCCCACCACGCCGGCCTTCGATCTCTCGGTACCCGATCTGTTCCTGCCCCTGCTCACCGGTGCGACACTGGTGTTGGTGTCGCCCGACGTGGCCCGTGACCCTTTTGCGCTGGCCCGGCTCCTCGATGACGTCGATGCTGATCTGATCCAAGCCACCCCGGCCACGTGGCGCATGCTGGTCGAATCGGGATGGGCGGGACGACGCGGACTCCGCATCGTATGCGGGGGGAGGGGTACGGCCCTGAACTGGTCGCCGATCTTCTGCAACGGGTGGACGAGGTGTGGAACTTCTACGGCCCGACGGAGGCCTCGGTCTGGGCGGTGTGCACGCAGCTCGAGGATTTCGCCGGCGCGGTGCCGATGGGACACCCCATCGCCGGAATGCGGTGTGCCGTCGTGGACCCCCGCGGACACCGCTCCCCGGTCGGCATCGGCGGTGAACTGTGGTTGGCGGGCGAGGGGCTGGCTCACGGATACCTCGGTCGCGCCGACCTGACATCCGAACGTTTCGTGAACGACGGCCTCGGGGACGGATCGGTGTGGTATCGAACCGGCGACGTCGTTCGGTACCGGACCGACGGCACTCTGGTCTTCGTCGGTCGGGTCGACCATCAGGTCAAGCTGCGCGGATTCCGGGTGGAACTCGGAGAGATCGAATCGGCGTTGTTGGCACAGGACGGAGTCGCCGAAGCGGTGGTTGTGGTCCGGGAGGATCGCCCCGGCGATCCCGACCTGGTCGCATACCTCGTGGGGGAGGCGATCGATCCCTCAGGGGTGCTGGAGAGCATCCGCACTTCACTTCCCAGCTACATGATCCCTACGGCAGTCGGTGTCCTCGACCGCCTTCCACTTACGCCGAACGGCAAGCTGGATCGCAGTGCCCTGCCCCGACCCGACGAAGTCTCGAGGTCGGGGACGGTCAGGGCTCCGCGTGACCAGCTCGAGGCCGAGCTGGTCGCACTGTGCTCGGAGGTCCTCGACCTCGACGCCATCGGCACCGACGAGGACCTCTTCGACCTGGGAATGACATCCATCCAGGCGGCCCGCCTCTTCACCGCCCTCGAGAAGCGCTTCCCGGACGCGACTGCCGCTATCGGTGATGTTCGAGGCGCCGTCGGTCTGCGGACTGGCGGAAGTGGTGCGCTCTTCCGGTACGGCGGGATCCCGGTCCGAGTGGACCGCCCTGGTCCCCATCCGGACGTCCGGCGGGCTCCAGCCGTTCTTCGCAGTACACGGTGGAGCAGGAACAGCGCTCCTCTTCGAGCCCTTGGCCCGAAGGCTGGCGCCGGACCATCCGTTCTACGGACTGCAGGCCGTCGGGTTGTACGGCCGGGAGATGCCACAGCGCACCGTGGAGGAGATGGCGGCGCGCTACGTGTCGGAGATGACGACCGTGTACCCCGGTGGGCCCTATGCCATCGGGGGCTATTGCTTCGGGGGCCTCGTGGCGTGGGAGATGGCACGACAGCTCGTGGAAGCTGGTCGCGAGGTGTCGTTCGTCGTCATGTTCAACGCGCCGGCCGCCAATTACAACGAGCGCTACGACCCCGTGTTCGATCACGAAGGACCGATCCGTGACGATCGAGGCGAGCTGGTCGAACGGATCGCCGCCCACGCGGTCGGTGGATCGGTCGCTCCGAGGCAGCATCGTCCGACAGTGGCGGAAGGCGGAGGGACAGTCCTCCACGGAACGATTACGGACGGTAGCCGGGGCCGGACTCGATCGGCTGATCGGTCCCATCCAGTGGCGCCTGCGAAGAGCGTGGCTCGACGCGGTGCTCCGTAGCGGCCGACCGTTGCCGCCGGGACTCCGGGAGGCCAATGTGTTCCAACGCCTGGCGCGCACGGCTCAGGATGCCTACCTGCCCCCGAAGCTCGACGTTCCGGTCGTCGTCTATCGGGCGGCAGGCCTGTACTTCCAGGATGACCTGGGTTGGGGCGCCTACACTCCCCAGGTGGCCGCCTCCGTCGAGATTCCCGGCTATCAACCGATTCCTCGCTCCTCGATGGCGGAACCCTGCGTCGAGACGATCGCCACGGATCTACGCCGCGACTGACCTCCGGTGCCGATGATCCGACGGTAGGTTCGAAAGACCGACGGGAGCGTCGTCGATGAGAGAACTCGCTTCGATTCCCGAGTCACCACCGGCCGAGCTCCGCTTTCGCCGCCACGTCGGGCTGATCTCGACCGGAATCGCCCTCTGGCACAGTCGTGAGGTCGTGCGCAGTCTGGCTGACCGGGATTTTCGGGCCCGCTACAAGCAGGCTGTCCTCGGAGTGGCCTGGGCCGTAATCAATCCACTCGTTCTGGCCCTCGTGTTCACGTTCACCGTGCGACGCTTCGCCCACGTCCAGACGGACGGCGTCCCGTACATCATCTGGTCGTATACCGGCCTCGTGGCCTGGGGATTCTTCGCGGAAACCGTGACCAATGCGACCAACTGTCTCGTCAACAACCAGCCGCTGCTGAACAAGATCAATGTCCCACGCGAGTCATTTCCGGTAGCCACGGTGGTTCTGTCGGCGGTCGACACGGCCATCTCCATGATCGGGCTCGTGGCGTTCTTCGCGATCTATGGACGTCTGCCTCGCACCGAGACGATCTGGGTGCCTGTCATCTTCCTGATCCAACTGGTGTGCGTCACCGGGGTTGCCCTCATCGTGGCGATCGTGGTGGTCTACCTCCGCGACCTGCGTCAGATCGTCCCGATCCTGATCCAGATCGGATTATTCGCGACTCCGGTCGCCTACAACATCAGCCAGCTGCTCTCACCGGGTTGGCGGCTGGTCTACAGCTTCGCCAATCCGATGGCACCGATCATCGACAGTTACCGTCGCACCGTCCTCTACGGACTGCCTCCGCAATGGCTCTATCTCGGCGCCGGAGCAGTTTCGTCCCTGGTCATTCTCATCGTGGGGCTCCGTATCTTCAAGCGACTCGAGTTGGGCATTGCCGATCTCATCTGACGGACGGATCGAGGTCAACCGCGTGTGGAAGCGGTTCCGGGCTGACCGGCGACGACCGATGCTCGCGGAACAGCTGACGATGCTCGCCCGGAGGATCAAGCGGGACAACCCGTGGCGTTGGGTGTTCCGCGATCTGGACTTCAGCATCGAGCCGGGCGAGTCGGTGGGCATCGTCGGCACCAACGGAGCCGGAAAGTCGACGCTGCTCAAGATCCTCACCCAGGTCATGTATCCGACCTTCGGGAGTCTGACCGTGGGAGGTCAGGTCGGGGCGCTCATCGAACTCCGAGGGGGGATGCATCCGGACCTCACCGGCCGGGAGAACTCCCTCCTGTACGGGTCGCTCATGGGCATCGGTCGGAGGGAGATCGCCCGACGCTTCGACGACATCGTGAGCTTCGCCCAGCTCGAGGGGGCCATCGACCGTCAGGTGAAGTTCTATTCGAGCGGCATGCAGATGCGCCTGGGCTTCGCGGTGGCGGCCTACACCAATCCGCACGTGTTGCTCGTGGACGAGGTCCTGGCCGTCGGTGATGCGTGGTTCCAGCAGAAGTGCCTGGACCGTATCCGCGAGGTGGTGCAGCAGGGGACCACGCTGGTGCTCGTCTCGCACGACCTCGCCTCCGTCGAGGCGATGTGCCACCGAGGACTGTGGTTGCAGAACGGTATGCTCACCAACGACGGTCCGATTCGCGAGGTCCTCACCGACTACCGGCGGTCGGTCGAGGAATTCTCCGTCGAGAATCTGGGCCACGGTGGGAGCGTCGGAGTGCTGGGCGTGGAGATCGGTGGCGTCGACGGCCGGCTGATCGTGTCGCACGAGCGGCTGGAGGCCACGTTCCAGCTCCGTGTCGCCGAGCGCTCGAGAGGTCGCCTGTACCTGGGTGTCAGCGAAGGACCGGGCACGCCGACGTTGTTGGTCTCGACGGAGGCAATCCTCGAGGAGGGCGATACCCGGGTGACATGCCGAATCGAGAGCGTTCCGCTCCCCAAGGGCAGGTACTACCTGTGGATGTGCATGGAGTCGGTTGACGACGATCAATTGATCCCGTGGCATCCAGCCGGCACGTTCGACGTGTTCGGGCCCGATCTGGACTGGGCGCCGTTGGGTATCGTCCGCTTGTCCCCGGTCCATGTCCGGAGTGACTGGGAGTTCGAAGTGGCGAAGGACCTGCCGTGACGGCCGGGTTCGGGTAGTCCCTCCGGAGAGTTCAGCGGGCCGCCGGTTCCGCTTCGCGGATTCGAGGGTCCCACTGGAGGAGTGCCCTCGCGGAGTCCGGAGCCACCGTCGCCTCCAATTCGACGGTCCTACCCGGCAGGAGCACCCGCGAGGTGACGATGTACGTGGTGAGATCGCATCGGATGCACACATCCGGTGCCAGTAGCGACGACAGCAACTCCGACGGAAGCCAGGATGGCAGGACGACCAGGTCGTCGACCTTCTCGAGGGCCCCGAGCATCGCGGTGTCGGACTCCAGCGGATGGGCCTTGACCGCGAGACTCGCCTCCGGCCGATGCTCTCGTACGGCGTCGGCCCATCTGCGCACCGCTGCCAGGCTGGCTCCGGCACCGTACGTCGGCGTGGTGCGACTGAGCAGATGGAGGTGGGTGATGGGTCCGGGTAACGCCGGCCGGGGGACTACCGCCGCCGCTCTGCCTACCGCAGTGACGAGGGCATCTCCGGGGATGGGCGAGATCCGTTCCGATTCGACATCGAGTCGACAGAACGATGGATAGAGAACATGCCAACCCGAAAAGGGGAGTGCCTCGGTCATGTCGATGAGATGGGGATGACTGGATCCGAACGAGATCGCATGGAGTCGCTTACGCAGGGGCGGGACCACGTGGAGGTTGACCGGGAGGTAGGCGTCGAGCCCGTCCTCCACGTACTCCAGTCGGACGACGTCCCCGAAGCGGCGACCCACCGCGAGTGCGGGCGGTGTCTGTCCATTGAAGACCCAGATCGACTCTGTCGAGTCGAGGGCTCGGACGGCGGCCAGCGTGGCCAGTGAGGACCGCCGCGCCCTCGCCGGATCCAGTAGACGGTTCGTGCCGGAGAGTGGAGGCACCGACCGGAGGGCGAACGTCGTTGCCAGGAGGCGCTCGAGATCAGGCGCCCGCCTCAGGATCCGTGCCTCGTCCGAGAAGACGAGGGCCGCATCCGGGTGTCCGTCGCGCTCTTGCAGGGCGAGGCTCAGCAATAGGTGGTACGGGGTCGAGACGAGGTAGGTGCGCACGGCTCAGGACCGTTGGGAGAGGGAGTCGGCCGACATCTTTCCTCGCACGATCTCGTCGCAGACGTCCCGGACCGCACCGCCACCACCGACCCGATTCGTCACGTATTCGGCGATCGCGAGGATCTCGGGACGGGCATCGGCAACGGCGCAGGCGATCCCCCCTTCGGCCCGAACAGCTCTCATCACGGCGGCATCCCCCGTGTCGTCCCCGACGTACGCCACCGCAGAGAGGCTGATCCCGAGCCGCTCGCACACGGCACGGACCACCGGGAGCTTGTCCGACACGCCGAGGTGCACCTCGCGGATCCCCAACTTGGACGCTCGGGCATTGGTGAACGCCGAGGCCTCCTGGGTGACGACCGCCACCTCCACCGAAAGCGAACGCACGCTCTCGATGCCCCGGCCGTCATGAGTGTGGAAGCGTTTGAGCTCCTCGCCGCTGACGCTGTAGTACGCGGTGCCCGGAGTGAGGGTGCCGTCCACGTCCAGCACCAGCAGACGGACGTCGGACCACGGGAGGGCTCTGTACTCAAGAGTGCCCCGAAGGTTGGCGACAGCGACTCGGGCACGTTCGAGGTCAGCCCACGAATCGATGTCGATGGCCACCTCGGGTGGTACGGGTAACGGGATGATGCGATCACCGGACATGCTGCCGGACTCGATCGTCTCCGCCCGCATCACGTCGAGCAGCCCGTTGTGCCAGACGATCTCCGGAAGAGACTGACGTGGAGCGTTCCACGGTTCGGTGATCGTGTCGTGGTCCAGGAGGGGAGTCAGATAGGGGGGTCCGTCGGGGGGCGGGGGCCGCCACATCTTGTACGGGGTCATCGGAGCTGCGGACACGGTGCGCACGGATGTGGCCATGGGGTCAGCCACCAGTGTGGAAATGGCGTCGCTGATCAGGTCGGCGGGTCGGAACGGCGTCGTCGGTCGCAGGTGGGCGATGATGTCAGGTCGATCGCCGGCGGCCAGATGTGCGAGTACGTACTGGAACACCGGCAGGTCGGGGGTGTCGTCCCGGGCGAGGTCCGCTGGACGCAGGCCTGGCACTTCGGCACCGTATCGACGGGCTGTGGCCGCAATTTCCTCGTCGTCCGTCGAGCAGATGACCCGGGTGACGAGTGGACAGGCCAGAGCGGAGCGGATGGACCAGGCGACCAGAGGGTGCCCGTCCAGTTCCTGGAGGTTCTTTCGGGCCACACCCTTGGAGCCACCCGCGCCGGAACGACGGCTAGGACAGACGGCAGACCGGGGCCAGGTGTCGGTCCGGATCCCCGTTCGGTCGGCACCTGGCAACTCTACCGAAGGGCCGGCGCATTGCGGTGGTGAATCACCGACCGGTAAATTGGGTCCTGACGGTGAGGGCACCCCATGCCCCGGCCGACTCGAACAAGGTGGGGTGGATGGACCGAGCGGAGCACGTATCCGATCTGGTCAGCGACGCGGGCTACGCCATCGTGCGGAACGTGCTCACCCCGGAGGAGATCGAGCGGATACGGACCGAGTCGAGTCGCATCCTCGATGATCGCGGGCTGCCACTCGCTGGCGGCACGGTCCTGCCGAACGCGGCCGTCGAGGCTCCGGAGCTCGCGTGGCTGTTCGGCCACGAGGCGCTGATGGATCTGGCTCGCCGGGCTCTGTCGACCGACGAGATCATGTTCACGTATGAAGCCGATCTCCATCGGAACTACCTTGCCCGCGCGTGGCACAAAGACACGGGCGAGCAGGTAATGCCGGGTGGCTACTTCGGGTTCGACTGTTTCGGCCGCTCCGACTGTCGACTCGTGAAGCTCGGCATCTATCTCCAGGAGCACATCGACGGACGGGGGTTACGGATTCGACCCGGAAGCCAGCGCACCGCGGAAGTGGAGGGCGGAACCATTGTGGCGGTCGACCTGTTGCCCGGTGACGTCGTCGTGTTCGACGTGAGGATCTCGCACTGCGGAGCCCGTCCGACGCCGGCCGACCAACTGCTCCGTGGGTTGGCCAAGGCAGTCGGTACGACGGGCCGTGGACCCAGCGCCGATGTGCTCCGCCAACACTGGAACGCACTGCGGAACCGGCCGGACCGTATGGCGGTGTTCCTCGCATTTGGTCTGGCGAACGACAACACGCAGGCCTTTGCGTCCCGGAACATGCGCCGCCAGTCCCAACATCTGGAACGCCGGGGGCTCGACCTACCCGTGGAGTTGCGTGACACCTACGAGGCGTCCCGGGTCACCATCGCCGACATCTGAGTCCGCCGGATACCATTGTCAACCGGCCACGTGACTACTTCGTGGCCGTCGCGAGGAGGCAGGGCGACTATGTCCCCCAACAGAACCATCGGGTCCCGGCAGGTGGGCCCGGGCAATCCGGCCTACCTGATTGCCGAGATCGGCATCAACCACAATGGCGATCTCGGGGTGGCCAAGGAGCTGATGAGAGTGGCGGCTTCCGCAGGTTGCGATGCGGTGAAATTCCAGAAACGGACGCCTGATCTGTGCGTGCCCGAAGAACAGAAGTCCGTTCCCCGTGAAACGCCGTGGGGGATGATGACCTATCTGGACTACAAACGGCGCATCGAGTTCGGTGTCGACGAGTATGACGCCATCGACGCATTTGCCCGTGAACTCGGGATCACCTGGTTCGCATCCCCCTGGGACGAGCCGTCAGTCGAGTTCCTCGCCCGGTACGACCCATCTTGCCTCAAGATCGCCTCCGCTTCGCTGACCGACGACCCGTTGTTGGTAGAGGTCGCGGCGCAGGGGACGCCAGTGATGCTGTCGACCGGCATGTCGACCATGGCGGAGATCGAACGGGCGGTCGCGCTGCTCCCGATCGATCGGCTACTGCTCGCCCATGCGACCTCTACGTACCCCTGCCCCCCGGAGGAACTCAACCTTCGAATGATTCCCGTGTTGGCCGAGCGATTCGGCGTTCCGATCGGGTACAGCGGGCATGAGACCGGCCTGCAGACGACCTTGGCGGCAGTAGTGCTCGGGGCGACCTTCGTCGAGCGCCACATCACGCTCGACCACGCGATGTGGGGCTCCGATCATGCGGCCAGTGTGGAGCCTTCGGGGCTGCAACGCCTTGTCCGTGACGTGCGGGTCATCGAGTCGGCCTTGGGGGACGGCCGAAAGCGGGTCTACGACAGTGAGATGGGCCAGAGGGCGAAGCTGCGGCGGGCCTGAGTCAACGTGGTGTCCGATCGCTCCCTGACGAACGTCAAGGGTGTCGGTCGACTTGAACCACCGCCAACACCAGGAGTGAACGGGACCTTGGGACTCAGGAAGGCTTTCCCTGCAGCGTCAGCAGATGGCTGATGCTTTCCCATCGACCGGGAATGCAGACTTACCCTACAGAAGATGCGCCACTAAAAGACCAAATGGTTCTACGTCGCGCAGGTTGATGTGACCTGCTGGTAGGGATCCATGCCAGCTGGAAAGGATGGGGCGGACGCCGAGGACACGCACTCCGGGTTGCGTCTAGGGGCAACCGTTAGTAGCGTGCGATCGGCAGAGGGCCGTGGCTCATGTGACCATGGAAGTGGGGCTGAAATGAAGCAGCATCGGACCGGTCAGAGTGTCGAGCCCGCCGTGCTGTCGGCGGCTGGCGGAATGGCTGCCGAAGTTGGCCATCTCGAAGTTCGATCAAGGCTCCCGCACACGCATGTCGCGCTTTCCGCTTCGGCAGGTGGTCCGTTTGGTCGACGAGTTTCGCGGACACCCTTTCGTCGGCACATCCGGGGGATCGGGAAGCTGGTAGCTGTCCTCGCCGTGATCGTCGCATGGAGTGGGTTGACTGTGGCGCCCATGGCTGAACCAGCGGGAGCCGCCGGCGCATCCGCCGATTGGCCGTCCTTCCTCTTCGACGCAGGGCACAGCTCGTTCAACGCCGCCGCCACGACGATCAACACCGGGAATCTGGTCGATTTGCAACCGGTCTGGAAGTGGACCGAGCCGACGACTTCGTACAGCGACTTCGATGCCAGCCCGATCGTCGTCGATGGGGTGGTGTACATCGGTTCGGAGAGCGGCTATTTCTACGCGATCGATGAAGCCACACAGACGGTTCTGTGGTCGCGGTTTCTCGGTCTGACGCCGAATGCGGAGTGCGGTGGTTCGCAAGGAATCACGGGGACGGCGGCGGTGGCTGATGACCCTGCCACCGGGTTGACCGTCTACGTCAACGCTCCCGATGGTCAGCTTTACGCATTGGCTGCCACGACAGGAGCCACACTGTGGCAATCCACCGTGGACACACCATCTTCAACGCTCGACGACTACTACACGTGGGGCTCACCTTTGGTGGCAAATGGTCAGATTTACATCGGTATCTCTTCTTCGTGTGATGCTCCGCTGATTCCGGGAGGTGTCCTCGAATTCGATCAGGATACCGGTGCCCCGTCAGGCGCCTGGCAGGCGCTTCCCAAGGGCCTCGTGGGCGCCAGCGTTTGGAGCAGCGTGGGCGAATCCACTCTGGGCGACGGCTCAGTCTTCGCGACCACCGGCAACACGAATACAAAGGCGCAACCTCAATACAATGAGTCGATCGTCCGCCTGTCCGGCTCCGGACTGTCTCTCCTGGATTCATGGGAGCTTCCTCAGCCCCCAGAAATTTCCGACAGTGATTTCGGCGGTTCACCGACCATGTTCACGGCCGACCTCAACGGCACGGAAACTCCGATGGTCGGGGCGTGCAACAAGAACGGCACCTACTACGCGTTCCGGCAAAACGACCTTCACGATGGTCCGGTTTGGCAGGACCAGGTCGCCGCGCCGTTCGGGACCCAGCCGGACCCGGGCGGCCAGTGCGATGCTGCTGCCCTCTGGGACGGGACGAACCTGATCGAGTCCGGAGGTAATGCCACGACTATCGATGGTGTGACGTATCAGGGATCGGTCCAGTCGCTGAACCCAGCGACTGGCATGCCGGTCTGGCAGACGGGACTGCCCGGCGCCCTGATCGGGAGCCCCACCGAGGACGGGGCAGGTGTCGTCGCCGCTCAGGTCTACAGCAGCGCCACTGGGAACCTGGGCGTGTATCTGCTCGATGCAGATTCGGGAGCTATCCTCAAGTACCTCAATACCGGGCCGTCCGGCGTGTTTGCACAGCCCGTTTTCGCAGGTGACCAACTCTTGGTCGCGGGTACCTCTGCCATCGGGGTAACCGCCTACGGCGTCACTACGCAGGGTCCGCCGGTCAGCTCGATCGCTCCACAGTCGATCGGCGTAGGAGCGAGTGTCACGTTCACCCTGACCGGCAGCAATTTCTCGGGTACGCCTCAGGTGTTGGTGTCCGGAACCTACGTGACCGCAAGCTCAGTGGTCGTCGACTCCCCGACGTCCCTGCAGGTGAAGCTCACCGTTTCCAGCAAGGCCGCCCCGGTCCCCGGGACGTCACAGTCATCGAGCCCGGACAGGTCGCGGACACCTGCACAGCGTGCCTCGCGGTCGATCCGGCGCCCACGGTCTCCTCGGCAAGCCCTAATTCGGTCCGGCTGGGGGAGACCGGCCAGCTGACCGTCACCGGTACCAATTTGAAGCGGGGGCGAAGGTCACCGGCGCAATCGGGGTTTCGTTCTCCAATACGACAGTCGTAAGCGCGACCACATTGACGACCACGGCGAAAGTGTCTCCGACGGCGACGCTCGGGAAGGGCTGGCTTGGCGTCAAGAATCCCGACGGAGGACCCGGTGGTTGCGAGTGCCTGACCGTCGCGTCGGATCCCGCGCCAACCGTGTCGGCGCTTTCTCCAATGTCGGTCGGGCAGCACGGAATCAGCAAAGTGACCTTGAGTGGAAGTGACTTCACCACGAACTCGAAGGTGACCTTTTCCGCCTCAGGGATCACAGTCAATAGCCTGCTATACGCGAGTCCTTCGTCGATCACCGCGACCATCAATGTTTCGAATGTCGCAACGTTGGGTTCCGGGAACGTCACAGTCGTCACGGCTGGCGGAACTGCCACATGCCAGGGTTGTCTCGTTGTCGATCCGCACCCGGCCATTGCAAAGTTGAGTCCTGCTTCCATTGCCAACGGAACTGCAGCCACCGTCGTGGTCAGTGGCAGCAACCTCGCGGGTGGATTGACCGTGTCGACCACCGTACCGGGGGCGGTCGTGGGTAGCGCCACGAACGTCAGTCCGAACTCATTCGATGTCTCAGTTGCCGTAGCGGCCGGAACGGCAGCCGGAAGCTATCTACTGCAGGTGACCAACCCCGACAACGGAACCGGGTACGCGACGATCAAGGTGACTTAGATGGGGGAACCCGGGATCTGGACTGGATGATCCCGACGTCGGCTACGGCCATGACGAGTCCGGCGAAGAGTTCACCTGGCAGCCCCTTGGGCGACTCGTTCTGCACCCAGCCGTGTAGGTGTTGGACAGCGAGCGGGAACGGTCGGAGATCGAAGAAGTGATCGAACGGCTTGTCGAGGTCCAAGAGGACGGCACCGGCGATCGCGGCGACCGTGGAGGGCCGCAGTTGCCTCCCCACCAGGGTGGAGGCGCCTATTCCGACGGCGAGTCCGATAAGTCCGTCACGTCGGGCTACTCGCAGGAATAGTCGCGCGCCGTCCGGAGTGTCCACGTCGCAGCCCCAGTGCGGTATCGCGTCGAGGACGAGATGGGACCCCACGCCTACGGCAAACGCCATTGCCGGACGTCCTCGGAAGACCCGGCCGATCACCACGCCGGACAGTACGTGATTGGTTACGAACACCTCGCGACTGTGGCACATCTCGGTGGACCCGGTTCCTCGCCCGCATTCACTAGATCCGGGGATCTGGCGTCGAACGCTCCGAACGCGGGATCTGGATGCCCTTAGTCGGGGGGTGAGATATAGGTGCCGGTAGGTGAGAGGTATGCTGAGGAACGGCAGATCGTCGGAGGCGAGGTGTACACGTCGGCGGAGGTCGGCGTGTCGTCTGAGGGGTAGCCCCTGCGTGCAGGAGGCATGAGGACCGTGGAATGAAGCAGTGGACGGGTGCGCTTCGCAGATGGCTCGTGCACGATGGCCCTTCGCCCCGCGTCATGCGAGTCACCGTCATCACCTCGGCCATCGTGTTGGTCGCGGCGTGTGCGGCGTTCATCGCAATCGGCGTTCGGGCACATGTTTCCCCACCCCAGCAGGCGGCTGCCGCCGCGGGGCCGAAGTCGACACCCCGGGCGAGGCCGCATACAGTCGCCACGACGACATTGCCGAAGAAGGCTCCCTATGTCGCCCATCCCCACCCGCTGCACTCCACGACCACGACACGCCCGGCGCGCGGTACGGGGCAACCGGTACTGACCAAAGCAGTGGTGGCAGCTCCTACTGCTGTTACGGCCACGCCAAGTGGAGACACGTTGACGGTCGCATGGGCACCGTCTCCCCCAGCAGCACGCTCCCGGTGCAGGGTTACAACGTCTACCTCGGCACGTCGGCGGCCGGTCAACCGGTCGTACCAGCCAACGGCACGACGCCGGTCACGGGCACCTCCTTCGTCGCCCACGGACTGACTCTGGGGATCACCTACTACGCGACGGTCAAGGCGGTCAGCGGGGTCCAACTTTCGCCACCTTCGAACAAGGCGTCCGCGGTTGCGGGATCAGGCTTCCCCCCGGCCGGAGCCCTCGCCACGCCAGTGGTGGGCATGGCCGCCGCACCGGATGGCAGTGGCTACTGGCTCGTCAACTACGAAGGAGCGGTCTCCGCCCATGGGGCGGTTCAGAACTTCGGCTCCGAATCTCCCGGGCAGTTGGTAGCGCCAATCGTCGGCATAGCCTCCACCCCTAGTGGAAAGGGATACTGGGAAGTGGCGCGGGACGGAGGAGTGTTCGCCTTCGGTGATGCCACGTTCCATGGATCGCTGAGCGGGTCGCATCTGGCAGCGCCGATCGTTGGAATCGCGCCGACCCCCGATGGCCAGGGCTACTGGGAGGTTGGCCTGGACGGCGGAGTGTTTGCGTTCGGAGATGCGCAGTATTACGGGTCGATGAGCGCGAGCTCGCAGAACACGACCATGGTCGGTATCGTCGCGGATCCGACCGGGGGTGGCTACTGGGAGGTGGGTCGAAGCGGAGCCGTCTTCTCGTTCGGCAAGGCACCCTTCTTTGGTTCCGCCGTCGCGGCTCCCGGCGCTGCCGGTGCGCAGGACGTGGGCGGAATGGTGGCCACGAGTACTGGCCAGGGCTACTGGCTCTTCAGCCGCGACGGTGACGTATTCGCCTTCGGCGACGCACAACTCCACGGTACGTTGGCGGGCAAGAGCCTGAATGCTCCCATCGCGGCGATGGGGGCAGCCACTGGCGGTGGGTACTGGCTGATGGGCTACGACGGCGGAGTGTTTAATTTCGGAGCCCCGTTCTTCGGGAGCGGTTGAGGGGAGTCCCAGAAGGCCCGGCAGCCGTCGAGACGGCGTCTGGGTCGGTGTGCAACGGATGTCTTGTATCCCCTTGGGCGATGTACCACTCGGGAAGCCGGACAACGGGCTTTCGTTTCCGATGCACCGAACGGTAGGTTGGAACTCTGGGAGGCACGACCCCCTCGGATTGAATTCAGGGTGGGATGACATCGCCGTGTCATGGCGGGATCGACCTCATCCCGAAAGCGGTCTGAGGACGGCCCTTCGCCTGCGGCCGACCCGGAATCCCGAACGTGGAGGAGGACGTTGGTGCCAGCCGATGAGGGGCATGCCGACACCATCGGGGGCGCGCGTGAAGAAGTCCACGGCCTAGCCAGATCGGGGACCTTCAGCTTCATCGGTGTGATCGCCAATGCGGTTCTGGGTTTCGCCTTCCTTCTTCTGGTCGGACGAACGCTCTCTCAGAGCCAGGCCGGCGCCGTCTTCGAGGCGATCGCCATCTTTACGGTGGCGAGCTTGGTAGCTACGGCGGGTGCCGGTGTCGGCCTCATGAGGACTTTGCCGCGCTATCGGCGGCGGAGCGTTGCCGACGTGCGGCGAAGCGTAGCTGTCGCGGTGATACCCGCTGCAGTGATCGGAATCGTCCTGGCGGCGGTCGTGATCAGTGAGGCTTCCCAGATCGCCTCGATCCTCGTCGCGCGTCCGGAGCTTCGTCCAGGGGCGGCATCTGACCTTAAGGTCCTGGCGCCGGTTATTCCGGCGATGGGGGTGATCCTGGTAATTCTCGGAGGAGAGCGGGCCTGGGGCATCTCCTGGTCCGTGGGCGTCCAGTACCTCCTGATTCCGATACTGCGACCCATTCTCTTTGTGGCGCTAGCGGTCGGCGGAATGACCGTGTTCCGGGCACTCCTGGCGTGGAGTCTCCCTGTAGGAGCGGCCCTGGTGGTGTCGCTCTCCTTGCTGGCATTCCGGCTGGAGAAGCGCTCGGCCGTGCGACGGGGAGTTGCCAGCGACGTGTTGCCTCTGAGTCTGAGAGCTCATGCGACCAGCTTCTGGCGATTCGCCGCCCCACGGTCGATCGAGGGCATCCTCTTGGTCTTCATCACCGGGTTCGACATCGTCTTGGTGGGAGCCCTCGCCAACGCCAGCACTGCGGCCACCTACACGATCGCAAACCGATACAGCACGCTGGCGATCTTCGGTCTCCAGGCCATGCTCCTCGCCATTCCGACTCGGATCAGCGACCTCATGCATCAGGGACTCGTGGACCAGGCTCGCCACCTATACCGGGTGGCGACGTGGTGGACGATCGGACTCTGCTGGCCTCCAGCGATCGCTCTAGCGATGTTCGCTCCGGTGTTCATGAGCGTGTTCGGGCGCGACTACCGCTCGGGAAGCACCGCACTTGTGATCATGTCGTTCGGAGTCCTCGCTACCTCGGTGACCGGACCGAGTGGAGCCGTCCTCCTCATGTCCGGGAAGAGCTCCGCCAACCTGGTCTGCACGTTGGTGGCCATTGGATTCAACATCCCGCTGAATCTCATCCTGATCCCTCGGCTCGGAGCGTCGGGAGGCGCGATCGCGTGGACGGTGAGCATGATCGCCACGAACGTGATGCAGATGCTCTACCTCTGGCTCACGTTCCGGATGCACTTCTTCGGCCGAAGAATTCGTGACGGTGACTGTCGTGTGCGTAGGTGTGTTCTTCGGGATCGGGGCGGCGATCCGACTGCTCCTCGGGACCACGATCTTCGCACTGATCCTGTTCGCGGCCATCTCCATTGTGGTCTACATCGGGCTCCTGGTTCGTCTCCGCTCGAGACTCCACCTCGACGCATTCGGCGCCATGATGCGGGGCTTGGCGACCTGAGGGGTCAGCCTCTCGGAATGCGATTCGACCCGGACCGCTGCCAACCATCAGCGATTCGGAGCCGGCGATTATGGCTAGCTCTTCCTCAGCTTCTCCCAACGACCGTAGATGTTTCCCATTCCGGCCATCGCGATCCCGACCATCGCCGCGGCCAGCCGCAGGATTCCCGTAACGTCGCCTTTCATGAAATTCTCGCAGGTAGCCACCGACTTGATCACGGAAGAACCGCACGACGAAATCGCGCTCCCGATTCGAGATTCGCAGCCTCTCCCATTTCGCTGAACGCTCGGATCTTGTGTTGATTGACTTGGAAGCATCGGCGCCAGAAGTAGTGCCACGTCACCCGTTGAGCAGGTACGAAGTGGAAGATCACTGCACTTGGCTGGTACATGATGCGACTGGCCGGGAATGCCTCGGCTAGCCGATGGGAAAGATCCATGTCGTCGAAGTCGATCGAGCGGATGCCGCCGATGTCTATCAGTGCCTGACGGCGAACCGACATGCTGGCTCCGATCATGTGGCGGATCGGCGCGAGCTCTGTGGGGACTCCGACGTACGCGCACCCGAACACCCAGTCGAACTCCGGAGGAAACCACTGAGGTCGACGGGTCTGGAACCGGGGCCGAGGTTCGCCACTGACCGCCACGACGTCTGGGTGCAGATAGGGAGCGAGGAGATGTTCGAGCCACTCGGGGCTTGCCTCGGCGTCATCGTCCAAGAAGACCACGATCTCTCCGGTGGCCCTGTAGGAAGCAGCGGTGCGCGCTGCACCTGCACCGAATCGGCGGGGAGCGGCCTTTCCGCTACCCCCTTCGGGCGCTTCCCGCGCTGAATGATTCGTCATGTCGGACATGACGTCCACTCGCAGCCCCGACGGACGAAGGGGCTCAGACCATTCCTTGACGCAGCGTTCATACATGTCGGGATTGCTGTCGATGCAGAGGATGAGCTGCTCGGGCAGATGTGTCTGGCGACCCACCGAGTCGACCGAGCGTTGCACGAGATCCCAGCGGTCCATGGTGAACGCGGTGATCACCACGGTCGCGGTCGGTAGCGCTATAGAGCGAGAATCTCGTGAGTTCTGGGACGTTCTCTGAGGAGTTGACTCTTCTGCCCCTGGACTGTTCATACGACCCACTTTAGTTGTGGATGGTGGACCGCCTCATTTCGACATCCGGATGAGTGACGGCATCTCAAGTCCGCCGCCACCGATCCGGGATCCCCTCGTGGCAGTCGGATCCTGACTAGCCGCCCGAAGAGTGGCTGGCGTAGAATTCCACTCCGTCATCCGCCACGACCAGGAGTGTGGGGAAGTGTCGCCGTCCCTTCAGCCCGCCGGCCGTACGTGGATGGGGATCGCGCAGATCGAGCGGGATCCCATCGCCTTCGTCGGGGCGTTGGGCCCGTGGACGCCCGACTACCACGACGCACACGTTCTCGTGATGAATGGGAGCGAGCCCGTGGCCTGGCTCAGGCTCGCGCCGCACGACGTCACGCCATCCGGCGTGTCTAGAGCCCTCGATCGGGAGGTGGCCACTACGTCGGAATCGGAGGTCCCGGAACATTCCGAACCCCCGGGGTCGCTCAGTATCGCCATCTGCACACGTGATCGACCCGAGATGCTCCGAACCTGCCTCGAACGGCTGCTGTGGATACAAGAGGAGAGCGGCCACGAGCCCTACGACATCCTGGTGGTCGACAACTCCCCACGATCCGATGCGAATCAGCGCGTAGTGGATGCCCTCGCAGACGATGGACTCCGAGTAACGCGGGTAGTCGAGCCCCGGCCGGGTCTCTCGAGGGCGCGGAATGCCGCCCTCGCGGCGGCCTCCACGGATTTCGTGGCTTACACCGACGACGATGCGCTGCCAGATCACCGGTGGGCTCGAGCGCTTCACCTCGGATTCTCCTCCGACCGACGCATAGGCGTGGTGACCGGGCTCGCGGCCCCGGCAGAGATCGTCACGACGGCACAGGCTCTGTTCGAGCAGAAGGTCAACTGGAGTGATCGCCTCGAAGCCCAGACGTTCACCATGGATCAACGCGCTTCATACGACTGGCCGTTCCCATACAGCGCCGGACATTTGGGAGCCGGTGTGAACTTTGCGATCCGGAGGGATGTGGGGCTGGCACTGGGCGGCTTTGACGAGGCCCTAGGAGCCGGTACGCGCACCGCGAGTGGGGAAGACAATGAGATGTTCGTCCGGGTCCTTCGATCAGGTGAGGCGCTCCACTACGAGCCGTCGGCCATCGTCTGGCATGTTCACCGGCGCACGGATGCCGAGCTGCGCCATCTCCTCTACAGCTACGGCAAGGGTCTGTCGGCGGCGGCGGTTACGCGAATTCCTCGAACCAGGGCGGTTGGATATGGTTTCAGGAACGATTCGAGGTGCATGGAACCTGAGCCGCCACCGGAGAGGTGAACTCGATTCGGGAATGCCCAGAAGCCACCTGATGGCCGAGTTGGCCGGAGTACTCGTTGGCCCGGTGGCGTATGCAGCGGAACGACTGTCCGCACGCCAAAATTCGAAGCGGAGCGACTGAACTCGTGACCCACACATTGATCGTCGGATCCGGACCAGCCGCCGCCGGTGCGGCGTTGGCGTTGATCGGCGACCCGACGCAGCGGATCACCATCTTGGACGTCGGCAATGAACTGGGCAGTGAGCAACGGCATGCTGTCGATCGGCTCAGTGCTCTGCGCCCGGTCGACTGGGCGCCCGAGGATGTGGAGCTCATTCGCCGCGCAGCCCTCAGAAGTGGAAGTACGGGGTTTGCCGGAGAAGCGGAGCTATGGCACAGACTTCCCATTTCGCGATGTCGGACAGTTGTCCGGAGTGCGGGGTATCGGTCCGGTGAACACAGCCGTGATCTCCGGCGCCTACGGCGGCTTGAGCAATGTCTGGGGATCCCAGGTGATGCCGTTCACCGCGTCGACCTTTGGTGACTGGCCGGTGAGCCTGGCAGAAATGGAGCCGCACTATCGGGAGATACTGACTGAGATCCCCTACGCCGGCGAAGATGATGCGCTGTCGGAGCACTTCCCGCTGATCGGCAAGGCGCAGCCGCTCCCTGACCTCGCACCGAGAACCGAACAGGTCCTCGAAGCGGCAGACCGGCACCGATCAGCCCTCCGTCGTGCGGGTGTCGTGGTGGGGAGAGCCCGGCTGGCCTTCGATTCGGGACCGTGTGTGCGCTGCGGGCTATGCATGACCGGTTGCCCCTATTCACTGATCTACTCGTCGGCTTCGACGTTCGACCGGCTGCGCCGGGAGCAACGCGTCGAGTACCACTCCCAGATGCTGGTCAGCCACGTGGGAGAAGAGGGCGATCGACCCTATGTGATGGCAAGAGACCTGGCGGGCGACACCGTGCACCGGTTCGACGCAGACCAGATTTTCCTCGGTTGCGGAGCTATTGGGACCACCCGGCTGGTGCTCGGATCACTCGGGATCTTCGACCAGGACGTCGAAATTCGCCGAGTCGGCGCAGTTCGTGGTGCCGATGGTCTCGCGTCGTCCCGTCCCGGACCCACGCCTGTCCACCGAATTCACTCTCAACCAATTCAACATGGTTGTCGCTACTGACCAAGAGTGGCGCGACGTTGCGCAGATACACTTCTATCCCTACAACCCGGCCATCGGCGGCGCCCTCCCTTCGATCTTCAACAGCCGAGCCGGTGAACCGATGGCTGGCCAGATCCTCCGGCGGCTCACCGTCGGACTTGGATATCTCCCTTCGTGGGCTTCGTCGCCTTTCCTGGTCCGAGCGGAGCAGTCTTCGGATGCGGGAGTTCTGCCGAACCTGGTGCTTCGGGGAAACGTCACCGAGTTCAACCGAACACCGATGTACCGGCAGGTGATCCGACAGATGGCCAAAGCCGCCCCCCGCCTCGATCTGTGGCCGGTGGTGCCGATGATGTTCTTGTCGGCGGCCGGCAAGAGCTACCACTTCGGAGCCAGCTTCCCTCACCGGACACGACCCGCCGACGGGCCGTTGACCACCGATCGGCTGGGACGCCTACATGAGTGGGAACACGTGCACCTGATCGACGCTTCGGTGTTCCCCACGGTCCCGGCCACGACGTTCACACTCACGATCATGGCCAATGCGCATCGCATCGCCACCGAGGCGCGTGGAATGGCGTCCTGATGGGATTACAACCGAGAACGGTCGCGATCACCGGGTCGTCCGGCTATCTCGGGGGAATCATCCGGGAAGAAATTCGGCGACGCGGCCTCCTGGCGATCGATCTCGTACGGTCGCCTCAGGGGGATGTGGCCCGTCGCTTCAGGCTGGACGACGAACTCGATCCTGGTCTGCTCGACGACGTCGACATCCTGGTCCATTGCGCGTACGACATGGCGCTCCACTCCAGAAGCGACATCCGTCGGGTGAACGTCGAGGGGACGAGGCGACTGGTCGAGTTGGCCGAGGCGTCGGGAGTCCGGCGCACGATCGTCCTTTCGTCGATGTCTGCGTGGAGCGGGACCGAGCAGTTGTACGGACGGGCGAAACTCGAGATCGAGGAGCTGTCCTTGGCTCACGGGGCAATCCCGATCCGCCCCGGACTCGTGTACGGGCAGAATCCGGGTGGGATGATGGGGACCCTCCGGCGCCTCGCCGGACTCCCGATCATCCCGTTAGTGGGTGGGAGCGCGATTCAGTTCACGGTCCACGAGGATGACTTCGTAGCGGCTGTATGGGCCCTCGCAACTGCGCCCGAGCTGCCCAGTCTGCCGATCGGCGTCGCCAATCCCGTCCCGGTATCGTTCCGCCACATCCTTGAACGACTCGTCTGGGACGACGGGCGGAATCCCCACTTCCTTCCGGTGAGCTGGCATCTGCTGAAAGCGGCGCTGGAAGTCGGGGAGAGGTGCAACGTCCCGTTGCCCGTGCGCAGTGACTCGCTGCTCGGCCTGGTGAAGCCGGCCGCCAGCGTGCCCAATCTCGAGATCCTCGACGACTTGGGAATCCAACTGCGCAGATACGGCCAGCCCGTGCCCGTGCCGACGATGGAGCCGGATTGAGTTGTCCGTCCCGGATTGAACTGTCCGTCACGGGGGTCGCCGAACTGGTGCCGTGCCCGTATCCACGGCGCTCGACTAGTCAGTTCCGCGACTCCGCTGTCCGGTCTTTGTCCTGGTAGGGTGGGTCGAATTGTTACAACCAGTGGCAAATAGCGGGCAGGGCATGGCTGATTGTTGCATCCATCACCCCCTAGTCGTGGGCACCCTCCGGCTGTTTTGCGCGCCCTCTGCACCTTGCATTTCACGGAGGGTGACGGCCGGACAGATGTCCTCGGAAGTACCCGAGCCAACGATTAGCTGATGGTCGCCTTGGTCGGGACGACAACGGTCGAAGAGGACGGAGACCAGGTTCGGGGCAGTCATGATGCCCGAGCAGAGCGGGGCACCAGTGGACCGCGACACAGCCGGCGCCTCCAGCAGCTCGATTCCGAGGAAGCCGCAGCGCGCCTGACCAGGATCATCGCCGCCGCCTGTTCCATCCTGCTTCTCGTGGCCCTCGTGGTGGCCGTCGTCGTCGGCGTCCACCCGCTCTCCACGTTATGCGTGGTGATCTTCGGCATCCTGGGCATAGGTTCGGCGCCACTCCAACTCTCGAATCGAATCTTCGGAGCCCGGTTCGTCACATTGGCATCGGGGATCGGGATCTCGGTCGTTCTCCTCACGGGATGCATCCTGATCGAGCTCCACTGGTGGGCGATCGGCCAGACGCTCTTCTGGATGTTCGCTGCAGGAGCGCTCATCCTGCACGGAAACACCCTGGCGACCGAGCGCCCCTGGCTTCTGCGAGTTGACCGAGAGCGGGTCCTCCAGTCTCTCGTTGGAGACAGGCGCAGCAGGGTCGTCACCGTACTGACCGCCGTTGGGTTCGTGCTCTGCGTCGCGGGTGCAGTACCCCATCTCCACGCCATTCCGGGACCGGGTGGCATGCTTACGACGATCGGGCCGGTGTGGTTCGTCGGACTGGCCTTCGTCCTGATCGCGGTCGGCATGGCATGGACCACCCCAGGGACGGTCATCGCACTGCCGGTCTTGGCGGTGGCGGCAATCTGTCACCGGAACCCCCACCCTCATCGACGACCTTGCCCGGTACGACTGGACGCAGAAGCACATCGGGGTCACGCTCTACTTCCTTCAGCACGGTACAGCCAACCCGCGGATCGACATCTACCAGTCGTGGCCCGGTCTGTTTGCCGGCATCGCATGGCTCAACCATGCCGGGTTCGTCAACAACATCGAATCGATCTGCGGTTCGGCCGCTCGGCGCTACGCTCCTCGGCCTCATCGCCGTCCGGACGATCGGCCGGGCAGTGGGCCTCGAGGACCGGAACGCCTGGATGGCGGGTCTCCTGTTCGTCATCGGGGACACAGTCAGCCAGGACTACTTCTCGCCGCAATCGATCGCGTTCGTCGCGTCGCTCGTCCTGGTGGCGATCTCCTGGCAGCGCCGGGATGTTCCGCACCGCATGATGGTGTACGAGTGGCTGCTGATCGTGATGCTCGGTATGGCCATAGCGGTCACCCACCAACTCACTCCGTTCGTCATATCGGGGGTGCTGCTGATCCTGGCCATCTTCGGTCTCGTCAAGTCCCGGGCGATCCCATTCGTAGTATTCGCGCCGGCGGTTCTCTGGGCCACCATCCACACGTCCCAGGTCAAGCGGTATTTCGACTTTGGCGCACTAGGCAAAGTCACGTCCAACGTCAATTCCCAACGCCGCCCTTGGATACCACTACACGACCTACGTACATCTGTCGGTCTACGGCCAGGTCCTCGCACCGGCGATCATGGTGGGTCTGGCTGCCATCTCCTTCCTGACTCGGAGAAACCGCGTGGCCTGGGCGATGGCCTGCTGTGTCGGTTCGATGGTGGGCTTGCTGTTCGTGCACTACGGAAACGAGGACGTGCTGCGGGCCACCCTGTTCGCCACCCCGTGGCTCGCGTCCTCGCCGCGTATGGCGACTGGCGAAGTACTGTGATTCGTAGGGCGATGCTCCTTCTCGCCATCCCAGTCATCACCGTGGCCTACCTCTTCGCTGACGTGGGGATCGACAATGTGTACGTCGTGCGACCGGATGACCTGGCTGTCGTCCACTACTTCGAGAGCACTGCCCGGACGAACTCCATCCTGGTCTCAGTGGGAAACAGGTCGTACATCCCGGTGAAGTCATCTCCGAATTACCCGAACCTGAACTACGGGGCGTACAACATCACCAAGCGGTTCGGAACGTCGGATGCCGACATGGCACGGGCTGCGGTGTACTTCTCGGAGTACGTGACGGCGAACTGGCAGGGGGAACCGAAGTACCTGCGGACGACTTCCGATGTCTACGTGGTGCTCACTGGTCAGGCGGCGGCCCAGTGGTCCGCGGACGGTGCACTGAGCGAGCAGGACTACGGTGCTTTCGCAGCGAAGCTGTCCCAGTTGGGTGCCTGGAAGCTGGTGAAGGAGACTCCGACAGCCAAGCTGTTGAAGTTCATTCCACCAGCTACGCCTGCTACAAAGTCGACCACCACCGGGAACAAGGACAAAGGTCGATGAGGTCGCCGATTCGGACGATTGAACCGTCCGTGTGCGTCCCCTGGTGCCTCAGGCAGTGGGGATGCGTCGACCAGGCGGAGTTCCAGCCCGCGCCCACCCCGATTCCCTTAGAACACCACCGGCACGCCCAGCGCTCGTGGCGAGGTCGGATTTGACGCCCGTAGATGAAATCGTGGTCGGACTGATCGGTCCGGACATCTCAGGCGGAGCACCGGGAGGTATGGCATCGATCTCTCGTGGACTGGTGGAGGGCTTCAGGTCCGACACGTCGGTCAGGGTGGTCCCGATGAGCAACTTCGTGGAAGGAACATTGATCGCACGCCTTGGTGCGGCGCTCGGATCGAACCTGTCCGTGTTCCGGATGCGACGCGAACTGATGTCATCCACATCCAGGTGGCGACGGGTTGGAGTGTCGAACGTGATCTGGTCACGGTTTCGGCGGCACGAGCCGTGAAGATCCCCGTGGTACTCCAGTTCCACGGTGCGGATCAGAAGGGCGACTACGAGCGGAGCCCTCGATTCCAGAAGTTCGCCTATCGGGTTCTGTTCAAGGCGAGTCCCGCGAACATCGCCCTCGGACGCCGGGCAGCAACGTGGCTCGAAGAGATCTGCCCCCAGGTGCCCGTTTGGGTGGTTCCGAATTTCGTGGATACGCGGGATTCGACCCCGCCGGTCGGACAGGATGTGGCCAATTCGCATTCATCGGACGTGTGGGTCCTCGGAAAGGGATCTACGATCTGCTGGATGCCGTGACCATGCTCGTGGACAAGGGGATCCGACTCGAGGTGGACGTCATGGGGGACGGCGAGGTCGAGGAGGTTGAGCCCCGTCAGGGCCGATGAGCGCCTCCGGGGGCGGGTACGGATCCACGGCTGGTGCGGTGCCGACGAGGTTGCCTCGATACTCGATGAGTGCTGGTCCCTCGTGCTCCCGTCGTATGCCGAAGGATTACCGATGGCTGCCCTCGAGGCGATGGCGCGCGGGAGAGCGGTCATTGCCACCCGGGTGGGGGAGATGGAAGATGCCGTTGTCGATGGACGATCGGGGATCCTCGTCGAGCCCGGGGACGTGAAGGCACTTGCCGAAGCCATGCAGGTCATCGTGGGTGGTCCCGAGCTCGCGACGGAAATGGGTCGTTTCGGCCAAGGCGTCATCGCGCGGGACTTCACCCAGCACGTGGTCGTGGGACTGCTGGGGGAATATACCGGATAGCCGCTCGCCGTCCGGGCGCGACGGCATGACGACTGAAGGACCGATCACCGATGGGCGCCAGGATCCGTCGGTCCTGCTCTTCGTCGGCGCGGGCAGAAGCGGGACGACGGTCCTGGAGATGTTGATCGGCAGGGAGTTCGCGGCCACGGGCATCGGCGAGGTTCGATGGCTTTGGGAGCGGGGGCTGGACGACAATCAGCTGTGTTCGTGCGGAGTGCCGACCAGATCGTGTCCGCTCTGGTCACGCGTGTTTACCGAGGTCCGCGCAGGCTTCAGCGATGAACGGGAGTTCCGGACCGCAGTGGAGGGGTTCAATGCCGTGATGGGGCAGCGCATAGTTCCATTGCTGCCGGTGAAGAGCACCGAGACGCGGACCCGCCTCGAGCAGGCCCGTAAACTCGTCGGTGCCGTCTACCGAGCAGTGGACACCGCCTGCGACGCGGCCATCATCGTGGATTCCTCCAAGGACCCGACGTTCGCCTATGTGGTGGAGACGACACCGGGCATCAATGCGGCCTATGTGAGTCTCATCCGAGACAGCAGAGCCGTCGTCTACAGCTGGAAGCGGAAGAAGCTCCGTCCCGAAGTCCACTGGACGACAGACGAGATGCCCCACCCGAGCACGTTCACGGTGAGCCTCGACTGGGTCTCGCAATTCTTGCTGTCGACTGGTTGATGCGCGGACGCAGGCAACGCCTCCTTACGTTGCGGTACGAGGTCTTCACAGCGGGAGCCAGGCGACACCATGCGGCAGCTGAAGAGTCTGCTGGTCAGCGCCGGGAGCAGGTGCTTCCGAGTGATCCTGCAAAGCCCTGCTACCACTCGGTATCGGGCAATCCTGTGCGATTCAGCGAGAAGGCAATGGACATCCGGCCCGACGAGGAGTGGCGAGGCAAGCTGTCCCGCCGCGACCGGATTCTCACCTCGGTACTCACCGGCCCGATGCTGGTCCTGCACCGGGCGGCGGTGCGACGAGATCTCCTGGAAAACAACCAACCCAGCGTAGGCGGCAAATAACTGCCAGACCCTGGTCGGCGATTCAACAATGCGTCACCCACGACGACTAGGAGAATCAAACTCAAGCATCGTAACTTCGGCTCTTGTCCGTGCTTCTATAGTGTCAATTCGTAGTTCAGAAATTGTGGAAGTCTCGGGAGAATCGATCGGCGAGATAGTCGAGGTCGCTCGAAGAAACACTCTCGGGGGATGTGGTTTGATCCAGGGTCTGACTCGCTCCGATTCCCGATGAGTTGTTGTGCTGGATTCTGCGGACAGGGATTCCGATCTTGGATTGCACCGTCTGGAAATCGGCTCCGAGATTCTCGAATCTACCGATGAAGTCGACCATGACACCTCCGTCCACATCGCACACCGAATCCGTTTGGGGTTGCATGCCTAGCGCCTCGGCAGCACGAGGATGGCGGATGAACGAGGAGAACGAATCCGAATCGCGATAGGCCTCCATCGCCTTCCAGCCGTTCGGGTCACCCCGGTGACCTGGGGGAGTCAGGTACCAGACGTTCCGCACGAGGAGTTGGTCCCGTTCAGCTGCCTTTACGCGCCATGTAGTTGTAGAGCGATATGGCTCTAGTCACGGGGTGTAGGACAAATGCGAAGGTGAAATAGTCATTCCAGATCTCGGGGGATACACAGGCTCGGATTTCGCGGGCCGTACTGTGCTTATCGAGGGGCCGATACTCCTTGGGGGATCGACCCTGGATCCGTCGCATGAAGGCCTGAAAGTCGTTCTGGATGATGAAGTCGCCCTTGCCCAGCACCGGTTGACTGCATCACTGATCGAATCACCTGCCGTCTTCATGGTGTGCACGAAGATGAAGCGATGGCGGTGGGAGATGATCATCGTCGGCGGCTTTTACGCTTTTGACGGGAAATCCCCACTTCACGCAGTCGGAATGGCTGGTGGCGATCACCGGGACGATGCGTGGGCGGAGAGATAGGTTATAGAGAGCTGACCCTGCCGGATTAACGGTGCTGGGGGCACCCACCCACGAAGACAGGAGGGAAAGATTGTTCTCCCTGCATCCATTCATCGGATGGGATGGCTGCCATCCCCAAGCCAGATAGGAGATGTTGTGCTGGTCGGCCCAGGCCATGTAGTCCGTCAGGTATGCGGCTGAACGAGTCACGCTCGCCGACCTCACTCGTGACTACGGGAACGTGGGCTGCGACGGGCAAGACGCTCAGTTCCAGCATGCGGGGGTGTTACACGCCGTCCAGTTGTAGGTGTGGAATCCAGCCACGAGCTGATGGAGGGGATCGACGGGCTGATATTCCAACCACGCACAGGTGCCGGTTCCGCCACCATCCTGGGTCACGCCGCATGGGTCACCAGCCCAAATCAGCCCTCCGAGGATGATCGGTTGCTGTGCGCCGGCGTCGCGGACGGCGTTGACCAGTTCCTGCATTCCGGCCATCTCGTAGGAACTTGCGTGCAGGTCGAGGTCGTCGAGACGCAGAGGTCGGCCGAAGCGGTGCAGCCGTCCCTCCAGCAGGTCCAGTCTGCTGCTGTGGGGTTTCTCTTTCGAGGTAGGGCTCGTTGAAGAGGTCGAACATCACGGAATGATCGTCGGAGAAGGTCGAGGCCACCTGGCTCCAGAACTGTGCGGAGTGGTCTTGGTCCGGCATCGGCCACTGTTCGTCGCCCGGGTGGACCCTGGAGCGGACCAATGAAGGTCGAGTATTGCGATGAGGCCAGCCCGGTTCAGCTCGACCACCCACCGCTTGATCGCCTTCTGGTACGCCGGACCCGAGAAGGCGGCAGGTGCGCCGTTGATCCCGAGCCAGCAGTCCTCGTTCATCGGAACACGAACAGCATTGATGTGCCACGCTGCGATCGACCTGGCTTCTTTGCTGTTGAACGGACCCCAAGAGAAGCCCTTGCCGACGATGCAGGCGCTTTCGGTCCCCGAGGCATCGACCCCGAGGAGCCGGATTGGCTGGCCGGACGAGGCCACGAGATTGTTCTGGACAACCTTGACCGAGGTGGCACCCGACCCATTCACGGGGACCGACTGGCCGGTCGTGGGCGTGGTCGTGGTCTGGGAACCAGATCCTGAACCACCGGTTGGGCTGCCACAACCGGCCGCGGCCAAGGGGATGGCGGCCAACACCATCAGAAGTAGGGAAATTCCGTCGAGCCCCGATGGTCAATGGACGCTATCGGAGGGCATATGCCACTTCAAGGCGGCTGGGGCACCGCTTAGCACCCCCAACTGTCATTCCTGGTCATCGATGGTGGTCATCCGAAAATCGGATCCGTGTGCGGTGGAGACGGTTTCGCGGACACTCCGGCTCCAGTAGGCGCGGGGTCCCGTGTCGCGAGCGGATATACCGCGGCGAAGGGACCGCCGTTCCGGCCAGGAATGCGACGGCGTGGACCGGCGGAAGTCGGACCGCCCAGGCGAGGCGATGGCGAGCCGAAACGGAGTCGTTCCACCACCCGAACAACGACAGGTGGAGCCTGGTCGATGCAGGGAGTTGGACCGGAGATGCAGGGCTCACGAAATTCGAGTTGAGGCGTCACTTGCGTTAGTTCCTGCAAGAGCACGTCGAAGAGCCACCCCAACCGGACTCGCTCAAAGGCCGCCCGTGATTCGGTCTGTCCGATGATTCGTAGCAGGAGAACGATGTCCCGCCGGACACCAGCCCCACATTGCCCTTCCACAGGTCGTTGACGATGTGCAGCGCGGAGGCCACCAGCAGGTCCGGAGCTGCGAAGCGGACCGTTACGCCACAGAGAGATGCCGGTTCGGCGCAGGCGGCAATATCGGCCGGAGTCAAGCGAGTGCCCAGGACCCACGGTGCCAGATGGTGGTGCACATCGACGTTTCCACCACGGTCCGAATGGAGATTCGCACCCTCGCGACACACCGAGTCGAACCATTTCCATTGTGGTACGGCTGCTCCGAATTGAAGTAGCCCTGGTCCTTGGCCAGCGTCACGACCCGATCAAAATCTCCCTGTTCCACGACAATGTCCAGATCGGCGTAGGGTCGTGGCCAGCCCTCGGGATAGAACCGCGCTACGGCCGGCCCCTTGATGACGACTACTGCGACCTGTCGCTCGGCAAGAGTGCCGAGCAGTGCGGCTCCGGCCGCATCCACGGCCATCGAACGCATCTCGGCCTGCAGCGCGTGATCCTAAAACACGCGGAAATAAGGTTGGCCGGCGTGTTCCGGAAAGTCGGCCAATGCCCACGGGCGGTCGGGGCGAGGCCTTCGTGGAGGATCACCTCAAGTTCCCGTTCGAACGCCGCGGGCGCCGGGGGGCAATCGGAGTCCTTGGCGAGTCCGGCGAGGAAGCACCATCCGCGGCCGGGCCGAGTTGACTCAACGGGCCGCGGCGAGCACCCTTCATGCG
Source organism: uncultured Acidimicrobiaceae bacterium (assembly GCA_963841885.1). Lineage (GTDB taxonomy): Bacteria > Actinomycetota > Acidimicrobiia > Acidimicrobiales > RAAP-2 > Bog-756. The sequence continues at coordinate 118,879 of CAWJEK010000002.1, forward strand.
AAGCGAAGACATGGTCGACAAGGGAGCATTTGCGTTCACGTTACCTTCCACCACCTGCACAACTTCCAATTGCGGATCTCCCCACCCGTCGAAACGGGTGGGGAGATGGCGGGCGGTTCCGAAGGCTCGGGCCTAGTGCTGCCAGATGTTCACTGACTTGATGTCGAAGCTTCCGGAAGATGGGGTCGAGCTGTCTGCCGCCTTGCCGGGGAGCCCGTCGACGGCGAGATTTGCAATGAAGTACATCTGTTGACTGGATACCCCGCTGGTCGTAGAGGCTACGGCGTTGCCGTCGAAATACCACGTGATCTTGCCCGGCTCCCAGTCAACTGCATAGGTGTGTAGGCGGTGGAGAGGTCCGACGTGTGCAGGAGCGTTCGTGCCTGGACCTTGTCTCCATTGACGTCCGAGACGATGTTCGTGAAAGCGACCGCCGAGGTGTCATTGCCCCAGACTTCCATGATGTCGATCTCCGGCGGCCACGACCTATTCGTCGGCAACAGCCAGAGTGCGGGCCAGAAGCCATCTCCCTTGGGGACCTTGGCCACGACCTGGACGAAGCCATAAGTGAAGTCGAGGGAGTTGTAGGTGGTCACCATCCCGGAACGCCACGGATACACCTTCGTCGGCCCAGGCCCGAACTCTCCCGGAGAGTATCCAGTTGTCGCCACTCTCGAAGCGGTGAGGGCCAGCCGACCCGACGACACATCGACCTGAGAGGGCGTGTACCACTCCAACTCCGGGTTCCCGAAGTTGGTGCCCTGATCGCACGGATTGAACCAGGGATAGCAGGTATTCCAATTCGAGGCGTCGAGCTTGTTGCCGGTGAAGCCGTCCGAGAAGCGCAGGATCCATGGGCCCGGAATTCCGGGGCCGGCTCCGGACTGCGCCTGGGTCGTCGATGTGGTCGTGGTCGGGGCGAACGGTGTTGTGGTCGGCGTGGGGGATGTCGACGTGGTCGAACTCGGGGTCGCCCCGCTCGTCGTAGTCGTCGTAGCGGAGTCGGACTGGGCCGATACCGTCGGTGATCCGAACGGCACCCAGGTGCCAGCTGTCGATACGACGTAGTAGCCAGGGCCGTCCTCGACTAGTCCAGCGGCCTCGAAGCCGGTGTGCGATGCCGGCGACCCGTAGAAGTGGGCGTCACCGATGGCGAAGATTCCGCCGTCCGCGGCCACCAGTGAGTAGCCGCCGCCGTCGGGCGTGGCCGCCATGCCGACGATCGGCTTGTTCAAGTGCAGTTTGCCCAGTGAGCCGAAGAAGCCCGCGTCGCCGATGGAGAAGATGCCGCCATCGGCGGCCACCAGCCAGTAGCCGCGCCCGTCCGGGGTGGCGGCCATCCCGACGATCGGCCGGTTCAGGTTGAGTCCGGCTGCGGACCCGAAATAGCCGGCGTCACCGAACGCGAAGATGCCGCCGTCGGCGGCCACCAGCCAGTAGCCGCGCCCGTCCGGGGTGGCGGCCATCCCGACGATCGGTCGATTGAGCGTCAGTGTCCCGGTGGACCCGTAGGAACCGGCGTCACCGAATGGGAAGACGGCCCCCGTGGCAGAGACCAGCCAGTAGCCGGCACCATCCGGGGTGGCGGCCATGTCCACGATGCGCTGACGCGGCGTGGGGGCGGTGGCGCTGCCAAAGTTCGGCGCACTGCCGACCGACGTCACTCTTCCGTCTGCCTGTGCTGTCCAGCCTCCACCGGTCGGGCGACCGACGGCGGATACCGTCTGGCTCGTCACTGCCGCGGTGGTCTGCGCTCGTGCCGCGTGTCCCGGGGTGCCGCTACCGAAGGTCAGGACTCCGGCCAGCACGATGGCGATGGCTCCGGTGGCGGGATACTTCCCGACCCAACTCCGACGAATCCGACCTGGCGCCGATTGCACATTTTGCGTCTGGATTGCCGCGCTGAACTCCGCGGGAACCCCTTCTAAGTCCTGGTATTTGCCCCATGCCGAGGTATCGACGAGCCCCTCGGCCAAGTTGAGCCGCGGCATGTTGCAATGTGGTTGCGTTCTGTGCCTCGGACCAGGTGATCCTCGGCACATCTTCGAGGTGACCGCAGGTACGTTGCCGACCGGTCGCAGGTCCCGATCAGGCTCCCGCCGTCAACCTCGCCGCCGGCCCGGGTCATATGCCGCAGCCTGGAGCTCGAACAGCTCGGCGTAGAGCCCGTCCTGGTCCATCAGTTCCTCGTGGGTGCCGTTTTCGATGATCAGGCCCGACTCCATCACGTAGATGCGGTCGGCCGACCGGACGCTAGAGAACCGGTGGGAGATGAGCAGCACGGCCCGACCTTTGTAGAGGGTGCGCACGTTCTCGAACAGCGCCGCCTCGGCCCTCGGGTCGAGGGAGGCGGTGGGCTCGTCGAGGATGACGAACGGTGCGTCGCGGAAGAAGGCCCGGGCCAACGCCATGCGCTGCCACTGGCCGAGGGACAGGTTGGCTCCGCCGAAGTACTCCGAGCCCAACAGGTTGTCGTACCCCTTGGGTAGTTCGGCGATGAACTTGTCGGCCTGGGCCAGGACGGCCGCATGGACGATGGCGTCGGTGTCGTCGATCCGTGACACGTCACCCAGCCCGATGTTCTCGCCGGCGGTCATGAAGTACTGGCCGAACTCCTGGAAGATGAGGGCTATCGATCGCCGCAGCTGGTCCGGGTCACAGCCGGCGATGTCGGTGTCGTCCCAGAAGATGGTCCCCGAGGTCGGGGTGTAGAGGCCCGCCATCAACTTGGCCAGGGTGGTCTTTCCCGAGCCGTTCTCGCCCACGAGAGCCACCACCTCGTCGTGGGCGATCTCCAGGGAGACGCCTTTCAGCGACGGCCTCGAGCGGCTCGGATAGGTGAACGTCAGGTCGTCGGCTCGGAGCGTGGTGAATCCCGTCGGCGCCGTCCCCGTCGGCCGCCGCCGGTGGAGTTCGGGGATGTGGTCGACGAAGGTGGTGAAGTCCTGCATGTAGAGGGTGTTCTCGTACATGGCGCCTGAGCTGCCGCCCACCCCGTGTACCCGCTGGGCCAGGAGGATGATGGCGCCGGCGGCCGCTCCTGCCGACGCGAGGGACAGGTGGCCCTTGACCACCATCCACACCAGCAGGATCAGGGCGATCACCGTGAGCACGGCGTTGAGGGCGGTGCCGATGATGCCGAGCCGGATCCGGCTTCGGGCCAGCTGTCGGATGTCGGCGATCCGCGCCCGGTAGAGCGCATCGAGCCGGGACCGGAAGTACCCGACGAGGGAGAAGGCCCGGATCTCACCCGCCAGCTGGCGGTGGGTCAGCACCAGGAAGAGATAGCTGCGCTGGCGGTCGCGCTCGGTCTGGCCCACGGCGAAGACGTGCAGGAGTCGGCTGGCCTTCCGGGAGGCCAGCCACACCGGTACGAAGCCCAGGGCCAGGAGAGCGATGATCACCGGCTGGATGACGATCAGGGCGATGCCGATCCCGACGATGCCGAAGGCGGTCCCGACGATGGCCGTCAGTCCGTTGACCATCTGGACCGGTCGGGTGGAGGCGGCCAGCTGGGCCCGCTGCAGGGCGTTGTGGTACTCGGTCCGCTCGTAGTCGAGGAGGTCCACGGCGGTGGCCGCCTCGACGACCTGACCGATGGCGTGCTGTTCGACCAGACCCGAGAGGATCCGGGTCTCCTCGGTGGTGGCTGTCGCCACGAACTGGAGGCCGGCGGTCACCAACGCCAGGAGGATGACGTAGGGGAGCGCGGCGTGCATGGTGACCTTGCCCTTTTCGCCCGTCAGGACGGCGAGCAGGTCCCGTCCGACCAGGACCTCGACCCCCAGCCCGATACCGCTGAGGATCGACAGCACGCTGGTGATCACCAGTGGACCCGGAGCGGCCTGCCAGCTGATGCTGATCGCCCGGCGGAACACCTCGGGGAATTTGCGGTAGGTCCGGGGGCCCGGCGGGCTGAAGAGCTGGTCGATCAGGACCGGATCGTCCGAGTCGCTCACCAATGCCCTCTTTCCGGATACCGTGCGTCCACAGTCGGCGCATACCGCCAAACGACGATCGTGATGGGTTCTACGGTATCCCTTAACACGCGCGGGCGGCTAACCTTGGTTTTTCGTTTCATGGGACAAACAGGGGCTATGCGGATGCGGATGGATCGATCGTTGGTACGTGTCGGGATCGCGATCGGAGTGGCGGCGACCGTCGTCCTTCCGATCTTCGGATCAGGTCAGGCGGGGGCGGCGACGCCGAGCACGACGTCCGCCACGTCAGGGCCACATCACATCACGCCCGCCTACGTGCCCACTGCTGGTCACGTGGAGGCCCCGTGCGGCCGGAGTGACTCCTCCGCAATCGGCGTCGTTCAGCCAGCAGCCGGGCGACGTGGTGTACCAGAAGAGCGGCGACCTGGTCACCGGACCCAATCCGAACCCCGACGTGGCCGACCTCACCTACGCGTCGGCGGCTGACAACGGAACCACGATCTCGTTCACGGCCCTGACGAAGGACCTCGTGGATCCGAGCACCGACCCGAACTGGTTGAACAACACCTATATCGGTTGGGCCATCAGCCCGACGTCGAGCGGCAAACCGATCTACTACCGCGTACTTCCAACTCAATCCCAACGGCACGTACAACGGTGAACTCACCTACGCCGCCACCGACTCGCCCGTGAGTTGCACGGTGACCCTCGCCTTCGACACCACGAACGGCTACCAGGCGAGTGTGCCCACGGCCTGCCTGCCCGGGGTGACCTCCTTCGGGTGGTACGCCTACAGCCTGTACGACACGGTCCCGCTGAGTCAGGACCCGAAGGGGGCCGACGGCTACGGCCGGTCCATCCCGGATCCCAACACCAACAGCGGGCTCGTGTACGCCTCCGCGGTGACCGCCGCCGCCGCCCATCAACCCGACCAAGCCTCCCGGCATCAACCCCGGTTACTGGCTGTTCGCCCGGGACGGCGGCGTCTTCGCCTTCGGCGCGGCCGCGTTCGAGGGTTCCGAGGGGGGCAAGCCGTTGAACAAGCCGATCGTGGGCGGCGCCTCCACCATCGACGGCAAGGGGTACTGGATGGTGGCCAGTGACGGCGGCGTCTTCTCCTTCGGCGACGCCCGCTTCTACGGATCGTTGGGTGGACAGCACCTGTATGACCCGATCGTGGCCATCGTTCCCCTACCCACCTCCACCGGGTACTGGCTGATCGGCGCACGGCGGGAACGTCTTCCCCTTCGGCGGAGCCGCGCTCGTACGGAAACCTGGTCGGCAAGCAGTTGGCCGCGCCGATCGTCGGGGCCGCCGCGACGTCCAACGGACTGGGCTACTGGCTGGTCGGCTCCGACGGGGGCGTCTTCGCCTTCGGGAATGCCACCTTCCAGGGCTCGGAAGGCAACGTCGTCCTCAACAAGCCGATGGTGAACATCGCCGCCGCAGGGACCAAGGGGGGCTACCTGACGGTCGCCGCCGACGGGGGCGTCTTCGCCTTCGGTGGGGCGCCGTTCTTCGGTTCGACCGCCGCCCTCCCGCTGGTCGCGCCCATCGAGGGGATCGCCGTGACGGCCGAGGACACCGGCTACCGGATGGTCGCCTCCGACGGAGGGATCTTCAGCTACGGGACGGCGAAGTTCTTCGGCTCCATGGGTGGGAAGCCCCTCAACCAGCCGATCGTGGGGATGGCGTCCGAGGGGTGACCGTGCCCGTCCGCGAGGTGAGGCCGGCCCCGGCCCTCCGACCGCTCGACATCGCCTACGGGATCCCGCTCGGGAGTGACCCCGTGGCCCCTCTCGAGCGGGGTCCGTCCGGCGTCACCCCGATGGAGGCCATCTCCCAGGTCCTGGCCGAGGCCCTGAGTCGGACCCCGTGCCTGCTCAGCTTCTCGGGGGACGCGACTCCTCCGCCCTCCTGGCGGCCGCCGTCGACGTGGCCCGTCGCGAGGGACTCGATCTCCCGGTGCCCGCCACCCTGGTCTTCCCCCAGTCGGAGGACTCCAACGAGGACGAGTGGCAGGCGATCGTCCTCCGTCACCTCGGCGTGACCGAATGGGAGCGGATCGAGATCCACGAGGAGTTCGACGCGGTGGGACCGGTGGCCACCGAGGCGCTCCTCCGGCACGGGCTGCTCTGGCCGTTCAACACGCACTTCCACGCCCCGATCGTCGAGCGGGCCGCCGGTGGCTCGGTGGTCACCGGATTCGGGGGGGACGAGCTCGGCAACAGTCTGAACTCGGCCCGGGCCGAGCAGCTGCTGGCGTCACGGCGCGTCTCCCACGGGCGCGACCTGCTGGTGATCGGCATGGCGCTGTCGCCGACGCCCGTGCGGGCCGCGGTGCACCGGCGACGGGCCCGCGCCGACCTCGGTGAGGTGCCCTGGCTGACCGGCGAGGGGGCCCGCCAGCTCGTCCACGCCTACGGGCAGAGCGAGGCCACCATCCCGCTGGGCTGGGAGGCCAAGCTCCGACGCTGGATCTGGCCCGGCCGCTATTTCCGCGTGTGCGTCGACAGCTTCGCCGCGCTGGGGTCGTACCACGACGTGGACGTCGTGCACCCCTTCGTCGAGGCCCGGGTGCTGGACGCCCTGGGCTCGCTCGGGGGATTCGAGGGGCTGGGGGACCGGACCGGGCTCATGAGGCACGTCTTCGGCGATCTCCTACCCGCCGAGCTCATCGAGCGGAGGACGAAGGCCGGGTTCACCGATCCGCTGTGGACCGCAACGGCCCGCCGGTTCGCCCGGGAGTGGTCGGGCGGGGGCGTGGACGAGACCCTCGTCGACCCCGACGCCCTGCGCAGGCACTGGGCCGGCGACACCCGCAACCTGGTGTCGACCACGCTCCTCCAGGCGGCATGGCTGCACGATCACGGGAGTGCGGCGGTGGGCTCCTCCGACTGACGTCCGTCGTCCGGGCCGAGGTCGCCGATGGCACCGAGCAGTTCGGCCATGGCGTCGTCCGCCCGTGCCCAGTCGTGGGGCCGACCGAAGCGGAGCATGGGGTACGCCAGGAGATCGAGGAGGCCCTGGGTGGGAACGCCGGGGGCGGACAGCCCCGAGTTGGCGAGCAGTGCCTGGATGGCGTCCGTCGGGCGGGCCCGGTGGATCTCCAGGTCGTCGGTCCAGTCGAGCAGCACCCAACCCCCGAAGGGCACGTCGGGTGGGACCGGCGGGAGGGTGACGCGCCAGCGCTCCCGGCCGCCCACCTGACCGAGGTACTCGCCGGCACCGAAGCGCTCGGCGGCACTCTGGCGCAGGTCCAGGCACCGGGGTCCGGAGAACGCCGTCGCGCCCTCCACCACCAGCACGTCGTCGGCCATCACCGGAATGCCCGACAGGTGGAGGTTCATCAGCAGGGACGTCTTGCCCATCTCACGGGCCCCGAGCACCCCCCAGGCCCGCCCGTCGTGGATGAACGCCCCGGCATGGAACGGAGCCCGTCCCAGCCAGTGTCCGGCGACCACCCCGGTCGAGGCCAGGTAGGGATGCAGGATGGTCGCCGCCGTCGGGGGCTCCGACAGGTGCAGCGTCGTACGGGCCGCCACCCGGTCGACGGTGATGTAGCCACTCGGCTGGCAGGCGAGCCTGGCGTGATCGGTCGACCACGACTCGATCACCGGCTCGGGACCGTCAGCCCCGCCGCCGAGGGGCTCATACACGATCTCCCACGTCGGCCAGGAATCGCGTGCCGGAACCAGGAGCGAGCCGTCGACGAGGTGATCGAGCTCCACAGCACTGATACGGAGGCCGTAGACACCACGTTCCGTGTTCGGCCTGGTGCTGGGCGTGGTATTCACGACTGAGTGTTTCCTCTCCGTGAACACAGCCTGACGGGCCGTCACGATACTGGACAGGTGTTCCGATAGGGCGTAAGTTAACCGCATCCCGATGGGCGGGAATTGGTTACGAGGAGGCAGAATGAATTACGAATCTCCGAAGGTCACCGAGTTGGGCTCCGTGCAGGACCTGACGCTCAGCACGATTCACAAGTCTTCGGGCAGCGGCGACGTCATCGTCATCAACGGAACTTCGATTCCGGTTCCCGGCGGCGGCGTCACCAGCGTCTCCTGAGAGCCTAGGCCTCGAGTGAGGCCTCAGGCGAGGTTGATGTGATTTCGCCTGAGGCCCAGTCCGAGGTGTTCAAGATCAGCGACGCCGCCGTCTCTTGGCGCGACGTCGACGGTGAAATCGTGGCGCTCGACATATCGTCGGGCGCCTATTTCACGTTGAACGGTTCGGGTCGGCTCCTCTGGATGGCGCTGGTCGAGCCGACGTCGGTCAAGGACCTGAGCGCCCTGTTGGTGAGCACGTTCGAGATTCCGACGGAACGGGCTGACGCGGACGCCCAGGAGTTCGTGGACGACCTGGCCGGCCGCAAGCTGATCGAGGCCGTGGCGTGAGAGTCGCCGGGCGGCGGTGCTGCGCCCCGGTCCGACCTCCGGTGCTCTGACCGTCCGCCGGACCGCCGGTAGGCGGTGGTCGTCCAGCGGAAGACCACCGTCGCGTTCCGACGGTGAGATCGCCATCGACCAACTGACCCACCACTGCGTGGGGGCGAAGTCGCCGTCCGGCGCCCTGGTGTTGCTCCACGTCCCGAGCGGCACCTACCTCAGGTTGGACGGCAGCGGCTCGGACATCGTCGATCTGCTGGTCGAGCACGGCGATGCCGGGCGGGCCGCCACGGCCCTGGCGGACCGGTTCGACCTTCCGATCGAGCGGGCCACGGCCGACGTCACCACCGTCGTCACCGCCCTGACGGGCCTGCGGGCGGAGCGGGTGGCCCGACCCCGGCGACCGACCCTCCGGGGGGCGGCGGCGGAAGGCCGGAAGTGGTGGGGCCTGTCGAACCCGCTCAAACTGGCCGTCGTCAAGGCGATGGCGGTCGTGCTGGTGGTCGAAGTGGGGCTCTGGACGCTGGACCTGGCCCGCCTGGCGGCGTGGATGAGGGTTCCCCTCGCCACCGGCCCGTCGTCATCGGGCCGACCGGCCGGGGAGGGCGACGCCGACTCGCTCACACCCAGGGAACAGCACGACGTCTGGGCCACGGTCTGGGTGCTCGACCGATGGGTCTTCGACGGGACCTGCCTACGCCGGGCGCTGGTCACCGGCTACTTCCTCCGACGTCACCACCCGGAACTCCACCTCGGGCTCATCGGTGAGGGCGAGACCTCCCACGCCTGGGTGGAGGCCGAGGGCATGACGTTCAACGCCCAACCGGTCACCGGGCTGTTCACGTCGGCCCCGGGGCCCGACCGCCAGCCGGGCTGACCCGATCGTCAGCTCCGGGGCAGCAGGGCCCGGACCGTCTTGTAGCAGTGGCCCTCCCGGGGGGTGGAGACGGCCGCCACCAGGTAGTGGGGCTTGAACCCGAGGGCGGACGCCAGGTCCTTGCCCTGGAGCCGGTCCCGCCGGGCGACGTCGAGCGCCCGCTCCAGGCGGGGGTCCTCGACCGGTAGCCAGTTGTCGCTGCGGCCCCAGCCGAAGCGGACCCAGGCGGTCCGGTCGCCGATCCGGCGGAACAGCACCGGTCCCTTGGTGGGCTCGATGAGGGCGAGCGACGGCCGGAAGCCCTTGAACTCCCAGTAGGGCGCGGACGCCCCCGGGAACCCGAGGACGTGTTCCTCCACGGGGGCGGCCAGTTGGTGGAGCAGGTGGCGGACCTGGCGGCCGTGCAGGGTGCCGAGGTGGCGGGGCAGACCGGTGGCGGTCACCGCCTCGGGCTGGGCCAGGTCGTCACGCTCCGGCTCGTCGGCCAGCAGGGTCTCCACCACGTCGAAGGGGGCGAGGTCGGGGCCGTGCTCGTCGGGCCAGTCGACCCGCACGCGCACGAGGGCCCCGGACGCCAGGTCGACGCCGGTGGTGTCCTCCTCGTGGCAGGCCAGCACCAGCAGGGTGAGCGAGGTACCGCCCTCGACGGCGATCTGGTCGCGGTGCTTCACCGCCCGCGCCACGTCGCGGGCCGTTCCGCTGCGCGGCGTCCGGGAGGAGTGCGTGGCCATCACGGGCCTCTGTCTAGCAGGCGGTTGCCCGGCGTCCCTAGGTGGCCACGTCCGTCAGCTGGGCGCCCAGGACCTCGGCGTCGGCGGCCGGCACGCGGCAGGCGTAGTCGCGACAGACATAGGCGAAGCCCGGCTCGCGGCCGTCCCACAGGGGGGAGCCGGTGGGCTCGCCCCAGGCCAGGACGGCGTCGGGCAGCCATCGGCTGCGGACCTCGGCCAGCAGGTCGGGGCGGTCCCCGGTGATCAGGACCTCGGTCGGCCCGTGGGCCAGGAGGTCGGCGGTCAGCACCGTGTGGGCGAACGCGGTCGGGTGGCGCGTCAACAGGTCGCCGATGAGGTCGACCACCCCCCGGGCCAGCGTGGTGTAGGTGGTGTCACCGGTCAGCGCCCCCAGACGGGCGAGGGCCAGGGCGGCCACTGCGTTGGCCGAGGGGGTGGCACCGTCGAAGACGTCCTTGGTGCGGACGATGAGCTGCTCGCCGTCGACGGCGGTGGTGAAGAACCCCCCACCCTCGGCGTCGGCGAACCGGGCGACCAGAGCATCGGCGGTGGTGACGGCCCGCTCGGTCCAGACCGCCTTCCCGGTGAGTTCGGCCAACCGGGTGCAGCAGTCGACCACCCAGGCGTGGTCGGCCGCATAGGCGAGGTGCCGGGCGCCCCCTTCGCGCTGCCAGCTCCGCAGCCATCGGCCGTCGGCGTCGCGCAGGTTGGCCCAGAGGAACTCACCGATCCCGACGGCGGCGGTGGCCCAGTCGGTCCGCCCGGCGGCCCCGGCCGCCTCGGCCAGGGCGGAGGCGTACATGGCGTTCCACTCGGTCAGCACCTTGTCGTCGAGGCCGGGTCGCACGCGGGTGGCCCGGTCGGCGAGCAGGCGGCGTCTGCCCTCCTCGACGGACGATGGCCCGGCGAGCGGTGCGCCCACCGGCCGGCGCAGGATGGTGGCCCCCTCGAAGTTCCCCGAAGGGGTGACCGCGAACCATTCGGCCACCGCCGCCGCCGTGTCCGGGTCGCCCACCGCCCCCTCCACCTGGTCGGGGGTCCAGACGTAGAACTTCCCCTCGACGCCCTCGGAATCAGCGTCCTCCGCCGAGTACACCCCGCCCTCGGGGGCCGTCAGGTCCCGGGTGACGTAGGCGACGATCCCCTCGGCCACGCCCAGATAGGCGGGGTCACCGGTCACCTGCCAGCCGTGCAGGTAGGCCCGCAGGAGGCCGGCCTGGTCGTAGAGCATCTTCTCGAAGTGGGGGACCAGCCACTCGGTGTCGGTGGCGTACCGGGCGAAGCCACCGCCCAGGTGGTCGTGGATCCCACCGGCGGCCATGGCGTCCAGGGTCCGGACGGCGAGGGCGGCCGCCCGCTCGGCGCCCTCGCCCGATCCCAGCCGGACGGACTGGCGCAGGGCCAGGTCCACCAGGGTCGGTTGGGGGAACTTGGGGGCGGCGCCGAAGCCGCCCCACTCGGCGTCGAACCGCCGCTCGAGCTCGTCGACCGCCGGCGTCAACAGGTCGGGTGGCCCACCGGCGTCGACGCCGTCGAGCAGGGAGGTGGCCCCGGGTCGGGTCTCGATCACCGATCGCTGGGCGATGGCCCGGGCCAACTCGTCGGCCTGTTCCTCGACCTCGCCCCGGCGGTTCTCCCAGATGTCGGTGAGCGCGTGGAGGACGGTGGTGAAGGACGGGCGGCCCTGGAGGTCGTTGGGTGGGAAGTACGTACCCCCGTAGAAGGGGCGCCGGTCGGGGGTGAGGAACACGCTCATGGGCCAGCCCCCGGTTCCGGTGATGGCCTGGACCGCCTCCATGTAGACGGCATCGACGTCGGGACGCTCCTCGCGGTCGACCTTGATGCTGACGAAGTTGGCGTTCAGTCGCTCGGCGACGGCCCCGTCCTCGAACGACTCGTGGGCCATCACGTGGCACCAGTGGCAGGCCGAGTAGCCCACCGACAGGAAGATCGGGCGGTCGAGCTCGGCGGCCCGGTCGAACGCCTCCTCGCCCCACGGGAACCAGTCGACCGGGTTGGTGCGGTGTTGCTCCAGGTAGGGGGAGAGCTCGCCGGCGGGTGTGTCTCTGATGAGGGGCACGGGAACGTCCTCTGCTGTCGGTCAGGACGGGTGTCCGCCGTCCTGCCCCCGAATCTAGGGGCGAGTGCGACACCCACCGTCCGGACGCCCGGGAGGCGTCCGGAGGAGCCGCTTCCGGGTCGCGGGTCACGGAGTCAACCGGACCTCCGGCACCCCCTGCTCTCCGAACCGCGAGGGTGGACCCTCGCTCGGTGCGCACGTCGACCGTGCCGTCGAGAGAGTACGTTCGAGAACACGCCGGCCACGTGCCGGCGCGGGCCACGAGTCGCCGTGCACGGACGGCGATCACCAAGGAAGGAAACCATGCACACCCCCATCTGCGACGACCTCGGTATCGATCTCCCCATCTTCGCCTTCACCCACTGCCGCGACGTCGTGGTGGCCGTCGCCAAGGCCGGCGGGTTCGGCGTCCTCGGTGCCGTGGGCTTCAGTCCCGAGCAGCTCGAGATAGAGCTGAACTGGATCGACGAGCACATCGGCGACCGTCCCTACGGCGTCGACATCGTCATCCCCAACAAGTACGAGGGGATGGATTCCGACATGTCGGGCGAGGAGCTCGGCGACATGCTGCGCAAGATGGTCCCCCAGGAGCATCTCGACTTCGCCCGCAACCTGTTGCTCGATCACGGCGTGCCCCTGCCGGAGGCGGGCTCGGACAACTCGCTGCAGCTGCTCGGCTGGACCGAGGCGACGGCGACCCCCCAGGTGGAGATCGCCCTCCAGCACGACAAGGTCACCCTCATCGCCAACGCGCTGGGCACCCCGCCGGCCGAGATCATCCAGATGATCCACGACAAGGGGCGCAAGGTCGCCGCTCTGTGTGGGTCGCCCCGACAGGCCCTGAAGCATGCCGAGGCCGACGTCGACATCATCATCGCCCAGGGCGGCGAGGGCGGCGGTCACTGCGGCGAGGTCGGCTCCATCGTGCTCTGGCCCCAGGTCGTCAAGGCCGTGGCACCACGGCCGGTGCTGGCCGCCGGAGGCATCGGCAGCGGCCAGCAGATCGCCGCCGCACTCGCCCTCGGGTGCCAGGGTGCCTGGTCGGGCTCGCAGTGGCTCATGGTGGAAGAGGCCGAGAACACCCCGGTCCAGCAGGCCGCGTACATCACCGCCACGTCGCGTGACACGGTCCGGAGCCGGTCCTTCACCGGCAAGCCGTGCCGGATGCTCAAGAACGACTGGACCGAGGCGTGGCAGACCGAGGGCAACCCCGAGCCGCTGGGCATGCCGCTGCAGTACATGGTCTCGGGCATGGCCGTGGCCGCCACGCACCGGTGGCCCGACCAGACCGTCGACGTCGCCTTCAACCCCGTCGGTCAGGTGGTGGGCCAGTTCGAGAAGGTGGAGAAGACCGGTGCGGTCATCGAACGCTGGGTCGAGGAGTACATCGAGGCCACCGGCCAGCTCGACGCCTTCAACGCGGCAGCCACGGCGTCGTAGGCGGGCGGACCGGGGCGTGGGCGACGACGGGCGCGCCCTCGGAGCCGTCGACGGTCGGTGGCCTGCCGTGGTTCGATGTCGCCGATGGCGGGCGGCCGGTGGTGGGACGGGATGATTATCCGGGATCGACCTGGCGGCGGACCCGGCGGGGAGTCGAGCGGGTGACGGACGACGGAGAGCATCGGGCGGACGACGGCTCCTCCGCTGGCGCCGTCACCATCGTCTCGGCCACCGCCATCGGCGTGGGCGGGATGATGGGGGCCGGCCTCTACACGCTGGCGGACTGGCCACCACCACAGCCGGCGTCTGGCTGCCCGTCGCCTTTCTGGTAGGGGCGTTCGTGGCGGCGTTCAGTGTGTACTCGTACGCCAAACTCGGTGCGGCGTTCCCGAGCCGGGGCGGGGCGGCCCAGTTCCTCGTCGAAGGGTTCGGCGACGGGGTACTGGCCAGTGGTCTCAACAACTTCCAGTTCCTCGGGTGGGTGATCGCCATGGCCCTCTATGCCTCGGGGTTCGCCGGCTACGCCCTCGATCTCCTGCCGGACACATGGCCGTCGTGGTCGGGCAAGCTCATCGCCCTCGGACTGCTGATCCTGGTGGTGGCGGTCAACCTCGTCGGCACCCGGCTCGTCGGACGCGCCGAGATGTACGTGATCGGGGTCGAGCTGGCGATCCTGGTGACCTTCATCGTCCTCGGCCTCACCAAGTCCCACTTCCACCACTTCGAGGCGTCCGGAGGAAGCGGTTTCCTGGGCGTGCTGTTCGCCGCCGGGCTTTTGTACGTCACCTTCGAGGGGTTCGGTGTGGTGACCAACTCGGCGGGGGAGATGCGCGACCCGGCCCACCAGCTGCCCCGGGCGATGTACGGCTCGCTGGCCATCGTCACGTCGGTATACGTACTGGTCAGCGTCGTGGTGATCGCCACCCTGAGCCTGGCCGCCATCGACGCCGACCAGGGGCACGTCCTCGCCGAGGTGGGCCAGGCCTTGGCCGGGAGGGTCGGGTTCGTGGCCATCGGGGCCGCCGCGCTCCTCGCCACCGCCTCGGGGGTCAACGCCACCCTCTTCGGCGATGCCAACCTCGCCTTCCAGATGGCCGAGGACGGTGAGCTCCCCGAGCTCTTCGCGCGTGACCTCTGGCTCGGTGGACCTGGCTCCCTGTTCATCGCCGCCGGGCTGACCGGTCTGTTCGTCGTGGCCTTCCCGCTCTCCGCGGTCGGTCAGATGGCGAGCCTGGCCTTCCTGATCGTCTATGGGGCGGTCAGCGTCGGCCACCTGCGCATCCGTCACCGGACCGGAGCGAAGGCCAGTCTGCTGATCACCGCGGTGGCGTTGAACGCGGCCCTGTTCGCACTGCTGCTCGAGCACGCCATCGCCACCGGACCGGCCGCCACCTGGATCACCCTGCTCGGCACCCTGGGCTTCAGCTTCGCCTTCGCGGCGGTCTACCGGCGGCGCCGGAGGCCGCGGTCACCGTCGACGGAGGCATCCCCCGCACGGGGGCCGGTGTGACCCGTCCCAGCATCCCGCCCGCCGAGGTTCCCGGCCGCGACCGGATGGAGGAAGATGCGCCGAGGCGGTCGACGTCGGACGGCTGACGCCCGGCGCCTCCCGAGGAGAAAGGCAGTCAGATGAGTGAATGGGACTACGAAGCGATGGGCCGGGTCGGCCTGTCGGGGGTCACGGCCAAGGTGGCCGGGCCGATCGCCGCATCGATCGCCCGTCGGACCGGCCGGCCGCAGGGGCAGATCCTGGCCATCATCGGCGCGGTGTTTCTGGCGCTCGCGTTGATCAATTCCCTCCGGACCCTCGACGCGGTCATCGCCGCGGGCCGAGGCAGGATCCCTCGGCCGACCGCGCCTACCGAGTGACACCGACGGCCGCCAGCCGTGGGCGGCGCTCCCGCGTCCGTCGTCCTGTCATAAAGGCGCCACGCTGACGGCCGGTTGCGGTCACCCGTCGCGGTTTCGGCCGCGACGGTACTATTCCGCCTGCACGAGGTGACTCGGCGCTCCGCGTGCGGAAAGGGCGGTACCCACGATGCTCCACCTCCGTGTCCGACGGCTCACCTTCCCGTCGTCCGGTCCCCACCCTCGCCTGCGGCGGACGGCCATCGCGCTCCTGACGCCGGTCATGGCGCTCGGGGTGACCGCGCTGGTGGCGCCCCCGGGCGGGGCCACGCCGACGAACTGGGCCCAGACACCCACACCGACGCCGAGCGGGGGTGGACAGCTGAATGCGGTCTCCTGTGTCAGTTCGACCTACTGCGTCGCCGTCGGGACCACTGCGGCCAACACCACGCTCGTCGAGTCGTGGAACGGAGCGACCTGGTCGATCGTGCCGAGTCCCAGCCAGGGTTCCGGGTTCAACACCCTGAACGGCGTCTCGTGCACGTCCTCCACCTCCTGCGTCGCGGTGGGCTCCTCCGCCGACCAGGGCGCGACGCTGGTCGAGTCGTGGGACGGGGTGTCCTGGTCGATCGTCTCCAGCCCCAGTCCGGGAAGCCAGAACTCGCTGGCGGCGGTGTCGTGCGTGTCGGCCACGGACTGCACGGCCGTGGGGAACGAGTTCTCGGCCAACCTCTACCGCTCCCTGGTGGAAGCCTGGAACGGCGTCACCTGGAGCGTGCAGGCGAGCCCCAGCCCCGGTGTCCAGGACAACTACCTCTACGGCGTGTCGTGTCCCAGCTCGACCCTGTGTGTCGCCGCCGGCATCGTCGACGGTCAGACGCTGATCGAGGAAGGGGCATCCGGCACCTGGACGGTGGCGAGCACCCCGAACGCCAGCGTCTACGACGGGTTCATCTCCATCTCCTGTCCGACGACGACGGACTGCCAGGCCGTGGGATTCGACAACTCGAGCAGTCTCGGTCTGGCCGAGGGGTGGAACGGCACCACGTGGTCCATCGAGACGTTGCCGGCCGGCCGCACCTATGCCTATTTCAAGGGTGTGTCCTGCGACACGGCGGCCGACTGCGTGGCGGTCGGCGTCCCGGGAGCCCCCGCCACCTCCCTGATCGAGTCGTGGAACGGGGTGGCCTGGTCCAGTGACACGGCGACGGCCCCCTCGGGCTCGTTGCTCACGGGGGTCTCCTGTACCGGAACGGCCACGTGTGAGGCCTCCGGTTACAGCTCGGCGGCGGCCACCGACACGCTCGTCGAGACGGGCTCGTCGCCGGCGCCGGGGAACCCCGACGGCTACCGCATGGCCGGCTCCGACGGGGGGGTCTTCGACTACGGCATCCCGTTCGGCGGATCGCTCAGCGGCCAGCACCTCAATGCCCCCATCGTGGGGCTGTCCAACGAGCCGGGTCCCGACGGGTACCTGCTGGTCGGGGCCGACGGCGGGGTGTTCGCCTTCGGCGGGGCGGCATTCTTCGGCTCCCTCGGCGCCACAGCCATCCCGTCGCCGATCGCGGCGATCGCCACGACCCCGGACGGCGGCGGCTACTGGTTGGTGTCGCGATCGGGCACCGTCTATCCATTCGGTGACGCCGCTCCCGTCCATTCGGTGAGCGGGCTGAACGCGCCGATCGTCGGGGCGGCCGCGGCTCCGAACGGCACCGGGCTGTGGCTGGCGGCTGCGGACGGCGGGGTGTTCGCCCTCGGCACCGCCGGGTTCTACGGATCGCTCGGAGGCACCCACCTGAACGCCCCGATCGTCGGCATCGCCGCCGCGGCGAGTGGCAACGGGTACGTCCTGGCCGGCGCCGACGGTGGTGTCTTCGCCTACAACACGGGCTTCTACGGCTCGGCGGCCACGCTGCGCCTGGCGGCTCCGGTCACCGGCATCGCGGTCACCAATTCCGGCGCCGGCTACTGGTTGTCGGGTGCCGACGGCGGAGTGTTCGCCTATGGCAACGCACCGTTCCTCGGCTCCATGGCGGGTCGGACGCTCGGTGGCCCCGTCGTGGGTATCCAGCACCTGGGCGACGCCCCGACCTGATCCGGGCCGTCGGCGAGGCCGGCGTCAACCTGAGCGTGGGAGATCGAGCAGGAGGGAGAACCACACCCGTTTCCCGGCGGTGAGGGGCTCGACGCCCCACTCGTGGGACAGCGACTCGACGATCCATACCCCCCGACCGTGGAGATCCACCTCGCTCGGGTGCATGGGCACGGGCCCGCCGGTCCCGCCGTCGTCGACGGACACGGTCACCACCGCGACGCCGACGGCGATGTCGAGGGTGATCGGCTCGGACCCGTGGGCGACCGCGTTGCTCACGAGCTCGCTCGTCATGAGCACGGCCTGCTCGATCACCGTGCCGGAGTGACCGGTCAGCGCGGCCGCCACCGCCCTTCTGGCCCGGGAAGGGCTCGCCGTGTCGCTCCGGAGGTTCATGGCTCACCCGCCTCGATCGGCCGTGCTCATCGTGGCCTACCCCGCACCCGCGTGGCTAACCTCGTCGCGCCCGTCCCCGGCCCGGTCGCGACGTTTACCGGGAGCCGCTCCCGGGCACCGCAGGAGCATGGCCAGAGCCAGAACCCGTGTCCGGGTGCGCCGACCCGTTCCGTCCGACGCCGGGGCGATGGGCGCCGTCGTCCTCAGCGAGGCGGCCCCCGTGGTGGCGGTGGACCCGAAGGCGACCGGGCGGAAGTGGCGGTCGGCCTACCTGGTCGGCCTGGCCGTGGCGACGGTGGCCATCGCGCTGACGCGTGCCCGGTCCGGTCGTCGCCATCCGGACCCGGCCGTGCCGCCCACCGACGCCGCCCCCACCGATGCCCTCCCCCGCGAGGCCCCCGGACCGGTCGCCGGGGATCGGTCGGGGGTCGCGGTCAGCGGCCCGGTGGGGGCGGACCGGACGCACTGATCGGGTCCGGGCCCCCGACCGGTCGCTCCAGGACCCACAGCGGGTCACCCTTCCTGTCGGGACGCTCGCCCACCCGGACGAACCCGAGATTGTGGAGGAGTCGGAGGGAACCGGCGTTGTCCGGGGCCACCGACGCCCGGACCACCGACACCGCGCCCGTGGCCGCCGCGGCCGCCGCCAGGCCGCGCACCGCCTCGGTGCAGATGCCCTGGCGACGTCGCGAGGGGGCCACCGTGTAGCCGATCTCCACCGCTCCGCTGGCATCCGGGGCGTAGTGGCAGCCGATGTGGCCGACCATGGCCCGGTCGGTGCGGTCCACCATCGCCCGGGCCAACCAGGTGTCGTGCCGGGGATCGTCACGGACGCGTTGGGCGAACTGCGTGCACAGGCCGACGTCGTCGCCGACCAGGAGGCCGTCGGGGTTGGTCCATCCGAAGTGGTCGGTGAACGGGTCACCCCCTGCGGCGGCCGCTTCCAGGATGTCCGCGTCGAGGTGGACGAGGTCGAGTCGCGGGGTGGGGATGACGTCGGGGAGCCGCGGCCCGCCGACGGAGATCACCCGGCGTCCCGGGGGCGGAACCCGCTCGTCTCGGCCAACTGCCCGGCCACGACCGCCCGGTCCTCCCGGTTGCCGATGGCCTTCACCAGGGAGCCGGCGATGGCGCTCCAGGCGTCGCGCTGGTCGAGGTCACCCGACGCGCCGTAGGCGCGGGCCACCCCCTCGGCGGCGGACGCCAACAACCAGTCCGGGGTCCCGTCCTCCAGGGCGGCGGCGTAGGCCCGTTCGGCGAACATCAGGGCCAGGTGGGCGATCCCGACGTCGGCGGCGGCCCGGGAGACCATCCAGTCGCCGACGATCCACTGCTGGGAGCCACCGGCCTCCTGCCAGTGGTGGCGGGAGGCGAAGGCCACAGTGAGCAGTTCGGCGTCCTCGTCGGACGTCCGGACGCCCGCGTCCAGCAACTGCCAGGCGCGGTTGAACGTCTCGATGGCCTCGACACGGTGATCGGGGGTGTCCACGCCGCCAGGGTAGCGACGGGCGCGGGGGTCCCGGGCCGCGCCGATACCATGCGGCCCATGGAACTGCGACTCGACGGCAAGACGGCGCTGGTGACCGGGGGTTCACGGGGGATCGGACAGGCCATCGCGCTCGGCCTTCGCCGACGCCGGAGCCTCGGTCATGATCTCGTCCCGCAACGCCGAGGGACTGGAGGCGTCCGAGGCCGAGATCCGCTCGCGGGCCGGCCGCGGGTCCGGCGAGGTCGCCTGGTGCGTCGCCAACGCCGGTGACCCCGACCAGGCCGACGCCGCCGTGGCGGCCACCGTGGACCTCTTCGGAGGGATCGACGTGCTGGTCAACAACGCCGCCACCAATCCCTACTACGGCCCCATCATCGAGATCGACCGGGGTCGGGCCGACAAGACGCTCCGGGTCAACCAGTCGGGCTACCTGGAGTGGACCCAGTCGGCGTGGCGGGCCGGCATGGCGGACAAGGGAGGGGTGGTCCTCAACATCGCCTCCATCGGCGGGATGGCCGTGGAGGGCGGCATCGGTTGGTACAACGTGTCCAAGGCGGCGGTCATCCACCTGACCCGGCAGCTGGCCGGCGAGCTCGGCCCCCAGGTCCGGGTCAACGCCATCGCCCCCGGACTGGTCAAGACCCAGCTGGCCAAGGCCCTCTGGGAGGCCGGCGAGGAGAAGATCTCGAAGCGACTGCCCACCCGCCGGCTCGGCGCGGTCGAGGACATCGCCAACGCCGCCCTGTTCCTGTGTTCGGACGCGGCCTCCTGGATCACCGGCGAGACGTTGGTGGTCGACGGCGGCTCGCTCTGCATCGCCAGCGGCTCCCTGTCCTGACCGCCCGGGTCCTCCGTCCTCCGGGTCCGCCATGGGCGGCCACCCCTCACCCCCCCCACCGTCGTCCTTCCGCCTCCGGTCCGCTCCCTCACCTGAGAGCCGTGCGTCGGACCTTCCCGCCCGGCGTGCGGGGCAACGCCTCGACCAGGACCAGCTCCCGGGGTGCCGCCCACCGGGCGATCCGGTCGCCGACCAGGTCGCGCAGCTCCTCCAGGTCGGGCGCGGGGATGCCCCGTTCCAGGACCACCCAGGCCACGACACGGTCGCCCCACTCCGGATCGGGGCGCTTCCACACCGCCACCTCGGCGATCCCGGGGTGGCGCGCCAGTACCTCCTCGACCTGGGTGGGCCACACCTTTTCCGCCCCGGTCACGATCACCTCGGCCATGCGTCCGAACACCACCAGCGTGCCGTCGGCCTCCAGGCGTCCGGCGTCACCGGTCGGGAACCAGCCGTCCGCCAGCCTCGGGTCGGTGCCGTCGCGGTAGGCGCGCAACAGCATCGGGCCCCGCACCAGGATCTCGCCCTCCGCCCCCCGGCGCCCGTCGCCGATGCGGAGTTCGACGCCGTCGAGCGGCCGCCCGTCGTAGACGCACCCGGACCCGGTCTCGGTCATGCCGTAGGTGGTGACGATGCCGGGCCCGAGGTCGGTCGGCGGGGCCGCCCCGCCGAGCAGCACGGCGCGGTACCCCGAGGTGTCCGTCCGCCCGAGCGCGGTGGCGACGAGCGAGACGAGGGTGGCCCCCTCCCGGGCCTGCTCCTCGACGGCCCGGGGGTCGAAGTGGGGGAGGACGGTGCAGGGGGTGCCGGTCACGAGGGAGCGGGTGACCACCGACAGCCCGCCGATGTGGGCGAGGGGCAGGCAGGCCACCCACCGGTCGGTGACCGGATCGACGGCCAGGCCGGCCGACGTGGAC
Source organism: uncultured Acidimicrobiaceae bacterium (assembly GCA_963841885.1). GTDB lineage: Bacteria > Actinomycetota > Acidimicrobiia > Acidimicrobiales > RAAP-2 > Bog-756. The sequence continues at coordinate 139,919 of CAWJEK010000002.1, forward strand.
CGGGCCGACGCCTCCACCGAGGCGTGGGTGTGGACGACACCCTTGGGCTCGCCGGTGGTGCCGCTCGTGGCCACCACCAGCGCGTCGCCGGGTTCGGTCGCCACCCCGCCGGGCCGGCGGTGCGACCCCTCCGGCGTGACCACCCGGGACGGACGGAGGATGTCCAGCAGGCGGTCGACGGCGGCGGCCGGCAGTCTCGGATCGATCGGCAGCCCGGCGTCACCGGCGTCCCAGACGGCCCGGAGGGCCTCCACGAAGCCCGGGCCGGCCGGCAGATCGAGTGCTACCAACTCAGCCATGCGGGTAGCCTAGCGATCGTACGAGTAGCGACTCTAGGAGTGAATGGTCGAATGGTTGCACCCGAGCACGACGGTGATGGCGCAGGGGTGGGGGAGTCCCCGGTGGAGACGGTCATCAGCGGTCCTCCGGTCGACCCGGTCGACCGCTTCCGTCAACTGCCGGCCCCCGCCTGGGAGCCGAGGGGGGACTACCGCGACATCCGCCTGGACGTGGCCGACGGCATCGCCAAACTGACCATCTGCCGCCCCGAGGTCCGCAACGCCTTCCGACCCCAGACCCTGTTCGAACTCAGTGACGCCTTCAACGTCGCCCGCGACGACCCGTCCGTCGGTGTCGTGGTGCTGACCGGTCAGGGGCCCGACGCCTTCTGCTCGGGGGGTGACCAGAAGATCCGGGGCGACGACGGGTACATCGGCGACGACGCGGTCGCCCGTCAGGGCATCGGGCGGCTCAACGTGCTCGACCTGCAGATCCAGATCCGACGTCTGCCCAAGCCGGTGGTGGCCATGGTGGCCGGCTACGCCATCGGGGGCGGACACATCCTCCACCTGGTGTGCGATCTGACCATCGCCGCCGACAACGCCCGATTCGGCCAGACCGGCCCCAAGGTCGGCAGCTTCGACGGCGGCTACGGGGCCAGCCTGCTCGCCCGGACGATCGGGCTGAAGCGGGCCAAGGAGGTCTGGTTCCTCTGCCGGCAGTACGACGCGGCCACGGCCAAGTCGTGGGGTCTGGTGAACGAGGTGGTGCCGCTGGCCGACCTCGAGGCCGAGACGGTCGCCTGGTGCCGCCAGATGCTGTCGCTGTCACCGTTGGCGCTGCGCATGCTGAAGGGTGGTCTGCACGCCGCCGACGACGGCCTGGCCGGTCTGCAGCAATTCGCCGGCGACGCCACCATGCTCTTCTACATGAGCGAGGAGGGCCAGGAGGGGCGCAACGCCTTCCAGGAGCACCGTCCCCCGGACTTCGGCCGCTTCCCCCGCCGTCCGTGAGCGGACCCGCTCCGGCCGCCCGGCCGGGGCCCCCGCCACCGCCCGGACCGGTGCGCAAGTGGTGGCTCGGGGCCCGGCCCCGCACGCTCCCGGCCGCCCTGGTGCCGGTGGTGGTGGGCACGGCCGCTGCCCACCCGCTGCACCACGTGGCGGTGGTCGTCCTCCACTCCGTGAGCGCCGGGGCGGCCAGCCCGGTGGCCTCGGCCCAGGGTGCCGTCCGGTCGGTCATCGCCGACGGACCCGACGCCTCCGGGTCGACGGTGACGATCCGCCTGGCCCAGCACAGTCCGGCCGGCTTCTGGTGGCGCGCCCTCGGCGCCCTGATCGTGGCGCTCGCCGTCCAGGTCGGCACCAACTACGCCAACGACTACTCGGACGGCATCCGGGGCACCGACGACGCCCGGGTCGGCCCGGTGCGGCTCACCGCCACCGGGCTCGCCTCGCCGGCCGCCGTCAAGCGGGCGGCCCTGATCGCCTTCGGGGTGGCCGGGGTCACCGGACTGGCCCTGGCGGCGGTCACCTCGTGGTGGATCCTGCTGGTGGGGGCGGCGTGCCTCCTGGCCGGCTGGTTCTACACCGGGGGCTCGCGCCCCTACGGCTACGCCGGCCTCGGCGAGGTCTTCGTCTTCGTGTTCTTCGGCCTGGTGGCCACCGTCGGGACCTTCTACGTGGAGACCGAGCACCTCGGACGGCCGGCCGTCTGGTGGTCGGCGGTGGCGGTCGGCCTGCTCGCCACCGCGCTGCTGCTGGCCAACAACCTGCGCGACATCGCCACCGACGCCGCCAGCGGCAAACGCACCCTGGCGGTGCGGGTCGGCCGGCGGATCGGCGGGTGGGGGTATGTGGCCTGTGTCGGCCTCCCCTTCGTCTTCGTGTTCGTCTGGGGGATCCTGGCGGTGGCGGGCGTGATCGACGCGCAGCTGCCGGTGCTCGTCTTCCTCCCCCTGATCGCCCTCCCGCTCGCCCGGGTCCCGGTGGAGGTGGCGCTGAGCGATGCCGAGGGCCGGGCCCTCCTGCCGGTGCTGGCGGCCACCGGACGTCTGCAGTTGGCCTTCGGCGCCACGCTCGCCGCCGCGCTGTGGCTCACCCTGACGCCGCTGGTGACCCTTCCCGCCATTGTGGTGGGGATGTCCCGGTGAGCCGCGTCGGGATCCCGACGCCCGGGAACCGGCGCTCAGGCGGCCAGGAAGCGCCGCACGGCGTCGGCCACCTGGCCGGGTCGCTGGAGGTGGGGGGCGTGGTCCGCCTCCTCCACGACGACCTGGGTGGCGTGCGGACCGATGGCGTCCACGAGGCGCCGGCCGAGCGCCCCGAACTTGGCGTCGCGCCCGCCGGTGACGACGAGCACCGGCATGGACAGCTCCCCGAGCCGGTCCCACAGCGGCGCCTGGGTGCCGGTACCGGCGAGCCGCAGGCTGGAGGCCAGGCCCGCCGCCGAGTTGGCCTTGCGCTCGTCGAGCCCGTTGGCTCCGGGCGGTACCCCGCCGAACATCGGATTGGCCACCCAACGGTCGACGAACGAGGCGACGGTGTCCTCCGCCGGCCCGCCGTCGGTCGGGTCGAGCCGGGCCGCCAGGGCCTCGTCGGCCGCCCGCCGCGCCGCCCGCTCGTCGGCGTCGTCGATCCCGGCCGTGCCCGAGATCAGGACGAGGCGGCGGACCCGGTCGGGCCGGGCCAGGGCCAGGTGCAGGCAGACGCGTGCCCCCATGGAGTAGCCGAGGTAGTCGGCCGTGCCCCCCACCTCCCCGAGGCGGTCCGCCGACGACGTCAGGTCGGCCCGCACCGCCGACGAGCCACCGTGGCCGGGCAGGTCGACGAGCACCAGCTCGTGGTCGGCGGACAGGTCGTCGGCCAGGCCACCCCACACGCGCCCGGACTGGGTGAACCCGTGGGCCAGTACCAGGCGGGGTCCGTGGCCCCGGGTGACGGCGTGCAACGCGGGTGTGGGCATAGGAGGTGGGTGTGAGCGTACCGAGCGACCGCCCGACCCCCGGCGATCCCGATCGCCAGGCCGCCTTCGTCGCCACCCTGGTCGACGAGTGGGTGCGGGCCGGGGTGGCCCACGCCGTGGTGTGTCCGGGCTCGCGCTCCACCCCCCTCGCCCTGGCCGTGGCGGCCGAGCCGGGGATCGGCCTGCACGTCCGCCTCGACGAGCGGTCGGCCGGGTTCACCGCCCTGGGGATCGGGGCGGCCACCGGTCGTCCGGCGGTCGTGGTGGTCACGAGCGGGACGGCGGCCGCCGAGCTGCACGCCGCGGTGGTGGAGGCCGACCTCGGAAGGGTGCCGCTGCTGGTCTGCACGGCCGACCGACCGCCGGAGCTGCGCGACGTGGGCGCCCCCCAGACCATCGACCAGACCCACCTCTTCGGGCGGGCGCCGCGCTGGTCGGCCGACCCCGGGGTGCCCGACGAGGCGTCGCGGTCCACCTGGCGGTCGCTCGGGTCCCGGTCGGTGGCGGAAACGCGGTCCGGGCCCCGCGGGCCGGGTCCGGTCCATCTGAACCTGCCGTTCCGGGAGCCGTTGCTGGGCGACGCCGACCTCGGTGGCGTGCCGCCCGGTCGGCCCGACGGCCAGCCGTGGCACCGGGTGGAGGCTGCCCGCCCGGCTCCCGGCCGCGCCGTCGTCGACGCCCTGGTGACCGAAGGGGTCCGGCCCGGCACCCGGGGTCTCCTGGTGGCCGGCCACGGCTGCGGTGATGCCGGAGCGGTGCTGGCCCTGGCCGGCGCCCTCGGATGGCCGGTGCTGGCCGACCCCCGCTCGGGGCTCCGGACCGGCGATCCGGCCGTGGTGTCGGCGGCCGACGGTGTCCTCCGTGCCCCCGGATTCGCCGCCGGGCACCGTCCCGACGTGACCGTCCGGCTGGGGGACCGGTGGGCCTCCAAGGTCGTCACGACCTTCCTGGCCGGTTCGGCCACGGTGGTGGTGGACCCCTACGGCTGGAGTGACCCCGAGCGCGGGGTGGACCGCATCGTGCGGGCCGACCCGACCGAGTTCTGCCGGGCACTGGCGGAGGCCGTCGCCGACCCCGGGCGCCCCGACGACGGATGGTCGACGGCCTGGACCCGGGCGGAGTCGGCCGCCCAGCGGGCCATCGAGGAGGTGCTCGGCCGGGACGGCCCCGCCACCGAGCCGGCGCTGGCCCGGATGCTGACCCGCGTCCTCGACCCGGCGACCAGCCTGGTCGTGTCGTCGTCGATGCCGGTGCGCGATGTCGAGGCCTTCGGCGCCCCGGTGTCGGGTGGCCGGCGGGTGGTGGCCAATCGCGGTGCCAACGGAATCGACGGGGTGGTGTCCACCGCGCTCGGGGTGGCCCTGGCCACCGGTCCCACCGTGGCCCTGGTGGGGGACCTGGCCTTCCTGCACGATGCCAGCGCCCTGGTCGGGCCGGCCGCCGAGCGACCGGACCTCACCGTCGTGGTCGCCGACAACGGCGGGGGCGGCATCTTCTCGTTCCTGCCCCAGGCGGACCACCTGCCGGCCGACCGCTTCGAGCGGCTATTCGGCACCCCGCAGGCGGCCGACCCGGCGGCGGTGGCCCGGGGCTTCGGATGGGACGTCGCAGAGGTGGACGGTGACGACTGGGCCCGCGGCCTCACCCGGGCGGTGGAGCCGGTCCCGGGCGGCCGGGTGGTGGTGGTCCGTCTGCCCGACCGGGTCGCCAACGTGGCGGCCCACGACGAGGTCAACGCGGCCGTGGTGGCCGCCGTCGGGTCGGAGTCCTGACCGTCCCGGCCGGGCGGGTACCGGCTCGCACCGGGTTCGGACCCACTACGTCGTGCGTTGCTACGTCAGACGTACTACCATGGGGTCATGAACGCAGACCGGGCGCCCGGACTCCGCAGGCCGAACGATCCGCCCCTGCTGATCCTCACCAGCCTGGCCTCGGGCCCGAAGCACGGTCATGCCCTGATCAAGGACATCGAGGACTTCGCCGGGGTCCGGATAGGGCCCGGGGCCCTGTACGGCGCCATCTCCCGCCTCGAGGAGCGGGGCCTCATCGAGCCCCTGGAGGCTGAGGCCCGGCGCCGGCCGTACCGGATCACGGCGGCCGGGTCGGCGGCGCTCGCCGAGACGGTGACCGACCTGCGGAGGATCGCCGATGTCGGGGCGACCCGCCTCGGCCTCGGGTGGGGGGCGGCGGGATGAGGACCGACCGCTCCGGATGTGCCGGGCTGCTCCGCTGGTATCCGGAGGGTTGGCGGAGCCGCTACGGCGACGAGCTGGTCGCCCTGATGGAGGACGAGCTCGACGGGACCCGTCCCTCCCCGGCCTTCCGGGCGGCGGTGGCGTGGGCCGGCCTGCGGGAGCGGGCCCGGGCCATGGGTCGGGCCGGGGGAGGAGCGACCCCCGAACGGCGGATCCGCTCCGGCTCCCTCCTCGTGTTGGGCGCCTGGACGGCCCTGGTCTTCGGCGGATCGGCGTTCGCCAAGGTGGCTGAACACTTCGCCGACGCGCAACCGGCGTCGGCCCAGTCCGTCTCGCGGGCGGCCTATGTGGTGGTCGCCGCCCTCGCGGCGGCGGGCGCACTGCTGGTGGCGGCGGGGGCCGTCGTCGCCCTTCCGGCCACCGTACGGTTCCTGCGGGCCGGAGGCTGGCCGTCGGTGCGTCGACGCGTCCTGGGTGGCGTCGTCGGTTCGGTCGTGCTCGGGGTGGCGACCCTGGGTCTCGCCCGGTGGGCGCACCATCTCGACATCCGCCAGCGCAACGGGGGCGATGCCGCCTACAGCGCCGCTTTCGCCGTCTGGGCCGGCCTGCTGGCTGCCTGCCTTGCCCTGTGGGCGGCGGCGGGCGTCGCCATCGCCCGCCGGATCGACCTGGGTACCCGCAAGCTCCGGGCCGAGGGGGTGCTGGCCGTCCTCGTCACCGGCTCGATGGCGGCGGTGACGGTCGCGGTCGGCGTCTGGTGGGCCGCGATGGCCGAGGGGGCACCGTGGTTCCTCGCCGGGACCCGGCCGGGTACCCATCCGTCACCGGTGACGGTCCCCCTGGTGGTCGTCGGGGGGATCCTGGTGGTTGCCACCGCCGTCGCCGTGCGGGGGTCGTGGCGTACGCTCGCCGCCCTGCGCTCCACCTGACCGGCCGGTCGCGCCGATCAGCAGGGAGTGGGGTCGTAGAACGGGGCGCCGTAGCCCTGTGAGGTCGACGGCGTCGTCCCCTTGGTGGTGCCCGACGCGGCCGTCGTCGGCGGGGCGACGGCCGGGGTGGTCGTGGTCGGGGCCGGCGTGGACAGCGTCATCGGCTCGCCGTACTGGTTGATGGGCGGCGTCGTGATCGTCCCGAGCGGACCGCCGAGGAACTGGCTGATCATGGCCGAGGCCTCGTCGGGCTGGACCACCTCGACGTCGCCGGCGTAGGAGGACACCGCGCCCTCGGTGGGCAGTGTGTACGTGACCAGCGACGAACCCGAGAAGGCGTGGTACCGCTCGTCGAGGGCGAAGAGGTCGCCGGCCGTCAATCCGTTGTCCTTGGAGAAGTCGTGGACCACCGAGGACAGCAGCGAGTTGAGGCGCAGCGGGTTGTACGTCGACTTGGCCTTGTCGATGGCGGCGGCGATCACCAGGTTCTGGCGCTCGATGCGACCGATGTCCGACGTCGGGTCCGACTGCCACTCACCGCCCTGGTAGTACTGGTAGTAGCGGGACCGAGACAGCGACAGCGCCTGCGCACCGTCGAGCGTCTGGCACCCCGTCGTCGGGATGTCCAGCCCGGAGTTGTTGTAGCAGACCCCGGTCGAACAGTCCTGGTCCCGGGCCGGGAACGGGAAGTCCATGTTGATGCCGCCCAGGGCGTTGACCGCGTCCTCCAGTCCGAAGAAGTTGATCACCACGTAGTGCGCGATGGGGATGCCGAACGTGTTCTCGATGGTCTGCACGACGGCGTTGGGGCCGGCCGAGAAGGCGGCGTTGATCTTGTTCTGGGTGGAGAGTTGGGAGTTGGCGGGGAGCCCGGTGATGGTGACGAAGGTGTCGCGGGGGATCGACAGCGACGACGCGGTGCCCGTCGCCGGATCCACGCGGACGATCTTGAGCGTGTCCGACCGGGCGCCGGCGGCGTCCTGGACCGAGCCGAACTGGTTCGCCTCGGCGGCGGTCTCACCCTGTCGGCTGTCCGAGCCGATCAGCAGGATGTTGTAGGGGGCGCCGTTGGCCGCCGCCACGCAGGTGGTGCACGGCGCCGAGGCGATCTGTCCCCACTGGTAGCGGAAGTAGCCGTACCCGGCCGCCACCACCAGCAACAGGACGACGACGGCCACGATCAGGCCACGCAGCACCCGCTCGCCGGCCCCCCGACGCCGGCGGTGGGACCTGCGGAGCTCACGCTTGGTGGGGATGGCCACCTCGCCCCCGAGGATGGGGCCGGCGAACCGGGGGTCGTAGCCACCGCGTCCCGAACCGGCCGTGGTGCCCCGGGGCCGGCCGGTGGGCTGCGGCGCGGGACGGCCCGAGGGTCGGGACGAGCGGGGCGGTGTGGGGTCGTCAGGAGTCACGGTGGTGGGGGGAGTATGGCGCAACCGGCGCCACCCGGGTCCGCCGCGGGCGGACGGATGGTGCCGGTCAGTTTCCCATGGTCGGGGCCCGACCGGGTGTCATGGCACCCGCCTCAGGAGTCCGACGGGATCCACGAGCCGTGGAACCCGAAGGGTACGCGGGCGGGCAGGTGCACGGTGGCCACGGGCGGCCCGCCGAACGAGGTGGCGTCGAGGATGACCAGGTCGGAGGCGTCCCGGGCGGCGTCGTAGACCACACTGAGGATCCACCCCTCGTCCTCGCCGGCGCCGTCGGCGGCCCGCACGAAGACGGGCTCCCCCGGGGCGCGGCCCTCGCCCGGGTTGTAGCGGACGGACTCGTCGCGGGCGAAGTCGTACTTCACCAGACCCTCGAAGGAGGGTCGGGCCGGGTCGGTCCCGGTGCGCACGCAGTAGCCGTAGCGGTGCGGGGAGCCGGCCACCGCGGGGTCGATCCTGGGGAACTCGACCGGGGTGTCGTCGAGGGCCTCCTCGTGCACCCGGTCGGTGGCCGGGTCCAGCGTCCACCGGTGGAGGGTGGGCGTGGCGTGGGTGACGGCCTCGCCCGGGGCGGTGTCGAACACCGAGTCGTAGCGGACGACGTCGATCACCGCCCGCTCCCCGTCGTCGAACGCGTTGAGGACGTGGAAGACGTAGCTCGGGTCCATGGTCGTCCACCGGATCCGGTCGCCCGACGCGTTGCGGGCCATCACGCCGACCCGGGCGCCGGCCTCCGGGGACCAGCGGAAGGGGAGTCGCCGGCCCTGGCCGGCCAGGGCCAGGTCGAAGAGCACCGGCTGGTCGAAGAAGACGGCACGGGTGGCCGTCACCGCGAAGTCGTGCATCATCACCGCCCGGGGGATCTCGATCTCCTCGGTGGTGGTGAGCTGTCCGGTGTCGTCGACCACGTGGTAGCGGAGGAACGGCGGCCCGAACACGTCGATCCCGAAGAAGACGAGTTCACCGGTGACGGGGTCGACCTTGGGGTGGGCGGTCATCGGTGACGCCAGGGACCCGTCGAAGTCGTGGATCCGGGCCCGGTCGAGGTCGGGGGAGACGGCGTGGGGGAAGCCCGACTCCACGAGGGCGAGGGTGGTGCCGGCGTGGCGGACGACGTGGGTGTTGGCCGGACCGTCGATGGGCTCGCTCGGACCCTTGGGGGGCACCGTGGCGACCTTGCCCGCCAACGAGCGGGTCCGCACCCAGCGGTTCCGGTACCCGGTGGCCCGACCCCCCCGCAGCCAGATCCCGTGCAGCATCCCGTCCCCCGAGAACCAGTGGTAGTCGGCCGGGTCCTCGGGCACCGTCAGCGGGTTGGGCCCGTTGCGCAGCAGGACGCCCTCGAGGTCGGGGGGGACGACGCCGGTCACCTCGAGGGCGTGGTCGTCGGTGCGCTCCTCGAGGACCGGTGCGAAGTTGCCTTCGAGATACGGGTTCACCATCGTCCTCGTCCTGCGGTCGGGCCCCCGGCGGTCGGGTGGGCAGGGCGATCGTAGCGTCCGGCCCCCGCCCGACGGCATGGCAGGCTGTGGCATGGCCGACTTCGTCGAGGACCTCCGGTTCCGGGGGTTGATCCACCAGATGACCGATCCCGCCCTGGGTGACCGGCTGAACGCCGGTCACCTCACGGGGTACGCCGGATTCGATCCCTCGGCCGACAGCCTGACCGTCGGCCACCTGCTGCAGGTGTGCACGCTCCGTCGCCTGCAGGACGCCGGGCACCGGCCCATCGCGGTGGCCGGGGGCGGCACCGGGTTCATCGGTGACCCGGGGGGCAAGTCAGAGGAGCGGTCGCTGCTGACGGCCGAGCAGCTCGACGCCAACCTCGTCGGGATCCGGTCCCAACTCGCCCGGTTCATCGACGTCGGGACGGAGGGGTCGGGGTCGAGGGCGCTGATGGTGAACAACGCCGACTGGCTGCAGCCGATGACCCTGATCACGTTCCTGCGCGACGTGGGGAAGCACTTCACCGTCAACCAGATGGTGGCCAAGGAGTCGGTCAAGAGCCGCCTGGCCCGGCCCGACCAGGGCATCTCCTACACCGAGTTCAGCTACATGCTCCTGCAGGCCTACGACTTCCTGCGGCTCTTCGACGACCACGGGTGCACGCTCCAGATCGGGGGGAGCGACCAGTGGGGCAACATCACCATGGGCATCGACCTGATCCGTCGGGTGCGCGGGGCCGAGGCCTTCGGCCTGACCACGCCCCTGGTGCTCAAGGCCGACGGCACCAAGTTCGGCAAGACGGAGGCGGGCGCGGTGTGGCTCGATCCGCGGCGCACCTCGCCGTACCAGCTGTACCAGTTCTTCCTCCGCGCCGAGGACTCCGTGGTGGGCACCTACCTCCGCTACTTCACCTTCCTCCCCCCCGAGGAGATCCTCGAACTCGACCGGGCCACCGCGGAGCACCCCGAGCGACGGGAGGCCCAGCGGGTGCTCGCCCGCCAGGTCTGCACGCTCGTGCACGGTCCCGAGGAGACCGAACGGGCCGAACGGGCGGCGGCCGCCCTCTTCGGCGGCGAGGTGGCGGGCCTGGACGAGCGCACCCTGCTCGACGTGTTCGCCGAGGCACCGTCGACCGATCTCCCGGCCGGGCGGCTCGACGACGGAGGGATGCTGCTGGTCGACCTGCTGGCCGACACCGGCCTGGTGGCCTCGAAGAGCCAGGCCGCGTACCGCGGTGAGCCAGGGCGGGGCGTACGTGAACAACGCCCGGGCCGACGACCTGACCCGACGCGTGACCCCGGGGGACCTGGTGGCCGGCCGCTACGTGGTGCTGCGCCGCGGCAAGAAGGACCACCATCTGGTCCGGTTCGACTGAGGACGCGCCACTCCGGTGGCACCCGCGGGAGCCGCTCACGGGACGGGCCGTACACTGGCGGCCATGACCGCCTCCGGTACCCCCTCCGATGTGTCGGCCGTCCGGTTGACCACCGGACTGCCCGAGACCGTGCTGCCCGCCGAGCCCGAGGACGTGCGCACCGCGCTGGCCCAGGCCCTGGCCCAGCCGGGGGAGCGCCGGCGCCACGCCGTCTCCGACGTGGTGCGCTCGCACCCCGGGTCGCTCGAGGCGTGGGCCGCCCTCGGCTCTCTGGGCCGTGACGACGTCGAGGCCTATGCCTGCTTCCGGGTCGGCTACCACCGCGGGCTGGACGCTCTGCGGCGGAGCGGATGGAAGGGCTCGGGCCTGGTGCGGTGGGCCCACGAGGAGAATCGCGGGTTCCTGCGCTGCCTCGACGGGTTGCGCTCGGCGGCGGGGGCCATCGGCGAGCCGGCCGAGGAGGAGCGGTGCGCCCAGTTCCTGCGTCAGCTCGACCCGGAGTGGCGCCCGGACTGGACGGGCTTCCCGGCCTGATGCCGCGTCCCGCGACCCGGGCGTCTCGCCCCGGCCGGGTCGGCCTCGTCACCCTGACGGCGGTCCTCGTCCTCGGGGGTGTCGTCCTCGGGGGCTGTGCCGAGGGGGGCTCGGCCGACCAGCAGGTGACCTCGTGGATCAACGACCAGGGGGGCGGGTCCTCGATCGGCAACGTCGAGGTCGACGTCCGCAACGTCGACCTCGCCATCCAACAGCACAACTCGCCGGCGGCCATCCGCGAGGTGTGCGACCTGCTGAGCAACGACGCCCAGACCGGGGTGGGCAACCTGCCGTCCCCCGACCAGGAGCTCACCGAAGACCTCAACAACGCCTTCGTGAAAGCCACCGCCGCCGGCGACGACTGCTACGACGGCGCCGCCGGGAACGCCGCTCTGCTCGCCCGGTCCACGGCTGAGCGGGCGCAGGTCGCCACCCTCTTCGCCATCGCCGTCCAGCGCATCGAGGCCATCACCGGGAAGCCCCCGACCACGGAGACCACCACACCTCCGGACGACGGCGATCCCTTCGCCGGGGGATCGTGAACGCCCCGGACGGCGGCACGGCCGCACCGGACGACGACGCCGCCGACCGGCTGCGTCGTCGGGTGCTGTGGGCGATGCCCACCGGCCTCTTCGTGGTGGGCAGCCGGGCGGCCGACCGGCGCAACCTGATGACGTGCAACTGGGTGATGCAGGTGGCCACGTCGCCCAAGCTGGTGGCCGTGGCGGTCGAGTCCGGCTCGCTGACCCGGGAGCTGATCGAGGCGGGCGGGTCGTTCAGCGTCTCGTTGCTGGCGCGCGGTGACCGGGCGCTGGTGCGGCGCTTCGTCAAGCCGGTGCGCGACGTCGAGACCGACGAACGCGGGGTGGCCGTCCGACTCCAGGGGGAGCCGGTCGAGGAGGTCGCCGGTGGACTGCCACGGCTCGCGGCGGCGATCGCCTGGCTGGCGTGTTCGGTCCGCTCGATGTCCGACCCGGACGGACCGGCGACCGGGGCGACTCCGGCCAGCCACGTGCTGGTGGTCGGCGAAGTCGTCGACGTCGGTGCCTCCGAGCGGCTGGGCGGTTCCGGGCCGGACGACGCCGTCCTGGCCATGGGGGACACCCGGATGAGCTACGGCGGCTGACCGCGACCGGTCGGCCTCCCGCCGCGCGGTCGGGCTCAGTCCGTCGTCGCGGGGTCGGAGGGTCGGAGGTCGATGCGGAACACCAGCACCCCGTCCTCGATCGTCGCCTCGGCGTCGCCCAGCATGGCGTAGTCCATGAAGTCGGTCTGGGCCTGCTCGATGAACCGCTGGCGGTCGGGGCCCTCGATGGGCGGCAGACCCCGGTTGCGCACCGCCTCGGCGCGGGCCCGGAACCGCGCCACCATGTCCCGGGGATCGAATTCGTCGGCCACGGTTGCGACTGTAGCGGCACCGCGTCGGGCTCCGGTGGTGCCACGGCTCTGTGGCCACCGCACTACACTGGTGGCATCGTTCTCAGGTGGTGACCCGGGCGCGCCGTGCGCGGGGTAAGTCCACCCCTGGTGGGGCAAGGAGTTGGTCTCGTGAAGAAGGGACGCCATCGCCGCTTCGAAGAAGCGCGCAGCTTGAAGCGGTCGGTCGCCACGGCCAATCGTCGGTGCCCCGAATGCGGCGCCGAGCCCGAGGACAAGCACGCCTCGTGGTGTCTGGCCACCGAGGACGACTACGACGAGATCCTCGGCACCTCACCGCGGGTCGCCTCCTCCAGCGACGAGTACGACCCCCTGGCCGAGTAGGACCGGGTCCCCCCGGAGCGTGGGGAACGCCCCGCCCGTTTCCGGGCTCCGGCTCAGCTGTCGTCGGCGCGGTGGCGGACCGTCGGGTGGGGGAGGAGCGTGACCGCCGTCCGTGCGGTGCGCTCGTCGAGGTAGGCGGCCAGGCGCTTGTAGACCTTGCGCCCCGCCATCGTCTCGAGTTCGGTCCGCATGGAGCGGTAGACGGGGTCGTGGCCGACGAAGGCCGCCGGGTCTTCGGTGCACCACCAGTGGAACTCGGCACCGCCCTCGCCCCAGTGGCGGCGGTCCCACTGGCGCACCACCGAGGTGACCCGACCGTCCGGTGACGTCTCGTCCTCGCGGCGCAACGGCAGCTGCCAGCACACCTCGGGCTTGAGGTCTACGTGGCTGACGCCCCGACGGGCGGCCTCGACGTGCAGGGCGCACCCCGGACCGGTCGGCGAACCCGGGCCGGTTGAGGAAGATGCAGGCGCCGTCCACCAGACGGGTGCCGAGGTCCCCGTCGGACAGCTTCTTCACCACGCCCTTGCGGCCCTTGGCGTGGAACTGCCAGACGTCGGGACCGAGCGTCCGGGCCACGGCCTCGACGCGGTCGGCATCCTCCCGGCCGGTGAAGTGGGCCCCGTAGGAACAGCACCCCTGGGCCAGCTCGGGCGTCGGACCGGTCAGGACGCCCTGGCAGCCGTTGCCGAAGATGCACGTCCAGGCACTGGCCAGGAAGGTGACGTCGAAGAGCCACGTCCGCTCCTCGTCCGGGTCGTCGAAGCTCACCCACTCGTGGGCGTCGTCGGGCACGTGCTTGTGGGAGGGGGACACGCCCTTATGATGACAGGCATGACTGAAGACCGTGAGGACATCGCACCGGTGCTGACCATCACCCCCGATGCCCGGACCACCGTGCTCGAGGTGCTGGCCAACGAGGCGGACTCCGACACGCTCGCGCTGTGGCTCGAGGTCAGCGGCGAGGCCAACGGCGCCTACACCTACGACATGTACTTCCAGGCGCTGGCCGACGCCTCGGCCGGCGACGTCGTCCAGCCCGACGACGACATGCCGGTGGTGATCCCCTCGGCCTCGGTGGGCCGGCTCCAGGGCGCCAGCCTCGACTTCGTCACCGACGCCTCGGGGGAGGGCGGACTCGTCATCGTCAACCCCAACACCCCGGTGGCACCCACGCTGGCCGGTCTGGCCTCGATCCCCGAGGTCGACCTGTCCGACCCGTTCGCCCAGCGGGTGGTGTCGGTCCTCGAACAGCAGGTGAACCCCAGCATCGCCTCCCACGGTGGACGGGCCGACCTGGTGGCCGTCGAGGACTCGTCGGTCTACCTCCGCCTGAGCGGGGGCTGCCAGGGCTGCGGCATGGCCAAGGCCACCCTGTCCCAGGGCATCGAGGTCATCCTGCGCGAGGCGATCCCCGAGATCGCCAACGTGGTCGACGTCACCGACCACGCCGACGGGACCAACCCGTACTACGAACCGGCCCACAGCTGACCGGACGCCCGGCCGGGGTCGGCCGGGCCCGTCAGGCCACCGGGGCCAGGTGGTCGTCCAACCAGGCCAGCGTCCGGCGCCACGCGTCGGTGGCCGAGGCCTCGTCGTAGGAGTCGCGCCGGTCGCAGTGGAAGCCGTGCTCGGCGTCGGGGTACCGGACGATCGACGTGTCGACCTCGGCCCCCAGGTCGAGCAGGTCCCGCAGCCGCTCCACGTCGTCGATCGGGATCGACGGGTCGGCGTCCCCGAACAGGCCCAGCCACGGTGTGGCCAGCTCGGGGACGAGGTCGACCAGCGCCGGCATGGCCTCGGAACGCCCGGTGACGATGCCGCCGCCGTAGAAGCCGACGGCGGCGCCCAGGGCCTCGTGCCCGGCCACCAGGAACGTGACCCGGCCACCCATGCAGAACCCCACGACCCCGATGCGGTCGTCCGACCAGCCCGCCGCCCGGAGGTGGTCGAGGGCGGCGCGTACGTCGACCAGCAGGCCCTCGTCGGACAGCGAGGTCAGGTTGGGCATGACGGAGGCGAAGTCGTCGTAGGCGATGACGGGCGATCCCGTGCGGTGGAACAGGTGGGGCGCCACCGCGTGGTAGCCGGCGGCGGCGAACCGGCGGGTCACGTCCTCGATGTGGGGATTGACGCCGAAGGCCTCCTGGATCACGACGACGGCCCCCTTCGGGTCGCCGTCGGGTTCGGCCTCGTAGAGGGGCATGGGGCCGTCAGCGGTGTCCAGGGTGAGTGTGCGCGTCTCCATAGGGTGGCCACGATGCCCGGTCCGGAGGCGTGCGTCCAGTACCTTTCGTGACGTGCACACCTTGTATGTCGTCGCCGTCGGCCTGGCCGGCGCGGCGGTGGGTGCCGCGGTCGATCCCCTCGGTCAACGGCTCGCCGGCCTCAGCCGGGCCGCCGACGACCGGCGCCGGGCCGAGCGGGAGGCGCGCCGGGCCGAGCAGGCCGCCGGCGACGGGACCGGTGTCGCGGCGGCGACGGATGTGGCGACCGCCGCGCCGGACCCGGTCGAACCGCCCGTGGCGTCCGACGTCACCGTCGGACACGCCGCCGACGCCGCCGCAGACGCCGGTGACACCGGCGACGTCCCGGCGCCGATCCGACACCTCCTGGCGTCGGGTCACTCCACCTCCCGCACCGGTGGTGCCGCCGTCGTCACCGGGCTGCTGTGGGCCGCGGCCGCCGCCCACTTCGGCGAGCACGTCCTCGTCACCCCGTTCCTGGTCTTCCTGGCCCTCGGTGTCGTCGTCTCGGTCACCGACCTCACCCACCGGGTGATCCCGCGCAAGCTGCTCTACGGCGGCCTCGTGCTCATCGTGCCCCTGCAGGTGATCGTGTCGGCGGTCGACGGCACCTGGCATTCCCTCCTCCTGGCGGTCGTCGGCGGCGTGGCGGCCTACGCCGCGCTGTTCCTCATCTGGTTCTTCGCGCCGTACTTCTTCAAGGGCAACGCCATGGGCTTCGGGGACGTGGACCTGTCCGGGGTGATCGGTCTCACCGTCGGCTATCTGGGCCTCGTCCACGTGTACCTGGCCTTCCTCTCCGGCTTCGTCATCGGTCTCGTGTTCGGCCTGGTCTTCATGGCGGTCGCCGGCACCGGCCGCCGGACCTACTTCCCCTTCGGCCCCTCACTCTGTGCGGGGGCCGTCGTCGCCATGTTCTGGGGAGGGACGTTGGCCGAGCACCTCTTCCACACATCGTCCTGACGGTGGTGCCCGGCGGCACGTCCACCCCGGTCGGCGCCCACCGGGACCCTCCGCCACCCCGAGTAGATTTGGCCGGGATGCTGCGCTACCTGACCGCCGGAGAGTCCCACGGACGCGCCCTCGTGGTGATCCTCGAGGGCGTGCCGGCCGGACTGCTGGTCACGGCCGAGGACATCCAGCGGGGACTGGCGCGGCGGCGGCTCGGCTTCGGACGCGGGCCCCGCATGCGCTTCGAGGTCGACGAGGTGAGCCTGCTCGGTGGGATCCGCCACGGACGGACCCTGGGGTCACCGGTGGCCATCGAGATCGCCAATACCGAGTGGCCGAAGTGGGAGGAGGAGATGTCCCCCGCCCCGGGCCTGCCCTCCAAGGTCCTGACCCAGCCCCGACCCGGTCACGCCGACCTGGCCGGGATGCTCAAGTACGGCCTCGACGACGCCCGCGACGTGCTCGAGCGGGCGTCCGCCCGCGAGACGGCCGCCCGGGTGGCGGCGGGCACGGTGGCCAAGCTGCTGCTCCAACAGATCGGCATCGACGTGCTGAGCCACATCGTCCAGATGGGCAAGGCCAAGGCCCGTCCCGAGTCGCTGCCGCTCATGGAGGACCTCGCCGCGATCGACGACTCCCAGGTCCGCTGCTTCGACCCCAAGGCCGAGCGGCGGATGGTGGCGGCCATCAAGGCGGCGGCCAAGGCCGGGGACTCGCTCGGCGGGGTGGCCGAGGTCATCGCCTACGGCGTGCCCGTAGGACTCGGGAGCCACGTCCACTGGGACCGTCGCCTCGACGCCCTGTTGGCCCAGGCCCTGATGAGCATCCAGGCCATCAAAGCCGTGGAGATCGGCGAGGGGGCCGAGGTGGCCGGCCATGCTCGGCTCGGAGGCCCACGACGCCATCCGGATGGCCGACCCCGACCAGGAGTCGGCCGAGGGCCTGGCCGCCGCCCGGAGCGGCGGCTACGTGCGGGACACCCACCGGGCCGGGGGCATCGAGGGCGGTATGAGCACCGGCGCCCCCATCGTCGCCCGGCTGTCGATGAAGCCGCTGGCCACGCTCAACCGGCCCTCGCTCGGCACCGTCGACGTCGTCACCAAGGAGTCGACGGTGTCGTTCAAGGAGCGCACCGACGTGACCGCCGTGCCGGCCATGGGGGTCGTCGCCGAGACGATGACGGCCCTGGTGCTGGCCGTGAGGCGTTGCGCAAGTTCGGCGGTGACTCGGTGGAGGAGTTCCGCCGCAACCACGCCGGCTACCTGGCCACCCTCGGCCAGACCCCGTCGTCGGCGGCGCCCCCGATCGATGCCTGACCACATCGTGCTGGTCGGGATGATGGGGGCGGCAAGACCACGGTCGGCCGGCTGCTGGCCGCCCGGCTCGGCTGGCCTACCTGGACTCGGACGCCATGGTCGAGGCCTCGACCGGTTCGACGGTGGCCGAGATCTTCGCCGCCCGGGGCGAGGAGGCGTTCCGGGCCGAGGAGTCCCGGGTGCTGGCCGAGGCGCGTCCACTCGCCGGGACCGACGGTGGTGTCGGCCGCCGGTGGCTCGGTGCTGTCGCCCGGGAACCGGGCGCTGCTGGCCGGCTCCGGCGTCGTGTGGCTGCGCGCCGACCCCGCCACCCTGGCCGCCCGGGTGGGCCCGGGCGCGGCCGGCCGCTGTTGGACGACGATCCGGCCGGGGCGCTGCGCCTCGACGCCGTCCGCCGTCCGCTCTACGAGGAGGTGGCCGACGTGGTGGTGGACGTGGACGAGCTCGAGCCGGCGACGGTGGTCGACCGCATCCTGGCCGCCACCGCGTTCGCCCGGAGCCTGCCGTGAGCCGGTGGTGCCGGTCGACCTGGCCGACCGCCCTACGAGGTACTGGTGGGGGACGGCGTCCGTCACGAGCTCGCCCGGGTGGTGGCCGAGACGGTCCCGGGGCCCGCCGGGCCGTGGTGGTGACCCAGGAGCGGATCGGGGTCGAGGTCGATCCGGGCGTGCCCTTCGAGGTGGTCACCGTCCCCGACGGCGAGTCGGCCAAGTCGCTGGCCGACGTGGAGGAGCTGTGCCGTCGGTTCGCCCGGTCCGGACTCAGCCGGGCGGACGTGGTCGTGGCGGTCGGCGGCGGGGTGGTGACCGATCTGGCCGGTTTCGCCGCCGCCTCGTTCCACCGCGGCACGGCCTACGTGAACGTCGCCACTTCGCTGCTGGCCCAGGTCGACGCGGCCATCGGGGGCAAGACCGGGGTCAACCTGCCCGAGGGGAAGAACCTCGTCGGCGCCTTCTGGCAGCCGAGCGCCGTGCTGTGCGACACCGGCATGCTCGCCTCGCTGCCGCCCCGGGAGTGGGCGTCCGGCCGGGGCGAGGTGGCCAAGTACGCCTTGTTGGGGATCGACACCACCTCGGGGGCCCGCCCACCGCCGACCTGTCGACCGACGAACAGGTGGCCCGCTGTGCGGCCGTCAAGGCGGCCGTGGTGGCCTCCGACGAGCGCGAGGGCGACCGGCGCATGCTCCTCAACTACGGGCACACCCTGGCCCACGCGCTCGAGGCGTCGGCCTTCGACGACGACGCCACCGACCTGCGCCACGGCGAGGCGGTCGCCGTCGGCCTGGTCTTCGCCGCCCTGCTGGCCCGGCGCCTCGGCCGGATCGACGAGGACGGGGTCGCACGCCACCGCGCGGTGGTCGGCACCTACGACCTGTCCACCGCCCTTCCCGCCGGTCGCGATCCCGAACAGCTGCTCGGTTCATGGGTCGGGACAAGAAGGCGCAGGGCGATCTCACCTTCGTCCTCGACGGACCACGGCGTCGAGGTCGTGCATGGCATCGACCGGGCCGACGTGGTCGCTACCCTGGCGCAGATGGAGTCCAACCGGAGCGGCGACCGTGAGCGACGCAGGGACGGTGCTGCTGCTGTCGGGCCCGAACCTGAACCTGCTGGGGGAGCGGGAGCCCGACATCTACGGCACCGGCCACCCTGGAGGACCACGTGGCGGCGGCGACGGGCGGCGGCCGCGGGGTCGGTCTCGAACTCGAGCACCTCCAGTCCAACCACGAGGGCGACCTGGTGGAGGCGGTCCACGGGGCCCGGGGCCGCACCGGTGGCCATCGTGGTCAACGCCGGGGCACTCACCCACACGTCGTGGTCGCTGCACGACGCCCTGGCCGCCTACGACGGGGTCGTGGTCGAGCTGCACCTCTCCAACCCGGCCGCCCGCGAGCCGTTCCGTCACACCTCCACCATCGCCCCCGTGTCCGACGGCTGCATCGCCGGCTTCGGCGGCCTCGGGTACCCCTTGGCCGTCGAGGCCGTGTCCCGCCTGCTCGACGCCCGGTCGTGAACCCTCCCCGCGGGGCCGACCCGGTCGACCTGCACCCGCTGCCCCCGCTGTCCGTCGCCGGCCGCCTCGACCGGGCCCGGGCCGCCCTGGCCGCCCTCGGGATCGTGGGCCGGGAGTCGAGGCGCTGCTGGTGACCACACCCGCCAACATCCGCTGGCTGACCGGCTTCACCGGGTCGGCCGGGCGTGCTCCTGGTCACGCCGACCGCGCCCTGCTGGCCACCGACGGCGGTACCGGACCCAGGCCGCCGAGCAGCTGGCCGCCGCCGGCGTGGGCGCCGAGGTGGAGCTCGCCATCGGCGGGGTCGCCGCCCAGCGCGAGGCCCTGGCCGCCGGGGCGGGACCGGCGCCGCGTCGGACTCGAGGCCGCCGACGTCACGTGGGCCGCCGTGCCCACGTGGGAGGAGGTCTGTCCCCCCGCCAGGTGCTGCCCACCCAGGGGGTGGTCGAGGGGCTGCGGATGGTGAAGGACCCCGGCGAGGTGGCCCGGATGGAGCGTGCCGCGGCCATCGCCGACGCCGCCCTCGGTCGGTGCTGCCCCTGCTCGCCGACGCCGGGCCGGAGGGGGCGGAGCTCACCGAGTCCCAGTTCGCCGCCGCCCTCGACCACGCCATGCGGGTGCTCGGGGCCGAGGACCGCGCCTTCGAGACGATCGTGGCCTCCGGGCCGAACTCGGCGAAGCCGCACGCCCGGCCGGGCGCCGGCCGATCGGCGCCGGGGACCCGGTGGTGGTGGACTTCGGAGCGACTTCGACGGCTACCGGTCCGACATGACCCGCACGTTCTGCGTGGGCGGGGCGCCGACCGGCGAGCTGGCCGCCGTGTTCGACGTGGTGGCCGACTCGCAGCGGGCCGGCGTGGCCGCGGTGGTCCCCGGCGTGGCCGCCGGGGACGTCGACCGGGTCTGCCGCGACCGCATCGCCGAGGCGGGCTGGGCCGAGCGCTTCGAGCACGGCACCGGTCACGGTGTGGGCCTCGACATCCACGAGGGGCCGGCGGTCGGGTCGGGATCGACTGCTATCCTGCAGCCCGGCACCGTGGTCACCGTGGAACCCGGCGTGTACCTGCCGGACGTCGGTGGGGTCCGCATCGAGGACACGCTGGTCGTGACCGACCACGGCAGCCGACCGCTCACCCGTTTCCCGAAGGAAGTCCCTGTCTGATGGCCGTCTCCACCAACGATCTCCGCAACGGCATGACCCTGAACCTGCCCGAGGGCCTGTTCAACGTGATCGAGTTCCAGCACGTCAAGCCGGGCAAGGGCGGCGCCTTCGTGCGCACCAAGCTCAAGAACCAGCGCACGGGGGCCGTCATCGAACGGACCTACCGGGCCGACGAGAAGCTCGAGCAGGCCATCATCGACAAGCGGGAGATGCAGTTCCTGTACCGGGACGGCGCCGACTACGTGTTCATGGACACCCGGTCCTACGACCAGCTCCAGGTGGAGACCGGCCTGCTCGGTGACGCCGCCAAGTACCTGAAGGAGGGCGACGACGCCGTCCTCGAGTTCTTCGGCGACGAGATCGTGGGCGTCGAGCTGCCGGCCGCCGTCGAGCTGACGATCGCCGAGACGGAGCCGGGTCTCCAGGGCGACCGCGTGTCGGGGGCCCGCAAGCCGGCGACCCTCGAGACCGGTCTCGTCATCCAGGTGCCCCTCTTCGTCAACCCCGGGGAGAAGGTCAAGGTCGACACCCGGACGGGCGAGTACCTCACCCGGGCCTAGCCCGACGTGACGGCCCCCCGGGTCGCGCCCCCACCCAGACCCGAGCCCGCACGATGACCACCGACCCCGCCCCCCGCCGCCAGTCCCGCGAGCGGGCGCTGACCCTCCTCTACGAGGCGGAGCTGAAGGGGGAGGCGCCGGCCGAGGTGCTCGCCGCCCTGCCCGCCGCTCCCGACCCCTACGTCACCACCCTGGTCACGGCGGTGGGGGAGAACCGGGAGCACATCGACGAGCTCGTCTCGTCGGCCGCCATCGGGTGGGACCTCGACCGCATGGCCGTGGTCGACCGGAACGTGCTGCGCCTGGCCACCGCCGAGCTCCTGACCTGTGACGACGTCCCCACCGCGGTCGTGCTCAACGAGGCCGTCGACCTCGCCTCGGCCTTCTCGACCGACGACTCGGGCCGCTTCGTCAACGGTGTGCTGTCGACGGTGGCCGCCCGCGTCAGACCTCCGGCCCCCGGCTGAGTCGGAGCTTCCGCCGGCCGGCACGGCCCGGACGATGTCCGGGCCGACGCGGTATAGTCCGTACCTGACCGTGAAGCGGGTCCCGTGAGGCCCGTACGGACAGGAGGATCAGGTGGCCGAACGAGAGCGCAGTCACACCCGCCCGCGGGGTGCCGTCTTCGTTCCCCGGGTCCAGGTCATGTCCGCCGACGACGTGCGTCGCGCCATCACCCGCATGGCCCACGAGATCGCCGAGCGCAACCGGGGCCTCCACGACGTGGTCCTGATCGGCCTGCAGACCGGTGGGGTGGGCATCGCCCGCCGCCTGGCCGAGACCCTCGCCGAGGTGGAGGGCGTCGACGTGCCGGTCGGCACCCTCGACGTCGCCTTCTACCGCGACGACATCGGCCTGCGCCCCGTGCTGCCCGAGGCGGCCACCGACATCGCCATCGACCTGGCCGGGGCGACCGTGGTGCTGGTGGACGACGTGCTCTTCACGGGCCGGACCATCCGCGCCGCCCTCAACGCCCTGGGCGAGTACGGCCGGGCCCAGGTGGTGGAGCTGGCGGTGATGGTCGACCGGGGTCACCGCGAGCTGCCGATCCGGCCCGACTACGTGGGCAAGAACCTCCCCACCAACCGCGACGAGATGGTGGACGTCTCGGACGAGGGCGTGTCGCTGGGCGAGCTGGTGAGCCGGTGAGCGACTTCCCGACCCATCTCCTGAGCATGGACGACCTCGACGCCGGCTCCATCGCCGACGTGCTCCGGGTGACCGACTCCTTCGCCGAGGTCGGACGCCGGGCCAACCCCAAGGTGCCCACCCTGCGGGGTCGAACGGTGGCCACCCTGTTCTTCGAGGACTCGACCCGCACCCGCATGTCCTTCGAGACGGCGGCCAAGCGCATGTCGGCCGACGTGCTCTCCTTCGCCGCCGGCTCCTCGTCGGTCAAGAAGGGCGAGTCGCTGCGGGACACCATCGAGACGATCCAGGCCATCGGCATGGACGCGGTGATCGTGCGGCACAGCTCGGCCGGGGTGCCGGCGCGGGTGGCCCGCTGGGTCGACCACTGCGCGGTGGTCAACGCCGGCGACGGTTGGCACCAGCACCCGACCCAGGCCCTGCTCGACCTCTACACGGTGCGCCAGTCCCTCGGCGGGGGCGACGAGGGCACCGACGCCTTCCGCGGCCTGCGGGTCACCATCGTGGGGGACATCCGCCACAGCCGCGTGGCCCGCTCCCAGATCACGGCCTACGCCGCCCTCGGTGCCGAGGTGACCCTGGTCGCCCCGGCCACACTGCTGCCGCCCTCCCTCGAGGGGTGGCCGGTGGCGTCGGTGAGCCACGACCTCGACAGTGTGCTCGACCGCACGGACGTGATTTCGCTGCTGCGGCTCCAGGCCGAGCGGGGGAGCGGTGCCTACGTGCCCACCATGCGCGAGTACACGGCCGGCTACGCCCTCACCGCCCGCCGGGCCCTGCAGCTCCCACCCGAGGCCATCATCCTCCACCCGGGACCCATGGTCCGGGGCGTGGAGATCGCCTCGGAGGTGGCCGAGCTGCCCTCGGCCCGGATCACCGACCAGGTCGGCAACGGCGTGGCCGTGCGCATGGCCGTCCTGTTCCTGCTCCTCGGACACGGCGCGCTGGAGGGGGCGGCATGACGGTCCGGAACGGGACCACGACCCCGGAGCTGTTCGTCCGCGGGGGCACCGTGGTCGACGCCACCGGCACGCGCCGGGCCGACGTGGCGGTGGTGGACGGCACGGTGGTGGCGGTCGGTGAGGGACTCGACGTCCCGGCCGGTGCCCGGGTGCTCGACGCCGGCGGCTGCATCGTGGCCCCGGGCCTCGTCGACCTGCACACCCACCTGCGCGAGCCGGGTCGTGAGGAGGCCGAGACCGTCGAGTCCGGCACCCGGGCGGCCGCGCTCGGCGGGTTCACCGCGGTGGTGGCCATGCCCAACACCGACCCCCCGCTCGACTCGGCCGAGTCGGTGCGCAACGTGCACGCCATCGCCCGGGGAGCGCTGGCCCAGGTGGCGGTGGCCGGCGCCATCACCGTCGGACGGTCCGGCGAGCGCCTGGCGCCCATGGCCGAGCTGGCCGCCCTCGGCGTGCGGCTCTTCACCGACGACGGCGACGGCGTCCAGTCGGCCGGCCTGATGCGCCGGGCGCTGCAGTACGCCACCGGACTCGGCGTGGTGCTCGGCCAGCACTGCGAGGACGCCAGCCTGGCCGCTGGCGGCACGATGCACGAGGGGGCCTGGTCGAGCCGTCTCGGGCTGCCGGGCATGCCGGCCGAGGCCGAGGAGGTCATGGTGGCCCGCGACATCGCCCTCTCCCGGGCGACCGGTGGACGGGTCCACTTCCTCCACCTCTCGACCGCCGGCTCGATCGAACTGGTGCGTCGGGCCAAGGCCGCCGGGGTGCCGGTCACCGCCGAGGTGGCGCCGCACCACTTCACGCTCACCGACGGGTGTACGTCCGGCTACGACCCGCTGTTCAAGGTCAACCCACCGCTCCGGCCCCAGGCCGATGTCGACGCCGTCAAGGCGGCTCTGGCCGACGGCACGGCCGACGCCATCGCCACGGACCACGCCCCGCACGCTCCGGAGCTGAAGGACCTGCCCTTCGACCAGGCCCCGCCCGGCATGCTCGGACTGCAGACGGCCCTGGCCCTGGCCACGACCGAGCTCGACCTGCCGATCGAGCGAATCCTCGCCCTGCTCAGTTGGCAGCCGGCCGCCCTCGTCGGGCTCGATCCGGCCCACGGCGGGTCCCAGGGCGGCCCGGTGGTGGAGGGGGCGGTCGCCAACCTGTGCGTCATCGACCCCACCGCCACCTGGACCGTCGACCCGACGGCGCTGGCCTCCCGCAGCCGAAACACCCCCTACGCCGGGCGGAAGCTGACCGGCCGGGTGCGCCACACCGTGCTGGCCGGCGAAGCGGTCGTCGTCGACGCCGAGGCGCAGCGATGAGCCCCCGGGGTGCCAGCACCCGACGGGAGCCCGCCCTCCTGGTGCTGGCCGACGGCGCGGTGTTCGAGGGCGAGGCCTTCGGGGCGGAGCCCGCCGGCGGCATCGCCACCGGCGAGGCCGTGTTCAACACGGTGCTGTCGGGCTATCAGGAGGTCATCACCGATCCGTCCTACGCCGGACAGGTGATCGCCTTCACCTACCCCCACATCGGCAACTACGGGGTCAACGCGGCCGACGACGAGGCGGTCCGGCCCCACTGCCGGGGCGTGGTGGTGCGCGACCTGGCCGATGCGCCGTCCAACTGGCGGTCCGAGGGCACCCTCGAGGGCTTCCTCACCCGCCACGGCGTGGCCGGGATCACCGGGGTCGACACCCGTCGGCTCACCCGGCACCTGCGGGACCACGGGTCGGCGCCCTGCGCCTTCGGCACCGCCGCCGAGTCCGACCTGGTGACCGCCGCGCGGCAGGCGGCTCCGACGGACGGGCGCGACCTCGTCTCGACGGTGACGACCCGCCACTCGCTCACCCGGGGCGACGGCCCCTACCGGGTGGTGGCCTACGACTTCGGCATCAAGGAGGCCATGCTGCGCCAACTCGGCGACCTGGCCACGGTGACGGTGGTGCCCGCCTCCACCCCGGCCGACGAGGTCCTCGCCCTCGGGCCCGACGGCATCTTCCTCTCCAACGGGCCGGGCGACCCGGCCGCCCTGCCGGGGGTGGTCGGCGAGCTGCGCCGGCTGGTCGACCACGGATCGGTGCCCGTCTTCGGCATCTGCCTGGGCCACCAGCTGCTGGCCACCGCCCTCGGGGCCACCACCTACAAGCTGCCGTTCGGCCACCACGGCGGCAACCATCCGGTGCGGCGCACGGCCACGGGGCGGGTCGAGATCACCTCGCAGAACCACAACTACGCGGTGGCGGCCGATTCGCTCGGAGCCAGCGAGGTCACCCACGTCAACCTCAACGACGGGGTCATCGAGGGACTGGCCAGCACCGAGGTCCCCGCCTTCAGCGTGCAGTACCACCCCGAGGCCGGGCCCGGCCCCCACGACGCCCGCTACCTGTTCGAGGAGTTCCGGATGCTGATGGACGCCCACGGCGGACCGAGTGGACGGACCGGGGGAGGAGCGGCCTGATGCCCCGCCGTGACGACCTCCAGTCGATCCTGGTGATCGGCTCCGGCCCCATCGTGATCGGCCAGGCCTGTGAGTTCGACTACTCGGGCACCCAGGCCTGCCGGGTGCTGGCCGAGGAGGGCTACCGGGTGGTCCTGGCCAACTCGAACCCGGCGACGATCATGACCGACCCGGGCATGGCCGACCGCACCTACGTCGAACCCCTCGACCCCGACGTGTTGACGGCCATCGTCGAGCGGGAGCGGCCCGACGCGCTGCTGCCCACGCTGGGGGGCCAGACGGCGCTCAACCTGACCATGGCCCTGTCCGAGCGCGGCGTGCTCGAGGCCAACGCGGTCGAGGTGATCGGCGCCAACCCCGAGGCCATCGCCACCGCCGAGGACCGCGAGCGCTTCAAGGCGGCCATGCAGGAGATCGGCCTGTCCGTCCCGCCGTCGGGCTTCGCCCACTCGCTCGACGAGGCCATGGCCATCGGCGAGTCCATCGGCTACCCGATCATGGTGCGGCCGAGCTACATCCTGGGGGGTGCCGGCACCGGCATCGCCCGCGACGCCGACGCCCTGGTGCGCCTGGCGGCGGAGGGCCTCGACGCCTCGCCCATCAGCGAGGTGCTGGTGGAGCGGTCGATCGCCGGCCAGAAGGAGTACGAGCTGGAGGTCATGCGCGACCACGCCGACAACTGCGTGGTGATCTGCTCGATCGAGAACCTGGACCCCATGGGCGTCCACACCGGTGACTCGATCACCGTGGCCCCCGCCCAGACCCTGACCGACGTCGAGTACCAGGCGATGCGCGACTCGGCGTTCGCCTGCATTCGACGGGTCGGCGTGGAGACGGGCGGCTCCAACGTGCAGTTCGCGGTGGACCCGTCGACCGGCCACCAGACGGTCATCGAGATGAACCCGCGGGTGTCGCGCTCCTCGGCGCTGGCCTCCAAGGCCACCGGCTTCCCGATCGCCAAGATCGCCGCCCGCCTCGCCGTGGGCTACCGCCTCGACGAGATCCCCAACGACATCACCGGGGCCACCCCCGCCTCCTTCGAGCCCGTGATCGACTACGTGGTCACCAAGATCCCCCGGTGGGCCTTCGAGAAGCTGCCGGGGGCCACCGACGTCCTCGGCACCCGCATGCAGTCGGTCGGCGAGGTCATGGGCATCGGCCGGACCTTCCCCGAGTCGCTGCAGAAGGCGGTGCGCTCGCTCGAACAGGGGCGCTCGGGCCTCAACGCCGACGCCGCGGAGGCCGCCGTCGACGACGTCCCCGTCGACGAGCTGCTCGAGGCGGTGGCCACGGCCACGCCCGAGCGGCTGTACCAGCTGGAGTCGCTGCTGCGGCGCGGGGTGTCGGTCGCCGAACTCGCCGCCACCACCGGGATCGACCCCTGGTTCCTCGACGAGCTGGCCAAGGTCACCGACGCCCGCATGGCCCTCGATCTGCAGGTCACGCTGGGCATGACGGTGGACGACCTCGACCGGCGCGAGTGGCGGCGGCTCAAGCGGCTCGGCTTCAGCGACGCCCAGCTGGCCTACCTGCTCGGCGTCGACGAGGCGACGGTGCGAGCGGCCCGCGTGACCGCCGGTGCCCCGGTGACCTTCAAGACGGTCGACACCTGCGCCGCCGAGTTCGAGGCCCACACGCCCTACCACTACTCGACCCACGAGGAGGAGGACGAGATCCGGCCGTCGGAGCGTCCCCGGGTGATCATCCTGGGCTCGGGCCCCAACCGCATCGGCCAGGGCATCGAGTTCGACTACTGCTGCGTGCACGCCTCGATGGCCCTGCGGGCCGCCGGCTACGAGACGATCATGCTCAACTGCAACCCCGAGACGGTCTCGACCGACTACGACACCTCCGACCGGCTGTACTTCGAGCCGCTGACCCCCGAGGACCTGGCCAACGTCATCGAGGCCGAGCAGGCGGCCTCCCGGGAGGGTGGCCGGCTGGTCGGGGTCATCGTGAGCCTGGGTGGCCAGACCCCGCTCAAGCTGGCCGCCGGGATCGACGAGGACCTGGTGCTCGGCACGTCGCCGGCCTCCATCGACCTGGCCGAGGACCGGGAGCGGTGGAACGAGCTCTGCGGCCGGCTGGGCATCCCCCAGCCCCCCGGGGGCACGGCCACCACGCCGGAGGAGGCCGTGGCCGTCGCCCACCGGATCGGCTACCCGGTGCTGGTGCGCCCCTCCTACGTGCTGGGCGGCCGGGCCATGGAGATCGTCTACGACGACGAGCGCCTGGTCGAGGCCGTCCGGGCCATGTCGGGGGTGGGCGGGGCGCTCGGGCGCGAAGGTGGCGTGACCGCCGACCGGCCGGTGCTGGTCGACCGCTTCCTCGAGGACGCGGTGGAGGTGGACGTCGACGCCGTGCGGGACGCCACCGGTGAAGTGGTCGTCTGCGGCGTCATGGAGCACGTCGAGGAGGCCGGCGTCCATTCGGGCGACTCGGCCTGCGCCCTGCCGCCCCAGACGCTGGCCCCGTCGGTGATCGGCGAGCTCGAGCGCCACGTCCGGGTCATCTGCGAGTCACTGCAGGTGCGCGGCCTGTGCAATGTGCAGTTCGCGGTGAAGGACGACCGGGCCTACGTGCTCGAGGCCAACCCGCGGGCCAGCCGCACCGTTCCCTTCGTGGCCAAGGCCACCGGGGTGCCGGTGGCCATGGTGGCGGCCCGGGTGATGGTCGGGGCCACCCTGGCCGAGCTGCGCGAGGAGGGACTGCTGACCGAGCCGGTGGGCGGCCACGTGTCGGTGAAGGAAGCCGTCATGCCGTTCAACCGCTTCCCCGGGGTCGACACCCTGCTCGGTCCCGAGATGCGTTCGACCGGCGAGGTCATGGGCATCGGGTCCACGTTCGGGCTGGCCTTCGCCAAGTCCCAGATCGCCGCCGGCAACCGGCTCCCCACGTCGGGGACGGTCTTCTTCTCGCTGGCCGACCGGGACAAGGCCGCCGGTCTCGAGGCGGCCCGCCAGTTCGCCGCCCTCGGCTTCGACCTGGCCGCCACCTCGGGCACCGCCTCGCTCCTGACCGGGGCCGGCATCGAGGTCGGCACCGTGGTGGCCAAGGTGGGGGAGGACCACCCGGGCAAGGTCGACGCCGTCGAGCTCATCGCCGGCGGCAAGGTCCAGCTGGTCGTCAACACCCCACGGGGTCGCGGCCCCCGGGCCGACGGGCTGCACATCCGGGCCACCGCCACCGCCCACCTGGTGCCGTGCCTCACCACGGTGGCGGCCGCCAAGGCGGCGGCGGCCGGCATCGCCGACTGGCTGGCGCACCCGCTGTCGGTGCGGTCACTGCAGGAGTACCACGAGCGATGACCCGGTGAGCGGCGCGGGCACCGGGTCGGGTCGGGTGGGGCGGGCCTGGCGGGCCGCCACCCGGGGGGACGTCGACCTGTCGGCGCCGGTCGGGTCGCTGACCCTGCCCAATCCGGTGATGACCGCCTCGGGCACCGCCGGCCACGCCGACGAGCTCGAGGCCTACGGCCCGCTGGCCGCCCTGGGCGCCGTGGTGGTGAAGTCGCTGTCGGTCGAGCCGTGGCCCGGCAACCCACCACCCCGCGTCCACCAGGCGGGCGCCGGGATGGTCAACAGCGTCGGACTCCAGGGCCCCGGCATCGAGGCCTGGGTGCGGGACGACCTGCCGCGCCTGCGCGCCGCCGGGGCGCGGCCGGTGGTCAGCATCTGGGGCCAACGGGTGGACGACTACGCCAAGGCGGCCGGCATGCTGGCCGGGGTGTCGGGCCTGACCGCCATCGAGGTCAACGTGAGCTGTCCCAACATCGAGGACCGGCGGCACATGTTCGCCCACTCGGCCACGGCCACCGCCGAGGTCGTGGAGGCGGTGGCCGCCCACGGCCCGGACGTGCCCCGGTGGGCCAAGCTGAGCCCGACGGTGTCGGACCTGGCGGAGATCGCGGGGGCGGCGCTGTCCCACGGGGCCGAGGGGGTGACGCTGGTCAACACGGCCCTGGCGATGGTCATCGACCTCGAGCGCCGGCAGCCGGTGCTGGGCTCGGGACCGGCCGGCGGCGGGCTCTCGGGCCCGTCGCTCCACCCCATCGCCGTGCGGGCCGTGTTCGACGTGCGGGCGGCCCATCCCGACGCCGCCATCATCGGTGTCGGCGGGGTGATGACGGGACGGGACGCCGTGGAACTGCTGATGGCGGGGGCGGACGCCGTGCAGGTCGGCACGGCCACCTTCCGCGACCCGCGGGCCCCCTGGCGGGTGCTCGACGGGATCGGGGCGTGGTGCTCGGCCCACCGGGTGCGGACCGTCCGTTCGATCGTCGGGGCGGCCCAGCCGTGAGCCCGACCCCCGGGAAGACGACGAGGAGGAGGACCCCGTGACGGGAGGTTTCACCACCCGGGTGATCGAGGCGGTAGCCGCCACCGGGCCGCTGTGCGCGGGCATCGATCCCAGCGCGGACCTGCTCGGTGCCTGGGGACTCGCCGACGACCCGGACGGCCTCTCCGCCTTCGGTCTGGCCTGCGTGGAGGCGTTCGCCGGCGTGGTGCCGGTGGTCAAGCCCCAGGTGGCCTTCTTCGAGCGGATGGGGTCGGCCGGACTGGCCGCCCTCGAGGAGGTCCTGGTCGCCGCCCGCCGGGCCGGTCTGGTGGTCATCGCCGACGCCAAGCGCGGGGACATCGGCTCGACCATGGCCGCCTACGCCTCGGCCTGGCTCGACCCGGCGAGCCCGCTGGCGGCCGACGCCGTGACCGTCATGCCCTACATGGGGATCGGTGCCCTGCAGCCCGCCCTCGACCTGGCCGCCGCCGGCGGCCGTGGCGTTATCGTGGTCACCCGCAGCTCGAACCCGGAGGGCCGGTCGCTGCAGACGGCCACCACCTCGTCCGGCCCCACCGTGGAGGACCAGCTGCTGGCCGAGATCGCCGCCCTCAACCACGGCGGCCTGGCCACGCCCGGCTCGGTCGGCGTCGTCATCGGGGCCACGCTGAGCCCGTCGGCCTTCGACCTGGCCGGTCTCGGTGGGGTGGTGCTGGCGCCGGGATTCGGCGTCCAGGGCGGGACGCCGGAGTCGGTCCGGACGCTCTTCGCCGGGTGTCCGCCCGGCACCGTGCTGCCGAGCGCGTCGCGCTCCCTGCTGGCCAGCGGGCCGGACATCGCCGCCCTGCGGGCGACGGCGGCGGCCGAGTGCGAGACCCTGCGCCGGGCGCTCGACTGACGGCCGTGGCCACGGGCTACCGGTCGGCGGTGGGCAGGTCCTCGGCGAAGGTCAGGAACGGGGAGGGTGGCAGGTAGTCGGCGGGCACGTCGTCCAGGCTGTCGTACCAGTCGACGTCGAAGACGTTGGCCACCCCACCGGTGTCGATGGTGCCGCTCAGGCCGAGCTCCTTCGCCTCGGCGAACGCCCCGCGGGCGTCGATCGCCCCGGTCTCGAGCTGCTGCCACGTGGCGAGCTCGACCCGGCCGATGAGGCTGTAGACGCAGCCGTCGGTGGTGGCGCCCACCCGGCGGCCGATCATGCAGTGGTGCGGTCCGTCGTCGATGGCGTAGACGGCCGCGTCGCCCGTCCCGGCGGCGGCCCGGATCCGGGCCGGGTGGCCGAAGATGTGGATGCCGCCGTGGGCCCGATCCTTCAGGGCCCACAGGGGGCTGTGGGGGATCGTGCCCTCCGGCTCGTGTTCCTCCAGGGGGGTGGCGTCCTCGGGGGCGGTGACGGGAAAGGTCCAGTCCTCGGTGCCCTTCTCGAAGTGCAGCTCGCCGTCGGCCCGCGACTGGAAGGGGCCGTCGCCCTGGTGGTCCCCGGTCTCGCTCACGTGCCGCTCCTTGGTCGTCGTGCTCGGCGGGGCGCAGCCCCGATCTCGTGACCCCATGGTGCCACGCCGCCCGACGGTGGTCGGTCGACCGGGCCGGACGGACCGGCGGGGACGGTGCTAGGTGCCGGCCGCGGTGGGGAACCAGCCGGTCACCCGCGCCGCCACCGCCGCCCGCTGGCGCCGGGCGAGCTCGACGGCGTCGGCCACCCCGACCTCGACGAAGACCACCTCGTCCCCGGGGGTGAGCTGGCCGAGGAGGGGGAGGTCGACGCCGGCCACGCAGGCCACCACCGGATAGCCCCCCACGGTGGCGTGGTCGGGCAGCAGCAGGATCGGGCGCCCGTCGGGCGGTACCTGGACGGCGCCGGTCATCATCGGGGTCGAGGCCCGGGTCGGCCCCGGCTCCACGCCCGGGCCGTGGAGGGGGGCGAGCCGCACCCCGATGCGGTCGGCCTCGGCCCCCACGACCCAGGTGGTGCGCGTCAGCCCCCCGGTCGGTCCGTGGGGACCGGCCACCACCCGCAGGACGACGGGGGCGCCCGGCCGGCCGCCGTCGGGGTGGAGGCGGCCGCGGATGGTGCCCGCCGGGCCGCGGGCGAGCCGGTCACCCGTCCGCAGGGCGCCGGGCCCGAGGCCCGACAGGATGTCCGAGGATCGCGACCCGAACCGGGTCGGGGTGGTGATCCCTCCGGCCACCCCCAGGTAGGCGCGCAGTCCGCCGGAGACGGTGCCGACGCGCACCACCTGGCCGTCGGCCACGGGGAGGACGGTGTTCGCGGGGGCCGCCCGACCGTCCACGGTGACGTCGACGGTGCCCCCGGGCGGTCCGACGACCGCCACATACCCGTCGCCGACCACGCGCAGGGTCGGACCGGCGGCCGTGCACTCGAGCGCGGCGGCCGTGGCCGGATCGTCGCCCAGCAGGAGGTGCACCCAGGTGGCGGCCCGGGCGTCGGCCGCCCCGCCGGCGGGCACCCCCAGATGGGCGACACCCCGTCGCCCGGTGTCCTGGACGGTCGTGGCCAGTCCCGGCTCGAGCACCTCCAGACACGGGCCGTCGCCGCCGCCGAGCCGTGGCCGGTCGGGGTCGACGGGCGTCACCGCGTCGAGGTCGCGGACCTCGGAGAAACGGACGCGGTCCCCCGGGGCCACCGTCGAGTGGGGGGGTCGATCGGAGTCGAAGAGGACCGCGTCGGTGCGGCCGAGCAGGTGCCATCCACCGGGGGTCGACCGCGGGTAGACGGACGCGAAGCCGGCGGCCAGCGCCACCGCGCCGGCCGGGACCGAGGTGCGGGGCGTCGGACGGCGGGGGAGCGCGGCGAGCTCGGGCGGGAGCCCGGTGAGGTAGGGGAAGCCGGGCGCGAAGCCGACGAAGGCGACCTCGAGCTCGGCCGCCACCAACCGCGCCACGACCTGTCCGGTCGTGGCGCCCACCGCGTCGGCCACCCCGGCGAGGTCGGGGCCGTCGAACACCACCGGGAGCACGTGGACGCGCGACACCCGACCGGGCCCGACCCGCTCCGCCGTCGGGCCCCCGCCGGCCGCCACGTCGTCGAGCCACCCGGCCACGTCGGCCGGGCCGGCCCCGTCGGGCCCGGGGTCGAGGATGACGAGGACGCTGGCGAACCCGACGACCACCTCGTCCACCCCACCGGGTGCCGCGCCTGCCGCCAGCGCGTCCCCGAGGAGCCCGGCGAGGGCGTGCGCCCCGTCCATGTCGGCCGTCTCGACCAGCAGGGCGCGGTCGCCGAAGGGCACGATCCGGCGCGTCGGTGTCGGCGCTCCCGTCACCGCGGCGGAGGGGCGAAGGCGGCCAGTTCGACGCCGGCCGCCTCGAGGGCCCGGCGCACGGTCCGGCCGCGCCCGGCGGCTCCGGGGTGGTCGCCGTGGAGGCAGAGGGTCTCGACCTCGAGCCTCACCCACGACCCGTCGACGGCGTCGATCCCGTCGTCGACGGCCAGTGACCGGGCGCGGGCGGCGGCGTCCGGCGCCGCGTCGATCAGGGCGCCCGGTCGGTCGCGGGCGACCAGCCGCCCGTCGGCCTCGTAGCCGCGGTCGCAGAAACCCTCGGGCACGGTCCGCACCCCGGCCGCCGCCGCGGCGGTGACGTGGGCGCCGGTCGGTGGTCCCACCAGCACCGGGCACCGGGGGCCGAGGGCGGTGACGACGGTGTCGGCCACGTCCGGGTCGGCGGCCAGCGCGGCGTACAGCGCGCCGTGGGGCTTCACGTAGGTCACGGTCCCGCCCACGGAGCGCACCTCGGCGTCGAGGGCCTCCCACTGCTCGACGAGGTCGGCGGCGAGCCGGTCGGGGGCTAAGGCCAGGGCCCGCCGACCGAACCCGGCGCGGTCGCGGTAGGAGACGTGGGCTCCGATGGCCACCCCCCGGGCCACGCACGATTCGGCCGCCGCGCGCATGACCGGGGCCGACCCGGCGTGGAACCCACAGGCCAGGCTGGCACTGGTGACCACGTCCAGGAGGGCCAGATCCGAGGCGCCGAACACGTCGCCCTCGGCCAGGTCCGCGTTCAGGTCGATCGCCGTCACCCCACCAGTATCGGCCACCCCGGGGTGCCGGGTAGTGCCCGCTTCCCCGGCGGAGCATGACCGCGTGCCGCCGAGGCGCTATCGTTCCCGCCATGCCGCAACCGCCTGCACTCACGCCCGAACAGCGCCAGGCCGCACTGGCCAAGGCCGCCAAGGTCCGCCGCGAGCGGGCCGAGGTGAAGGAGAAGCTGAAGCTCGGCTCGATCGATCTCGGCGAACTCCTCACCATGGCCGATGGCAACGAGACCGTGGGGAAGATGAAGGTCCTCTCGGTGCTCGAGTCGCTGCCCGGCCTCGGCAAGGTCAAGGCCCGCCGCCTCATGGAGACGGTCGGGATCTCGGAGAGCCGGCGCCTGCAGGGCCTCGGTTCGAACCAGCGCGAGGCGCTCCTCCGGGAGACCGCCCGCTGAGCGGAGCCGACGCGGCGGCCTCCGCGCCCGCCGACACCGCCCGCATCTTCGTCCTCTTCGGCCCCGGTGGCGCCGGCAAGGGGACCGTCGCCGCCCGGCTCGTGGCGGACGACCCCCGGCTGTGGCTGAGCCGTTCGTGGACCACCCGCCACCGCCGCCCGGGTGAGCCCGAGGACGCCTACGTCTTCGTCGACCGACCGACCTTCGAGGCCCATGCCGCGGCCGGCGGATTCTTCGAGTGGGCCGAGTTCCTCGACAATCTCTACGGCACGCCGGTGCCCGATCCGGCGGAGGACCACGACGTCCTGCTCGAGATCGACCTCCAGGGCGCCCGCCAGGTGCGCGCCCTCCGACCCGACGCCACCCTGGTGCTCCTCCTGCCGCCGTCGCCCGACGTCCAGGCGGATCGGCTGAGGGCCCGGGGCGACGACGAGGCCCACGTGGCCCGGCGGGTGGCCGAGGGGGCCGAGGAGGAGCGCTCCGGCCGGGAGATCGCCGACGCGGTGGTGGTCAACGAGACCATCGCGCAGGCCACCGCCGATGTGGCCTCTATACTGGCCCTTCGTCGCTCGGGCGCCTCCTAGGCCCGGCGCACCGCACCGCACCGCCGGCCGCCGGCCGGCACCCACCTAGCCGCAAGGATCGTGATGGCTCAGAACCCGACCACGCTGATGGACCCGCCGATCGAGGACCTCCTCGACAAGGTCGACTCCAAGTTCACCCTGGTGGCACTGGCCTCGCGTCGGGCCCGGCAGGTCAACAGCTACTACAACTCGCTGGGCGAGGGC
This sequence comes from uncultured Acidimicrobiaceae bacterium, assembly GCA_963841885.1. GTDB lineage: Bacteria > Actinomycetota > Acidimicrobiia > Acidimicrobiales > RAAP-2 > Bog-756. The sequence goes on from CAWJEK010000002.1 coordinate 175,157, forward strand.
ATCGGTGTGGTCGTGCCGCCCCAGGTCGCCTCCGCATCCGGCAAGCCGCTGTCCATCGCCTTCGAGGAGGTCGCCGAGGGCAAGGCCACCTACTCCCGCCCCGATCCCGAGGAGATCGCCGCCGCCGAGGCCGCCGAGGCCGCCGCGCTGGCCCTCATCGAGGGAGCGGTGGAGCTGGCCGTCGAGGAGGCGGTGGCCGAGGCCGTCGCCGCCGACAAGGACGAGACCACCGACTGACACGACGTCCCGGCCGGGGGCCGGGACCCGTCCGACAGGGGGACCGCCGTGGCCGACGTGACAGCGCCCGACCCAGGCCCGGACGACGGCCGGCCGTTCGTCGTCCTCGGCGTGTCGGCCGGCATCGCCGCCTACAAGGCGGTGGAGGTCTGCCGCCGGCTGGTCGACGCCGGCTGCCATGTGGCCCCGGTGCTGACCGAGCGGGCCACGAGGTTCGTCGGCCGGGCCACCTTCGACGCCCTCGGGTCCGAGCCCAGCCAGACCGGCGTGTTCGACGAGGTGTCGCCCATCCCGCACACCCGGTTGGGCCAGCGCGCCGATGTGGTGGTGGTGGCCCCGGCCACCGCCGACCTGTTGGCCCGCTACGCCGCCGGACTGGCCGACGACCTGTTGACCACCACGCTGGTGGCCACGGCGGCCCCGGTGGTGGTGTGCCCGGCCATGCACACCGAGATGTGGGAGCACCCGTCCGTCCGGGACAACCTCGACGTCCTGTCGGCCCGGGGCGTCACCGTGGTCCCTCCCGAACAGGGGCGCCTGGCCGGGGGTGACGTGGGGTCGGGGCGGATGGCCGAGCCGGGGACGATCGTCGCCGCCGTCCTCGACCTCCTGGAGGCCGGACGCACCGGTCGCCGCGACCTCGACGGGGTCCGGGTGCTGGTGTCGGCCGGCGGCACCCGGGAGGCCATCGACCCGGTCCGCTTCATCACCAACCGGTCGTCGGGCAAGCAGGGCCATGCGGTGGCCGCCGCGGCCCGCCGACGCGGCGCCTCGGTGGTGCTGGTCACCACCAGCCACCAGCCCCGGCCGCCGGGGGCCGAGGTCGTGGAGGTCGAGACCGCCGCCCAGATGCAGGAGGCCATGCTGGCCCGGGCGGCCGACGCCGACGTGGTGGTGATGGCCGCCGCGGTGGCCGACTTCCGACCCAAGGTGGTCGCGGACTCGAAGCTGCACAAGTCGGACGGCGTGCCCGAGCTGGTGCTCGAGCCGACCGACGACATCCTCGCCGAGCTCGGTCGGCGGCGCCGGGCCGGACAGGTGCTGGTCGGGTTCGCCGCGGAAACCGACGACGTGCCCGAGCGCGCCCGGGCCAAGCTGGTGGCCAAGGGCGTCGACCTGATGGTGGCCAACGACGTCTCGGCCCCCCGGGTCGGCTTCGACCACGACACCAACGCCGTGACCGTCTTCGGGGCCGACGGGACGGTCTCCACCGTGCCGCTCTCGGCCAAGTCCGACGTGGCCGACGCCCTGTTCGACCGGGTCGTGCCCCTGCTGGCGACTCCCTCGTAGCGGCGGCGCTCGCGCCGCGGGTAGCGTGGTGCGCCGTGCCCGGGGAGCCGGGGTGCGCGGACTGCCGCCACCGGATCGGGACGCCGCACGAACCGCACGACCAGCTGTACCGACCGTCGACGCCGACCCGGTGCCCGACGACCAGACCACAGAGGATGGAACCACCCGTGAGCAGCCGATACACCTTCACCTCGGAGTCCGTTACCGAGGGTCACCCGGACAAGATGGCCGACCAGATCTCCGACTCCGTGCTCGACGCGCTGCTGGCCGAGGACCCCGACAGCCGGGTCGCCTGTGAGACCCTGCTCACCACCGGCCTGGTCCTGGTGGCCGGGGAGATCACCACGTCCACCTACGTGGACATCCCCAAGCTGGTACGGCAGGTCGTCCTCGACATCGGCTACGACGACGACGCCTACGGCATCGACGGCAACACCTGCGGCGTGATCGTCTCGCTGGACGAGCAGTCGCCCGACATCGGCCAGGGCGTGGACAAGGCGTTCGAGGTGCGGGCGGGCACCGGTGGCGAGGACCAGCTCAACGCCCAGGGCGCCGGCGACCAGGGGATGATGTTCGGCTACGCCTGCGACGAGACGCCCGACCTCATGCCCCTGCCGATCTGGCTGGCCCACCGCATGGCCCAGCGGCTGGCCCAGGTCCGCCGGGTCGGCACCCTGCCGTACCTGCGTCCGGACGGCAAGACCCAGGTCAGCGTGACGTACGAGGACGGCCGGCCCGTGGCGCTCGAGACCGTACTCATCTCCACCCAGCATGACCCCGGGATCGACCTCGAGACGCTGCTGCTGCCCGACCTCCGCAACAATGTGATCGACCCGCTGCTGCCCGCCGAGCTGGACGTCTCGGGCCTGCGGGTCCTGGCCAACCCGACCGGTGTCTTCGAACTGGGTGGGCCGCACGCCGACACCGGCCTGACCGGCCGCAAGATCATCGTCGACACCTACGGCGGGATGGCCCGCCACGGCGGTGGCGCCTTCTCGGGCAAGGACCCGTCCAAGGTCGACCGCTCGGCCGCCTACGCCGCCCGCTGGGTGGCCAAGAACGTGGTGGCCGCCGGAGCCGCCAGCCGCTGCGAGGTGCAGGTCGCCTACGCCATCGGTGTCGCCCGTCCGGTGTCGCTGCTGGTCGAGACCTTCGGCACCGAGACCGTCGACCCGTCCGCCATCGCCAAGGCGGTCGACGAGGTCTTCGACCTCCGTCCGGCGGCCATCGTGCGCGACCTCGAGCTGAAGCGCCCGATCTACCGCAAGACGGCCGCCTACGGGCACTTCGGCCGGGCCGACAAGGACTTCACCTGGGAGGACACGGCCCGGGCGGACGACCTCAAGCAGGCGCTCGGCCTCTGAGCGTCCCGCACCCTCCGCGCCACGCCGCCGCCGGGGCCGCGTCGACCGGAGGGGTACGCCCCCGGGTGGTCCGGGTCGTCCCCGACGTCCCGGCCATCCACCGCCGCTTCGACTACAGCGTGCCGGACGCCCTGGCCGACGCCGTGGCCGTGGGGAGCCGCGTGCGCGTCCCCCTGCACGGCCGTCGGGTCGGCGCCTGGGTGGTCGAGGACCACGTCACCCCCGATCCGGGGGTGCATCCCCTCGACGTCGCCGCCTCCAGCGGGCTCGGCCCACCTCCCGCGGTGGTGGACCTGGCCCACTGGGCGGCCTGGCGTTGGGCCGGACCCGTATCCTCCTTCCTCGGTACCGCCTCACCTCTGCGGGTGGTGCGGTCCCTGCCACCCGGCGGGGCACCGGCCGGCCGGCCGGCCTCGCCGGGAGGGGGGTCGGTGGCGCTGGTGGACGCCGCCCTGGAGCGCGGCGGCAGTGCGGTGGTGCGGCTGGCCCCGGCCCTCGACTCGTCGCTGCTCGTCCTCGAGCTGGTGAGTCGGGTCGGGGCCGACGGGGTGCTGGTGGTGGCCGCCTCCCGGCCGAGGGCCGACCACCTGGCCGAGCGGCTCCGGGCGGCCGGGGTGCCCGTCGCCCTCCTCCCCGACGGGTGGGCCACGGCCCGGCGCGGGGGATGTGTGGTGGTGGGCACCCGCGCCGCCGCCTGGGCCCCGGTGGAGCGGCTGTCGGCCGCCGTGGTGCTCGACGTCCACGACGAGGCCCACCGCGAGGAGCGGTCGCCCACCTGGTCGTCGGTCGACGTGGTGGTCGAACGGGGCCGGCGCGACGGCGCCCCGGTGCTCCTGGTGTCCCCGTGCCCGCCGCTGACGGTTACCGAGGGCCGTCCGGTGGTCACCACCGAACGGTCGGTGGAGCGGCGGGGCTGGGCCGTGGTCGAGGTGGTGGACCGGACCGGGGACGACCCGCGCACCGGACTCTTCAGTGAGCGACTGGCCACCGCCGCCCACGCCGAACTCGACCGTCCCGGAGGCCGGGTCGTCTGCGTGCTGCACCGGACCGGTCGGATCCGCCTGCTGGCCTGTCGGACCTGTGGCGAGCTGGCCCGCTGCACGCGCTGCGGCGGCGCGGTGGCCCAGGACGGCACCGACGGCGGGTTGGTCTGCGGCCGGTGCGGCGAGCGGCGGCCCATGGTGTGCGCGGTGTGTGACTCCACCCGGTTGAAGGCCCTGCGGATCGGCGTCTCCAGGGCGACCGAGGAGTTGGCCGCCCTGCTCGCCACCCCGGCGGTGGAGGTGACAGGCGCCACCGGCGACGACGTCGATCCGGGACGGGCGCGGCTCGTGGTGGGCACCGAGGCCGCGCTCCATCGCGTGGACCACGCCGGCCTGGTGGCCTTCCTCGACATGGACCAGCACCTGCTGGCCCCGCGGTTCGCCGCCGGCGAGGAGGCGCTGTCGGTGATGGCCCGGGCCTCCCGGGTGGTCGGTGGCCGCGCCGGCGGGGGTCGGGTGCTGGTCCAGACCCGGGTGCCCGGCCACGAGGCGCTGGATGCGGCGGTGCGGGCCGACCCCGGCGTGCTGGCCGACGCCGAGCGCCCGGTGCGGTCGCTCCTCGGGCTCCCGCCCTTCGGCGCCCTGGCCCTGTTGCGCGGTCCCGGGGCGCCGACTTACGCGGCCGGGCTGTCGGCGACCACCCGGCTCGAGGTGTCGACGGTCGGCGACGACCGGTTCCTCGTGCGGGCCGACGATCACGTCACCCTGGCCGACGGCCTGGCGTCGGTCGAGCGTCCGGCGGAGCGCCTGCGGGTGGAGGTCGACCCGAGCGACGCGTGACCCCGGTGCCGGTCCGGGGTGATGCGACCTGCCGTAGACTGGGGTCATGTCCTCCTATGCAGTGCGCACCTACGGCGACCCCGTGCTCCGCCAGGTGGCGAAGCCGGTCGACGAGGTCGACGGCGCCCTGGTGAAGCTGGTCGACGACATGGTGGAGACGATGTACGAGGCCGTCGGCGTGGGTCTGGCCGCTCCCCAGGTCGGCGTGCAGCGGCGCCTGTTCGTCTACGACCTCGACGACGACGAAGGCCCCCGGGCCATCGTCAACCCGCAGATCGTCGAGTCGTCCGGCGAGCTGTACCACGACGAGGGCTGCCTCTCGATCCCGGACCTCCACATCGGCATCCTCCGTCCCGAGACGGTGCTGCTGAAGGGCTACGACCTCGAGGGCAACGAGCTGTCGATCGAGGCCGACGGCTTCATGGGCCGGATGTTCCAGCACGAGGTCGACCATCTCGACGGTGTGCTGATGGTCGAGCGCCTGGACGACGACATGCGCAAGCAGGCCCTGCGGATCCTGCGGGACCGGGCGATGGGCCTCGACACCTCGGCCATGGAGGCCAAGCTGGTGTCGGCCGGCGACGAACGGGCCGTCTGAGCGCCAGCCCCCGGCGTCACCACCACTAGCGTCGCCGTACATGGCCCGCCTGGTCTACCTCGGCACCCCCGAGGCCGCCGTCCCGCCGCTGCGCACGCTGGTGTCCGCCGGCCACGACATCGCGCTGGTGGTGACCCGGGCCGACAAGCGACGCGGGCCGGGGAGCGCGCTGGTCCCGAGTCCGGTCAAGGCGGCGGCGCTCGAGCTGGGTCTCCCGGTGAGCGAGGACCTCGCCGAGGCCACCACCGTCGGCGCCGAACTCGGGGTGGTGGTGGCCTACGGGCGCATCATCCCGGTGGCGGTCCTCGAACGGCTGCCCATGGTCAACCTCCACTTCTCCCTGCTGCCGCGCTGGCGCGGCGCCGCCCCCGTCGAGCGCGCCCTGCTCGAGGGTGACGCCGAAACCGGGGTGTGCCTCATGGCCGTCGAGGCCGGACTCGACACCGGTCCGGTCTACGCCGAGGTGGCCACGGCCATCGATCCCGAGGAGACGGTCGACGAGCTGAGGGCCCGCCTGGTGGTGATCGGCTGCCGGATGCTGGAGGAGCACCTGGCCGGCGGACGGGCCGGTCTGCCGGTGCCCCACGACCAGGCCGGCAACCCGACCTACGCCGAGAAGGTGACGGCCCGGGAGTTCGAGCTCGACTGGCAGTCCCCGGCCGGCCGGTTGCGGCGCACGGTCCGGCTCGGTCGGGCGTGGACGACGTTCCGGGGTCGCCGGCTGCGGGTGCGGTCCGCCGGGCCGGCCGCGCCGGCGGAGCGGACCCTCGAGCCCGGTGAGCTGTCCGGGACCACGGTCGGGGCGGGGTCGGGGACGCGCCTCGAGCTGCGCACCGTCCAGCCCGAGGGCAAGCGGCCCATGGACGCGGCCGCCTGGCTCAACGGCGTCCGCCCGGTTCCGGGCGAGCGGCTGGGGAGCTGACCCGGACCCGTCGGCGCCGGAGCCGGAACCGGTCGAGGCCCGTGGCGTCGGCCTTCACCCCCGGGCCGGGCCGGTAGGCTCGTGCCGATGGCCGGCCCCCAACCCCGGCGCGCCCCCTGCGCGTCGCCCCGTCGATCCTGTCGGCCGACTTCGGCGGTCTCGCCGACGCCGTGGCCGGCGTCGCCCCGGGCACCGACTGGCTCCACGTCGACGTCATGGACGGCCACTTCGTCCCCAACCTGACCATCGGGCCCCCGGTCGTGGCCTCGCTCCGGTCCCACAGCGACCTGTTCTTCGACACCCACCTGATGATCACCGACCCGGCCCGCTACCTGGAGCCGTTCCGGGACGCCGGAGCCGACGGCTGCACGGTGCACGTGGAGGTGGGCGAGACCGAGGCGTTGTGCGCCCAGATGCGCGACCTGGGCCTGCGGGTCGGACTGGCGGCCAATCCCGACACCCCGTTCGAGGCGCTCGAGCCGTACCTGGCCCTCGTCGACCTGGTGCTGTGCATGACGGTCTTCCCCGGATTCGGCGGTCAGTCGTTCATCGCCGACGTGATGCCCAAGGTGGCCAGGGTCCGCCGGGCCGCCGACGCCGCCGGCCTCACGCTCGACGTCGAGGTCGACGGGGGCATCGACGAGCGCACGGTGGTCGATGCCACCCGGGCCGGGGCGAACGTGTTCGTGGCCGGCTCGGCCGTGTTCAACCGGGAAGACCCCCTGGAGGCGGTCGGCTCGATCCTGCGGGCCGCCGCCGACGAACGGGCCGGAGTGCCGTCCTGAGCGTCCCGGACCCGGTGGACGGCGACACCGACACCGGGTGGATGCTGCGGGCCGTCGACGCCGCCGAGCGGGTCCACGGCCTCACCTCGCCGAACCCGTGGGTGGGGGCCGTGCTCGTGCCGGCACCGGTCGACGGCGCCCCGTCCACCTGGTTCACGGGGGCCACCGCGCCGCCCGGGGGACCGCACGCCGAGGTGACCGCCCTGGCCGCCGCCGGTGGCCGGGCCCGGGGAGGCACGCTCTACGTCACCCTCGAGCCGTGTGCCCACCAGGGCCGGACGCCGGCCTGCACCGACGCCGTGGTGGCGGCGGGCGTGGCCCGGGTGGTCGTGGGCATGACCGATCCGGACCCGCGGGTCGACGGGCGGGGGATCGCCGCGCTCGAGGCCGCGGGCATCGACGTCACCGTCGGGGTGGCGGCCGACACGGTCGCCGACCAGCTCGCCCCTTACGTCACCCACCGACGGACGGGTCGTCCGTGGGTCGTGCTGAAGCTGGCCGCCACCCTCGACGGTCGCATCGCCGCCCCCGACGGCACCAGCCGTTGGATCACCGGGGAGGCGGCCCGACTCGACGCCCACCGGCTGCGGGCGGTGTCGGACGCCGTGCTGGTGGGAGCGGGAACGGTCCGGGCCGACGACCCCTCGCTCACCGTGCGGCTGCCCGAAGGCGATCCGCACTTTCGCGGCCCCGACCAGCAGCCCCTGCGGGTCGTCCTCGGCACCGCCCCCGACGGCGCCGCGGTGGTGCCCGCCCTCGAGCTGTCGGGGAGCCTCGACGCGGTGCTGGACGAACTCGGCGCCCGCGGGGTCGTGCAGGTCCTGGTGGAGGGCGGGGCCACGGTGGCCCACGATCTCCACGCCGCCGGCCTGGTCGACCGCTACGTGCTCTACCTCGCCCCGGCCCTGTTCGGGGGGGACGACGCCCGGCCCCTGTTCGCCGGTCCCGGCGCGCCCTCCATCGACCGACTGTGGCGGGGGGAGGTCCGCTCGGTGACTAGCCTGGGAGGCGACGTCCGGGTGGAACTGGCTCCTCCCGCCCCGCCCCGCTGACGGGGGACGAGACGCAGTACCGGGACGCCAGGCAGTGCCGGACGATACGAGGGAGACACGGGTTCGATGCCCTTCTCAGCAGTGGAGAATGCGATCGATGCGATCGGGCGGGGCGAGATCGTCATCGTCGTGGACGACGAGGACCGCGAGAACGAGGGTGACCTCATCATGGCCGCCGATGCGGTCACCCCGGAGAAGATCGCCTTCTTCCTGGCCCACACGTCGGGCCTGATCTGCGTCCCGCTGACGCCCGAGCGGGTCGAGCAGCTCGACCTGCCCCTCATGGTCACGGCCAACACCGAGGTCCAGCGCACGGCCTTCACGGTGAGCGTGGACTTCCGCCACGGCACCACCACGGGGATCTCGGCCGCCGACCGGTCGGCCACCATCAAGGCCCTGGTCGACCCCCACACCCGGCCGACGGACCTCAACCGTCCCGGGCACATCTTCCCCCTCCGGTACCGGCCGGGCGGCGTCCTGAAGCGGGCCGGCCACACCGAGGCCGCCGTCGACCTGGCCCGGGCGGCCGGTCTGTCGCCGGCCGGCGTGCTCTGCGAGGTGGTGAGCGAGGACAAGGCCACCATGGCGCGGCTGCCCGAGCTCGAGGCGTTCGCCGAGCGGCACGGGCTCCACCTGATCTCCATCGCCGACCTGATCCGTTACCGGCGGCACAAGGACAAGTTGGTGCGGCGCATCGCCGACGCCCGGATCCCGACCGACTTCGGCGAGTTCACCGTCTACGCCTACGAGTCGGTGCTCGACGGGGAGCATCACGTCGCCCTGGTGAAAGGCGACATCCGGGGCCAGGCCAACACGCTGGTGCGGGTGCACAGCGAATGCCTGACCGGTGACGTGTTCGGGTCGCTGCGCTGCGACTGCGGACCCCAGCTGCACGGGGCCATGCAGGCCATCAGCGAGAACGGGAGCGGGGTGCTGGTCTACCTCCGCGGCCACGAGGGCCGGGGCATCGGGCTGGCCCACAAGCTGCGGGCCTACAGCCTGCAGGAGGAGGGCTTCGACACGGTCGACGCCAATCTCGAACTCGGCCTGCCGGCCGACTCCCGCGAGTACGGGATCGGGGCCCAGATCCTCGTCGACCTGGGGGTGACGACCATGCGGCTCATGACCAACAATCCGACCAAGTACGGCGGCCTCGAGGGATTCGGCCTCGACATCGTGGAACGGGTCAACATCCAACCGGTCCCGACCCCGGAGAACATCGAGTACCTCCGGACCAAGCGTGAGCGGATGGGACACCTGCTGGAAGGGCTCGATGACGTCCTCTGACGAGACCGCGCTGCCCGACGACGCCAAGGCCCGGGCGGCGGCCCGGGTGGGCTCGTCGCTCGATCCGGTCGAACTCGTCCCGGGCTCGGCGCGCGACGTCCGGGTGGGCTTCGCCTGCGCCGAGTTCAACGGGGCGATCACCGACCGGATGCTGACGGCCGCCCTCGACGAGCTCGACGCCGCCGGCGCCGACCTCGGATCGGCCGTGGTGTCCTGGGCGCCGGGCGCCTTCGAGCTCCCCCTCGTCGCCCGCGGCCTGGTGGCCAGCGGGCGGGTCGACGCCGTGGTGGCCCTCGGAGCGGTCATCCGCGGTGACACCGGCCACTACGACTTCGTGGCGGGGGAGTGCGCGTCGGGTCTCCAGCGCGTCCAGCTCGACACCGGCACGCCGGTGGTCTTCGGCGTGCTGACCACCGACACCGTCGAGCAGGCGCTGGTGCGCTCGCGGCCCGACGACACCAACAAGGGCGCCGAGGCGGTCCGCACCGCGCTGGAGACGGTCGCCCTGCTGCAGGGCATCGCCGACCTGCCGAGCGGGCACCGGGTCGGGTTCACGGTGGGAGGGCGTTGAGGTGCTGACCCTGGTGCTCCCCAAGGGCTCGCTCGAGAAGGCGACGCTCGACCTCTTCGCCGAGGCCGACCTGGCCGTGAGCCGGTCGTCCAGCGTCGACTACCGCGCCACCATCGATGATCCGCGGGTCGACGACGTGCGCATCCTGCGTCCCCAGGAGATCCCGCTGTACGTGGCCGACGGGCTGTTCGACCTCGGGATCACCGGTCGGGACTGGATCGAGGAGCGGGGGAGCGCGGTCACCTCGCTCGGCACCCTGCAGTACTCGAAGGCCACCGCCAACCCGATCCGGGTGGTCCTGGCCGTGCCGTCCGAGTCGCCCGTGACGTCGGTCGCCGACCTGGCCAAGACCGCCACCGGCCCGGGCGGCGCGCTGCGGGTGTCGACCGAGTACCCCGAGCTCACCGGTCGCTACCTGGAGTCCCACGGGGTCAAGGCCGAGGTGAGCCTCTCCTACGGGGCGACCGAGGCCAAGGTGCCCGACATCGCCGACTGCGTGGTCGAGATCACCGAGACCGGGCGGGCGCTGCGGGCGGCCGGGCTCAAGATCGTGGAGACCCTGCTCGTGTCCCACACCGAACTGATCGCCAACCCGGTGTCGGCCGCCGATCCCGCCAAGCGCCACGCCATGGAGCAGCTGCTGACCCTGTTGCAGGGCTCGCTCGAGGCCCGGGACAAGGTGCTGGTCAAGCTCAACGTCGCCGCCGGACAGCTGGCCGGCGTCATCGAGGTCCTGCCGTCGCTGCGGTCGCCCACCGTGTCGGAGCTCTTCGGCGGCGGCGGGTTCGCCGTCGAGACGGTGGTCCGCAAGTCGGAGATCAACGTCCTCATCCCCGCCCTGCGGGACCGGGGGGCCACCGACATCCTCGAGCTGGCCCTGGCCAAGATCGTCCATTGAGCGGCCCCCGGCGAGCCTCCCTGCCGTCGGGTGCGGGCGACCTCGTGCCCGTCGGTTCCACCACCCTGCTCGGGACCGTCACCGAGTTCGACGAGCCCCGAGGGCTCGGCGTCGTGCGCTGTGGTGACCGGACGGTCGCCTTCCACTGCACGGCCATCAGCGACGGGACCCGGGACATCGCCGTCGGTACGAAGGTGGCGGTGCGGATCGGGGCCGGTCGCCTCGGCCGGCTCGAAGCCCGGTCCGTGCACCCGCTCCCCGTGACCGGGCCGCCCCCGGCGGCACCGGAATCCGCCACCGCCCGGAGGGACGTCGACGCTGGCGACCGGCCCGATGCGGCCGGCGGAGAGTGGGACCGCGCCGAAGCGCCGGCGTCCTACGAGGCGCCGGAACCCGGCGACCTACCACCGGTCTCGGTCGCCCCCGCCCCCGCGTCGCCGTTCGGACCCATCGGCCTGTTCAGCGCGACCGGATCGACCCCGGTGACCGCGCCCGGGTCGTCACCGGTGGCGACGTCGACCGACTCCCTCCCGGACGCCGGGCCCGGACCGGCCGCCGACGTCGCTCCAGCTGGCGACCCCGACTCCGCTTCAGCACCGGAAGCCGTGTCGGCGGTGTCAGCGGTGTCGGCGGGCACCCCCGCCCCGGAGCCGCCGCCCGCCCCGGAGTCGCCGCCCGCCCCGGTGGAGGCCTCGGAACCGGAGCCGGCCTCGGAACCGGAGCCGGAACCACGCTCGACCCCCGCCCCGGAGCCTGTCTCCACACCCGCCCCGGAGCCGGTCACCGACGTCCCGTCGGCCCCGGCATCCGATCCGGGCGAACCCACCCCGGTCTCGGGCACGCCCGCGGTGAGATCGGGGACCGGGAGCGGCTCGGCGCGTGAGGCCGACGACGATTCCGCGCCCCACCCCAACTTCTGGTCGCCGTACTCGCGCACGCCGGCCGGGCCGCCGCCGACCTGGTCCACCCCCGTCACCCCGAGGGAGCCACCGACCGAAGGATCGTGATCGGGGCCGCCCGGTAGGGCCGGGACCTCGTCCTCGCCCTCCCCGTCCTCGTCCTCGTACGGGTTGCCGAGGATGTTGCGGGCCATGTCCACGACCACGGCGCTGTCGGCATCCTCCTCGGTGACCACGCCGAGCAGGGGCGCCGCCAGCAAGCCGGTCACGATGCCCGTCTCCGCCATCGACTCGGCCTGGACGATGGCCCACTCCCACAGCCGCTTGACCATGTCGGGGCTGGTGTTGCGGCGGTCGGGGTACTTGAGCCGGGTGTTCACCAGCGCGTGGCCGAGGCCGGTGGCCGCCGGGAAGAGCCAGATCAAGCGGTAGTTCCCGGTGGCGTCCACGACGGCGGCGGCCACGTAGGCGAGGACCACGCTGACCAGGTTGAAGGGCGAGAGCAGGACCCCGAGACGCTCGCCCAGACCTCCGGCCCGGGGCAGGAGCTGGAGCAGCAGGGGCGCCATCACGATGATGTAGGCCCCGATGAAGGGCGCCCCGATGTAGCTCAGCACCACCGCCTGCCACAGATGGGTGTCGAAGTACTGCACGCCGGCCAGCACCGCACCGAGCAGCGGCGCCCCGATGGCCAGCTGCATTGGGGTCAGCCACCGGCTGAGAGGCACGCCCAGGGCGATGCCGATGATGAAGACCGGGATGCCGGTGGCCAGCCCGGCGATGGTCTGGGCGCTGGCCCCGGCATGGAGGACCCGTTGGAAGAAGAGGATGGCCACGTAGCCGGTCGACCCGATGCCCGCCCAGAACAGCAGCGACCCGGCGACCAGCACCTTGGCGTTGGGGCCGGCCAGGATGTCGCGCAGCTCGTCGCGGGCGGGCCGGGCCCGGCCCGTGCGGTCGGCCAGGGCGCCCCGGGCCGCCGAGGGCGCCTCGCGCACCAGCGCCAGGACGGCCACCCCGGTGAGCACCATGATCACTCCGGCCACCTGGAAGGGCAGGTTCCACGTCGCCGGGTCCGACTGCTTCCAGGTGGTGATGACGGTGGCCTTGATGGTCCAACTGGCCAGGGTGCCGAGCACCGTGGTGAGTACCAGGGCCTTGAGCCAGCGGCTGCGGCCGAACACCTCGGGCACGACGGCCACGTTGGTCAGGGAGAAGACCGAGGCGGCCTGGCTGGCGATGAGGATCATCACCACCAGGGCCCAGTAGCCGCTGACCACCGTGAACAGCCAGGTGGCCACCCCCATGACGATCAGGCTGACGGCCATGTAGGGCGTACGCCGTCCCACCCGGGTCCGGGTGCGGTCGCTCAGGCGCCCGGCGATCGGATAGGTCAGCCAGCTGAACAGCCGGCTCGCGGTGAGGGCGAAGGTGACCGCCAGCGCCCCCGACGCCCGCTGCTGGACGAACAGGGTGATGAGGACCCCCGACACCGCCAGGTTGGCCCGGGGTCCGACGAGACCGATGGACAGCCCGAGGAAGCTGCGAACCCGCGAGGCGTCGACCCCACCGTCCGTCGCCGACGGCTCGGTTCCGCCGTCCACTCCGTCCGTCGGCCCGGTCACCCGCCGTCTTCGGACGCCGTCGCGCCGTCGTCGGTCGGTTCGGCGTCGACCCCGACCACGGCGTCGACCGACGCCCCGGCACGCTGGGCCCCGTCGATCTGCACGAAGGCCAGCCGGAGGTTCGTGAGGCCCTCCTTCAGCGAGGACTCGCCCTCACCGAGGCGGCCGGCCAGGCCGTCGACCAGGCAGCCCAGGGCGTCGATGGCGAGGCGCGCCTGCTCCAGGAGCGGCGGCTGTTGGGACAGGTAGACGGCGGCCAGCTCGAACAGGCCGTAGCAGTGGTTGGCCACGACGACCTCGACGGGGGCGTTGGCCAACTCGGCCCGCATGGCCTCCACCTGGGCGGCGAGCGCCTCCTCGTCCATGGCCTCGTCGGCGCCGTCGAAGGTGTCGGGGGGCGGTCCGGCGCGGTGGGGAGGAGGGCCTCCCCACCGGTCGTTCGCCGTCAGGTGTCCACAGAGAGCTCACGACTGGTAGCCTAAAGCAACTGATAGACGAGGAAGCGGGGCTTCGCGATGCGAATCCCCCACCCGGCCACCGCGTACCGCCCCGTGCGGACCCCGTGCGCCGGGTCGATGGGACCGGTGGGCCGACGACAGTCGGTCGTCCCGGTGCTGGCTCCGCTCCTTCATCGTCGGCCACGGGAACCGTGGCCATGAGACAGGGAGTGAAGTCGAATAGCAACCAGCGCCACCAACGATCCTCGCATCAACGACCGCATCCGCGCCCGTGAGGTGCGCCTGGTCGATCCCGACGGCGAGCAGCTCGGCATCAAACTCCTGCCTGAGGCCCTGGCCATCGCCCGCGACCTCGACCTCGACCTCGTCGAGGTGGCACCCGGGGCCAACCCGCCGGTCTGCCGCATCATGGATTTCGGCAAGCACAAGTTCGACGAGGCCCAGCGGGCCAAGGAGTCCAAGCGCAAGGCCGTCCACGTAGGGATCAAGGAGATGAAGTACCGGCCGAAGATCGGCCCGGGCGACTTCGACACCAAGACCCGGCAGGTGGCCAAGTTCCTCGAGGAGGGCCACAAGGTCAAGATCACCATCATGTTCCGCGGCCGCGAGGTCTTCCATCCCGAACTGGGCAAGAAGATCCTCGACCGCATCGCCGACCAGATGGAGGGCCTCGGCAAGTCCGAGTCCGTCCCCCGTCTCGACGGGCGGAACATGGTCATGGTGCTGGCACCGGAGAAGCGGGCCCGGCCGGCCGGGTCCTCCCGGTCGGGCGGATCGAAGGGCGGCGCCCCGGCGTCGGCGGCTACGCCGGCACCTCAGACGGAGCCCGTGACGGAGGGTGGGACACCCGCACCGGAGCGGGTGGCGGCGGTGGCCACGGTGGCCACCGAATCAGCGGCGGCCCCGGCCGCCCCGGCGGGGGAGCAGTCCCCGGTCGCAGAGTCGAGTGAAGGAGAGGGATAGCACGATGCCCAAGATGAAGACGGACAGCGGCGCCAAGAAGCGCATCAAGGTGACCGGGTCGGGGCGGCTCCGCCGCCGCAAGGCCTTCCGTTCGCACCTGCTCGAGCACAAGTCGGCCGAGCGCAAGCGCCGGCTCGGCCGGGAGTCGGATTTCGCCCCCGGCGACGAGAAGCAGATCAAGAGGATGCTCGGCATGTAGTGCGGGCGGCCCTTCCGGCCGCCCCTCCTCCAGGTCCCGACCGGCGGCTCCGTTCCGCCGGGCCCCGGGGCCGTGCGCCGGACCCCCGACGGGGCCTCCGGCGATCCCCCAGACCACCCGCAACCGGCCGGCCACCCCGGCCCACGATGTCAAAGGAGTTCCACCATGGCCCGAGTCAAAGGCGCCGTCCACGCGAAGAAGCACCACCGCGCCATCCTCGAGCAGGCCCAGGGCTACTACGGCAACAAGAGCCGTTCCTTCCGTGCCGCCAACGAGCAGGTCATGCACTCGGGGCAGTACGCCTTCCGTGACCGGCGGGCGCGCAAGGGCGACTTCCGCCAGCTGTGGATCCAGCGGATCAACGCCGCCGCCCGACTGAACGGCATGAGCTACAGCCGCTTCATCGCCGGCCTGCACCGGGCCGACGTCGAGGTCGACCGCAAGGTCCTGGCCGATCTGGCCGTCACCGCGCCCGAGGCGTTCGCGTCCCTGGTCCGGGTGGCCGAGGAGGCCCTGGCCTCCGCGCCGGCGACCGCCGAGGCCGGTTCCTGACCCAGTCGGGCCTGCCCTTCACCCACCAGCGGGTGCGGAGGCTCCGCCAGCTCCTGCGCAAGCGGAGCCTGCGGGCATCCGAGCGGGTGCTGGTGGTCGAAGGGGCGGAACTGCTGTCGGTGGCGCTCGCCGCCGGCACGCCGGTCGAGGCGGTCTACGTGGCGCCCGAGGGCGCCGACAGCCCCGCGGTGGTCGACGTGACCCGGCGGGTGCTGGCTGACGGGGGACGGGTCTTCGACCTGGCGCCGGGGGTGATGGAACGCGTCGCCTCCACCGTGACGCCCCAGCCCTTGCTGGCCGTCGTCTCCCACACCCCGACCCCGCTCGACGCCCTGGCCGGCGCCACCCTCGTCGTGGTGTGCGTCGACGTGCGCGATCCCGGCAACCTGGGCACGGTGATCCGCACGGCCGATGCCGCCGGCGTCGACGCGGTGGTGTGCTGCGACGGTACCGTCGACCCGACGAACCCGAAGTGCGTGCGGGCGACGGCCGGGTCCCTCTTCCACGTGCCGGTGGTGGAGGGGGGCGACGTCACCTCCACCGTCGACGCCCTGCGGGGGTTCGGGCTGACCCCGGTGGCCACGGTGGTGCGGGGCGGCACGGACTACGCGGCGCTGGACTGGACCCGACCGGTCGCCCTGGTGGTGGGCAACGAGGCGGGCGGGTTGGACGACGACCTGGTGGCCTCCCTCGACCTCGGGGTCACCATCCCCATGGCCGGTCGCTCCGAGTCGCTCAACGTCGGGGTGTCGGCGGCCGTGCTGTGCTTCGAGGCGCTCCGCCAGCGGCGGCTGGCGGCGGGGGCGGGGGGCATCCCGCCCCGTTCTACGATGTCGCCCATGGAGACGGCATCCGGGGGACCGGACGACGGCGGGAGCGAGCGGTGAGCGGCCCGGGGGACATCGACGCGCTGGTGGCCGACGCCCGGTCGGCGATCGCCGCCGCCTCGACCACCGAGGAGTTCCGCCACGTGGCGGCCACCGTCTCGGGTAAGAAGTCCGCGCTGGCCGAAGCGTCGCGTGCCCTCGGCTCGATGGGTCCCGAGGAACGCAAGGAGCTGGGCCGCCGGCTGCACGAGGCCCGCACCACGGTCGAGCAGCTGCTCGAGTCGCGCGGGACGAGATCCGCTTCGCCGAGCTGTCCGCCGAGATGGCCGCCTCCCGTCTCGACCTCACCGAGTACGTGCCCGGTACGGTGCCCGGCCCGACCGCCCGCGGCCACCTCCACCTCGTGTCCCAGACCCGGGATGCGTTGGAGGACGTCTTCGTGGGGATGGGGTTCGTGGTGGCCGAAGGTCCCGAGATCGAGACCGACTGGTACAACTTCGGCGCCCTCAACATTCCGCCGGCCCACCCCGCCCGGGGGATGTGGGACACCTTCTACCTCGACCTCGGCGAGCCCGAGTCGACGCTGTTGCGTACCCACACCTCGCCCGTGCAGATCCACCTGATGGAGCAGGCGGTGCTCGACGGCGCCCTGCCGATCCATGCCGTCATGCCGGGCCGCTGCTATCGCCGGGACACCCCCGACGCCCGCCACCTGGCCGTCTTCCACCAGATCGAGGGCCTGGTCGTCGACCGCGGCATCACCTTCGCCGACCTGGCGGGGACCATCGAGACGTTCACCACCGCCTACTTCGGCCCGGACATCCACTCCCGCCTGCGCCCGGCCTACTTCCCCTTCACCGAGCCGTCGGCCGAGTTCGAGGTGACGTGCGCCATCTGCCGCGGCGACGGCTGCCGGACCTGCTCCCAGACGGGGTGGATCGAGCTCGGCGGGTGCGGCATGGTCGACCCGGCCGTGTTCGCCGCCGTCGGCATCGACGCTGACGAGTGGACGGGCTTCGCCTTCGGGTTCGGCATCGACCGGTGCGCGCAGATGCGCCACCAGATCGCCGACATGCGGGCCCTCATCGAGAACGACATCCGTTTCCTGCGCCAGTTCTGAGGCGCGGGCACCCCGAGAGGACAGCAGTTGCGGGTTCCCCTTTCCTGGCTCCGAGACTTCGCACCGTTCGACGGTGACCCGACCGGCATCGCCGCGGCCCTGGACGACCTCGGCCTGGTGGTCGAGGGGGTGGAGACGGTGGGCGAGGGGCTGGGCGACGTCGTCGTCACCCGCATCGAGGAGGTCAGCGCCATCGAGGGGGCCGATCGGATCCGCCGGGTGGTGGTGACCGACGGCACCACGGTGACCGAGGTGGCCTGTGGGGCGAACAACTTCGCCGTGGGGGACCTGGTGGCCCTGGCCCCGGTGGGCTCGGTGCTACCCGGGGGGTTCGCCATCGGGAAGCGGAAGATGAAGGGCATGGTGTCGAACGGGATGCTGTGCTCCGGCCGGGAGCTGCGCCTGTCGGAGGACCACGCCGGGATCCTCGTCCTCAACGACGTGGAGGGGGCGGCGCCCGGGGTGATGCTGACCGACGCCCTCGGCATCGAGGCCGACACCGTGTTCGACGTCGCCGTGGAGGCCAACCGGCCCGACGCCTGGTGCATGGCCGGCGTG
Organism: uncultured Acidimicrobiaceae bacterium; assembly: GCA_963841885.1. Taxonomy (GTDB): domain Bacteria; phylum Actinomycetota; class Acidimicrobiia; order Acidimicrobiales; family RAAP-2; genus Bog-756. Next base: position 193,185 of record CAWJEK010000002.1, read on the forward strand.
GCCCGGGACCTGGCCGCCCGCCTCGGTCTCCCCTTCGCCATCCCCACCACCGCGGACCTGGTGGCCGACCGGGGGGACGGGTCGCCGCCGTCCCCGGCCGTCGGACCCCCGGTGGGCAGCCTCACCTCCGTACGGGTGGACGACCTCGAGCTGTGCCCCCGCTTCACCGCGCGGGTGCTGACCGACGTGGTGGTGGGGGAGTCACCCGCGTGGCTGGCCCGGCGCCTGACGGCGGCCGGCATGCGGCCGATCAACAACGTGGTCGACGCCTCCAACTACGTGATGCTCGAACTCGGGCAGCCCACCCACCCCTACGATCTCGACCGGTTGGAGGGCGGGGGGCTGGTGGTGCGCCGGGCCGAGTCGGGGGAGCAGGTCACCACCCTGGACGGCGTCGTCCGCACGCTCGGCCGCCCCGGTCCCGGCCTGGGTGACACCGGCCAGGACTGCCTGATCTGCGACGCCACCGGGTCGCCGGTGGGTATCGGGGGAATCATGGGTGGGGCCTCCTCGGAGATAGGCCCGGCGACGTCCCGGGTGCTGCTCGAGGCCGCCTACTTCGTGCCCATGGCCATCGCCCGGACGTCCAAGCGTCTCAACCTGCGCACCGAGGCCTCGGCGAGGTTCGAGCGGGGCTGCGATCCGGCGGGCATCGACCGGGCGGCCGACCGGTTCTGCGAACTCCTGGCCCTGACGGCCGGGTCCGGCCTGACGGCGGCCGAGGGGGCCATCGACGTGGTGGGGGACGTGCCCGTCCCCCTGGAGATGACGGTGCGGCCGGCCCGGGTCAACGCCCTGCTGGGCACCGATCTCAGCGCCGCGGACATCGCCGGGCTGCTGCGTCCCCTCGGTCTGGCGGCGTCGCCGACGGGTTCCGGCGCGGACCCGGTGGCCGTGGTGGTCCCCACCTACCGGCCCGACATCCGACCGCTGCCCATGGGGGAGGCCGATGTGGCCGAGGAGGTGGGCCGCACCTACGGCTACGCCCGGCTGCCCCGCCGCACCCCGTCATGGCCGCAGCCGGGCCGGCTCACCGACTACCAGCGGGAGCGACGCCACCTGAAGGACGTGCTCTGCGGGGTCGGGGCCAGCGAGGCCTGGACGCCGGCCTTCGTGACCGAGGCCGACCAGGTGGCCGCCGGCTTCACCCCGCCCTACATCGAGGTCACCAACCCCCTGGTCGAGTCCGAGCGGTACCTGCGCTCGTCGATGGCGCCGGGCCTGTTGCGCGCCCTGGTCCACAACGCCGAACGGCGCCAGGGCGATCTCCGCCTCTTCGAGGTCGGCTCCGTCTTCGAGCGCCTGGCCGTCCCCGGCGACGACGGCATCGCCGCAGAGTCCACCGAACGCCTCGGCGCGGTGTTCGCCGGCGCCCGCGACGACGCCTGGTCGGCCGTGGAGGCCTGGCGGACGGTGGCCGATGCCCTCGGGCTGGTGGACTGGGTGATGGAGCAGGGCCCGCACCACGATCCCTCCGTCCGGGTGCTCCACGAGTACCGGTCGGCGGTGGTGCTGGCTGCGCCGCTCGGGGGCGCCGGGCTGCGCACGATGCTGGGCACGGTCGGCGAGCTCGACCCCACCCTGGTGGAGACCTTCGGTCTCGTCGGCCCCGACGGGCGTCCACGTCGGGTCGGTTGGCTCGATTTCGACCTCGGTGCGCTCCTCGATCCCGGGGCCGCGCCCCGTCGTCCGCTCGAGGCCCTCCCGGTCAGCCGGTTCCCCTCGTCGGACATCGATCTCGCCTTCGTCGTCCCCGAGGAGGTGCCCGCCCAGATGGTCGAACAGACGCTGGCCGTCGAAGGGGGCGAGCTCCTGGAGTCTGTGCAGCTTTTCGACGTCTACCGGGGCGAGTCGCTGGGGGACGGCGTCCGCAGCCTCGCCTTCCGGCTGCGCTTCTGCGCCCTCGACCGGACGCTCACCGACGAGGAGATCGGCGCCCTGCGGGCCTCCTGCATCGCCGGGGTGGAGAAGGCCCACCGGGCCACCCTCCGCTGACGCGCCCCGCCCGACGGCGGACCGGTGACGGCTGGAGGGACGTGCTCAGCGCGTCAGGACGCCGACCAGTGACGCCGCCAGCACACCACCACCCAGCAGCCGTCGCCACGGGTTGACGCCCCGCACGATCTCGTCGCCGGACCACACCACCAGGCCGGCGGCTCCGACGCCGGCGACCACCGCTCCCCACACCCCGCCGGGCCGGACGATCCAACGGAGCGCGAGCGCCACCAGGAAGACGAGCAGGGGGACGTTCGGTCGCTGGACGACGGTCAGATGACCGGTGGTGCGGTCGCGGAAGAGCCAGTCGATCATCGGTCGCACTCCATGGGGTGATGCTACGGGGAGCTCCCCGCCCTCCGGCCCGGGCGGGCTGTCCACCGGCGGTGGGTACGGCCCGCGTCTCCGTGCATTTATCCCCGATCTTCCACCCGCCGCCGGGCGGGATCCGACCCAGCTTCTTCACGTCCACGTGGACGAGCTCGCCGGGCCGCTCGGTGTGGATCCGGCGGATCACCTGCCCGGTCGGGCGGTCCATCCAGGCGATCCGGTTGATGCCCGCACGGACCAGGACCTGGTGGACGGTGGAGGCCGGGACGTCGAGGATGCCCGAGATCCGGGCCGGACCGAGTTTGCGTCGGCGCCGGAGCCGGAGGATCTTCGGCCTCGACGCTGGCCGGAGTGCGATGCGGGCACCGCCGAGGCCGGCTCGAGCGGTCCTCCAGACCGGCCGAGCCCTCCTCCTGGAACCGCCGCCACCACTTGGTAGCCGTCTTGCGGGAGATCCCGATCTCGGCGGCCACATGGGCTATGGGACGGCCCGATCCGATGCGTTCCACGAGCATCATCCGACCCCGGACGGTCAACGGCGAGTTAGCGTGCACCTGAGTTCCTTGGGTTGTGTGTCTTGAGCAACACTAGACCGGGACACGACGGTCCGACGAAGGAGGTCGCAGGCGTGGGTGCGACAGACGAAGAACGGCAGGCGGTGGTGGAGGGCGCGACCGAGGAGATCGCCCAACTCGAACGGCTCGTCGAGGCGTGCCGTCAGATGCAGGAGGAGCTGGCGACCTCTCTGCTGCTGTTGGGCGAGGGTTACACCATGACCACGATCCTGTCGCGGGGAGGCACCGCCGGTGTCATCCCCCGACTCACCGAGGCGCTGGACCGCACCAACGCGGCGCGACGGGTCGGTCGCGGCGCGATGATCCGCCTCGCCCTCGCCGAGGGGATGACCATGATCCAGCTCGGGGAACGGCTCGGGATCTCCCGACAGCTGGTGGCGCGCTACCGCGACGAAGGCTGACGACGGTCCGGTGCCGGCCGGCCGGTTCAGGAGTCGAAGCCGAGTCCCACCCGGTCGAGGACGCGCAGCCATGGGTTGCGCCGGCCCTGGTGGGCGTCGGCCCGGGCCAGTGACCAGCGGGTCAGGTTGATGCCGACGGAGCGCAACGGCTCGGGGGGGAACGGGATGGGCTTCGACCGCACGAAGGCGAGGCGGGTGAGCTCGGTCTCGTGCCCCGACACCAGGTCGAGGGCCACCCGGGCGCCGAAGCGCGACGCCCCCACGCCGAGACCGGTGTAGCCGGCCGCGGCGGCCACCCGGCCGTCGAACGACCGGTCGAAGAAGGCGCAGAACCGCGAGCAGGTGTCGATGGCTCCGGCCCAGGCGTGGGTGAAGCGGACGTCCTCGAGCGCCGGGAAGGTCTCGGCGAACAGGGTCGAGAGCCGCTCGAAGGATGCCGGCCGCTGCTCCAGGGAGGCGCCCATGGCGTTGCCGTAGTGGTAGATGGCGTCGTAGCCGCCGAAGAGGATGCGGTCGTCGGCGGTCCGCCGGTAGTAGAGGAACTGGTTGCCCGAGGTCCCGATGCCCTGGCGGCGCTCCCACCCGATCGCCTCGGTCTGGACCGGGGTGAGCGGCTCGGTCATCAGTACGTAGTCGTAGACCGGGACGATGTACTTGCGCAGCCGCTTCACCGGGGAGGGCGAGGCGTTGGTGGCCAGTACCACCCGGGAGGCCGTCGCCGTCCCGTGGGTGGTGCGCACCACCATGGGGTCGGCCGGGGAGAAGCCGGCCGGTGCGAGGCCCTCCACGCGGGTGTGCTCGTGGATGCGGACCCCGGCCCGTTCGCACGCCGCCCGCAGGCCCCAGGCCAGTCGGGCGGGGTTGACCAGCGCGCAGCTGTCCGGCTCCCACAGCCCGGCCAGGTAGGTCGGTGAGTGGATCTCGGCCTGCAACTCGTCGCGTTCGAGGAACACGGGGTGGCTCCCGTGCCGTTGGGCCAGGGCCTCGGCCTCCCGCAGCCAGGCGACCTGGTGGGGCTCGGTGGCGACGTCGAGTTCGCCGGTGAGCTCGAAGTCGCAGTCGATGCCCTCGGCCGTCACGGTGGAGCCGATGGCCTGGAGGTTCTGGCGCCCGAGGCGCTCGAGGGTGGCGACCTCGTCGGGGAACCGCTCCATCCCGTTGGCCAGCCCGTGGGTCAGGCTCGCCGCGCAGAACCCGCCGTTGCGGCCCGAGGCGGCCCAGCCACAGCGGTCGGACTCGAGTACCACGACGTCGCGGGACGGGTCGTCCCGCTTGGCCAGCAGCGCGGCCCACAGCCCGGTGTAGCCACCGCCGACGATCACCAGGTCGGCCCGGGTGGCCCCGACGAGGGGACGGGCCGGCTCGGGGGCGGCCGGGTCGTCGAGCCAGAAGGAGAGGGGCAGGGCGTCGGCGAAGGCGGCGGCGCGGTCCATGCGATGCAACCTACCGGCCGTCCGGCCGCCGCCCGGACCGCCACCGGCCGATCACGACTGGACCTGCTGGTTGGCGGGTACTTGCATATTCATGCGCAGTTGCGCATAGACTTGCAAGATGTCGGGATCGCCCAGGAAGGTGGGAGTCGTCGGCGCCTCCGGGTACGGCGGTGCCGAGCTGCTGCGGTTGTGCGCCGGGCACCCGGATCTCGAGGTGTCGGTGGCCCAGGCGGGCGCCTCGGCCGGCGAGCGGGTGGCCAGCCACACCCCGTCCCTGGCCGCCGCCTACCCGGGCCTCGAGTACGGCCCGACCGACACCGCCGCCCTCGACGGTCTGGACGTGGTGTTCCTGGCCCTGCCCCACGGCCAGTCCCAGGACCTCGTCCCGGACCTGGTGGACCGGGTGGGCGTGATCGTGGACCTGGCCGCCGACTTCCGCCTCTCCGACCCGGCGCTGTACCCCGCCTGGTACGGCGAGGAGCACCGGGCACCCGGGCTACTGGACTCCTTCGTCTACGGTCTGCCCGAACTCCACCGGGCCGACCTCGAGGGCGCCACGCGCATCGCCGCGCCGGGCTGCTACCCGACGGCCGCGCTCCTGGCCCTGACGCCGTTGGTCCGGGCCGGTGCCCTCGCCCTGCCCGCCGACGGGGGGCCTCCGGTGGTGGTCGACGCCGCCAGCGGCACCTCGGGCGCCGGGCGGGCGCCCAGGGAGAACCTCCACTTCGCCGCCGTCGACGAGGACTTCGTGGCCTACGGTCTGCTGGACCACCGCCACACCGCCGAGATGGAACAGGGACTCGGGACGCCGGTCCTGTTCACGCCCCACCTGGCCCCCATGGTGCGGGGCATCCTGGCCACCTGCTACGCCCGACCCGCCGACCCCGGCCGGCTGACCACGGAGGACGCCATGCAACTCCTGCACGACCGCTATGACGACGAGGCGTTCGTCGTGGTCGGCGACGCGCCGCCCTCGACCAAGGCGGCCAGTGGCTCGAACACCGCCCACCTGACCGTCCGGGTCGACCCGCGCACCGGCTGGGTCGTCGTACTGTCGGCCATCGACAACCTGATCAAGGGCGCCGCCGGCCAGGCCGTGCAGTGCGCCAACCTGGCACTCGGGTTGCCCGAGGGCGCCGGACTCCCCCTGGTGGGGGTCTACCCATGAGCATCACCACGCCCGCCGGCTTCGTGGCCGCCGGACTGGCCAGCGGCATCAAGGCCTCCGGGGCCCTCGACCTCGCCCTGGTGGCCACCGACGACGGCCGGCCGGTGCCGACGGCCGCCACCTTCACCCGGAACCTGGCCTGTGCCGCCCCCGTCCAGGTCAGCCGCCGCCACCTGGCCGCCACCGGGGGTCGGGCCGCCGCCGTCCTGGTGTCGAGCGGCAACGCCAACGCCGCCACCGGCGACCGGGGACGGACCGACGCCGCCACCATGTGCCGGCTCACCGCCGAGGCCCTGGGGGTGGCGCCCGAGGAGGTCCTGGTGTGTTCCACCGGGCTCATCGGCATCCCCCTGCCGATGGACGTGATCGAGCCGGGCGTCCCGACCCTGGTGGCCTCCCGGGCCGGGGGCGACGCCGCCGCCGCCGACGCCGCCGCCGGCATCCTCACCACCGACTCCGGTCGCAAGGAGGCCCTCGTCTCCTACCCGGACTTCACCGTCGCCGGGATGGCCAAGGGGGCGGGGATGCTGGCCCCCGACATGGCCACCATGCTCGCCTTCCTCACCACCGACGCCGCCGTCGAGCCCGGACCCCTGGCCGACATCCTGCGCGCCGCGGTGGACGACTCGTTCAACTCCATGACGGTGGACGGCTGCACGTCGACCAACGACACGGTGGTGCTCATGGCCTCGGGGCGCGCCGGGCCGGGGGACCCGACCCTGGTCGCCGACGCCGTCACCGAGGTCTGCGCCGACCTGGCCCGCCAGATGGCGGCGGACGCCGAGGGGGCCGAACGCATCTTCCAGGTCCAGGTCACCGGGGCCCGTTCCGACGGCGAGGCCCACCGGGCCGCCCGCAAGGTCGCCGACTCGCTGCTGGTCAAGTGCTCCGTCAACGGCGCCGACCCCTACTGGGGTCGGGTGGCCAGTGAGCTGGGATCGGCCGGGGTCGATTTCGACATGGACCGGCTGACCATCGCCTACGGCGGGACGACGGTCTGTCGGGGCGGTGTCGAGGTCCCCTACGACGGCGCCGCGGTGGCGGCCCACATGGTCGGCTCGCTGGTGTCCATCGAGTGCGGGTTGGGCCTGGCCGCCGGCACCGGTGTGGTGATGGGCGTGGAACTCGGTTACGGCTACATCGACGAGAACCGGACCACCTCGTGAGCCCCCTCCCGGTCGCCGATCCCTCGGCGGCGGCCAAGGCCGCCGTGCTGGTGGAGTCGCTGCCGTACATCCGCCGGTTCCTCGACAAGGTGGTCGTGGTCAAATACGGCGGGAACGTGCTCCGGGCCAAACCGGGTGAGGAGGTGGTCGACGAGGACGCCGCGCTGGCTTCGTTCGCCGAGGACATCGTCCTCATGCGCTCGGTCGGCATGCTCCCCGTGGTCGTCCACGGCGGAGGCCCCCAGATCGGCGCGTTGATGGAGCGGGTCGGCAAGGTCGCCGAGTTCCAGGACGGCTTCCGGGTCACCGACGCCGACACCATCGACCTCGTCCGCATGGTGCTGGTCGGGAAGGTCAACCGCGACATCGTGAGCACCGTCAACGTGCACGGCGCCCTGGCCGTGGGCCTGTCGGGGGAGGACGCCAACCTGATCAGTGCCACGGCGCGCTCCGAGGCCCTCGGATTCGTGGGCGACGTCGTGGCCGTGGACCCCACCATCGTCCTGCAGCTGCTCGCCCAGGGGCTGATCCCGGTGGTGGCCACCATCGGCACCGACGCCTCGGGCCAGGCCTTCAACATCAACGCCGACTCGGCGGCCGGGGCCCTGGCCGCCGCGCTGAAGGCCGAGAAGCTCATATTCCTCACCGATGTCGCCGGGTTGCGCGCCGACCCGGACGACCCGGCGTCGCTGATGCACCGGGTGACGGCCGAGCAGCTCGACGCCATGGTGGCGTCGGGCGCGGCCAACGGCGGGATGATCCCCAAGGTGGAGGCGTGCGCCCGGGCCGTGCGCCACGGCGTGCGGCGCGCCCACATCCTGGACGGGCGGACCCCGCACGCCCTGCTGCTCGAGCTCTTCACCGACGAGGGCGTGGGCACGATGGTCGGGGTGGACCTGTGACGGGCGCCCCGGGGACGGACGCGGCGGCACCCGTCGACCGCTCGGCCCTGATGCACAACTACGCGGAGCCGACCGTCACCTTCGTGCGGGGGGAGGCCAGCACCCTGTTCGACACCGACGGCCGTCCGTACCTCGACTTCCTGTCCGGCCTGGCCGTCACCTCCCTCGGGCACGCCCACCCCGAGGTGGCCGACGCGGTGGCCACCCAGGCCCGGACCCTCAGCCACGTCTCCAACCTGTTCGGCAACGTGGTGGGCCCCGAGGTGGCCGTGACGTTGGACCGGCTGATCGGCGGTGGCGCCGAGCGGGCCGGTGGCCAGGTCTTCTTCGCCAATTCAGGGGCCGAGGCCAACGAGTGCGCGCTCAAGCTGGCCCGTCGCTGGGCCGGGCCGGGCCGGTTCGGTGTGGTGGCGACCGACGACGCCTTCCACGGCCGCACCCTCGGGGCGCTGGCCGCCACCGGGCAGTTCGAGAAGCAGGCGGCGTTCGCCCCCATGCCCGAAGGGTTCGCGGACGTCCCCTACGGCGACATCGACGCCATGGACCGCGCCGTCGACCCGGCGAACGTGGCCGCCGTCCTGGTCGAGCCGATCCTGGGGGAGGCGGGGGTGATCGTCCCCTCGTCGGACTACCTGGGCGGCCTGCGCCAGATCTGCTCGGAGCGGGACGTTCTGCTCATGGTCGACGAGATCCAGACCGGCCTCGGTCGCACCGGGCGTTGGTTCGCCTTCCAGCACCTGGGCATCGAGCCCGACGTCGTGACCATGGCCAAGGCCCTCGGCAACGGCATGCCGGTGGGGGCCTGTTGGGCCCGCGCCGAGGTGGCCGCGGCCTTCGTGCCCGGCGACCACGGCAGCACCTTCGGCGGCCAGCCCCTGGCCATGGCGGCGGCCCGGGCCACCCTGGCCGTCATGGAGGCGGAGGCGGTGCCCGACCGGGCGGCCGCCGCCGGCGCCCGGCTTCGCGCCGGACTCGAACGCCTTCCCGGTGTCGACCACGTCCGGGGGGAGGGGCTGCTGTTGGCCGCGGTGCTGGTCGACGACGTCGCCGGCGCGGCCTGTGCCGAGGCGCTCGGGGCCGGCCTGGTGGTCAACGCCCCCCGTCCCGACTCGTTGCGCTTCGCACCGTCGCTGCTGGTGTCGGACGCCGACATCGACCGGGCGGTGGCGTTGCTGTCCCCGATCCTGGCCCGACTGACGGCCGACGCCCGGTCGCGGGCCGGCCACGAACCGGAGGGAGGCGGCCGCCGTGCCTGAGGCCACCCCGCAATCGGTGCCGACCGGGGCCACCCGCCACGTCCTGGACGTGGACGACCTCGGCCGCCAGGGACTGGAGTCGGTGCTGGCCTCGGCCGCAGCCGACCCGGCCTCGCTACCGCGCCCACTGGAGGGGCGCGGCGTGGCCCTGGTGTTCGAGAAGCCCTCCGCCCGCACCCGCAGCAGCTCGGAGTTGGCGGTCGTGGCCCTGGGGGGCCATCCGGTCTACATCCAGGGGGCCGAGGTGGGGATCGACACCCGGGAGACGGCCGAGGACGTGGCCCGCACCCTGGCCTGCTTCCACCGGGTGGTCTGTGCCCGGGTGATGGACCACCGCTCGCTGGAGCGCATGCGGGACGCCCTCGATGCCGCCGGCGTGCCCGTGCCGGTGGTCAACCTGCTCTCCGACCGGGCCCACCCGTGCCAGGCGGTCGCCGACCTGATCACCCTGCGCCAGGTCTTCGGGGACGCCCTGCCCGGGCGCCCCGTCGCCTACATCGGCGACGCCAACAACGTGTGGCGCTCGCTGGCGCTGGCCGCCGCCCTGGTCGGCGTCCCGACCCGGGTCGCTTCGCCGGCCGGGTACCAGCCCCCGGCCGAGGACGTGGCCCTGGTTCGCTCCCTCGGTGGCGACCTGACGGTCACCGACGACCCCTTCGAGGCGGCCGACGGCGCCGCGGCCCTCTACACCGACGTGTGGATCTCGATGGGACAGGAGGACGAGCAGCTGGCCCGCCTGGAGGCCTTCCGGGGGTTCACCGTGGACACCGCCCTCCTGGACGCCGCCGCGCCGGACGCCGTGGTGCTGCACTGCCTGCCCGCCCACCGGGGGGAGGAGATCAGCGCCGAGGTGGTGGACGGTCCGCGCAGCGTCGTGTGGCGACAGGCGGCCAACCGTATGCACGCCATGCGGGGCCTCCTCGCCTGGGTGACGGCGGAGGGGGCGACGTGGCCCGGGTGACCAAGCACCAGCGCCAGCACCGGATCACCCGCCTGCTGGAGTCGAGCGCGGTGGGCAGCCAGGCCCATCTGGTCGAGCTGCTGGCCGACGAGGGGATCGACGCCACCCAGACCACCGTCTCTCGGGACCTGGAGGAACTGGGCGCGCTCAAGGTGCGCCTCCCCGGTGGTGACACGGCCTATGCGCTGCCCGAACTCCCGTCCCACCAGGTGGCCCCCGAGGACCACCTGCGCCGGGTCCTGGGGGAGTGGGTCGTCGAGGCCGACCACTCCGGCAACCTCATCGTCCTGCGCACCCCGCCGGGTTCCGCCCATGTCGTAGGCTCGGCGCTCGACCGGAGCGGATTCGCCGGGGTGATCGGGACGGTCGCCGGCGACGACACCGTCCTGGTGGTGGCCTCGGAGGCCACCGGGGGGGCGGCCGTGGCCCACCGGCTGGCCGTGCTCTCCGGCCTCGAGCCGCCCGGGGACACGCAGGACCTAGCGACCGAGATGACGACCGACGAACCGAGGGGTGTGCGATGAGCGAACGTGTGGTGCTGGCCTACAGCGGGGGACTCGACACCTCCGTGGCCGTGCGATGGCTGATGGAGAACCACGGCGTCGAGGTCATCGCGGTGGCCGTGGACGTCGGCCAGGCCGCCGATGCGAGGGACGAGGACTGGGACGCCATCCGCAACCGGGCCCTGGCGGCGGGCGCCGTCGAGGCCACCGTGGTCGACGCCCGGGCCGAGATGGCCGAGGACTTCTGCGTGCCCGCCCTGCTGGCCAACGCCAAGTACGAGGGCAAGTACCCCCTGGTGTCGGCGTTGTCGCGGCCCGTGATCGTCAAGCACCTGGTGGCCGAGGCCCGCAAGCACGGAGCCACCCACGTGGCCCACGGCTGCACCGGCAAGGGCAACGACCAGGTCCGCTTCGAGGTGGGGACCCGCGCCCTCGCCCCCGACCTCGAGGTGATCGCCCCGGCCCGGGTCTGGGGCCTCAGCCGGGAGGCCTGCATCGAATACGCCGCCAAGTGGGACATCCCGCTGTCGGTGACCAAGGAGAAGCTCTACTCCATCGACGAGAACCTCTGGGGCAGGGCGATCGAGTGCGGGGTGATCGAGGACCCGTGGAACCGTCCGCCCGAGGACGTGTACACGATGACCCGGCCCACGGCCACCGAGCCCGCCGAGATCGTGATCGGCTTCGAGTCCGGCGTGCCCGTCTCCCTCGACGGGGCGTCGCTGTCCCCGGAGCCGCTGATCGCCGAACTCAATCGGGTCGTCGGCTCCTACGGGTTCGGCCGGCTCGACATGGTCGAGAACCGACGGGTGGGCATCAAGAGCCGCGAGGCGTACGAATGCCCGGCGGCGCTCGCCCTGCTGCTGGCCCACGCCGACCTCGAGGACCTCACGCTCGAGCGGGACCTCCACCACGAGAAGCTCCGGCTCGAGCCGCGCTGGGCCGAACTGGTCTACGACGGCCTCTGGTTCAGTCCGTTGAAGCAGGCCCTCGACGCCTTCTTCCGCGAGTCCCAGAGGTACGTCACCGGCGAGGTCCGCCTGCGTCTCGACGCGGGCCGCTGCTGGGTGGTCGGCCGGCGCAGCCCGGTCAGCCTCTACGACCACGGTCTCGCCACCTACGACGTGACCGACACGTTCCGCCACCAGGACGCCGAGGGCTTCGTGCGCCTCTGGGGCCTCGGGGTGGCCACCTGGTCGGCCGTCCAGGTCGGCCGGGACGGCGGTTCCGGGCGATGACCCTGTGGAACGGCCGCCTCAGCGGGGGCACCGCCGACGTGGTCATGGACTACTCGGTCAGCATCGACGTCGACCGCCGCTTGGCGCGGGACGATCTGGCCGGCTCGCGGGCCCACGTGCGGGGCCTCGGGCGGGGCGGACTCCTGACCGAGGAGGAGGTGACCGTGCTGCTCGACACCCTCGACGAGGTGGAGTCCGAGCTCGACGCGGGACGTTCGCCTTCGTGCCCGACGACGAGGACATCCACACCGCGGTCGAGCGCCGGGTGACCGAGCTGGCCGGTGACGTGGGAGCCAAGCTCCACACCGGCCGGAGCCGCAACGACCAGGTGGCCACCGATCTCCGGCTCTTCACCAAGCGTGAACTGACGTCGCTGGCCGCCGAGGTCATCGCCCTCCAGGACGTGCTCGTCACCCGGTCCAAGGAGGCGGGCGACGCCTACCTGCCGGGCTACACCCACCTGCAGCGGGCCCAGCCGGTGCTGCTGGCCCACCACCTGCTGGCCCACGGCTGGGCCCTGGCCCGCGACGTCGACCGGCTGCTGGCCACCGTCGCCCGGCTCGACGTGTCCCCCCTGGGGGCCGGGGCGCTGGCCGGCTCGTCGCTGCCCCTCGACCCGGACGGCACGGGCTCCGACCTGGGCTTCGCCGGGAGGTTCGAGAACTCCCTCGATGCCGTGTCCGACCGTGACTTCGTAGCCGAGGCGCTCTTCGACCTGGCCCTCCTCGGGGTGCACCTCTCCCGGATGGGGGAGGAGATCGTGCTCTGGTCGACCGAGGAGTTCGGCTTCGCCGTCCTCGACGACGCCTTCGCCACCGGCAGCTCGATGCTGCCGCAGAAGAAGAATCCCGACGTGGCCGAACTGGCGCGGGGCAAGAGCGGACGGCTCATCGGCAACCTGACCGCCCTGCTCGTCACGCTGAAGGGCCTGCCGCTCGCCTACAACCGGGACCTGCAGGAGGACAAGGAGCCGCTGTTCGACTCCGTCGACCAGTCGCGTCTGGCGCTGGCCGCGCTCAACGGCCTCTACGCCACCATCACGTTCGACGCCGACCGGATGCAGGAGGCGGCCAACGGATCGTCGGTGGCCGCCGTCGACCTGGCCGAGTGGCTGGTCCAGCAGGGGATGCCCTTCCGCCAGGCCCACAGCGTGGTCGGCGGCCTGGTCCACGACTCGCTCGAGCGCCACGTGCCCCTGGCCGAACTGGTGGAGGCCCATCCGGCGCTCGGCAGCGACGCCGTGGCCCTCCTGGAGCCGGGGGTGGCCGTGACCCGCCGGACGACACCCGGAAGTGCCGGGCCCGCGGCGGTGGCCGACCAGATGGGTCGCTTCGCCCACCGCCTGGACGCCGACCGGATCCGCGTGGCCGGACTGTCCTGAGGGGCCCGGCGACGCGGCCCTCCCAGGCGGGGTAACGCGTATCGGCCGCACCCGGGACGGTAGGGGGTGCCACCTGCCTCCGAACCGTCGACCGCCGGGCCCGCCACGGCCGGTCAGCCGCACCCCGCGTCCCCCACCCCCGTGGGAGGCTGGGCAGGTGATCGTCCTCCTCCTGGTGGGATTCCTGGGCGGCCTGGTGACGGGGATCTCCCCGTGCATCCTGCCCGTGCTCCCGGTGATATTCGCCTCCGGCGCGGCCAGTGGACTGGACGACCCGCCGACCCCCTCCGACGAGCGGGTCGACCCGGGCGCGGCGAGGGTCCCGGCGACGGTCGGAGCCGGCTCGAGCGGCTCCGAAGGCCACGTTCCCGGGGCCACCCACGGCGGCGGCCGGGACTCGGATTCGACGCTCCCCGTGCCTCCCGACCCGGCGGCCGACGCCCGGGAGCGACTGGCCGCCGCCCGTCGCCGCCGCCGACCCGTCGCCGTGGTGGCCGGACTGGTCGTGAGCTTCTCGGTGGCCACCCTGGTCGGCTCCTGGGTGCTCAGCGCCCTGGGGCTGCCGGACGGCCTGCTCCGCTGGATCGGCATCGTGGTGGTCGGTGTCCTCGGGATCGGGCTCCTGGTGCCCCGCGTGGGGGACCTGCTGGAGCGCCCGTTCGCCCGCTGGACCGCCGGACGCGAGGTCACCGAGGGGGGTGGGTTCGTCCTCGGTCTCAGTCTCGGGCTCGTCTTCGTGCCCTGCGCCGGCCCCGTGCTGGCCGCCATCGCCGCCGTCGGTGCCCAGCACCACATCGGCTGGCGTGCCGTCGTGCTGACGGTGGCCTTCGCCGTCGGCGTCTCCGTGCCGCTGCTGGTGTTCGCGGTGGCCGGGCAGTATCTGGCCACCCGGATGCGGGCCGTGCGCCGCAACGCCGCCGCCGTCCGCAAGGTCGTCGGGGCCGTGCTGGTCCTGACCGCCCTGGTGCTGTCGCTCAACCTCACCGACGGGCTGCAGCGGGCGGTGCCCGGCTTCACCGACAGCCTGCAGACCCACATCGAGGGGAACGCCTCCGCCAAGCAGGCCCTGGCCGGGGTCACCGGCGAGCGCACCGGGGGTGCCCTGTCGGACTGCACACCGTCGAGCCCGGTGCTGGCCGACTGCGGGCCCGCCCCGGCCTTCGCCGGCATCACCACCTGGCTCAATACGCCGGGCGACCGCCCGCTCTCCATCGCCGGCCTGAAGGGGCGGGTCGTGCTGGTCGACTTCTGGACGTACTCCTGTATCAACTGCCAGCGCACGTTGCCCCACGTGGAGGCCTGGAACGCCGCCTACGCCAAGGACGGGCTCACCGTGGTGGGTGTCCACACCCCGGAGTTCGCCTTCGAACACGACGTCCCCAACATCCGGGCGGCCGCCTCCCAGCTGGGCGTGCGGTACCCCATCGCCGTCGACAACCAGTACGCCACCTGGGACAACTACCAGAACGAGTACTGGCCGGCCGAATACCTGATCGACGCCAGCGGCACGGTGCGCCACGTGGACGACGGGGAGGGTGACTACGCCCAGACCGAGTCGTTCATCCGTGAGCTCCTGCGAGCGGCCGACCCCCGGGTCGTGCTCCCGCCCCGGACCGACGTGGCCGACCGGACGCCGCAGGTGCAGACGACGCCCGAGAGCTACCTCGGGTACCACTACAGCGAGCCCAATCTGTACGAGGAGAGCGTCACCCCCGACGCCATGGCCGACTACCAGGCACCCTCCTCGCTGCCTCAGGACACCTTCGCCTTCGGCGGTGCGTGGGACATCGGCTCGGAAGCCGCCACGGCCGGCGCGGGGGCGACCCTGTCACTGCACTTCCAGGCGGATGACGTCTACCTCGTACTGGGTGGGTCGGGCACGCTGAAGGTCTCGGTCAACGGGGTCCCCACGCGCACCGTGGTCGTCGCCGGCGTCCCCCGGCTCTACCAGCTGGTCGGCCCGGGGGCGTACCAGCGGGGAACCCTGACCCTGGATGTCTCCCGGGGCGTCCAGGCCTACGACTTCACCTTCGGGTAGCACCGGGCCGACGGGACGGCGCCCGGGAGTTGCTGGTAGACCGGACCCGTCACGGGGGGATCGACGCGGAGGATGGTCCATGCCGACACGAACCAGGCCGGGTACGGAGCTGCGAAGGACCCGGGTGGGGTACCAACCCCGGCGGCTCCGGTGGGTGGCCGGGGGGATCGTCGGGGCGGCCGTGGTGCTGGCGGCCTGCGGCTCGTCGACGTCGTCCCCGACCACCACGACCAGACCGACCTCCACCTCGACCTCGGCGGCTACCTCCGCCTCGACCTCGGCGGGCGGGGCGGGCACGGTGGACTCGGCCTCCGTCCCTCCCTACGGCACCATCCTGACGTCGGGTTCGGGACACACGCTCTACCGGTACACGCCGGACGGAACCGGCCCCTCGACCTGCACCGGTTCGTGTGCCCAGGCCTGGCCTCCCGTGACCGTGCCCGCCGGCACCACCCGGGTGGCGGCCGGAGCCGGGGTGACGGCCGCCGACCTCGGCACCGTGGCCCGGTCCGACGGCAGTCTCCAGGTGACGTACAACCGGATGCCGCTCTACACCTACGCGGGGGACACGGCGGCGGGCCAGGCCACCGGGCAGGGGATCGGCGGCCAGTGGTACGTGATCCCCACCAGTGGTGGTGGGGACACCGGCGGGAGCTCCACCACCACGTCCACCACCCGGGCCGGGGGCTACTGAGGGGGAGGATGACCGGCCCCTGGAGGCACCTTCGGTCAGCCGGGACGAGTTCCCACCGTTCCGCCCGGTACGACCAGCACGGTGGGGGCGGAGTGTGTATAGTTGCTTGCTCGCACGGGGTCGCCCTTCTCGGACCGGAAACATCGGACCGATTGACACGCCGGCTCCAGTGCGATAATGTAACTAGTCCCGGTGAACGCCCCCAGGGGTGGCGCCAGGCAACTGCGGTTACGAGGCTCTGCCTCTCGCTGCGGTCATTCCGGCACCAACGCCGTTTCGGTGTGTGCCCGGTTGCTCCTTGAAAACGGAATAGTGATAGCCAAAAGTCAGTGCGGGCGATCGCGGGGAAACTCGAGATCGCCAGTCAATTCAAAGCATTGAACGGACAACAACATCTGTTCTTTGTCAGTATTAAGTTGACCTCGAGGATCAGTGTCCTCGTGGTCGGCTCTTCGATTTTGGCCGGGCCCTCGGGTTCGGTCGGAGTCTCAATGGAGAGTTTGATCCTGGCTCAGGACGAACGCTGGCGGCGTGCCTAACACATGCAAGTCGAACGAGGTCCAGTCTGTAGCAATACAGATGAAGACCTAGTGGCGAACGGGTGAGTAGCACGTGAGCAACCTACCCCGAAGACCGGGACAACACCGGGAAACCGGTGCTAATACCGGATATCCCCACCGAGTCGCATGGCTTGGTGAGGAAATGGATTCCGCTTCGGGAGGGGCTCGCGGCCTATCAGCTTGTTGGTGAGGTAACGGCTCACCAAGGCTTCGAC
>CAWJEK010000002.1:212500-299224 GCA_963841885.1 uncultured Acidimicrobiaceae bacterium
AACTCGGTGATAGCTGGTTCTCCCCGAAATGCATTTAGGTGCAGCGTCGGGCGTTTAGCATCGGAGGTAGAGCACTGAATGGGCTAGGGGGCCTACAAGCTTACTGACCCCAATCAAACTCCGAATGCCGATGCTTTAGAGCCTGGCAGTGAGACTACGAGGGATGAGCTTCGTTAGTCGAGAGGGAAACAGCCCAGACCGCCAGCTAAGGCCCCTAATTATTAACTAAGTGGAAAACGATGTGGGAACGCGAAGACAGCCAGGAGGTTGGCTCAGAAGCAGCCATCCTTAAAAGAGTGCGTAATAGCTCACTGGTCGAGTGGTCCTGCGCGGACAATGTAACGGGGCTCAAGTTAATAGCCGAAGCTGCGGATTTCCGTACCACCTGAACTTGTTCGGGATTCATGGTGCGGGAGTGGTAGGGGAGCGTCGATCCTGCAGAGAAGCGGCGGTGGAAACCGTCGTGGAGCGTGGTCGAGTGAGAATGTTGGTATGAGTAGCGAGAGAGGGGTGAGAAACCCCTCCGCCGTAAGCCCAAGGGTTCCTGGGGAAGGCTAATCCTCCCAGGGTAAGTCGGGAGCTAAGGCGAGGCCGAGAGGCGTAGTCGATGCACAACTGGTTGATATTCCAGTACTTCCGTGTCCGCGCCCAATCCAATTCCGGTGTCCTAAGGGGCTGTCCTTCGGGGCGAACCGACCGACCCAGAGGCGGATAGCGAAGGAGGGACGCAGGAGGGTAGGTGAGCCCAGGCGTTGGTTGTCCTGGGGTAAGCGTGTAGGGAGGGGTCTAGGCAAATCCGGACCCCATGTTCCTGAGACGCGATGCCGAGCCACACCAGGCGAAGTCACTGATCCCATGCTGCCGAGAAAAGCTTCTAGCGAGCTGGCACGGAACCCGTACCCCAAACCGACACAGGTGGGCGGGTAGAGAATACCAAGGCGATCGGGAGAACTGTGGTTAAGGAACTCGGCAAAATACCTCCGTAACTTCGGGAGAAGGAGGGCCTCACTAGGATGATGGACTTCGCGTCCAGAGTCTGAAGGGGCCGCAGAGAATAGGGGAAAGCGACTGTTTACTAAAAACACAGGAGCGTGCGAAGTCGTAAGACGATGTATACGCTCTGACGCCTGCCCGGTGCCGGAAGGTTACGGGGAAGGGTTAGCCCTCGGGCGAAGCTCTGAACCTAAGCCCCGGTAAACGGCGGCCGTAACTATAACGGTCCTAAGGTAGCGAAATTCCTTGTCGGGTAAGTTCCGACCTGCACGAATGGCGTAACGACTTTCCTACTGTCTCAACCACAGACCCGGCGAAATTGAAGTACGAGTAAAGATGCTCGTTAGCTGCATCAGGACGGAAAGACCCCGTGGACCTTTACTACAGCTTGCTATTGAGTTTTAGTTCATATTGTGTAGGATAGGTGGGAGACTTTGAAGCATTGGCGCCAGCCAGTGTGGAGTCAACCTTGAAATACCACCCTTTATGTGCCGGAACCCTAACCTCGGCCCGTTATCCGGGTCAGGGACAGTGTCAGGTGGGTAGTTTGACTGGGGCGGTCGCCTCCTAAAACGTAACGGAGGCGCCCAAAGGTTCCCTCAGGCTGGTTGGCAATCAGCCGTCGAGTGCAATGGCACAAGGGAGCTTGACTGCGAGACCTACAAGTCAAGCAGGTGCGAAAGCAGGGCATAGTGATCCAGCGGTTGCTTGTGGAAGCGCCGTTGCTCAACGGATAAAAGGTACCCCGGGGATAACAGGCTCATCTTCCCCAAGAGTCCATATCGACGGGAAGGTTTGGCACCTCGATGTCGGCTCGTCGCATCCTGGGGCTGAAGCCGGTCCCAAGGGTTGGGCTGTTCGCCCATTAAAGCGGTACGCGAGCTGGGTTTAGAACGTCGTGAGACAGTTCGGTCCCTATCCGATGCAGCCGTAGGAGATTTGAGGAAGGCTATCCCTAGTACGAGAGGACCGGGATGGACGAAGCTCTCGTGTGTCAGTTGTCCTGCCAAGGGCACGGCTGATTTGCGACCTTCGGGTGGGATAAGCGCTGAAAGCATCTAAGCGCGAAGCTCGTTCCAAGATGAAATCTCCCACAGGGTTAACCTGGTAAGGCCCGTGGCCAGACGACCACGTTGATAGGCCGGAAGTGTACGTGCGGTAACGCATTCAGCTGACCGGTACTAATCGGCCGAGGGCTTGGGAACTTGCTCGTGCTCGCTATGGAACGCTCAGGGTGACCCTTTCGGGGTCACACCGGGCCTCGAGGTCGACCCTTCCGGGTCTCGTACCTCGGCCCGAGGGCGCACAGTTTCCGGTGGCCATGGCGACAGAGATACACCCGTTCCCATTCCGAACACGGCAGTTAAGCCTGTCAGCGCCGATGGTACTTGGGGGGTAGCCCCCTGGGAGAGTAGGACGCCGCCGGGATTTCTCTGAAGAAGCCCCCCGCTCTGCGGGGGGCTTCTTCGCGTCTGCGCCCGGCTCGTCGACCAGGACCTCTTGGCGAGCGGCGTCCCAAGGGTCGGATCGATTCCGTGACGGGGTGTCAGCCGATGGTGCGGAGTCCGGATCCCGAGACGGTGAAGCCGGCTCCCGATCGGGCGGTACAGGTGATGCCGGCCGTCGTCGACGCGCAGCGGAACGCGTCGGTACCGGTGGCCGTCCCGTAGGCGAGCACCTTGTAGCCCGGATTGCGGCTGCCGAGGACACAGGAGGAGCCCGAGCACCGGGTCAGCGAGCCGTCCGGGGTCAGGACCACCAGGGCCGACGCCGGGAACGACACACAGCGGACCTGGTCGCTGGGGTTGATGTCGAGGAGACACGCCACCTGGTGGTCGGGCGAGACGAATCCACCGTCGGAGGTGGCGGCGATGACGGGCAGCGTCCCCGTGGACGCGGTGGCGGCTCCGGTCGTGGTGGGGGTGGATCCTGAGATGGTCGGCCCGGTGGTGCCGGCCGAGCCGCCACGAGCTCCGGACGGGGCCGTGGTCGCCGACGGACCGGGAGCGGCGGCGTTACCGGTCGCCCCTTCCGACCCGGAGGATCCGGTGCCCGACGCGACCCCGCCGGCTCCCGTGGGGGACGCGGCCGTGCCCGCACCTCGGGTTCGCGACGGCGACGAGGGGCGGCCGTGCTCGTCGGTCGTCTGGCTACCGGTGCCGCGGTGGGGGGAGCGGGTGGCATCCGCCGGGCGGGTGGTCGGGGACGCCGACGAGCCGCCGCCACAGGCCGCGGCCAGGGTGGCCACCGCCACCAGGGCCGCGACGATCAGGAGGCGGGTCGTTGGGCGCACTGTCTCAGCCTGCCGCGGATCGGGGCCCGGTCCAAGGCGCCCCGGTCGATGACCTCCGGCGCCGGACACGCCGGTTCCCACCTCGAGAGAGCGGGAGACCGCACGGATGGCTATGCGATGCTGGACCGATGCCGTCCAGGGGGCCCGGACGCGGTCCGCACACGATGAGGCGCAGTCCGACCTGGCCGACAGCGGTGGTGCGCGGCGATGACGAGGCCCGGCGGACACCGGTCGGACCTCCGACCCCGGACGAGGTGGGGCGTTGATCGTCTGTCACAGCCGCGGATTCGTCTTCGTGCACATCCACAAGACCGCCGGAGAGTCGATCACGGCCACCTTCCGTCCGGTGCTGGAGGCGGGGGACCGGGTCGTGAAGGGTTCGCCCCCGCCGGGGGCTGGCGGGCCGGTCCTCGGCAAGCACAGCTCGGCCCGGGAGGGGAGGGACGCCCTGGGCGCCGACTGCTGGGCGCGCTACTTCACCTTCTCGTTCGTACGACACCCGATCGACCGGACCCTGTCGCTCTACCGCTATGTCGAGCGGTGGGCCACGCCCCCGAGGCCCACCCTGGCGCAGCGCCTCCGGATCCGCAGTGCCGGGTCCCGACTGGAGCGGGAGCGGTGGCCGGAGATGATGGCGTACCGGGCGACGTCGTCGTTCTCCGAGTTCATCCGCCATCCGCTCCTCGACCGGGCGGTCAGCATGAGGCCGCAGGTGTCGTCGTTGTGCGACGAGAACGGCGAACTGCTGGTCGACTTCGTCGGGCGGTTCGAGCGGCTCGCCGCTGACGTCGCCCACGTGCAGCGCACCCTGGCGGTGCCCGAGACGCCGCTCCGCTCGCTGAACACCACGACCGGTGAGCGGCACCGCCGCGGGCTGTCGCCTGACGACGTCGATTTCCTCACCTCCCGGTTCCAGGAGGACCTCGTCCGGTTCGGTTACCCACCCTGACGGATCCGGCCCTCGCCGCGGACGCCGGCCGGGCGGACGACGGTCCGCGGTGATCCACCGTCCACCGATGTCGGCGATGGGCGCCGGATCGAGGTGGTCGCCGATAGCGGAGGTGGTCGGTCCTCAGACCAGGCCGTGACCCCAGGGCCTTCCCGGACCGGGGCCGGGGGGGCAGGCGAAGATCGCGCTTCCGGTGTGGTCGAGGTACTGGAACAGGGCGTCCTCGTGGCTGAGGCGCTCCTGGAGCCGGACGAACTGCTGCGCCGGGTCCTTCTGGAAGCAGATGAAGAAGAGACCGGCATCGAACTCTCCTGTGGCCGGGTCGACCCCGTCGGCGAAGCTGTAGCCGCGGCGCAACAGGGCGGCCCCACCGTTGGTGGCCGGGGCGGCCACCCGTATGTGGGCGTCATCGGGGATGAGAGGCTCGCCGAAGCTGTCGAGCGCCGCCAGGTCGAGCGGTGCGTGCTCCCGGGAGGCGCCGATCGGGGCCCCGCTGGCCTTGACCCGGCCGATGGTGCGCTCCTGATCGCCCAGGGTGCTGCGGTCCCACGCCTCGAGGTGGACGCGGATGCGTCGGGCCACCAGGTAGGTGCCACCCCGCATCCAGGCCTGGTCGGTCGACCGGTCGACCCACACGAAGTCGTCCATGGCGGTCGGGTCCGACGGGTCGAGATTGGCCGTACCGTCCTTGAAGCCGAGGAGGTTGCGGGGGGTGACCGCGGCGTCCCCGGCAGCGGCGGCCCGGCCGAACCCGATCTGGACATAGCGCAGGGTGACGGCGCCGAGCCCCGCCCGGGCGAGGTTGTGGACGGCGTGGAACGCGACCTGGGGATCGTCGGCGCAGGCCTGGACGCACAGGTCGCCTCCCGACAGTGCCGGGTCGAGGGCGTCCCCGGCGAAGGGCGGGAGGTCGATGAGGGCGGCGGGGCGCCGGCCGGCGAGGCCGAACCGGGAGTCGAACAGCGTCGGCCCGTAGCCGACGGTCAGGGTGAGGCGGGCGGGGGGTAGTCCGACGGCCTCCCCGGTGTCGGCCGGCGGGGCGAACTGGTCGGTGGGTCCGGCCACCGACTGTCCGGCGGTCATGCGCTCGGCGGCGTCCGACCAGGTGGCCAGCAGGTCGGCCAGCCCGGTCCGGTCGACGCCGGAGACGTCGAAGGCGGCAAAGACCAGCCGGGCCTGCTCGGGGGTGATGATCCCACCCTGGTGCTCGCCGTGGAACGGCTCGGTGGCCGGGGCCGCCGCGGTGGTGGCGGCGACCGCCTCACCCGGGGTCAGTCCGGTGGTGGTCACCAGCGCCGCCGTGGCCAGTCCCGAACCGGCCAGCAGTTGGCGCCGCGAGAGGGCGCCCGGTCGACGGGGGGTCACGACGGCGACCCCTGGGTGCCGAAGGGGGCGAGCTGTCCGGCCAGACGGGCCAGGGTGGACGCGGTGGCGTCGAGCTGTTGGGACAGGGCCAGGCGGGCGGCCGGGGTGACGGAGGTGTCCGGCGTGGTGGTGGGCGCACCGAGGGCTGCCACCTGGGTGCCGAGGGTCGCGAACTGGCCGGCTACCGTCCGGGTGAGCGCGGGGTCGACCAGCTGGGCGAGGGTCTCGACGGCACCGAAGGCCGCCGCGGCCGCCGCCTCGGTGGCATCCACGTCGACGAGGCCGAGGTGGGACACGGGCTCCTGACTCGACGGCAGGGCGGTGTCCACCACCCAGGTGAGTTGGTCCACCGCCACGCTGGCGATGGCTTCGGGTCCGAGGTGCATCCGCGTCAGCAGAAACTCCGCGACGGGTGCCTGGGCGGCCAGCCCGGCGGCGTCGGAGACGGCCGGCCCACCGGCCCACAGGTCGCGCTCGACGGCATGGAGTCCACCGAAGGTCTCCCCGGGCACTACCTCGGTCTCCAACTCGTCGAGAGTGGAGGCGTTGATCGAGCTGGCCGTGCCGGTGTCGAGATCCCGGAACGTGTCGTAGTCGGCCTGGGCGGAGAGCTCGTCGGACTCGGCGGCCGAGGTGTGGCCGGCGGCCAGATCGGCCTGGAGGGTGTCGATCGCGGTGACGAAGCCGGAGGTCCAGGTGCCGACCAGCGTGGCGTAGGTGCGGGTCGCCGTGTCGGCGGCCAGGGACGTCTCCCGGTCGGAGTCGCCCGTGTCCGTGCCGTAGCGGGAGGTGACCCCGGCTTCGGGGCCGACCTGGGGGGCGGATGCGTGCGGGGCCGACACGGTGCCGCCGCAGGCCGCGCCCAGAAGGGCGACGGTGATCGCCGCCATCGGGGCGACGATCCGGTAGCGGGCGGTGGTGGTTCGGAGTCTCATGGCGGGTCGCGGTGGCGGGGTCGCTCTCCACGGCCCCCGTCCAGGGTACGGGAAGCGAGCGGTGGCGAGGGGGCGCCCGGACCACCCGGGGATCGACACCGGCCCAGGTAGACTGCGGTCATGTCGCCGAACAACCCGTCTGGTCCGCCGCGCCCGTCGGGACGATCGTCCGGCCGTCCGGCCGGCCCGGGGAAGACGTCCAAGGGCTCGGGGAGCGCCCGTCCGACCGGCTCCGGGTCGGGGCGGCCCGCCGGGTCGGGTCGTACCTCGGGTTCGGGCCGTCCGTCCGGCTCGACCTCCGGCCGTCCCCCGGGTTCGGGTTCCGGTCGTCCGTCCGGTTCCAGGACGGGTACGGGACGTCCCTCCGGTTCCGGTGCGGGGCGTCCCTCCGGCTCGGGCGCCGGGCGCCCCTCCGGCTCGGGCGCCGGCCGCCCGCCGCGTCGAGACGGTGCGCCGACGGCCCGGGGCGATCGCAGCGGTACTCCGGGATCGGGCCGTCCGATGGCCCGGCGAGGTGCCGAGGGGCCCACCGACCACCGGTCCCCCCGGGGCGAGGTGGTCCGCAAGGGATGGGGGAGTGTGGCCCGTCGCGGCGCCAGCACCGTACGCGACGGTGTCGACCACGGCCCGGACGACGACACCCCCGAGGGTCGGAGGCGGACCCGGACCCGCACCGACGAGTTCGTGCCCGAGGAGTTCGTCCGGGTGGACGACCGGTCGGGTCCGAAGGCGGACCGGACGCGCCCCCCGGCGCACCGGACCGTGCGTGAGCCCGACGAGCTGTCGGCCGATATCGCCCAGGAGCTGGCCAGCGCGGCGGGCCCCGACTGGAACATGCTGCGGACCCGGATCAGCGAGCGCATGGCCGCCGGCATCGGCGCCTACGAGCGCGAGCGCTACCGCGATGCCGCCCGGATCCTGCGCACCGTGGTCGACGCGGTGCCCAACGCCCCCTCCCCCCGGGAGCTGCTCGGCCTCGCCCAGTACCACCAGGGCAACTGGAAGGCCGCATTGCCCAACCTCGAGATGTTCACCACGCTGACCGGTTCGGTGGACCAACACCCGGTGCGGATGGACTGCCAGCGCGCCCTCGGACGGCCGAAGCGGGTCGAGGCCCTCTACGAGGAGCTGCGCAAGGGGTCGCCCGATCCCGAGGTCCTCTCCGAGGGTCGCCTGGTGCTGGCCGGCACCCGGGCCGACCTCGGTGACCTCGACGGCGCCGTGCGCCTGCTGGTCGACGCCGGTGCCGGTCGCCTGGTGCGCAACCCGGCCGAACGGCACCTCCGCCAGTGGTACGTGCTGGGCGACCTGATGGAGCGCTCCGGCGACCTGGCCAAGGCCCGCGAGCTGTTCCTGCGGGTGCAGGCCGTCGATCCCGAGGCCTACGACGTGGCCGAGCGGCTCGAGTCGCTGGGCCCCCCGTCCCGGCCCCGCCGGACGCCGAACCGACCCCGTGGCGCCCGTTAGGCTCGCGGCCATGAACCTCGAACAGCTGCTGGGTGACGAAGCAGAGTCCCTGCTGAAGCACACCGCCACCGCCTTCCCCTCCGAGCACCTGACCCTTCCCGGACCGAACGTCGTGGACGACGTCTTCCGGGACTCGGACCGCTCGCCCACCGTGCTGCGCAATCTCGGGACCCTGTACAACACGGGTCGTCTCGCCGGAACCGGGTACGTGTCGATCCTGCCGGTCGACCAGGGCATCGAGCACTCGGCGGCCGCCAGCTTCGCCAAGTTCCCCGCCTACTTCGACCCGGCCAAACTCTGTGACCTGGCCATCGCCGCCGACTGCAACGCCATCGCCACGACGCTCGGAGGCCTGGGTATCGTGGCCCGGCGCTACGTCCACCGGATCCCGTTCATCGTCAAGCTGAACCACAACGACTTCCTCAACTACCCCAACACCTACGACCAGATCATGTTCGGATCGGTCCGCCAGGCGGCCGACCTGGGGGCGGTGGGCGTGGGCGCCACCATCTACTTCGGCTCGGAGGGGGCGGACCGCCAGATCGTGGAGGTCTCGCAGGCCTTCGCCGAGGCGCACCGCCTGGGACTCTTCACCGTGCTGTGGTGCTACCTGCGGAACCCGGCGTTCAAGCAGGGGGACACCGACTACCACGTGTCGGCCGACCTCACCGGCCAGGCCAACCATCTCGGCGTGACGATCGAGGCCGACATCATCAAGCAGAAGCAGCCCGAGAACAACGGTGGCTACAACGCCCTGAAATTCGGCAAGACCGACCCGCTCGTCTACAGCGAGCTGACCACCGACCACCCGGTCGACCTGACCCGTTGGCAGGTCGTGAACTGCTACGCCGGGCGCATCCCGCTGATCAACTCGGGCGGTGAGTCCAAGGGCGCCGACGACCTGGCCCAGGCGGTGCGCACCGCGGTGATCAACAAGCGGGCCGGTGGCGCCGGGCTGATCGTGGGCCGGAAGGCCTTCCAGCGTCCGACCGACGAGGGGGCCGCCCTCATCCACGCCATCCAGGACGTCTACCTCGACGACAACGTGACGGTCGCCTGACAAAGGCGTCCGGTCACCCCCGGGCGGCGGTAGTGTCGGAGCGGACCGCCGCGTGCCCGCGGGGTGTCCACGTGCCCGGGGCCTGGCGGAGGGCCGACGGCACGGTCACGGCGCCGGCCGATCCGGCGCCCCAGCGGTAGAGCAGTACGAAGAGGAGCCAGGTGTCCGACACCACCATCCATCCCCATGACCACCACCTGATCGACCGGGTGGTCATCCGGTTCGCCGGAGACTCGGGCGACGGGATGCAGCTCGCCGGGGACCGCTTCACCACATCGTCCGCCCTGTTCGGGAACGACCTGGCCACCTTCCCCGACTTCCCGGCCGAGATCCGGGCCCCGGCCGGCACCATGGCCGGCGTGTCGGCCTTCCAGGTCCACATCTCCGATCACGACATCTCCACGCCGGGCGACTCGCCCAACGTGCTGGTGGCCATGAATCCGGCGGCCCTGCGGGCCAACGTCCCGGCCCTGCCCCAGGGCGCCACGATCATCGTGAACTCGGACGCCTTCGACGAGCGGAGCCTGGCCAAGGCCGGCTACGAGGCCGACCCGTTGGCCGACGGCACCCTCTCGGCCTTCACCGTGTACGAGGTCCCCATGACCTCCATCACCACCGAGTCCTCCAAGGACCTCGGGGTCAAGCCGCGCGACGCCGAGCGCTCCAAGAACTTCTTCGCCCTGGGCCTGATCAGCTGGCTCTACACCCGACCGGTCGAGCCGACGCTCGACTGGATCGCCGAGAAGTACGCCGGCAAGGAGCTGGTCCGGGAAGCCAATCAGCGGGCCTTCAAGGCCGGCTACCACTTCGGCGAGACGGCCGAGCTGTTCGAGTCGTCCTACGAGGTCAAGCCGGCCGTGCTGGCGCCGGGGGAGTACGCCAACGTCACCGGCAACACGGCGGCGGCCTGGGGACTCATCGCCGCCTCCCTGCGGAGCGGCCTGCCCCTCTTCCTCGGCACGTACCCGATCACCCCGGCCTCGGACATCCTCCACGAACTCTCCAAGCACAAGCAGTTCGGGGTGCGCACCTTCCAGGCCGAGGACGAGATCTCCGGCATCGGGGCGGCCCTCGGCGCGGCCTTCGGCGGCGCCCTCGGCGTCACCACCACCTCGGGGCCCGGCATCGACCTCAAGTCCGAGATGATGGGCCTGGCCATCAGCCTGGAGCTGCCGCTGCTGATCATCGACATCCAGCGCGGCGGCCCCTCCACCGGCCTGCCCACCAAGACCGAGCAGGCCGACCTGCTCCACGCCATGTACGGACGCCACGGCGAGGCGCCGATGCCGATCGTGGCCGCCCGGACCCCGTCGCACTGCTTCGAGGCGACCCTCGAGGCGGTCCGGATCGCCGTCAAGTACCGGACGCCCGTCCTGCTCCTGTCCGACGGCTACCTGGCCAACGGGACCGAGCCGTGGCGCCTGCCCGACCTGGAGGACCTGCCGACCATCGACCCGGCGTTCGCCACCGGCCCCAACCATGTGGAGGAGGACGGCACCTCGGACTTCTGGCCCTACCTGCGCGACGACGAGACGCTCGCCCGCCCGTGGGCCCCTCCGGGACTGCCCGGCCTGGAACACCGCATCGGTGGTCTGGAGAAGTCCGACGGCCCCGGCAACGTCGCCTACGACGGGGCCAACCACGAGCGCATGACCCGGCTCCGGGCGGCCAAGGTGGCCGGCATCGCCGACGACATCCCGCCCACCGACGTCGACCACGAGGACGGCGCCGAGGTCCTGGTGATCGGCTGGGGTTCCACCTACGGCGCCATCGCCGCCGGCGTCCAGCGGGTACGGGCCCGCGGCCACAAGGTCGACCAGGCCCACCTGGTCCACCTCAACCCGTTCCCGGCCGACCTGGGCGACGTGCTCGGGCGCTACAAGCGGGTGTTGGTGCCCGAGGTGAACCTCGGCCAGCTCAGCCGGCTGCTGCGGGCCGAGTACCTGGTCGACGCCCGGTCGCTGAACCAGGTGTCGGGGATCCCGTTCCGGGCGGCGGCCATGGAGGCCGCCATCCTGCAGCTGCTCGACGAGCTGGCCGCCGAGCGCAAGATCGAGGACGACGGAGAGGGGTCGACACGATGACCGATGTGACCGAAGCGGTGCCCGTGCCGCTCACCACCCGCAAGGACTGGTCCTCGGACCAGGAGGTGCGCTGGTGCCCGGGGTGTGGTGACTACTCCATCCTGGCCGCCGTGCAGATGCTCATGCCCGACCTCGGCGTGCGGCGGGAGTCGACCGTCTTCCTGTCCGGGATCGGCTGCGCCGCCCGGTTCCCCTACTACATGAGCACGTACGGGATGCACTCCATCCACGGACGGGCCCCGGCCATCGCCACCGGCCTCGCCACCACGCGCCCCGACCTCGACGTCTGGGTCGTGACCGGGGACGGCGACGCGCTGTCGATCGGCGGCAACCACCTCATCCACGCCCTGCGCCGCAACGTGAACATCACCATCCTGCTGTTCAACAACCAGATCTACGGCCTCACCAAGGGGCAGTACTCGCCCACCTCGGAGGTGGCCAAGGTCACCAAGTCGACGCCGTTCGGCTCCCTCGAGCACCCCTTCAACCCGCTCAGCCTGGCGCTCGGCGCCGAGGCCACGTTCGTGGCCAGGACGCACGACATGGACCGCAAGCACATGATGGAGACGTTCCGCCGGGCCCACGCCCACCGGGGCGCCTCCTTCGTCGAGATCTACCAGAACTGCAACGTCTTCAACGACGGGGCCTTCGAACAGATCACCGGCAAGGACCACCGGGCGGACATGCTCATCCCGCTGGTCCACGGCGAGCCCATCCGCTTCGGCTCGGACGGCCAGTTCGGGGTGATCATGGATCCCGACGGCTCGGTCGAGGTGGTCGAGGTGTCGAGCGTGGGTGAGGACGCCCTGCTGGTGCACGACGAGCACAAGGAGAACCCGGGCCTGGCCTTCCAGCTCAGCCGGCTGTCGCGGGACCGTTCGAACCGACGCCGATCGGCGTGTTCCGCGACGTCGACCACGACGAGTACGGCGGGCAGATGGCCGACCAGATCGCCTCGGCGACCGAGCGGCGCGGGGCGGGCGATTTCGCCGCCCTGCTGCGGTCGGGCTCCTCTTGGACCGTGAACTGACGGACGGTCTCCGGACGGCGAGCCGATGGGCGCCCGGATCCTCCTGCTGCGGGGCATCAACGTCGGTGGCCACAACCGCCTGCCCATGGCCGACCTGCGCGCCCTGGTGGAGGAGGTAGGCGGCGAGGACGTCTCCACCTACCTCCAGAGCGGCAACGTCGTGTGCCGGTCGGACCAGGACGCCCGGGAGTTGGCCACCGCCCTCGCCGCCGCCGTCGCCGCGGGCCCGGGCCTCACCGTGCCGGTGGTGGGACGCACGGGCGACGAGTGGTCGGCGACCGTGGCGGGCAATCCGCTCGTCGACCTCGACGACGACCCGAAGCAGCTCCACGTGACCTTTCTCGACGGGGTCCCCGACCCGGCGCGGGTCGACGAGGTGGTGACGGCAGCGGCCGGGTTCGTTCCGGAGCGGCTGGCCGTGGCGGGCGCCGACGTGTTCCTCCACATCCCCTACGGCTACCACGAGGCGAAGCTGTCGAACGCGTTCCTCGAGCGGCGTCTCGGCCGGGTGGCCACCACGCGGAACTGGCGGACGGTGCTGGCCGTGGCCGAACTGGCCGGTGTCGACCCCGGAGGTCCCGGACGGTGATCCCGGGCGCTCAGGTGGCGGGGGCGACGCCGGCCGTCGGATCGTCGCCCTGGTAGGTGGCGTAGTCCCCGTCCCCGGTGAGGATCATGCAGTACTGGTCACTCGGACAGGCCAGGCTGGTCCCGTCGCCCGGGTACTCCACCGGGGTGGTGACGACCTTGACGGGGGCCGACCACGTGCTGCCCCGCCAGGTCATCACGTCGCCGTCGGCGTCGGCGGCCATGCAGAAGGCGGTGGTCGGGCACGAGACGGCGTCCAGCTGTCCGGCGGGGTCGATCTGGCGGGGGGTCGACCAGCCGCCGCCGGCGGTCTGCACCGACACGTCGCCGCCGCGCACGGCCACACAGGTCCCGACCGCCGGGCAGGACACGGCCGAGTCCCCCGACGTGGAGGTCGACCAGGGTGCGGCCGTCGCCGACCAGGTGGAACCGTTCCAGGAGAGGACGGTGTCGCCGACCAGGGCGGTGCAGTCCGACGCCGCCGGGCACGACACGCCCACCCGACCGGGCTGGAAGAGCTCGACCGGCGGTGAACCGGAACCGGTGGTGAAGGCCTGGGGCGCCGACCACGTGCTGCCGTTCAGGACGGCCACGTGCCCGGTGTTGTCCACGTAGGCGCAGAACTGGCCCGAGGGGCACGACACCGCGGCCGACCGGGAGCCCTCGTGGCCGGGCCCTGGATCCTCGGGGCTGGCCACGCCCCCCGCCGCGGGGGCCAGGGCCACCGGCGGCGACCAGGTCGTCCCGTCGCCCAGCGACATGTGACCCGACCCGTCGACCAGGGCGCAGCGGGGTCCCGACGTGCACGAGATGCCGGCCAGTTCGGGGGCGACGGCGGGTCCACCCGATGGGGCGGCGAAATAGTCGACCGGCGGCTGCCAGCTGGCGCCGTCCCAGGCGGTGACCACGCCGGGGCCGCTCGAGTCGGTGGCGTCGGCCTCGTTGGCCCCGCCGCCCACGGCCACGCAGAACACCCCCGAGATGCAGGACACGCCGGTGTAGCCGCCGACGGGGGCCAGGGCGGTGGCGGGCTGGGCCCACCCCGCCGCGGCCACGACCGGGCTGGGCACGGTGGTGGGCACGGCCGAGGGCAGGGTGGTGGTCGGCGAGCTCGTCGTTGTCGTCGTCGTCGAGGTCGAGGTGGTCGTGGTGGAGTGCACGTCGCCGCACCGACTGGGGGGAACCGCACGCCGACGCCATCAGGAGCACGGCCAGCGCCGTGCCCGCTCCCACTCGTCGTCCTGGTGCCACCTGACCCTCCGAGTGGGCTCGCCGCGCGTCGACCGATCAGGC
Organism: uncultured Acidimicrobiaceae bacterium; assembly: GCA_963841885.1. Classification (GTDB taxonomy): domain Bacteria; phylum Actinomycetota; class Acidimicrobiia; order Acidimicrobiales; family RAAP-2; genus Bog-756. The sequence goes on from CAWJEK010000002.1 coordinate 226,558, forward strand.
TAGTGGCGGGGGCAGCGCACCGGTAGGCGGCGGGGGCCGCCCCGGCGGCCGGATCAGTCGGGGTCGAGGGCGCGGAAGACCATGCCCGTGCGGGGCTTCGGGTGGAAGTAGGTGCTCTTGGGGGGCATCCGGCGTCGGGCCCGGGCCCAGGCGTCGATCTGGGGGACGGACACCGGCGGCACCAGCACGGCGGCCTGGGCCTGTTCGGAGGCGACCACGTCGACGGCCTCCCGCCAGCTGTGCGCGAAGGTCAGCTCGTGGTCGGGCAGCTCGGCCAGCACCATCGCCACCATCGACGAGTACAGATCGGAGCCGGCCGCCTCGGGTGTCCCGTCCCGGGGGGAGAGCAGCCAGCAGCCGCCGGGCGTGACCAGGGCGAAGGCCGAGGACTCCCCGAGGGCCGTGGTGGTGCGCTCGGTGCAGTCACCGGCCCGGGTCACGTCGAACCAGGAGGAGAAGGCGTCCACCAGGTCGAGCCCGTCGGGCAGTCCGGCGAGGACGCGGTGGATAGGCCCCACCGTCAGGACCTCGGGGGAGAGCTCCACCACCAGGGCGAGGATCCCGTCGGCCCCGGGAGTGCCGGCCCCGGGGCCCTCCCGGTAGGTGACGGCGGTGGCCAGCCGGTGGTGTCCGTCGGCCACCACCACCGGGGCCGAGCCGACCCGCGACGCCACGGCCTCGACCGCCCCCGGGTCGTCGACCCTCCACAGCTCGTGGCGGACCCCGTCGTCGTCCTCCGCGGCGACCAGTGGCGGGCCGGCGGTGGTGAGTAGTGAGGTAAGGCCCGGGGCGAGCGAGAGCCCCCAGATGGGGGAGAGGTTGAACCGGGTGGCCGCCAACAGGTCCAGCCGGTCGCTCCGGGCCTTGGCCAGGGTCTCCTCGTGGGGGAGCACCTCCTCGATGCTGCCGGGCTCGAGGCCGAGTTCGCCGAGGACGCCGAGCGTCACCGAGCCGTCCGGGGCGGTCATGGCGTAGGGGTAGAAGGACGGCGAGGGATCGCGGACGAGGATCCCCTCCGACCGCCAGTCGGCCAGTCGGGCGGAGGCGGCGGCGTAGCGGTCGCCTCCCGAACGCGGGTCCGGCTCGGGGAGTTCGACGAGGATGGCGTTGGCACTGTGGCGGGCGGCCAGGGCGGCCCGCTCGGCGGGGCCCACCACGTCGTACGGCGGGGCGATGACCTTGGCCGGTGCGACCCGTGACGGGTCGTACCGGAGGCCGGCGAACGGGGCGAAGCGCGGCATGGGGACTGACTAGCACATGACGTCCGTCGGACGTGGCCTACGCTGGCGGCATGGCTGCCGACCCGCCGTCGGGACCGGTCCCGGCCTATGCCGACCGGTGGATCCGGTGCACCGACACCGGGATCGCCGTTCGGGGCTACTACCTCCCGTGGGGGACCAAGCACATCCCGTACTCCACCGTCCGGGGGACGGAGCGGGTCGACCTGTCGGCGGCCCGTGGGCGGGCCCGCATCTGGGGTACGGCGAATCCCGGGTACTGGGCGAGCTTCGACCCCGGCCGGCCCCGCAAGCGACAGGCGGTCGTGCTCGACGTCGGCGGACGGGTGCGCCCGTTCCTCACCCCGGACGACCCCGACGCCTTCGAGGCCCTGGTGCGCCGGCGCGCCGGACTCGGCGCCACCGACGACGGAACGACGCGCGGCCCGTTGATCTGAGGGAGCCGAACCCCGCATCGGGCGGGAGGGGTGTCATCGGGCGGGGGATTCCCCTCCCGGTCGGGCCCGGACGTCGCCCCCGTCGAGGTTCACGCGTACCGGGCGATGAGGGCGGCCAGCGCGGCGGCGCCGGTCGGGTTGAGGTGGACCTGGTCCGCGGTGAACCACTCCGGGTGGAGCGACGCCAGGCTGTACCAGTCGGCCAGCACGGCCACCCCCGGGTACTGGGCCACGGCCGCGGCCAGGACGGCGTTGTCGCCGGCCTCCCACGACCGGGGGACGCAGACGTTGACGAAGACCACCCGCGCCACCCCGGAGGCGGCCTGCATCATGGCGTCGACGTCGGCGGGGGTCACCGATCCGTTGGTGCCGAGTTCGACCACCAGGACCCGTCCCAGGGTGCCGGCCGCCCGGTCGGCCTGGACCACGGCGATACCGGCCTCGAACTGCCGGCTCACCAGGCCGTCCACCGAGACCCCCGGGAGGTCGGCGGCCAGGTAGGGCTGGATGTCGAGCATGATCGAGTCGCCCACCGCCGTGACCGGTCCCGCCACCGGCTCGGGGATGGTGGTCGTGGTGGTGGTCGTCGTGGTCGGGCCGGCCGGCACCGTCGTGGTCGGGGCCGGCGGAGCCGTCGTCTCCGGCGTGGCCGTGGGCGGCGTCGTGACGGCCGTGGGACCGGTCAGCGGTCCGGCGGGCGAGGTGCCGTGGTTGTCGGCCACGCCCAGGCCCACCAGACCGGCCAGCACCACGAGCAGGACCACCCCGATGACCCGGTCGACGCCACGGATGCCCGACACGCCTGCCAGTCTCCCGCATCGGACGCCCGGCCGGGGCCACACCCGCCGGTCCCGGTGGAACGGCGTGCCGGGACGGTTGTCCCGGCGGTGGCGGGCGTGCTCGTAGACTCGGCCGCGTGGACGGGGTCGACGAAGCGATGGTGGCGACGGCCGAGGAGGGGGAGCCCGACCCGGGCCTGGACCGGATCCTCACCGTCCCGAACGTCGTCACCCTGGTCCGCCTGGCCTGCATACCGCTCTACGTGTGGCTGCTGTTCGGGGCCGACCGCCAGACCGGGGCCGCCGTGCTGCTCGCCGTGCTCGGCGCCACCGACTGGGTGGACGGCTACGTCGCCCGGCGCTTCCACCAGGTCACGACCCTGGGCAAGGTCCTCGACCCGGTGGCCGACCGCGTGCTCGTCGCCACCGCCGTGATCACCATCATGGTCCACGGGGCCGTGCCGATCTGGTTCGGCGTGGCCACCATCGCCCGCGAGGTCGTGGTGTCGGGGGCCGTCCTCCTCCTCGCCTCCCTCGGGGCGGCCCGGATCGACGTGCTGTGGGTCGGCAAGGCCGGCACCTTCGCCTTGATGACCGCCTATCCGCTCTTCCTCCTCTCGGACGGCACGGCGGGGTGGCAGCAGGTGGTGCGCGTGGCGGCATGGATCATCGGCTCGATCGGACTCGCGCTGGCCTGGGTGGCGGCGGCCTCCTACGTCCCGGTGGCCCGCCGGGCGCTGGCCGCCGGACGCCACCCCGACGGCGTGCCGACGACTGGCGGATGAGCGGTGCCGGGGCTCCGCGGGACGACCGAAGATCCGACGAAGTGAGGATGACGAGATGAAGGCAGTGATCATGGCGGGCGGCGAGGGAACCCGGCTCCGACCGCTCACCTCCAACCAGCCGAAGCCGATGCTTCCCATGGTGAACATCCCGATGATGGAGCACGTCGTCAACCTGCTGCGCACGCACGGGTTCGAGGACATCGTGGTGACGGTGGCGTTCATGGCCAACGCCATCCGCACGTACTTCGGTGACGGGTCCGAGTTCGGTGTGCGCATGGTCTACGCCACCGAGTCGACCCCTCTCGGCACGGCCGGCTCGGTGCGCAATGCCAAGGACGAGCTCGACGAGCGCTTCCTCGTCATCAGCGGCGACGTCCTGACCGACATCGACCTCGGCGCCGTCGTCGACTTCCACGACGCCCATGGCGGGCTCGCCACCCTGGCGCTGAAGGCCGTCGAGAACCCGCTCGAGTTCGGCATCGTCATCACCGATGAGGACGGGGCCATCGAGCGCTTCCTGGAGAAGCCGGGCTGGGGCCAGGTCTTCAGCGACACCATCAACACCGGGATCTACGTCCTGGAGCCGGAGATCTTCGACTACATCCCCGAGGGGGAGGTCGTGGACTTCTCCGGCGAGTCGTTCCCGGCCGCCCTGGCCGACGGCAAGGGCCTCTACGGGTACGTGGCGGACGGCTACTGGGAGGACGTGGGCACCCTGGAGGCCTACCTCAGCTCCCACCAGGACATCCTGGAGGGCAAGGTCCAGGTCGACATCGAGGGCTTCCCGCTGCGGCCGGGCATCTGGGTGGGCAAGGGAGCCGAGATCGACCCGAGCGTCGAGCTGGTGGGTCCCGCGGTGATCGGCGACAACTGCGTGGTCGGTCCGGGCGCCCGCCTCGGGGCGTTCTGCACGCTCGGTCGCCACGTCCGCATCGGCGAGAACGCCGAGGTCGAGCGGTCGGTGGTGCACGACAACACCTATCTGGGCGCGGGCGTCCGGATCGAGGGGAGCGTGCTCGGCCGCGGCTCGGACCTCCGTCAGGGGGTGCGCTGCGAGGAAGGGGTGGTCCTCGGCGACGAGTGCTTCGTGGGAGCCCACGCCGAGATCAGCGCCGGCGTCAAGGTCTACCCGTTCAAGACCGTCGAGGCCGGGGCGGTGGTCAACTCGTCGATCGTCTGGGAGTCCCGCGGGGCCCGGTCGCTGTTCGGTCGGGACGGGGTGCGCGGGCTGGCCAACGTGGACATCAGCCCGGAACTCGCCGTGCGCCTGTCCATGGCCTGGGCGTCCACGCTCGAGAAGGGGGCGACGGTCACCAGCTCCCGGGACACCAGCCGGGCGGCACGCGTGCTGAAGCGGGCCATCATGGTCGGGTGCAACGCCGCCGGCGTGAACGTGGACGACCTCGAGGCGGCCACCGTGCCGGTCACCCGATTCCAGGTGACGTCCTCCACCAGTACGGCCGGGGTGTCGGTCCGCCTCGATCCCCACGACCCGCAGTCGGTGGTGCTGCGGTTCTTCGACAAGGACGGGATCGATGTCGACGAGACGACCCAGCGGAAGATCGAGCGCCTGTACCACCGCGAGGACTTCCGCCGGGTGCTGGCCCGCGAGATCGGCGACATCGGCTTCCCCCCGCGCACGTTGGAGCACTACACGCAGGCCCTGATCGACTCGGTCGACCTGTCGTCGGCGCGGTCGGCCGGACTCAAGCTGGTGCTCGACTACTCGTACGGGACGTCCAGCTTCGTGATGCCCAACCTGTTGGCCAAGCTGGACGCCGACGTCCTGGTGGTCAACCCCTACGCCAACACGGCCCAGGCCGTCGCCTTCGACCGCCCGGCGTCGGCCGCCCGCGTGTCCGAACTGGTCCGGGCCTCCGGTGCCCACCTCGGTGCCGTCCTCGACCCCGGGGGTGAGTTCGTCGACATCGTCGACGACACCGGGCACATGCTCAGCCACGACGAGGCCCTCCTGGTGCTGGTGACCCTGATCACCGAGTCGGTCCCCGGGGCCCGGATCGCCTTGCCGGTGGCGGCCAGCGGCGCCGCCGAGAAGATCTGCCGCGACAACGGTGCCGAGATCGTGTGGACCAAGCTGTCGGCCTCCCATCTCATGGACGTGGCCCGGTCCGAGAAGGTGACGCTGGCCGCCAGCCAGTCGGGCGGCTTCATCTTCCCCTCGTTCCTGCCGGCGTTCGACGGCGCGGCCACCCTCCTCAACCTGATGTCGCTGCTGACCGCGACCGGGCGGAGTCTCTCGGAGGTGGTCGCCCAGATGCCGCCCGTGCGCATCGCCCACCAGGCCGTCCACACGCCGTGGGACCAGAAGGGGATGCTCATGCGCACCCTGGTGGAGCGGTCCCAGGGGCGGGAGCTGGTGCTGGTCGACGGGGTCAAGGTGATCGAGGACGACGGATGGGCGCTGGTGCTCCCGGACCCCGAGGAACCGCTCACCCACGTGTGGGCCGAGGCCCCCAGCGCGTCGCAGGCGGAGTCCCGCGCGTCGGAGTACGCCACCCGGCTCCAACAGCTCCTCCACTGAACGGCGGGCGGCTCGGTCACCGCCCGGGCCGCAGGCACCCCTGTCGGGCGTCGGGTAGGGTCCGGGGCCATGAACGTGCCCGACGATCTGCGGTATTCGAGCGACCACGAGTGGGCCCGGTCCGCGGGCGACCGCGTCCGGGTGGGGATCACCGACTACGCCCAGGACGCGCTCGGCGACGTGGTCTTCGTGGACCTGCCGACCCCCGGCGCCACCGTCGAGGCGGGCGGCATGATCGGGGAGGTCGAGTCGACCAAGTCCGTCTCGGAGATCTACGCCCCCCTGGCCGGTGACATCGTGGCGGTCAATACGGCGCTCACGGACGCGCCCGAGCAGCTCAACGCCGATCCCTACGGCGAGGGCTGGATCTGCGAGATCGCCCCGGCCGACCCGGCCGCGGTGGACGCGCTGCTCGACGCGGCCGCCTACCGGCAGCTCACGGAAGATTGAGTCCGATCACGGAAACGGCGGCCGGGAGCGCCTCGCGTGGAGCGGCTACGTTTGATGGGGTGTTCTGTCACCAGTGCGGCCACCGCAATCCCGAGGGCGTCAACTTCTGCTCCTCCTGCGGTGCCTCCATGGTGACGTCGGCCCCCGACACCTCGGTCTCGATGAGTCCGGTGGAGGAGATCGGCGAGGTCCCGGACGGCGGGGCGCCGGTCGGGAACCAGCTCGAGCTGCCCCGGGGTGTGGGCCTGCTGGTCGTCCGGCGGGGGTCCGACGAGGGCGCCCGCTTCCCGCTGGAGCAGCGGGAGATCACGGTCGGACGGCACCCCGACTCCGACGTGTTCCTCGACGACATCACCGTCTCCCGCAAGCACGCCGTCTTCCTGACCGAGGACCAGGTGACCCGCGTGCGGGACGCCGGGTCGCTGAACGGCACCTACGTCAACCGGGTCCGGATCGACGAGGCCCCGCTGGTGAGTGGTGACGAGGTCCAGATCGGCAAGTTCAAGCTCGTCTACCTGCGGGGTCCGGCCGAGTGAGCTCCCGGTCCTACCTGTCCATCGGCGACGTCCTGACCCTGCTGCGCCAGGAATTCCCCGACGTGACCATCTCGAAGATCCGGTTCCTGGAGAGCCAGGGACTGGTCAACCCCGAGCGCACCCCGTCGGGTTACCGCAAATTCTACGAGCACGACGTCGAACGCCTCCGTTGGGTGCTCCGCCAGCAGCGCGAGCACTTCCTGCCCCTGAAGGTGATCAAGGACCGCCTGGACGAGGACAACGGGGCCCCCGCGGACGCCGTCGCCGAGCGCGTCGAGGCCGACGCCGCCGCCACCGGCCGGGTGGGGACCGGAACCACCGACGACCGCGCCCCGGTGGAGGCCGCGACCCCGTCGCCGTCCGGAGCGGGCGCGACGGTCACCACGTCCACCGCCACGTCCACCTCCCCGGTGGAACCCGTCGTGTCGGGTCCCACGGCCGGCGCACCGAGGCTGGTGGCCGTCCCCGATCCGGTCCCGTCCGGAGGGGAGCAGCCCGACGTGCCGGAGGTGGAGCCCGCCGCCCGCCACCGGGCCCCGGCCCGTGCGTCCGTCGGTGCCGCCGCCGGACGTGGCCCGTCCGCCGCTTCCGGACGGACGCACCGCCCGCGCGGCCGCCGATCCCGGCGAGGTCGGCGCGGCCAACGGGCGGGGCAACGGGTCGACGGAGCGGGCCGAGCCCAGCGCCTCCGCGGCCAAGCCGTCCAAGCCCTCCCGACCGGCGTCTCCCACTCCGGCTCCCGCCCGCGTCGCCGGCATCGGCGAGGCCGGGACCGGCGACGTCCGGTCACGGTGGCGCCTCCGGGGACGGTGCCACCGCCGTGTCGCTGGGATCGCCGGGCGGGGCGTCGTTGTCCATGGAGGACCTGTGCTCGGCGAGTGGGCTGACGGTCGAGGACGTCGTCCAGCTCCAGGAGTACGGGCTCCTGTCCGCCAGCGTCACCGCCGGCGTCGAGTTCTTCGACGAGGACGCCCTCGCCGTGGCCGACCTGGCCGCCAAATTCGCCTCGTTCGGCATCGAGGCGCGCCACCTGCGGCTGTACAAGAACGCAGCCGACCGGGAGGCCGGCTTCATCGAGCAGGTCGTCATCCCGATGGTGCGTCAGCGCAATCCCGAGGCCCGGGCCCGGGCGACCCAGACCGCCGAGGACCTGGCGCGGCTGGGCCAGCAGTTGCGTGGTTCGCTGCTGCGGGTCGCACTCCGGGACCTGCTCGCCCCCTGACCCCGGGCGCCGGGCACGTCGCACGGCGGAGCGGTGCCGAGTAGGTTTGGGGCATGGTCGAAGTACGGCTCCGTGCGGTTCGGGTGGATCTCCAGTCGAACACGCCGGTCCTGCTGCTCCAGGAGTCCGAGGGACTGGGCCGCACGCTCCCCATCTTCATCGGCACGCCGGAGGCGACCGCCATCGCCTTCGCCCTGCAGGGGATGGACACGCCGAGGCCGATGACCCACGACCTCATCCGCGATCTGCTCGAGGCGCTCGACGCCGAAGTGCTGCGGGTCGTCGTGACCGAGCTGCGATCGAGCACCTACTACGCCGAGATCGTCCTCGGCCACGGCGGGAGCGAGGTCCCGGTGTCGTCCCGCCCGTCCGACGCCGTCGCGGTGGCCGTTCGTACCGGCGCGCCGCTGTTCGTGGCCGACGACCTGATGGACGCCGAGGGGATCATGCTGGCGGTCGACGAGGACGATGACGAGGAGTCGGACGAGGACGGCGCCCCCGAGGAGGTCGGCAACCCCGAGGAGATCGTCGGGGAGTTCCGGAGCTTCCTCGACAGCATCCGCCCGGAGGACTTCTCCTCCTAGCGGGGCCCGTCACCGGGGTGTCGGCCGATCGCCGGTCGACCCGTCAGTCGTGCGGACGCACCAGCAGGCGGCCGCGGATACGTCCGGCCAGGATGGCCTCCTGGGCGTCGGCCACCCCGTCGAGTCCGATCTCGCCGTCGACCATGCCGTCGAGCACCGGTCCCGGGACCCAGCCGGCCAGGTCACGCCAGACATCGCGTCGCTCGCCGATCGGGGTCGACACCGTGTCGATGCCGAGCAGGGCCACGCTGCGCACGATGAACGGGTAGACGGTGGTCTCGAGCCCCGTCCCCCCGGTCAGGCCGCTGGCCGCCACGGCGGCGCCGTAGCGCAGCGTCCGCACCACGGCGGCCAGGGTGGCGCCGCCGACGCAGTCGACGGCGCCGGCCCAGCGCTCGGGTCCGAGGGTGCGCTCCGGCTCGACGACGAGATCGTCGCGCCCGATGACGTCGGAGGCTCCGAGGCCGACGAGGTACTCCCGCTCGGCGGTCCGACCGGTGCTCGCCACCACCTCGTAGCCCTTGGCCGCGGCCAGGGCCACGGCCATCCCGCCGACGCCGCCGGACGCCCCGGTGACCAGGAGGGGCCCGGTGCCGGGTCGGAGGCCGTGGTGCTCGAGGCGGTGGAGCGACAGGGCGGCGGTGAAGCCGGCCGTGCCGAGGACGGCGGCGCGCCGGGGGGTCGAGACCCTTCGGCAGCGGCACCAGCCACTCGGCCGGGAGCCGGGCGTAGCGGGCGAAGCCGCCGTGGCGTGCCACCCCGATGTCGTAGCCGTGGGCGATGACGGCACTGTCGACCGGGAAGGAGGGATCCTCCGAGGCGACCACCGTGCCCACCAGGTCGACACCGGGGACCAGGGGGGAGATCCGGGCCACCCGGTTGCCGGGTCGGGCCACCATCCCGTCCTTGTAGTTGACGGCCGACCAGTCCACGGCCACCAGCACCGCCCCGGGCGGCAGCTCGTCGGGGCCGAGCCGGCCCACGCCGGCCTCGACCCCGTCATCGGAGGCGGTGACGAGGAAGGCGGGAAAGGGGCCGTCGGGCGGGTCCGGCGGGCCGTCGTCGCCGCTCGCCGTGAGAGACAGGGGGTCGGGTTCCATTGCGGGTACCGTACAGATTCCATGACGAGTGAGGACGCAGCCGGGGCCGCCCCGCCCGGCCCGGCGGCGCCGGTCGGAGGCATCGGTGGTTGACGCCCCGCCGGGAGCCGCCCGGGCCCGGATGGCGTGGGAGTGGCTGCGGTCCCTGTCGGCCGATCAACGCGACGCCCTGCTCTACGGCATGTCGGCCGTCTTCGCCGGGATCACCGCGGTCGCCATGAGTATCCCGCTCTACCGCGAGTGGGGCCGGCTCGCCGTCGGACCCTACGTGGTGGGCACGGTGTGGATGCTGGTGGTGGCCCGTCGCCGGGCCCGGGCCAACCGGGAGGCCGGGCGGCTGGTGAACGGTCGACCGTGGAAGGCCGCCCGTCTGTGCCGCGTTCCTCGTGGTGCTGCTGGGGGCGACGGTCGTCCCCCTGGCCCTCGAGGTCACCTGGGCGGCCGAGGGCAACGCCGCCCTCCACGTCCAGCCCGAGGTGCTGGTGGTGGAGCGTGCCGGAGTCCGGGCCGCCCACGGCGAGGACCCGTACCGGGTGGTCGACCGCGACGGACGCATCCTGATCCGCCAGCGGGCCGTCCCGGTCTACGAGCTCTACTACCCGTACCTGCCGGGCATGGTGGTGTTCGGTTTCTCGAGCGGGAGCAAGGTCGAGGCCCGGCTCACCGACGCCCGTATCCAGTTCCTGCTCTTCACGGTGGTGGTGGCGGTGATGGCCCTGACCCGGATGCGACCGCGCACCGACGCCCGCAACCGGGCCTTCATGGCCCTCACCGCCCTACCCACCGCCGCGCTGCCGCTGGCCACGGGGGGCGACGACATGCCGGTGGCGGCCCTGATGCTGCTCGGCCTGGTCGCCCTCCAGCGACGACGACCGGTGCTGGCCGGTCTCGCCCTCGGGGCCGCCAGCACCCTCAAGTTCACCTCGTGGCCCCTCGTGCTGTTGGCCCTGTTCGCGGTCAGCGACCTACGCCGCCGCCCGGCCTGGGGGCGGTACTCGCTGGCCGTGGCGGCGCTGGTCATCCCGGTGGTGTTCCCGGTCGCCCTCCACAACCCGTCCGCCTTCATCGACAACGTCGTCCGGTTCCCGCTCGGCCTGGCCGGGGTGGCCTCGCCGGCGGCCAGCCCCCTGCCCGGCCACATCCTCGTCGCCCTGCTGCCCGGCATCCACCGCGCCTATGTGGTCACCGTGGGGGTGGTGGGCCTGGCCGTGCTCGGGCGCTACCTCTACCGCCACCCGCCCCGGGACGCCGCCGCCGTGGCCCGGGTGACCGGCTGGGTCATGCTCATCGCCATCCTGCTGGCACCGGCCACGCGGGTCGGCTACCTGCTCTACCCGATCAACCTGTTCCTGTGGGCGTGGATGTTCCGCCGGTCCGAGGACCCGGCCGATGCCGCCGAGGGGCCCTCGGGGTACGGCTCCGACGAGGATCAGTTGCCGTCCGGGGTCTCGAACACCTCGATCGAGTACGAGGTGGAGCCGGTGGCGGTGGTGGGGGAGGCGACCACGCCGATCTCCCAGTAGAAGCCGTCGCTGCTGCCCTTCTTGGCCAGCAGCTCCGTGGACCCGGCGACGCCCTGGGGGGCGTCGCCCTGGTAGATGACGTTCCAGCCGTGCGACTCCGAGAAGAGGCGGTAGGCCTCGATGACCTGGCTCTGGGCCAGTGCCGAGGTCTGCAGGTCCACGGTCCGGTCGAACTGCGTCGTGCCCTGGTCGCCGTCCACGGTGCCGACGATCGTCGAGGTCGTCAGCACCCCGAGGTTCGCCAGGATGTCGGACGGCGGCTGCCCGCTGGCCACGATGGACCGGAGCCGGGTGGTGCCGGGGGAGAAGGTGACGTGGGTGCCGTCGGACAGGGTGACGGCGGCCACCCGGGCCGCGGGTGTCGGCCCGGTGGTCGTGAGGGCGGCGGCCAACGTGCCCCCGAGCAGGATGACCACGGCCAGTCCGAGCACGATGAGGGCCGGACCGCGCACCGACATGGGCTCGAAACGGGGGACGGGGGGGACGTCGTCGCCGCGGCCGCCCGAGTCGTCGGTCCTCGGCTGCGACGTCGTGACCATCCCCCCATGCTACCTGCGGGGGCGGATCGGGCTCCGGCGGCCCGGCCGCCGGGCCGGGGTCACCCGGCCGGGGCGTCCAGGTCACCACCGGGGTCGGACGACCCGGAGGAGATGGTGGTGGGTCCGGTCTCGGGACGGGGCTGGGGCCCGGGCTGGGGCTGGGGCTCGAGGGCCAACGCCACCCGGAAGGACACCACGGCGGCGCCGGCGGTGGCGGCCAGGATGGCCCACCGGGACGGCCGCGGCAACCGGCGGAAGGCCGCCACCGTGACGACGGCGTCGACGGCGTCGGCCAGGCCGGCGAGCGCCACCCACGGGCGCGCCTCGGCGTCGTCGAGGCCGAGCGCCCGCAGGGTGCCGAGGCCGAGGGCCAGGTCGCGGCCACCCATGGCCCGGGCCAGCAGGCGGGCGGGCGGGGCTCCGGCGGCGTCACCGATCCAGGGTCGGGTCATGAGCGTGGGGGCGACGAGGGCGGTGGCGCCGATGCCGATCCGCCCGAGGGCGACGGCCTGGGCCAGGCGGCGCGGGATCGGGGAATCCATGGCTCGACGGTAGCGGCCGGCCGGCGGCGACCGGACGGCCGAGCCCACTGTCTCGGACCGGCCCAGGTTCAGGCCGGAAGTGACGCAGAGTGGTGGTCCGAGCACTACTCGGGAAAACTGTTCACGATCTGTTTACATTGTGGGCCCTATCCCTCACAATGCGACGGTCGATGACGAACTGATCGTCATCCGGGGGAGGGCGTTCCGGTCCAGTGGACCGATCCGCACCGCAGTATGGGGGATTCCGGGGGGACACAGAGGCCGGGCCGTGAGGCCCGGCCTCTGTGATTCCCGGGATTCCGCCCTGGTCAGGAGCGTGTCGGATCGCTCACCGGGACCACCCGAACGGGTCGAGCGGGCCGTGGCCGCGCCCCAGGTCCCAGGTCGCCGCCCCGCGTAGGGCGGCGTGGACGAACGCCTTGGCCCGGGCCACGGCGGTGGGCACGTCGCACCCGGTCGCCAACCCGGCGGCGATGGCGGAGGCCAGGCTGCACCCGGTGCCGTGATTGTTGCGGGTGACGACCCGGGCCTCGTCGAGGATGACGGCGTCCGTGCCGTCGAACAGGACGTCGGCCACCCGGTCGGGGGCCGCCCCGCCGTCCGCCCCGTGGACGCCGGGCAGGTGACCTCCCTTCACCAGCACCCAGGTGGGCCCGAGCCGGTGGATCCGGGTGGCGAGGTCGACCATCGTGTCGACGTCGGCGCCCTCCACGGGCTCCACACCGGCCAGGATGGCGGCCTCCAGGAGGTTGGGGGTGACCACCAACGCCCGGGGCACGAGGGCGTCGCGGTAGACGGCGACGGCGTCGTCGTCGAGGAGCCGGCGACCGGTGGAGGCCACCATCACCGGATCGACGACGAGATCGGGGAGGCGGCCCTCGGCGGCCCGGTCGGCGACCAGGCGGACGGTGGCGGTGGTGGCCAGCATGCCGGTCTTGACGGCGACGACGTCGAAGTCGTCCAGGACGGCCGCCAGCTGGGCGTCGACCACCGCCGTCGGGATCGGGTGGACGGCCGTCACCTCGGCGCTGTTCTGGGCCGTGACGGCGGTCACCACGGTGGTGGCGAACACGCCCAGGGCGCTCATGGCCTTGAGGTCGGCCTGGATGCCGGCACCGGCACCGGAGTCCGAGCCGGCGATGGACAGGGCGACCGGGGGTGTGGTCACGCCCGGGGTCCCGCCCGCCCGACCGACGCCACCCGGCCGTCGAAGGACGAGGACGCCTCCGCCACGTACCGTCGGCTGATCCGTCCGGCCAACCGGGCCGCCCGGCCGGCGCCGACCGCGTCGCGCATGGCGGCGGCCATGCGGGCCGGGTCCTCGGCCCGGGTCACGGCCGAGGCCACCAGCACGGCACTGCAGCCGAGCTCCATGGCCAGGCACGCGTCGGAGGCCGTGCCGATGCCGGCGTCGAGCACCACCGGCACGCCGGACTGCTCGACGATGAGCTCGATGTTGTGCGGATTACGGATGCCGAGCCCGCTGCCGATCGGGGCGCCGAGCGGCATCACCGCGGCGCAGCCGACCCCTTCGAGCCGGCGGGCCACCACCGGATCGTCGCCGCAGTAGGGGAGGACGACGAAGCCGTCGTCGACCAGCTGCTCGGCCGCGTCGACGAGTTCCAGGGGGTCGGGCAGCAGCGTCCGGTCGTCGCCGATCACCTCGAGCTTGATCCAGTCGGTGGCGAACGCCTCACGGGCCAGGCGGGCGGTCAGGACGGCGTCGGCCGCCGTGAAGCAGCCCGCGGTGTTGGGCAGGATGCGCACACCCAGGCCGTCCAGGAGGTCGACGAGGGAATGGCGGACGGCCGGATCGACCCGACGCACGGCGACCGTGGCCAGGGCGGTGCCGGAGGCGGCGAGGGCGGCGGCCAGCGATTCGGGGCTGGTCATCCCACCGGTGCCGAGCAGCAGGCGGGACGCCACCTCGGTGCCGGCGATCACGAACGGATCGGGAGGGGTCGGCGAGGTCATCGCCCGCCACGGTACCCGTGCCCGGCGCCGCTCAGCCCCCGGCCGCCGCGGTGACGATCTCGACGGCGTCGCCGGTCCCGATGGCGGTCGTCGCCCAGGCGCTGCGGGGCACCACCTCGGTGTTGATGGCGACGGCTACGCCTTTGGGGGACGGGCACCACGACGCCACCAGGTCGGCCACCGTCGTCCCGGCCGCCAGGTCGGTGGAGGTGCCGTTGACCGTCACCGAGCTCACCGCGCCACCACCGCCACCGTGAAGCGCTCCGGTCGGAAGGCGTCGAAGGGCCCGGGCGCCGCCGGGACACCGTCGTCCCGGGCGTCGAGCAGCCGCACGACCTCGGACGCCGTCAGCGGGGCCAGGAGGATGCCGTTGCGGTAGTGACCGGTGGCGACCACCAGACCGTCGATGGGGGTGGTGCCGACGATGGGTCCGTTGTCGGGCGAACCGGGCCGGAGCCCCGGGGTCACCTCGACCAGCACGTACTCGTCGATGGCGGGGACCACCCGTCGGGCGTCCTCGACCAGGTCGGCCACGCCGCCGAGGGGCACCTCGAGGGCGAAGCCCCGCTCCTCGACAGTGGCGCCCAGGACCAGCCCGCCGTCGGACCGGGGGACGAGGTAACAGGAGCGTCCGTGGACGAGGGCCCGCACCGTCCGGCGCAGACGGGGGACGCCCTCGGGGGCCCGCAGGCGGACGGTCACGCCCCGGACGGGCCGGACGGGGGGGCTCCAACCCTCGGGCAGGCCGGCGACCCCGCCCGACCGGCTGCCCGCCGCCAGCACCACCACGTCCGACCCCCGGTGTCCGCCGTCCTCCAGCTCGACCCCGTCGACCCGTCCTTGCGAGCCGCCCACCCGGGTGACCCGGTCCCGGACCAGGACGACGCCGGCGGCCCGGCAGGCGGTCTCCAGGGCCACGGCGACGGCCCGGTTGTCGACCTGGTGGTCGCCGGGCAGGTCGACACCGCCGCTGACACCCGGGGCCAGGAGGGGTTCGGCGTCGCGGCAGGCCCGGGCGCCGAGGCGGACCGCCGGCAGGCCCATCTCCCGGTGGAAGGCCAGCACGCGGTCGGTCGCCTCCCGGTCCGAGGGTCCGCCGGCCACCACCAGGGTCCCGTCGTCCCGGTAGTGGACGGGGAGGCCGGCGGCGGCCTCGAGATCGCGGGCGAAGCCCGGCCACGCCCGGGAGGCGGCCAGGTTGAGGAGGGCGAGGTCCTGCTCGCCGAAGGCCGCCTCGGCGACCGGTGCCAGCATGCCGGCGGCCGCCCAGGTGGCGCCGCGGCCGGGCTCGGGGTCGACGACGGCCACCGAGCGGCCCGACGCCGCCGCCGACCAGGCCACCGACAGTCCGATCACCCCGCCGCCGACCACGACCACGTCGAGGCGGCCGTCGGGCGTCACCGTGCGCCCCACCGGGGGCCGGGGCTGGTCATGGCGTCATGCTACGGCTCCCGTCCGGGGGTCGGGACCACCGGGAATGCCGGGTACCCCGAGCTCACGGAGGCTGGAGGACCCCTCCGGTGACCGTGTAAGGTTGTCGGACCACGCAAGGGCCAGCGCCGTCCCGCGCGGGGAGATCCACTTCTCTTCTGGAGCGACCCGATGACGACCGGAGCACCCACAGCCGATGGCGCGACGACGCCCGACCGTGTCCCCGTGACCCTGCACCCCCGGCGGACGACGACACCCCAGGCTCCGACCTCCGGGCTCTACGACCCGCGTTTCGAGCACGACGCCTGCGGGGTGGCCCTGGTGGCCGACCTCGAGGGACGGCCGTCCCACCGGTTGGTCGCTGCAGGCGGTCAACGCGCTCGAGCACCTGGCCCACCGCGGTGCCACCGGGAGCGAGGAGGATTCGGGCGACGGGGCCGGCATCCTGATCCAGGTCCCCGACGACTTCTACCGGGCCGTCGTCGACTTCCCCCTGCCCGCCCGGGGCCATTACGCCACCGGCATCGCCTTCCTGTCGGCCGACGAGTCGGCGGCGGCCAAGGCCCGGGAGGAGATCGGCCGGATCGTGACCGAGGAGGGTCTCGAGGTGGTCGGGTGGCGTCAGCTCCCCGTCGACCCGTCCGCGCTCGGTTCCATCGCCGAGTCGGCCCGGCCGTCGATGCACCAGCTCTTCGTGGCTCCGTCACCCGGCGTCGGGCTGGGACCGGGCGAGCCGGCCCTGGCGCTCGACCGGCGGGCCTTCGTGGTGCGCAAGCGGGCCGAGCACGAGGTGGAGACCTGCTACTTCGCCTCGCTGTCGGCCCGGACGGTCACCTACAAGGGGATGCTCACGTCCCACCAGCTGGCCGAGTTCTACCCCGACCTCAACGACGAGCGGCTGGCCAGCGGGCTGGCCCTCGTCCACTCGCGGTTCTCGACCAACACGTTCCCCTCGTGGCCCCTGGCCCACCCCTACCGGTACATGGCCCACAACGGCGAGATCAACACGCTGGCCGGCAACCGCAACTGGATGCGGGCCCGCGAGGCGCCTGTGCGCCACGGACCTCATCCCGGGGCTCGACCGGGCCTTCCCCGTGGTGACCCCCGGCGCCAGCGACTCGGCCTCGTTCGACGAGGTGCTGGAGCTGCTCCACCTCGGGCGGTCGGCCCATCCACCACGCCGTGCTCATGATGATCCCCGAGGCGTGGGAGAACCACCGCACCATGGACGCCGGCCCGGCGGGCCTTCTACCGCTTCCACGCCTCGCTCATGGAGCCGTGGGACGGGCCGGCCGCGGTGGCCTTCACCGACGGGACGGTGATCGGCGCCGTCCTCGACCGCAACGGCCTGCGTCCGGCCCGCTACTGGGTGACCGACGAGGGCCTCGTGGTCCTGGCCAGCGAGGTGGGCGTGCTGGACGTGCCGCCCGCCCGGGTGGTCCGCAAGGGGCGCCTGCAGCCGGGCCGGATGTTCCTGGTCGACACCGAGGCCGGCCGGATCGTCGACGACGACGAGATCAAGGACGACGCTGGCCGCCGAGCACCCCTACGCCACTGGCTGGAGCAGGGCCAGATCGACCTCGACGACCTCCCGCCGCGGACCATGCTCACCCCCCAGCACGCCTCGGTGGTCGGCCGCCAGCGTCTGTTCGGCTACACCAACGAGGAACTCCGGCTGATCGTCGCCCCGATGGCGAGGACCGGGGCCGAGCCGATCGGGTCGATGGGCTCGGACACGGCCATCGCCGTGCTGTCGGAACGGTCACGGCTGCTCTACGACTACTTCACCCAGCTGTTCGCCCAGGTGACGAACCCACCGCTCGACGCCATCCGCGAGGAGCTGGTCACCTCGCTGCAGTCGACGCTCGGGCCCGAGTCGAACCTCCTCGAGCCGTCGGCGGAGTCCTGTCGCCAGATCATCCTGCCGTGGCCCGTCATCGACAACGACGACCTGGCCAAGCTGCTCTACGTCAACGAGGACGGCACCACGCCCGGGCTTCCGGGCCTTCGCCATCGACGGTCTGTTCGAGGTGGCCGGGGGCGGCGACGCGCTGCGCGCCGCCATCGAGGACGTGCGGGCCCAGGTCGGGGCGGCCATCGAGGAGGGGGCCGACGTCATCGTGCTGTCGGACCGGAACTCGACGTCCACGTTGGCGCCCATCCCGTCCCTCCTGCTGGTCTCGGCCGTCCACCACCACCTGGTGCGCACCAAGGCCCGGACCCGGGTCGGGCTGGTGGTCGAGTCGGGCGACGCCCGCGAGGTCCACCACATGGCCCTGCTGAAGGGGTTCGGGGCGGCGGCCATCAATCCCTATCTGGCCTTCGAGAGCATCGACGACATGATCGCCTCGGGGCTGCTCACCGGGGTGACCCCCCGCCAGGCCCAGCGGAACTACATCAAGGCCGCCTCCAAGGGCATCGTGAAGGTGATGTCCAAGATGGGCATCTCGACCGTCGCCTCCTACACCGGGGCCCAGGTCTTCGAAGCCGTCGGGACTGGCTCCCGAAGTGGTCGAGGAGTACTTCCCGGGCACGGTGTCGCGGATCGGAGGGGTGGGGCTCGACGTCCTGGCCGGTGAGGTGGCCCGGCGGCACGAGCTGTCCCATCTCGCCCGCCCGACCGAGCGGGCCCACCGCGAGCGCGAGGTCGGCGGCGAGTACCAGTGGCGACGCGAGGGCGAGATCCACCTCTTCAACCCGCGCACCGTCTACAAGCTCCAGCACGCCACCCGGGCCAAGCGCTACGACGTCTACAAGGAGTACACCCGGGCCGTCGACGACCAGTCCTCGGCGCTCGCCACGCTGCGGGGGATGATGACGCTCCGCACGGGCCAGCTCCCGCCCGTGCCACTGGAGGAGGTCGAGCCGGTCTCGGCCATCGTCTCCCGTTTCTCGACCGGCGCCATGTCCTACGGCTCCATCTCCGCCGAGGCGCACGAGACCCTGGCGATCGCCATGAACCGGCTGGGGGGCAAGTCCAACACCGGCGAGGGCGGCGAGGACCCGGACCGCTTCACCCCCGACGCCGACGGCTCGTTGCGGCGCAGCGCCATCAAGCAGGTCGCCTCCGGCCGTTTCGGGGTCACGTCGGAGTACCTGGTCAACGCCGACGACATCCAGATCAAGATCGCCCAGGGGGCCAAGCCCGGCGAAGGTGGCCAGCTGCCGGGGTCGAAGGTGTACCCCTGGATCGCCAAGACACGCTTCTCGACCCCCGGGGTGGGCCTCATCTCGCCGCCGCCCCACCACGACATCTACTCCATCGAGGACATCGCCCAGCTCATCCACGACCTGAAGTCGGCGAATCCCTCGGCCCGGGTGCACGTGAAGCTGGTGGCCGAGGTCGGGGTCGGGACGGTGGCGGCCGGGGTGGCCAAGGCCCACTCGGACGTGGTGCTCATCTCCGGCCACGACGGCGGGACCGGCGCCACTCCGCTCACCTCCCAGAAGCACGCCGGCATCCCGTGGGAGCTGGGTCTGGCCGAGACGCAGCAGACCTTGATGGCCAACGACCTGCGGGACCGGATCGTGGTCCAGGTGGACGGCCAGATGAAGACGGGCCGGGACGTGGTGATCGGGGCGCTGCTCGGCGCCGAGGAGTACGGCTTCGCCACCGCCCCCCTGGTGGTGTCGGGCTGCATCATGATGCGGGTCTGCCACCTGGACACCTGTCCGGTGGGGATCGCCACCCAGAACCCGCTGCTGCGCCAGCGATTCACGGGCAAGCCGGAGTTCGTGGAGACGTTCTTCGAGTACATCGCCGAGGAGGTGCGGGAGTACCTGGCGGCCCTGGGCCTGCGCTCGCTCGAGGAGGCGGTGGGCCGGGTGGACCTGCTCGACACGGCCGCCGCCATCGACCACTGGAAGGCCTCGGGTCTCGACCTCTCGCCCATCCTCCAGCCGCCCGACGCCCCCGAGGGCGCCGTCCGCCATCGCGTGGCCGACCAGGACCACGGCCTCGACAAGGCCCTCGACCACCGGTTCCTCGAGGCGTGCCGACCGGCCATCGAGGACGGGCACCCGGGTCACCGCCGAGGTGGTGGTCCGCAACGTCGACCGCACGGTCGGCACGCTGCTCGGGTACGAGATCACCCGGCGCCACGGCGGGGCCGGACTGCCCGAGGGGACCATCGACCTGACCTTCCGGGGTTCGGCGGGCCAGAGCTTCGGCGCCTTCGTCCCCCGCGGGGTGACCATGCGCCTGTTCGGTGACACCAACGACTACCTCGGCAAGGGGCTGTCGGGCGGCCGCATCGTGGTGCGGCCGGACGAGGAGGCCCCCTTCGCCGCCGAGGAGAACATCATCGCCGGCAACGTCATCCTCTACGGGGCGACGGCCGGCGAGGTCTTCCTGCGGGGCCAGGTGGGGGAGCGGTTCTGCGTGCGCAACTCGGGGGCCATCGCGGTGGTCGAGGGGGTGGGCGACCACGCCTGCGAGTACATGACCGGTGGGCGGGTGGTGGTGCTCGGCCCCACGGGTCGCAACTTCGGCGCCGGCATGTCCGGTGGGATGGCCTTCGTCTACGACCCGCACGGCGACCTGACCCGGGTCTACAACAACGAGATGGTCGACCTCGAGCCCCTGGGCCACGACGACCGGATGTGGCTGCGGGACCGGATCAACCTGCACCACCACGAGACCGGATCGGAGGTGGCGGCCCGGCTGCTCGCCGACTGGACCATCGAGGCCGACCAGTTCGTGACGGTCATGCCCAAGGACTATCGGCGGGTCCTGGAGGCCACGGAACGGGCGGTGGCCGAGGGTCGGTCGGTGGACGAGGCAGTCATGGAGGCGTCCCGTGGGTGAGATCACCGGATTCTTGAAGTACCACCGCGAGCTGCCGGCCCGACGGCCGGTGCCGGTGCGCCTGCGCGACTGGAAGGAGGTCTACGAGCCGTTCCCGGCCGAGGCCGCCGGCCACCAGGGGGCTCGCTGCATGGACTGCGGCATCCCGTTCTGCCACGAGGGCTGTCCGCTGGGCAACCTGATCCCGGAGTGGAACGACCTGGTCTACCGAGACGACTGGTCCGAGGCCATCGAGCGCCTGCACGCCACCAACAACTTCCCCGAGTTCACGGGCCGCCTGTGCCCGGCTCCGTGCGAGGGGGCCTGCGTCCTCGGCATCAACGACGAGCCGGTGACCATCGAGCGCATCGAGTACGAGATCGTCGAGCGGGCCTGGTCCGAGGGCTGGGTGGAGCCGGTGCGCCCGGGCACCCCCACGGGCCGCCGGGTGGCCGTGGTGGGATCGGGACCGGCCGGGCTGGCCGCCGCCCAGCAGCTGTGCCGGGCCGGGCACGCCGTCGTGGTCTACGAACGGGCCGAGCGCCCCGGTGGCCTGCTGCGCTACGGCATCCCCGAGTTCAAGATGGAGAAGGCCGTCCTCGACCGGCGACTCGACCAGCTCGTGGCCGAGGGGGTCGAGTTCCGCTGCGGCGTGTCCGTCGGACAGCCGTCACCCCAGGTGGCCCGCGCCGTCGCCGACGGCGTCACCATCCTCCCCACCGCCGACCTGGTGGCCGGCTACGACGCCGTGGTGCTGGCCGGCGGGGCCACCCTGCCCCGCGACCTGCCCGTGCCCGGACGCCAGCTGGACGGGATCCACCGGGCCATGGACTACCTGAAGCCCTCCAACATGGTGCGGGAGGGGACCCTCGACGCCTCCCCGATCAGCGCCGAGGGCCGCCACGTGGTGATCATCGGCGGCGGCGACACCGGGGCCGACTGCCTGGGCACCGCCCACCGCCAGGGCGCCCTCAGCGTCCAGCAGCTCGAGATCATGCCGCAGCCGCCCGACAGGCGCGCCGACGACAACCCGTGGCCCACGTGGCCGCTGATCCTGCGCACGTCGTCCGCCCACGAGGAGGGCGGCGAGCGCCTCTTCTCGGTGACGACCGACGAATTCGTGGACGACGGTTCGGGCGCGGTCGCCGGCCTGCGGGGCCACGAGGTGGAGCTCACCACGGGGCCCGACGGCCGCCCGTCCTTCGACGCGGTGCCCGGCAGCGAGTTCGAGCTGCCCTGCCAGCTGGTCCTGTTGGCCATGGGGTTCCTCGGCACCGAGCCCGACGGCGTGGTGGCCGATCTGGGCCTCGAGCTCGACGCCCGGGGCAGCGTGGCCGCCGACGACCGGTGGTCGACGAACGTCGAGAACGTCTTCGTGTGCGGGGACATGACCCGGGGCCAGAGTCTCATCGTGTGGGCCATCGCCGAGGGGCGTTCGGCCGCCGCCGCCGTCGACCGACACCTCATGGGCACGACGGCCCTGCCGGCCCCGTTGCGGCCCGGCCAACTGGCCCTGCGCTGAGCCGACGCCGGCGTCGGCGTCTCGGGCAAGATGGACCCGTGGACGCACGGATCGCCCGACCCGACGACCTGGCGCACGTCGCCGACACCCTGGCACTGGCCTTCGACGCCGACCCGGCCTGGTCGTGGGTGTTCGACGACCCCACTCGCCGGCCGCAGCAGCTGCGGGCCGTGTGGGGCGCCCTGCTCGACGCCTCGGTGGGCCACGGGTGGATCTGGATGACCCCGGGGGCGGGCTCCGTCACCCAGTGGATCCCACCGGGGGTCGACGAGCTGACCGCCGATGAGGAGACCGCCCTCGAGCACCTGATGGCCGACCTCCTGGGGGAGCGGGCCGGGCGGGCCGGTGCCCTCGTCGAGGGCCTGGCGGACGCCCATCCGGAGGGACCCGACCACTACTACCTGAGCCTCTTCGGGACCCGTCCGGAGCAACGCGGGCAGGGGCTCGGTATGGCGTTGCTGGCCGACAACCTGGCCCGGATCGACGCCGAGGGCCGGCCCGCCTACCTCGAGTCCACCAACCCGGCCAACCTCGAGCGCTACCGGTCGGTCGGCTTCGTCGACCGGGTGTCGTTCACCCTGCCCGACGGCGGCCCGACGGTGACGACCATGTGGCGGGAGCCCCGGCCGGTCTCCTGACCCGAGGCGGCCCTCGTCGGACGCCGACCGGGCGCCCGGATCGTCAACCGGGACGGGTGGCCCCGACCAGACCCGACCAGTCGGCGTCCTCCACCCGGACCACCGCCCCGGTGTGGGGGGCGTCGACCATGAGCCCGTCGCCCGCGTAGATGCCGACGTGGTCGACGCCGGTCGGCCCCGAACCGAAGAACAGCAGGTCGCCGGGCTCGACGCCGGCATCGGTGACCGCCGGTCCGGCGTCGAACTGGTCCTGGGCCACCCGGGGGATCCGCACCCCGGCATGGGCGTAGGCGGCCTGGCTCAGCCCCGAGCAGTCGAAGCCACCGCTCCCGGTGCCACCCCAGAGGTAGGGCACGCCGAGCTGCCCGGCCGCGAAACCCAGCGCCGCCACCACCACGGTGTCGACGGTGGGGTCGTCGGCATAGGCCAGCGAGAGCACCAGCACGGTGGCCACGTAGGTCTGGTCGTGGTTGTAGGCGAACACCGCCCCCCGCAGTCCGGCGGTCGTGCCTCCGCCGTCGCTGCACAGCATGGTGGCGGCCGAGTAGGCGGCGTCGACGGGATCGTAGGGGGAAGGGGGATCGGCACCCCCCGGGCCCACCGTGGCGTACGCCGCGAAGGTGGCGGGTTCGAACTGGAAGGGGCCCTCGGCCCCGGCGGCGTTCGACCCTGACGCCACCCCCGGCGCCGTGGAGCGTCCGCTGTCCGACTCGACGGTGCCGATGGCGGCCAGCACCGACCACGACAGGCCGGGACAGGTGGCGGCCGCCCCCTGCTCCATCGTCGCCCACCCGGCGGGCAGGGCCGGCCCGGCGGCCGGCCCGGCCGCGTCGGCGAGCACCCCGGACGGCATGGTGCCCGCCCCGGCCCCCACCACCGAGGCCAGTACGGCCACGCCCAGCACCATCAGGACCATCACCGAGGCGGCGACGCCCACCAACTTGCCCACGGGGACTCCTCGTCGACGAGGGGACGGGGTGAGCGGAGGGCTCAGAGGACGCCGGACGGGGTGACGGTGCGCCCGGTCCGGCCGCGGCCAGTCCACCATGCCGGACACCGGGCCGCAAGGGCCCGTTCCCGTCAGGCGTCGACGGCGACCGACGGCTCTTCGGGGGCGTCGACGGCCGCGAGGACGAAGGCGCCGTTCGGGCATGCCGCCGCCGCCCGGCCCAGTCGACGGAGGGCACGGGCCGATCCGTCGCCCTGGTCCACCACCCGCCCGTGTCCCCAGCGGTCGAACTCGACCCCTTCGAAGAACAGGGCGCAGACGGCGTGCCCCCGGCACCGGGTCGGGTCGATGCGCACCGTCACCCTCATGGCCGCGCGGCCTCGGGCACGGCCAACACCGGGGGTTGGTCCACGCCCCGGCACGGGGCCCCGGCCAGGTGCCGGACCACGTCGTCCTCGAAGACATCGAGCGTCGAGGCGACCAGCCGGGCGACGCCGTCGGGGTGGGAGCACGCGCCGCTGCCCACGAGCTCGTGGGCCAGCCCGCGGATACGCCTGGCCCCACCGCGCCGGAGCGAGCCGGACGCCAGTCGGTCCATGGCGGCGGCCAAACGGGGCAGGCCGGCCACGCAGGCCCCGCACTGCCCCGCCGACTCGCCCGCCAGGTAGGCGGTGATGCGGGCGGTCTCGGCCAGGGCGCACGCCCCTGACGGCAGGACGGCGACCAGGCCGCAGCCGGGCGCAGCACCGACGGCGCGTAGCGATTCCCGGTCGAACGGGGTCGACCAGGCCACGTTGCCGTCCACCCAGGTGCCGGCGAACCCACCCATCAGGACGGCGGCCGGCGGGGCCGGGAGCCCGGCGGCGACCAGGAGGTGGCCGACGCGCACCGGCCCGACCACCTCGAGCACGGTGCCGGGGTGGGCGACCGCTCCCGTCACCGTGACGAGCCGGGTGCCCGGCGCCCCCGGACCGCCGGAGGCACGCCATACCTCCGCCCCCCGGCGGGCGGCGACGGCGACGTGGGCGACCGTCTCGACGTTGGAGACGACGGTCGGCAGACCGCCGGGGCCGCGGACGGCGAGGGGGACCTCCGAGAAGTGCGGCCGGGCCGGGCCGCCCGATGCGGCCGACGCCACCGCCGACGATTCCCCGGAGACGTAGCGGTCCGGCCCCTCGCTGATGCGCCACACCGGGTCGGGCAACCCGGCTCGGATCCGTTCGCCGATGGCGGCGGCGAGTGGCCCGGTCGGTGACCTCGGGCCCCGGTGGACGTGGAGGGTGACCTCGGCGGTGCCGAGGGCCCGGGCCACGAGGGCGGCACCGTCGAGGAGGAGGTGGGGGCGATGGCGACAGAGGGTCGTGTCCTTGGCGCTGACCGGTTCGCTCTCCGAGGCATTCACCACGAGGACGGGACGACCGCCGCCGAGCCGGGCGGTGTCCAGCTTCCGGGCCAGGGGGAACCCGCCTCCGCCCCGACCGTCGAGCGCGCTGCGCCGGATCACGTCCCGCACCGCCGCCCCGTCCAGGGGCGGCACCGGTCCCCACCGGGCCACGTGGCCGGAGAGGAGTTCCCCGGAGTCCCCCTCCGGGGGCCCGGACAGCAGCACCGATCCCGGGCCGCCCAGGACGGCGACGCCGGGTCCGGGCACCGGGTGGTCGGGCCGGGTCGGAGCGAGGGTCATGGGCCCACCGGGACCCGGTCGGGCACCGACGGCCGGATGGCCCATCGGGTCACCGCCAGACCGGCCACCGCCAGGCCCGATCCCGCGTAGACCCACCGCAACGAGGTGCCGTCACTGCCGGCCGTGATGCCGTGGGCGAGCGTCAGGCAGAAGACCAGGACGGCTCCGTGGTGGACGGGCAACCACAGTGACCGGGCCAGGGATCCGGCCAGGCCGGCCGTGGCGACCACCAGGACGAGACCGTAGAGGGCGAGCGTCCCGAGGGCGACCGGCGTCGGCCGCTGGTGGGCCGCCCACGGCTCCAGGGCCCCCGTCCAACCGACGCCGGCGTAGCGGTCCAGGGCCAAGGCGGTCACGTGGCCCGCTACCAGCACCACGGTGGCGGCGGCCGAGTAGACGTGGGTCCACAGCACGCCGGCCGTCGACGGGCGGCGGAACCGTGGTCGCCGGGGGTGGCGGATCCAGAGGCCGCACAACACGGTGGTGGTCAGCGCCAGATAGGCGGCCACCCCCAGCCCCCGGCCGAGGATCCAGGGCAGCATCCGGTCGTGCAGGAGCGAGTCGGGGCGACCGGCGACGAGTCGTCCGACGACGAACGTGGTGGCGAAGACCCCGACGAGGAGGGCCGCCGTCCGGAGGAGGTCGGAAACCCGGACCGTCCGGCGACCCGCCGAGCGGCGGACCGCGGGGGGTCGAAGAGGCATCGCCGGTCGCGAGTCCGGTGGCGGCGGCGCGTCGGCCGGGAGGTCGCCGAGGTCGGGAACGGGGCGCGGGGTCGCCGTGGTGGCGGTGGGTCCGGGTGACGTCATGCCGCCCGCCAGACCACGAGGGGGTCGAGCGCCGGGCTGACGGTGACCCGGCCGTCGTCCGCAACCCACAGGGCGGCGATGCCGTGTTCGTCGGCGTACCCGGCGATGGCGGCACGACCGTGTAGGAAGAGGTCCTTGGTCAGCACCTCGGCCCGCACGGGGTCGGGGTCGACGACGGTGACGGCGGCCAGGCCCGCGCCTCCGGGTCGGCCCGTCGACGGGTCGAGGAGATGGTGCACGGGGCGGCCGGCGCAACGCCAGTGTCGGAGCCGGGTCGACGAGGTGGCGCATCCCCGGTCCACCAGGGCGAGTACGGCCGTCGGCCGGGGGCCACCGGCCGGGTCCTCCACCCCGACGTGCCATCCGTCACCCTCGGGTCCGCTCCCGGCGCAGTAGCAGTCTCCACCCGCATCCAGGAGGAACTGGCCGATGCGCCCGCGCAGGATATTGACCGCCCGGCGGAGGGCGAACGTCTTCCCGATCCCACCCAGGTCGACGGGCACCCCGCCGAGATGGACCGAGGCCGCTGGGCCGTCCGAGAAGCGCGGTGTCCAGGGGGGCAACGGCGCCCGGTCGGTCCCGCCGGCCGACGTTTCTACGGCGTCGTCAGCGAAACGGAGACTCCGGTCGTAGCCCAGACGGACGAGGTCGTCATGGACGCGGGGATCGAAGCGGCCACCGGTGCGGACGTAGGCCCGGTAGGACTCGCGGAGAGCGTCGAGGAGGACCGGGGGCACTCGATGCCAGTCGTCCGGACGGGCATTGGCCTGCATGAGCGGGCTCTCGGGGTCGAAGCGTGTGCAGGCGTCCTGCACCGCGTCGAAGCAGGCGAACGCCTCCTCGACGGCCCGGACGTCGACGGTGGAGGTAGCCCCGAAGAGGGTGATGTCGGAGGCCATGGACCGGGTCGACCGGAGCACGGGCGCCGCCGCCGTCACGGCGCGGACCCCGAGGCGCGGGTCGTGGTGGTGACCGGCGGGGGAGCGGTGGTCGGGGGTGAGGTCACCGGCGGTGCGGTCACCGGGGGCGAGGTGGCCGGGGGTGCCGTGGCCACGGGGGCGGCCGGCGCGGCTCCCGTGGCGGATCCGGCCGATGCCGTGGCGACCCCCCCGCTGACCGATACCGCGGGGCTCCCGGCTGCCCCGGACGCCGCCGGGGTGACCCCACCCGACGTGCCGGCGGCAGCGGACCCCGTCATTGCGGGCGCGCCCGACGACGGGTTGCCGGCCGGCGTGCCGGCGGAGGGGGCAGCCACGGTGGTGACCCCGCTGCCGCCCGTGCCGGACAGGGTCGCCAGTTGCGAGCGCTCGGCCGCGATCGTCTGCTGCAGCTTGACCACCTGGGCCTCGTCCGCCCCGAGCTGTTGGGCGAGCTGCTGAGCCGCCTGGGCCGGACCGGGAGCCGGAGCGGTGGCGAAAGCCCAGGCCACGGTGACCCCGGTGACCCCCACGGTGGCGGCGGCCACCAGCCCGGAGGCGGTGAGTCGGGCACCGCCGCGTCGGAGGGGTCGCCCGGACCGCTCAGTCATCGTCGCCTCCGCCGTCGCCGCCGTGCCCGTCGCCACCACCGTCACCCCGATCGGGCCGGGTGGTCGAGGTCGAGGTGGTCGTCGTCGAGGTCGACGGGGGCGACACGGGCGCCGGAGCCGTGGTGGAGGTCGTGGTCGCCGGAGCGACCGGAGCGACCGGGCGGGTACCGCCGACCGTGGTGGTCGGGCCGGCGGATCGGCCGCCGGAGCCCTCCCCGGGAACGGACACCGGAGCTGGAGCGGGTGCCGGACCGGCCCCGGACCCGTTGACGGTTCCGGTCACCGGGGACGGCGGGCCGGACGACACCGCGGGCGTGACGCCTCCGACCGTCCGGCGCGGCGTCACGTCGAGGGTCGCCCGGAGGTGCCGGGCGGAACCGGAGAGCGTGGCGATCTCGACCTGGACCTGATGCTGGTCGGCCAAGGCGGTGGCCAGGGCGGGCGGGGTGGAGGGCGCCGGCGAGGACACGGCTGTCCCCATGCCGGCCGCCATCCCGCCGACGGCGAGGACGGCGACGACGAAGCCGCCCATCGGGATGGTCATGGGCGCGCTCCGCGAGCTATGGCCCAATCCGCTGCATGGCGTAGCGGAGGCATCACTCGCCGTGAGATGTACGAGCGTGGCGGCTGAGTGTCCATGTTCGGGGGCCCCTTTCGGCCGGACCGCGATTCCGGCCTCCAACCCAGCGCATCGCCCGGGGGAGGTGCCCGTTACACGGAATTCCGCAGTTGCAACCGGGAGACCGGTTTCGCCCGACGGAATCGCCGACCGTCGCCCGGCGTAGACCCCGGCTCCGGGCTCCGCCACCCCACCGGTCGGTACACTCGGTCGTCCGCCGCCGGCGGCGGACGGGGAGGAAACACCGATGCTCAGCACCATGCAGGACGGGCCGCTCCTTGTCAGCGGCATCCTTCGTCACGGCCAGCAGGTCTACGGCGAGAGCCGGGTGGTGACCATCACCGGCCCGGCGGCGGAGTCCACCGAGGCGACCTACGCCGACGTGGCCCGACGGGCCGAGCAGCTGGCCGCGGCCCTCGGACGCCTCGGCATCGGCGACTCCGACCGGGTGGGGACCTTCCTGTGGAACAACCAGAGCCACCTCGAGGCCTACCTGGCGGTGCCGTCCATGGGGGCGGTGCTGCACACCCTCAACCTCCGGCTGTTTCCCGAGCAGCTGGCCTACGTGATCAACCACGCCGAGGACCAGGTCATCATCTGCGACACCTCCATCGCCGGTCTCCTCGCCCGGGTCCGCGACCAGATCCCGACCGTCCGCCACATCGTGGTGGTGGGGGAGGGCGACACCTCGGCGCTGGGCGAGACCCTGGACTACGACGCCCTGCTGGCGGCCGAGGAGCCGGGCTACGACTGGCCCCGGCTCGACGAGCGCCAGGCCGCGGCCATGTGTTACACGTCCGGGACCACCGGCAACCCGAAGGGGGTCGTCTACAGCCACCGCTCGACGTTCCTCCACACCATGGCCATCACGGCGGGCAGCTCGCTCGGGATCGGCGAGCGGGACAGCGTGCTGTCCATCGTCCCGATGTTCCACGCCAACGCCTGGGGCACCCCCTATGCCGGCGTCCTGACCGGGGCCGACCTGATCATGCCCCAGCAGTTCCTCCAGGCCGCCCCCCTGGCGGCCATCATCGAACGCTTCCGGCCCACCTTGTCGGCCGGGGTGCCGACCATCTGGAGCGATCTGCTGCGGTACACGCAGACGACGCCGGTCGACATGTCCAGCCTGCGGATGATCACGGCCGGCGGCGCCGCCGTGCCCCGCCAGCTCATCGAGCGCTTCCGTGACGAGCTCGGCGTGGAGATGGTGCAGGGTTGGGGCATGACCGAGACGAGCCCGCTGTGCTCGCTGGCCACGCCGCCCCGCCAGGCCGGTCCCGACGAGGAGATCGAGTGGCGGGCCAAGACCGGTCGGGTCGTCCCCGGTGTCGAGGTGCGGGTCTGCGGGGAGGACGGCAGCGTCCTGCCCAACGACGGGGAGTCGGTCGGCGAGTTCGAGGTCCGCGGGCCGTGGATCACCGGCTCCTACTACCGGGACCCCGCGCCGGACCGGTTCCACGACGGCTGGCTGCGGACCGGCGACATCGGGTCGCTCGACGGCCGGGGGTACATGCAGATCAGTGACCGCACCAAGGACGTGATCAAGTCCGGGGGCGAGTGGATCTCCTCCGTGGAGCTGGAGAACGAGGTGATGGCCCACCCCCACGTGATCGAGGCGGCCGTCATCGCCGTCCCCGACGACCGCTGGAGCGAGCGGCCGCTGGTGGCGGTGGTGCTGGAGGAGGGGGTGGACACCTCACCGGACGACCTCCTCGAGTTCCTCACTCCCCGGGTCTCCAAGTGGTGGCTGCCGGAGCGCTGGGTCATCATCGAGGAGGTGCCCAAGACCAGTGTGGGCAAGTTCGACAAGAAGGTGCTCCGCGCCCAGCACGCCGAAGGGGACCTCGAGGTCATCGAGGTCGACATCACCTCGGGGGGCTGAGCGTGCCCGACCTGGCCGAGTTGGCGGACCGTCTGGGGGCGATCGCCGAGGACCTGGCCGACGCCGCCCTCGACCGGCTGCGCCAGAACGCCGACGCGGTCCGGTCCGGCGGGCAGCCCGACCCGGGGCTGGCGGCCGAGGAGAAGCGGATCACGAGGGCCCGGCGGGCGGTCGAGAAGGCGGCGACCCTGCTCGGCGGGTCGGCCGCCGGCGGCTTCGACGAAGGACCCTGAGGCCCGTGCCACCGGGGTGCGGACGATGAGTCCCGGCCGCTCCGACGGACCGGACGATCCGGACGACGGGCCGCCGGTGATGTGGCCGGGGGCCGGCTCGGGATTCGAGGCCGACCCGTTCAGCCCGGCCGGCACCGCCGAGCGGGAGTGGGCGTTCGCCCGGGGGCTCGGCCGCCGACGGGGCGGGCGGGTGGTCGTATGGACGGTGCTCCTCCTCGTCCCGACCATCGCCCTGGTCTACGCCGTGGAGCTGCTGGTCCGGCACCACTGACGGGCGCACCGACGGACCGGGGGTCCCGGATAGGTTGCGGACGGTGGACACCACGGACACTGCGGGGCCGACGGAGGACCCGGATGACGGACCCCGCCACTCGCCCGACTGGTATCGCGACCTGCCGGGCGGTGGGACCCTCCGGCCCGGTCGGCAACTCCTGATCCGTTGCGTCGACGGTCCGTCGCGGGTGCGCCTCGAGACGTTCCCGCCGCGCCTGGAGATCGACGTACCCGGGGGCGTGTACGTGCTGGAGGACGACGGGCCGATCCACCTGTGGGCCTACCGGCTGGTCCCCCGGGGACCGTGACCGGGCCGCCGCGCTGATGGGCCTACCCTGGACGCCGCTGGGCAGGATCCGGGCGATGACCCGCACCCGTCCGGCGCTGCCGACCGCGCCCACCCGCCCCCGCGGACCGACCGACCGGTGGCCGGTCGCCCTGGTGGGTGCGATTGCCCTGATCGTGGCCGGGCTGGCGGAGCCCACGGCCGCCCGGTCGGCCGCCGACCAGGTGTGGCCCCCCTTCGTCCTGGTCGCCGGCCTGCTCCTGGTCGGAATGGTGGCCGACGCCGACGGCCTGTTTGCCGCCTCCGGTCGGCTCCTCGCCGACCTCGCTCCCGGTGACGGCTCCCTGTTCGTCGGCTGCTGCCTCACGGTGGCCGCGGTGACGGCGGTGCTGAACCTGGACACCGCCGTGGTGTTCCTCACCCCCGTCCTGGTCCACGCCGCCCGGCGGCGGGGATCACCGGACGGTCCCCTGGTGATCGCCTGCATCCTGGTGGCCGACGCCGCCAGCCTGCTGCTGCCGGGATCGAACCTCACCAACCTCCTGGTGCTCGGTCACCTCCGGCTGACCGGGGGCGAGTTCGTCGCCCGGACGGCCCTTCCGTGGGGGCTCTCGGTGCTGGTCACCGGACTGGTCGTGGCCGTCGGCGCCGCTGCCCGGGGCCGACGATCGGGTGGGCCGTCCCCGCCTCCGTCGGGCGGGTCCCCCGAGCCGCCGCTGCGGCTGGTCGGCCCGGGCCTGGTGGCCGTGGTGGCCTCGGTCGTCCTGGTGCTCGTGCTCCCGGACCCGGCCCTGCCCGTGGTCGGGGTCGGGGTGGTGGCCGCCGGGGTCCGGTCCCGGTCGGGTGGACGGTCCGCCCGGGACGTGGCCGGGTCGCTCGGCGTCCCCCTCCTGGTGGCCCTCTTCGGCATCGCCGTGGGGCTCGGGACCCTGGGCCGGACGTGGGCCGGCCCCGCCGACGTCCTGGCCCGGCTCGATGCCGTGGGCACCACCGCCCTGGCCGCGGCGGCGAGCGTACTCGTCAACAACCTGCCGGCCGCCTCGCTCCTGGCCGCCCGGACCCCACCGCACCCCTTCGCCCTCCTGGTCGGGCTCGACATCGGACCGAACCTCTTCGTCACGGGATCACTGGCCTGGGTGCTGTGGATGCGGGCGGTGCGGACGTCAGGGGAGCGTCCACCCACCGCCCGGGCCGTGGGACTCGGCCTGGTGTCGGCGCCGCTGGCCATGGCGGCCGCCCTGGGGGCCCTGGCCGTGACCGGCGCCCACTGACCGCGCCGGGTCGACAGGAGTCGGGTGATCAGCTCGACGACCGCCCGGGCACGGTGGTGGTGGGAGGCGCCAGGGCGTCATCGTCCGAGCCGTGTCCCGTCCCGTCGTCGGAGCCGGAGCCGTCCCCCGATCCGTCGTCGGAGCCGCCCCCCGATCCGTCGTCGGAACCAGATCCCCGGGGCCGGGTGGTCGGTGTCGTCGGTGTCGTAGTGGACGTGGTGCTCCCACTCCCGTCGTCGGATGAGTCACCGGAGCCGTCGTCGGATCCCGGTGCACCGTCGTCGGTGGTCGGGGCGGTCGTCGTCGGGGTGGACGTGGCACCCGACGACGGGCGGTTCGTTGCCGCTCCTTCGGGGGAGGAGGTCCCGCCACTCCCGGACGCCGAGTCGGATCCGCCGGTCGGGGCGGCCGGCGACCCGCTGCCGCGGCTGACCGCCCCGTCGCCGCCCGCCGCTCCGGTCACCCCGCCGACGGCCGGGGTCCCGTCGGACGCCGGGCTCCCGGCTCCGGCGACCGCCGGGGTGGGGGAGACCAGCGCATCGGCCCGCGCCAGGGCTGCCGCCGCGGCCGCCTCGATGGTGCCCCGGTCGGTGGGAGTCAGGCCAGCCAGTTGCCCCCGCAGGACGGCCGCCCACTGCCGGGTCGCGGCCACGTCGCCCCGGGAGAGCGCCGACTGCAACTGGTCGAGGCTGGACTCGGCGGATTCCAGCGCCGGTGACGTCACCGGCAGGCCGAGGTCGTAGGCGACGGAGCGGGCGGGACCCGGGAGGTGGTCGGTGGCGACTCCGGCGGCGGCCACGCCGCTGGTGGCGAGCACAGCCACGGCCACGGCGGCGGCCACCGGGTGGCGCAGCCGGCGCAGTCGGGAGGGGTAGCGAGCGTCTCCCGTCGGGGGCGGGAGTGTGGGCGCCAGGTCCACCGGGGCCAGGACCACCGGAGCCGGAACCACCGGCTGGACCGCCTCGTCCGGTGCGACGGCGCCACCGGTCCGTCCGGCCAGGGCGGCGTGCAGGGCCGCGATGTCGGCGTCACGCGGCGCCGCCGGCCGCGGTTCGAGCGCCCGGGCGAGTCGGGCGAGGAGGGCGTCGTCGTCGAGGGTCGCGGTCATGTCCCCACCTCCTCGGCCGGGACCAGCAGGCTCCGCAGGCGATCGAGCGCCCGGGACTGGGCGGTGCGGACCGCCCCCGGTTGCATGTCGAGGAGTTCGGCGACCTCGTCGGCGCTGAACCCCGCCACCACCCGCAGTTCCAACAGCTCGCGATCGCGCTCGGAGAGTTTGGTGAAAGCCGATCGGACGGCGCGCTGTTCCTCGTCGACGACCAAGGACTCCAACGGGTCGGGTGCGTCGATCTCGCGTCGGCTGGGGAGGTCACGACGTCGGTAGTCGTGACGCTGACGGTCCGTCACCACGTGACGGAGCACACCGAACAGCCAGGACTCAGGTCGGGCCCCGGCATCGGCCAAGCGGTCGAGACCGGCCACCGTCCGCGTGAGGGTCTCCGATACGGCGTCCTGTGCCTCCTCGGCACTCGACAGCCTCCGTCGGGCATAGGCGAACATCGATGGGTACATCCGTCGGTAGAGCGTCTCCCAGGACGCGGGGTCACCGGCGCGCAGGCGCCCGACCACATCGACCTGTTCGACGGTATCGTCCACGTCACCCAACCCATCGACCGACGGTGCCGGGTGTTACACACCGGGACGTGATCCACCGCGCCCGTGACCCGACCGGGAGGACATCGGCTCCCGGTGCCCGACCCTTGAGCTGTCGTCCCGGGCGGGGAGCCCCCACCTCAGACGGCGGTGACGGACCCGGTCAGTGCCGCGGCCGCGAGGTCCTCGGCCTCCGGTCGGTCCTGGGTGCGTTCGGGCAGGAGCAGGATCGACGCCCCGAGGAAGCACAGGCCGCCGACGAAGGTCCCGATGGTCGTCCAGGAGGCGCTGCGTACGTCGTCGGGACCGACGTACTTGGCCGCCACCGCCGAGACCCCGAACGCCACCGACCCCACCAGGTTCCCCACCACGATCCACCAGGACAGGTCCCGGGGGCGCCAGCGGCCGGCGCCGTGGCACACCTCGGCCCACGACAGGTAGCTCGAGACCAGGAAGCAGATGGATCCGAGGGCGTCGGGACGCCAGATCGCCCGGTTGAGCTCGGACGTCCCGGTGGCCGACACGGTGAGCGCGTGGGCGGTGGTCACGTTGAAGAACAGGGTGCCGGCGCTCTGGACGGCGGCGGCCACCCAGTCGATCCGGTGGGGCGACCACGTGGCGAGCCGGCGCAGCCGGGTCCCGGCCCCGTGGAGGGAGGGATCGTCGGCCCCCACCACCTGCCCGTACTGCAGGAAGCCGGCGGTCGTGAAGAAGAGCGACCCGACGAAGTAGACGGCGTTGTCGGTGGTGGCGCCCACGTCGGAGGCGAGCGTCGGGATGGCGGCCACGGCGAAGCAGGCCGAACCCACCGCGAACAGGACGCCCATCCACCACCCGAGGGCGTGCGGCGCCCACCAGGTCGACTCGTCGCGGGAGGCGGCCCGCTTGCGGTGGTGGCGCGAGTCCCACACGGCCCGCACCCCGTCGCGGCCGACCAGGGTCAGTTCGGTGGTGAACGGGCCGAATCCGCGGGCCGCCACCGCCCGCCAGCCCTCGGGAGGTGCCCGCCGGGGGTCGTGGATCACGGCCGGGACCCCTCGGGTCCGGCGGTGTCGACGGCGGTGACCGTATCCGCCGTGCCGGCCGCCACCGCCGTCCGCCGGTGGCGGTGCCCGTTCACCCGATCCATCCCCGTCCTCCGCTCGCGGCCGACCGTGAACCTACCTCGGGTCGGTGCCCGGGTGGGTCGAGCCTCAGGCGGGGGAAGATGTCGTGTGGGTGAACAACATGTCCGAAAGATGAACTACCGGCGACAGATAGGCACGAATATGGCGCATGAGTGAACAAAAGATGAACGTAGGGTAAACTGATGCCATGAACTTCACACCCGGAAGAGCGCAGAATTGGTGCATCGACCCCTACGGCGAGCACGAGGCCCGTTGGTTCTCCCAGGGCAACCCGACCGCCCTGGTGCGGGACAACGGCGTCGAGTCCCAGGACCCCCCGCCCGAGTCGGCCTTCGCCGACCTGTTCGGGGACAGCCTGCCCGCCCCCCGGTCGTCGACCCCGGCCACCCCGGACGACGGCCGCCACGGCCACCGTCGCCGACCCGTCCTCAGTCGTGCACGACGGCGTTGAGGGCGTCGATGAGTTGACGTAGGCGCCCGTAGTGGATCTTGTCGAAGCGGAACGCCAGGCGGGGGAGGTCGGTCATGTCGCCGTCGGCCCGTTCGGGCGGGAGCGGGTCGACCTTGCGGATGACGCCCGAGGTGACGATGTCGGCGAAGCGCCGGTTGAGATCGGCCAGCTCGGCCTTGTCGGGGTGGATGGCCATCCGCAGCACCAGTAGGTCGCCCACCCAGCGGCACGAGCGGTAGTTGCGGTAGAAGCCGAGCAGCTCGGCGGTGGCCGCCGACACGTCGTCGGTGATGGTGAAGAAGGCCCGGTCGTCGGACGACACGAGTCCGTGGGGCTCGACCTCCTCGGCCAGGAACCGGCTCCAGCCGTCCCAGAAGGTCCCGCCCGGCACGTCGAGCAGGACCACCGGCGCCGGCTCCGCCTTGCCCGTCTGCAGCAGCGTCAGCAGCTCGAAGCCCTCGTCGAGGGTGCCGAATCCGCCGGGCAGCACGATGAAGCCGTCGGACTCCTTCAACAGCATGAGCTTGCGGGTGAAGAAGTAGCGCATCTCGACCAGCTTGGGGTCCTGGGCGATGAAGCGGTTGGCCCCCTGCTCGTGGGGCAGCCGGATGTTGACGCCCACGGACTGGTCCCGACCGGCGCCCTCCATGCCGGCGGCCATGATGCCCGGGCCCGCCCCGGTCACCACCATCCAGCCGGCGCCCGCCATGGCCGCGGCCAGGGCCCGGGCCTGACGGTAGGCGGGATGGTCGGGCTCGGTGCGGGCCGAGCCGAAGATCGTCACCTTCATGCGGCGCCGCAGCGGCTGGAAGACCCGGAAGGCCTCGGCCATCTCGGCCAGGGCGGTGTCGGCCACCTTCAGGTCGATGATGTCGGTCCCCTCCCGGGCGAGGGAGGCGACGGTGTCGAGCATCGACCGGTAGAGCCGGCGCTCGGTGGGGGTGCGGGCCGAGGCCAGGAGCTCCCCGATGCCGCCCACGTCCTCGGGCAGCACGCCGGAGCCGGAGCCGTCGATGGCCGCCCCGAGCTCCCCCTCCTCGAAGGCGGACCCGGTCATGTCAGCGGGCGCCGGCGAGCACGGACCCCGGGCCGTCGGAGTCGACGACCCGGCCGTACAGGGTGGTGCGCTGGGCGAGGGTGCGGCCCAGGGGGGTCACCAGCGCCCGGAAGGCGGTGGCATCCATCATCTGCCCGTGGCTGGCGCCCGCCGCCCGCGAGATGTTCTCGTCGATGAGGGTGCCGCCGAGGTCGTTGACGCCGGCCCGGAGCAGCTGGCGGGCTCCGGCGGCCCCGAGCTTGACCCAGCTGAGCTGGATGTTGTCGATGGCGCCCCGGTAGGCGATGCGACCGACGGCGTGCATCAGCAACGTCTCGCGGAAGGTGGGACCCCGGCGCGAGCGCTTCTGGATGTACAGCGGGGTGGCCATGTGCACGAAGGGCAGCGGCACGAATTCGGTGAATCCGCCGGTCTCGAGCTGCAGCTCCCGGGTGCGGACGAGGTGTCGGGCCCACGACCGGGGCTGCTCGACGGAGCCGAACATGATGGTGACGTTGGAGTTGAGTCCGACCGAGTGGGCCGCCCGGTGGGCCTCGAGCCACTGCTCGGTGTCGATCTTGTCGGGGCACAGGATCGCCCGGACCTCGTCGTCGAGGATCTCGGCCGCCGTCCCGGGCAGGGTCCGCAGGCCGGCGTCGCGGAGCAGCACCAGGTAGTCGGCGAGGGGCAGACCCGAGCGGCGGGCCCCTTCGGTGACCTCCAGGGCGGTGAAGCCGTGGATGTGCATGGTGGTCGACGCCTCGCGGACCGCCCGGATGACGTCGAGGTAGTAGTCGCCGTCGAAGTTGGGGTGGATACCGCCCTGCAGGCAGACCTCGGTGGCGCCCATCGCCTCGGCCTCGGCGACGCGGTCGGAGATCTCGCTGAGCTCCAGGAGGTAGGGGCTGCCCCGCAGGTTGAGCGAGAGCGGACCCTTGGAGAAGGCGCAGAACTTGCACTTGAAGGTGCAGACGTTGGTGTAGTTGATGTTGCGGTTGGCCACGAAGGTGACCTCGTCGCCCACGATCTCGCGACGCAGCCGGTCGGCGACCTCGGCGACGGCCCGGACCTCGGGGCCGCGGGCGCCGAACAGGGTGACGATCTCGTCCTCGCCCACGGTCCCCCCGTCGAGCACCCCGGCGAGGATCTCGGCCACGGGTCCGCCCACGGTGGGCACGGTCACGACGTCGGGCCGCACGGGGGCGGACCCGGCCACGAAGGGCGTCAGCAGCTCGGGGGGCGGGGTCTCACCGCCCGAGGTCCACGGGTGGTCGCGCCCGAGCCCCTCGGCGTCGGACGCGTCGAGCACGGGGAAGCGGAGTGCCGGGTCGAGCCAGGTGCCGGGGTCGAGGGCGTAGGCGGGGTAGAGGGTCAGCCGCGGGGCCAGCACGTGGCCGGCGGCCTCGGTGGCCGCCCGCAGGATGCCGAGGGCCGGCCAGGCCCGTTCGGGGTTGACGTGGTCGGCGGTCACCGGGGACACGCCACCCCAGTCGTCGATACCGGCGCCGACCAGCGGGCCCAGCTCGTCGGAGAGGTTGGGCGGTGCCTGCAGATGGACGTCGTCGGGCAGGACGAGGCGGGCCGCGGCGATGGTCCAGAGGAACTCGTCGGTGGGGCACGGCGGGTGGCGGTGCATCGAGGTCCCGGGCTTGGGCAGGAAGTTCTGGACGATCACCTCCTGGACGTGGCCGTGCCGGGCGTGGCTGGCGGCGATGGCCTCCAGGGTGTCGAGCCGGTCCTCCCGGGACTCACCGATCCCCACCAGCAGCCCGGTGGTGAACGGCACGGACAGCTCGCCCGCCCACTCCAGGGTGGCGAGCCGCCGGGCCGGGACCTTGTCGGGCGCCGAGCGGTGGGCCGCCAGGACGGGGTTGGTCGACTCGATCATCATCCCCTGGCTGGCCGATACCGTCCGCAGCCGGGCCAGGTCGTGGCGGTCGAGCGCACCGGCGTTGGCGTGGGGGAGCAACCCGGTCTCCTCGAGCACGGCGGCACAGGCGGCGGCGAGGTAGTCGACCGTCGAGTCGTGGCCGTGGTCGGCCAGCCACTCGGCGGCGGCCGGATAGCGGTCCTCGGGGCCTTCGCCCAGGGTGAAGAGCGCCTCGTGGCAGCCGGCCGCCCGGCCGGCCCGGGCGATGTCGAGGACCTCGTCGATGGACAGGTAGGGCGACCCGACGTGGGCCGGTGCCTTGGCGAAGGTGCAGTAGCCGCACCGGTCGCGACACAGCATGGTGAGCGGGATGAAGACCTTGGGCGAGAAGGTCATCCGCGTGCCGAACACAGCGTCGCGGACAGCGGCCGCCCGGGCCGTCAGCTCGTCGAGCGGAGCGGCCAGCAACTCGGCACGGGTCACGGCGCTCCGGTGGGAGGCCCGAGGGGAATCGGGGGCGTCGGGCATCGGGGTCACCTTACCGGAGGCCTCCGCCGGGTCGCCCGGCCCGCGCCCTCAACGACCGGTGTGCGGGTCGAGGTCGCCGAGGGCGTCGCCGTCGACCAGCCACACGAGACCGTCACCGGTCAGCCGTCCCGCCGGCAGGTCCTCGCCGGCGGCGATCCGGGCCAGCGCCTCGCGCTTGGAGGCTCCGGCGACGGTCACCACCGTCAGCCGGGCCCGGGCGATGCCGGCCAGCGTGAGGGTGATGCGGTCGTGCGGGTTCACGCCGTGGGGGTCGTGGTTGGCCACCACCAGGTGGTCGGGATCGACGTCGTCCAGCGCCGCCGACCCGGGAAAGAGGGAGGCCGTGTGCCCGTCGGGCCCGAGGCCGAGGTGGACCAGGTCGGGCCGGTCGAGGGCGGCCACCAGCCGCTGGTAGGAGGCGGCCGCCTCGGCCGGCGGACCGCTCACGTACATCGGGTGGTCGCCCCGCACCGGGCCCACCGCGTCGAGGAGGGACGTCCGGATCATCCGGTGGTTGGAGTCGGGGTCGTCGGGCGGCACGCAGCGCTCGTCGCCCAGGTAGACCTCCACGTCGCCCCACGCCAGGCCCTCCCGGTCGGCGAGCGCCCGGTAGCACTCCTGGGCGGTGCCGCCGCCCGACAGGAAGAGGCTGTAGCCGGGACGGGGCGAGGCCAGCTCACCGGCCACCAGGTCGGCGAAGGCCTCGGGAACCGACGCCACCACCGAGAGGGTGCCGTTCATGGTGCCCCCACCGGAACGGTCACTGCTCGAGGTGGGTCTGTCGTCCGCCGCTGAGCTCCAGGTCGATCACCGGGTTGCGCCACTCGTCGCCCGACCGCTCGACCAGGAGGTCGGCCATGTGGGGACCCCAGGTGCCCGCTTCGTACATGTGGAGGCTGGCCCCGGGCTCCGACCAGGCCTGCAGGTAGGGGTCGACGATGCGCCAGGCCTGCTCGACCTCGTCGGAGCGGATGAACAGGGTGGCGTCGCCCACCATGGCGTCGTGGATGAGCCGCTCGTAACCGTCGGCCGCCTCGGTTCCGGCGAAGGCCTCGGCGTAGGAGAAGTCCATGGCCACCGACCGGAGGTGGAACTTCTCACCGGGGACCTTGGCCCCGAACTCCAGGCTGATGCCCTCGTCGGGCTGGATCCGCAGGATCAGGGTGTTCGGGCGCAGGTCGCGGCTGGCCCGGTGGTCGAACAGGAGGAAGGGGACCTGGCGGAAGGTGAGCGCCACCTCGGTGACCCGGGCGGGCAGCCGCTTGCCCGTCCGCACGTAGATGGGCACCCCCGCCCACCGCCAGTTCTCCACCCGCAGACGGAGGGCCAGGTACGTCTCGGTCTGGCTGTCGGGGGCGACGTCGTCCTCCTCGCGGTAACCGACGACGGGCTCCCCGTCGATGGTGCCCGCCGTGTACTGGCCCCGCACCGATTTGTCGACGGCCTCGTCGGGTGTCGGGATGTCGATGGCGTGGAGCAGTTTCACCTTCTCGTCGCGGATGCGGTCGGCGTCCGTGCTGGTCGGCGACTCCATGAGCGTGAGCGCGAGCACCTGCATCACATGGTTCTGGACGATGTCCCGCAGCGCCCCGGCCGTCTCGTAGAAGCCGCCCCGGTGCTCGACGCCGAGGCTCTCGGCCACCGTCACCTGGACCTGTTCGATGTAGCGCCGGTTCCAGATCGGCTCGAAGATGGCGTTGGCGAACCGCAGGGCCAGGACGTTCTGGACCGTCTCCTTCCCCATGTAGTGGTCGATGCGGTAGATCTGGCTCTCGTCGAAGGCGGTGTGCATCTGGTCGTTCGAGTTCGAGCGCGCTGGTCAGGTCCCGACCGAAGGGCTTCTCCACCACCACCCGGGCGAAGGTGCCGTTGTCGCCCGGTCCGGCGCAGCCGTGCTTGGCAGGGCGCCCGCCACGAGGCCGAAAACGCTCGGGATGGTGGCGAGGTAGTAGAGCCGGTTGCCGTCGGTGCCGTCGACCTTGTCGGCCTCGTCGAGGTGGGTCTTCAGCATGTCGAACGTGTTCGGGTGGTCGTACTCGCCGGTGATGTACTTGAACCGCTCCGTGAGCGCCTTCCACTTCGGGCCGCCGTCCGGGGTCGACTCGGCCACGTGGGCACGGAACTCCTCGTTGCTCCACGCGGTGCGGGCCACGCCGATCACGGTGAAGCCGTCGTCGAGCACCCCGCGGTCGGCCAGACGGGCCAGGGCCGGCAGGATCTTGCGACCGGTGAGGTCGCCCGAGGCGCCGAAGATGACCATGGCCACGGGGGGCGCCTTCGACAGCACGGGGGGCAGCGACCGCTTCTCGCTCTCGGCGGCGCTGGGGATGCCCGAACCCGGGTCCCGTTCGGCGTCGATCGACGCGGCGATGGATTCGGGGTCGTGGCTCATGTGGGGGTCCCCGTCTCCCCCGCACTCGTGCCGTCGGCGGTGGTGAAGGCGTGCCCACCGAACTGGTTTCGCAGGGCCGACACCAGGCGGAGACCGAAGGCGTCCTTCTTCTGGGAGGCGAAGCGGGCGAACAGGGCCGAGGAGATGACCGGGGCGGACACCCCCGGTCGATGGCCTCCTCGACCGTCCAGCGACCCTCGCCGGAGTCGGCGACGACGCCCTCGATCTTCTCGAACCCCGACTCGGGGCGCAGCGCCCGTTCGGCCAGTTCGAGGAGCCAGGAGCGCACCACCGACCCATAGCGCCAGATGGCGGCTATCTCGTGGAGGTCGAGGTCGAACTCGGGGGCCTCGGACATGATCTCGAACCCTTCGGCGTAGGCCTGCATGAGCCCGTACTCGATGCCGTTGTGGACCATCTTGACGAAATGGCCGGCGCCGGGCGGCCCGACGTGGGCGTAGCCGCCCTCGGGGGCCAGGGCGAGGAAGGCGGGCTCGCAGGTGGCCACCGCCTCGTCCGTACCGCCGACCATCAGGCAGTAGCCCTCCTTCAGTCCCCAGATGCCGCCGGACGTGCCGGCGTCCACCAGGGCGATCCCGTCGGCGGCGAGCTGCGTGACCAGGGGAGCCGTCTCCTTGTAGTTGGAGTTACCCCCGTCGATGACCACGTCCCCGGGGGCGAAGAGGCCGGCCAGGGTGGTGATGGTGTCGTTGGTCGGCTTGCCGGCCGGCACCATCACCCAGGCCACCCGGGGCGGTTCGAGGGCCGACGCCAGCTCCTCCAGGGTGGCGACGGGGGTGGCTCCGAAGGCGGCGGCACCCGAACGGGCGTCCTCGCTCAGGTCGAAGGCCACGACCTCGTGTCCGTGCTCGATCAGCCGCTGGGCCATGTTGGCGCCCATCTTGCCGAGTCCGACCATTGCGATCTTCATGGATGCTCCTCCGGGAACGGTGGGGTTGGGGGTGGGGACGGTGGGGGTGGGGACGGTGGGGCGAGAATCGGTGGGGTCCGGTCGCTCGGGGTCAGCCGCCGGACAGGGTGGAGGCCTTCTTCTTGAGGGAGTCCATCAACTCGTCGAAGCTGGCGGCGAACGAGTCGACGCCCTCGGTCTCGAGCACGCCGGCCACCTCCTCGATATCGATGCCGGCCGCCGCCAGCCGGTCGATCACGTCCCGGGCACCCCCGTCGTCCGAGTCGACGGTGCGGGCCACGGTGCCGTGGTCGAGGAAGTCGGTGACGGTGCCGTCGGGCATGGTGTTGACCGTGTCCGGCCCGATTAGCGTGTCGACGTACGCCAGGTCGGGATAGTCCGGGTTCTTGGTGGAGGTCGAGGCCCACAGCGGGCGCTGCACCTTCGCCCCCTTGGCCGCCAGGGAGTGCCACCGGGGGTCGGAGAAGCGCTCGGTGAAC
This sequence comes from uncultured Acidimicrobiaceae bacterium, assembly GCA_963841885.1. GTDB lineage: Bacteria > Actinomycetota > Acidimicrobiia > Acidimicrobiales > RAAP-2 > Bog-756. Next base: position 269,187 of record CAWJEK010000002.1, read on the forward strand.
AGGGCATAGGCGAGGCGGGCCTGGGCCACGGCCGCCTTCCCCCGCAGGTCGAGGAGGGACGGGTCGGCACCGGCGGCCACCGCCGCCTCGATCCGCTTGTCGACCTCGGTGTCGACCCGGCTGACGAAGAACGAGGCCACGCTGGCCACGTGGCTCAGGTCGTCGACCCCGGAGGCGGCCAGCGCCTCCAGACCGGAGAGGTAGGCGTCGATGACGGTCGCGTAGCGGGTGAGGGAGAAGATCAGCGTCACGTTGATGCTGCGCCCCTCGGAGATCATCTGGCGGATGGACGGGACGCACTCGGGGGTGGCCGGGATCTTGACCAGCACGTTGGGCTTGTCGATCCGCTCGTGCAGGCCCCGGGCGGCCGCCGTGGTGCCCTCGGTGTCGTGGGCCAGGGACGGGGCCACCTCCACCGACACGAAGCCGTCGGTGCCGTCGGAGCTGTCGAAGACGGGGCGCAGGACGGCGAGGGCGTGGTCGATGTCGTCCACCACCATGTCCCAGTAGGCGTCCTCGACCGACTTGGTGGCGATGAGCGAGGCGAACTGGTCGTCGTAGGTGTCCTGGCCGCTGATGGCCTTGGCGAAGATCGTGGGGTTGGAGGTGACGCCCCGGATGCCCTGGTCGACCAGACCCTGGAGGGTTCCGTCCTGGAGCCAGTCGCGCCGCAGGTTGTCGAGCCACGGGCTCTGGCCCTGTTCCTTGTAGAGGTCGTGCAGTCTGGTCATCGATGGTCCTCTCGGGTCCTCTGGGTGGGCCGTGCGCCCCCGTCGAAGTGGTCCTGCCCGGTCGCCCCCGGTCTAGTCGGTGCGGTGCAGCAGTTCGGTCGCCCGGGCGGCCACGTGGACGGGCTCGAAACCGAATTCGCGCATCACGACGTCGCCCGGCGCCGAGGCGCCGAAGTGGTCGAGGCCGACCGATGCGTCGGCGTAGCGCTCCCACCCGAAGGTGGTCGCCGCTTCCACCGAGAGCGTGGGGACCCCCGGCGGGAGTACCTCGTCCCGGTACCCGTCGCCCTGCAGCGCGAAGAGCTCCCAGGACGGCATCGACACCACCCGGACCCGGGTACCTCCTTCGGCGAGCAGGGCGGCCGCCTCGAGGCACAGGGACACCTCGCTGCCCGTCCCGATGAGCACGACCTGGGCCGCTCCGTCACCGGGGTCGGCCAGCACGTAGGCGCCCAGGGGCACGCCGGCCGCCGCCCGGTCGACCGTCTCGGCCAGCACCGGCAGGTCCTGGCGGCTGAGGATGAGGGCCGTGGGGCCCTCGGAGTCGACGGCGACCCGCCAGGCGTGGGCCGTCTCGTTGGCGTCGGCGGGCCGGATCACCCGGAGGCCGGGCATGGCCCGGATGGCCGCCAGCTGCTCGACGGGCTGGTGCGTCGGACCGTCGAAGCCCAGGCCGATCGAGTCGTGGGTCCACGAGTAGATGACGTGGGCCTCGGAGATCGCCGCCACCCGCACCGCACCGCGCATGTAGTCGGAGAACACGAAGAACGTCCCACCCACCGGGATGGTGCCGCCGTGGGTGGCCATGCCCGTCATGACCGCCCCCATGGCGTGCTCGCGGATGCCGTAGTGCACCAGGCTGCCTCCGGGATCGGCGGCCGACTGGGCCGAGGCCCCGGCCAGGGCCATGCCCGTGTTGCCGGTCAGGTCGGCACTCCCGGGCAGCAGGCCGGGCAGCCGGTCGGCGGTGGCGTCGATGCAGGCCTTGACGGCCTTGCGGGTGGCCATGGGGCCGTCGTCGGGGGTGAAGGACGGCAGGGCCGACTCCCATCCGGGAAGGCCGTGGCCCCGCAGCGCAGCGTCCCAGCGGGCCCGGTCACCGTCCCAGGCGGACAGGCGTGCCGCCCACTCCGCCGTCATGGCCTCGCCCCGCGGGATGGTCGTCCGGTACATCTCCACGACCTCGTCGGGTACCCAGAACGTCTGGTCGGTGGGCAGACCGAGGATCTCCTTGGTCAGCCGGGCCTCGTCGTCCCCGAACGGGTCGCCGTGGGCCTTGGCCGAGTCGGTCAGGTGGGGGGCGGGGTAGCCGATGTGGCTGCGCAGGACGATGAGCGACGGACGGTCCTCCTCGGCGCGGGCCCGCACCAGCGCCGCCTCGAGGGCGTCGACGTCGTTGGCCGCCTCGCCGATCTCGTCCACGTGCCAGCCGTAGGCGCGGAACCGCTCACCCGGGTCGTCGTCGAGGCTCAGCTCGGTGGGTCCGTCGATGGTGATGTGGTTGTCGTCGTAGACGTACACCAGGCGGCCGAGCTGGAGGTGGCCGGCGAGCGACGCCGCCTCGTGGGAGATGCCCTCTTCCAGGCAGCCGTCGCCGGCGATCACGAAGGTGTGGTGGTCGCAGAGCTCGGGGGAGAAGTGGCTCCGCAGCCACCGCTCGGCGATGCCCATGCCGACACCGTTGGCGAACCCCTGGCCGAGCGGTCCCGTGGTCACCTCCACCCCCTTGGTGTGGTGGAGCTCGGGATGGCCGGGCGTGCGGCTGCCCCAGGACCGGAACTGGCGGAGGTCCTCCAAGGTGAGGCCGTAGCCCGTCAGGTAGAGCATCGAGTAGAGGAGGATCGAGGCGTGGCCGTTGGACAGGACGAAGCGGTCCCGGTCCGGCCAGTCGGGGTCGGCCGGGTTGTGGCGCATCACGCGGGTGAAGAGCACGTGGGCCAGCGGCGCGAGCGCCATGGCCGTCCCGGGATGGCCCGACTTGGCGGCACGCGGCGCGTCGATGGCGAGGCCGCGGATGACGTCGATGCCGAGCTGCTCGAGCTCGGGGGACGGAGCGGGGTCGAGTGGGGACGGGAGTGGGGAGGCCATCGGCCAAACCCTACCGGTCGGGCATCGCCGGATGTGTATCCGGGGACGGACCGAACCGCTCGCGGAACAGGGCCGCGGTGACGGCGAAGTTGTGGACGAAGTTCGTCCCGCCCACCGGACCGAACTCACCGGAGGCGAACAGTCCGCCGACGGGGACGGAACCGAGGGCGGCGGCCACGGCGCCGGCGTCGTGGTGGGCATCGTCGAACAGCCGCGTGCCGCGCCCGTTGCACGGGAAGAGCAGGGCGGCGTCGGCCCGGCGCCCGGCCAGCGTCGTCACCAGGTCGGCCGCCGCCGTGGCGGCGTCGCGCACGGCGAAGCGGACCGTGGCGCCGAGGGGCACCCGGTCCTCCACCGAGAGCGCGCCCGAGGACCGCTCGACGCCCAGCAGTGGTCGGTAGAGCAGGTCACGGGGACCGGGTTCGAGGACCGTGGCGTCGATGCAGCGCCCGAGCAGGAGCCCGTTGCCCTCCAGGCCGGCGATGTCCTCCCGGCCGAGGTGCTCGGCGATCTCGTCGACCATGCACTCCATGGCCGGCCGCCCGGCGATCTCGAGCACCAGGTTCCGCTCGACCCGGGTGACGGTCAGCATCCGCCCGAACGGCCGGCAGCCCTGCGACAGCACGGGAACGACCTCGGTGGCCGGACCCACGAGTACGGCCACCGCCCCCTCCGCCACCACCCGGTCGCCGACGGCCAGGCGCGTGCCTCCCGGACCCGAGGCTCCCGAGGCGTAGCCGCCGACGACGGGTAGTCCGGGATGCCGGCGGGAGACCAGGGCGCACAGATCGGCGGCCGGAAAGGTGAACGGGTCGGCGAGCACCACGGCGGCCGACGGGGCGAAGCCGATGTCCTCGGGCCAACCCGTAACGTCCCACGAGTCGTCGGGGCGGCGTGTGGCCGACAGGCTGGCCGTGCGCAGCGGACCGACCTGGCCGGCCCACAGGCTGACGGCGGGCAGCTCCTCGACCTCGGTGCCCGAGCCCACCACCGACTCGGCGGCACCGCCGATCAGGCCCAACGGGTGGAGCAGGCTGTCCACGGTGGTCACGACGTCCTCGAGGGCGCCGGCGTGGGACCGGGTGACGGTCACCACCACGAGGTCCGGGCGTTCGCCGATCTCCTCCAGGACGGCCCCCACCACCTCGCCCGTGGCGTGGCTCGTGACCGGGTGGCGCGAGAGGGCGCTGGCGAACGCGACCCGGCTCACGCGCGCCGGCGCGGCGAACCGGATGTCGAGGGAGCGCAGGTAGGTGTGGAGTCCGGCGTCCTGGACGGGGACGAGGTGGGCGGGTCGTCCCGACTCGTTGTGGTGGCTGTGCCAGAGGCCCGGCGGGGTGACGAAGGCGCCGGCGGACTCCCACTCGACCCGTTCGGGGTCGACGATGGCCCCCCGTTCGTCGACCTCGCGGCCCACCAGCGTGTAGCAGCCCGGGGCGCAGTCGGTGATGAGGTCGAGGGCCACGCTCTGGTGCCGGTGGGGCCGCTGCACGCGGTCCGCGGGCAGGACGCCGAGCATGGCCCACAGCGTGTGGGTGACCGTGAGGGTCTCGGGGTGGGCGGCGTTGCCCAGCAGGATGCTCACCCGGTTGCGGGAGGCGGCGTCGGGGTGCGCCTCGACTTCGGCCAGACGGGCCAGGGCGGTGGCGGCGTCGTAGCGGGTGGGGGCGAAGCGGGCCGGGCCCGGTGCCACCCCCAGGTAGGCGAGCAGCGGGGCGTCGGTCACTCGGTAGAGCAGGGCGCGGCCTCCGCGGTCGGCGTGGTGGTGGGCGGTGCAGCCCGACGGGAGGGTCACGAAGTCGCCGGCCCCCCAGCCGATGGTGCCGCCGGCCGGGGCCCGGTCGTCGTCCGGACCGGCCGCCCGGTGCTCGAACTCGGTCCGGCCCGTCCCGTGGAGCACGTGGTAGAGCTCGCTGGTGGCATCGGGAACGGTGGTGAGCGACTCACCCGGCTCGAGCACCACGAACGCGGCGAGCAGTGCCGGGCTGGTCGCCGGGTAGTCGACCCCGAGGGCCCGGGACAGGTCGAGCGGCACCATCCGGGAGCCGGCCCCGGCGTGGAGCCCGGGGGAGAAGCGCGCCACCGGCACCGGGCTGACGGAACCCGAGCCGACCGGGTCGGCGGCCACCGAGTACTCGAAGAAGCGGGCGTCACCGCTCCAGTCCTCGGTGGCCTCACCGACCGGGAATCCCGGTGCCGGCCCGTCGTGCGCGTCGATGGCCATGGAACCAGTATCGCCGTTCCGTGGCCGGGCGTGACGCCGGCGGTATCGTCACGGCGTGGCCGACCCCCGGATCCAGGTGCCCCCCAACTGCGAGCTGACCCTCGGCATGACCTGTGTGGACAAGGAGGTGCCGGGTCGGACGGTGTGGCGCATGCGGGCCGACGAGCGCTTCGCCAACCCGGCGGGCATCGTCCAGGGTGGCTTCCTCGGGGCCATGGCCGACTCGGCGATGGGCTCGGCGGCCGTCACCCACGCCCGTGGCCGGGGCCGCAAGGTCTTCGCCTCCAACGTGGAGATGAAGACCAGTTTCCTGGCTGCGGCCCGGGTGGGCACGGTGCTCGAGTGCACGGCGCACATCGTCTCGGGCGGGTCGCGGGTGGCATTCGCCGAGGCCGAGGTCGTCGACGACGGTGGTCGTGTGGTGGCCCGGGCCAGTTCGACATACCTGTTCACCGACCGGGAATGAGCGGAGCGACATGACCGGGCTGGCTAAGGTTGGGCCGTCCGATCGATGGGTACCGCCACGGGGCGGCCCCTGAGCGGTCGGCGGTCGCACCGGCACCGGGCCGGGCGGCGGTGTAACTCCCGAGGAGGAATGTGGCGCCAGGCCGGAAGGACGGCAAGCGAGGGCTCGGTGGCCTTCGGGACGAGAGCCAGCAGATCGTCACCCTCGTCGTCGACTACATCAAGCAGGAGACCCTCGACCCGGTCAAGGGCCTCGGGCGTTACGTGGTCTTCGGGGTCCCCGGCTCGATCGCCCTGTCCGTCGGTCTGGTGATCCTGGCCGTCGGCTTCCTGCGACTCCTGCAGGGGGAGACCGGCAGCACCTTCACCGGCAACCTCTCGTGGATCCCCTATGTGATCTGCGCCGTGGTCGTCGTCCTCATCGCGTTCGTGGCCGTGAAGGCGGTCAGCCGCGGGCAGACCCCGAACCCGTCGTCCGACAAGGAGCAGGCATGAGCCCGGCCGAGGAGAAGATCACCCGTGACCAGATCGAGGAGAAGCTGCGCGATCTGACGGTCGGGGTGACCGGCGAGGCCGAAGAGGTCAAGTCCCAGGCTCTGGCCATCGGGCTGGCGGTCGTCGTCGTATCGGTGGCCGTGGTCTTCCTGATCGGCCGGCGGATGGGCCGTCGCAAGTCGACCATCGTCGAAGTCCGCCGGATCTGAGCCGTGGAGACGCTCCTGCGCTACCTCCAGGTCCGCGCCTTCGGCCGGGGGATGCGGGGCCGCAACACGGCCTGGTTCGTGGTGGGTGCCGCGCTGTGGATGCTGATCCGGGCCAGGCGGAGCGAGGACGTGGTGTACCGGACCAAGCTGCACCCGGGGGAGCGCCTGATCGTCCGGTCGGGGCCGCCGGACCCGTCGGGCACCGGCTCCTGAGCGCCGTGGACGCCGCCGGGGGTGCCGGGACCCCGGGGGACACCGACGCCGACCCGGGCGACCGGGGCCTGTTGCTGGCCGGGGAGAAGGTGCTGCTGGTCGACGCCAAGCAGCGTCGCTACCTCCTGACGCTGCGGACCGACGCCGCCTTCCACACCCACGTCGGGATCGTGGCCCACAACGACCTCATCGGCGCCTACGAGGGGGCCACCGTCTTCGGGAGCACCGGGCGGCGGTTCCTGGTGGTGCGGCCGACCCTGTCCGACATGGTCCTGAAGATGCCCCGCGGCGCCCAGGTCATCTATCCGAAGGACCTGGCCGCCATCCTGATGGAGGCGGACATCTCGCCGGGGTTCGGGTGCTGGAGGCGGGGGTCGGCTCGGGCGCCCTCTCCATGGCCCTGCTGCGGGCCGGCGCCTCCGTCGTCGGCTACGAGCTGCGCGAGGACTTCGCCAACCGGGCGCACAACAACGTGGTCGCCATGGTGGGCGAGGACGCCGACTACCGGGTCGAGCTGCGGGACGTCTACGAGGGCATCGAGGAGCGGGGTCTCGACCGGGTGGTGCTGGACCTCCCCGAGCCGTGGCGGGTGGTTCCCCACGCCGAGGTGGCGCTCCGCTCGGGCGGGCTGATCTGCGCCTACCTCCCGACCATCAACCAGACGGCCCAGTTCCGGCACGCCCTCGACGAGAGCCCGTTCGGGATGGCCGCCACCCTCGAGGTGCTGCACCGGACGTGGCACATCGAGGACCGCTCGGTGCGCCCCGACCACCGCATGGTGGGTCACACCGGCTTCCTGACGACGGCCCGACTGCTCCGCCCCGAGGAGCTGGGGTCCAGGCCCGGGGGACCCGTCGGGTGGGTGGCCCCGGACGGGGCGGCCGGACCGGCGGCCCGGAACGGCACCCCGACCGACGACGACGGCCCGGTCGACGTCGACGAGCCGAGCGTGGGTGACGACGAGCCGACGCCGGGACCGGCGTAACCCTCCGCCGTGAGCCCGCTCGAGCCCTACGCCAGCCTCCGGTGGCCCACCGGGATCACCGCGCTCGACGCCAAGCGCCGGTTGGCCGAGGCGGCCGCCGACCGGATCGAGGAGGTGCTGGCCGGCGCGGGCGACCTCCCCCGCGTGGGCCTCGGCTCGGGGAGCACCTCGTTCCTGACCCTGCTGGTCCTGGCCGCCCGGCGGGAGCGGCTGGCCCCCGGCCTGGCGTTCTGTGCCTCCAGCTGGGAGATGGAGTGGTATGCGGCGGCGGCCGGCATGGCCGTGGTGCCGCTCGCCGGCGAGCGGCTGGCGGTGGCCTTCGACGGCGCCGACCAGGTGGACCCCCGGGGCGCCCTGGTCAAGGGTCGGGGCGGGGCGATGCAGCGCGAGCGGGCCGTGCTGTCCTCGGCCGACCTGGGCCTGATCGTGGTGGACGACTCCAAGCGGGTGCCCGTCCTCGGCGGCCGTCCGCTGCCTCTCGCCCTGCGACCCGGCGACATCGTCACCACGGTGGCCGCCGTCGAGGAGCGGACCGGGCTGTCGGTGGTGCTCCGCACGGGCACCGGCAAGGACGGGCCCGTCCTGACCGAGTCGGGTGAGGTGCTCGCCGACCTTCTGGTGCCCGACGGCACCGCGGTGACGACCGAGTTGGACGCCCGGATCCGGTCGGCCGAGGGGGTGGCCGACACGGGCTACTTCGCGCCGGACCCCGGTCGCCAGGTCGTCGACGGGTGATGCGGGGGTCCGCCCCCGACCCGGGAGGGCCCCCGGCCGGCGCCGGGCGCCGCCTCCCTAGCCCTGCTCGATGAAGATGCACTCCCCGGGGCACTCCTCGGAGGCCTCGACCACCGCGTCCTCGAGCTCCGCGGGCACCGCGGCCATGCCGGCCGAGCCCCCCGGCTCGTTCTTCACGTCGGCGCCTTCCTTCACGTAGGCGAGGCCGTCGTCGAGCAGCGTGAAGACCGCGGGCGCGATCTCCTCGCAGAGGCCGTCTCCCGTGCAGAGATCTTGGTCGATCCAGACCTTCATCAGCTATGTCTCTCCTACATGTCTCGCGGCTCGAACGCGTCGGACCCGTGTCCTCGGGTCCCGGCGGCCGACGGGGTGGATCCCGTCGAACCCCCGTGGGGTGCCGGGCCCGTTGCTCACGTCATGCTATCCGCTGTCGGGACACCGCCGGCATACCCACCCCGGTGGGAGAGCCCGCGGCGCGGGGCGCACCGGGGCGGGGCCGCCACGCCCCCGACGTGGGTGGGGGACGTCGGAACGGGGGGTCGCCCGGTGTAGGGTCGGATCGAAGGCCCCCTGCTCGAGCGAGGTGATTGCGACGGTTGATTTCGACGATGCCGACGGCCAGCGCCGGGCGGCGGACGAGGAGGACCTGGAGACGCTGCGGGCCCGGGCCCTGACGGCCGAGGAGGAGGTCACCGTCCTGCGACGGCGGCTGCAGGAGAGCCCGCGCCGGGTCCAGACGCTCGAGGAGAAGCTCCTCGAGACCAAGGGGCAGCTCGCCCAGGCGGTCTCCCAGAACGAGAAGCTGACCTTCACGCTCCAGACGGCCAAGGAGCACGTGGCCAACCTGCGCGAGGAGGTCGAGAAGCTGACCCAACCGCCGTCGGCCTACGGCACCTTCCTCGGGGCGAACGACGACGGGTCGGTCGACGTGTTCTCGGGAGGCCGCAAGATGCGGGTGTCCCTCCATCCCGACATCGAGATCCCCGAGCTGCGCCGGGGCGACGAGGTCGTGCTCAACGAGTCGCTCAACGTGATCCTGGCCCGGAAGGGCGAAGGCCAGGGCGAGGTCGTCGTGCTGAAGGAGCTGCTGGCCGACGGTCGCCGGGCCCTCGTCTACGGCCGGGCCGACGAGGAGCGGGTGGCGGACCTCGCCGACTCGCTCGTCGGGGTCAAGCTGCGGGCCGGCGACACCGTCCTGATGGAGAGCCGGACCGGACTGCTGATCGAGAAGCTCGACCGCCCCGAGGTCGAGGAGCTCGTCCTCGAGGAGGTGCCGGACGTCACCTACGCGGACGTCGGTGGGCTCGACGACCAGATCGAGGCGATCACCGACGCCGTCGAGCTCCCCTACCTGTACCGCGAGCTGTACGCCGAGCACCGGCTGCCGGCCCCGAAGGGCATCCTGCTCTACGGCCCGCCGGGCTGCGGCAAGACCCTGATCGCCAAGGCGGTGGCCAACTCGTTGGCCAAGAAGGTCGCCGAGGTCACGGGCAACACCAACACGCGCAGTTACTTCTTGAACATCAAGGGGCCCGAGCTGCTGAACAAGTACGTCGGGGAGACGGAGCGTCAGATCCGTCTCGTCTTCCAGCGGGCCCGGGAGAAGTCGGAGGAGGGCGTGCCCGTCATCGTCTTCTTCGACGAGATGGACTCACTGTTCCGGACGCGCGGGACCGGAATCAGCTCGGACATGGAGTCCACCATCGTCCCCCAGCTCCTCGCCGAGATCGACGGCGTGGAGACCCTGAAGGACGTCATCGTCATCGGGGCCTCCAACCGTGAGGACCTCATCGACCCGGCCATCCTGCGCCCCGGGCGCCTCGACGTGAAGATCCGCATCGAGCGACCCAACGAGGCGGCCGCCGCCCAGATCTTCTCCCGCTACCTCGCCGCCGACCTGCCCCTCGACGCCGACGAGGTCCGGACCCTCGGGGGCGGCGACCCGGCCAAGGCCACCCAGGCCATGATCGAGGCCACCGTCGCCGAGATGTACCGCGACGACGAGGAGAACCGGTTCCTGGAGGTCACCTACCAGAACGGCGACAAGGAGGTCCTGTACTACCGGGACTTCAGCTCCGGGGCCATGATCGAGAACATCGTGCGTCGGGCCAAGAAGCTGGCCATCAAGCGGGCCATCGCCGGCGAGGGCCGGGGCATCCGCACCCAGGACCTGCTCGAGTCGATCCGCCAGGAGTACAAGGAGAACGAGGACCTCCCGAACACCACGAACCCGGACGACTGGGCCAAGATCTCGGGCAAGAAGGGTGAGAGGATCGTCTACATCCGGACCCTGATCAGCGACCGCGACGAAACCACCGGCGGACGCTCGATCGAGCGGGTCGGGACCGGCCAGTACCTCTGACGGGTCCGCCGCTCACGGGGGGGCTGCCGCTCGACCGGCACCGAGGGTAGGGTCGCCCGCATGGCCATACCCAAGGTCTGCGGCATCGAGACCGAATACGGCATCCAGGTGGTCAACGGCGATCCGAACCCGATCGCCGCATCGTCCGTGCTCATTAACGCCTACGCCCGCGACGTGGCCCGCCAGCAGATCGGCTGGGACTTCGAGGACGAGGCCCCCGGCAACGACGCCCGGGGCGCGGCCAAGGAGGGCTCCATGCCCCCGCTGGTCGAGACCCATCTGGTCAACACCGTCCTCACCAACGGCGCCCGCTACTACGTCGACCACGCCCATCCCGAGTTCTCGTCGCCCGAGTGCTCGAACGCCCTCGAGGCCCTGACCTACGACCGGGCGGGTGAGGCCATCGTCGTCCGTTCCATGGAGGCCGCCGACGCCTCGTCCCACGACGGCTCGCGCCTCGTCGTCTACAAGAACAACTCCGACGGCAAGGGCAACTCCTACGGCTGCCACGAGAACTACCTGATGGACCGCGAGACCCCCTTCAGCCGGATCGTGGCCGGCATCACGCCCCACTTCGTCACCCGCCAGCTCTTCTGCGGATCGGGCAAGGTCGGCAGTGAGACGCCGTTCCACGAGCGCGGCACCGTCGACTTCCAGCTGTCGCAGCGCGCCGAGTTCTTCGAGGAGCAGGTGGGCCTGGAGACGACGCTCAAGCGGCCCATCGTGAACACCCGCGACGAGCCCCACGCCGACCCGCACCGCTACCGGCGGCTGCACGTGATCGTGGGCGACGCCAACCTGGCCGAGGTGGCGACCTTCCTGAAGCTCGGGACCACCGCGCTGGTGCTGGCCATGATCGAGGACGACGCCACCACCGGGCGCCCGCTGGCCCTCGCCGACCCGGTCCGGGCCATCCACGCGGTGGCCGTCGACCGGACCTTCACCCTGCCGTTGCAACTCGCCGACGGTTCGACCGCCACGGCCCTGGACATCCAGTGGGAGCTCTACTCCCAGGCCCGCAAGTACGCCGACGACCGTGGTCTCGACTGTCTCGGCCCCGAGTCCGTGGGCACCGCGGTCGTCGAGCGGTGGGAGCAGGTCCTCCAGGGGCTCGAGACCGATCCCTCGTCCCTGGCTCGCCAGGTCGACTGGGTGGCCAAGCTCCAGCTCCTCGAGGCCTACCAGGACCGCCACGGCTGCGGATGGGACGACCCGCGGATGGCGGCCGTCGATCTGCAGTACCACGACCTGCGCCCGTCCCGTTCCCTCTTCGCCCGGCTGGACACCGAGAAGCTGGTGTCCCCCGACGCGGTGGCGGCCGCCGTCACCGACCCGCCGAGGACCACCCGGGCCTGGTTCCGGGGGGAGTGCCTGAAGCGGTGGCCCGCGTCGGTGACGACCGCCAACTGGGACTCGCTGGTGTTCGACCTCGGATCGGACCCTCTCCGGCGCGTCCCTATGATGGATCCCCTGAAGGGAACGGCGGAACATGTCGAAGCACTACTGGACGGGTGCGCGAGTCCGGCGGAGCTGGTCGACAGACTGAGCAGTTGAGTAGCGAGCGGGCAGGAGGAGTGGAGCGATGGCAGAGCGAGAGCTGAAGAAGAAGCAGGCGACCGAGCGCACGGACGAGGCCGTCGAGGAGGTCCCCGCGTCATCGGCCGCCGGGGAGAAGCTCAAGGCGGAGCTGGACGACCTGCTCGACGAGATCGACGAGGTCCTGGAGGACAACGCCGAGGAGTTCGTGCGCAACTACGTCCAGAAGGGCGGCGAGTAACCCACGTGTCGCTGCCCCTGTTCACGACCACCGAGGACCCCGGCCCGGACTTCGCCGGGCTCATCCGCCGGCTGCGTGTCCCCACGCACCCCCTGATCAACGGGACCACCACCACCCCGGCGGAAGGCTTCCGTCACGGCACCACCGTGGTCGCCCTCCGCTTCGCCGACGGCGTGGTGATGGCGGGCGACCGCCGCGCCACCGAGGGGCACGCCATCGCCCACCGGGCCATGGAGAAGGTGTTTCCGGCCGACCGCTACTCGGCGGTGGCCATCGCCGGCGCCGCCGGACCGGCCGTCGAGATGGTCCGTCTCTTCCAGACCCAGCTCGAGCACTACGAGAAGGTGGAGGGCGTGGTCCTCAGCCTCGAGGGCAAGGCCAACCAGCTCGGCCAGATGGTGCGTGAGCACCTGCCCATGGCCATGCAGGGCCTCGCCGTGGTGCCCCTGTTCGCCGGGTTCGACCTGGCCCGCCGGACGGGCCGTATCTTCACCTACGACGTGACCGGCGGTCACTACGAGGAGAGCGAGTACAACGCCACCGGCTCGGGTGGCCGCGACGCCCGCACCACCATCAAGCTCGGGTTCCGCGAGAGCCTCGCCCGGGACGAGGCCGTCGAGCTCGCCATCCAGTCGCTCTACGAGGCGGCCGACGAGGACTCCGCCACCGGTGGCCCGGACCTGATCCGGGGCATCTACCCGCTCGTCGCCACCGTCACCGCCGCCGGTTTCGCCTCGGTGGGTGAGGAGGAGGTGGCCGAGCGGTTCGCCAGCCTCATCGAGCGCCGTCGGACGGAGGGTCGTCAGCCATGACCATGCCCTACTACGTGGCCCCCGAGCAGGTGATGAAGGACCGGGCGGAGTACGCCCAGAAGGGCATCGCCCGCGGCCGGTCGCTGGTGGCCACCACCTACGACCACGGGATCGTGATCGTGGCCGACAACCCGTCGCGGTCGCTGCACAAGATCAGCGAGATCTACGACCGCATCGCCTTCGCCGGCGTCGGCAAGTACAACGAGTTCGACCAGTTGCGCGTCTCGGGCATCCGCCACGCCGACACCAAGGGCTACGCCTACAGCCGCGAGGACGTCGAGGCCCGGTCGCTGGCCAATCTGTACGCCCAGTACCTCGGTCAGGTCTTCACCCACGAGATGAAGCCCCTCGAGGTGGAGATCCTGGTGGCGGAGCTCGGCAACGACCTGCGGCCGCCACAGCTGTACCACATCGCCTACGAGGGGACCATCACCGACGAGGACCGGTTCGCCGTGCTCGGCGGTGAGACCGAGGCCATCGTCGTCAAGCTCGATGCCGAGTGGTCGGCCACATGGACCCTGGCCGAGGCGCTGCGTTCGGCCGTGTCCGCCCTGGCGGGACCGGACCGGACCCTCGGCGCCGACGACCTGGAGGTCGCCGTCCTGGCCGAGGGCAACGGCCGCCGGGCCTTCCGCCGCCTGGTCGACGAGGAGCTCGCCACCCTGCTGGCCTGACCGGCGTCGTGCCCGTGGGGACGGCCGCCGGTGAACGCTGTGTGACGACTGACGGGTTGGTGCACCGCCGAGGCACGCCCACGGTACCGTTCAGGTAATGGACAAGCGCATCTACGGCTTGGAGAACGAGTACGGGGTCACCTGCACCCTGCCGCGGCCAGCGGCGGCTCAGCCCCGACGAGGTGGCGCGGTACCTGTTCCGGCGGGTGGTGAGCTGGGGACGCTCGTCCAACGTGTTCCTGGAGAACGGGGCCCGGCTCTACCTCGACGTGGGCAGCCACCCCGAGTACGCCACACCCGAGTGTGACGACATCGCCGAGTTGGTGGCCCACGACAAGGCGGGGGAGTGGATCCTGTCGTCGCTGGTCGAAGGGGCCGAGGCCCGCATCCGCGAGGAGGGCATCCGGGGCGACATCTACCTGTTCAAGAACAACACCGACTCGGCCGGCAACTCCTACGGCTGCCACGAGAATTACCTGACCAGCCGCCGCGACGACTTCACCCATTACACCGAGGTGCTCATCCCGTTCCTGGTGAGCCGCCAGGCCTACGCCGGCGCCGGCAAGGTGCTCCAGACGGCCCGTGGCGCGGTGTACTGCCTGAGTCAGCGGGCCGAGCACATCTGGGAGGGCGTGTCGTCGGCCACCACCCGCAGCCGGCCCATCATCAACACCCGGGACGAGCCGCACGCCGACGCCGAGAAGTTCCGGCGGCTCCACGTCATCGTCGGCGACTCGAACATGAGCGAGTACGCCACCTTCCTGAAGATCGGCGCCACCTCCATCGTGCTGCGGATGCTCGAGGACCCGTCGACGGTGATGCGCGACCTCACCCTCGAGAACCCGATCCGGGCCATCCGCGAGATCAGTCACGACATCACCTGCCGTCGTCCCGTGCGGCTGGCCAACGGTCGGGAGATGAGCGCCCTCGACATCCAGGGCGAGTACCTCCAGCGCGCCGTCAAGTTCCGCGACCGCCACGGCCTGTCGGTCCAGGAGGACCGGGCCCTGTCGATGTGGGAACACTGCCTGAAGGGTCTCGAGGCGGATCCGCTGTCCCTCCACCGGGAGTGCGACTGGGTGGCCAAGTACCGCATCATCGAGGGCTACCGGGAGCGTCACTCGCTGCCGCTGCACAGTCCGTCGGTGGCCCTGCTCGACCTGCAGTACCACGACGTCGACCGGAACCGGGGCCTGTACTACCGCCTCCAGCGCCACGACCAGCTCGACCGGATCAGCAGTGACGAGGACATCGCCGAGGCCATGACCACCCCGCCGCAGACCACCCGGGCCCGCCTGCGGGGGGAGTTCGTGAAGCGGGCCAAGGAGCGGCGGCGGGACTTCACGGTGGACTGGGTCCATCTGAAGCTCAACGACCAGGCGCAGCGCACCGTGCTGCTGAAGGACCCCTTCCGGTCCCGGGACGAGCGGGTCGAGAAGCTCATCGCCGGGCTGTGACATCCCCCGTCTCCCGCTCCGGCGGACGGGCGGGGCTGGGCTAGCGTCGGGTCACTGTGCCCGCTGATCCACACGACACGCCCGACGCGCCGGACGCCGACGCACCCGCCGGTGCCGTCACGGTGACCACCGGTGCGCCCGAGGACGTCTCCGAGGAGGTGGGGACCCTCGACGACAGCCGCGGCAAGGGCAGCGCCTACCGCTGGGTGATCGAGTGGGCCGTGATCCTGTTGGCCGTGCTGCTGTGCACGATGCTGCTGCGGACCTACGTGATCCAGTCGTTCTTCATCCCCTCGCCGTCGATGGTGCCGACCCTCCAGGTCGGCGACCGGATCATGGTCAACAAGCTGAGCTACGACTTCCACGGCGTCCACCGGGGGGACATCGTGGTCTTCAAGCGGCCACCGCTCGAGGAGCAGGACTTCCCGGACCTGGTCAAGCGCGTCATCGGCCTGCCGGGCGAGACGATCTCGTCCTACAACGGCCACATCTACATCAACTGTCCCAACCAGGACTTCGTCAAGTGCTCGCCCCTGGCGGAGCCGTGGCTCCCGTCCGGGCCCCAGAGCTACACCGGCGCCCTCCCCGACGACGAACATCCCCAGTTCAACCTGCCGGGCCCGGTGAAGATCCCCGAAGGTGAGTACTACGTGATGGGGGACAACCGGACCGACTCCGAGGACAGCCGTTTCTTCGGTCCCATCCCCGAGTCGTTGATCGTGGGACGGGCCGTCGCCGTGGTCTGGCCGCTGAGCCAGGCCAAGGGCCTCTAGGAGGCACCCCGGGGACGCTCCCGCCCCGGTGCGCAGGCGTTCGGGCGCCGGGCGCCGGTACACTCGTGGCGTGCCCTTCCTGAGCCCGGCCAAGCTCGTGGTCGTCGTGCTGGTCGCCATCGTGGTGCTCGGCCCGGACAAGCTGCCCAAGGTGGCCCGCCAGGTGGGCTCGCTGTGGGGGGACTTCCGTCGCCTCCGCCAGCGCCTCGAGACGGACGTGCGGGGCAATTTCCCCGATCTCCCGTCGACCGACAAGATCACCCAGGCCGTGCGTTCGCCGATCACCTTCCTCGACTCGCTGGCCGACACCCACGCCGCCGACAACGAGGCGTCCCGGGCGGCACCAGCCGGGGAGCCGGACCCGGATCCGACCGGGGACGGGGTGTTGGCCTCGGGTGGGACGAACCGGCCGAGCGGGGTGGTGGAGGCTGACGAGGCCGCCTCGTTCCCGGGGGTGTCCATCAGCGACCCCCAGGGAACGGTCCACTCCCTGCGGAGCGACGGCCGGACGGTTCCGGACGATCCGTCCCTGAATTGACCGTCGTGACGGCCCCCACACCCCACGCCGGGCGCCGGTAGGCATGGCCCTCTCGCTCAAACGCCGGACCGACCGGCCGGCACCGGACTCCATGACCCTGACGGAGCACCTCGGCGAGCTCCGCCGGCGGGTGATCATCTCGGCCGCCGCCTTCCTGGTGGCCGCCACGGTGGCGTTCCTGGTGTATCCGTGGATCCTGTCGTTCCTGAAGCACCCCTACTGTGAGATAGCCCCCACCCACTGCGGGTTCTACGTCACCGGCCCGCTCGACGGTCTCGCCCTCCGGGTCAAGATCGCCGCCTACGGCGGGATCTTCCTGGCGTCGCCGGTGTGGCTGTGGGAGCTCTGGCGGTTCATCACCCCGGGCCTCAACCCGAAGGAGAAGCGGTATGCCGTCCCCTTCATCGTCGCCACCATCGGACTGTTCACCCTGGGCGCGGCCGTTGCGTTCGTGATCTTCCCCCACGCCCTGCAGTGGCTGAACAACATCGGGGGACCGTCCCTCACCCAGATCCTCGACCCGAACAAGTACCTCAGCTTGATCATCCTCCTCATGGTCTGCTTCGGGGTGACCTTCGAGTTCCCGGTCCTGCTGGTCGCCCTCGAGCTGTCCGGCGTGGTGACGCCGCAGCAGCTCGCCGCCCAGCGTCGGTGGGCCATCATCGGCATCGTGGTCCTGGCCGGGGTGATCACCCCGAGCTCCGACCCCTTCTCGATGTGCGCCATGGCCATCCCGCTGTACATCTTCTACGAGCTCTCGATCATCGTCGGCAAGATCGTCCGTCGGTGACCCGGGCGGGGCCCGACATCGGCGCGGCGCCGGGGGAGCGGGCCGGGGGCGGGGCGCGGTCGACCTTCGAGCAGGGCCTCGGGTTCCGCCTCGACGCCTTCCAGCACCGGGCCATGGATGCCATCGACCGGGGCGAGTCCGTCCTGGTGAGCGCGCCCACCGGTTCGGGCAAGACACTGGTCGCCGACTACGCGGTGGCCCGGGCCCTGGCCGGTGGCGGCAAGGCGTTCTACACCACCCCGATCAAGGCCCTGTCGAACCAGAAGTTCGGCGAGCTCGCCGAGCGCTACGGCGCCCACCGGGTGGGCCTGCTGACCGGGGACGTGTCCCACCAGCCCCGGGCCCCGATCGTCGTCATGACCACCGAGGTCCTGCGGAACATGCTGTTCGCCCGTTCCGTGCTGCTCGACGACCTCGCCGTGGTGGTGCTCGATGAGGTCCACTACCTCCAGGACCCCTACCGGGGCTCGGTCTGGGAGGAGGTCCTCGTCCTGACCCCGCCCGGGGTGTCCTTCGTGAGCCTGTCGGCCACCGTCAACAACGCCAAGGACTTCGGCCGTTGGCTCACCTCGGTGCGGGGTACCACCCGGGTGGTGGTCGAGACCCACCGGCCCGTCACCCTCCACCACCACTACACGGTGGCCGAGCGGGGTCGCGACGGCCTGTCGGTGCTCCCGCTGCTCCGCGACGGGAAGCCGAATCCCGACGGCCTCCGGCTCGACGACCGTCGCAAGCGGACCTCCCACCAGCGCTTCCGGTCACCACGGCGGACCGAGGTGGTCGAGTACCTCGCCGAGGCGGGCATGCTGCCCGCCATCACCTTCATCTTCTCGCGGGCGGCGTGCGACGACGCCACCCGCCAGGTGGTGGCGGACGGGATCCGGCTCACCAGCGACGACGAGCGGGCCCGGATCCGCGTCCTGGTGGAGGACTCCGTCGAGCGCCTCAGCGACGCCGACCTGCGCACCCTCGGCTACGGGCCCTGGTCGGACGCCCTGGAGGCCGGGGTGGCCCCCCACCACGCCGGGCTGGTGCCGGCCTTCCGCCAGGCCGTCGAGCGCTGCTTCTCGGAGGGTCTGCTGAAGGTGGTCTTCGCCACCGAGACCCTGGCACTGGGGATCAACATGCCGGCCCGCACGGTGGTGGTCGAGCGGTTCGCCAAGTTCCGCGGCGCGGACACCTCGGCCCTCACCTCCGGCGAGTACCAGCAGCTGACGGGCCGGGCGGGCCGGCGGGGCATCGACACCGTGGGCCACGCCTTCGTGCTGTGGCACCAGGCCACCCCCTTCGGCCTGGTGGCGCGCACCGCGGTGGCGCCGCCCCCGGACCTGGTGTCCTCGTTCCACCCGACCTACAACCTGGCCGTCAACCTGGTCCGCCGGTGGACCCGCGAGGAGGCCCACGGGCTGCTCGAGTCGTCGTACGGCCAGTGGCAGGCCCCCGAGGGGTCCGAGTCGTTGGTGGCGCAGCTGGACCGCCGCCTGGCCATCCTCGACGACCGCGGCTTCCTGGACGGTTGGGCGCTCACCGACGACGGGCTCCGCCTGGCCGGCATCTACCACGAGTCGGACCTGCTGGTGGCCGAGATCCTGCGCTCGGGCCTGCTGGACGGTCTGGAGCCGGCCCACCTGGCCGGGGTGACCTCGGCGCTCACCTTCGAGGCCCGGCGGGCCGGCGACGAGCCGCCGGTGCCCCGCCAGGGTCGGGTGGTGGAACGCCTGGCCGCCGTCGACGCCCTGGCCGCGTCCCTGCGCGCCGACGAGCGGCGGGTGGGGCTGCGCCGGACCCGGCGCCCGGACGGGGGACTGGCCCGGGCGGTGGTGGCCTGGGCCTCGGGGGGCACCCTGGACGCCGTCCTGCGGGACGCCGAGGTGGCGGCGGGCGACTTCGTCCGCAACGTCCGCCAGGTCATCGACCTCGTCCGCCAGATCGGCCAGGTGGCGCCCACCCCGGCCACCCGGGAGGCGGCGGACCTGGCCGTGGCGCTGCTGCGTCGGGGGGTGGTCGGGGCCGACGACCCGGCCCCGGCGGGGTCCGCGCTTGGCGACCCGCCGCCGTCCTAGTGTCTGACAGGCATGTTCCCCTACGCCGTGGAATCGTTCAGTGCCGAGGAGACCGACATCCTGCGGCGGTACGTCACCAACCTCGACCGGCCCGTCTTCGCGCTCGTGAACCTGCCCGAGGTGGTCAAGGGGGCGCTGTTCGCCCGGTACTCCCGGTCGCCGAAGAGCCTGCGCCGGCTCTTCCTGGACGAGTTCGTCGGCGAACTGGACATCTCCGGTGACGCCACGGTGGACGCCACCGTCGGCCTGAAGCGGGCCGAAGACCTCTACGAGAAGGTCTTCTTCGAGTACGGCGACGACTCGGTGGCCCAGCTGGGTGGGGTCCACCTGGCCTGCGAGCAGGCATCCAACGTGCTCACCAAGGTCCTCGAGTGGGGACGGTTGATGGCCTACCTCGAGCAGTCCACCCGCTACATCGCCTACAACCAGCGCCTCTCGACGGGCCACTACCGCTACTTCCGCGACCCCGGCCTCCTCGACTCCGCCCTCGGCGCCCGTTACGTCGGTGACATGGACCGCATGTTCGACACCTACGGCGAGCTGCTCGAGGAGGCCCAGACCTGGCTGGCCGCCCGTCACCCACGCCAGTTGTCGGACTCGGACTTCGTCCACCGTCAGGCCGTCCGGGCCAAGGGGCTCGACGCCCTGCGGGGCCTGCTGCCGGCCGGGTCGCTCTCCAACGTGGGCATCTACGGCACGGGCCAGTCCTACGAGCAGCTCCTGGTGAGGATGCGCTCCCACCCGCTGCCCGAGGCGCGGGTGTACGCCGACATGATGCTGGACGAACTCCGCAAGGTGATCCCGTCGTTCCTGCAGCGCGTCGACCGGCCCGACCGCGGCGGGGTGTGGTCCGAGTACCTCGTGACCACCCGGTCCGACACCGCCCGACTGGTGGAGGAACTCTTTCCCGATCTCGTGGCGCCCAGCGACGACCATGCCGGCGGTCCGTCGGGCGAGGCCACCGTGGAGCTACTCGACTTCGACCCCGAGGGCGAGGACAAGGTGATCGCCGCCATCGTCGCCCCCGGCACGTCTCGGCCCGAGGCCGAGGTGCTCGCCCGGGTGCGCCGGCTCGGTGCCGAGGAGAAGCGCTCCGTCCTGCGGGCCTACGTGGGGGAGCGGTCCAACCGCCGTCATCGTCCGGGCCGGGCCTTCGAGCGGACCGACTACCGCTTCGACGTGGTCACCGACTACGGGGCCTTCCGGGACCTGCAGCGCCACCGCATGCTGACCATCGAGTGGCAGCCGCTGGGGGCGACCCTGGGCTACGACATCCCCGAAGTGGTGGCCGAGGCCGGTCTGGGCGAGCGCTACGTGGCCTCCCTCGAGCGGTCCCGGGAGCTGTACGAGGCCCTGGAACCGGACTTTCCCGAGCAGGCGTCGTACGCCGTGGCCCTCGCCTACCGGATCCGCTACACCATGCAGATGAACGCCCGGGAGGCGATGCACCTCCTGGAGCTGCGATCGAGCCCCCAGGGCCACCCGAGCTACCGCTGGGTGGCCCAGGAGATGCACCGCCAGATCGGCGAGCGGGCCGGCCACCGGCTGATCGCGGAGGCCATGAGCCACGTCGACTACGGCGCCGAGGACCTCGAACGGCTCGAGTCCGAACGCCGGGCCGAGCAGCGCCGGGACTCGGTGACGACGGCCACGAAACCTGCAATGCCCTGAGCAGGGACTTTCGGGAAAGTCCAGGTCAGAGCGGGTCGAAGTCATTTGACGACCCACCCCGTCCATGGCGTAGGGTGCGCCCAGTCCCAGTCGCCCCGAAGCGTGCAACCGGCGGTCACAGCCGCCGGAGCAGGCCGAGGGGGGGATGCTGTGAGAGGCGGAGGAAGGCCCAAGGGGTCGAGTAGAAAACACCTTCCCGAGGTCGTCGGCGCGAGCCGGAGGCAACGGGGGGGTGGTGCCAAAGATCCCTTGGGCCCGACCGCCTGACCGCGACCGCGGTCGGGCCGGGCGACCTCGACGGAGCACAGCGTCCGCCTGGCGGGCCTGCCCGGGAGTGGGAGCGCTCCCGGTGGCCGGACAGATCGTCCGGCGGTCGATCGCCCGGGTGCACCACGGCACCTGGGATTCCTGGCATGATCCCCACCCGACGACCACGGATGTGGGAATGCTCACGACCCGAGGGACGTTTGCGGGACACGATCGAACGGAAGGCCGGGCCGTCTATGCTCCCGGCCAACTCACCACCGAAAGACGCACATGGCAGAAGACATCGATGAAGTCGAAGCACCGGACGAGCTGATCGAGGACGACCTCGACGAGCTCGCCGACGACGACGATCTGATCGCGGACGACCCGCTGGCCATCGACGACGACGATGACGCGGTCGCGGT
Organism: uncultured Acidimicrobiaceae bacterium; assembly: GCA_963841885.1. Lineage (GTDB taxonomy): Bacteria > Actinomycetota > Acidimicrobiia > Acidimicrobiales > RAAP-2 > Bog-756. The sequence goes on from CAWJEK010000002.1 coordinate 290,920, forward strand.
CATCGAGGTCGAGACCGAGGTCGAGGAGGACGTGCCCGCCGGGACGGCCAAGGCCGTGGCCAAGGCGGCGGGCGAGGAGACCGACGACGAGGAGGAGGAGGAGCCCGACGACGAGGACGTCGAGGCCAGCCTCGACACGATCCTGAAGGAGCGCCTGGTCGTCGAGGAGGTCGAGGACGACGAGGAGACCCCTGAGCCCGAGGACCGCACCGGCGACGGGGTGGAGCGCGTCCTGCCCAAGCAGCCGGGCGAGTTCGTCTGCCGCTCGTGCTTCCTCGTGAAGCACGGCAACCAGCTGGCGGACAAGAAGAAGATGCTCTGCCGCGACTGCGTGTGAGCGGAGCAGCCATGGAGGACACCCACGACGACGACGACGACGGGGCGACGGGGCAGTCGCTGAGCGACCGCCTGCTGGACCTGTTCGTCTACCTCCCCACCGGGCTCGCCGTCACGGTGGCCGAGGAACTGCCCCGGTTGGCCGAGCGGGGACGGGAGCGGTTCGGCGTGCAGGTCGATTCGGCCCGGGCCGTCGGTCACTTCGCGGTGACCGCCGGTACCCACGAACTGAAGCGGCGGTCGGCCGGCCTGGCCCGGACCTCGTCGACGCCGAGTTCCAGCGCGTCCCCCGGGAAGCCGAGCTCGTCGGCCCCGCGGCCGACGGCCACGCCCCGTCTGCGGACCATCCCGTACCCACCGGACCACCAGACGGCCGGGTCGTCACCGACCGCCCCACCCACCGGGGCGCCGACGGTCCCGTCGGCGGACACGCCGCCCGCCGGATCCGCACCGGCCCGTCCACCGGTCGACGCCCACGTGCCGGACGTGGCCAGTCTGGCCATTCCCGGGTTCGACACCCTGTCGGCCTCGCAGGTCGTCCAGCGTCTCGACGGGCTCAGCCGGACCGAGCTGGTGGCCGTGCGGGCCTACGAGACGTCGACCCGGGGCCGGCGCACCATCCTCAGCCGCGTCGACCAGCTCCTGGACGAGCGGTCCTGAGCCGGTCGTAGGCGACGGGCACACCGGGTCCCGATGGAAGCCGTCCGTAGCGCGTCACCCGGCGACCTCGACCGGCTGGTGGAACTGGTGGCCGCCTTCCGGGGGTCGAGGGCCGACCACCGGGGAGCGGAGTTGGCCCGTCCCGACGACGGCGGCGGTACCGCCCCGGACGCCACCGGGTCCGCCATGGCCCCCTACCTCGACGATCCCGCCCGGACGGCCCTGGTCGGCACCCTGGACGACTGGGTGGCCGGTGCCGCCCTGTGCCGGCTGTCGGAGGACGGGGGCGTGACCCGGGGGATCCTCGACCTCTGCTTCGTCGAGCCCGGTGCCCGCCAGGTGGGCCTGGGACACCTGCTGATGGAGCACGCGCTGGCATGGTTCCGGGCCCGGGGCTGCTCCGGCGTCGACGGTTCGGCGCAACCGGGTGACCGTTCGGCCAAGAGCTTCTTCGAATCCGCCGGCTTCAAGGCCCGCCTGCTGGTCATGCACCGGCCCCTGGACTGAGGTCCGGTGGGGCCCGTCGCCGCGCGGGGACGGCGGACGATCAGCGGATGGTGCGGCTCACGAGGCGCGTCGGCCGGCGGGCCGGGCCGGGCGCGCCGGAACGGGACGACGCGGACCGGGCGGCGGTGGGATCGGGATCCCGAGCAGCCGGGCCAACTCGGGCACCAGGCCGGCCGCCTTGCGGGCCTCGGTCAGCAGGGCCTCGTCGGCGTCCGTGGGAATGCCGGCCGGCTTGACCGTCCGGCGCACCGGGCACTCGACCACGGCCTCCAGCAGGGCCAGCCAGTCGGCGGGCGGGGTGTCGGGGGCCATGGCCTGTCCGGCGGCGTCCGACAGGCGCACGGCCAGCTCGGCCGAGAGCCGGGCGGACGGTTCGGGCGGCCGGATCGAGGCCCGCACGGCATCGGCCACGCGGCCTTCGTCGAGTGACGTGGTGATCCGCTCCACCCACCGTTCGCGCAGCGCGGTGACGCGCTCGGTGAGACTGGTCCGCAACGAGGCGAGCATCTGGCTGCCCTCGTCGTCGAGGGTGACGGTGGAGGCGGAGGCGACGATGGAGCGGAGCTCGCGCAGCGGGGTGTCCTTGCCCGCGGTCCGGGCCACGGAGGCCCGGTCCTTCCAGGTGGCGAGGTTGATCACCGGTCGGAGCTCTTCGGCCATCGCCATCAGCGGACCCTCGGTCACCTCGGGGCGGCCGTCGGCCCGGGCCCGGGTGTTCTGGTCCTGGATGGCCTGGCGCACCGAGGGGATGCCCCCCTTGATCAACTGCTCGGCCACCGGGAGCTGCTCGGGGCGGAGCTCGGCCAGCACGGCGTTGCGGTACACGGTGGAGACGGCCGGGCGACGGTCGCCGCGCTCGGAGCGCTCGCGCCCACCGTCGCGGCCGCCGGGTCGCGCCGGACCGGAACGGCGGGGGCCGCTGGCGCCCCCGGCGCCCCCCCGACCACCGGCAGCGGAGCCGGCACCGTCGCGTCCCCGCCCCTCACCCCGCGGCGCGCCGCCGTCGGAGCGGGGGCCGCGTCCGGACGGCCGGCGCGAGCCGTCGCGCTCGCCGTCGTCGTCGCGGCGGCGCTTGCCCTTGCCGGCCAGCACGACGTTGACGTCGGGACCCTTCTGGGGGGTGCCCAGGATCTCGATCCGCTCGACGGGCTTCGGCTCGGCCTTCCCCTTGGGGGCGAGCAGGGCGGTCACCGTGGTGCCGTCGAGCGTGGTCTCCACCTCGGCCCGCAGCACGGTACCCACCTTCGTCCCGGCGGGGACCAGTCCGGCGTCGACCGTGCCGCGGGGCAGCTTGGCCCCCGCGGCGCGCCACGTCCACGTGGACTCGTCCGACTGACTGGTGAGTTCGACTTCGATGCGATGGCCCATACCGGGCGACAGGCTACTGCCGAAGCCACCCCCGCACGAACGGTGGCCGGTTTACCCTGCTCATCGCCGCGAACGTGGTCGGACGGCGCCCGGGAAGCCCTACGCTCCCGGAAGGAGTTCTTCTCGGAGGTGAGGGTGATGGAGGTCGACGAGGACGCGCAGGGCACCGCCGACGCGGTGGTGCCGCCGCCCGACCCGGTCTGGGTGGGACGGCTGTCGGCGGTGCGGCCGGAGCCCGACCCGGCAGGTGGCGGCCCGTCGGCCGACGACCTGCGGCGCATCCTGGCGACGGCCACCACCGTGCCGGACCACGGTGATCTGCGACCGTGGCGCTTCGCGGTGTGCACCGGCACCGGACGCGACCGCTTCGCCGACGCGCTGGTCGCCGGGCTGACCGAGGCCCGGGGTCCCGATCTGCCCGAGGCGATGGTGGCCAAGATGCGCAACAAGGCCTACGCGGCGCCGTGCTCGGTGCAGCTGATCGCGTCGCCCGACCCGTCGAGCAACGTGGAGGAGTGGGAGCAGGTGGCCTCGGCGGCGTGCACCGGCTACGCCGTCGTGCTGGCGGCCACCGGGCTCGGCTACGGCGCGGTGTGGAAGAGCGCGGCCGTCCTCGGCACCGCGCCGGTGCGGGCGCTGTTCGACCTGACACCCACCGAGTCGTTGCTCGGCTGGGTCAACATCGGTGCACCGGCCCCGCTCGGCCGCAAGAAGCGCGGCGTCGACCACGCCGACCCGTTGGCCGGCCGGGTCATCACCCTCGACGCCTGACCGCCACCCGACGCGTCACCAGCCGAAGCGGGCCAGGGGTGGTCCGATGCCGGCGTCGTCGGCGCAGCCGCCGCACAGATCCATGCGACGGGCGCCCGGTCGGTCGGAGGCGGCCACCCGACGCCAGCCGTAGCGGACGCGCCTCTTCGAGGCAGGCCGACTCCGACCACCGCGGCGACGTGCGGGCGCCACACCTGCCGCAGGTGCGGTAGTACACACCTTCGTCGTCGTAGAGGTCCTCGAAGGAGAAGTCGTCGGGGTCGTGTTCCATAGTGATCGCTCCAGATGGAGGATACCGGGGAGCCCGGGCCAGGGTGTCCGGATCCCCTTCCGGGGGTGGCGGCCGGGTCGTAGTCTGGAGCCGCGCCGCGCCGGCGGTGCCCGGACGACAGGAGTCGAGGGCCATGAGCGAGATGGATGACTTCAACACCAGGATCATCGAGGAGTTCCGGGCCAACGACGGCGTCGTCGGCGGCCCCTTCGAGGGGGCGACCCTGGTCCTGCTCCACACCACGGGGGCCAAGTCGGGGGCCGAGCGGGTGACCCCGGTCGTCGCCCGGCTGGACGGCGACGACCTCTACGTCTTCGCCTCGAAGGCGGGCGCACCCACCCACCCCGACTGGTTCCACAACCTGGTGGCCGATCCGTCGGTGACCGTCGAGCTCGGCACCGACACGTTCGCCGCCACGGCGGTGGTCCTGGAGGGGGAGCGCGGGACGAGGTCTACGCCGCCCAGGCCGCCGTGTTCCCGAACTTCGCCGAGTACCAGGAGAAGACCGACCGGGTCATCCCGGTGGTCCGCCTCGACCGCGGCTGAGATCGTCGACCACCGCCCGAGGTCACCCACCCTGGCCATCGCGGGGCGTACCGTCGCGACATGACGACCGGCGTCGCGGATCCGCGCTGTGACTGGTGCCACCGCCCCCTGGCCGTGAGGACGGGGGCGGGTCGGCCCCGTCGGTTCTGCAGCCCCTCCCACCGCCAGCGGGCCTACGAGGCACGCCGCCGAGCCGACGAGCTCCACGTGCCCGCCGACCAGTGCCTGGTGGCGCTGTCGGACCTGCGGCGGCTCCACGACCGGCTCTACCGCCTCGAGGCGGCCGTCGACGACGTCCGCGCCGACCTCGCCGAGTCGAACCGCTCCGCTGACTACCGGCGCGCCTACGAGCACCTCATCGATGCGGCGGCGGACCTGGTGGGCACCGTCGTCGAACCCGTACGCGCCTGAGTCGGCCGAGCGCGGTGGGAGACTGCCGGCCCACGAGCGGGAGGTGCGCATGTCGGCCGATGACGAGCTGTTCGACCGGGTCGGTGCGGCCCTGCAGGAGCGGGGTGGGTGGCGCTACGAGCCGTCGACGTCCCCCGGGGGGCCGCCGTCGTGGTGTCTCGACCCCGGGGGCGAGCCGGTGGTGTCGGTCAACGTGGTGGACGGTGTGGTCGTGGCCTACCTGCCCGTCCAGGATCGGGAGGTGAGGTTCGACGACCTCGACGCGTTGCTCGCCTGGGTGGAGGAGCGAGAGAGCGGGCCACCGGTCTGACGGAGACCATGGGCATGTCGAGGCCCGACCGGGCGGCGGAGCAATCTGGTTGACCAGCGGAGTCGGCCCAGGCGAGGATGGCCAACCTCGGGTCGAGGGGGGAACGATATGGGCGGATGGAAGCGCTGGGTCACCACGGTGACGGCGGCCCTGCTGGGCAGTGTCGGAGTGGGACTCCCTGCCGTCTCGCTGGCGCAGCCCGCCGCGGCCGCGCCGGCCACGCCGGCCGCCTCCGGGGCGGACCCGATGTCCGCTCCCGCAATTCCGTTCATCGAGACGGTCGTGCCGGAAGGGCTCGGGGTGCTCGTCAACTGGGCCCCGAATGCCACGACCGACGAGGTCACCGGTTACACGGTGATCCCGGCGGTGGCCGCCGGATTCGCCGGAAGGGTGAAGGCGAGTTGCCGGACACCGGAGCCGACCCCGGCTCCGGCAACGGACACCTCGGTGCTGGTGGCACCCCTCTGTGCCGGGGTGCCGTACTCCTTCACCATGACGGCGACCAACGCCGCCGGCACGAGTTCCGCGTCCTCCGTCAGCGATGTGGCCACTCCGTTGGTGGCCCAACCTCCCGACGCACCGCTCATCCTCTCGGTGCTGCCCAGGAACGGGTCGCTGGTGGTGTCGTGGGCCGCACCCTCGCTCGACGGTGGTGATCCCCTGAAGGGCTACGCGCTCACCCTGTCCGGCGTGACCAAGACGGTCAAGGCGAAGGCGTCGGCCCTGCAGGCCACGGTGTCCGGTCTGAGGGACGGCACCGACTACTCGATCAGTCTGGTGGCCAGTTCCAAGGCCGGCCCATCGGCTCCGTCGACGGCCGACGGTACCCCCCAGGCGAGCTACGCCCCGAGAGCGCCGACGAGTCTGCAGGTCGTCCCCGACGGCAGCGGCAACCTCGTCGCCACCTGGACCCCTCCGAGCGACGACGGGGGCGGAACGATCACCGGCTACCAGATCACCACCCAGGAGGAGACCCCGGACGGAAGTGGCGGGTGGACGGCGACCGGAACCGCGGCGGTCACCACCGCCCTGGGTGCCACCGGCACGTCGACACTGACAGGGCTGGCGGCCGACACCTACTACTCGGTGTCCGTGGCCGCCGTCAACGCAGTGGGAGCCGGAACCCCGGCCACCACCGACGCTCCGGTGACGCCGACGGTCGGCCTCTCGAGTGACACGGTGGTTCTCTCGACGACCACCATGGACGCCCTGGCTTCTGACACATCCGGCATCCTGACCTGGCCTTCACCCGCCCCGACCCAGGTCCAAACCCTCGTGGCCGGCGACGTGGTCGTCGGTGGGGTGGCGTCGGCGGCGCCCGAGGGCCTTTTGGTCACCGTCGATTCGGTGACCACCGACGGCTCGGGTGCCTACACGGTGACGACGTCGGCAGCCTCCCTCGACCAGGCGTTCACCGATCTGGGGGTGAGCGATTCCGGTGATCCGCTGGCCCTGCCGGGCTCGACCTTCCGGGCCACCACCGCGGGTGTGCGGTCCGTGAAGCGGGCCAAGTACCTGGCCGTCAATGACGACGTGACCCTGTCGCTCAGCCACACGAACGGCGCGCTCTCGTTGTCCGGCGTGCTGGCGCTCCGGGCGCACGTCGGGATGAGCCTGGGCCTGAACACCGGCTGGTTCGACGTCCCCGACGGCGTGAACCTCTCCTCGACGGCCTCGGTGTCGGCTACCGCCCATCTGACCGCCACCGTCTCGGGATCCGCCTCCTGGGAGATCGGCGACATCGAACTCGACTGTTTCGATATCCAGGCCGGTCCGGTTCCTGTGGTCCTCTGCCCCTCGATCCCCGTGGATCTGGATGCCACCGGGTCGATCAGCCTCGGCGCGGACGCCTCGGTGACGGTGGGAGCGGCCATGAGTTGGTCGTCGGCCGATCCGGGCTCGCTCGGGACCCACAACCTGACCACCGCGCCCGTCCTCGACGGGAGCCCCCAGCCCGGAGTGTCCGCCACGGCAACCGGGACTCTCGCCGTGGAGGCCAAGCCACAGGTCGACATCTACGGCGTGACCGGTCCCGAAGTGGACGCCACCGCCCGACTGACGGCCGACGTGAACTTCCTCGGGTCGCCGTACTTCACCCTGCAGCCGAGCGTGTCCATCGGCGTGGGGTGGGCCGTCGACTTGCTGGGGTTCGAGGCCGACGTGACCGCGACGCTGGCCACGCTCGACTTCCCGGCGTTCGAGATCGCGTCGGCCCCGACCGCGGATCTCGTGATCAGCCCCGCGGACCCGATCGTGGCGCCGGGCACCCCGACCACGTTCCAAGCCGCGCGCTCGAGCGGTGCCTCCCAACCGATCTCGTGGAGCCTGCGCGGCGCGGCGACGGGAGACACCATCACCAGCGGTGGCGTCCTGACCGTGGTCGCTCCGGTGGGCCGGACCCTCACGGTGGTGGCGACCGACTCGACGGGTGCCGTCGGGGAGACCACGGTGACGGTGGGATCGGGTTTCGACCCTCCCGGTGACCTGCAGGTGACCCTCACGGACCCCACGGACGCCTCGGTGACCTGGCAGGCGCCGTTGCAGACCGGAGGGTCGGCCCTGGTCGGCTACACACTGGTCACCCAACCGGCCACCACCGTCCAGCAGCTGCCGGCGACGGCGACCGGGGCCACCCTCTCGGATCTGGACGCCGGGAGGAACTATGTGATTTCGCTCTATGCCCGGAACGCCGCCGGGGCGACGTCCCTTCCGGCGACCGGCAGCACGCTCGACCAGAGCGCCGACCAGCCCCAGGGGCTCGGCGGTGTGACCTCGCTGGCCAACGACGGTAATGGATACTGCGCCGTCCTCGACTCCGGCCAGGTGGACTGCTGGGGTGTGAACACCGACGGTGCCCTGGGCAACGGCACGACCACCCCGACCGACGTACCGACCACCGTGGTCGGAACCGGAGGGCTCGGCACGCTGTCGGGTGTGGTCTCCCTGACGGGCAACAGCAGCAATTACGGCGGCTACTGTGCCCTGCTCGACGCCGGACAGGTGGATTGTTGGGGGGTCGACGCCTATGGTGCGCTCGGCAACGGGACCGACGACACCAGCTCGCCCTACGGCTCCGACGTCCCGACCCCGGTGTCGGGGGTGGACGGGACCGGCGTCCTGTCCGG
>CAWJEK010000003.1:0-19259 GCA_963841885.1 uncultured Acidimicrobiaceae bacterium
CGCGCTGCCAGGTACCCGACACCGTTCACGTGGAATCCCCCATTTTCAAGTACCGCCGGTCGTGTCGGACCCCCCACTCGACCCCCCGCAGACCGGCCCGGCTTGCGATCGTCGGTAACTGTGAAATACACGCCCGAAGATGTCAAGCATTGACAACCAATTAGCCGATCGCTCCGTCACCCTCCGTATCGAACACAGGTGTGCCGGCGGCCGTCCGTCACCCTTCGTGTCGGTGACGTCGGACATCCGTCACGGAAGTCGAAGGGTGATCAGCGACCCAACGCCTACCTGGGTGGACGCCGATTCGAGGGCGCCGGGTGAGGGTCAGGTGTGGACGCCCGACGCAGCGAGGTGGTGTCATCGGGACGCCGGCTCGGGCCCCGCTGGACCGATGGAACACCACTCGATATCAGCCCTGCTGATATACCTGTTTTTCGGCTATTCGGATGTCGGTATTGCGCCTGTGCGGGCAGGTCGACCGGGGTCAGCCGAGGTCGTTCGCGCAGGTGCCCCCGTCGTCGGCGCTCGGCGACCCGTCGGGGCACGTGGCACCCGTCCAGTCGACGTCCGTCAGGTCGGCTCCCGTCATCTGGGCTCCGTTGAGGTCGGCCCCGGCGAAATCGGCTCCCGTCAGATCACTTCCGTCGAAGTCGGCCACGATGAGGTCGTCGTTGCCGGCGAAATCTGCTCCGGCGAGGTCGAGACCGGCCAACGAGAAGCCCACGAAGTAGCCGTTCGTGAGGTCCGCACCCGGACCCAACAGATAGCCGGCGCGTTGTGTCCAGTCCGGAGGCAGGCCGCTCGCCGTCCCCGTCAGACCGCCCGTCTCCACCCCGGTGAGGGTGGCCCCCGAGAGGTCCGTGCCCGCCAGGTCGGCACCCGCCAGATCCATACCGGACAGGTCGATCGTGCCCAGTTCCATACCGGAGAGGTCGGCGGTCGGCCCCACCAGGAAACCGCCGGTCAACGCCCAGCCGGGCGGAAGTGCCGCCGGCTGGCCGGTCACGCCCTCCCCTCCGGCGTCGGTCATCGTGGCGGTCGACAGATCGATGCCCTGCAGGTCGTCACCGGTGAGCGAGGCATCGGTGAGGTCGGCCCCAGGACCGATGAACCAACCCTGGTCGAATACCCATCCCGTCGGCACGGCCGCCGGGATGCCCTCCACTCCTCCCGACAGGACCTTGTCGAGGTTGGCACCGGTCAGGTCGGACCCATCGAGGTTCGCCCCCGTGAGGGTGGCGCCCGTCAGGTCGGCGTCGGCGAGGTTCGCCCCGTCGAGGGCGCCGTCGATGAACGTATCGCCGGCGAGGTCGGCTCCGGACAGGTCGGCGTCGGACAGTGAAGCCTCCGTCAGGACGGCGCCCGCCAGGTCGGCGCCGGCCAGATCAGCCCCGGCCAGATCGGCTCCGTAGAGGAACGCACCAGGCCCGACCAGGTAGCCGGAGACGACCTCCCACCCCGATGGGAGCGCCACGGGCTGCCCCACGATGCCACCGGAGACGACGCCGTCCAGTGACGCCCCGGTCAGGTCCACGCCGTCCAGGTCGGCCCCGGTCAGGTAGGAGTCCGACAGATCGGCTCCGGGCCCGATCAGGTAGCCCACCTGCAGTGTCCACTCCGCCGGGAGTGCCGACGGTACACCGACGACCCCACCTGACTGGACGCCGGTCAGGGTGGTTCCACCCAGATTCGTTCCCCCGAGAGCTGTCGACTGCAGGTTCGCCCCCGTCAGACCCGCCCCGGTCAGGTCGGAGCCGGCCAGAGTGGTGAGGTACAGATCGGCGCCCGCCAGGTCGGCGCCCACCAGATTCGCCGAGTCGAGGTAGCCACCGGTGACGCGGGCGCCCGCCAGGTCGACACCCGCGAGGTCCGCCCCGGTGTCGTCGAACATCCCGAGGTCGGCACCCGCCAGGTCCGCTCCCGGACCGACCAGGTAGCCCGCGTAGAGGCTCCAGTTCGTCGGCAGTGCGGCCGGGACCCCCGTCAGACCTCCCGACGAGATGCCGGTCATCTGGGCACCGGTGAAGTCGGTGCCGCTGACATCGGCGGTGCCGAGGTCAGCCCCCGTGAGCGTCGCCGCAGCCAGATCGGCATTCGTGAGCACCGTGTCGTCCAGGTCGACCCCGGTCAGGTCCGATCCGCCCAGCTGCGCACCGGTCAGCACCGCCGTGGCTCCGACGAGGTAGCCGTTGACCAGCACGTTGTCGAGCGGCAACGCACTCGGCTCACCGATGATGCCGCCCGAGGTGACCTGGACACACTTGACGCCCGACAGATCGGCTCCGGTGAGGTCGGCACCGGTCAGGATCGCCGACGACAGGACGGCGCCCGAAAGATCGGCGCCCGAGAGATCGACATCGGTCAGGTCCACGCCGTACAGGAGGTCGCCGGCCAGGTCCGCCCCGGGGCCGAACAGCCATCCCCCGATCTCGGTCCATCCCGACGGGAGCGAATCGGGCTGCGCGATCATGCCGCCCGAGACCACACCGGACAACGAGGCTCCGGTGAGGTCGGCACCCGAGACGGTCGCACCGGTGAGGCTGGCGTGTCGCAGATCGGCACCGGTCAGGTTCGCATCCGTCGCGTCGGCCTCGGCCAGGTCGGCATTCGACAGGTCGGCGTCCGCGAGATCAGCGCCTCCGAGATCGGCGCCGGCCAGATCGGCTCCGGCCAGGTCGGCGCCGGCCAGGTTGCAGCCGCTCAGGTCCGAGCCGGCTCCTATCGCCGCGCACTGCGCCTGCGGACCGATCGACAGCTTCAGCGTCCGCTTGACCGTCCAGTGGGCGGACACGCTCAAGGTGAACGAGTCGACGATGGTCGTCCTCCTCGTATTGGGGGGCACCACGATCTGCGTGCTCACCTGGCCCTGCGTGCAGGCGGTCGCCACCGGCAGCCCGGCAAGGGGTCTGGAGGCCGTGAACCTGCAGCCGATGGCATGGCTGACCGTCGCCGAGAGCGTCACCGTGCCACCCAGCCCCCCCAGGGAGGACGGAGACGCCGCGAATCCGATGACCACCGGAACCACCGGGCGCGCGGCCGGGCTCGCCGCTCCCGCCGTACCTGGTGTCGTGGCGACCGCCGCCAGGACACACATCGCCATCGCCACTGCCCCGCCCATGTGGCGGAACGCTCGGTATCTCGACGCCATGGGCCAGCCCCCAGGTACGTGCGCCGATCGTTCGACCCACAGATCCAGCGTACGAGAGCAATCGTCACCTGGACAAGGAAACTTTCCTGGTGGAGAGACTTTTCCCGAACAGCCGGCCAGCCCTGGATGCGGTCGCCGACCGGTTCTCAGACGGAGGATTCGGACCGGACGTTCGTCGAGACGTGGAGAGGATGACCGTCCGCGGAGTCCATTCTCTCCAGATGGATCCGGCGGCCGTAGACGGTGGTGATGGCCAGGACGGCAGACGCCAGGAGGAGCGCGCCCGCGATGTCGAGCGACAGGTGGAGCCCGCGGCCGAAGGCGCCGTAGGCGGCGGAGGTCACCTCGTTGACGATGTGGGTGATCGCCTGGTTCTTGACCGCCGCGGCCCTGGCCTCACCCTGGTAGGCACCCGTGGTCACCGCGGACACGACCTCGGACTGGTACGACTTCGGGATGCCGATGGCGGTGAGTCGACGGACCAGGTTCACCGTCAACTGGCCGTTGACGATGGACCCCAGAACGGCCACACCGACCACCGCGCCGAGTTCCCTGCAGGTGTTGGTCGTCGAGGCGGCCATTCCCGAATGCTCCGGGGGGACCGAGCCCAGCGATGCCGACGTCACCGGCACCATGGCCATGCCCACCCCCACGCCGGCCAGGAACATCGTCCAACCGATCTGACCGATTCCGACATGGGGGCTGATCATCGTGTTCGTCAGGATGATCCCCACCCCGGCCAGCAGGCAGCCGGTGGCCATCGGGACGCGGGGGCCCCAGACCGCCACCCAACGCCCGGTGAACAGCGACGACGCGACCATCCCGACCGCCAGGGGGACGAAGTCCAACGCCAGCCCCAGCGGAGACACGGACACCACCACCTGCAGGTACAGGGCCACCATGAAGAAGATGGCGAAGGTCCCGAAATAGGCCGTGAAGGCGATGATCGAAGAGGAGGCGAACGCCGGCTTCTTGAAGTACCGGACGTCGAGCACCGGATTCCGCGCCCGGAGCTCCGCCAGCACGAAGGCGACGGCCAGGACCAGGGCGGTCAGGAACAGGAGGTCGATCCACCAGGTCCGGTAGCCCGACGTCTCGCCGAGGATGATGCCGAAGGTCAGCGACCCGAGTGCCAACGCTCCGAGGAGCAGGCCGGGAAGATCGAACCGACCACGGGCGGGGTCCGCACTCTCGGGAAGCACGACGGCGGCGATGACGAGGGCCAGGACGCCGAAGACGACGTTGGCCCAGAAGATCGCCCGCCACGACCATCCGAAGACGAGGAGGCCTCCGATGAGGGGACCGAGGGCCAGTCCGAGGCTGGACACCGCGGCCCAGATCCCGAGGGACCTCGCCCGCTCGGCCCGGTCGGAGTACAGCTGTCGGATCATCGACAGCGTGCCCGGCTCCGAGGCGGCCGCCCCGATTCCCATCACCACCCGGCCGGCGATGAGGACGTCCGTGGTGGGAGCGACGGCGGCCACCACGGAACCCGCGCAGAACACCGCCACTCCGAAGAGGATCACCTTCTTCCGCCCGAACAGGTCGCCGACGGTTCCGAAGCTCAGCATCAGGCTGGCGAAGGTGAGCGCGTAGCCGTTCACCACCCACTGCAACTGACTCACCGAGGCGTGAAGGTCACTCTGCACATTCGCCAGCACGACGGTCACGATGGTGTTGTCGAGGAAGGTCAGGAAGAGCACGAACAGGAGAGTGGCCAGGGCCAGCGGACAGCGCCCAGGACGCCTTGCCGATACCGGCCGGGTCCATCCGCAGCCCGGCGGCCGGGGGTGCGCTGGTCACGCGGCGGGTCCGACCACGAAAGCTTGCGGGCGAGGTACCGACCGGGGCGCCACCCGAACCGGCGCTCCAGGATGAACGACTCCTGGTCGTGTCGGGCGGTGGATCTCTCCGGACGACGACCCCGCGGGGTTCGGGTGGGTTCGGCGGAGACACACCATGGTGTGATCCTGACCGCTGGGCCGTGTCGCTAAACCGGGGGTGGGGGCCGGTGGACCGTCGATCGCGACGACGGGACCATCGAGGTGTGAGGATGCTTCGGTGCACCGACGGCAGTCATTCCTGTTGTGGCTGGCGATTGCCCTCATCGCCGCGACGTCGGCATCGTGCACGCAGTCGCCGACCACGTCGTCCGGCGGCAGTTCGACCACCGCCTCCACGACCCCCATCGGCACTGACTCGGCCTGGGTCAAGGACAGTACCGACGCCCTGAATGTCTTCCTGCCCGATCAGGACAGCATCTACTGGTTCGACGGCTACGGCACCGCCAACGGTGCCCGTACCGTCGTCACCGGTCAGGTGCCGACGGCGCGCTACTGGTCGTTCACGGCCTACCCCGTGCCACAGAACAGTCAACGCCAACACCTGCACGACACCCAGATCCACCAGTCCGACGGGCGTTACACGCTGACCATCGCCCAGAAGTGCACCGGCGTGGCCGGCACCTGCATGGCCATGGGTACGACCGATGGCGGCATCCTGGTCATGCGCCTGTACGTGCCGGTCGACATCGCCGGGGCCGGCACCGGTGGTGTACCGCTGCCCACCATCGGATACGTCGACCACTCGGGCCAGGAGATCACCCTCGACCAGGCGACGGGGGACCCGGCCATCGGTCAGGCCATCGCCGGCTACCGCGACCAGGACGGCGGGCTGCCACCGGCATTGACCCAGACCTATCCGCCGGCGGCACCCGTGCCCGTTCCGGTCACCGATCCCACCCCGATCGGCGGCATCACCTACGGGACCGGTCCCTATGCGAATCCCGACAACATCTACGAGCACATCGCCTACACGACGACCCGGGGCAACCTGGTGGTCACGGCGAAGGCTCCCACCTACCAATCTGATGCCAACCCGACGGCCAACGGCCTCTCCCGCACGGCCGACCAGCACCCACAGGTCCGTTACTGGTCGCTCTGCACGACCCTGAAGGGACGTCACACGGGTGACTGTCTGCGGGACGAGCAGGTCTCGATCCCTCCGGGCGGCGACGTCTTCACGGTCATCGTGTCCCCCACCTGCCCGGTCTCCGGCTACGCCAACTGCCTCCTCGCCGGCCCCGAGCCGCTCCAGAGCTCACTCGCCTATCGAAACCTCCTACCGACTACCAGCTTCAAGTCGCTCGCCTTCACCGGGCCGTACCGGATGACCGCCACCTATGTGGCCCGCAACAGCTGACCTTCCGCTCGGTCTGGCTCCCGGAACGGCGGATGGGGCCGTCAATCCGTCGACAGCTCGAGGAAACGCTCGGCCGCGGGGAAAGTACTCCTTGCCGGTGCACGAGAGCCAGCCGTCGGACCGCCGGCGGGTCCGGTCGGGAGACCACCGCGCCGAACTGCTCGGCGACCCGGGCGACCGCCTCGGGGACGAGTGCGGTACCGGCTCCGGCCAGGACCAACGGGACGATCGCGTCGCGCTGGCTGGTGACGACGGCGAGGACGGAGCCGGCTGCGCCGACCTCGAGCTGCTCGTCGAGCAGCCGACGCGTCGAGGTGCCCTCCGGAGCCGCCACGAAGGACATGGCGTCCTGCATCCGGTCGCCACGCCCGTTGTCAAGGCCCACGAGTTCGGAGCCGGGAGGATGGATGTACACCAGGGACTGGGAGCCGAAATCGATGGTTGCGAACGATTCCGGAACGTGGAGCGCGTCGGTCAGGCCGAGCTCGCAGGATCCTCCGTCGACCAGGTCGAACAGCTCCTGCGAGTCTTCCGGGGCCGCCAGATCGATCCGTACGCCGGGGTGGTGACGCCGGAACCGCCCCACGAGTCCGGCCACCGGGTCCGCGGCCAGAGTGGGAAGGCTGCACACACTGAGTGAACCGGCCATGACCCCGGCGACCGCGGCAACGGCGGCACGACCGGTTTCGATGTCCTGGAGCGCCTGCCGTGCGGGCCCGAGGAGGGCGACACCTGCCGGGGTCAGTTGCACGGTCCGGCCGGCCCGGACGAACAGCGCTGTTCCGAGCTCACGTTCGAGTTCCTTCACCGCGAGCGAGAGCGCGGGCTGGGAGACGAACACGGCCCTGGCCGCGGCGGTGAAACCACCGTGATCGACGACGGCCACGAAGTGACGCAGGCGGTTGGTATCGATCAGCTCAGTTTATCGAACTGAGAGGAAATCTCTATTCGACTTCTGGGTCGGCATGATCCACCTTGGAGGGATGGAGGATCTCGCCCTCAGGAGCGGCCGCTCGGCAGGCTGGCAGCGGCTGCTCGTCGAGCCGAAGCGGCCGGACCGGATCCGGAATCGGCCCGGGGCCTTCTGGCTGACCGTGGCCGCGGTGTGTCTCGGCGCCTTCATGGGCCAGCTGGACGCCAGCATCGTGACCGTCGCCCTCCCCACCCTCCAGCGCACGTTCGACGCCAGCGTGGGAGCGGTCACCTGGGTGGGGCTGAGCTACCTCCTCGTCCTCGTCGCCACCGTCGTGGCCGTGGGCCGCTTCGCGGACATGTGGGGCCGCAAGCTGCTCTACGTCTACGGGTTCGGGATCTTCATCATCGGGTCGGCGTTGTGCGGGCTGGCCCCGAGCCTCGGGTGGCTGATCGGCTTCCGGGCGCTCCAGGCGGTGGGCGCCGCACTCCTCCAGGCGAACAGTGTGGCCATCATCGTCCTCGCCGTGCCGAAGCCTTCGCTGGGGAAGGCGATCGGCATCCAGGGGGCGGCCCAGGCCGTGGGGTTGGCGCTCGGGCCGACCGTGGGTGGTTTTCTCCTCGCCGCCGGCGGGTGGCGACTCATCTTCTTCGTCAACGTGCCGTTCGGGGTCATCGGCATGGTTGCCGGTGTGCTGATGATCCCGAGGAGCCGGAACCTCCAGGAGCCGACCCCGTTCGACTGGACCGGGTTCACGCTCTTCTTCCCCGCGGTGCTGGCGGTCTTCACCGCCATCTCGTTCGGCAATGTTCGCGGGTGGGGTTCGCCGCCGATCATCGGGCTCCTGTTGATCGGCGCGGGCCTGATCGCCGCGTTCATCGTCCGGCAGCAGCGGTGTGCCCATCCGATGCTCGACCTCCGACTGTTCCACCTGCCGCGCTTCGGGGCCGGGGTCACCAGCGGGCTGCTGTCCTATCTGGTGATGTTCGGGGTGCTGTTCCTGGTGCCTTTCTATCTCGAGCGATCGGTCGGACTCGGCTCGGGACGCGCCGGACTCGAGCTGATGGTCATGCCCGTGGCGCTCGGGGTCACCGCGCCGTTCGCGGGGCGACTCACCGACCGGGTCGGGCGCCCGCCGGCTCACGGCGAGCGGCATGGCCTGTGTGCGGCGTCGGGCTCGTGGCGCTGGCCCTCCTGCGTCCCACCACCTGGCTCTTCCTCGTCCTCCTGGCGGTGGTGGGATTCGGCCTGGGGGCGTTCACCCCGCCCAACAACGCCACCATCATGGGCTTCCGTGCCCCCCGAACAGGCCGGCGTGGCCTCCGGAGTGCTGAACATGACCCGAGGGATGGGCACCGTCACTGGGGCTGGCCGTCACGGGTCTGGTGTTCGACGCAACCGGAGGCAGCTCGGCCTCCGCAGGATCGGTGGGGCGTGCGTTCTCGATCAGCTGCCTCGTGCTCGCCGGCATCGCCGGCGTGGCCGGACTCGTCGCCGGGATCTCCGAGGGCCCACGGGCCACGGTGCCGATCGAGCTTCTGGCCGAATGAGTCGGCCCCACGACGCACCGGCCGATCGGGTTGCACCCTCGGGACAGCCTGCCGTGTTCACGAGTGCGTCCCGGTCAGCGCCTGCAGGCCGAGACTGGTTCCGGTCACCAGGATCCACAGGGTGGCGCCCAGGACCAGCGGGCGGAACCCGGCCGAGCGGATCTCCCGCGGGCGCGTGGAGAGTCCGATGGCAGCCAACGCCATGGTGATCATGAAGGCCGCGACCGCCGACAGAGCGGCGTGCCAGTCGGTCGGCACCAGGCCGACCGTATTCAGGGCGACCGCCACGAGGAACCAGACGATGAAGACCGGAACGGCACTCCGCAGTCTCTTCGTCCGCGTGCCTGTCGTGACACCGTCGCACTCGGCGCCGGGGCGCCGGCCGGTGCGGCCACGCCAGGCGGCGAGCCCGATCACTATCGGGACGATCATGAGCGTACGGGTCAACTTGACCACCACGGCGTAGGTCGTCGCACCGTGTCCGAAGATCGTGGCCGTGGCGACGACCGACGAGAGGTCGTTGACGGCGGTTCCCGCCCAGAGGCCGAATGCATGGGGCGGGAGGCCCAGTGCACGTCCGATGGTCGGGAACGACAGCACGGCGGCCACATTGAAGGTGAAGATGGTGGTGATGGCATACGAGACGTCGGAATCGGATGCGCCGATCACGCCGTCCGTGGCGGCGATGGCCGATGCTCCACAGATCGCCGTGCCGACCCCGATCAACGTCCGGAGGTCCCGGGACACCCCCGGGCGCGTCCGATCACGATCGCTCCGAGCAGCGCCACGACCAGCGTCCCGACGAGGACCGGGAGCGAAGCGCTCCCCACGGTCAGCACCTCGTGGAACGAGAGCCCGGTGCCGAGGACCACGACCGACGCCTTGAGGACCGTCCTGGCCGCGAAGTCGAGTCCGGGTCCCGACCGCGCCGCCGGGGGTCGCACGAACGTCACGGCGATGCCACCCAGGACGGCGAACACCGGTGCCCCCACGGCGGGAACGACGTGACCGAAGCCGGTGGCCACGACGGCCAGTACGGCCGCCGCCGTGACGCCGGGAAGGAGCGCCTCGGCCCGATGCCTCGGACCCGGGCCCCGGCCGTCGGTCGGTCCTGCTCGAACCTCCCTCGGGTGGGCGCCCGGCGACTGTCCTTCCATGGCTCCACCTTGGACCGTGCCGCAGGCTCCCGATAGCCGGAGAACGGGCGCACTCCTATAAGGTTGACTTATGCCTCTGGCCGAACCGGTCCCCGACCTCCGTTCCCTCGACCTACTCCGCAGCGTCGCCGAACTGGGTTCGATCCGTCAGGCCGCCGCGGCCCACCACATCAGCCAGCCGGCGGCGAGTATGCGGCTCCGAACCCTGGAACGAACACTCGGACTGCTCCTCTTGGACCGGTCGGACGGCCGCGCCCGCCCCACTGCAGCGGGGCTGGCCGTCGTGCAGTGGAGCGAGCCGGTCCTCGAAGGCATGCGGTCCCTCCTCATCGGGGCTGCCGCGGCTCGCTCCGAGGGGCACGACACCCTTCGCATCGCGGCGAGCATGACCGTTGCCGAGTACCTCGTCCCCGGCTGGCTGAGCCGACTGGGCAGTGTGGAGCCTTCCGTCGCCGTCTCGTTGGAGATGGGTAACTCGGAGCACGTGACGACCGTCATGCGCCAGGGCGGTGCCGACATCGGCTTCGTCGAAGGGCCTGACGACCCGACCGACCTGCGCTCCCGCATCGTGGCGACGGACGACCTGGTCGTCGTGGTGGCGCCGACCCATCCGTGGGCACGACGACGGCGTCCGCTGTCCGTGACCGACCTCGCCACCACGCCCCTGGTCCTCCGTGAAGCGGGCTCCGGCACGAGGGAGGTCCTCGAACGGGCCCTCCGAGCCTCCGGCCTCGAGCCGACACCGCTCCTCGAGCTGGGTTCCACGACCGCCATCAAGTCCTCCGTCGCAGACGGGACCGGACCCGGCGTGCTCAGCCGTCTGGCCATCGGGTCGGAGGTGGGCGACGGCCGCCTCGTCGTCGTGCCCACATCCGGTGTTCTGTTGGAACGTCGGATCCGGGCGATCTGGCCGTCCTCCCGCCCACCCGTGCCGGCTGCCGCACGGCTCCTGCGCCAACTCGCCGGTGATGACCCGGGGCGTTCGTGATCGCAGTCACGGGCTGCGGCGGGCCCGCACCACGGTGTCGACGGCGTCCCTCGGGCCATCGTCGGTGTCCACCACACGGATCGCCTGTTCTGCCCGCTCCACCGTCAGACCACCGTCGACCGCGGCTTCCGTCACGTCACTGATCCGGTAGAGCACGCTCGGATCCGGTGGGCCGCCGTAGCCTCGCGGTCCGCGTTGTCCACGTCGTGGGCGACCACCAGCAGCGTGCCACCGGTGGCCACCGCCGACACCGCGCGGGCGAGTGCCACCGCCCGGGCGGGTCGGGGTAGCTGGAGATAGAGCATGACGGCCAGGTCGAAGCCGTCAGTCGGGGGACTCCATGCTTCGATAGCGGACTCCACCCAGGTGACCTCGACTTCCCGGAGATCGGCGAACCGCTTGGCTTTGGCCAACCCGACCGACGAGAAGTCCACACCGGTCACGGTCCATCCCCGCTCCGCCAGCCAGATCGAATTGCGCCCCTCGCCACAGGCCAGATCCACGGCCCGGCCAGCGGGAAGCTCGACCGCCTCGGCCACCAGGAACTGGTTGGGCGTATCCGTCCACACCAGGTCGTCCCCGCGGTAGCGCTCGTCCCACTGCCGGCTGGTCACCGTAGCGGGGCCCGGTGTTGCGTACCGGCCAGGTCCGGCCGTCCGGTCGAGCCGGTCGTCACCGGCCGAACCACTTCCGCCGCTTGGTCGGCGCCTCGGTGCGGCACTGGCACCGATCGGCCTCGGGCACATTCCCCAACACCTGCTCCACGTGCATGCCGCACCCCTTCCAGGTCGGGCGACCGCACTGTCTGCAAGTCACTTTCGTGCACATCGGTCAGTGGTGCTCCTTGCGGATGATCTTCGCCATCTTCAGGTTGATGGCCACAAAGCGTTCGAACTGGATGACCAGGCTGCTGCGGGCCCGCAAGGTCCTGGGCGTCGGGAGTGGCGCAGCGGCGATGTCGTCGGTGGTGTGATCCATGGTGTTCTCCTCTGCTACTCCGGGATCAGGTGCCAGCCCGGACGGGCCTTGGCCTTGTAGATGAACAGGTAGTGGAGCGCCAGTTTGATCCAGTGGCCGGCGAGGCCGACCTCGCCGAAGGTGTCCTTGACGCTGCGCCCCGTGCCTGGGTACTTCTTCAGGTCCGGCACGACCGGGTACATCGTCATCGAGGCGGCGCTGCCGTGGCGCAGGCCGGAGCCGGCCGAGGCCACGCAGGCGGCGGCCATGTCGGCCATCGAGCCCGACCGGACCTGGACGGCATCGCCCTTGTCGATCATGGCCGCGATGTTGGTGGCGGCGAGCTTGCCCATGATCCCCGAGGGCATCCCGGTCCGGGGCGGGGACGGCGTGATCACGGTGCCCGCCGGGGACGCCCTCGGCCGCGAGATCTGGTGGGGCGGGGCGAAGGCGATGCCGACGGCGAAGATATTGGGATACGCAGGAACCTGGTAGGTGCGGGGCCAGTCTTCGGCCCGCCACTCCTCGAACGGCTTCGTCGAGTAGTCGGCGTCGACCTTCATGAACCCGTTGGGAGCGAACAGCTCTGCGCTGATATCTTCTCCCGCCCTGTCGAACGCCCGGAGATCGACGCCGCGGAAGGGCGGTAACAGCATGGCGAAGTCGAACGCCAGCGAGTTGGTGGAGCCGTCCAACTGCTCGTAGTGGACGACACCCTCCTCGACACCGGTCACGTGTGCCCCTGTCACGGCCCGGATGCCTCGTTCCCGGAAGAGCGACTCGGTCCAAAGTTTGGAGGTCGTCTGGAACCCCTGCTGGGTGAACGTCAGCCCACCGACACCGAAGTCGCCGAGTTCGTACTCGTTGGTCAGATACACGATGTCGGCCAGGTCGCGCACCCCGGCTCGGCGGACCTCGTGCTCGACGTTGAAGGCGTACTCGAATGCGGCACCCTCGCACGTGCATGTGCCGTGCCCCATACCGACGACCAGGGTCTGGGCCTCACCCTGCTCCATCCTGGCGATCGTCGCCCCGAGGGCGGCCGACGCCTCCGTGGCGTGTCCCGAGGTGCATACCGAGAAGGAGTGACCGTCGGGGCCCAGACCCGGGGTGGCGCCGAAGTTGAGTCGTGGACCGGTGGCGTTGATCAGGTAGTCGTAGTCGATGTCACCGGGCTGGCCGGCGCGGTCCGGGTCGGTGTAGGTCACCTCGACGTAGGGCGAGTCGTGGGAGGCGTCGCCCTCGGGATGGATGGCGGTAGCCAACGCCTGTTCGTAGCCGATGCCCATGCGCCTGTAGATGGGGCCGAGGGCGAACGTCACCTGCTCCGACTTCATCTTGCCGACCCCGACCCAGATGTTCGACGGGATCCAATTCCAGTTGGCGTTGGGGGTGACCACCACCACTTCGTCGGAGCGCTTGAGCATCCGGGTCAGGTGGAGGGCCGCCGTGTGGCCGGCCACACCTCCACCCAGGACTACGACTCGTGCCATACCACTCCTCCATCCATTGACTACGAGCATCCTAGTAGATACCCCATAGGGTATAAGGTCCCAACCTCGTGCCGCGCTCTCCGACTGGTCAGACATGGACCGTTCCTGCTCCATCGCCCGGAAACCGATGTGGCGGTGGGGCCCCAGGCAGTACACCTCGATGATGGCAACCCTCACGCCAGCCTGGTGGACATGCGCTGGACCTCGTCGAGGGGGTAGCCGGAAGCCTCGGACTCCTCGGGGTGCTGGATGCAGTAGGTGAGTCCGCTGGCGATCAGGCGGAAGCCGGCCTGTTCGAGGGCACTGACGTCGGCGCTCGACTGGGTCACGATGTCCTTGCCCATACGACCCTCGGCCAGCATCCGCTCGACCGCCTGGACCTGGCCGTCGGCTCGACGTCACCGCTAGCGCAGGTTGTCGACGACCTCGTCGGGTAGTTCCACCGTCACATCTCCTTGATCGTCTCGGGCACGGCCGTCCGTGTCATGGGTAACCCGGTTCAGTGTGAGAACTTCACGGTCGGCAGTATCCGCCCGAGCCACTTCGGCTGGTGCCAGGCCCGGTGGCCGCCTAGGCGGAGCACCACCGGAAGTACCACCAGGCGGACGACCAGCGCATCGAGGGCGACGGCGATGGCGAGGATCACACCCATCTCCTTCGGAGCCAACGGTCCCGAGAGCGCGAACGTGAGGAAGACGGCGACCATGACGGCGGCGGCCGACAGCACGACCCGACCGGAGGTCCGCATCGAACCGATCATGGCGTGTTCAGGATCCGGGTGGGTCTCGTAGCGTTCCTTGGCCGCCGACAGCATGAACAGCGTGTAGTCCATCGCCACCCCGAACACCATGGCCCCGAAGAACAGCGGTGCCCAGGCGTCGATGAACCCCTGGGGCTGGAAGTCGAGCGGCCCGGAGAGGAATCCGTTCTGGAAGACGAGGCGACCGATACCGAACGCACCGGCCACCGACAGCGCGGTGATCAACACACCCATGGCCGCGATCAGGGGGGCGCCGAGGGCGATGAGGAGAAGGAGGAACCCGAGGACGGCCAGAATGGCGAGCACGATCGGGGTGTGGGACGCCAAGGACTGTTGGAGGTCGTGGTTTTCGGCCGCCGCCCCGCCGATCAGCGTGCCGGCCGGAAGGACCTGGCGGAGGTGGTCGATGGTCGTGCCGGTCGTGGTGGTCGAGGGTCCGGTGGTGGGGACGACCTGATCGAGGGTCCACCCGGCGTTGGTCGGACCGGCCACGGCACCCGCCACCCCGGCGGCATGGGCCAGGATGGCCATGGCCTTCGCCTGCTCGCCGGTGGGCACGACCACCTGCAACGTCCCCGGGGCTCCCACGCCGAAGGCATTCGTGACCTGGTCGTAGCCGACCCTGGCGTTGGCGCTGGCTGGGACGATCGTGATCGACGGCATGTTGGTCCGCATTCCGACGATGGGCGCGGCAGCCAGCAGGAGCAGCACCAGTGCGACCGCACCGGCGGGGCCCGGGTGCTTCCAGAGGAACTTGCCCCAGCGATGGAGCAGTCGATCGAGCGGCCCCTCCCCCACCTTCGGCCCTCCACGGCCGAGCCGGATGGTCCCCTTGTTGATGTTGGTCCCGAGCTTGCCCAGAACAGCCGGGAGCAGTGTGAGGGTGGCGGCCAGCACGGCGACGACGGAGAGCATGATGCCGAACGCCATCGACCGGAAGGCCGGGCTCGGCACGATCAGGATGGCAGCCAGGGACGCCAGGACGGTCATGGCGCTGAAGGCCACGGCCTTGCCGGCGGTATCGACCGTTTCGGCCACCGCCGCGACGACGGCCTCGCGATCACCCGGCTCGGCGCCGCGGCGTTCCAATGCGGACCGGAAACGCATGACCAGGAACAGGGCGTAGTCGATACCCAGGGCGAGGGCGAACATGAGCGCGAAGTTGAGCGCCCATATGGACACCGGCGTGAACTTGGTGGTGATCACCAGGGCACCGGCTGCCACCAGCAGTCCGGCCATGGTGAGCAGCAGCGGTAGGCCGGCTGCGACCAGGCTCCCGAAGGCGATGACCAGGATGATGATGGTGACCGGCCACGACAGCATCTCCGACCTGAGCATGGCGGAGCGGTTGGCCGTGTTGAAGTCCGCCCACAGGGCGCTGTCGCCGGTCAGGGTGACGCTGACATCCGCCGACGACAGTGCAGCCAGTTTCGGTTCGACCGCATCGGCCGCCTCCACCATCTTGTTGGAGTCGGCGGCGGCACCGGCGGTGATGATGGCGGTGCGACCATCCTTGGATATGGAGACACCCGCCTGGGGCGGGACGACGGTTGACACCCGAGGATCGGCCCGCAGCACCGAGGTCGCCTCGACCACGGCAGACCGAGCCGCGGGGTCTGATGCGATCGGGCCGTGGTGATCGACGATCACCACCTGGAGGCCGGTCGCACCGAGGCCGGCGAAGTCCTTTTCGATGACGGCACGGGCGGCGACGGACTGGCTGTTCGACGCCTGCCAACCGGCGCCGGCCAGCGCGTCCTCGACGTGGATGGCGAAGAACCCGAATATCACGAGCACCAGGAGCCAGGCCACGAGCACCCGACGGAAGTGGGTGGCCGCCCAGGCCCCCAGTCGGGCGAACGGGCTGCGGTGTTCACCGGGGGTCGCGTCCCCCGCGGCCACCGCGGGCGTGGTCCCTCCACGGCCTGTGGGGTCCAGCCGCGTATTCGACGGTGGCGGCGGTGCGAGCTCAGATCCTCGGGTCGAGGTCATGGAAGGCAGCCCTTCGATCGGCCGGCATCCATCATTCGGCTCGGATACCGGGGTGGGTATATCTCACTGTAGTTGATACCTAGGGGGGTATCAACTAGCCGACATCCACCGTGGGAACGGACCGGCCATCGGCCCGCCGGGCGGGAGCGCGACGATCGATGGTTCATCAGGGGAACGGGTGCGCCGACCCTCCGGTCGCCGAGCCCACGACTCGCCGTGCCGAAAGCGTGGCTGACCGGTGCGGCCGGATGGGCGGCCTCGATGGGTCATCCCACCAACCGCGTGACCTCTGCAGCGGCATTCGCCCGTCGCCCGGCGCCCCGCCCCGGACGGTCGCTGACCCTCGGCCGGATCAGCCGAGGTCCTTCACGTCTCCTGCCAGAAGTGGGAAGAAGTGGCGGGCGACGTCCTTGCAGACATCCACGATGAGCGTCGGGGTCAGTTCGACCCCGGGTTGGTCAAGGGCCGCCGGAAGCTCGACCGCCATCTCCCTGGCCTTGGCGATGATGGCGGACCCCATTCCTTTTCCGAGGGTGCTGAGTCCCCGGCCTACCACTTCGGGGTCCATCGTCCACGGGGGCACGGGCAGGGCCTTGTGGGGCCCCCAGGATGCGGGGTCACGGGGAGTGTCGAGGCAGAAGACGTGTTCGAACGTGCGTGCCGAAGAATCTCGGCGAGTGAAGGCCGCGCCCAATCCCCACACCTTGCGGAGGGTGGCGATGAGGGAGGTGTGACGGTACTCCTCGTTGTGCACCGAGCCCGGCTCGACCCAGGGTGACACCATGATGGCCGGGACGCGGTAACCCGATCGGTCGAAGGCGAAGCCGAACTCACCGGCCGGGGCCCCCGGGTCGGGGGGTGACACGGGCCCAGGCGGCACGTGGTCGTAGGTGCCCCCGGGCTCATCCCACCCGATCAACAACGCCGTGTTCCAGACATTGGTGCCCGACTCCGATGTGCCGGACCGATAGGCGTTGAACACCCGCTCCAGGAAAGCTTCCCCGGACAGCATCGAGGAGGGACTGTCCACCGGGACCTCCACCGTCTGGGAGAACGACCGGCCCATGGCCGGGTGGTAGTCGCCGTGTCCAGCCATCATGTTCGGCTCGATGAGTGAGAAGTCGGGAAGGGTGCCGGCGGCGGCGTCCTTCTCGAACTCGGCGAAGGGAACGAAGTGGGTCGCCAGTCGGTGTTTCAGGCGGGGAAAGTGGATGACTCCGGTGAACGACAGGGGCATCGGCTCCATGACGTAGACCTTCCAGGTCTTCCCGTGCTGTTCCAGTCGCTCGAAGATCGTCTCGGCGTCATTCTCCGTGAACCACTTCCTGACCGGTGAGTTCGTGACGATCCCCGATGACGTGGCTGCCGTCCAGAACGACCGGTTCATGAAGGTCTGGGACGGCACTTCGGAGAACCAGTGGTCGAACACCCCGAACTCCCGGGCGATGCCGTTGAGCACGGGCAGCTGATCCGGGGTGTAGCCGGTCATGATGTGGGCGTACTCGTCGTAGGTCGGTTGACGGCCCGTCTCGCCGGTGAACGTGCTGATGTAGTCCGTCACGAACCCGTCCATCGTCGGTGTCGCACCGCTCGGTGGTGCATTCCACGGAGCGGTCGCGGCGTCGCCGATCTTGAATCGGTTGTGATCGTCGAGGAGGTTGAAGAGCTGGGTGTTGGTGTGGAAGTACTCCTCGCCCGAGTCCGGGTTCGGCGAATCCATGTCGGTGGCCACCTGGTAGGGGACGACTTTCCTGTCGGCATCGTGCTCAGCCCATTTCGGGATCGGGTTGCTGAGATCCTTGCCGATGACCCCCTCGAACACCTTTCCGTCATCGGGGCCGTAGAGGTGACCGAGCACATTGTCGAGGGACCGGTTCTCGAAGAGCACCACCACGATGTGGTCGAGTGCGTTGGAGCGGGTCGATGCATCGGCCATGGCCTTCTCCTGTCGGTTGACGGCATGCAGAGTCGCTCGGCCGCATCTTGGCGATTATCCACGGAGCCGTGGCGCCGACTACATCCAGATCATGAGGTTACGCCCCGGATCATGCCCGAGTGCCTGCAGATCCGGTCGATTCGAAGGGCTGTCGAAGGACCTCTGTCCGGGTGCGTCAGACCCCGGTCCGCGCCCCCAGTACCGCATCACCCCAGGCCGAGAAACCGCAGGGTGGCGTCGATGACACCGAAGTCGGACGGCGTGGCGAAGTGGTCCACGCCCGGTACCGACACCAGGGTGGCCGACGGCAGGGCTTCGACCAGGCGGTCAGCCGATGGCACGAAGTCTTCCCGGCCGAGCACCACGAGGACCGGGCAGGTCACCACGGCAAGGTCCTCAGGCGTGAGTCGGGGTGCCGCCCGCCGGAGGAAGGCCGCCAGCGCCATCGGGTCGTTACCGGTCGATGCGGCCAGGCGGGTGAAGACCCTGGACCGGACGTCCTCCGGCTCGGCATCGGACTCCAGCGCCTCGATGATCGACGCGTTGTCCGACTCCTCGAAGACATTGTCGCCCACTCCGAGCAGGACGAGCCGGTCGAACTGCCGGGGGTGAGCGACCGCGATACGGAGCAGGATCTGAGCGCCAGCCGAGAATCCGACGGCCGACGTCCGTTCCGGCAGGACCGAGGTGATGTCCTCCTCGACCGATCCGTAGTTCGCCGGATCGATCGACCGATCGGAGCTCCCGTGACCGGGGAGGTCGATGACCGGCACAGCGCAGTCGACATCGCCCAGGATGTCCACCCACCCCGTCTGCACCCAGTTGTGCTCGAAGGTCGACCCGAACCCGTGGAGAAGAACGAGGGGGTCACGGGGTGGCGGCATGGCCGCTGAACCTACCGCACCTTCATCCGGGTGACATCGACCGCGCGAGCCCACAGACGCCTTACCTCGGCGCTCCGCCGCGGACGTGCTCATCCTGTACGACGCCGCCGCCGT
Organism: uncultured Acidimicrobiaceae bacterium; assembly: GCA_963841885.1. GTDB lineage: Bacteria > Actinomycetota > Acidimicrobiia > Acidimicrobiales > RAAP-2 > Bog-756. Next base: position 19,094 of record CAWJEK010000003.1, read on the forward strand.
CCGCATTCGCCCGCTTCCCGTCGGCAAGTGGATGAAGCCCGATCGTCGACGCCGGCGGAGCGGTGACGATGAGCGTCGAATGCCCGCTGGCGTGCACCCGCACGGCGATCTGGTCGGTCACCTTCTTGCCACCGATCGTCCCCGTGAATGTCCTCGGAGGTAATCC
>CAWJEK010000004.1:0-11719 GCA_963841885.1 uncultured Acidimicrobiaceae bacterium
TCCGGCCCCAAAGCCGTCCCCGGCGCCGGCGCCGCCCGGACGCCCGGGTCGGCGCCCGCTGGGCCCGTGGCGCGGACCTGGGCGACCTGGTGGTCCGCTCGCCCGGGGCCCCGCCGGTGGGGCGCCTGGTGCTCGGTCACATGGGTCGTCGCCTGGTGGCGGCCGAACGGGCCCAGTCGGTCATCGTGTTCGGGCCCACCCAGTCGCACAAGACCACCGGGTTCGCGGTCCCGGCCATCCTCGGATGGACGGGACCGGTGGTAGCGGCCAGCGTGAAGGGGGACCTGCTCGAGCACACGGTCGGGCGCCGGTCCACCGTCGGCCGGGTCCACTGCTTCGATCCCACCGGCGTCACGGGACGTCCGGTGGTCACCTGGTCGCCCCTGCCGGAGTCGCGTAACGTGGCCCGGGGCCCGGAGGGCGGCGGCCACGCTCACCGAGGTCGGGCGGTCCAGGTCGGCTCGATGGCCGACGGCGACTTCTGGTACGCCACGGCCGCACGCCTGCTGGCGCCGCTGCTCTTCGCCGCGGCCTGCGGTGGGAGGGACATGGCCGACGTCGTGCACTGGGTGGAGACCGGCGAGGAGGAGGAGGTGCTCGACCTCCTGGGGTGGGCGGGCGTGAGCGGGGCGGTCGATGCCGCCCGGTCGGCGTTCGGGAAGGAGGAGCGCCAGCGCAGTTCGATCGTGACGACGCTGGAGACCCTGCTCGAGCCGTTCGCCGGGGCAGTCCCGTCCGGGGCAACCGGATTCGACGCCGCCGCCCTGCTCACCGGTTCGGACACGCTGTACCTCTGTGCCCCGGCCCACGACCAGCGGCGGCTGACACCGCTGTTCGTGGGTGTCCTCCGGGCCGTACTCGACGGGGCCTACGACCTCGTCGCCCGCACCGGGCGGCCCCTCGAGCCACCTCTCCTGGTGGTGCTCGACGAGGCGGCCAACATCGCCCCGGTATCCGATCTCGACGCCCTGGCCGCCACCGCCGCCGGGCACGGCATCCAACTGGTCACCGTCTGGCACGACCTCGCCCAGATCACCGCCCGCTTCGGCCCCCGGGCGACGACGGTGGTCAACAACCACCGGGCGAAGCTCTTCCTGTCCGGCATCTCCGATCCGACGACCCTCGACTACGCCAGCCACCTGGTGGGGGACGAGGAGCGCCACCTGCCGGCCACCACGTCGGGAGGGCGGTCGGGTCCCAGCACCACCCACTCACCCACGTTGCGCCGTCTGGCCCCGCCCGACGCCCTCCGCCGGACTCCCCCCGGCGGAGCCGTCCTCGTCTACCGGCACCTGGCCCCGGCCCGCCTCACGTTGCGCCCGTGGTTCGACGATCCGTGGCTGGCGGCCCGGGCGGCCACGCCGGGTCCGACCGGGGACGGATAGTCGCTCCCGACGGTGCCGTGGCGGCTCTCACGCCGATGACGGGTCGGCACCCGGGTGCGTCAGTGGAGCCAGTCCGAGGTCATCCCCACGACGGCCGAACCGTCGTGATCACTCAGCTTGTAGCCGCAGAACGTCTTCGCCCAGTGCGACGTCTGATGGCGGAACGAGGCCGAGTCGGTGACCATGGCCGTCAGGATGACGTCGGCCACGTCGTCGCCCGTCTGGACCGCCTGGGGGTCACCGAACTCCGCCATGACGTGGTTCAGGTAGCCCTTCATGGCCGGCGTGTAGTCACCCCCTCGGCGAACAACCGGTCGACGTCGGCCCCGACATTGTTGACGAACTCGGTCGCCACCGGACCGGGCTCGATGACCGCCACGTGGACCCCGACGGTGGCGGCCACCGGCGCCAGGCTCTCCATGAAGCCCTCGACGGCGAACTTGGCCGCGCAGTAGGCCTCGTTGAAGGGCTGGCCCACCACGCCACCCACGCTGGTGACCGTGATGACCCGCCCACACGAGGCGCGCAGATGGGGCATGGCCGCCTTGGTGCACGACACCACGCCGAAGAAGTTGACCTCCATGACCGATCGCATCTCGTCCATCGAGACCTGTTCGATGGTGCCCACGAACCCCCGGCCGGCGTTGTTCACCAGCACGTCGAGCGATCCGTGGTCGGCCGCCACGGCATCGATGCAGGCGACGACGGCGGCCTCGTCCACGACGTCGAGGGCTCGGATGTCGAGGGTGACCCCGGCCGCCTCCGCGGCGGCCCGTAGCGCGCCGTCCTTCGACGGGTCACGCAGCGTCGCCACCACGGTGAACCCGTGTCTGGCGGCGGCGACGGCGGACGACAGGCCGATTCCGGTGGACGTTCCGGTGATCAGGGCGACAGGCGGCATGGTGGGACCCTTTCCTCGAGGTTGCCTTCAGCCTAGGGAAGGCCCGGCCGGGCGGTAGGGCCGAATTGCCGGTAGGGATGTGACCGCCCGCCGTGGCCCCTGCGCCTCCCGCCCTACCGGGACACCGCGGGCGGTCGAGGGTGCCCGGGTCGGGGATGCCCCCGAAGAACCGGTCGATGCCGTCGAGCCGAAGAAATCGGCGGTCGGGCTGGTGCCGAGTCCCGGAGCAGGGGGAAGAGGGACCCCATCCCGTGCGTCCGTCAGGTCAGAGCGAGGCGGCGCGTTCCTGGACCGGCAGCAGGCCGTCGAGTTGGGTGCGCACCGAGTCCTCGTCCATGGGTAGGAGCAGGGCGGCGACCGCGTCGGCCCCGGCCTCCGCGTAGCGGGCGGCGATGTCGGCGTCCAGCGGCTGGAAGTAGGGGCAGACGGTGATCGTCACGTCCGACCGGCTGCGGCCCTCGTCGGCCAGGTATCCGTCGAGGGTGGCGAGCGGCGCGGCCAGCTCGTCCGGGGCGCGGTTGAAGGTGTGCCAGCCGTGACCGGCCCGGGCCACCCGGCGCAGGGCGGCGTCCGACTCCCCGCCGATGTGGATGGGGACGGGGGACTGGACGGGCTTCGGGAACATCTGGCACGGGTTCAGCGAGTAGAACTCGCCCTCGTAGGACGAGGTCTCTTCCGTCCAGAGCGTGGTGAGCACCTCGAGGTACTCGTCGGTGCGCCGACCCCGCTGCGGCCACGGCACGTTGACGGCCCGGAACTCCTCCTCCAGCCAGCCCACCCCGATCCCGAGGTCGACCCGACCGTCCGACAGCCAGTCCAGGGTGGCCACCTGCTTGGCCGTGTACACGGGATTGCGTTGGGGCAGCAGCACCATCGCCGTCCCGAGGCGGACCGTCGACGTGTGGCCGGCGAGGAACGCCAGGGTGTCGAGTGGCTCGAGCAGACCCGAGCCGGGAGGGGCCGGGATCCTGCCGTCGTCGGCGTACGGGTACGACGACGCGTACTCCTCGAACAGCACCACGTGCTCGCCCACCCACACCGCGGCGATGCCCCGTTCCTCGGCCTCGCGGCCGATACAGGCCAGCAGGTCGGGGGTGCAGATCGGTGTGGCGGTGGGGACCCAGAGTTCGACGCGCATGGAACAGGTTCTACCTGATCCGGCCGGGTCCGGGGGTACCCCTGAGGTCAGACGCCGACGGTCGGGGCCACCCGGGGCCACGGGCGTTCCCGTTCGGCCAGGAGGGCCAGGTCCAACAGCAGCTGCTCCTCGTGGTGACGGCCGATGATCTGCATGCCGACCGGGGCGCCGTCGATCGTGCCCACCGGGACGGAGACGGCGGGGAGCCCGGAGAGGTTGGCCGGGATGGTGAGCGCCCCGTTGTTGCCGATGGCCCGGTCGAAGCCGTAGGTGGTGAGGAGGTCGACGTCGCCGACCGTGGTGGGCATCGGTCCGGCTGCGGCGAAGGCGGTGTCCGGGTTGGTGGCGGCGAAGACCACGTCGGCCTGCGCGAAGAGGTCGGCCATCTGCTCGTTGAGGGCGACCCGGAAGGCGTCAGCCCGCCCGGCTGATTCCAACGAGTAGTGGTGGCTGGCCAGGTTCATGCCGATCTGGATCTCGGGGGTGAGGTCGTCGTTGCACGCCGGGTAGCGGTCGCCGAGCTCCTCGACCAGCCCGACCAGATTGGAGAGCGCCCACTCGAGGCCACCCTGGGGGAGCTCCACGACGACGTCGACGTGCCGGAGCCCGGCGTCCCGGATGAGGGCCTCGGCCGACTCGGTGACCAGGGCCGCCACCCGCGGCTCGACGATGGCCGCCCCCAGGTCCACCGAGATGACGGCCCGCTTCCCGGCCAGGTCGATCGAACCGAGCCCCGCCTCCCAGCCCGACACCGCCGGCAGGCTGAGGGTGTCGCGGGCGTCGAAGCCGTTGGTCACGTCGAACCACCGGGCCGTGTCCCGGACGGACCGGGAGAGGCACCCGAGTGTCACGGTGAGAGGAGGCTGCAGGGTCTGGGGACCGCGCGGGATGCGTCCGTACGTGGCCTTCAGGCCGAACAGCCCGGTGAACCCTGCCGGGATGCGGATCGACCCGCCACCGTCGCCTCCGGAGGCGATGGGCAGCAGGCCACCGGCCACCGCGGCGGCCGAGCCACCGGACGACCCGCCCGGGGTCCGGTCGGCGTCCCAGGGGTTACGGGTCACGCCGTGGAGCTTGGTGGAGGTGCAGTTGACGCCGCCGAACTCCGATGCCGTGGTCTGGGCGACCATCACGCCTCCGGCGGCCCGCAGACGAGCCACGTGGGTCGAGTCGAAGGCCGACCGGCGGTCGGCGAAGACGAGGGACGCCTCGGTGAACGGCCAGCCCTCGACGTGTTCGAGCTCCTTGATCCCCATGGGCACACCGCCGAAGGGGAGCGACACGTCGGCGGCCGCGGCCGCGGCCCGGGCCCCGTCGACGTCGAGGTGGCAGACGGCATTCAGGTCCGACGCTCCGATCGCCTCGAGGGACGCGTCCAAGGCCTCGACGGGACTGAGGGACCGGGCGCGGAAGGCGTCGACCAGCGAACAGGCGTCCTCCACCCAGGTATCGGTCATGGAGTGAACCTACCTCGGGACCGGCCGGGCGCACGTGTCGTGAGCGGCCGACGGGCGACGCTCAGCGTTCGGAGTCGAGCCCGGACATCGCCCGCTCGTCGTAGCGTCCGCCGGCCACGGCGGTGGCCGGCACCGCCGCCTCGATGGCCGACAGCTGGGCGCCGGTCAGCTCGAGATCCAGCGCCCGGAGCACCCCTTCCAGCTGGGCCGGCGTGCGGGCCCCGACGACCGGGACGATGTCGTCACCGCGGCTGGCGACCCAGGCGATGGCCACCTCGGCCACGGTCGCCCCGAGGTCGGCGGCCACGGTCCCGAGGGCGTCGACCAGGGCCAGGTTGGCCGCCAGGTTCTCCGGGGCGAAGCGGGGTGCATGGGAGCGGAAGTCGGTCGGGTCCAGGGCCCGCTCGGGCGACCAGTTGCCCGACAGCAGGCCACGCGAGAGGGCACCGTAGGCGGTCACGGCGATGCCCAGCTCCCGGGTGGTCGGGAGCACCTTGCCCTCGCAAGCTCCGGGACATGAGGGAGTACTCGAGCTGCACGTCGGCCACCGGCCGGACGGCGTGGGCCCGACGGACGGTGTCGGCGCCGACCTCGGACAAGCCCGGGTGACGCACCCAGCCGGCATCGATGCACTCCCCGATCGCCCCGACCGTCTCCTCGATGGGCACGGTGGGGTCGAGGCGGGCCGGACGGTAGATGTCGACGTGATCGGTGCCGAGCCGCACCAGGCTGTAGGCCAGGAAGTTCTTGACGGCTTCCGGTCGTCCGTCGAAGCCCAGGAATCCACCCCCGGGCGACCTCATCCCGCCGAACTTCACCGACAGCACCACGCTCTCCCGGTCGTGGCCGCGCAGGGCCTCGGCCACCAGCAGCTCGTTGTGGCCCATGGCGTAGAAGTCGCCCGTGTCGAGCAGGGTGACGCCGGCGTCGAGCGCGGCGTGGATGGTGGCGACGGCCTCGTCCCGGTCGGTCGGGCCGTAGGCGCCGGACATGCCCATGCACCCCAGTCCCACGGCCGAGACGGGCCCGGCGACCCCCAGCGTGCGCTGCTCCATGGCGGACCTCCTCGACGGTCGGCGCCCGGTCGCCCCTCCGCAGGGTCGAACCTACCGGTGCACCGCCGCCATCGCGTTTAGCGTGAGGGTATGACCTCCACCGACAACGGCGCCGACCGCGCCGGTCCCCACTCGGTTCCCGAGGTCGACGAGGTGGCGCCCGTCGACCGACCCGAGCCCGAGCACCCCTTCACCCTGGCCGTCGACATCGGCGGCACCGGCCTCAAGGCCTCCGTCCTCGACGCCAACGGGGCGATGGTCGCCGACCGCGTCAAGATCCCCACCCCCTACCCGCTGCCTCCCGACAAGCTGGTGGCCTCGTTGCGGCGGCTCGTGGCACCGTTGCCGAAGGCCGAGCGCGCGGCGTGCGGCTTCCCCGGCATGGTCCGCGACGGGGTCGTCCTGTCGGCACCGCACTTCGTGAGTGTGGCCGGGCCGGGGACCGATGTGGATCACCACCTGGTCAAGGCGTGGCAGCGGTTCGACCTGGCCGCCGCCCTGACCGAGGCGTTCGGCATCCCCACCAAGGCCGCCAACGACGCCGACATCCAGGGGGCTGCGGTGGTGCAGGGGAAGGGGCTCGAACTCGTCATCACCCTGGGCACCGGATTCGGCACCGGACTCTTCTACAACGGCGAGCTCCTGCCCCACCTCGAGATCGCCCACCAGCCGTTCCGCAAAGGTGAGGACTACGACCAGCAGCTGGGCGAGGCCACCCGCAAGACGATCGGCGAGACCCGTTGGAACAAGCGGGTGATGAAGGCCATCGACCACATGCGGTCCCTCACCCTCTTCGACCACCTCTACATCGGCGGTGGCAACTCGCGGCGGGTGCTGCGCCGCCACCTGCCCGACGACGTCACAGTGGTGGACAACACGGCCGGCATCCTGGGCGGCATCCGGCTCTGGGTGCCGAAGCAGCCACCCGACCACCAGGACTGAGCGACTCCCGGGTCCGAGGTCGCCGGCGTCGCTCAGTCCTGCCAGCGCCTCCAGCGTCGCTCGACCACCTTGAAGTCCTTCCTCCAGCCCTGGCGGATCTCCTCGGCGTACTCCCGTTGCAGCACCACGAGGCGCTGGGCGGCGTCGGCCAGGTCGGGCTGATCGGTGGCCAGGGACTCGAGCCATCCGATCGAGAACACCATGTCGTGCAGATCACCGAGCCTGCTCTGGAGCCGCTCGGCCGCCCGGGCCGTCTTGCGGGCCGGGGCTCCCGCCACCAACGCCACCGTCTCGCAGCCGTAGCGGAGGTCCTTCAGCCGGATGCGCAGCCGGTGGAGGTGGATGTCCGAGGGTTCCTTGCGGGCGGTCCGGGCGGCGCCCCGCACGTCGCGCCAGGACCGGTGGAGCATGGCGGGCAGCACCTCGGAGGCCGGCTTCGCCGCCTTGGCCTTGAACGCCGGCCCCTCCCACAGGATCCCCATCTGCTCGGTCAGGTGGAACCGGCGGGGACCGGCCCGGTCGATGGCGATGTCCTCCTCGACGGCCCGGCGGCGCCAGTCGATGACGGCGGTCAGGCGGGCCACCTCACCGGCGTCCAGCACCTCGGGGCCGCGCCGGCTGACGACTTCGGTCAGCACGTCGAGATCGCGTGAGCGCCCGAGCTCGCCGCCGTACCAGGCGAGCTCGGCCCGCAGCGCGGTTCCCCAGGAGGGGTCGAGGAGGAGGCGGAAGGTGCGGAGGTTCGAGCGGATGCGCCGCATGGCCACCCGGCTCTGGTGCACCCGCTCGACGGGATCGGCCCGCCGCTCGGTGCCCTTCAGGGACGCGACCGCCGACTGGGCCCACAGCGGACGCGTCCCCATCGCCAGTTGCAGGGCGTCCACGGTGCCGGTGCGCCGGTGCCCGTCGTCGAGCTCATCGCCCATGTCGTTGAGCAGGAACGTCCGGGCCGCCATGGCCAGTACCCGGTGGAGGACCATCCCGGCCGTGGGGTTGGGGAAGAGGTCGTCGACGCTGGTCTCGCGATCGGCGGGCGCGGACGTGCCCAGGTCCTGTCCCTCGTCGACGTGGTCCTCGAGTGGATCGGTGGTCACCGTGCGTCCTCCGGCGCCAGCCTACGGGGGGCGCGCCCCGGGCGTCGGCTCTCGACGACCGAGCCGTCCGGGCCCGAGACCCCCCGGCCTCCCGGTGGTCGTGCCGGGTCCGTCGTGGGGCACGACCGGTACCCTTGGCCGATGCGCGCGGTGACCATCGTCGACGGGGACCTCCACTGGTCCGAACACCCCGAACCCTCAGCCCGCCCGGGTGAGCTGCTGGTGGCCGTGGCCGCCGCCGGCCTCAACGGCGCCGACATGCTCCAGCGCCGGGGCCACTACCCCGCCCCGCCGGGCTGGCCCCAGGACATCCCGGGTATGGAGTTCGCCGGGGACGGTCGCTGTCCGTCGGCGACGGTGCCGACCGCTTCGCGCCGGGGACCGGGTGATGGGCATCTGCGGCGGCGGTGGCCAGGCCGAGCTGGTGGCGGTCCCGGAGTCGACCCTGCTGACCGTGCCCGACGGGTGCGACCTGGTGGCCGGGCCGGCGGGTTCCCCGAGGTCTTCTCGACCGCCTACGACGCCCTGTTCACCCAGGCCGAGCTGGACGAGGGCGAACGGGTGCTGATCTCCGGGGCGGCCGGTGGGGTGGGGACGGCCGGCGTGCAGCTGGCCGCGGCGGCCGGCGCCCACGTGGTGGCCACGGTGCGCGTCGCCGACCGCCACGACGCGGTGCGCGCCCTCGGCGCCCACGAGGTGATCCGGCCCGACGAGATCGGCGCCGCGGCCCCTACGACGTCTCCCTCGAGCTGGTCGGGGCGCCGGGGGTCGAGGCCGTGCTCGCCCCCTGGCCACCGGGGCCCGCGTCGTGGTGATCGGTGTCGGGGCCGGGGCCAGGTCGAGGTCAACCTGCTGGCCCTGATGGGGCGCCGGGCCCGGATCGGGGGATCGACCCTGCGGTCCCGGACGGTGGAGGAGAAGACCGGGGTGGCCCGGTTGGTGGAGAGCCGGGTGGTCCCCCTGTTGGGCACGGGTGCGGTCACGGTGCCGGTGGCCGCCACCTTCCCGATGGCCCAGGCCACCGACGCCTACGACATGTTCCGCGCCGGCGGCAAGTTGGGCAAGATCGTCCTGGTCAACGAGGAGTGATCGACGGCCCCGCCCGGGCCTGACGGGCTTCATCCACGGGCACCACGTGAATCCGCCGATCGGGCCGGCCGCACTACGGGCTCGACCGGACGCGACCTGCGCCCGGTGTGTGCCAACTGCCACGTCATGCCGCACGCCACCTGCCCGATGCCGACCATCGGGGAGCTGCGCCGGGAAGCGGACGCCGCCGTCAGCGAGACGATGACCGAGGAGCCGTGGCCGAAGAGGCCCTGGTTGGCCGTGATGCCCGACCCGGGCCCCCTCGACCTGGCGGCCCGTGGCCCGGCCCCGCAACTGCCAGACCAGCTCGCACACCTGGGCGATGGCCTGGGCCGGGATGGCCTCGCCGAAGCAGGAGAGGCCGCCGCTGGGATTGACCGGCACGCGGCCGCCCAGGGTGGTGTCGCCGTCGCGCAGCAGGCGCTCGGCCTCGCCCTGCTTGCACAGGCCGATGTCCTCGTACCAGTCGAGCTCGAGGGCCGAGGAGAGGTCGTAGACCTCGGCCAGGTCGACGTCCTCGGGCCCGATGCCGGCCTCCTCGTAGGCGGCCAGGGCCACCGACTGCTTGAAGGTGGGCCCGGCGGTCGGGGCGGCCACCGCGGAGTCGGTCGAGAAGTTGGGCATGTCGATGACGGTCTGGGGGAAGCGTGGGGGTGACCGTGGAGACGGCGTCGATGGTCACGAGGTCGTCCGTGCCGGCGTGGCGGCGGGCGAACTCCAGGCTGGTGAGCACCAGGGCGGCCCCACCGTCGGAGGTGGCGCAGATCTCCAGCAGCCGCAGGGGGTCGGCCACCATGGGGGAGGCCAGTACCTCCTCGGCGGTGACCTCCTTGCGGTAGCGGGCGTAGGGGTTCTCGAGCCCGTGGCGGGCGTTCTTCACCTTGACCGCGGCGAAGTCCGCCTCGGTGGCCCCGAACAGCTCCATCCGGCGCCGGGCGTAGAGGGCGAAGTAGGTGGGGTTGGTGGCACCGAGCAGGTGGAAGCGCAGCCAGTCCGGGTCGTCCTTGCGCTCGCCGCCCACCGGAGCGAAGAAACCCTTGGGGGTGGTGTCGGCCCCGACCACCAGGGCCACGTCGCACAGTCCGGCGAGGATCTGGGCCCGGGCGTTGTTGATGGCCTGGGCCCCCGAGGCACAGGCGGCGTAGGCCGACGAGACCCGGGCACCGGTCCAACCGAGGGCCTGGGCGAAGGTGGCGCCGGCGATGAAACCGGGGTAGCCGTTGCGGATGGTGTCGGCGCCGGCGACGTACTGGACGTCGGTCCAGGCGATGCCGGCCTCGGGGAGGGCGTCGCCGGCCGCGGCCAGTCCGTACTCCACGAAGTTGCGGCCCCACTTGCCCCAGGGGTGCATGCCCGCACCGAGGACGGCGACACGCTTGTCGTCAGGCATCCGGGACCCCGTCCCTCGCCGTGCCGCCGGCGACGGCCGCCACTTCCACACCAGGTACTCGTGCTCGTCGTCCTCGTAGAGGGTGTCGAGGACCAGCTCCACCTCGTGCCCACCTCGAGGTCGCCGACCCCGACGCCGGGGACGACCTGGCCCATGACCACCATCTGCTCGGCGGCCAGCTGGACGGCGGCGATGGCAGAACGGGACGTAGGGGTCGGCCGCCACGTAGGGCTTCGGCGGCGGATAGCAGGCGTCGGTGTACGACCAGACGGTCCCGGTGCGGCTCAGCGGCGCCTCGGCGAACTCGGTGCTCTGGCACTCGGGGTTGCGGCAGAACACCGTCTCCTTGGGGAAGGCGAAGTTGCCGCAGGAGGCGCACCGGCTGCCGAGCAGGGCGGGCGGGTCGTCGAGGGTGAACCAGCCGTCGATGGCGGGCACGCGGGTCTTGGCCGGGGGCATCGGCTGAGTCCTAACGCCCGTCAGATCGGTTCGCCCGAGGCCCCGCCGATCCGGAGGCGACCGGCGACGGCTGCCGGTCCGCGGTGGACCGCCGAGACCGCCCCGGGCCCGGGACTCGGCGATACGTTCGTCGTCCCAGCCGAGGAGGTCGCGGAGCACCTCGTCGGTGTGCTGGCCGACGGTCGGGGCATTGGTGGGGACGGGCAGCTCCTCACCCACGAACTTGAGCGGGGTCGGCAGCTGCTCGGCGCCCAGCTCTCCGGTGGGGAACCAGTGGAACCGGTCCTGGAACTGGGGGTCCTCGGCGATGGTCTTCGGGGGAGTTGACCGGGGCGACGGGGAAGTTCGCGGTGGTACCGAAGTCGATCCACTCCACCGCCGGTGCGGGTCCGGAAGATGTCCCGGAGCTCGGCCCGGAGCTCGGGGTTGCCCCGGGCGTGGTCGGCGTACTTGGAGCCGGGCCACCGCTCGAAGAGCTCGGGCCGGCCGACGGCCTCGCAGAAGTTCTTCCAGAAGGCCTGCTCGGAGGCCATGAACAGGACGTAGCGGCCGTCCTTGGCCTCGTAGACCTGGTAGCGGACCCCCTCGATCATCCCGGCCGTGCCCGGCTCGCGGCGCTCGTAGCCGTCGGCCTTGTTGCCGGTCACCTCGGACTCGGGTCGCTCGTAGGCCTGCCAGGTCTCGCTGCGGTACCAGTCCATGGCGGCGGCGGCATCCGACTGGGCGACCTCGAGGAAGGAGCCCTCCCCGGTCGTCTGGCCCGGAGGACGGCGGCCAGGATGCCCAGGGCACCGAAGAGGGGTCCGGCA
>CAWJEK010000005.1:0-14061 GCA_963841885.1 uncultured Acidimicrobiaceae bacterium
AACGAGGCCCACGGCATCAACCCCAAATCGATCACCAAGGCCGTCACCGACATCCTCGAGCGGGTCCGGGGCGACACCCTCGGGCGGCGAGGGCGACCTGGCCGGCCTCACCCCGGTGGGCGGCTCCCGCCGCCAGGAAGGCCGGCCGGGAGCGGGGCGGTCTGGACACCCGGGCCGCCGCCGCGGAGATGGCCCACGCCATCGGACCCGACGCCGACGAGCTGTGCGGCCTCATCCACCGACTCGACGCCGAGATGGCGAAGGCGGCTGAGGAGCACCGTTTCGAGGAGGCGGCGCTGATCCGTGACGAGGTGGCGGAGCTGCGGGCCCTGCCCGACCCGCGATCCGGTCGACGGCAGCCCCGTGCTACCCGGCTCCACCGCCGACGTCGAGGCCCCGGCCCCGGCCTGACCCCGGCGAGCCCAGTCCCGCACCGGTATCCTCCCTCCATGGCCGATCGACTCGTCGTGCGCCGCAGCGCACGAACACAACCTCCAGGACGTCTCGCTCGACCTGCCCGCGACCGCCTGATCGTCTTCACGGGGCTGTCCGGATCGGGCAAGTCGTCGCTGGCCTTCGACACCATCTACGCCGAGGGCCAGCGCCGCTACGTCGAGTCCCTCAGCGCCTACGCCCGCCAGTTCCTGGGCCAGATGGACAAACCCGACGTGGACTTCATCGAGGGCCTGTCGCCGGCCATCTCCATCGACCAGAAGTCGGCGTCGCGCAATCCGCGCTCCACGGTGGGCACCGTGACCGAGGTCTACGACTACCTCCGCCTGCTCTACGCCCGCATCGGCAAGCCCCACTGTCCGGTCTGCGGTCGCCCCGTGGCCCGCCAGAGCCCCCAGCAGATCGTGGACCGCATCCTGGCCATGGAGGACGGCACCCGCTTCCTCGTGCTCGCCCCCGTCGTCCGGGCCGTAAGGGCGAGTACAGCGCCCTGCTGGACGACTTGGCCAAGCAGGGGTTCGCCCGGGTCACGTCGACGGGACCACCCTCGAGCTGTCCGAGCGGGCGGGCCTCGAGCTGGCCCGGTACGAGACCCACACCATCGAGGTGGTGGTCGACCGGCTGATCCGGCGCGACGACATCCGGCGGCGGCTCACCGAATCGCTGGAGACCGCCCTGGGGCTGGCCGGGGGGTCGCCGAAATCGTGGTGGTCGACGCCGACGGCACGGAGCAGGAGGCCATCACCTTCAGCCAGCACCTGGCCTGCACCCACTGCGGCATCAGCTTCGAGGACCCCTCGCCGCGCAACTTCTCCTTCAACAGCCCCTACGGGGCCTGCCCCGCCTGCACCGGACTCGGGACCAAGTACGAGGTGGACCCCGAACTGGTGGTGCCCGACCCCTCCAAGTCGCTGTCGGAGGGGGCCCTCGCCCCCTGGGCGGGAGCCCGCAGCCAGTACTTCGACCGCATGCAGTGGGCCGTCGCCGATCTCGGCGGGGTTCTCCGTCGACACGCCGTGGGAGGAACTGTCCGAGGACGACCGCCGCCTCGTCCTCTACGGGACCGGCGACGAGCAGGTGCATCTCAAGTACCGCAACCGCTACGGACGCCAGCGCTCGTTCCACTCGAGCTACGAGGGGATCGTCAACTGGCTCGAACGGCGCCATACGGAGGCCGACTCGGATTTCCTCCGCGACAACCTCGAGGGCTACCTGCGCGAGGTGCCGTGCCCCGAGTGCCAGGGCAGCCGACTGAAGCCGGAGTCGTTGGCGGTGACGGTGGGGGGGCACAACATCTACGCCCTGTGCTCGCTCCCCATCGGGCGGGCCGTCGAGGTGGTCGGCTCGCTCGACCTGTCCGAGCGCGACCACATGATCGCCGACCGCGTGTTCCGCGAGGTCCAGGAACGGATGCAGTTCCTCCTCGACGTCGGGCTCGACTACCTGACCCTGGCCCGATCGGCGGCCACCCTGTCGGGGGGCGAAGCCCAGCGGATCCGCCTGGCCAGCCAGATCGGGAGTGGACTGGTCGGGGTGCTCTACGTGCTCGACGAGCCGTCCATCGGGCTGCATCAGCGGGACAACCAACGCCTGATCGGCACGCTCGAGCGGTTGCGTGACCTCGGCAACACGGTGATCGTCGTCGAGCACGACGAGGAGACCATCAAGGTCTCCGACCACGTCGTCGACGTCGGCCCCGGGGCAGGGGAGCACGGGGGCCGGATCGTCCACTCCGGACCGGTCGACGGCCCCGACGGGATCCTCCACAACCCGCAGTCGCTCACGGGCCAGTACCTCTCGGGGGTCAAGTCCATCCCCGTGCCCCAGTTCCGGCGGCCGGGCAACGGCCACCACCTGGTCGTCCGGGGCGCCCGCGAGCACAACCTCCACGACGTGACGGTGGACTTCCCCCTGGGTCAGTTCGTGGCCGTCACCGGGGTGTCGGGCTCCGGTAAGTCCACCCTGGTCAACGACATCCTGCTGCGGTCGCTGGCCAAGCAGATCCACCGGGCGAAGAGCCCGCCCGGGCTCCACCGCGACATCACCGGGGTCGAGCACATCGACAAGGTCGTCGACGTCGACCAGGCCCCCATCGGACGGACGCCCCGCTCCAATCCCGCCACCTACACCGGCGTGTTCGACCACATCCGCCGGCTGTTCAGCCAGACCAACGAGGCCAAGGTGCGGGGCTACCTGCCCGGTCGCTTCTCCTTCAACGTGAAGGGCGGCCGGTGCGAGGCGTGTTCGGGCGACGGGACCATCCGCATCGAAATGCATTTCCTGCCCGACATCTACGTGCCCTGTGAGGTGTGCCACGGTGCCCGGTACAACCGGGACACCCTCGAGGTCACCTTCCGGGGGAAGACCATCGCCGACGTACTGGACCTCTCGTGCGAGGAGGCACTGGGATTCTTCGCCGCCCAGCCCCCCATCGCCCGGCACCTGCAGACCCTGGTCGACGTCGGACTCGGCTACATCCGCCTCGGACAACCGGCGCCGACGCTGTCGGGGGGTGAGGCCCAGCGGGTCAAGCTCGCTTCCGAGCTCAGCCGGCGCTCGACGGGCACGACGCTCTACATCCTGGACGAGCCCACCACCGGGCTGCACTTCGACGACGTGCGCAAGCTGCTCGACGTCCTCAACCGACTCGTCGACCAGGGCAACACGGTGGTGGTCATCGAGCACAACCTGGACGTCATCAAGAGTGCGGACTGGATCATCGACATGGGCCCCGAGGGCGGCGACCGGGGCGGCACCGTGGTGGCGGAAGGCACCCCGGAGCAGGTGGCGGCCGTGGAGGCCAGCTACACCGGCGCGGTCCTGGCCCCCCTGCTGGGTGTTCTCCCGGGGATCGCCGCCCCGACCGTCGTCCCGGCCGCCAACGGCAAGGTGGGCAAGGTCCCACGCAAACGCCGCGCCGCCGCCGGGTCCGCCGGGGCGCCGGTCGTCCCGACCACGAAGAAGGCCGGTACCAAGAAGCCGGCCGCTCCGGCCGCGAAGACGAAGGCGACCAAGTCCACCACCCGGACCGCCACCCAGCGGGCGGCCGCCAAACGGGCGACGCCGACCCGGACGCCGACCAAGAAGGCGACGCCGAGCCGCGCCTGACGCCGGTCGGGGCCCGATCGTCCGGGCTCGGGCGCCCGAGGTGGCTCAGGTGGTGGCCAGCATCCGCTCCAGGGCCACCCTCGCCCACGTCGCGGTCTCCTCGTCGACCACGATGCGGTTGCGGACCTCGCCCTCGACCAGGCCCTCCAGCACCCACGCCAGGTGGGCGGCATCGATACGGAACATGGTCGAGCACGGGCACACCAGGGGGTCGAGGGAGACCACCGTCTTGTCGGGGGTCTCGTCGTCGAGTCGCTTGACCAGGTGGATCTCGGTGCCGACGCCGATGACCGCCCCGGGTGGGGCGTCAGCCACCGCCCGGATGATGAAGTCGGTGGATCCGACCAGGTCGGAGGCCTCGACCACGTCGTGGGCGCATTCGGGATGGGCGATCACGATGCCGTCGGGGTGCTCTTCCCGGAAGGCGTCGATGTGGGAGGGGCGGAACCTCTGGTGCACCGAGCAGTGGCCCTTCCAGAGCAGCAAGGTGGCCGACTTGAGGATCCCGTCGTCGAGACCGCCCGAGGCCAGACGCGGGTTCCACACCGCCATGTCGTCGGCGCCGTAGCCGAGCTGGAAGCCGGTGTTGCGGCCCAGGTGCTGGTCGGGGAAGAACAGCACCTGGTCGCCCCGCGTCCGTCCCGTCCCGTCGTCGCCCAGCGCCCAGGTCAGCACCGCCCGGGCATTGGAGGAGGTGCAGACCACGCCCCCGTTCCGACCCACGAACGCCTTGAGGGCGGCCGAGGAGTTCATGTACGTCACCGGGACGACCCGGTCGATGTCGGTGACCGCGGCCAGGGTGTCCCAGGCCTCCTCGACCGCGTCGATGTCGGCCATGTCGGCCATGGAGCATCCGGCGTTGAGGTCGGGGAGCAGCACCTGTTGATGGTCGCCGGTCAGGATGTCGGCCGACTCGGCCATGAAGTGCACACCGCAGAAGACGATGTACTCGGCCTCGGTCTGGTCGGCGGCGATGCGGGAGAGCCCGAAGGAGTCGCCACGGGCATCGGCCCAGGCCATCACCTCGTCCCGCTGGTAATGGTGCCCGAGGATGAACACCCGGTGACCCAGGGTCTCCTTGGCGGCCCGGATCCGGTCGGCCAGTTCGTCGGGCCCGGACGCCGTGTAGGTGTCCGGGAGGGCGGTCTGTAGGCGGAGCATGTCGGTATGACCTCCTCGGGGAGGCGCTCCGGTCAGTGGCCGGCGGGGACAGCCTGGTCGCCCATCCGCGGGGATGTCGGCCCCGGAGCGGTAGATGTTCGCCGGAAACCAGGCCGGCGTCGTTCCAGTGTATTGCCTCTGACCTGGGATCGCGCTCGATGCCGACTCCGGGTCGACCCGGCCCGCCCTCCCGGCACGGCACACTGGGGACGTGGCCACCCGTCCCCTCCCCGGATCCGTCCCCGACGAGCCCGGTTCCTACCAATTCGTCGACCGCGACGGCCGGGTCCTGTACGTCGGGAAGGCGAAGTCACTCCGGTCCCGGATCAACTCGTACTTCCAGGACCCCTACAACCTGGCCCCCCGGACGGCCCAGATGGTCGCCTCGGCCGACCACGTCGAATGGATGGTGGTGGGCACCGAGGCCGAGGCCCTGCTGCTCGAGCACAACCTCATCCAGCGCTACCAGCCCCGTTTCAACGTCCGGCTGAAGGACGACAAGAGCTACCCCTGGCTCGCCCTCACGGTGAGCGACGAGTGGCCCCGGCCCGCCGTGGTCCGGGGGCGCAAGCGTCGTGGGGTCCGCTACTTCGGGCCCTATCCGAACGTGTACGCCATCCGGAGCACCCTGGATCTGCTGCTGCGGTCGTTCCCGGTGCGGACCTGCTCCGACTCCAAGTTCCGCAACCACGAGCGGCTGGGTCGGCCGTGCCTGCTGTTCCACATCGAGCGCTGCTCGGGCCCCTGCGTGGGAGCGGTGACCAAGGAGGCCTACGACACGCTGGTGGACGACCTCGCCACCTTCCTCGGCGGTGACACCGGCCCCCTCGAGCGCGAGCTGGGAGCGGACCATGCAGGAGGCCTCGGCCACCCTCGACTTCGAGCGGGCCGGCACCCTGCGGGACAAGTTGGAGGCCGTGCGGACGGCCGACGCCGTGCGCCAGATGGAGCTGGACCGACCCGAGGACCTCGATGTGATCGGGCTCGCCGAGGACGAGCTGGAGGCCGCCGTCCAGATCTTCCACGTCCGGGCCGGCCGGGTGGTCGGTCGGTCGGCGCTGTTCGTCGACAAGGTGGAGGACCTCACCCCCGACGAGCTGGTGGCCCGGCTGCTGGTCGACGTCTACGCCGAGGCGGCGTCCGGGGTCCCCCGCCAGATCCTGGTGCCCACCATGCCCTCGGACCTCGAGGCCGTCTCGGCCTACCTGACCGAGCGGCGGGGCGGGCCGGTGGGCGTCAAGGTGCCGCTGCGGGGCCCCAAGGCGGCCCTCCTCGAGACCGTCCGGCGCAATGCCGGCGACGCCTTCGCCCGGCACCGCCTCCAGCGCACGTCCGACCACAACAGCCGGGCCCGGGCCCTGGAGGCGCTGCAGCGCGAGCTCCACCTGCCGGACGCCCCGCTGCGGATCGAGTGCTACGACATGAGCCACCTGCAGGGCACCGACTACGTCGGGTCCATGGTGGTGTTCGAGGACGGCCTGCCCAAGAAGAGCGACTACCGGCACTTCAAGGTAGCCACCGTGGCCGGCAACGACGACTATGCGGCCATGGAGGAGGTGCTCACCCGGAGACTCACCGCCCTGCTCGAGGAGGAGGACCCGCCCCCGGCCGGCGGATCCACGGGGAGCGACGGCGGACACGGGACCGGGACCGGGGAGGGCGGGGACCGGGGGGAGGGCAGCGACATGGCGCCGGTGGCGGCGGGGCGGCGGCGCTTCGCCTATCCGCCGCAGCTGCTGCTCATCGACGGAGGCCTCGGCCAGCTCCACGTGGCCACCCGGGTGCTCGACCGGCTCGGCCTCACCGACCGGATCCCGGTGGCGTCGCTCGCCAAGAGCTTCGAGGAGGTCTACCTGCCGGATTCGTCGACGCCGGTACGGCTGCCCCGTCAGTCCGAGGCGCTCTACCTGCTCCAGCGTCTCCGGGACGAGGCCCACCGGTTCGCCATCTCCTACCACCGGACCCTGAGGGGCAAGCGGATGACGGTCGGTGCCCTCGACGGGGTGAAGGGACTGGGCCCGAAGCGTCGCAGCCGGCTCGTGGAGCAGTTCGGTGGCCTCGGCGAGCTGCACAAGGCCACCCGGGACGAGCTGATGGGCCTATCGTGGTTGCCGGCCGACGTGGGTGCCGCCGTCTTCGAGCGCCTGCACACGCCGATGGCTCCGGAGCGATGACCGACAGGTGAGCGAGGGACGATGAGCGAGTACCTGGTGGTGACCGGCATGTCCGGCGCGGGGCGATCGACGGCCGCCGCTACCTTGGAGGACCTGGGCTGGTTCGTCATCGACAACATGCCCTCCGCCCTCATCACCAAGGTCTCCGAGCTGGTCGACGGGACGGGGTCGGAGATGGAGCGGGTGGCGTTCGTGGTGGGACGGGGCGGAGGCGACCTCGACGACGTGCTGCCGGCCGTCGACGTCCTGCTGGGCGCCCGCAACCGGGTGAGGATCCTCTACCTGGACGCCGCCGACGACGTCCTCATCCGCCGGTTCGAGGGGACGCGGCGCCGCCACCCGCAGGCCGCCCGGGGGGTGGTCGACTCCATCGCCGACGAGCGGGAGCTGCTGGCGCCCCTCCGCGACCGGGCCGACCTGGTCATCGACACCGGTGAGCTCAACACCAACCAGCTGCGGACCCGGCTGATCGAGGTGTTCGGCTCCGAAGAGCAGGCCGGCGCCATGCAGACCTCGGTGGTGTCCTTCGGCTTCAAGCACGGCGTACCCCTGGACGTCGACCTCATGTTCGACTGCCGGTTCCTGCCCAACCCCTACTGGGACGAGTCGCTGCGGTCCCACAGCGGACTCGAGCCGGAAGTGCGGGCCTACGTGCTCGACCGCCCCGAGACGCTGGCCTTCCTGGACAAGCTCGAGGACCTGTTGACCATGCTCATCCCCGCCTACAAGAAGGAGGGGAAGTCGTACCTGACGGTCGCCATGGGCTGCACCGGAGGCCGCCACCGGTCGGTGGTGCTGGCCGAGGAGCTGTCCCGACGGCTCGAGGCCCACGACCTCCCGACGGCCGTCTTCCATCGCGACGTCGACCGGTGAGCGCCGTCCCACCGGTTCCCGGGGCGGTGGACGGACCCCGGGTGGTCGCCATCGGCGGCGGCCACGGACTGGCGGCGACACTCCGGGCCGTGCGGACCTACACCGAACGGGTGACGGCCATCGTGGCGGTGGCCGACGACGGGGGATCCTCCGGACGGCTACGCGAGCTGCTCCACATCATCCCGCCCGGCGACCTCCGCAAGTGCCTGATCGCGCTGGCCGAGCCGGGGTCACGGCTGGCCATGGCCTTCGACTACCGGTTCGGCGAGGAGGAACTGGCCGGCCACGCCCTGGGCAACCTCATCCTGGCCGGGCTCATGGACGCCTCCGGTGACGCCGTGGCCGCCCTGGACGAGGCCGGCCGGTTGCTCGGCGTGCGCGGCCGCGTGCTCCCGTCCTCGACGGAGCCCGTGGTGCTCAAGGCCGACGCCGCCGGTGGTGAGGTGACCGGACAGGTGGCCGTCAACGGCACCGACCGCATCCTGCGGGTGTCGCTGGTGCCCTCGGACCCGCCGGCCCCGGCCGCCGCCCTCGAAGCCCTGGCCGAGGCCGACCTGATCGTGCTCGGGCCCGGGTCGCTGTTCACCAGCGTGCTGGCCGCGGTGGTGGTGCCCCAGATCCGGGAGGGCGTGAACGCCTCGCCCGCCGAGGTCGTCTACCTCTGCAACCTCCGCCCCCAGGACACCGAGACGTCCGGGTACGACGTCGCCGGACACGTGGCCGCCCTGCTGGCGCACGGTGTCGAGATCGACCGGGTGGTATGCGATTCGACCGCCATCGCGGTCGGGACATCGCCCGTCCCGGTGCTCGACGTGCCCCTCGCCCGGCCCAACGGGCTCGCCCACGACCCCGCCAGACTGGCGCAGACCCTCTCCGATCTGCTCGGATGGCCTCGCTGACCCCTCGGATGTCGTAGCGTGGACATGCTCCGGTCTCCGGAGGGTGACAGGACGGCACGCCGTGCCTCGGGCGGCGGACCGTGCCGGTGGTGAGAACGCAATGAAGGATGAGGCACCATGACCGTACGGATCGGAATCAACGGCTTCGGGCGCATCGGGCGCCACTACCTGCGGGCCGCCCGCCTCGTCGGGGCGGACGTGGAGGTCGTGGCCATCAACGACCTGACCTCACCCGAGACGCTGGCCCACCTGTTGCGGTACGACTCCACCCACGGCCGGCTCGGCACCGACGTCACCGTGGGCGACTCGACCTTCACCCTCGACGGGAAGTCGATCGCGGTGCTGGCCGAGCGTGACCCGAAGGCCCTCCCGTGGTCGGACCTCGGAGTCGACGTGGTGATCGAGTCGACCGGGCGGTTCACCTCCAAGGAGGCGGCCGGCGCCCATCTGGACGCCGGCGCCAAGCGGGTCATCATCTCCGCCCCGGGAACCGGGGTCGACGCCACCTTCGTGGTGGGGGTGAACGACGACCAGTTCGACCCGACCAAGGACTTCGTGGTGTCCAACGCCTCGTGCACCACCAACTGCCTGGTGCCGATGGTGAAGGTGCTCGACGACGCCTTCGGGCTGGAGTCGGGGCTCATGACCACGGTCCATGCCTTCACCAACGACCAGAACCTGCTCGACCTGCCCCACAAGGACCTCCGCCGGGCCCGCGCCGCCACCATCAACATCGTGCCGGCGTCCTCGGGGGCGGCCCGGGCCACCAGTCTGGTCCTCGAGTCCATGAAGGGCCGCCTCGACGGGGCCGCCCTCCGGGTACCGGTACCCGACGGCTCGATCACCGACCTCACCGCCGTCATCCCCGGCGAGGTGACCGTCGGACAGGTCAACGACGCGTTCCGCGCGGCGGCGTCCTCCGGCCCGCTGGCCAAGGTCCTCGACTACACCGAGGACCCGATCGTCTCCACCGACATCGTCGGCAGCCCTGCATCGTGCACCTTCGACGCCGGCCTCACCATGGTGATGCCCTCGGCGTCGGGGATCACCCTGGTGAAAGCCAACGGGTGGTACGACAACGAATGGGGCTATGCCAACCGGTTGGTGGACCTGTCGCTCATCGTGGGCGCTGGGGCCTGAGCCGGGACCGGCGGGGGGAGTACGGACAGATGACCACATCCGCAGACAATCCACTGCTTCGGGGGCTGCCGCTGTTGGGTGACCTGCCCGACCTCGACGGGGCGAGTGTGCTCGTCCGCGTCGACTTCAACGTTCCGCTGCGGCCGTGCGCGTCGGGTCCACCCGAGGTGACCGACGACTTCCGGATCCGCGCCGCCCTCCCCACCATCGAGTACCTGGGCGACCGTGGGGCCCGTGTCACCTGCTGCACCCACCTCGGGCGACCCGAGGGGGCTCCGGATCCCCGCTACGACCTCGGTCCCGTCCGCGAGGAGCTGGCCCGGCTGGCCCCCCAGGTCGAACTCCTGGAGAACCTCCGCTTCGACGCCGGCGAGACGGCCAACGACCCGTCCTTCGTGGAGAAGCTGGTCAACCACCACGACGCCTACGTCAACGACGCCTTCGGCGTCTCGCACCGGCGTCACGCCTCGGTCGTCGGACCGCCGGCGATCCTCCCGAGTGCCGCCGGGCTCCTGTTGGAGCGCGAGATCGACGCCCTGGGTCGCCTGTTGGGCAAGCCGGACGCCCCGTTCGTGGCCGTGGTGGGAGGAGCCAAGGTGGCCGACAAGCTCGGCGTGCTCAAGGCACTCCTGCAGCACGTCGACGCCCTGGTGGTCGGCGGCGGTATGGCCTTCACGTTCCTGGCGGCCCAGGGCCACGACATCGGCGGGTCGATGGTCGACCGCGACCGGATCGACGAGTGTGCCGCCCTGCTCGAGTCGGACACCCCGATCCACCTCCCGACCGACATCGTCGCCCTGGAGCCGGGCGCCGAGTTCGGCTGCGACAAGACCGGGGGAGAGGTACGCACCGTCGGCGCGGACATTCCCGACGGCTGGCAGGGCCTCGACATCGGGCCCGAGACCGTCGCCACCTACCGTGGGTGCATCACCGGCGCGGCCACGGTGCTGTGGAACGGTCCCATGGGCGTGTTCGAGGACCAGCGGTTCTGCGCCGGAACGGCCGGGGTGGCCGCCGCGGTGGCCGACTGCAAGGGGTACACGGTGGTCGGTGGCGGCGACAGCGCGGCCGCCGTCGACGAGCTCGGGCCTGGTCGACCGGATCGACTTCATCTCCACCGGCGGGGGAGCGTCCCTCGAGCTGCTCGAGTTCGGTGACCTGCCGGGCCTCGCCGCACTGCGCGGCGCGCCCAACGCCCCCGGCCACGCCACCCCGTGAGCGCCGCCGGCCAGGGGCGCCGGCCGCTGGTCAGCGGCAACTGGAAGATGCACCTCGACCACCTCGAGGCCATCCACGCCGCCCGTGACCTGGGCCTGCGCCTGCAACCCGCCGACGTCGGGCCGGTGGACGTCTCGGTCCACCCCCCCTTCACCGACCTCCGCTCGGTCCAGTCCGTTCTGGAAGGAGAGGGGATCCCGGTCGCCCTCGGGGCCCAGAACTGCGCCACCGAGGACTCCGGGGCCTACACCGGGGAGGTCAGCCCCGTGATGCTGGCCAAGTTGCACGTCGACTACGTCATCGTCGGTCACTCCGAGCGGCGGGGTGTCTTCGGCGAGACGGACGCCGTGGTGGCGGCCAAGCTGAAAGCCGTGCTCCGCAACGGCATGACCCCCGTCTGCTGCGTCGGCGAGACGATCGACGAACGGGACATCGGACTCACCCAGGAGCGCCTGTCCGCCCAGGTGGGCGCGGCCCTCGGCGCGGTGCCCGCCGAGGCGGTGGCGGGCATGGTGATCGCCTACGAGCCCATCTGGGCGATCGGCACCGGACAAGCGGCCACCCCCGAGGACGCCCAGGACGCCTGTGCCTGGATCCGCGGCGTCGTGGCCACCCAGGTGGGGGAGGACGAGGCCACGCGGGTCCGCATCCAGTACGGCGGCTCGGTCAAGGCGGCCAACACCGAGGAGCTCATGGCGTGTCCCGACGTCGACGGCCTGCTGGTGGGCGGGGCCAGCCTCGACGCGGCGAATTCGTCGAGATCGTGCGGGCCGCCGTCCGGGCCGGCCGTTGAATTTGGTAGCGTCTGCGGTGGTCCCGACCCCGAGGAGAGGTTTCCCGTGCTGACCGCCGTCATCGTCGTGCTCCAGATCCTCTGCTGCCTCGCGCTGATCTTCTTGATCCTCATGCACTCCGGCAAGGGCGGGGGGCTCTCCGACATGTTCGGCGGGTCCGTGGGATCGGCGGCCGCCGGCTCGACCGTGGTGGAGAAGAACCTCGACCGGATCACCGTCACCGTGGCCGTGATCTTCGCGTTCACCAACATCATCCTCCTCCTGCGCCTGCAGTGACCACGCCCGGCGCCGGTCCGACCGGACGCCGGTCCCGGATGTCGTCGTTCTGGCGGGAGCGCCGCACCCGGTGGACCCTGCCGATCGTGATCGTGGTGATCATCGTCGGCGTCACCATCGTCGACCACCTCGGCAACCGGCAGATCAATGCCGTCGACCAGCCCGTGATCCCGCCGCCGGTGGCCACGGCCGGGGGCACGTCGGTGGTGCACCTGCCCGGCCCCTGGGACGGGTTCAACCCGAACACTCCGGCGGGGGCCTCGTCGTCCACCCCCACGCTGCTGACCTCGGTCCTGCCCAGCGCCTACGTGATGACCCCGAAACTGATACCCCAGGTCAACACCGACCTGCTGGAGAGCGTGGAGGCCGTCTCGACGTCACCCCTCGTCATCCAGTACGTCATCAACCCCAAGGCGGTGTGGTCGGATGGGGTGCCGGTGACGGCGGACGACTTCATCTACGCCTGGCAGTCCCAGCGGGGCGACGGCATCGACGTGGACGGCCAGCCCGACCAGGTGGCGTCCACACTCGGCTACCGCGACGTGTCCAAGGTCACCGGCAGCCACGACGGCCGGACGGTGACGGTGGTGTTCTCGCAGCCGTACGCGGACTGGCGGATCATGTTCAACCACATGGTGCCGGCCCACATCGCCCGGAAGGTCGGGTGGAATTCGGGGTTCGCCACCTTCAACCCGGATGTCGACCTGTCGGCGGGACCGCTCCTGCTCAAATCGGTGTCGGCCTCGGGCACCGCATTGCTGGTGCGGAATCCGTCGTGGTGGGGGACGCCGTCCATCCTGTCCTCGGTGGTGGTGTCGGACGGGCAGACCGACGACAGCTGGATGGGCCTCTGACCGCCTCCAACAGCGCGGTGTCGCAACCCGGCCAGTTCACCCTGACGTCGCTCGACTCGGTGGGCTCCCTGGCCGAACGCCCAGAGTTCCGTGCACCCGACGCTCTCCTTCCTGTCCCTCGAATTCGATGTGAAGTCGACGGTGGGTAGTCATGTGGAGGCCCGTCAGGCCATCGCCCACGCCATCGACCGCACCGCGCTGCTGGGCAAGCTCTTCGGGACGATCGATCCGTCCCTGACCGTCAGCGAGGACCACCTGGCCGTCCCCTGGCAGACGTCCTACTCGGCATCGACGGCGGCGGGGGAGTACGCCACCGTCGACCTGTCCACCACCGACACCCTGCTCCGGTCGCTCGGGTATTCGAAGTCACCCGCCGGGGCGTACGTCGACACCGCGGGCCGACCCTTCACGGTGAGGTTGGCCGTGGAAGAGGGCGATCCGTGGATCGCCGAGGCGGCCACCGACCTCGAGGCCCAGTTGCGGGCGGCGGGCATCGCCGTGACGGCCTTCCCCGTCCAGGGGACGGCGGGCCTGGCGGCGGCGGCCGCTTCGGACTCCTACGACATGGCCCTGGTCACCCGCACTGCCACCCCCTACCAGTCGGCGACCGCCGGCTGGTACTCCGACGGCCAGGGCAAGGAGGGTGTCAACGACCAGCAGAACTGGAGCCGGTTCGACGACCCCCAGGTGGACCAGCTGTTCCTCCAGGCGGCCCAGGAGCTCAATCCGGTGACCGGAGCGGCGGCCTACACCCAGATCGACGACCAGCTGTGGGACCAGATGGTGGCCCTGCCCCTGTTCGGCGAACCGGCGCTGGTGGCCAACGGGGTCGAGATGTCCAACGCCACCTACAACCCGTCGGTGGACGGGATCCTGTGGAACGTGGCGCTGTGGTCGAGGCTGAAGCCGGCCCCGTCGCCCAGCCACTCCTGAGGCATGGCTCGGCGCCGGGTGTGACCAGGGCGGCACGGGGCACCCCTCTGGCCGCGCTACCATGCCCTTCGCCCCGATGACGGTATCGGAGCCACTTCGTCGGAGTGGCGGAATAGGCAGACGCGCTAGCTTGAGGGGCTAGTGCCCGAAAGGGCGTGGGGGTTCAAGTCCCCCCTCC
>CAWJEK010000006.1:0-11045 GCA_963841885.1 uncultured Acidimicrobiaceae bacterium
CCCGGGGCCGGCCGGAGGGGGTGACCGCCCCCGGCCGGACGACCGCTCAGGCGGGCAGCGCGGCGAGCCCCTCGGAGGCGGGCGCCCCGTCCAGGAACACCGCCACCGTGCCGGTGCCCGCCGAGCGCCAGGACCCGTCCGGGTCCCGGATGAGCGCCGTCCGCTCCGGAATCCCGACCACCGGCGTGTCCCTCGGGGCGAGCAGCACCGAGCGGTGCATCTTCTCCCCTGAGCCGTCCTCGGCGGCGTCGCCGAAGTGGGGCACCACGGCGACCCCGTCGATGAGCCCGAGCCCGATGGTCAGGCCGCCGCCGCGGGCGTCCACCATCGGGTCGGTCAGGGCCATGGCCGCCCCCGACGAGCCGACCACCACCGCCCCACCGCGCCACGCCGCCACCAGGGCGTCCCAGACGGCGGACTTCTTCAGCACGCTGCGGATGTGCATGGGGGAGCTGCCGGCCAGGTAGATCAGGCGGGCCCGACGCATGATGTCGGCGGCGCCGTCGTTCTCGGCGTCCGCCCGGCTCAGCACCATGAGGCCCTCGACCTGCCCGCCCAGCGGGGCGAACCACTCGCCGGCCCGGACCACCAGCCGTTCGGGGTGCTCGTAGGCGGCGGCCGTGGGCAGGACCAGGACGTGCTCCGAGCCCGAGGCGGCCAGCAGGTCGGCGTCGAAGTCGCAGCCCTCCTGCCACTCGCCTCCGCCTACCAGGGCCAGGATGCCGGGAGTCTCGTCCATGCCCGGAGTGTAGAGGCCGCCCGGTTCCTCCGCCCCGTCAGCCGTCGGCGGTGCGGGCGGCCCGGCGCATCAGCGCCCCCATGGCGTCGCAGACCTCGGTGGCCAGGGCCAGGCAGTCGGGCACCACGCCCATGCCGAAGAACCCGTGGACCATGTCGTCGTAGCAGCGGTACTCGACGTCCACGCCGGCGGCCCCGAGATCCGCGCGTAGGTGGCACCCTCGTCACGCAGCGGGTCGAAGCCGGCGGTGACGACCAGGGCCGGCGCCACGCCACGCTTGTCCTCGACGAGCACGGGCGAGGCCCGCCAGGTCTCCCACACCGCCGGATCGGGCACGTAGTGCCCCCGGTAGGCCTCCATGCCCGCCCGCGTCAGGAAGAAGCCGTCGGCGAATTCGTGGATCGACGGCGAGTCGAGCCGGGCGTCGAGGGCCGGGTAGACCAGGCCCTGGGCCACCGGCGCGGGCACCGCACCGTCGCGGCCGCACAGGGCGACCACGGCCGCCAGGTTGCCCCCGGCGCTGTCCCCCATCACCCCGACGACCCCGTCGGCCGTCCCCAGCTCACGGTGGTGGTCGTGCACCCAGGCGTAGGCGGCCAGGCGTCCTCGATGGCGGCGGGGTACGGGTGCTCCGGGGCGAGCCGGTAGTCGACCGACACCACCACGCACCCGGTCACCGCGGCCAGGAGCCGGCACGAGGCGTCGTGGGAGTCGAGGTTCCCCACCACCCAGCCCCCACCGTGGAAGTAGGTGATGGCCGCCGGTCGGGGACCGTGCCCGACGCCTGCGCCGAAGCGCCGGTAGACGCGGACCGGGATGTCGGGGGCGCCGTCGGGGCCCGGCACGCGCCGTCCCGTCACGTGGACGTCGGTGCGGACCGGCATGGCCAACCGGGCCAGTGCGGTGAACTGCTCCCGCGTCTCGACCGGGTCCGGCTCGTCACCGCCCGACGACGACAACCGCTCGAGGTCCGAGGTCAGGGCCAGGAGGGCCTGGACGCCACGGTTGAGGACCCGGCCGCCCCGCTCCACCGGATCGGTCCGGCCGGTGGCCCGCAGGACCCATTCGGGGTGGGACATCACGGTGGCGATCGTCCGGCCGGCGAGGGACCACCGCTCGGAGCGGGCCGCCAGGCGCCGGTCGTAGAGGGGGCCCGGCGGCCCGGTGGGCCCCAGGGCCCCCGGCCCGGACCCCATCGTCCGGGCGCGGGGCCGCCGTGGTTCGATGCGTCGGTCGGGGCCGGGGCGGTCGTCACCGCCCCATCGTGGCGGGCATCCGGGGATGGCGGCAAACGCCATTCGCCCCCGGCACAGCGCGTCGCCCCCGGGCCTCCGGTCGCTACGCTTGGCCCTTCCGAAACGATGGTGCGAAGGTCGGTGGCCACAGATCGTGAAGCGAAGAACCCGGAGGAAGCTGCGCCCCCCGGCGGGTGACGGACCCACCGGCGGCACCGCTCCGGCGGAAGCCGGGGCCCCGTCGGACCCACGCGTCGTCCGGTCGACGACCCTGGAGACGGCGCAGGCCGTCTGGGAGTCCCAGGCCCGCGCCGATCCCCTGTGGGCGGTCCTCAGCGAACCGGGCCGGGCCGGGCGCCGCTGGGATCTCGCGGCCTTCATGGCCAGCGGCGAGGCTTGGTGTCCGGCGCGCTCGCGCGGTACCGGGCGCTCGGCGGGGAGTGGGTGGACCGGGAGGTCGCCGTCGACTTCGGCTGCGGCGTGGGGCGCCTGACCCAGCCGCTGGCCCGGCAATTCCGCCAGGTGATCGGGGTGGACATCTCTCCGACGATGGTGGCCATCGCCGACCGGCTCAACGAGTTCGGCGACCGCGTCGAGTACCGGGCGAACGACCGCCCGGACCTGTCGCTCCTCGCCGACGGGTCGGCGAGCCTCGTCTTCACCCACATCACCCTGCAGCACGTGCCCGCCGGCGTCGCCGTCGGCTACGTCCGGGAGTTCCTGCGGGTGGCCAAGCCCGGGGGTGCCGTCATCTTCCAGCTCCCGTCCCACCTCGCCGAGACCTATCTCCATCCGGACCGGGACGACGCCCCCGTGCCCGAGACGGCGCGGGCCGCGACGATCCGGATCGGCACGGTGCCGGCCCACGTCGAGGCCGGCTCCGACCTCGACTGGCGGTCGACGTCACCAACGCCAGCGACCGGATCTGGTTCCAGAGCGGGGACCACTCCCTGAACGTCGGCAACCACTGGCGCTCCTTCCCACGGGGACCGGGACGGTGACCGACGACGGTCGTGGCCGACTCCCGAGCAGGTTCCCTCCGGCCGAGACCGCACGGGTCGCCGTCCGCGTCCGGGCCCCGGACGAGCCCGGGCGCTACCGGCTGGAGTTCGACGTGGTCCAGGAGGCGGTCGGCTGGTTCGAGGCGTCCGGGAGCCCCGTCGCGGGTGTCGAGCTCGACGTGGTAGCCGGCCGACACCGGTCAGCGCCGAACGGCGGGGCGGGACGGGGTCCGGGTCGGGGGAGCCCTCCTTCGACGACCTCATCGCCGACGACTACTTCGAGCCGCCGGTGTTCGAGATGAACCCCGTCCCGCGGCACGAGGTCGAGGCCCTCCTGCGTGACGCCGGGGCCACGCTCCTCGGGACGGAGGAGTTCGTCGACAACTGGCACAGCTACACCTACTTCGTGCGCACCGCCGACTGACGCCGACGGACGCAGCGTCTCCCGGGACGGCGATCCCGGGTGGTCCGGCCGCCCGATCGGATCCCAGCGGTGGGTGCGCCCGTCCCTCCGACGATCCGTCCCCCCGGTTCGGCGGCCCGGTGACCCCACCGCTAGCATCCCCTCCTATGTCAATCGCACGCGTGGGAATTGTCGGTTCGGGGATCATGGGCTCGGGCATCGCCGAGACGGCCGCCGTGAGCGGGTTCGAGGTGGTCCTGCGCTCCCGCAGCCAGTCGACCGCGGACGCCACGCTGGCCGCGCTCGAGAAGTCGCTGAACCGGCAGGTGGAGAAGGGCAAGAAGACCGAGGAGGAGCGGGACCAGGCCCTCGGCCGGGTCACCGGCAGCTCCGACCTCGACGCCCTGCACGCCTGCGATCTGGTGATCGAGTCCGTCGTCGAGGACCTGGACGTGAAGAAGCAGCTGTTCGGCGACCTCGACCGCATCACCGACGACCACGCCATCCTGGCCACCAACACCTCGACGCTGCCCGTCATCGAGATGGCCATGAAGACCGGGCGGCCGGACAAGGTCTGCGGCGTCCACTTCTTCAACCCGGCGCCGGTCATGTCGCTGGTCGAGGTCGTCCGGCCCCTGACGGCCTCGGACGAGACCATCGCCGATGCCCGCGCCTTCGCCGAGTCCTGCGGCAAGACGCCCAGTCGAGGTGAAGGACCAGGCGGGCTTCATCGTCAACGCACTCCTCTTCCCCTACCTGAACAACGCCATCCGGCTCCACGAGCAGGGAGTGGCTTCGGTCGAGGACATCGACACGGCCATGAAGGGCGGCTGCGGCTTCCCCATGGGACCGTTCGCGCTGCTGGACCTGGTGGGCCTCGACACGTCGCTGGCCATCCTCGACGCCCTCTACGAGGAGTTCCGGGACCCGAACTACGCCGCCGTGCCGCTGCTGCGCCGCATGGTCACGGCCGAGCAGCTGGGCCGCAAGTCCGGCAAGGGCTTCCTCGACTACCGGAAGTAGTCCGGGCACGCCGCCCCGGGGCTCCCTTGACGGAGCCGGTCGGTAAGTTCATACTTACCGTTAGTGAGCACTGACGGACTTGCCCTCGACGCCCTCGGCGACCCGACCCGGCGTGCCATCTGCGAGCGGCTGTCGCAGCACCCGGCGGCCGTGGGCGAGCTCGCCGGGGACCTGCCGGTCAGCCGTCCGGCCGTGTCCCAGCACCTGAAGGTCCTGAAGGACGCCGGGCTGGTGGTCGACACGCGGCAGGGCAACCGCCGCATCTACCAGCTCCATCCCGAGGGGGTGGAGGCGTTACGGGACTACCTGGACCGGTTCTGGGGCACCGCACTGTCGAGGTTCGTCGAAGCCAGCCGTCCCCGAGAGGAGCCACCCGATGCCTGAGCAGACCAGCCCACCCGTACGCGAGACGGTCGTCGTCGACATCCCCGTCGAACGTGCCTTCGAGGTCTTCACCGGCGACATGGCGGGATGGTGGCCGCCGGAGCACCACATCCTGGACGGCGAGCTGGCCGAGATGGTCCTCGAGCCCCACGCCGGGGGGACGGATCTACGACCGGGCCACGGACGGTTCGGAGTGCCAGTGGGCCCGCGTACTCACCTGGGACCCGCCCCACCGTCTGGCGTTCTCGTGGGACATCACCCTGCAGTGGACCGTCGAGACCGACCCCGGGCGCGCCAGCGAGGTCGAGGTGCGCTTCGTCCCCGAGGGTCCGGGCCGGACGCGGGTCGAGCTGGAGCACCGCCACATCCACCGCCACGGTGACGGCTGGGAGGGCATGCACGCCGGCGTGGGCTCCTCCGACGGATGGGCCTCGGGCCTCGCCCGGTTCGCCGCGTACGCCGGCTCCGGCCGGAACGGATCCTGATGCCGGCCTTCCTCTTCCGGCTGGTGCCGCCCCGGCCCGACTTCCCGCTCACCATGGACGACGAGGAGCGGTCCGTCATGGTGGACCACGTGGCGTACTGGACGAGGCTCACCGAACAGGGCCGCGTGGCCGCCTTCGGGCCGGTCGTGGACCCGGCGGGCGCCTACGGCATCGGCATCATCGTGGCCGACGACCTGTCCGGCGCGGAGCGCCTGCGCGACGACGACCCGGCGATCCACTCGTCACACGGGTTCCGGACCGAGATCCTGCCCATGGCCGCGCTCGTCACCCCGGCAGG
Source organism: uncultured Acidimicrobiaceae bacterium (assembly GCA_963841885.1). Lineage (GTDB taxonomy): Bacteria > Actinomycetota > Acidimicrobiia > Acidimicrobiales > RAAP-2 > Bog-756. The sequence goes on from CAWJEK010000006.1 coordinate 5,569, forward strand.
GCCGATCGACGTCGACTGAGGCCGCGGGGCGGCAGGGCTGGTCCGCGCCGCGGGTTCCGGCGACAATGGGGGGATGAGCGACACCGGACAGCACGACCGCGCCACCGCACCCACCCGGGACAAGCCGTGGGTCATGCGCACCTACTCGGGCCATTCGACGGCCAAGGCCTCCAACGAGCTCTACCGGACCAACCTGGCCAAGGGCCAGACCGGCCTCTCCATCGCCTTCGACCTGCCCACCCAGATCGGCTACGACCCCGACGACCCGGCGGCGGCCGGCGAGGTCGGCAAGGTCGGCGTGCCGGTGGCCCACCTCGGACACATGGCCGAGCTGCTCGACCAGATCCCGGTCGAGTCGATGAACACGTCGATGACCATCAACGCCACCGCGGCGTGGCTGCTCGGGCTGTACATCGCCAACGCCGAGGACCGGGGCGTCGACCCCCGGGTCCTGTCGGGCACGACCCAGAACGACATCGTGAAGGAGTACCTGTCGCGGGGCACCTTCATCTTTCCGCCGCTGCCCAGCCGGCGGCTGACCGTGGACACCATCGTCCACACCGTGCGCAACGTCCCGAAGTGGAACCCCATCAACGTCTGCAGCTACCACCTGCAGGAGGCGGGGGCCACGCCGCACCAGGAGGTCGCCTACGCCCTGGCCACCGCCATCGGCGTGCTCGACGCCGTGCGCGAGTCGGGACAGCTGCCCGACGACGAGTTCCCGTCGGTGGTCGGGCGCATCTCGTTCTTCGTCAACGCCGGTGTCCGCTTCGTCGAGGAGACCTGCAAGATGCGGGCCTTCACCGAGCTGTGGGACCGGGTGTGCGCCGAGCGGTACGGCGTGTCCGATCCCAAGCTGCGGCGTATGCGCTACGGCGTCCAGGTCAACTCGCTCGGCCTCACCGAGGCCCAGCCCGAGAACAACATCCAGCGCATCGTGCTCGAGTCGCTGGGCGTCACCCTCTCCAAGCGCGCCCGGGCCCGGGCCCTGCAGCTGCCGGCCTGGAACGAGGCGCTCGGACTCCCCCGGCCGTGGGACCAGCAGTGGTCGCTGCGGATCCAGCAGGTCCTGGCCTTCGAGTCCGACCTCCTCGAGTACGGCGACATCTTCGACGGCTCCGTCGTCATCGAGGCCAAGACCGCCGAGGTGGCCGAGGCGTCGTGGGCCGAGCTCCAGGACGTGCTGGCCCTGGGCGGCGCGTTCGAGGCCATCGACGAGCTGAAGGCGCGCCTCGTCGGGAGCCAGTCCGAGCGGGTCCGCAGCATCGAGACGGGCGAGCTCCAGGTGGTGGGCGTCAACTGCTTCCAGGAGACGGCGGACTCCCCGCTGGCCAACGCCGGCGACGGGGGCGGATCGATCTTGCGGGTGGATCCCGCGGTCGAGGCCCAGCTGCGGGCGGACGTGGCGGCCTGGCGTGCCGCTCGCGACGGCGGCGCCGTCCAGCGTGCGCTCGACGACCTCCGACGGGCGGCCGAGGGCACGGACAACGTGATGCCGGCGACCATCGCCCTGGCCCACGCCGGCGGCACCACCGGCGAGTGGGCGGGCGCCCTGCGCGAGGTGTTCGGCGAGTACCGGGCGCCGACGGGCGTCGGCGGCGGTGTCGGCCACCGGGGGGCCGAGTTCCAGGATGTGCTGGCCCGGTCGAAGGCGGTGGCCGACCGGTCGGGCGGTCCGCCGCGGCTGCTCGTGGCCAAACCCGGCCTCGACGGACACTCCAACGGTGCCGAGCAGATCGCGGTGGCGGCCCGTGACGCCGGGTTCGAGGTCGTCTACCAGGGGATCCGCCTGTCGCCCGCCGAGATCGCCGCGGCCGCCCGGGACGAGGACGTCGACGTGGTCGGCATCTCCATCCTGTCCGGCAGTCATCTCGAGCTCGTGCCCGAGGTGGTCGACCGGCTGCGGCAGGCGGGCGTCGACGTGCCCGTCGTGGTCGGGGGCATCATTCCGCCTGAGGACGAGGCCGTGCTCCTGGGCAAGGGCGTCGCCCGGGTCTACACGCCGAAGGACTTCGAGATCGGCCAGATGATGGACGACATGCTCGACCTCGTCGAGCGGCACCGCGCCGCTTCGGTGGCCTGACCGGCAGCGGCAGACGTCCACCAGCAGCGGGGGGCCGGTTGCTAGGGTCGCCGCCGTGTCCCCTCCAAACCCGCGAGCCGCCCGCCGGTCTTCGGGCATCCTGTCCGGCCCGATCGACGCGCCGCCCGCCGACCGGCTCGCTCCCGTCTTCCCCCAGGTGCCGGCGGCCGTCGGCATGGCGGTCGTCCACCGGGCCAGCGGGTTCAGCGGGTCCCTGGTGCGCATCGAGGGCGGGGGCGTCGAGCTGCGGGGCCGCACCGGCCAGGAGCGGGTCTTCCGTCTGACCCCCGGGGCGTTCAGTGTCGACGGCCGGGCCGTGACCCTGGTGCGGGGGCCGCAGGCCGCCCCGACACGCTCCCCGTCGGTCACGGCTTCGGGGTCCGTGGCAGTGGCCGGGGCCCCGGCACGGGTGGCCCGGGCGGGGCGCCTGTGGGTCGAGGGCGTCCACGACGCCGAGCTGGTCGAGAAGGTGTGGGGCGACGACCTGCGGATCGAGGGGGTCGTGGTCGAGCGCCTCGACGGGATCGACCACCTGGCCCGGGCCGTGGCCGACTTCCGGCCGGGCCCCGCCCGCCGGCTCGGCGTGCTGGTCGACCACCTGGTGGCCGGCAGCAAGGAGTCGCGACTGGCCGATGCGGTCCGCCACCCCGACGTCCTCGTCACCGGGACACCGTTCGTCGACGTGTGGCAGGCCGTCCGTCCGTCGGTGCTCGGCATCGGGGCATGGCCCCGGATCCCCCGCGACGTGGAGTGGAAGGTCGGCGTCTGTGCCGAACTCGGATTCGGCGATCCGCCCGCCGCGTGGCGACGGATTCTGGCGTCTGTCTCGACCTATGCCGACCTCGAGCCCGCGCTCGTCGGCTCGGTCGAGCGGCTCATCGACTTCGTCACCTCCACCGACTGATCCGGGACGGGAAGGGCGGTGCACCGCTCCTTGCCCTCGGGGTCACCTGGGACCAACGGCGGTCCGTAAAGGTCTTTGTCCCCTAGGTGGACATTTCCCCTATCCCTACAGTCGCAAGTGGGTTCCTCGAAATGCGAGGGCGGAGTACGCAGAGGTGACGATAAATGAAGCGCAAGACATTCGATGCCATTCTCACACTCGTCGGGTTGGGGATCACCGTCTTCCTGATCGTGGCCGGAAGCCTCGGCCTGTGGGCCTACAGCTTCGCCAACTCCAACGTGCACAACCAGTTGGCGCAGCAGCAGATCACCTTCCCGCCGGCGGCTGCATTCCAGAACGCCAAGGTCGGCACGGAGATCACACCGAGCATGATCCCGGTCATCTCGCAGTACGCGGGCCAGCAGCTGACCTCGGGCAAGCAGGCCGAGGCCTACGCCGACCACTTCATCGCCGTCCACCTGCAGGAGATCGGTGGCGGCAAGTCGTACGCCCAGCTGTCCGCTGAGGCGATGGCACTGCCCAAGGGATCGGCGGCGTACACGGCGGCCGAGGCCAAGGTCCAGACGGTATTCCAGGGCACCACGCTCCGGGGACTGCTGCTCGAGGCCTACGCCTTCTGGCAGATGGGCCAGATCGCCCTCTACGCCGCCATCGCCTGCTTCGTGCTGGCGGCGATCATGCTGGTCTTCACGATCCTGGGCTTCGTGCACTGGCGTCGGACCACGGAGGAAGCCGAGATCTGAGGCACACCGGCTGACGGGTGCCGCGCACGGCCCCTGGATCGCGAGGGTGGTTCAGCCTCCGGTCCAGGGGCGGTCGCGTCGGGAGGTGGCCGGACGGCTCCACCATCGGCCGCTGAACCGCCAGGCCGGCGGGCCGGTGGGCTCCTCGGCCACGACCACGACGGGCCGGGGCCAGGCCTGGTCGACGGCGGCCGCCAGCACGGCCAGGACGGCCGGGTCGATGGGCTCCCGGGTGCTCACAGCGGCATGTTCCCGTGCTTGCGCTTCGGGAGGTCCTCGCGCTTGGACACCAGCAGCTCGAGGCTCCGGGCCAGGATCCGCCGGGTCTCCGCCGGGTCGATGACGTCATCGATGTAGCCCCGCTCGGCCGCCGCATACGGATTGGCGTACCGGTCGGTGTACTCCTCGACGAGCTCCTTGCGGCGGCCCACCGGGTCGGCGGCCTCGGCCAGGTCGCGGCGGTAGACGATCTCGACGGCGCCCTCGGGGCCCATCACGGCCAGTTCGGCCGACGGCCAGGCGAAGGCCAGGTCGGCGCCGATGGACTTCGAGTTCATGACGACGTAGGCGCCGCCGTAGGCCTTGCGGGTGATGATCTGGACCCGCGGCACGGTCGACTCGCAGTAGGCGTAGAGCAGCTTGGCGCCGTGGCGGATGATGCCGCCGTACTCCTGGTCGGTGCCGGGCATGAAGCCGGGCACGTCGACGAAGGTGACGAGCGGGACGTTGAACGCGTCGCACGTCCGCACGAAGCGGGCGCCCTTCTCCGAGGCGTCGATGTTGAGCACCCCGGCCAGCATCTGGGGCTGGTTGCCGACGATGCCGACGGCCCGGCCGTCGATGCGGGCGAACCCGCAGACCAGGTTCATGGCCCAGTGGTGGTTGACCTCGAAGAATTCGCCGTCGTCGACGACCGCCTGGATGACCTTGGTCATGTCGTAGGGCTGGTTCGGCGACTCGGGCATGAGGTCCGACAGCTCCGGGGTGAGCCGCTCGGGGTCGTCCCCCGTCCGGACCAGCGGCGCCTCCTCCAGGTTGTTGGAGGGGAGGAAGCTGAGCAGGTAGCGGACGTCGTCGAGGCAGGCCTTCTCGTCGGGGGCGACGAATGCGGCCACGCCCGACTTGGTGGCGTGGCTCATGGCACCGCCGAGCTCCTCGAGTGTCACGTCCTCACCCGTCACCGTCTTCACCACGTCGGGGCCCGTGATGAACATGTGGCTGGTCTCCTGGACCATGAAGATGAAGTCGGTCATGGCCGGGCTGTAGACGGCGCCGCCGGCACAGGGCCCGAGGATGACGCTGATCTGGGGGATGACCCCGGAGGCCTGGGCGTTGCGGTGGAAGATCCCGCCGTAGGAGTGCAGCGAGACGACCCCCTCCTGGATGCGGGCCCCCGCGCCGTCGTTGAGGCCGATCATCGGGACGCCGATGGAGGAGGCCAGGTCCATGACCTTGTGGATCTTCTCGGCGAAGACCTCGCCGAGGGCACCGCCGAACACGGTGAAGTCCTGGCTGAAGACGCAGACCCGGCGGCCGTCGATGGTACCGAAGCCGGTGATGACCCCGTCGGTGTAGGGCCGGTTCTCCTCGAGGCCCATGCCGTGGGCCCGGTGGCGGGCCAGCATGTCGAGCTCCTGGAAGGAGCCGTCGTCCAGCAGGTAGTCGATGCGCTCGCGGGCCGTCATCTTGCCCTTGGCGTGGTGCTTCTCCACCGCCCGGGGTGAGCCGGCGTTGCGGGCCTGCTCAC
>CAWJEK010000007.1:0-15803 GCA_963841885.1 uncultured Acidimicrobiaceae bacterium
GTCGCTGTTCGAGGTCCTCGAGCCGTTGGGTCATCGTGTGATCCATGGACGGTGAGGCTACCGGACGCGCCGGAGGGGTTCGATCCGGGACCGGCGGACCTACCGGGCCGTGTTCACCCAGTGCGGCCCGCACCAGACATAGGTGACCGGGGCCGGCGTGCCGTCGCCCAGGTAGGCGGCCGACGTTGCGTCCCACGTAGCGGCGCCCGAGCTCGGCATCGGGCGACCCGACGAAGGACCAGCGGCCGGCCCCGGACGCGCCTCGGTGGCCGGCGACGGCTCCCAGGAGTCGATCCGGTAGACGGCGTCCACCAGGTCCCCCGCCACCACGACGGCCCAGCGCGGCGACCGGGGCGAGGGCGTGTCGACCCACCGCTGGCCGATGCGCCAGCCGTGCCGGGCGTGCCCGTAGGCGGTGTCGGCGTCGTGGGGCCCCACCCGCAGCAGCACGACGGGGTGGCGCCGCTTGAACCTCGCCCGCTCGGCCAGGTCGGCGCCGACCTCGACGGCCGGGCGCCGGCCGCCGCCCAGCCGGGTCTCCTGGCCGAGGCCCAGGGCGTCGACGACACCGGCTTCGACCAGGCGCGCCTCGTCCGGGGTGAGGCCGTGGCGCAGGATGTCCACCCGCACCGGCGGCCGTCGGCCTCGGCGTCGCGGATCCGGTCGAGCGCGTCGAACTTTCCCGACCGCGTGGTGCCGTCCGGCGCGGCCCGGGCCACCTCGACGTGGCGGAAGCAGCGGTCCCCCCGCCCCCGGCCGACGTAGAACGGCCGGCCCGTGCGGGGGTCGACCAGCAGGTACACGTAGGCGCCGAGCTTGGCCCCGACCCCGGGAGGGAAGCGGGTGCCGCCCACCCCCTCCGACCCCGCCGGCACCGGCTTCGTCGGCTCGACGGGCGGGAGCACGAGGGGATCGCCGAGACCGGCTCGCCGATGGTGGGGACGGGGCGTGGCTCCCGGGCCGCCGGGCGGGCGCCGACACCGCCACCGGGGAGGTCGCCACCACGGGTGGCCGGCGTGGCGTCGGCCCGGGGGGCGGTGTCCATGTGCGGGTGCGTCTACTCCTGGACGAGCTCGATCAGGGTGCCGAAGGCACCCTTCGGATGGACGAAGGCCACGGTCGTGCCCCGGGACCCGGGCCGGGGGGTCTGGTCGATCACCTGTCCCCCGTGGTCCTTGACCGACTGCAGGGCGGCGGCGCAGTCGGCCACGCGGTACCCGACGTGATGGATGCCGGGCCCCTTCTTCTCGAGGTACTTGGCCACGGGCGACGAGTCACTGGTGGGCGTCAACAGCTGCACGTAGCTGTCGGCCACCTTCAGCAGGGCCTCCTCCACGCCGTCGGAATCGATCCGTTCGCGGTGGGCCACCGTGGCCCCGAACGTCTCGGTGTAGTAGGCCACGGCCGCGTCCAGGTCGGGGACGGCGATGGCCACGTGGTCGATCTCGGTGAGCAGCATCTCGGTCATGCCCCGTGCCTCCTGAACAGGGTGATGCGGTCCTCGCCGACCTGCTCGCGGAGTTCGGGGTCGTCGATGCCGAGTCCCTCCTCGGGGGCCAGGCACAGCACGCCGATCTTGCCCTCGTGGAGGTTCCGGTGGACCTGGTAGGCGGCCTCCCCCACGTGCTCGAGCGTGTGGACGGCCGACAGCGGCGGCAGGATCTTGCCCTCGCAGACCAGCTGGTTGGCGTCCCACGCCTCCCGGTAGTTGGCGAAGTGCGAGCCCTTGATGGTCTTCAGCTTCATCCACAGGTGGCGGTTGTCGTACTCGATCATGTAGCCGGAGGTCGCCGCACAGGTCACGATGGTCCCACCCCGCTTGGCGGCGAACACGGAGGCGCCCATGGTCTGGCGCCCCGGGTGCTCGAACACGATGTCGACGTCATCGCCGACCAGGGCGCGGATGTCCTTGCCCAGCCGGCGCCACTCCGACTCGTCCTGGTGGAACTCGTCCTTCCAGAACCTGTAGTTGGCGGCCTTCCGGTCGATGACGGCCTCGACCCCGAGCTCGTGGAGGAGGTCGACCTTGGACTGCGAGGACACGACGCCCACCGGGGTGGCCCCGCCGTTCATGCAGTACTGGACGGCGTAGGCGCCCAGGCCGCCCGACGCGCCCCACACCAGGACCCGGTCGCCCTGGGTCACGGGGGCGCCGTTGTGCGACACCAGCATGCGGTAGGAGGTGGAGTTGCACAGGGCGTTGACCGCCGCTTCCTCCCACGAGAGGTGGGCCGGCTTCGGCATCAGCTGGTTGGCCTTGACCACCGGCCAGGTCGGCGAGGCCGCCGAAGTTGGTCTCGAAGCCCCAGATCCTCTGGTTGTCGGCCAGCATCGAGTCGTCGTGGGCGGTGGGGCTCTGGTCGTCGACGTAGTTGCAGTGGACGGTGACCTTGTCGCCCGGATTCCACATCCGCACCGCCGAGCCCACCTGCAGCACGACGGCCGAGGCGTCGGATCCCACGATGTGGTGGTCGAGGGCGTGGCGGGCGCCCCAGACGCCCTCACGACCGAGCCGGTCGAGGAAGCCGAACGTCGGCAGGGGCTCGAAGATCGACGTCCACACCGTGTTGAAGTTGATGGCGCTGGCCATCACCGCGATGTACGCCTCGTCGGGGGCCAGCTCGGGGGTGGCGACGTCACCGACGTGGAGCGACTTGCGCGGGTCCTTGTCCTCGGACTCCATGCCTTCGAACATGGCGATCTCGTCACGCTTGACGAAGGCGGCACGGTAGGACTCGGGGACCGGGAGGGCGGCGATCTCCTCGCCGGGTGCGCCGGCCAGGATGGCGGAGAGGATTTCCTGCATGGGGGAGGAGGATAGCCCGCTCGACGCGGGTGCTCCCGGGGCCGTCGGGCGGCCCGTGTGGCACAAACCGGCCGAGGCCGTATCATGGCGTCCTGTCGTCGTGGCGTGGCCCATGGGGGGACGCCGCCTGAACCGGCCACCAGGCCGTGGAGGTTGCAATGTCCGGATCCGTCATCGTCGCAGGAGCCCGCACCCCGATCGGCAAGCTGTCGGGCGCACTCGGCGGCTTCGCCGCCACCGAGCTGGGCGGCTTCGCCATCGCCGCCGCCCTGGAGCGGGCCGGCGTGGCCCCGGACCAGGTCGACTACGTCTTCATGGGCCAGGTCATCCAGGCCGGCGCCGGCCAGATCACGGCCCGCCAGGCCGCGGCCAACGCGGGGATCCCGATGAGCGTCGCCGCCTCGACCATCAACAAGGTCTGCCTCTCGGGCCTCAACACCATCTACCTGGCCGACCTCATGATCAACGCCGGCGAGGCCGACATCGTGGTGGCCGGCGGCATGGAGTCGATGACCCAGGCCCCCTACCTGCTGCCGGGTGCCCGGGCGGGCTACCGCATCGGCGACGGCAAGCTCGTCGACTCGATGATGTACGACGGATTGTTCTGCGCGTTCGACCAGGTGGCCATGGGCCTCGGCACCGAGCGCTACAACGGCGCCGACGGGGTGTCCCGTGAGCGGCAGGACGCCTTCAGCGCCCTGTCCCACGAGCGGGCCGCCGCCGCCATCAAGGACGGCAAGTTCGCCGAGGAGATCGTCCCGGTGGAGGTGCCCCAGCGCAAGGGGGACCCACTGGTCGTCGACACCGACGAGGGCGTCCGGGCCGAGACCACGGCCGAGTCGCTGGCCAAGCTGCGTCCCGCCTTCGACAAGGAGGGCACCATCACGGCCGGCAACGCCAGCCAGATCTCCGACGGGGGCGCGGCCGTCATCGTCATGTCCCGGGCCAAGGCCGAGGAGCTGGGGGTCCAGCCCATCGGCGAGCTGGTCAGCTACGGCCAGGTGGCCGGGCCCGACCCGTCGCTCCTCCTCCAGCCGGCCAACGCCATCCAGCAGGCCCTGGGCAAGGCGGGCCTCCGCGTGGACGACATCGACCTGTTCGAGATCAACGAGGCCTTCGCCGCCGTCGGCTGTGCCTCGGCCGAGAACCTCGGCGTCAGCGGCGACATCGTGAACGTGAACGGCGGCGCCATCGCCCTCGGGCACCCGGTCGGCATGTCCGGCACCCGCGTGGCGCTCACCGCCCTCCTCGAGCTGAAGCGCCGGGGCGGCGGCACCGCAGCCGTCAGCCTGTGCGGCGGCGGCGGCCAGGGCGACGCCGCCGTGCTGCGCACGCTGTGACCGCTGCGCACCCCTGACGGGCGCCCACCAGGTCGTGCGATCGGGCGCCCCGTGCGTCGGCCTCATGGTCGGCCGGGGCGCCCGGCGAGTCCGGGCGTCGGTCGGCGGCGTCGATCAGAAGGGAGGGGCGAACAGCCCGACCAGCGTGCCGCCGGCCGGCGGCCGCGTCCTCCCAGGCGCCGATGGCCAGGTCCACCACGGCCAACGAGCAGGTGGCCAGGCCGTGCGAGCCCAGGCGCGTCGCGCCCGGGGGACCCGTCGGACGCCAGGTCGTGGGCCAGGTGGGACACGGTCGGGTTGTGGCCCACGACCAGGACGGCCGCCGGGTCGCCGTCGACCTCGCGCACGTAGGCCAGCACCGTCTCCGGCTCGGCCGAGTACAGCTCTGGTAGGTGTCGGTGCGGATCCGGGCGCCCAGTCCCCCGCACACCAGGCCGGCGGTCTCCACGGTGCGGGCGGCCGCCGACACCAGGGCCACCCCGGGAAGGACCAGGCCCGGCAGTGTCGAGCACCGGTCCGCCGGCCGCCAGTCGGGCCCCGAGCGCGGCGGCGTCCCGCCGGCCGCGGGCGGTCAGCGGGCGGTCCCGGTCCCGTCCTCCTGCGGGCGGCTCGGCGGCCGCCTTGGCGTGGCGCAGGATCCACAACTGTCGGATGCCGGATGGCCGGAGGTCGTCCATCCCCCATGGTGGCCCACGGGCGGACCCGGAGGCGACGGCCTCCGGGCGGTGCCGTCAGGCGTCGACCTCGCGTCGCCCCTCGAGCGCCCGGCCGAGGGTCAGCTCGTCGGCGTACTCGAGGTCGCCCCCGACCGGGAGCCCCGACGCGATGCGTGTCACGGTAAGGCCCAGGGGCTTGAGCAGTCGGGCCAGGTACATGGCGGTGGCCTCGCCCTCGAGGTTGGGGTTGGTGCAGAGGATGACCTCGGTGATGCCCTCGTCATCGAGGCGGCCGAGCAGCTCGCGCACCCGGAGCTGCTCGGGCCCGATGCCCTCGATGGGGTTCAGCGAGCCCTGCAGCACGTGATAGCGACCGGAGAACTCACCCGTCTTCTCCACCGAGACGATGTCGCGGGGGTCCTCCACGACACAGACCACGGTGGCGTCACGGCGGTCGTCGAGGCAGATGGCGCACTCGCCGCCCTCGGCCACGTTGAAGCAGCGCGTGCACAGGGTGATCCGCTCCTTGACGGCGATGATGGCCTCGGCCAGGCGCAGGGCGTCCTCGGGGGCCACCTTCAGCAGGTGGAAGGTGATCCGCTGCGCCGACTTCGGCCCGATGCCCGGCAGGCGGCCCATCTCGTCGATGAGGTTCTGCAGGGGTCCGTTGAAGACGGCCACCTAGCCCACCTCCTCGGCGCCGGGGAAGGCCTGGAGGAGGCGCGCCTCGGCCGAGTTGTCGATCTCGGCGACCTCGAGGTCGTCGGCCTCGAAGACGGCCAGGTCCTCGTCGTCCGTCGCGGGTCGGACGCCACGGCCGGGTGCCGGGGGGCGGGACCGGGCCCGTCGTCGGTCGGCTCGACGGGCGCGCCCGGCGCCACCGTCGACCACGAGGACGAGCGGGATCGGACGGCCGAACTGGTCGGCCAGCGCGGCCTCGACCTCGGGGCGCATGTCCTCGCACCGGTTGCGGTGGATGTCGTTGGGCAGGCCGAACTGGGCCCGGCCACCCTCCGCGGAGACGAACCGGCCCGCCTGGAAGAGCGCCTTGGCCTTCGGCCGCAGTCGGCCGATCACGTGGTCGCCCCATGCCTGGACGAGCTCGTCACGGGTCGGGAAGGGCACCGCGCCGTCGGGGACGGACGGCGCCGAGGCCTCCGACGGATGGGCGACGGGCTCGGAGACCGCGGGCGCCTCGTCGGCTCGTCGTGGACGACCGCGGTCGGACGCCGGTGGCACCGGCGGGGGGCCGCGGCAGCAGGTGCGGCGTCCGCACCCGGGGGTGCTGCGGGAGTCGAGCGGCGGCGCAGGCGCCGAGGGTCGGCCGGGGACCGGTCGGGCCAGGCCCGTCGGCGGGCTCCTCCTCGACGGCCGGAGCGCGTTGGGGGCGCCTCCACCGGGGCCGGACGCCCGGTCGGCACGGCCGCGGCCCGGGCGGCCAGCGCCGCGCCGCGGTCGCCGCCGGTACCGCCGGGATCGGGGCGGACCGGGTGCAGCGGCGGACGCGGAGATGCCGTGGTCGGCGAGCGGAAGACCGGAGGATTCGAGACGCTCGATCCGGGCCAGCAGGGCGGCCGGCGAGTCATCGGCCTCGGGATGGACGAGCCGGACCAGAGCCACCTCGAGATTTACCCGGGGGTCCGGTGCGTCGCGCATGGTGATCTGGGCCCGGCCGAGATCCTCCATGGCCCGGACCAGTGCGGCCAACCCGACGCGGCCGGCCTGGGCGGCCAGGGCGTCTCGCTCCGCGCCGGATACGGTCACCAGCTCGGGGGCCACCAGGGCCAGGAAGCCCTGACGCAGGTGGTCGACCAGGTCGACGGTGAGCTGCTGGGGGCTGAATCCCGCCGCGGTCAGTCCGGCCACGGCGACGAGTGCCCGCTCGACGTCGCGCTCGGCCAGGGCCTCGACCACCTCGTCGAGCTCGGGCAGGTCGTCATCGACCGCGTCCGACGCGGCCACCTGGTCGAGAATGGACAGGGCGTCGCGGGCCGATCCGCGGCCGCGACGGACGGCGAGGTCGAGGGCCTCGTCCCCCACGTCGAGGTGGGCGTCATCGCGGACCTGGGCCAGGAGCTCGGACAGGGTGTCGGGTCCGAGGAGGCGGAACTCGAAGTGCTGGGTCCGACTGCGGATGGTGGGCAGGACCTTCTGGGGATCGGTGGTGGCCAGCACGAAGATGACGTGGGCGGGTGGCTCCTCCAGCGTCTTCAGCAGCGCGTTGGACGCCGCCGTCGACAGCATGTGGACCTCGTCGACGATGTAGACCTTCTGCCGGCCGGGAGAGCCCAGGGCGGCCCGTGAGACCAGGTCACGCATGGCGTCGACGCCGTTGTTGGAAGCGGCGTCGAGTTCGTGGACGTCCAGCGACGTGCCCCGGGTGATCTCCACGCACGAGGCGCAGACCCCACAGGGCTCACCGTCGTGGAGGTCGGTGCAATTGAGCGCCTTGGCCAGGATGCGGGCCGTCGAGGTCTTGCCCGTGCCGCGGGGGCCGCTGAAGAGGTAGGCATGGGCGACCCGACCGTCCCGTACGGCGTTGCGGAGGGCGAGGACGACGTGGTCCTGGCCCTTCACCTCGGCGAAGTTCGACGGACGGAAGCGTCGGTAGAGGGACTGGTAGGGGACTTCCTCGGTCACGTCGGCCACGTCGGGAGCCTACCGGTCAGGTCGGACACGGTCCCCGGCCCGGACCTCCGTCGGGGTCGGGTACGACGGGTGCCCCGGGGAGCGACTCACCCGGTGGTCGGTGCGACGGCCAGGTTGACTGCGGCACACGGCCGGACCCGCTGAGAGCTGCTGCCTTCCGACCCTGACTCGATTCACAGGAGGACGTTGCGCAGGACCCAGCCGTCGCACCCACCACCGGGGAGGCCACGATCCTACCGTCACCGGGGACCGACCGGCATGCACGCGGACGGTCCGGTGGGCGGAGGCGGCCGGAGTAGCCTGTCGGGGCTGTGGACGCCCCGGTCAGCCGGACGGCCATCGGCACGGAGGCGTGCGAGAGCGGCCGAATCGGCACGATTGGAAATCGTGTGTGGGGAAACTCACCGTGGGTTCAAATCCCACCGCCTCCGCCAAGGGGTAGTGACGGGACCGGATGAGCGGATGTGACGGAATCCCGTGTCGGAGGGGGCGGCGGCTGAACGGCCTCGCACCCCGGCCGCGTCCTTTGGCGCGTCGAGGGCCTGGAACACGTGGACGTGCGCGGCCGCACCGCCGTCCGGGGCCCTCTCGCCGGGGACGTTGCCGTGCGCGGCGTAGCGCTCGACGACGGCGAACAAGTAGCCACCGACGTCGTCGTCGATGCCGCTCGCCGACCGGGGCGTTCGCTCGGGTGGCTCGCCGATCGCGGCGTCGAGGCACCCGATGCATCGATCACCCACTGTGACATTGCGTATGCGAGCGCGCTCCTCCGACCTGCAGATCCGGAGGCCACGGCCGGCGGTGGAATCCTCGTGCTCCCGGATCCGACGAGCGCCACGCCGACCCGCGGGGGCTACGTCACTCGCATCGAGGGCGGGATGTGGTTGGCCGGGCTGTGCGGCCGATCGGGAGATCATCCACCGTTCGACCCAGACCCATGGCGGGCGTTCGGACGTACGCTGTCGACGCCTGACTGGGAGGCGCTGGTCGGAACTGCCGAGATTGTCGACGGGCCCACCGGGTTCCGGTACCCGAGTTCGGTGCGGCGACACTTCGATCGGATGGACCGGTACCCATCCGGCCTCCTGGCCATCGGTGATGCCGTCGGGCACGCCAATCCGATCTACGGGCACGGAATTTCTGTTGCCGCCGGTCAGGCCCAGGTCCTCGATCAGGTGCTCACCGACCGAGAGCGGCAGGGCGGGGATGTCGCCGGCGTGGCCCATGAGTTCCTCGTCGGCGCCGCCGAGGCGACCCGGGGGCCTGGGCGATGGCGGCAGGATCGGATTTCTTGAGCGCCGGGACCACCGGCGACTTCCCGGACGACGAACTCGAGAACCTCCTGCGGTTCGTGGAACTCGGGAAGCTGGTCTACACGGATGCCCACGCCGCGTCCCTGTTCGTGGACCTCTATACGCTTCGGCGTCCATGGGCGACGCTCGAGTCGTCGCCATGGCGTGATCATCTCTCCCCCCAGGTGACCAGCACCCCGGCGGCATGAGTCGCCCACAGGGCCCGCCACAACGGATCTCCCGTGGCCACGCCAGGGAGACACTGGCTCACGCTGGGAGTTCTCCATCACGCAGCAACTGCGTGCACGGACTCGTGGACCCGGTTGGACGGAGGACCGGTTCGAGCTGACCGGGGCGCTCGCTACGTCCCCCCGGCCGGGGTGATCCGGCCGTCCAGCATGTGCACCGTGCGATCGGCCACCGCGGCCACCAGTTCATCATGGGTCACCATGACGATCGAGACTCCCCGGTCGGTCCGGAGGCGCTGGAACAGGGCGAGCACCACCTCGGTCGACCGGCTGTCGAGGCTCCCGGTCGGCTCGTCGGCGAAGAGTACCGATGGCTCGTTGGCCAGTGCCCGGGCGACCGCCACCCGCTGGCGCTCGCCGCCCGAGAGCTGCGGAGGCCGGCGGTGTGCGAGGTCGGCGAGTCCGACGTCGTCCAGGAGGCCGAGGGCGACCCCGGCGTGCTCGGCATGGGGACGGGTCGAGCCGAGCATCGCGATCTCCACATTGTGCAGGGCCGAGAGTCGGGGAAGCAGGTTGTGGAACTGGAAGACCAGGCCCACTTCCTGGCGTCTGAAACCGTCTGCGTCGTGGAGCTGCTCCAGCACGTAGGTCCCCACGCGGATGCTCCCCGACGTCGGTGCGTCCAACGCGGCGAGCAGGCCGAGGAGTGTGGATTTCCCACACCCGGACGGCCCGGTGACGGCTACGAACTCGCCGGCCGCCACAGTCAGGTCCACGCCGGCCAGGGCCTGCACCCGACCGTCGGCGTAGACCTTGGTCACCCCGTGGGTCTCGATCTTCGGCTCCCCCACGAAGAACTCACTCATTGCTGAGTGCCTTGAGCGGGGTGAGGCTGGCGGCCCGGACCGAGGGGTAGAGGGAACCGAGGACCGCCATACCGATGCCGACCGCGAAACCGCGCCAGAAGGCTCCCGGGGTGAAGTCGGAGTGCAGCACACCATGGAGCTGAGGAAGTGCCTCGAGTACCGACGTCACCAGGAACGAGAGGGCGACACCGAGAGCCGACCCGAGGAGGGCGAGCAGCAGGCTCTCGGACACCACGAGCCACACCACCCGAACTCGGCTCCAACCGATGGCTCGCAGAAGTCCGAACTCCCGCGTCCGCTCGAACAGCGACAGCAGCATGGTGTTACCCACGACGATTGCGCCGATGACGAGCGCCAGGATGGTGCTCCCGGTGACCGCCGCCTTGAGGAAGACGAGGTTCCGGTCGGCACGGCCGGCCTGGGCCAGTGTGGAGATCGTCGTCAGCTCCGGCTGGTCCCGGGTCAGGGTGCGCTGCACCCGGGCCGACGACTGTCCAGGGTCGATCTTCACGAAGACCAGGGAGACGGACCCCGGGACGCGGTTGTATGCCTGAAGCGCGGGCAACGGGAACATCGCCGCCGAATCCCCGTAGGAGATTCCGGTGGAGTAGATCCCGACGATCCGGTTTTCGGTGCCGTTGGCGTGGAACAAGTCACCCACGTGGAGCCCGAGATTCTGTGCGGCCCGCCAGCCGAGCATGACCTCGTTGCTCGCCGTCGCCCCGTAGGCGGACCCGGCCACGACCGTGACCCCGAACGTGGTGAGGTCGTCGGGCTGGATGCCGATCTCGATGAACAGCGGGTCGGCGGCATCGATCCGTTCCGTCTCCAGGAGGACGCCGACCGAACTCCTCACGCCAGGCGTCGCGCCGATCCGCGCTAGCTGTCCCGTGTCGATGTTGCTGTAGAGGAGATCGGAGACGCCGTTCTGGGCCACTGTGAAGTCGGCCTTGCCCACGGTCAGCACGGCGCTTGCCGCCGTCTCGAGCCCACTACTGACCACTGTGAGCGTCACCACCGTCATCACGGCGAGGGCCACGGCGAAGGCGATCCCCATCGAGCGGGCCTTCTTCGCCCACAGGTTGGCGCCGATGAGGGCCGTCATCGTCAAGGGGTGGTCGTCGCGGCTCGTCACCGGGTGAACCTCTTGCTCCAAGCCGTTCGCCGCCGGTGAGCGTGCGGGTCCACTCATGCCCGTCTGCCTGGCGTTCGGTGCATCGTCCGGTGACTCCGTCCAGGGTGAGGCGTGGCGTCACCGAGGTTCTGGAGCGACGGGTAGGCGGTTGCTGCAGTCGCTCGGCCTCGAGCCGACTGCAGCGGTGCCGCGACCGTACACCGGTACCGGACAGGCCCCGGCCGCTGCGAGTTGGCCGATTGCCGGACTCCGGCCCGAGCGCTGCCCGATAGAGTCCTCGAGCGCCCTGCGGTGTACCGTGCACGCAGAGTCCTGTCCCCTCCGGCAATGGGGACACGAGACCATGTCGCGTCACTCCAGACTCCCGGTGACGCAGTCCAGCACCGAGGCAGTCATGTCCCACCCACTGGTCACGCGGATCGGTCGTCTGCCCGGACCCGCCCTGCCGGGCGTCGAGGACGGCCTGGGTGGTGGATCCGGTCACCCCTCCTCTCCGGCGTTCCACGGACCTGCCGACCCTTCGGCCCGGAGACCCTCGATCGCCTCCGGGAGCCCGTTCCGGGCGCCGGCGCGACAGCGGACCAGCGGCCGGTCGACACCCGCCGGCGACCCTCGCCACGAGTGGTCCGCCTGACCGCCCGTCCGGTCCTCACCTCGGGCCCGACGGCCGATGATCCCGCGGTGGTCGGAACATGACCGGGATGGATTCCGCCGGCACCGAGCCCGTGGCGACCGGACCGGAGCCCGATGCCGGTGGCGACCTGAAGTCCCTTCCCCTCGCCGAGGTGGAGACGCGGCTCAGCTCGTCCCCGGACGGCCTCACTCAGGTCGAGGCCCAGAAGCGCCTGATCCAGTACGGCCCGAACGAGATCGTGGAGAAGCGCGTCAACCCGCTGCTGAAGTTCCTCACCTACTTCTGGGGGCCCATCCCCTGGATGATCGAGGCCGCGGTGATCCTGTCCGGTGTGCTCAAGCACTGGCCCGACTTCTTCATCATCCTGGTCCTGCTCCTGACCAACGCCGGGATCGGATTCTGGGAGGAACGCCAGGCGGGCCGGGCCATCGCCGCCCTGAAAGCGGAATTGGCGATCAAGGCCCGGGTCAAGCGGGACGGAGCGTGGGTCACTCCGCCGTCGCGTGAGCTGGTGCCGGGCGATGTGATCCGCCTGCGCCTGGGTGACATCGTTCCCGCGGACGCACGCCTCCTGGACGGCGATCCCATCGAAGTGGACCAGTCGGCACTGACCGGGGAGTCGCTGCCGGCCAGCTGCCGGAGCGGGGACGCGGTGTTCTCCGCCTCCGTCATCCGCCAGGGTGAGATCGGGGCGCTCGTCTACGCGACAGGTGCGGACACCTACTTCGGCCAGACCGCGGAGCTGGTCCAGGAGGCCCAGACCGTCAGCCACTTCCAACGGGCCGTCCTCAAGATCGGCACGTACCTGATCATCCTGGCGGTGGCCATGGTGGTGGTGATCATCGTCGTCTCCACCATCCGCGGCGACGCCTTCTTCACCACCCTGCAGTTCGCCCTCGTCCTCACCGTGGCCGCCATCCCGGTGGCCATGCCGACGGTGCTGTCGGTGACGATGGCCGTCGGTGCCCGGGTACTCGCGTCCAAGAAGGCCATCGTCAGCCGACTGGTGGCCATCGAGGAGCTGGCCGGCGTGGACGTGCTGTGCACGGACAAGACCGGGACCTTGACCCAGAACAAGCTCACCCTGGGTGATCCCTACGCCGTCGGCACGCTCACGGCCCGCCAGGTGATCCTCGACGCCTCGCTCGCCTCACGCGCCGATGATGCCGACGCCATCGATCTGGCGGTGCTCGGTGGCCTCGGGGACGGGCAGTCGTTGGCCGACTACCACGTGACCGGGTTCCAGCCGTTCGATGCGGTGCGCAAGCGGACCGAGGCCACCGTCACCGCTGCCGACGGGTCCACGTTCAAGGTGACGAAGGGCGCCCCCCAGGTCATCCTCGAACTGTCGACGAATCGGCCGAACGTGGAGGCGGACGTCGACGCCGCCGTCGACGGGTTCGCGGCACGAGGCTTCCGATCGTTGGGAGTGGCCCGGGCCGAGGGCGACGGTCCGTGGAATCTCGTCGGGGTGCTGCCCCTGTTCGATCCCCCGCGGGACGACGCCAAGGTGACGATCGCCACCGCCCACCAGATGGGTGTGGAGGTGAAGATGGTCACCGGCGATGCCCTGGCCATCGCCCGGGAGACGGCCCGGACGCTCGGGATGGGCACGGACATCCTCGATGCTTCCGGACTGGGCGACGTCGAGCGCGACGAGACCGAGGCGACCGCCCGATCCATCGACGATGCCGACGGGTTCGCTCAGGTCTTTCCGGAGCACAAGTTCCACATCGTCGACGTCCTGCAGAAGCGAGGGCACATCGTCGGCATGACGGGTGACGGGGTGAACGATGCCCCGGCGCTGAAGAAGGCCGACTGCGGCATCGCCGTCTCGGACGCCACGGACGCGGCGCGGGCGGCGGCGTCGATCGTGCTGACCACCCCCGGGCTCTCGGTGATCATCGATGCGATCAAGGAGAGCCGCCGGATCTTCCAGCGGATGAACAGCTACGCGATCTACCGCATCGCGGAGACCCTCCGCGTACTGCTGTTCGTCTCGTCCGTGATCCTGATCTTCAACTTCTTCCCGGTCACCGCGATCCAGATCGTGATGTTGGCCCTGCTCAACGACGGCGCCATCTTGTCCATCGCGTATGACAACGTGCGCTACCGGAAGCAGCCCGAGGCGTGGAACATGCGCCTCGTGCTGGGGATCGCCACCGTGCTCGGTGTCGTCGGACCGGTCGCCGCCTTCGGCATGTTCACCCTGGGCGACGAGGTGTTCCACCTCGACCACGCCCGCCTGCAGACCCTGATGTATCTGACCCTCTCGGTCGCCGGGCACCTGACCATCTTCCTCGCCCGTACCCGGGGTCCGTTCTGGTCGATACGGCCCGCCCGGATCCTCCTCCTGGCCGTGGTCGGTACGCAGGCGTTGGCGACCCTGATCGCCGTCTATGGGATCTTCATGACCCCTCTGGGCTGGGGGTATGCAGCTCTGGTCTGGGGCTACGCGCTGGTGTGGTTCCTCCTCACCGACCGGGTGAAACTGCTCGCCTACCGGACCATCGATCCGGTGGAGGCCGAAGCGCCGTCCGAGGCAGCACTCCCGACTGTCGAAGCCAGGCGGTGATCAGCACCGACGACCGAGGCGTGGATGACGGCGGGTCGTCGGTGGTCGCCCGGTAGCCCGGTCGCACGGACCCCGGAGGCCCGTTCGGGCTGCCCCGTCGGTCGGAGTGACAGGCGTGCGGCGGGCCTGGTGCCGGCCGAGGTGTACGGTCGGAATCGAACAACCACATGCGGGTCCGTCGACAGCGACGATCCGCGCACCGTCGCTCCGGACCCCTGGTGACGCTGGCACAGCACGAGGAGCTTTTCGTGAGCGCTCGACCTGAGCACGAGCCCGGACGTCACGCGGTGTCCATCTGCATGGGTCATTCGACTCTGCCGTTCCCGATCTGTCCGGTGCACCTTGTCGTGGTCAGGCCCTTGCAGGTCTGGCGGACGACCGGATCGGAGTACCGATGACACCCCGCCTACCGACTGGAGCCCCGCCCATGTCCTTCCATGTGGATTCCGAGATCGGCCAGCTCCGCCAGGCCATCGTCCACCGTCCCGGCCTCGAGCTGTCCCGGCTCACCCCCGACAACATCGGAGGCCTGCTCTTCGACGACGTCATGTGGGCGTCGAAGGCCAAGGAGGAGCACGACGGCTTCGCCGAGGCGCTGCGCGACAAGGGCGTGACCGTGCACTACTACGGCCGACTGCTGGCCGAGACCCTCGAGCTCCCCGAAGGGCGCGCCTTCGTGCTCGACCGCGTGTGCACGCCGGACAACCTCGGTCCGTCGCTGGTCGGCCCGGTGCGCCACCTGCTCGATGACCTGGACGGGACGGAGCTGTCGCAGTTCCTCATCGGTGGGATCCTGAAGGCCGATCTCCACCCGATGCGGGCCCACAGCCTCCGGTGGAACATGCTCGGGGCCGATGACTTCGTCCTGACCCCGCTGCCCAATCAGCTCTTCCAACGGGACAATTCCTGCTGGATCTACGGGGGTGTGACCATCAATCCGATGGCCATGCCCGCCCGGCGGCGGGAGTCCCTGCACACCCGGGCCATCTACCAGCACCACCCGCTGTTCGTGGGCTCGGACTTCACCACGTACTACGGCGCTGACGACCACGACTACCAACCGGCGCACATCGAGGGTGGCGACGTCCACGTCATCGGCCACGGCTCCGTCCTGATCGGCATGGGTGAACGCACGTCCCCCATGGCCGTCGAGTCCGTGGCCCGGGCCCTGTTCGCCGCCGGACAGGCGACGCAGGTGGTGGCCATCGAGCTCCCCCACAGTCACGCCTTCATGCACCTCGACACGGTGATGTCCATGGTCGACGCGGCCACGTTCGTGCTCTACCCCTACTTCGACCGGCACCTGCGGAGCTGGACCCTGACCGCCGGCGACGAGCCAGACGGATTCTCGATCGCCAGGAACCACAGCCTGTGGGAGACCCTCGCCGAGATCCTCGGGGTCGAGGAGATCACCGTGCTCACCACCGACGAGGACATCCGGGCCGCCGAGCGGGAGCAGTGGGACGACGGGACCAACTTCCTGGCCGTGGCCCCCGGGGTGGTCATGGGCTACGAGCGCAATGTCGCCACCAACACGATGCTGCGCAAGCACGGGATCGAGGTGGTCGACATCGGGGGCAGCGAACTCGGCCGCGGCCGGGGCGGACCCCGGTGCATGACCTGCCCGCTCGAGCGAGACGCGGCCTGACGGTGGCCACCGGA
>CAWJEK010000008.1:0-269154 GCA_963841885.1 uncultured Acidimicrobiaceae bacterium
ACCGCGGCGCCCGGATTCATGGGCCGAGTCCGCCGGTCCGGGGTGCCGAACCCCCGACACCTCGGTGCTCAGGCGTCGACCACGACCACCGCGCCGGCCCGGTAGGACAGCGACAGGCCGCGGGCTCCCAGACGCAGCGGGTTCCGGTCGAGCCCGTTCGTCAGGTAGGCGAACGACAGGCCGGTGACCGGATCGGCCCACGAGACCTGGCCGCCGGCGCCCATGTGGCCGAACGTGCGCGGTGAGTTCGTGGAGGCGAAGCCCCGCATCATCGCCGTATCGGCACTGCCCGCCAGCAGCAGCCCCAACGTGCGGTCCGCCGGGGCACCCGTCATCGGGTCGACCAGGTCGCAGAGGATCTCGGCCGTGCCCGCAGCCAACACGTCGGGCCGCCACAGCCCTCCCGGATTGGCCAGCAGCGCCTGGTAGTACATGGCCAGGTCGGCCGCTCGCCCCACCGCACCGCCCCCGGGCTGGCCCACGGCGCGGACCTCGGGGGCATTGTGTCGGAGCAGGTCGGCCTCGGAGGTTCCGATGGCCGACACGTCCAGGCCGATCGAACCTCCGAGCTCGTCGAGTTCGTCCGCCGGCATCGCGTCGCCCACCCCCGTCACGTCGAGCACGTCATCCTGGTCGCCGGGGGCCGGTCCGAGACAGAGCGAGTCGAGCTGCAAGGGTCCGAGGAGGGCGTCGCGGACGAACGTGCGGAAGTCGGTTCCGGTCACCGACTCGGCGAGCTGGGCCAGTACCCAGTGCGCAGAGGACCCGTGGTACACAAATCGCGAACCGGGCTCCCATTGGAGCTTCCACGATGCCAGCCTCGCCATCCGGCGGTGCGGTTCGATCCAGTCGTCGTCCGGCATGCGTGCGCTGGGGAAGCCAGCCGTATGGGTGAGCAGGTGCTCGACCGTGACCGTACCCTTTCCGTGCTCGGCGAAGGCCGGGATCACATCCGCGACCCGGGTGCTGCGCTCCAGCAGCCCGTCTCCGAGCAGCAGCCACATCGCGCCCGCGGTGATCGCCTTCGTGCACGAGTAGATGACGAACCGGCTGGTGGGAGGTGTCCCGTAGGAGCGGGTGGCCAGGAGTCGACCGCGGTACGCCACCGCGATCTGGCACGTGGGCAGCAGCCCCGCTTCGACTTCGCGGCCCGCCCGCTGGAGGAGTCCGTCCAGGCGCTCGGCATCGACCGGTATGTCGTGTCGGGTAGCCACGGGGTGGCTTCCGGGATCATCCACACGTTCGATCGGCACGGGCCGATAGTAGATGTGCGGGGTCCGGCTCAGCGCCTGGCCGCCAGATCGGCGAGCTCCTCGACCGCGGACACGAAGCCCCGACCCAGTTCGTCGACGTCGTCGAGCAGATCCGGGCAGGCCATGATCCCTACGTTGAGGTGCCGGGCCTCCGACAGGACGGTGATGTTGACCCCCGAACCCTCCATGACAGGACCCATCGGGAAGATACCCGTGACCCTGGCCCCGGAGCAGTAGAGATCGACGGGCGGACCGGGGACGTTGGAGATGACGAGGTTCAGGACCGGTGGGTGGAGTCGGGCGAGGCCCAGTCCCGAGTAGAGCCGGGCGGCCGCGGTCATCACCGGTGGCAGCGTGAAGCTGGTCAGCTCCTGGAGGGAATCCGGGCCGAAGGCACTCTGCAGTGCCTTCGAGTCGGTGGTGTTGGCGTGGACCGCAGTCAGGCGCTCGCCGGGATCGTCGGGGTGTAACGGCAGGTTGACCATCATGTTCGACACCTGGTTGGCCACCTCACTGTCGTGCACCTCCCGGTGGGCACTCACCGGCACCGCGGCCACCAGATCGCTCCGCGGCAGTTCCCCCCGGGCCAGGAGGTAGTCGCGGAGGGCGGTGCCGGAGGCGGCCAGCACCACGTCGTTGACGGTCGTCCCGAACGCGCGGCGGATCCCGAGCACCGTGTCGAGGTCGACCCTGGTCAGACATACCGAGCGGCGCGAGGTGAGCGATCCGTTGAAGCTCGTCGAGGGTCCCGTCAGCGGCGGGGCGGACCCCGACACCCTCTGGCCGAGCCAGGTCCGGGCCATGCTGACCATCCCGGACGCGGAGTGGCCCAGCGCGGCAGGCACGTAGCGCTGCCGGCCCAGGAGAGACGTCACCGAGTCGGCGACCAGACGGGGCACGGACGGAATCGAGTCCGGCAGCCACTCGTGATCGGGCGGGGCCACCCCACCGCCCTCGGGCCCGAGATCGAAGATCGACGCCATGAGATCAGCCCCCTGGCCTCCATCCATCATCGAGTGGTGGATCTTCGTGACGAGGGCCACCCCGGCGTCGCCCTCGAGATCGGCGAGCCACATCTCCCACAGCGGACGCGACCGGTCGAGCGGGCGCCCGGCCACTTCGCCGGTGAACTCCTCGAGTTCGGCCCACGACAGTGGCCCTGCAGGTCCTTTCCGCACATGGGCCGACAGCTCGAAGTCGGGATCCTCGATCCACAGGGGGTGATCGATTCCGGCCGGCGCGGGTAGGAGCCGACGGCGAAGCGGCGGGATCAGATGGATCCGTTCGGACAGCACCCGGGTGAGCTTGTCGAGGGTGAATCCGTCCGGCGCGTCCCCGGGGTCGAGGACGAGCACGCCGATGACGTGGAGATGCATCGACGGGGTCTCCATGTAGAGGAAGGCGGCGTCCATGCCGGCCATGCGCTGCACGAGCTCACACCACCTCCGCAGTGGCATCGGCTGCAGCCACCGAACGTGCGTGCGGATAGTCGGGTTTGCCGCTGGGCGAGCGCGCGATCTCGTCGACGAACACGTACTGCCGGGGCATCTTGTAACCGGTCAGCAGTCCATGCGCATGGATGGTCAGTTCGTCGGGACTGACCTCACATCCCCCCCGCACCTGGACCAGGGCCACCACCCGCTCCCCGAACAGTTCATCCTCCAGCCCGACCACCAGGGCGTCGGCCACGTGGGGGTGGCCCTTCAGCGCAGCCTCAACCTCGTCCGGAAACACCTTCTCACCCCCTGTGTTGATGCAGAGCGAACCTCGTCCGAGCACGGTGATCGTCCCGTCGGTCGCCACCGTCGCCAGGTCACCGGGAAGTGCCCACCGCACTCCGTCGAGGAGCACGAACGTAGCGGCGGTGGTGGCGGGGTCACCGAGGTAGCCGACGGGGACGTGCCCGCCGCGGGCCAGGTGCCCGATGACCCCTGAACCCGGCACGACGGGTGTGAGGTCGGCGTCGAGCACGGCGGTACGGTCGTCGACCCGCAATCGGGGAGGCCCGAACGGGTCGTCCACGGGTGGCTCGCCGCCGACCTGTCCTGTCTCCGACGAACCGAACCGGTCGGCGACGATGCGGCCGGGCAGCAGCTCGGCAAGCTGCGCCTTGGTCGACGGCGACAACACGGCCCCGCCCGAGCCGACGGCCATCAGCGACGACAGGTCGTAGCGGTCGGGGTCCTGGGCCAGGACATCGAGGAGTGGTCGGGCCATCGCATCTCCCACCACCACGACGGCGTTTGCCCGCTCGGCCTCGACGAGGCGCCAGACCTCGACCGGGTCGAACACGCCACCCGGTGTCGTCACGAGCTTGCCGCCGCCGAAGAGTGTCGAGAACGCCAGCCAGTGGCCAGCGGCGTGCATGAACGGCGGGATGGCCAGGGATGTCACTCCGGGGCGCAGCACACGCTCCGCCAACTCCTCCGGACGGGTGATGTGGTCGCCCGACGCGAACGGGTCCCCCCCGCCCATGGCTGCGAAGAAGATGTCGTCGTGGCGCCACAGGACACCCTTGGGCATTCCCGTCGTGCCCCCGGTATAGACGCAGTAGCCGTCACCGGACGATCGGGCGGCAAACCCGCGCGACCCCGGGGACGTGCCCAGTGCCTCCTCGTAGTCGACCCCCGCTCCCGACGCCGCCGAGCCGTCGCCCACCTCGAGGATGGCCCGACGCTCAGCGAGGGCGTCCAGTGCCCCGGTCACCGCCGGTGCGTACCGACTGTGGAAGACGAGACCGACGAGTCCGGCGTCTGCGTAGAGGTACTCGAGTTCGCGCGAGACGTAGCGGTAGTTGACGTTGACCGGCACCGCCCGAATCTTGAAACAGGCCAGCATGGCCTCGATGTACTCGGTGCCGTTGGCCAGTTGGACCCCGACCCGGTCACCGCGGCCGATGCCGGCCCGGGCCAGGAAGTGGGCGAGGCGGTTCGACCGCTCATCGAGGCCCGCATAGGTCAGGCGCCGCTCTGAAGACACCATGGCCCCGGCCTCGGGCACCTCGTCCGCGACCAGCTCGAAGAGGTCCGCCAGATTCATCTCCATCTGCTTCCCGCTCCCGCTCCCAAAGGGACTTCCGGCCCTTACAACCTGGACCGCCCGTCTTAGTATCTCAGGTAGCGGGCACCGGCGGTGGGCCGCACTGGGGAAGGAGTGCCATGGGGGAGGTCACACCGGGCGTCGGTCCAGACGGTCCATCGGTGACCCCCGGTGGAGGTCCGACCGGTCCGGGGCCGGGTTCGTCCTCGACCCTCGCACAGGTGCTCGCGCCGGCCGTCGCCGTGGGTGGCTTCCTCAACCGGCGGGCTGCGATACGGGCGACCCGGGCCGTGCCGCGTACCCTCCAATTCGTCGGCAACGCGCTGTGGCGCGGCGAGGTGTCCGAGTCATTGCCCGCCCCGCACCTGTCGATCGGCCTTGCCGCGCAGGTGGCCATGGACGAGGCCCTGCTGGCCATGGCCATGGCCCCCAATAGGTTTCCGCTCCCCGGCGACTACGGGCGGGTGGCCACCGAACTGGCCGACGCCGAGGCGCTCTTCGACGCCCACGGGTGGATAGACGACCCGATGAGCTACCACCGGACTCCACCACCCCTGCGCGACGAGGACCTCACCACGGGTCACGGATGGGCGCTCGGTGTCGGCTATGACCGCATCTCGTGGGACAGCGGCTTCACGCCCCACGACGGCGAGCCGGGCGGTCAGCGGTGGATGGACTTCGGCGCCAACGGAAGGGCCACCGCCGCTCTCCTCCGCCACGACGACCCCACCCGGCCGTGGGTCATCGCCGTCCACGGGTTCTGCATGGGGTTCCCGTTCATGGACTTCCCCGGCCTCCACGCCGCTCGCCTGCATCACGATCTCGGGATGAACGTGGCGCTACCGGTGCTCCCCCTCCACGGACCACGGCGGGTGACCTGGGTGAGCGGCGAGCCCTTCCTGTCATTCGACATGCTGAATGCGGTCCACGGCCTCACCCAGGCCGTCTGGGACATCCGCCGGCTCATCGGTTGGATCCGCTCCCAGGGGGCGACGTCGGTGAGCCTCTTCGGAGTGTCCCTGGGCGGTTATGCGGTGGCGCTGCTGGCCGGCATCGAGCCGGGACTCGACGGTGTGGTGGCCGGCATCCCGGTGACGGACTTCCCCGGCCTGTTCCAAGGACACAGCCCCCGCCACATCCGGCTGCGGGCGATCGAGCACCGGATCATGGGGGGGACCGCCGAGAACGTCTACCGCGTGGTGTCGCCACTCTGCTTCGACCCGCTGGTGGACCCGCGCCGGCGCTACATCTTCGCCGGCTACGGCGACCGACTGGCCACACCGGATCAGGCCCGGCGACTCGCCGAGCACTGGGCCGGGCCGCCCGTGTCGTGGTATGCGGGCAACCACGTCGGGTACCTGTGGTCCCGGCAGGTCACGCAATTCGTGGAGGCATCTCTGGCGGAATCCGCCGGCGTCCCGTATCCCGCGACGGAGACCGACTGACGGTGGGGACGGACTGACCTTGGAGACGATGTCCGGGCTGGACGCCAAGTTCCTCTACTCGGAGACCCCGACCGCCCACATGCACACGATCAAGGTCGCCGTATCGGACATGTCCGGTCTGGAGGGGGGCTTCTCCTTCGAGACCCTGACCGCGGTGTTCGACCAGCTGCTCGTGCGGTTACCCCCCTTCCGGCGCCGGATCGTGCCCGTCCCATTCGGTCTCGGGCATCCCGTATGGGTGGAGGACCCGGGATTCGACCTGGCCAGGCATCTGGGGCGAACCGTCCTCGCTCCACCGGGAGACGACCGGGCGCTGGCGGCCGCCATCGCCACCTTCGCCGGCATCCCACTACCGCGCGACCGTCCGCTGTGGGCGATCCAGGTGGTCGAGGGCCTGGCCGGCGACCGCGTCGCCATCGTCGTGAAACTCCACCACGCGGTGGCCGACGGGTCGGCGGCGGTGGCCCTGCTCAACAACGTGGTCGAGGCGGCCACCGTCACGCCGGCCCCCACCACGCCTGTCGATCCGTGGCTGCCCGAGCCGCTGCCGACGCAGCGGCGGCTCGTGGCCCGGGCGCTCCGCGAGCAGGTGACCCGGTTCGAGGGCCTCCCGGACCTGGTCCGGTCGTCAGTGGCCAGCGTCCGGGCTTCGGAGCGCAAACGCAGGTCGTTCGATCCGATGCCGCCCATCCCCCTCCACCACATTCCGAGGACATCGCTCAACGTGTCGCTCGAGGCGGCGCGTACCTTCGCCATGACGCGCCTGCCGCTCGATCGAATGCGCTACATCCGGCGGGCGACCGGGACGACACTCAACGACGTGTACCTGGCCGTCTGCGCCGGTGCACTGCGCACCTACCTGACCGATCGGGGTGAGCTGCCGGACCGGCCGCTGGTGGCCAGCGTTCCGGTGTCGACCGATCCCGATGCCGCCCGGCTGTCGGGCAACCGGGTCGACAACATCTACGTCGCGATCGGAACGGACGTCGCCGACCCCGCGGCGCGGCTGGCGACCATCCACGACGGGGTGCGGGCGTCGAGGGAGGTGCGCAGTCTCCTCGGACACGACCTGCTCGAGCAGCGGGCCGACGTGGTGCCACCGCAGCTCTACGGGCCGACGGTCCGGCTCTGGAGCCGGTCACATGCCGCCAACGTCGTCCACCCGCCGCTCAATGTCATCCTCTCCAACGTCTCCGGACCGAAGGAGCCGATCCGGATCGGGCCGGTCGGCCTGGAGGCCCTCTACTCGGTGGGTCCGATCCTGGAGGGCATCGGTCTGAACATCACAGCGTGGAGCTACGGGGACGATCTGGGCGTGTCGCTCATCGGTTGCCCGACCAGCCTGCCCGACCCGTGGCCGCTCGTCGACCATCTCCACCGTGCGCTGGACGACCTGTGCAGATCCGTCGACCGGGGCGTTCCCATCGACACCTGAGGTCCGGGAGCGCATCAGATGGCGCCTCGGCACACGGGGCCGCTATGACGCCCGCGTCACCCGGCGATCATGAGGCCTGGGCCTGTCGCAAGAGGCACGCGACGTGGGAGCGGCCACGGGCCCCTGAGGCCGACCAGTGCACGGTCTCCTGCGGCTTGACGTCCGCAATGGTGACCACCGTGGAACTGATGACGGTGGATCCCGGGACACTGGTGAAATCGACCACCAACTGGAACGTCCTGGTGGCCGCACGGTTCGTGACCGTGCCGGTGGCCGTCCAGGCCCCGGACGCCGGGGTGCAGCCGGTGATGGCCACTTCGGAACGTACGTTGTCGGCCGGGTCGAAGGCGACGACCTTGTTGGGGGCGATGACCGAGGTCCGTGGTGTGCCGGCCGCCCCGGGGTCCGAGGACCCCGGGGACGAGCACGCGGTGCACGCAATCCCACAGACCACGACCAGGGCGGCGACTCCCAACCGCGCTCGACCCGGACGCATCGTGATCATCCCTTCATGGACGCCGCGTCCAGCGGCGTTCCGGGTCCCTCAGCTCTTGACGGTGAGCGAGAAGAATCCGACGTACTTGTGCAGGGGCTTGCTGTGGTCGGTCACCTGGATGGCGATCGTGTACGTGCCGGGCACGACCTTCTTGGCGAGGACCGTACCGGACAGGACTCCTCCCTTGGCCGAGAGCTTCAGACCCTTGGGAAGTCCGGACACCGCCGTCCACTTGTAGGGCGCCAGGCCGCCGGTCGCCGCCATCGTGTAGGTGTATGGCGTGCCCAACGTCAGCGCCGGCAACGTGGAGCCGGTGGTGATCCTCAGCCCGACGTAGTCCAACGTCACGGTCGAGGAGTTGGACGTGATCTGGGTGCTATGGGGCGGTGCGGTCGCACCGGCCGTGGCCGAGTTCGTGACCGACCCGTTGTCGACGTCCTGCTGGGTGGTCGTGTAGCTCCCGGTGCAGGTCTCCGACGCCCCGGGGGCGAGCGACCCGGACGGGCAGCTGACCGTGGCGATGAGGTTGTCGGAGACGGCCACGTTCGACAGGGTGGTCGTCCCGGTGTTCGTCACCTTGTAGCTGTAGCTCAGCGTCTCGCCGGCTCCGGTGAACGTATTCGGGCTACCGGACTTGACCAGGCTCAGCGACGAGGTGGCCGACGAGGCCTCGACCGTCACCGAGGACGGGTTGGACGTGACCGTGACCGATCCGTGGATGGCCGTGCCGTGCGCGGTGGCCGTGTTGGTCACCGAGCCGGCGTCGACGTCGGCCTGGGTCACCGTGTAGCTACCCGTGCAGGTCTCCGACGCCCCGGGGGCGAGTGAACCCGACGGGCAGGTGACGCTGCTCACCCGGTTGTCGGAGACGCCGACGCCCGAGATCGTGGTCGTGCCCGTGTTGGTCACCTGATAGGCGTAGTCGACGACGTCGCCGACCTTGCCGTACCCACTCGACGAGGTGGTCTTCACCAGCCCCAGGGCAGAGGTGGCGTAGGCCGCGTCGACGGTGACCGAGGAACTACCCGAAGTCACGGTGGCGTCCTGCGGGTCGGTGGCCGAAGCGGTGGCCGTGTTGGTCACGGAACCGGCTTCGACGTCAGACTGGGTCACCGTGTAGGTGCCCGTGCAGGTCTCCGAGGCCCCGGGAGCGAGCGTCGGCTCCAGGCAGCTGACGCCGGGGATCAGGTTGTCGGACACGCCCACGCCGCTCAGGGTGGTCGTACCCGTGTTGGTCACCAGGTAGCTGTAATCGATCACGTCGCCGGCGGCTCCGTAACCCGTCGAGCTGGTCGACTTCGTGATCGAGAGGCTGGAAGCGGCCCCACTCGCCTCCACGGTGACCGAGGAGGATCCGGAGGTGATGGCCTGGCTGCGACTGTCCGTCCCACTGGCCGTGGCCGTGTTCGTCACCGAACCGGCGTCGACGTCGGCCTGGGTCACCGTGTAACTACCGGTGCAGGTCTCCGACGCCCCGGGGGCGAGGGAGCCCGGTGGGCAGCTGACGTCGGAGATCAGGTTGTCGGAGACCGAGATGCCGGACTCCGTGGTCGTGCCCGTGTTGGTCACCAGGTAGCTGTAGCCGATGACGTCACCGGCCTTGCCGTAGCCGCTCGACGTCGTCGACTTCGACAGGCTCAGCGACGAGGTCGCGGTGCTGGCGTCGACGGTGACCGAAGACGAGTTGGACGTCTCGCTCGCGTCGGACGGATTCGATCCATGGGCCGTGGCGGTGTTCGTCACCGAACCGGCGTCGACGTCGGCCTGGGTCACCGTGTAACTACCGGTGCAGGTCTCCGACGCTCCGGGGGCGAGGGAGCCCGGCGGGCAGCTGACGTCGGGGATCAGGTTGTCGGAGACCGAGATGTTCGACTCCGTCGTGGTCCCGGTGTTGGTCACCAGGTAGCTGTAGTCGACGATGTCGCCGGCGGCCCCGTAACCGCTCGACGTCGTCGACTTCGACAGGCTCAGCGACGAGGTCGCGCCGGAGGCGTGCACCGTCACAGAGGACGAGCTGGACGTCTCGCTCGCGTCGGACGGATTCAATCCATGGGCCGTGGCCGTGTTCGTCACCGAGCCGGCGTCGACGTCGGCCTGGGTCACCGTGTAGCTACCGGTGCAGGTCTCCGACGCCCCGGGGGCGAGGGAGCCCGGCGGGCAGCTGACGTCGGGGATCAGGTTGTCGGAGACCGAGATGCCGGACTCCGTGGTGGTCCCGGTGTTGGTGACCAGGTAGCTGTAGTCGATGACGTCACCGGCCGCCCCGTAGCCACTCGTGCTGGACGACTTGACGAGACCCAGCGACGAGACCGCGTTGGAGGCGTGCACCGTCACGATGGACGAGCCGGAGCTCACCGCGTGATCGGACGGGTTGGTGGCGCTGGCCGTGGCCGTGTTCGTCACCGAACCGGCGTCGACGTCGGCCTGGGTCACCGTGTAGCTACCGGTGCAGGTCTCCGACGCCCCGGGGGCGAGGGAGCCCGGCGGGCAGCTGACGTCGGGGATCAGGTTGTCGGAGACGGCGATTCCCGTGAGAGTCGTCCCACCGGTGTTCGTCACCTTGTAGCTGTAGTCGATGACGTCACCGGCCGCCCCGTAGCCACTGGTGGTGGAGGACTTCACGAGACCCAGCGAGGACGTCGTCGAGGCGGGGACCGTCACCGAGGACACCGCGGAAGTGACGGGTCCGACCGAGGGCTGTACCGCTGGCGGTGGCCGTGTTCGTCACCGAGCCGGCGTCCACGTCGGCCTGGGTCACCGTGTAACTACCGGTGCAGGTCTCCGACGCCCCGGGGGCGAGGGAGCCCGGCGGGCAGCTGACGTCGGGGATCAGGTTGTCGGAGACGGCGATGCCGGACTCCGTCGTGGTCCCGGTGTTGGTCACCAGGTAGCTGTAGTCGATGGCGTCGCCGGCGGCCGTGTAGCTGACCGTGCTGGACGACTTGACCAGACCCAGCGACGAGACCGCGTCGGAGGCGTCGACGGTGACCGAGGACGAGTTGGACGTCTCGGTCGTGTCGGACGGGTTCGTCCCACTGGCCGTGGCGGTGTTCGTCACCGAACCGGCGTCGACGTCGGCCTGGGTCACCGTGTAAGTACCGGTGCAGGTCACCGACGCCCCGGGGGCGAGGGAGCCCGGCGGGCAGCTGACGTCGGAGATCAGGCTGTCGGAGACCGAGATGTTCGACTCCGTCGTGGTCCCGGTGTTGGTGACCAGGTAGCCGTAGTCGATGACGTTGCCGGCGGCCCCGTAGCCGTTCGAGCTGGTCGACTTCACCAGGCTCAGGCCGGACGTGGCATCCGAGGCGTAGACGGTGACCGAAGAGGGCGACGACGTGACCGTGCCATCGCTCGGGTTCGTAGCCGTGGCCGTGGCCGTGTTCGTCACCGAACCGGCGTCGACGTCGGCCTGGGTCACCGTGTAGCTACCGGTGCAGGTCTCCGACGCCCCCGGGGCGAGGGAGCCCGACGGGCAGCTCACGTTGGGGATCAGATTGTCGGAGACGCTCCAGTCCGAGAGAGTGGTCGTGCCGGTGTTCGTCACCACGTACTGGTAGTCGATGACGTCACCGGCCTTGCCGTAGGCGCCGTCCTGGTAGGACGAACTCGAGGACTTGACCACCGTGATGGACGACGAGGCGTCGCTGGCTTCGACGGTCACCGTGGAGGTGTTGGAGGTGACGGGGACGGTCCCGTTTTCGGCCGTCCCACTCACGGTGGCGCTGTTGGTCACCGAGCCATTGTCGACGTCGGCCTGGGAGACCGTGTAGCTACCGGTGCAGGTCTCCGACGCCCCCGGGGCGAGGGAGGAATCGGGGCAGTTGATAGCTCCGGTCGGGACCTTGTTGTCGGACACCGAGATGCCGGACTCCGTGGTCGTGCCCGTGTTGGTCACCAGGTAGCTGTAGCCGATGACGTCACCGGCCTTGCCGTAGCCGCCGTCCGGGTACGACGTGGTGGCGGACTTGGTCAGGCTGAGCGAGGACGTGGTGTCGCTGGCGTCGGTCGTGACCGACGACGGCGCCGAGGTGAGGGTCTCGCCACTGATACTGATGGCGTTCACCGTGGCGGTGTTGGTCACCGAACCGGCGTCGACGTCGGCCTGGGTCACCGTGTACGTCCCGGTGCAGGTTTCAGATGTTCCGCCGGCCAATGACGAGGCGGGACAGTTGATGTCGGCGCTCGGGATGTTGCTGTCCACCACCGAGATGCCGCTCACGCGTGTCAGGACCCGTGTTGGTCACGGCGAAGTTGTAGGTGATCGTGTCACCGGCCTGGGAGTAGCCACCGTCCGCGTACGCCGTGGTCGAGGTCTTCACCACCATGACTCCCTCGACATCGAGCTGGGTGGCCGACTCGACCGTGCCCAGACTGGTGCCCCGAGCCGTCTGGTAGGCGTCGTTGGGACCGTTTCCGGGTAGAGGCGTGGTGTTCGACTCATCGATGTAGACGTTGTAGGTCCCCGGAGCGAGTCCACTCGGAATCGTGAAGGATCCCGTCGGCTGCCCCACGGTCAGTGCGCAGGGGTTGGGGCCCACGGTGGTGCTCTCGGCCCCGGTGCACGCATACGCATCGCCATTGATCTTCACGGTCGAGTTCACGACGGGCACCGCGGTCGCCCGGTTGGTGCCGATGAGGATCTGCGGCGCGCTGACCGGGTAGAAGTCGGACGAGGTGTTCTGGAAGTCACCGTAGGGGCCGGCGTTGGGTGCGCCGCTGCTGGCACCCCACCAGTTGGTCCCACCGGTCACGTTCACCGTGTCGCCCGGCTGTGCCGCCGCCGCCGAAAGATTGGCCGTCGGCGTCTGGGGCACGGGCTGCCCGTTGTAGAAGAGGTCCAGGGTCGAGTAGTTGGTCGAGCCGTTCTCGTCGTTGCCCGAGGAGACCGTGATGGAGCAGTTGACGAGACCGGCGTTGACGTCGGCCTGGTCGGGCGGACAGGTCGCGTCACCCGTCGGTCCGCTCAGCGCCGGTGTGTCGGTGTTGCCTCCCGCCGAATTGGATCCCAGGGCTCCATAGGCGCAGTCGCCGCCGTTGACCCACGAGCTGGGCAGCGTCATCGAGGCCGTCGAGCCGGATCCGAAAGCATCGGTGCTGGTCGAGGCGAGGATGTTGACCGCTCCCCAACAACCACCCACCGAACCGCTGCTGGCACTGGTGAGGTCCAGGTTGGAGGAGGGGAGATCGCCGTCCGCGCGCGGAGGGATTGCGTGTCGGTCGGTGTGGGCAGCGGGTTGGCCGTGTTCATGGTCCAGGCGTCACCCAGGCCCCCAGAGGCCGAGACCCCGACGCCACCTGTACAGGTCGGCGTGTTCTTGGTCGTGCCCCCTGCCACTCCGTTGGTGATGGGCTGGCCGAAGGCGGACTGCGATCCCGACTGCTCCAGGTCCTGGTTGGAATCGAACATGGAGACCGTGGCCCCGCTCGACGTCCAGGTGCACTCGTTCTGGGACCAGAGCGGGATGCTGTCGGTGGCGGATCCACCCGAGTTGGTGGCCACCGGGGCCATCGTCACCGGGGCACTGGCCACGTTGTTGTTGTTGGTGCCGCAGATCTGGGCGGTTCCGGCGGCCAGGTTGACGTCCTGGATCGAGTAGTTCGACACGCCGGCCGGGGTGGCGCCCGCGGTGAGGCTGGTCAGCGGAAGTGAACCGAGGCTGCCGGGAAGGGTTCCGGTGGGACCGACCTGGCCGGCGCTCACCTCGAGGTCGTAGCAGAAGGGCACTCCCTTGATGGCCGAGAAGTAGTTGCCGTCGGTCGATCCGTCGGTCGCCCAGCTGGGAGCCGGCTGCGAGACGGTGAGCGTCCAGTTACCCGATGTCGCGTTGGGCGCCCCGTTGGCGCCGCCGGTGGCCAGGAACGTCGCGTGGTAGGTCCCGTTCTGGCTGTAGGTCGGGTTCTCCGCCACCGGGCAGGTGAGGATGTACTCCTCGCTCACGCCCGAGCCCGAGGTCGACTGGGTGCACGCCGGCGAACTCGCGGTGGAGGTCGCCTCGGTGGCGCCCGACGGCAGCGAGCCGGTGTTGAGGGTGATCGAGGCCGGATAGTTACCGGGGCTGGCCGAAGCGAAGCCGCTGCTGTAGCAGGCGACCGAGTAGCTCTCGGCCGTTCCGTCGACCCAGGAGGTGGACGTGCCGGCAGCCGCCGGGGCGGTGCAGGTCGTGGTCGGTGGGGTGACGTTCACCGTCAGGGTGCCCGACGTGACCGTGCCCGCCCCACCGGGTCCGGTGGCGGTGAAGGTCAGAGGGTAGGTACCGGTATCCGAACTGGTCGGGGTGTCGGCCAGGGCGCACTCGAGGATGTACTCCTCCGTGGCGCCCGATCCCGAGGTGGCGTGGGTGCAGGCCGGGGTGCTCGACGTCGACGTGGCGAACGTCGGGTTACCGTCGACGGGCAGCGATCCGCTGGCGATGGCGATGGCGCTCGGGTAGGCCGCGGTCCCCGACACGCCGCTCTGGGCCTCGCACTCGACCGTGTAGCTGTCGGCGGCGTTCTCGTAGAACGTCGAGCTGGTGCCGCCGGTAGCGGGGTCGATGCAGGTCGGGTTGATGCCGGCGACGGTGAGGTTCCAGGTGCCCGTGGTCACGGTGTTACCGCCGTTTGCCCCGGGAGTGGCCGTGAACGTGACCGGGTAGCTGTTGACGTCGGCCGCCGTCGGCGTCTCGGTGATGGTGCAGGTGTCGATGTACTCCTCGGTATTGCCCGAGCCGGAAGTCGACGTGGTGCAGGCCGGGCTCCCGCCGACGGACTGGAAGGTGGCGTCGGCCGGCAGCGAACCGGTGTTGACGGTGATGGCCGACGGGTAGTTGCCCGGGCTCGCCGACCCGAACCCGGTGCCGTAGCACGTGACGGAGAAGGTGTTGGCGATCCCGACCTTGAACGTCGTGGCGGTACCGCCCGATGCCGGACTGGTGCAGACGTCACTCGGTCCGGTGACCGTCAGGTTCCAGGTGCCGGAGGTGGTGGTGGCCCCGCTGTTGGAGTCGGTCGCCGTGTACGCCGACGAGTAGGGGCCGTTGTCGGCCGGCACGGCGTCCTCCGTCTGGGGGCAGGTGAGGATGTACTCCTCGGTGGTGCCCGATCCCGATGTCGACTTGGTACAGGCCGGAGTGCTCGACGTCGAGGTCGCCGACAGCAGATCGGTCGGCAGGTTCGCCGGGGTGGTCGGGACGATGGACGTCGGGTAGGTGGCCAGGTTCGTCTCACCGCTCACGCCGTAGCAGGCCACCGAGTACGAGTTGTTGGTGCCGCCGTTCGACGAGTTGAAGGTCGTCGAGGTGCCGCCCGAAGCGGGAGCCGTGCAGGTCAGGGTGGGAGTGCCCACCGTGATGGTGAGGGCACCCGAGGTCGGACCGGCCACACCGTTGGTGGTGGGTGTGAAGGTGAACGGATAGGTGCCGGCGTCCGAGGTGGTCGGGGCGAAGCTGAGGACGCACGAGAGGATGTACTCCTCCGTGGTGCCCGATCCCGAGGTGGACTGGGTGCAGGCCGGGGTGGACGAGGTCGACGTGGCGAAGGTCAGGGGCGCGTCGGCCGGACCGGTACCGGTGGTGATCGCGATCGAACTCGGATACTCCGCCTGGCCGGAGACGTGGGTCTCGTTCTCGCACTCGACGGTGTAGGTGTTGGGGTACCCCTCGTCGAACTTCTGGGCGGTGCCACCCGACGCCGGGTCGATGCAGGCCTGGGTGGTGTTGGAGACGGTGATGGTGTCGGTGCCGGAATTGGTGGCCGTCCCACCGTCGGTGCCCGGGTTGGCGGTAAAGGTGACGGGATAGCTCCCGGTCTGCGTCGGCGTCGGGTTGTCCGAGATCGGACAGGTCAGGAGGTACTCCTCCGTAGCGCCCGTCCCCGAAGTGCTGGTGGTGCACGCCGGTGTGCTGGTGGTCGTCGTCGCCTCGGTCGTGCCCGGGGGGAGCGAGCCGGTGTTGAGGGTGATCGACGCCGGGTAGGCGGTGGTGCCGCTCACGCCACTCACGCCGTAGCAGACGATGGACTGGCTGTTCGTGACTCCGGAGTAGAACGTCACAGACGTGCCGCCGGAGGCCGGAGTCGTGCAGGTGTAGGTGGCGGCGGCGGCGGCGGCCGGCCCCGCGGTCACGATGCCCTCGACGGTCAGGCCGGCGAACGTGCCGAACAGGAGCACCAGTCCGAAGACGAGCCGGATCACACCCTTGGCACCGAGCTTGTGGAGCGAACGACCCCGGGTTCCCGTCCCCTGGCGCCGGTGTTCGGGCGCGTCGGAATGATCCGGAAACAGCTCGCTTGATGCCATTTACTTCCCCCATCCCCCAGGCGCACGCGGATGACCGCGTGCTCCACCGAACCTATCGTCGCCCAACCAGGCGCTGCTCGCACCCCTGTTGGACGGGGGTACCTTAACGTGTGCTACCTCGGATCGCATCCCAAAATTTGACGAACTTCGTTCACATGCGCATCGTCCGAGTCCGACGGGTGACCCGACTGACCGACAGCAGGGACCAGAGCGCGGGACCACGGGGTGCGGCCGATCCGGCGACCCGTCGTTGCCGGGTCATCGTCCATCCGCGCCCCTCGGCTTCGCGTTGTGACACCCCGCCATCTGTCGACGAGTGGCGGTAACGTGAGTTGAATGGCGGCCGGGGGGTCCAGCAGGAACAGCGCGCCCGACGTGCGGACTATGGCCATCGCGGTAGCGGTGGGTCGCGTCATCACCATCCTGTTCGTCACCGCGCTCCCCACTACTCGTCCTCGTGCCGACCGCCGGCCCCGCGGCGGCGGCCACGTCCACCGAGTCGCGGGTGCGGGACCGGTGGTACCGCAGTGTCCGCCCGACTGCGGTGCGGTGGCGGCCGGCGATCCGCTCCTGGTCGCCTTCATGACACCCAACCCCGGTGTGGTCTGGCAGGCATTTCCCGCCGCCGACAGCCAGTCCTACGTCGACGCACTCCGACGGAATCTCGACCGCCGGACCGCGCCGGCGGCGGCCGCGAACCTCGCGGTCGCCCGGTGGAATTCGGTGACGGGTCGTTACAGCCTGCTGATCACCCTGGTGGCGTCGGACTCGCTGGCTGACCACCACCTCCAGAACCCGGTCGGTGACGCGGCCGACCTCTGTACCTCGAACGGCGGGATCCCCACCGGAACGCCGGAGAGCGTCCCCGGGATACCCGGGGCCGCGTCCGGCTCCTGCGAGTTCCCGCCGCATTCCGCCGTTGCGGGAGCAGCCGTCACCGCCTTCGTCCGCGGCAACGTCGCCGCCCTCATCGAGGTCAGTTCACGGACCAACACGGACGTCCGACCGTTCGTGACGGTGTCTGCGGCGCACGAGCAGTACGCGGCCCTTCCACCCGGTGGGGTTCCGGTGTCCAGCAACGGGGCCGACGTCCCGTGGATCCTGTTCTGGCTGTGCATCCTCGGCGCCCTGGCAGTTGCCGTCGCGAAGTGTGTCCGGCGACGGGGGACCTGGCTGGGACCTTTCGAAGCCGTCGCCGAGGCGTTCCGTCGGCGCAAGGTCGCCCTCGGCGTGTCCGTCGCCGCGGTGATCGGCGCCATGGCGTTCTCCATGCTCGATTCCACGGTGATGCGTGGGTTCGGCGAGTGGTACGGGGTGGCCACATTCGGGGACTTCTGGCAGAACTGGGTCGACGCCGCCTACACGACCTTCGCCGGCGGTTACGGGCACATCTATGTGCTCGACCGCACACTCGAGACGGCCCCCGCCTGGCAGGTCGTCACCGCACCGATCGCGCGACTCGCCTCCGGTCTCTCGTTCCCCCACCCCAGCTATGTCCTCTACCCAACGGCGTTCTGGGTGGCGGGACCGTTGTACCTGGGTGGCATGGCCCTACCGATCTGCGCCGCCGACCGGTGGCTCAACGGGATGGGGGTCACCGATATCCGGCGCCGGCTCACCGTGCTCGGTGTGATGGCGATCACGTTGCCTCCGATCCCCTTGAGCGGGCATCCCGAGGACCTGATCGCCCTGGGGGCGATGCTCTACGGGACCGCCGCGGCCTTCGAAGGTCGCCCCCGGGCCACCGGTTGGTGGCTCGGAGTCGCCCTGGCCTTCCAACCCTTCGCGTTCCTGGCCGTGCCGATCGCCTTCATCTTCCTCACCCGCCGGCAATGGCTGACGGCATTGGGTCCCATCGTGGGAGTGCCGCTGGCGTTCATCCTGGTCCCGGTGGTCACCGATCCGGGAGTGACCCTGACCCAGATGCTCCACCAGAAGGTATTCGATGTGTTCGGCTACATCGGCCCCACCTGGAACCTCGACCCGGGTGTTGCGGCATTCATCCGATCGGGAGTCGCCTTGGTGGCCATCCCGACGGCGATCGTCCTGGCCCGCTTCCTGCCGACCAGCCGACGTCAGGGGGCCGCACTCGTCGTGTGGACCATGGCGATGCTCTTCGCGCTCCGGGTCTTCGAACCCGAGTTGTTCCCCTACTTCCTGGCCCCGACCCTGGCGCTGGCACCCGTGAGCGCCGCCCGCCGGTCCTGGTGGCGATTGGCCTGCGTCGGTCTCCTCGCCATCTGGCTCACCTGGTGGCTGCACATCGCCGTCAGGGCGGAGTGGTCGCTCTGGTTCATCCTGGCCGGTCAGCTCGCCCTGCTCGGGTGGCTGGCCTACCCGGGCAAGGTCCACCACCCCCCGGAGAGCCCACGTCCATCGGCGAGTCGGTCCACCGGAGGGACCGCCGATACGCCCTCACCCGTCGAACGGGCGCCACAACTCGCGGAGCGAGCCCGGTGAACCCGCCCGCCTTCGCCACGGGTTCCGGAGGACCGGTGGACGGTCCATCTCCCTCCCACGAGAATGCGGCGCCGGGGCGCTGGAGGCCGGCCCTGAGTGGACTGGCGCTCACCGTCATCCTCCTGGCCGGGTGCTCGACGACCGCCACTCCCACCACGACCACCGCCACCACCCGGCCGGACCCGGGCGCCCTCAACGTGACGCCGTGCAACTATGCCCGGGCCTGGCACGATGATCCGATCCATTTCACCGAGTTCGCCACCCTGGCCCACTATGCGCAGATGGCCGACGATTCCGACCTCCGGTCGGACGGTCGACAGCTCAGTGCGGCGGTCGTTGCGGACGACGACGCCGACCTCGGTCAGGCTGCAGCCCGGGTATACACGACGTGCCAGCGGCTCGGACTCGTACCGGCGCCGTCGACGCCGACCGGCTGAGATCGACGGATGCTCCCCGGACAGCCGGGCACGATCCCAGGGGCCGACGATCGACCAGGGTGAAGCCGTTCGCTTCGCAGCTCCGGGGGCATCGACCGATCAGCCACCTCGACGGTCGACCACGGGCCCGGGTCCTGATCACCCCTCCGGCGCGAACCTCGCCGGGTCGTCGTTCCCGTCCAGGTCGGCGTTGGGGCGGGACCGGGCGACCAGCCCGGCGAGGACGGTTCCCACCCCCTCGGGGGTCCCGGGGTTGATGCCCTCCGGCCCACGGTGCCAGCCTTCGACGACGGCGACCTTGTCACCCCGCACGTCGAACACCCGCCCGGTCACCCCGCGGGACGCCGGTCCGGCCAGCCAGGTCGCGACGGCGGCGATCCACCGCGGCGCCAACGCCTCCCGGGTGGATTCGGGGATGTTCTCCTCACCTCCCATGACCGGCACCACCAGCCGCGTGATGGCGGTCGGGGCCAGGCAGTTCGCCGTCACGCCGTAGCGGGCGAGCTCCAGGGCGGACACCAGGGTCAGGGCGGCGATGCCGGCCTTGGCCGCGCCGTAGTTGGCCTGTCCGACGTTGCCGAACAGGCCCGAGGGGGACGCTGTGTTGATGATGCGGGCATCCACCGCCTCTCCGGCCTTGGACCGCTCCCGCCAGTAGGCGGCCGCATGTCGGGTCGGACAGAAATGGCCTTTCAGGTGGACGCTGACGACGGCGTCCCAGTCGGCCTCGTCCATCGAGAAGATCATCCGGTCACGTAGGATGCCGGCGTTGTTGACCAGCACGTCGAGCCGGCCGAAGGTGTCGACGGCGCGGGCCACCAGCTGGCCGGCCTGGGCGAAGTCGGTGATATCGGAACCGTCGGGGACCGCCTCTCCCCCCCGGGCCCGGATTTCCGCGACGACCTCCTCGGCGGGACCGGCATCGGCGCCGCTGCCGTCGGCACCGCCACCCAGGTCGTTCACCACCACCTTGGCACCTTCACCGGCCAGCATCAGGGCGTGTTCCCGGCCGATACCCCGGCCCCCGCCCGTCACGATGGCCACCCGTCCCTCACAACTTCCACCCATGCGGTCCTCCAGTCGATCCGACAGTCAGGTCATCGTTCCATGGTGGCGTCCGGCACCGCTCGATTCAGCTGAGCAGCCTCCGCTTGAACAGCTTCCCCGTCGGTAGCCGCGGTAGCTCCTCGACGAAGCGCACCTCCCTGGGGCACTTGAAATGACTCAGCCGCTCCCGGCACCAGGCGATGAGTTCGTCGCCGTCGACATCGGACCCGGGGGCGGCCTGTACGAACGCGGTCACCCGCTCCCCCATGTCGGGGTCGGGTACGCCGAGGACGGCGACGTCATCGACCTGGGGGTGCACGACGAGGATGTCCTCGATCTCGCGTGGATAGATGTTCACCCCGCCACTGATGATCATGTTCGACGCCCGATCGGTGAGGTACAGGTAGCCCTCGTCGTCGATCCGGCCGACATCGCCCATCCACGACCAGCCGCGCCGGTCCCACGCCTGTTCCGTCTTCTCGGGCTCGTGGTAGTACTCGAAGCTCCGGTTGGTCGAGAACCAGACCTCCCCCTCCTCGCCGACCGGGAGCTCCTCGCCGTCTTCGCCGACGATGTGGATCTGCCCGGTCATCGACTTGCCCACCGAACCCCGGTGTTCCAACCAGTCGGCGCTGTCGATGTACGTCAGTCCGGCTCCCTCGGACCCGCTGTAGAACTCGTGGAGGATCGGACCGACCCAGTGGATGAAGCGTTGCTTCGTCTCGACCGGACACGGGGCGGCGGCGTGGACCACGACCTGCAACGAGGAGAGATCGAACCGGGACCGTTGCTCGTCGGACAGCTTCAGCAGACGGATCATGTGCGTCGGCACGAACTGCACGTGCGTCACCCGGTGACGCTCGATCGTCTCGAGCACCTCGAGCGGCTCGAAGCGCTCCATCACGATCGCGGTGCCACCGAGCCGCTGGGTGCCATAGGTCCAGCCCGCGGGGGCCGCATGGTAGAGCGGAGCGCCGGGCGACAGGTAGACCGTGTCCGCATCGAACCCGAACATCCCGGCGAGCATCGTGGTCAGGAAGGACGGGGTACCGAGGTCGCCCGTCGGGAGAGGCGGCAGTATCCCCTTCGGCTGACCGGTCGTGCCCGACGAGTAGAACATCCAGCCACCCTCGGCCTCCTCATCGCCGAGACCGGGTTCGACGCCGGCGACCACGGCGTCCAACCGGTCGAAACCGGGGATGTCGCCGTCCACGCAGATCCGCGAGGTGACCTTGTGCATGTAGGGCTCCATCTGGACCGCCACATCGGCGAGGCTGCCGGCCACGATGACGGCCGAGGCATCGCAGTTGTCGACGATGTATCCGGCCTCGGACGCAACGAGGTGCCAGTTGACCGGCGTGACGTACGCACCCACCCGTATGGCGGCCCACACGACGTCGTAGAATTCAGGTTGGTTGTCGAGCAGGATCGCTACGTGGTCACCCTTGCGCAGCCCACGGTCGTGGAGAGCCCGGGCGAGGCGACCGGATGCGTCGGCGACCTCGGCATAGGTGCGGATCGCTCCCGTGGGCTCCATGACCACGGCCGCCCGGCCCGGGTCGGTGGCGGCGTGGGCCAGTAGGTGCTGCCCGGCGGGATCCATCGCGGCGCATGGTAGTGCGGGTTTCGGTAAGTATGGCGTCCATGTTCGGTTCGGGGGAATCACGGAGCACCGAGCGATGAGCAGGGTCGGCGTCATCGGTCTGGGCAACATCGGCGGGGCCATCGCGCGCAACCTCGTTTCCGACGGGCACCGGGTCACCGTGTTCGACCTCGACCGCGAGCGGGTGGAGGCGGTCGGAGGCGCCGCCCGAAGCGGCTCGGTGGCCGGCGTGGCGACGGACAGCGACGTCACCTTCACCTCCCTGCCCGATCCCCGGACGGTCACGTCGGTGGCGACCGAGTGGGCCGGTGCCGCCCCTGCGGGCTCGGTCCTGTGCGACCTGTCGACCACGCTGCCGGAAAGCAACCTGGCCATTGCCGAGCAGCTGGCCGGAAGTGGTCACCACTTCGTCGAAGCGCCCCTCACCGGAGGACACGTCGGCGCCACCAACCGCCAGCTGGTCTTCATGGTGGGAGGAGATGACGACGCCGTCCCGGCCGTCCTGCCACTGCTCGACTCACTGGGGCGGGCGACCTTCCACCTCGGCCCGGTCGGCGCCGGCACCACGATGAAGCTGGCCAACAGCCTGCTGGCGTTCAGTGGTGCGATCGCGTCGTTCGAGGCGGTGTCGCTGGCGGCCAAGGCGGGCATCGACGTCCGCACCGCGACCGAGATCGTGAAACTCAGCGGTCCGTCGAACTATTTCCTCGACCGGGGGATCGAGGGGATCAACACGCGTGGCCGGCCTACCGAGTTCTCGTTGCGACTCGCCGCGAAGGACGCACGACTGATCGGTGAGCTGGGGGCGGAGCGGGGGGTGCCGACCCCGGTCGCCGAGGCGACACTCGCCTTCCTGAGCGACGCCGTCGAACGGGGCCTGGGTGACCACGACTGGAGCGACCTCGTACTGGTGGCCGAGGCCCGCGCCGGGATCGAGCTCGTCATTGCCCCGAAGAATGAGGAGGCGTAGGTGGCCAGGGTTCCCGTCGCCGATTACTTCGAGGTCACCGACCGCGACGACGCCCCGGCCCGGCTGCGCGGCAGCCGATGTCCCGCCTGCGACGAGGTCTTCTATCCGCGTCGACTCGTGTGTGCGAAGTGCCTGACCGAAGGAACCGACGACGTGCTGCTGGGCACCACCGGCACGCTCTACACGTGGACGTGGGTGCACGTCCCGCTCTTCGCCAAGACCGACGCGAAGGTGAGCGAGTACGCGGTCGGCCAGGTCGACCTCCCGGAGGGGCCGCGCGTCCAGGCGATCCTCATGGGCTCGCCGGGGGACTTCTCGATCGGCATGCAGCTCGAGCTCGGTCTGGAGACGCTGCGCCAGGACGCAGACGGGAACGACGTGGTGATCTACCGGTTCGTGCCCG
The DNA here is from genome assembly GCA_963841885.1 of uncultured Acidimicrobiaceae bacterium. GTDB lineage: Bacteria > Actinomycetota > Acidimicrobiia > Acidimicrobiales > RAAP-2 > Bog-756. Next base: position 22,864 of record CAWJEK010000008.1, read on the forward strand.
TGGGGACCGACCGGTGAAATTCGAGGAGACGGCCGTCGCCGGAGTCGGCCAGCTGCGCTTCGACACCTACCACGACGTGCCGGCCGTCGAGCTGGCCCGCGATGCCGGATTGTCGGCCCTCCACGACGCCGGCCTGACCCTGGCCGACATCGACGAGGTGTTCGTCGGCTACCTGGGCCTCCAGCACCAGGTCGGCGTGAAGGCCGTCAAGGAGCTCGGCCTGACCGGCCTGCCGGTGACCCACATCGAGAACGCGTCGGCCACCGGGCTCTTCGCCTTCCGGGAAGCGGCGTGGGCCGTGTCCTCCGGTCGGGCCGAGGTCGCCATGGCGCTCACCTTCGACAAGATGACGGACGTCCGTGGACGTGGATCGAACGCCGACAGCAAGGACCGCGGCGCCGGGCGGGACCAGCTCGACGCGTCGATCCTGCCGGCCGCCTTCTTCGCCCTGTGGGCGCAGCGGCGCATGCACGACCGGGGCACCCGACCCGAGACCTTCGCAGCCATCGCCGCGAAGAACTGGAACCACGGCGCCCTCAACCCTCTGTCGCACCGTCAGCCGGACCACCCGGTGACCGTCGAGGAGGTCATGGCGTCGCGGATGATCGCCGAGCCGCTGACGGCGATGATGTGCTGTCCGGCCGATGACGGAGCCGCCGCCGTCATCGTCGCACGGGAGGACTTCGTCCGCCGGAGGTTCCCCGACCGGCGCGTCGTCCGATGCCTGTCGTCGGCCGCGCAGAGCGAGGCCTACTCCCCCGGCCACGCCTTCCTCGGGCCTGTCGTCGGGCCTCCCACCATGACCCAGACCACCGGCCAGGAGGCGTACGACACGGCCGGGGTCGGCCCCGACGACATCTCGCTCGCACTGTGTCACGACGCATTCGCCAACGAGGAACTCGAGTACTACGAGTTGCTGGGGTTCTGTGGGCCGGGTGAGGGCGACAAACTCGTCGCGGGCGGCGAAACGGCATTGGGCGGGAGCATCCCGTTCAACACGGACGGTGGCCTGATCGCCCGGGGCCACCCCGGGGGTCCGACCGGGGTGGCGATGGTCCACGAGATCACCCTGCAGCTCCGACACCAAGCCGGTGCCCGCCAGGTCGAGGACGCCCGGTTCGGACTCGCTCATTGCGTGGGCGGCGGGAGTGTATGCACGGTCAACATCTTCGAGGGGGTCGACTGAGATGAGTTCCGAGGATCTGGATGCGGGTCGCGAGATCCAGGCGAGGTTGTGGCCGCAGATGGCGAGTGGCGGAACCCCGAGACCGGCGGCGAAGCTCGCCCCCGACTTCTACTCCTGGGTGGCCGAGACGGCGTTCGGCAAGATCTGGTCGCGCGACGCGCTGCCGCTGCGCGACCGGAGCCTCATCACGGTGGCGATGCTCGCCGCCCTCGGCCGCACCGGCGAGCTACGCGGCCACCTAGCGGGGGCCCGCAACCTCGGCATCTCGCAGGAAGAACTGGTGGAGGTACTGATGCAGGTCGCTGTCTACGCCGGGGTTCCCGCGGCGAACGACGCTCTCACCGTCGCCGCCGAGGTGTTCGGCATCACGGTCTGACAGCTGAGTGGTAGACGGTCGTCTGCTCCGCCAGACGGACCAGGGCGCCGCGTAGCGGTTCCAGTTCGGTGATCCGGTCGTCCGCACGAACGTCCGCACGAACGCCGGCACGGGCGACGCGACACTGATTCCCGTGGCGCTGGCGCCCATCTCCGTTACGGTAACCACATGGCGATCAGGGATCACGTCATCGCGGACAGTGACCTCCACGTGATGGAGCCGCCGGACCTCTGGGAGCGCTACATCGCGCCGGAGTACCGGCACGCCGCTCCGAAGGGACTGTCCGATATCACCCGGGACATGCGGGTGCGGGTGAAGAACCACACGCTGCTGCGGCTGGGCGCCGTGAAGCCGCAACCGGTCGACGCGGCGCGGAGCGGCTGGCGCCCCGAACACGAGAGCGTCTATGCCGATGCCGAGGCGCGGGGTTGGGACGCGCCGTCCCAGTTGGCCGCCATGGACCGCGAGGGGCTCGACCTGGCGGTGCTGTTCCCGTCCCGGGGACTCTTCGTGCTCGGCCTCGATTCGAGCGAGGCGATCGGCCAGGACGGACTCGAGCCGGGCTTCGCCACGGCCATCGCCCGTGCCTACAACGACTACGTCAAGGACATGTGCGACCACGCTCCCGACCGGATGTTCGGCGCCGGCATGGTGGCGCCGCACGATGTCGACGGCGCCGTGCTCGAGGCCCGCCGCTGCGTCGAAGAACTCGGCTTCAAGGCGATCTTCCTCGCACCGGGATGTGTGAACCGCCGGCCGTGGCACCACCCGGCCTACGACCCCCTGTGGGAGGAGATCCAGCGTCTCGGTGTCCCGATCACCTTCCACGGTGGCGGCCAGACCCACCTGACGCCCGACTTCTCGCTCGAGGTGCTCGACAAGCTCATGTTGTGGCACACCTTCAACCAGCCGCTGGCCATCCAGTTCGTGACGGTGTGCCTGTGTGGCGGCGGCGTGCTCGAACGCTTCCCGCGGCTACGCGCCGGACTGCTCGAGGGCAATTGTTCGTGGGCCCCCTGGCTGCTGCACCGCCTCGACGAACACTACGAGTGGGTCGGCGCCGTCGACGCGCCCGAGCTGACGATGAAGCCGAGCGACTACTTCCGCCGGCAGTGCTTCCTCGGGATCGAGGCCGAGGAGGAGACCGCCCAGCCCTACCTGGACACCTTCGGCGACGACAACCTCGTGTTCTCGACCGACTACCCGCACGGCGACTCGATGTTCCCCCATGCCGTCGACACGTTCGCGCGGATGCCCTACCCGGAGGCGTCGAAGGTGAAGATCGTGGGAGAGAATTGGGAGCGGCTCTACGACATCCCTCTCGTCAAACACACGTAGGCCGCCGACCACCCGCGCGGCGCCCGCAGATCGGACCGTCCCCGGCGACAAGCTTCGCCACGCCGTCCGACGTGGCGATCGTGGTTCCGATGGAGGTGTCGTCAGCGCCAGAAGGAGCCCACGGCCGCGGCCTCCGAACGACCGATCTCACGTCCCCGGCGGGCCGCCGGCCCGCGGGTCGACGGCGAGAGTGGATTCGTGCCGAAGGCGGCCGTCGAGGCTTCGTCGGCATGGATGACCCGGACCCCGGCCGGCGACAGTCGGGCGATCTCGTCATCGAGGTCGCCCCAGGGTTGCGGCGCCCCGGCCAGCAACGGGGTGATGACGAGGACACGATCGCAGCCGGCCGCCAGATCCGCATTCGTGACCGATCGCACGCCACCGTCGATGTAGCGGTGGTCCCCGATGGTGACCGGCGGCCACACCCCGGGAACTGCGCAGCTGGCGGCGACGGCATCGACGAGATCGACGCCCGAATCCTTCGTGAACACCGTGGGCCGCCCCGAGCCCGCCTCGACGGCGGTCAGGAGGAGCGTCCCGGAGGGCCAGGTCTTCTCCGGCAAACGGGCCGTGATGGCGGCACGGCGGGCGGCCTCGCTGACAGTGGGAGTCTCGAGGGCGAGAGCGCCGATACGTCGCCGCATGTCCTCGGGGTCCGTGGCCCCGGTGGTCGCCCGCACGAAGCGGTCCATCAGTTCCTCGAGGTCCAGGTCCACCTCGAGTTCGCTGGACCGCTCATCCAGTTGGGCCGAATAGAGATCGGCGATCAGGGCCCCGGAGGTGATCTGCGCGGCGACGGCCGACCCGGCGGAGGTGCCGATCACGACGTCCGCACGCCGCAGCCCGGCCAACAACTCAGGGTCCTCTTCCCCGATCCCGTGGAGGACGCCGAGCTCCCATGCGATGCCGGCCACGCCTCCCCCGGCCAGGACGAGGGCCCGCTTCATCCTGTCGATTCCGCGCTGTCGGAGGTCACCATGGATCCCGACCCTAGGGCGTCCGAGCGCTCCCCCGCCTCACGGACGAGACCTGGTTCGCAGGTCGGTCGGACCGCCGGTCAGGGTGCTTCGGTGAGCGCCACCATCGGAGCATCGAGCTGGTGCTCGATGCCGATCGTGTAGGTGTTCCCCTTGAACGGAGCGTCACCGAAGGCGAACACCCCACCGTCGCCGGCGACCAACCAGTAGCCATGGCCGTCGGGCATGGCCGCCATACCCACCATCGGAGCATCCAGCTGGTGCTCGATGCCGATGGTGTAGGTGTTGCCGTGGAATCCCGCGTCCCCGAACCCGAAGACCCCACCGTCGGCAGCGACCAGCCAGTAGCCGTGGCCGTCCGGTGTGGACGCCATACCGACGATGGGCTTGTCCAGTTGGTTCTCGATGCCGATGGAGTAGGTGTTGCCGTAGTAGCCGGCGTCACCGAATCCGAACACACCTCCGTCGCTGGCCACCAGCCAGTAGCCACGGCCGTCCGGTGTGGCGGCCATGCCGACGATGGGCTTGTCCAGCCGGGTCTCGATACCGATCGTGTAGGTGTTGCCGTAGAACCCGGCGTCCCCGGCGTTGAACACCCCACCGTCCGCGGCCACCAGCCAGTAACCGTGGTCGTCGGGCGTAGCCGCGATGCCGACGATGGGCTTGTCGAGATGGACGTGGGCTGCATACAGGGACCCGTAGTTCTGGGCGGTTCCGAACGTGTAGATGTTCCCGTCCGCGCCCACGAGCCAGTAGCCGTTCCCGTCCGTCGTGGCGGCCATGCCGGTGATCGGCGCGGTCGGCGTGACGTGGCGGCTGACGAGAGAGCCCAGGAACGAGTCCTGACCGAAGGCGAAGACACCCCCGTCACCGGCGGCCAGGCGATAGCCGAGCTTCGGGGTGCTCTTGGCCGTGGTGGTGGTGGTCGACTTGGTCACCGAGGTGGCCCCGTCGGGGGTGTCGGCCAGCGTGACCGAGGTGGTCTGGGCCCCGGGGGTGGTCGAGAACCCGACGCCGGCGCTGATGGCGCCGAGGTCGGTGCCGGCCGGGATCGGGGTGGTGGCCGTGGACGTGCAGGTGAGCACGGTGTCGGCGACCGAGAGGGCGCACGACCAGCCGGCCGGGGTCGGGGCCGTCGGGAAGGTGGCCCCGCTCGGGGCGGTGAGGGTGACCACCGGGTCGGTGTCGGCCGGGCCGCCGCTGGCGGACACCGAGGGGGTGACCACGACCGTGCCGGTGGAGCCGGTGATGGCCGTGGCCGGGCCCGAGACGGTGAGGGCCAGGGTCGGCACGGTCGGATCGCTCTTGCTCGTGGTGGTGGTGGTCGACTTGGTCACCGAGGTGGCCCCGTCGGGGGTGTCGGCCAGCGTGACCGAGGTGGTCTGGGCCCCGGGGGTGGTCGAGAACCCGACGCCGGCGCTGATGGCGCCGAGGTCGGTGCCGGCCGGGATCGGGGTGGTGGCCGTGGACGTGCAGGTGAGCACGGTGTCGGCGACCGAGAGGGCGCACGACCAGCCGGCCGGGGTCGGGGCCGTCGGGAAGGTGGCGCCGCTCGGGGCGGTCAGGGTGACCACCGGGTCGGTGTCGGCCGGGCCGCCGGAGGCGGACACCGAGGGGGTGACCACGACGGTGCCGGTGGAGCCGGTGATGGCCGTGGCCGGGCCCGAGACGGTGAGGGCCAGGGTCGGGGGAGCGCTCGTGGTGGTGGTGGTCGACTTGGTCACCGAGGTGGCCCCGTCGGGGGTGTCGGCCAACGTGACCGAGGTGGTCTGGGCCCCCGGGGTGGTCGAGAACCCGACGCCGGCGCTGATGGCGCCGAGGTCGGTGCCGGCCGGGATCGGGGTGGTGGCCGTGGACGTGCAGGTGAGCACGGTGTCGGCGACCGAGAGGGCGCACGACCAGCCGGCCGGGGTCGGGGCCGTCGGGAAGGTGGCGCCGCTCGGGGCGGTCAGGGTGACCACCGGGTCGGTGTCGGCCGGGCCGCCGGAGGCGGACACCGAGGGGGTGACCACGACGGTGCCGGTGGAGCCGGTGATGGCCGTGGCCGGGCCCGAGACGGTGAGGGCCAGGGTCGGGGGAGCGCTCGTGGTGGTGGTGGTCGACTTGGTCACCGAGGTGGCCCCGTCGGGGGTGTCGGCCAACGTGACCGAGGTGGTCTGGGCCCCCGGGGTGGTCGAGAACCCGACGCCGGCGCTGATGGCGCCGAGGTCGGTGCCGGCCGGGATCGGGGTGGTGGCCGTGGACGTGCAGGTGAGCACGGTGTCGGCGACCGAGAGGGCGCACGACCAGCCGGCCGGGGTCGGGGCCGTCGGGAAGGTGGCCCCGCTCGGGGCGGTCAGGGTGACCACCGGGTCGGTGTCGGCCGGGCCGCCGCTGGCGGACACCGAGGGGGTGACCACGACCGTGCCGGTGGAGCCGGTGATGGCCGTGGCCGGGCCCGAGACGGTGAGGGCCAGGGTCGGGGGAGCGCTCGTGGTGGTGGTGGTCGACTTGGTCACCGAGGTGGCCCCGTCGGGGGTGTCGGCCAACGTGACCGAGGTGGTCTGGGCCCCCGGGGTGGTCGAGAACCCGACGCCGGCGCTGATGGCGCCGAGGTCGGTGCCGGCCGGGATCGGGGTGGTGGCCGTGGACGTGCAGGTGAGCACGGTGTCGGCGACCGAGAGGGCGCACGACCAGCCGGCCGGGGTCGGGGCCGTCGGGAAGGTGGCGCCGCTCGGGGCGGTCAGGGTGACCACCGGGTCGGTGTCGGCCGGGCCGCCGGAGGCGGACACCGAGGGGGTGACCACGACGGTGCCGGTGGAGCCGGTGATGGCCGTGGCCGGGCCCGAGACGGTGAGGGCCAGGGTCGGGGGAGCGCTCGTGGTGGTGGTGGTCGACTTGGTCACCGAGGTGGCCCCGTCGGGGGTGTCGGCCAACGTGACCGAGGTGGTCTGGGCCCCCGGGGTGGTCGAGAACCCGACGCCGGCGCTGATGGCGCCGAGGTCGGTGCCGGCCGGGATCGGGGTGGTGGCCGTGGACGTGCAGGTGAGCACGGTGTCGGCGACCGAGAGGGCGCACGACCAGCCGGCCGGGGTCGGGGCCGTCGGGAAGGTGGCGCCGCTCGGGGCGGTCAGGGTGACCACCGGGTCGGTGTCGGCCGGGCCGCCGGAGGCGGACACCGAGGGGGTGACCACGACGGTGCCGGTGGAGCCGGTGATGGCCGTGGCCGGGCCCGAGACGGTGAGGGCCAGGGTCGGGGGGGCCGTGCACAAGATGGTGGTCGCGGTCGCGACCGGCGTCGCCCCGTCAGTGGTGTCCGAGAGCGTGGTGGTGGTCGACAGGGAACCGGGCGCGGTTCCCGACGCCACGGCGACGGAGGCGTCGATCGTGCCGAGGTCGGTGCCGGCCGGGATCGGGGTGGTGGCCGTGGACGTGCAGGTGAGCGTGTCGTCCGTCACCGCCGTCTTGCTGAGGGCGCACGTGTAGCCGGACGGGGTCGGCGCGGCTGCGAACGTCTCGCCCGCGGGGAGGATCGATGTGACCACGGGGTCGCTGGCCGCCGAGCTTCCACCGGCACTCACCGTCGGACTGATCGCCAGTGTGTAGTTCTGCCCCGCATACGTCTGTGACGGTGCGGTCGCCGACACGTTCAGGGTCGGCGGTGCGGAATGGCCGGCGTTGGCGGAGTCCACCGCCGTCGCCGAGGTGCCGTCGGACGATTGGACCGTGCCGGTACTCGACACGTTGCCGGAGGCGGTGGCGGACACGCTGGCCGTGATCGTGATCGGTGGCAGCGTGGTGCCCGCTGCGATCGGAAGGGCACCCGAGTAGCTGCAGTTCGCCGTCTGGCCCGACTTCGAACATGTCCAGCCGGTTCCCGACACCGCCGTCGGGGTGACGCCGGTGGCCAGCGTCTGCGAATAGCTGGGCGCGACCGCCTCGGAGCCCCCGGCGGCGAGCAGGGACGGCGTCGCCGTGTAGGTCACGGTGCCGCCGAGCGGTAGGTCGCCACCTCGGTTGTCCGTGATGGTCAATCCGTACTGGGGGACGGACAGGATCGAGCCCGACACGCTGGCGGACACACTCGAGGGCGAAGCATCGGCGGAGGTCAGCGTCACCGTGTTCGTGATCCCGCCCGATGCCGTGGCCGCCACCGTGGCCGGCAGGGTCACGGCGGGCAGGGTGGTGCCCGGAGCGATCGGTAGGGACCCGGTGTAGTTGCAGGTCACCGTCTGGGTCACCGTCGTGCACGACCACCCGGCACCTGATGCAGAGTCGGGCGTCACGCTCGACGGGAAGACGTCGACCAATTGCGGGGCGTCCGCCTCGGCGCCCCCTCCCGACGACACGGTGGCCGTCGCGGTGTACGTCAGACCGCCACCCTGCGTGTAGCCCCCGCCCGAACCGTCGGCGAGGCCCACCCCGAGCACCGGTGCCACCGATGCCGCACCCACCGTGCCCGGATCCGTGGCGCTGGCGACCTGGGCATCATCCGACACCAGCTGGCCGGTGTCGTCGAGCGCGCCCGTCGCACCGTTGGCGATCACGGTCGGCACGGAGATCGTCGGCAATGTCGAGCCGGCGGCTATCGGATAGCTGCCGGTATATCCACAGGTGACGGTCTGACCCGACGTCGAACACGACCAATCGGTGCCGGACGCATCGCCCGGCGTGATTCCGGTCGGGAAGGTGTCCGTGAACGAGACCGGCTGGTTCTCACTCCCGCCTTGGGCCGAGATCGACGGGGTCACCGAGTAGTTGACCGACGCGCCGGGCACCAGGTGCCCGGCCGCACTGTCGGTGATCTGGAGCACCGCCCTGGCGGGATTGCTGAACAACGGCTGGACCTGGACGTTCCGCACCTCGTGGACGTCGTTCGACCCCCCGGTGGAGGCGGCGAACCCGAAGGCGAGCTGATACGGGATGCCCGTCGTCGGTTCCAGCCAGGACGAGGGCTCGTACGCCGACGCATCGGGAAGGGACCCGACGACGTACTGGGTGGCCGCGCCGAGGGGCGACACGGCGATCGCGAACGAGTACGGGGGGACGTCGGCGATTCCCCGCGCGCTGATCGACGCGGCGGTCGGATTGATCGCGATCTCCGTGGGCACCAGGGACGTGGCCCGGGTTCCCGTCGACCCGCCGTCCAGTTGGCCCCGGAGTCCGCCGGCCCCCGCCGAGCTGGCCAACATGCAGTACCCCGCGGTGCCCGATCCCGGACCGCGCACCGTCACCTGGTTGGTCACCCGGGCACCCTTGCCCGCCCATGACGGGTCCGTGCAGCCCGTTCCGTCGAAGTTGCTGTTCGAGTAGTTGCCGTAGACGTCCAGGCCGATACCCAGATAACCGTCGGCGATCCCGGAGCCGGCCGGCACGGCCGAACCCCCTGAATATCCGAGGTGCCCTCCCGGTGGTCCGAGCGAGGCCGGGGGCGCCGGTTGCGAGGGGTTGGTGCCGGCCAGGTAGAAGAGGATCCCGTCGGCCCCGCTCCCGCCGTACTGATAGGTGTCGAACGTCACATCCAACCCCTGCGAGGAGGGGACGGCGGTGGCATAGGACACCCCACCATCCTCATTGCCCGTTGCGGACGTCAGATGGAGGGCTCCACTGCCCGACGGGTCGGACGGGGTCGACGAACACCCCGGGATCGGGGTCTGCGTGGTGGACCCCGATGCCGTCAGACAGGCGATGTTCGTACCCGCCGTGCCGGGCGGCAGAGCCGGCTTCACCCAGTCAGCGGGTATCTGCACCTGGCTGCCGGTGAAGGGCTCGGTCAGATACAGGAGCGGCGACGCGTTGGCGGCGCCCAGTGGCGCCCCGAGCCAACCCGCCGCGAGCACGACCAGGGCGACGGCCGTCCCGCCGACCACGAATCGCCGTCGGATCGCTCCACGATGGTTCGTCATCCGGTTTCGCACCAACCCATCCCCTCGTCGCCAACATCCGATCGACTGATCCGCCCCTTGGAGCAGCGGGCCCTCCGCCACGGGGCTGTCAGAACTTCGTGCAAGAGCCTGGAGTCGACGGAGTCACGACGCAGCGGCCGCCTTCCACTCGGGACACCTTCTAGCAGAGGATCAACGAGAATCCGCGGCAATCGCCGCCGCCGTCCGCCGAACCGGACGCGCCGCGGAGGCGAATCCTGACGGTGGATCGGGCTTTTCGGAGCGAGCGGCATCATCTGTCCACCATCAGTCACTCCGGCGCGCTCGACGCGGACGGAGGCCCGTGGGTCGTCGGCGGCACGGGCCTCACCACCGCCTTCCTCCGGGGGCTCCCGGCGCATCCCGGGCAGGAACAGGAAGCTCAGCGTGACCGCGGCTCCGACGGTCCCCGCGAGGACCAACGTGGTGCGAGCGCCCAGAAGGTGGGCCGCGGCGGGCGTGATGGCGTAGCTGAGCGGGAGGAGTGCCGTCGAGACGAGCCAGTCGACGCTCGACACCCGACCGAGCATGGCCCGGGGCACGCGCCGCTGCTTCGTCGTCATCCACACGACAGCTCCGACAGCCTCGGCTCCGTTGATGACGAGGGACGCCACCACCAGTCCCCACATCTCTTCGAACAGTCCGTAGCCGGCCACACCGAGCGTGGCCACCGTCCACCAGAGGTAGATCCACGTCATCGGTCTCCTCGGCTCGTTCGACCGACCCATCGCCACGGCCCCGACGAGCGCACCGACGCCACCCGCCGCCAGGACGACGCCGTAGGCCGAAGCACTCTGGTGCAGGGTGTTGCGCACGATGTAGGGAAGCAGCACCTGGGTCGGTCCGATGAACAGCAGGTAGGTGAACGTGGCGGACAGGAACGTCCCCCAGAGCCACACGTGGCGTCGCACGTAGCGCAGTCCCTGGCGGACGTCCTGGCCGATGCTGGAGCTGTCTGCGACGGCGGCTGGATCCGTGACCGGATCGGGTGCGCTCATGCGGATCATGCAGAGTGCGCAGAAGACGAACGTGACGGCGTCGAAGCTGAGGGCCCCCACCGAGCCGATCGTGGCTACGGCCAGTCCTCCGAGCGCCGGTCCCGCCAGTTGGATGGTCGCCGGCCTTACGAACTGTTCGATCGCGTTGGCCTGGTGGAGTTCGTCCTCCGACACCAGACGCGGCACCAGCGCATCGAAGGCGGGGGAGGCGAAGGCCGCGGCCACGCCGAGGGTCGCGGCGGCGAGGTACAGCTCCCAGAGCTCCAGTCCACCTGTCGCCGTGAGAGCCGCCAGGGCGCCGACGGCTACCGCCCGGACCACATCGGCCCAGATGAGGATCGGCCGGGAACCCCAGCGGTCGGATACGGCGCCTCCGACCAGGAGCATCACCACCTGGGGGAGCGAGAGCGCGATCCCCACGTAGGCGAGGGAAGCGGGCCGGTTCGAGAGATCGAACGTCTGCCAAGCCACCGCCACCAGGAAGAACCCGTCCCCCAGGAGCGACACCGACATGCCGGTCCACAGCAGGCGGAAGTCGCGCCTGCGGAGCGGCGCGGTGAGCGGCACGGCAGCCATGTCGGTCAGGGAGCGGCGGGTCGGCGCTGCATGTCGAACCGCTCCGCGAGTTCCCCCAGGACGTGGTTGAGCTGGTCGATCTCCTCGTCGGCGTTGGCCGCGGTGATCTGGATCCGGAAGCCGACCTGTGACCGGGGCACGAGGGGGTACGCGGCGAGCGTCACGTAGATCCCCCGGTCGAAGAGGAATCGCCCGACGGTGTCGATCTCGTCGGCTTCGCCGAGGGGCAGTTCGATGATCGGCAGGCCCGAACTGTTGAGGGTGTAGAGGCCCAGCTCGCGGATCCGGTCGAGCACCCGCTCCGTCTTCGCCGCCAGTGCGAGGCGGAGGTCGTCGCCCTCGGCCTCGTTCACCCGGAAGCCGGCCAGCACGGTCGCCAACGACGCAGTGGGGGACGGACCTGAATAGAGGTAGGGGGCGGCCGCCACCTTCAGGTGGTTCTTGAGTCCGGACGGCAGGGCCATGAAGGCGAGCAGCGACGAGTAGGACTTCGAGAATCCCCCGACCATCACGATGTTGTCGTAGCTCTCGTCGAAGTACCGGACGATGCTGTTCCCACGCCCTCCATAGGGTGCCGAGGGGCCGGGCAGCTCACCGATGACCCCGAATCCGTGGGCGTCGTCGACGTAGAGGAGCGCGTCGTACTCCCTGCAGATCCGCGGCATACTCGGGGATGTCGGGGACGTTTCCGGTCATGCTGTTCACCCCGTCCATACAGAAGATCCGGGAGGTCGTCGGGGGCAGTGACCGGAGGGTCTCCTCCAACGCTCCCGGATCATTGGAGGGGACCCGGTGGAGTGTCGCCCCGAGACCTCGCGCCACCGTGCATCCTTCGTAGATCGTCTTGTGGGCCTGGGCATCGACGAGTACGGCACCTTGTCCGGCCAGTACGGGGATCACCGAAGTGTGGATGATGGAGATGGTCGGGAGCAGCAGGGTGTCCGGGGCGCCGAGCAGGTCGGTCAGCTCCTCCTCGATGTCCACGTAGAGGCGGGGACTGCCCAGGAGCCGCGACCAGCTCGGGTGGGTCCCCCAGCGCCGCAGTTCGTGCGCCACCGACTCGATGATGGCCGGATGCAGGTCGAAACCCAGGTAGTTGCAGGAGGCGAAGTCACTCAGCCAGTGGTCGCCCACCCGGATGCGTCGGCCATGGACCTCGTCGATCACGGCGTCCATCATCGGGTGGGTGGCACGCAGCCGTTCGAGGTCGTCCCACCTGGGGTCCCGGCGTACCCCGTGCGACGGGTCCGCGATGGCGCGGCGATCCGTCGGAGACTGGTCCTCCAGGGTCATCGGCACCGTACTCATCGGAGGGACTCCTCGGCGATCACGGTCGTGTCCGGGACCGCCATGCCGGGTCTCATGTTGGACAGGTAGTCGGAGAGCTCGGCCGTGGGGAGGGGATGGGCCAGATAGAAGCCCTGCCCGAACTGACAGCCGAACGCCCGGAGGGCCTCGAGCTGCCCGGCCTGCTCGATGCCTTCGGCCACCGTCTGGAGGTTCATCGTCTGGCCCAGGCGGACGATCGCCTCGGCCAGCGCACTGTCCTCCATCACATCGTCCACGAAGGCCTTGTCCACCTTCAGGATGTCGATCGGGAAGCTCTTCAGGTAGCTGAGCGAGGAATAGCCGGTTCCGAAGTCGTCGATGGCGAGCGAGACGCCGAGGTGCTTGAGGGCGAGCATCCGGCTGATCACCGTCTGGGAGTCCTGGACGAGGACATTCTCGGTTATCTCGATCACCAGGGAATGCGGATCGAAGCCCGACTCCCGCAGGGCCCTCGCCACGTCCTCGACCAGGCTGTCGTGCTGGAAGTGCCGTGCCGAGATGTTGACACTGAGGCGGAGCGGCATCGCCTTCGGGAAGAGTCGTTGCCACTCCCGGGCTTGCCGACACGCCGTGGCGAGCACCCAGCGTCCGAGCGACACGATCAGTCCCGTCTCCTCGGCCAACTGGATGAACTCGTCCGGGAGCAGGAGCCCCCGCTCCGGGTGACGCCAGCGGATGAGCGCCTCGAATCCGATGCCCACACCGCCTTCGAGGCTGACGATGGGCTGGTAGAAGAGCTCGAACTCTCCTTGGTCGACGGCCCGTTGGAGATCGGCGGTGCGCTCGAGTCGCTCGACGACGGAAGCCTGCAGCGAGGGTTGGTAGACCTCGTGACGACCCTTACCCCGGGCCTTGGCCGCATACATGGCGACATCGGCGGCCTGGATGAGTTCGGACGCGTCCTCGGTCCCCAGACGGTTGACGGCGATCCCGATGCTGGCCCGCACGCGGATCTCGCGGTCCTGCACCATGATGGGCTCGCGGAGGGCGGCGGTGATCCGGTCGGCGACGTCGCACGCTTCCTCGACGTTCGCGATTTCCTCCATGAGGACCGCGAACTCGTCCCCACCGAAACGGGCGGCTGTGTCACCACCCCGGAGGCAGCTGGTCAGGCGACTGGCCACCTCGACGAGGAGGGAGTCGCCCGACGTGTGGCCGAGACTGTCATTGACCAGCTTGAAGTCGTCCAGGTCCAGGAAGAGCACCGCGAGCGAAGCCTTGGACCGGGCCGCCCGGTCGAGGGCGTGATCGAGACGGTCCCGGAACAGGGCCCGGTTGGCCAACCCGCTCAGTCCGTCGTGGAACGCCTGGTGCTTGAGTTCCTCCTCCAGTCTGCGGCGTTCACTCACGTCCCGGAGGGTGAGGACGATCCCTTCGACGGTCTCGTCGCTCGACAGGTTCGTGGCGATCACCTCGACGTGGTGCCACGATCCGTCGGCATGGAGGATCCGCCAATGGGCGGTGACCGAGGTGCTCCCGCGAAATGCCACGCCCGTGAACACGGCCAGTGCCTGCTCCTGGTCGTCCGGGTGGACCAGCCCGGTGAACGACAGGCCCTCGAGCGAACCCGGCTCGTAGCCGAGCGTCCGCATCGATGAAGGTGTCTGGTAGGTGATGGTGGTGTCCAGGCGGGCGATGAGGATGACGTCGGAAGCGTTCTGGACGAGCGTCCGGAAACGCGCCTCGCTGCGGCGCGCGTGGATGGATTCGGTCATGGAGTCGCGATCGAGCGCCATGTCGACCTGCGCGACGAGTATCTCGATCGCATTCTGGAGTTCCTGGGGAACCTCGGACGCGCTCGAGACCACGACCATGCCCTGACGCTGATCCTGGGTCTCCAGGGGAAAGACCAGCAGCTGACCGGAGTGGTCGGCGCCGATCGGCTCGGAGACCGCGTGGCCGATACCGGTACCGTCCTGCATTTCGGTCCAGAGTGCCGTCCAGTCCGCCGGTATCTCCGGTGGATCGTCCCCGGGGCGCGTGGCGACGGTCAGCACTCCGACGGGATCGGTCACGGCGAGCGAGACCTCCACCGCGTCGTCGTGGCAGGCCACCAGTGCGTCCAGCCCGGCCAAGGTGGCCTGGTAGATGGCCTCCCGTCCCGACGCGGCCACGAGGTCCGACGCCGAGGTCCGGAGCGCCTGTTCGCGCTGCTCCGCCCGTTCCCGTTCCCAGATCAGGTCGGCCATCCGCAGGAGTACCAGCAGGAACATCGCCCCGGCCACCACCGCGATCATCGGTGCATCCACCGGGTTGCCCGCCACCGTCTCGACGAGCAGAACGATCGGTGCGATGAGCGATGCCGCAGCCAGCAGGCCGAGCCGGGTCCATGTGGTTCGTGGTACCACCGCCCGCCGAGGCTCGGAAAGCTCCCGCATGGACGGGTGCAGGGCGGCCGCTCCCCAGCACGCGTAGAACACGATCCACCCGAGGTCGACGGGATTGCCGTCATTCCAATTCCAGGCCGGGTGGAGGTTGGCCAGTCCGTAGAGCGAGTCGGAGACGAGGGTGCCGAGCGCCCCGATGGCCAGCAGGCGCCCCGCGGTGTTGTGGAAGCCTCCGGCGCTCCACAGGTGGGCCAGCATCGCCAGCACGAGTATGTCGCCGAGCGGGTAGGCGGCCGACGTCAGCCGGACCAGCATGTCTCCGGGAGCACGGACGTTCGGTCCGATGAGGAAGATCCACGACAGCAGTCCGACGCTCAACGTGACGGTCAGGGCGTCGATGATGCTCGCCCGGTTCCCGCCGGGAACGCGGGCCCGTGCGAGCAGCCACAGTCCCACTGCGAGCATCGGATACATCGTGATGTAGATGACGTCGATGAACGACGGGAACGGGATCTGTTGCTGGCCCATGATCTGGTGCCAGAACTTGTAGACGGTGTCTCCGGTGATGAACAGGAACACGCCACCGCCCAGGAACCACCAGGCGATCGGGGCGTTGGGCCGATTCCGCCACACGCCATAGGCGATCGCAGCCACGGCGGACAGTCCGATACAGGCCCACGCGAAGGGCTGCCCGGGCCACTCCATCCAGGGGATGAAGCCCAGGATGAGTGGCTTCTCAGCAGGTAGTCCGAACGGAAAGTATATGAGGGCGAAGACGGCTTCGAGTGCCAGGAACGAGCACCACAGGTAGGTCGACGTCGGGCGCGACACCGCGGACGGATCCGCTCGTCCATCGCTTTTCGCCAGGTTGGGCATCGACACTTCCGCCTCCATCGATCGGTGCAGTTCCTACCCATCGGCAGGTGCGCAACCCCACTTGAGCCAGGGAGAACGTCGCCGAGCCCCGGTTCGCGACGCAACAGGTGTCTACAGAAATCGCCCGGTGGTCCGGTCGGGAGAGCGGCGGAGAGATGCGGTGCCTACCGGCGACGGCAACCGTCGTCGCGGGAATGGTCAGCCCCCGGAGGTCGACCGAATGGAGGGTCGATATCGCCGCCACCCGTCCACAAAATCGTTCCTCAGCTTTTCTCGTCGGCCTCCACGACCGGAGCCATGAGGAGAAGGTCGTCGCTTGTGCGGTAGTACTCGATCAATGGTCTCGAAGGATCAGTTACGTATCCATACTGAGCCAGTTCAGCCAGAACCGTCTCGACGATGCGAGGGAACTCCGGAATCCTGACGTTCCAGTCGCGCACGACTGCACATCCGTACCGCCCGCCGGGTACCACTGCCCGCTCGAACCCGAGATCGTCGTCGGAGTCGCCGTCCAGACGAACGCAGGCGAAGTACCGCTCCGGCTCACCCCGGTAGAGAACCCCGTACATCTTCCGCCCCTCCAGGGTCTCCATCCTCCCTTCGAGGTGATCGAACGCAGCATCCGCCCCGGTGGCTCCACCCCGGGCCTCCACCCGGGCGACCTCGAACGCCTGCTCATCGACGACTGACGGCGGATCCATGGGCCGATCGTAGACAGCGAGGGACACGTCGCCCCCCATCTGATCCGTTCACAGCGAGTTGTAGCCCGGGACTTCGGCGTGCGGGGTGTCGAGGTAGACCTTCGCCTCCGGCCGCTGCCTGAACCTGCCGTGGCTCCAGCGGATCTCGATGTGGCCCCGCACCTCACGTCGTCCCCCGTCGCGCCGATCGACACAGGCCGCCGCCCAGCCGACCCTGGGTTGGCCGAACTCCTGCGCCTCGATCTCGAAGCTCTCGAGGGAGTAGCTCTGCCGCCAGTCCCAAGGGGTGTCGACGCGGAAGCGCATGAAGTCCCGGCCGTCGCTGCCGAGCACGTAGTACGGGGCCGATCCGATGCGCAGCAACCGCCACAGCATGGGCACCCGCTCGGAGCGACGCAGGGCGCTCTTCCAGATGCGCGCCGTCTCGGTGCTCACGGCCCGGCAGAACTCCCGGTACGCCTCCTGCGTGCCGTCCGGCCACGTCCGCCCGTCCAACAGCGGTGAGAGCCTCTGCCGATCGGCAACCTCGAGGTCGGTGACCGAAGGGGGGAACCCCGTCGCCCCCACGGCGTCGAGCGATGCCCGGTAGAGGGCCTGGTACTCGACCGGCGCGACCCGTTCGTACCAGTCACGCCGGTCATCGAGCCGGCGGAAGGTGAGGAGCCCCTCGGCCAGTCGGGCGGGACTGGAGTTCTGCAGAACCTTCGAGAGGTATTTACAGCTCACCAGGTAGACGTGGTCGATCCGCAGGTCGAGCGGTACGGCTTCGTCACCGGGGAGTCGGTGACCACCGGTCCACTCGATCCGTCGCGGGATCCGTCCCGCCAGTGCATCCTCCGCCGCCAGGAAGGCCTGACCGTTGGCGAAGCCGGCGGCGAAGGCCGGCGCATGGACACCGGAATCGGCGAGGGAGCGCAGCCGGTACCACGTCGCCCATTCGAGCGTCGACAGTGACGCCGGCTTGGCCGTCAGCACCTCGTCGAGAGTGGAGGGACCGACCATGCCGAGCGCCGTGGAGAGCTCGGTGACGAGTGTCTTCTCCGACGGCATTCAGCCGGCGGCCCGCCCGCGCTCGGCATACTCGGCGAGCCGCGCCCGGGCGACGGGGTCCAGGATCTCGATGACGTCGAAGACCGGCTTGTCCTCACCCAGAACGACGCTCAACGCCGTGTGACCCGCACTCCCCTTCGTGGGGGCGTCGGTGGTCAGCAGGACCAGCGGCAGCTCCGGATGCGCATGGCTGAGGACCGCCGCCTTGCCGAGCGCCTTCCAGAGCGTGTCCGCCCGTTTCAGACCCGATCGGTTCGCGGTCAGGACTCCCGAGACGTCGAAGGCCCAGTCCTCGCCCCGACTGTCCGTGGCCGTGTACGTCAGTTCGATGCCCGAACCCGGTGGCTTCACCCCCGGACGGATGTTCCCGAACCCACAGGCTTCGAGCACGATCCTCGCCAGATCCTTGGCCAGGCGTCCGTCCCGCACGGCTCCCACCAGAGGATGCTCCTGCTCGTCGGCCGACGGGACCGCCGGGAGATGGGCCCGGTGCGACACCCTCCTGGGGGTGGCCAGCAGGGCCCGTTCCGCCTCGATCCGGGTCTCGGCCCGGGCGACGTACTCGGGGTCGGTGTCGAATCCCACGTAGTGTCGACCCGTCCGGACGGCCGCCACGGCGGTGCTGCCCGAACCCATGAACGGGTCCAGCACGACATCCCCCTGGTAGGTGTAGAGGTCGATCAGTCGCTTGGGGATGTCGACCGGGAACGGTGCGGGGTGTCCGACCCGGGTCGCGCTCTCGGGGGCGATCTCCCACAGGTCCGTGGTCGCCTCGAGGAACTCGTCCCGGGAGATGGTCGCGGTCGAGGGCAGGCCCTGCGCCAAACGCTGCCTGGGTGTCAGGGCACGGTCGAACCTGCCCTTGCTGGCGATCACGATCCGCTCCGTCACGTCACGCAGCACGGGGTTGCTGGGCCGTTGGAAGGTGCCCCAGGCGCACGATCCGCCGGCTGCCCGGCCCTTCCACCACACGACCTCACCACGCAGGAGGAGACCCAGGTACTGGAGGATCTCGGTCACGTCACCGGCGAGCGAGCGGTAGGGCCGGCGGCCGAGGTTCGCGACGTTGACCGCGATCCGCCCACCCGGCTCCAGGACCCGCACGGATTCCTCGAAGACGTCCCTCAGGAGCGTCAGATATTCGAAGTACGAACCCGGGACCCCGTCCTCTCCCAAGCTCTCCTCGTACTCCTTGCCGGCGAAGTAGGGCGGGGACGTCACCACCAGCGCGATGGAGTTGGACGCCACCGCGCCCATGTCCCGGGCGTCGTGCACGTAGATCGCATCGCGCTCCAGGGGAGGTTCGACGGTGGCGTCCGACGACACCTCGGGCGGCACGAACCGGTCGTAGAAGGTGGAGGCGTCGTGGCTCTCCCGCCGGGACGACCCGAAGGTGGCGGTCGACGTCGGC
The DNA here is from genome assembly GCA_963841885.1 of uncultured Acidimicrobiaceae bacterium. GTDB lineage: Bacteria > Actinomycetota > Acidimicrobiia > Acidimicrobiales > RAAP-2 > Bog-756. The sequence continues at coordinate 41,912 of CAWJEK010000008.1, forward strand.
CTGCGGAGGCGGCGCATCGGCCCGTCGGGGGCGGCTAGCGCGGTCATGCGCTGCGCCCCACCGACGTCGGTCGGGTGAACAGACCGGCGCCCTCGTCCGGGCCGGTGGCACCGGACAGGAGCTCCTCGACCGCCCGGGTGATCAGATAGTTGACCGAGACGTCGCGGGCCCGCGCCAGGTGCCGCAGCTCGGCGTGCAGCGACATCGGCAGCCGGATGGCCGTGGCCACGCGATCCTCTTCGTAGATCCTCGGTCGAGCCATGGCCGCACCCTACCGAGGGGGTGTCTCAGGATGGTGGATACCGCGGCGAGGAACGCGCGCTTTTGTCCGACCCCGGTCAGCCTCGGGGGCCCCCGGTACGGGCGGACGTCCGGGGTCGGGGCTCACCCGGGCCCCCCGGTCCAGCGGTCCTCGTCGGGGTAGACCACACCGAGCTGGCGGCGGACCTCGTCGAGGATCTCCTGGAGCAGGATCGTCTCCGACGCCGGCATCCGTGGGCTCTCCCGCAGACCTCCGGCGATACAGCGGTCGAACTCGTCGATCTCGAAGCGCAGGCCCTCACCTTCCCATCCACACTCGATGACCTCCCGTCCGGCCGGTGTCATCAGGACGATGTGGTCCGGGCAGTGCATGAACGCCGGTATCTCGATCACGCCCTCGGAGCCGGCGATCCTGGCCGTGCAGCTCTGCGGCGTTCGGATCGACGCCTTGAGCACCGAGAGACCGCCGCCGGCATGATGGAGGATCGCCGCGACGTCCTCGTCGACGCCGGTGCGACCGATGTTCCCGTCGGCGGTGATCCGGTCCGGTGCGCCGAAGACGAGGGTGCTCAGCTGGACCGGATAGATGCCCAGGTCGAGCCACGCGCCACCACCCTGGGCGAGGTCGAAGTGGCGATGGCCCGGATCGATCTCGCTCCGGAAACCGAAGTCCGCCTCGACCAGGAGCGGACGGCCGATCGCACCCTCGCCCAGGAGTCGCCCGAGGACCTCGTACGGGGGGAGGAACCGTGACCAGAGAGCCTCCATGACGAACCGGTCGTGGTGCCGGGCGACCTCGAAGACGTGGCGGGCCTGGGCCGTGTTGAGGGTGAAGGGCTTCTCACAGAGCACATGCTTGCCGGCCTCCAGGTAGAGGATGGTGTCGGCCGCGTGCCGGGAGTGGGGGGTGGCGACGTACACCGCATCGACGCCGGGATCTGCGGCCAGGGCCTCGTAGGTGCCGTGCGCCCGGAGGATCCCGAACTCGGAGGCGAACTCCGTCGCCCGGTCGTCCGTCCGCGAGGCGACCGCCACCATCTGCCCATCTCCGACCATCGTCATCGCCCGCCCGAAACTGGCGGCGATACCACCCGTACCGGCGATACCCCATCGGACGTGGGCCTGCTGGCGCACGGTGTCCCCTCCCCCGCCATCGGTCCCGGCTGCCGCCCCTCGACCCCTCACGACGGGGAGAAGGCGACGACGCCCGACGGGGAGCCACCCGCCGAGGTCCCCAATCCGACCAGCACGGCTCCCCCGGAGATGGCCACTCCGCTCCAGCACGGCCCGGGCAGCGCGAGCGTGGCGAGCAGGGTCCCGGTGGCGGCGTCGCGCACCTGGAGGGTCGGATCGAAGATCTGGCACGAGAACGTCATCCCGCCGCTGACCGTGGTGGAACCGAAGGACCGGGCGTCCGATGCGTGCCAGAGGATCTTGCCGGAGGTCGAATCGATGGCGAAGAAGCTCGGGTTCACCTGGTTGGCGATGTCTCCGGGACTCCCCGGGCTGCACTGGGGACTGGACAGGTCGCCGATGCCGGTCGCCCCGTAGACGACGGACCCGTCGAATGCCGGGCTCCCGAGGAATCCGCCGGCCGACCCGCCGAAGACCACCCTCGTCGACCACCGGATGGCCCCGGTGGCGGGGTCGAGGGAGACGTACCTTCCGTCCTTGCCGTAGGCACCGAGGAAGTCCGGCGTGCCGTTCGGAGCGAGACCGACATTGGTGCCGACCTCGTCGAAGTCACATGTCCGGTTCGGTCCGCCCACGCTCGTCGTCCATCGCACAGATCCGGTCCGGGCGTCGAGGGAGACGACGCGTTCGGCCAGGGTGGTCTGGACGTTCCCGTCGTTGCAGTCGGCCAGGGTGAAGACCACGTCGTCCAGGCCCGGCAGGTAACTGCCCGATGACCAGACCCCGCCACAGCCGTCGTCCAGGATCGTCCCCTTCGAGTTCACGTCCGTCTGATGGATCCAGACCGGGTCACCCGTCTGGAGGCTGGCCGCCACGATGTAACCGCGTTCGCCCGCCTGCCCGTCCGTGCTCGTCCCGAAGTAGACGTTTCCGTCCTCGACGATGGGCGACGAGAAGATCCGGGTGGGGTCGGTGGTCGGGCTCGGGGGGCGCTCGGGCAGGCCGTCGTAGATGTGCTTCCAGTAGAGCTGTCCGGTGTCGGCATCGATGGCGTAGAGGGTGTAGCCGCCCCCGAAGATGACGAGATTCGGACGGCCGCCCGCACCCGGCTCGTACCAGGCCGTCGAAGTCACCAGTCCGCCGTCGGAGTCGTCGGTGCGTGGCTGCTCCCCGGGGTACGGGGTGACACCGGTCTGCGAGTCCAGTTGGTACGACCAGCGCAACGCCCCCGTGGCCACATCGACGGCGTAGAACTTCGTGTCCCACGATCCGAAGTAGGCCACGCCGTCGACCACCGTCGGGGTGGCGGTGACGGCGTCGCCGGTGGGGAAGTACCACGCCTGCCGGAGCGAGCCGACGGTCGACTTCGTGAGGGTGGTGGGCCCGGTGAAGTCGTGCTCGGGACCGTTCCCGAAGCTCGCCCAGCTCCCGGACGGCAACGAGGACGGCGGAGCCGTCGACGCGGTGGAGTTCGTCAGGGTCTCGGCCCCGGCCGAGCAACCCGCCGACAGCACGAGCGTGGCGACCAGGACTCCGCGACGGGCCGCCCGGAGGGGACGCGAGATCCGGTCGGACAAGGTCATTCCCCTTCGGACGGGCTCTCGGGGGTCGGCAACGGGGTCCGGTGATCGGGGAACGGGCAGACCTGTCGGGTCGGCACACAGATCGTGACGCTGGTCGGGAACGCGAAGTGCCCGGCGACCGTGGTCGGCGCTCCGGGTACCCGACCGGGCCCGAAACGCACCGACATGACCCGACCCTCGTAGTTCGAGGGCCCACAGTTGGTGAGCGGGGCCGAGCAGGTGATGTGGATGTCCACGAAATAGAGGGTCCCGTCGGGAGCGAACGCCATGCCGAACGGGTTGAAGCCGTCCGGATCGCTGCCGAAGCTGGCGAGCGACTCACCGTCGACGCTCGGCCGGTCGACGGGTGTGCCGTCCGCCGTGAACCACTTGATCACCGCGTCGTCCGCGCCGCCACCGAAGATCGAGGAGATCGCGTAGCAGTCACAGGTCGGATCGTGGGCGACCCCCATGGGCACCGGCAGGTTGTCGGTCGTCGCCTGGAAGAACACCGACGACTTGATGAGGGAACGCGGGTAGCGGCCGTCGGAGCACTGCGAGGCACTCGTCGGGAACGACGCATGGTCGAACTCGAGCACGTCACCGGGGAATCCGCCCGAGGCCGAACCGGCCTGGGGGACCAGGATGTTGCCGTTCGGCAGGGCGGTCATCATGCCCGGCTGCGAGAGTCCGCCCGTGCCGTCGGTGTGGTTCGGCCCGACTCCCCCGGCGTCGGGTCCGTAGAGGATGCAGGCGCTCGTGTAGGAGGGGGCGAACCACTCGATCAGGCGACCGTCGGTGGGGATCGGGAACGAGCCCTGGGCCGTCCCGATGTCGCTGGCGAAGATGTTGTGCTCCCCGTCGACGGCGCACCCGGTGTACGTGGACTGACCGTTGTAGACCCCGGTGTCGTCCGCCGGTGCATCCTGACCCGGAAGGCCCGGTGCCATGCGGAAGGGCCCCGGGACGTAGAGCGTCTTGCCGGTGAACCCACCGTGGACGTTGTTCATCTCCTCGCTGTCGGGCGGCTGTTTGAACGGATAGTTCGGAGGACCTCCGGGGTTGAGCTGGCTCGGATTGGTCGGGTCCGAGCCACCGACGAAGCGACCGGTCCCGTCATTGAGCACGCACGTCTGTCCGTTCAGGTCCCACGGAGCCATGAGCTGCCCCTGCGAGCCGTCGGCCGAGCTGTAGTAGTCGACCTCCTCGTCCTGGTCCCAGTAGACGAGGTAGCCCGACTTGGGGGCCGACGACGTCGTCGCCGAGCCCGTCGGCGCCGGTGCCGCCGCCGAACTGCACCCCGACAGGACCAGTAGGACGATGACGAGAGCCCCGAGGACGCGTCGGCGCGGGCTCACGGGTCGACGACCACCGGGGCGGACCGACAGGTAGCCACTCACGACGCACCTCCTCCCGTCGAACCGGACAGAGCCCGGACGCAATTGTTGGCGGTGTCGGACACCACGAGCGAGCCGTCCGGAGCCACAGCGACACCCAGCGGATTCGAGAGGCCGTCGGCACCGGGCGGCACGGGCGACCGCCGGGAGGTCTCACAGCTCGCCGTTCCCCCGCCCGTGATCGTCCCGATCTCCCCCGCCACCATGGGCAGCCCGTAGAAGGTGCCGGTCGACACGGCCACGACGTCGATCTCGTCGGCCGCCGAGTCCGCCACGATCAGGTTCCCGAACCGGTCGACGGCGACGCCGGCGGGGGAGGAGAGCTCGGCCGACACCGCCGGGCCGCCTTCACCCGCCTTCCCCTGGGTGCCGTCGCCGGCGACCGTATAGATGTCCCCGGCGGTCATGGGGATCCCGTAGTAGGTGCCGCTGGAGGCGGCGACGACCCGAACCCGATCGCCGATGTAGTCCCCCACCACCAGGTTCCCGTGGGCGTCCACGGCCACGCCGATGGGCTGGTCGATCGAGGCCGAGGTGGCCGGCCCGCCGTCGCCGGTGCTGCTGGCGGCTCCGGTCCCGGCCACCGTGTAGATGTGGCCGGACTGCACGTTCCGACCGAAGGCGGTGCCGGTCGAAGCGGCGATCAGCCGGACGCGATTGCCGTAGAACTCGGTGACGAGGACATCTCCGGCGGAGTCGATCGCCACACCTTCGGGGGAATAGAGCTCGGCGTCGGTGGCGGGACCCCCGTCGCCGTGGCTGCCCACGCGCCCCGGTCCCGGCCAGCACGTACAGGTCTCCGGCGGCCATCGACCGGCCGTAGAACTGGCCGCTCGTGGCGGCCACCACGAGGACACGGTTGCCGGCGAACTCGGCGATGACCAGGTTCCCGTGTGCGTCGAACGCCACCGCCGACGGAGCGTCGAGCTCCGCGGCCCGGCCCGGGCCACCCACACCGCCGTCACCGGCGCTTCCGGTTCCCGCCACCGTGGTGATGTCGCCGGCGACCAACGACTGTCCGAAGGCGTGTCCGGACCGTGCCGGGACGAGCCGGACCCGGTTGTTGTTCTGGTCGGCCACGGCCACGTCTCCCGACCCGCTCACGGCGACCCCGGTGGGCAGGTTGAGGAGCGCGCCGGCCGCCGGGCGCCCGTCGCCCGAGTACCCGCCGAGGCGTCCGGTGCCGGCCACCGTCCGGATCGTTCCCGCCGCGATGCGTTGACCGAAGGCGACCCCCGTGCGGGAGGCGACGACCCGGACCCGGTGGTTACCGGTGTCGGCCACGACGAGGTCACCGTTCCCCTCGACCACCACGGCCCCCGGATGATCGATGGCGGCGTGTCCGGCCGCCCCTCCGTCGCCACTGAAGCCCGCCGTGCCCGTGCCGACGACGGTGTAGATGTCACCCGCCCGGACGGTCCGTCCGAACACGGTCCCCGACCGGGCCGCCACCACCCGGACCCGGTTGTTCGCGGTGTCGGCGACGACCAGGTCGCCCTGGCCGTCGACGGCGACTCCGGCCGGCCGGTCGAGTTCCGACCCGGTGGCCGGCCCCCCGTCCCCGGCGAACCCGGCGTGCCCCGTGCCCACCACTCCGTAGATGTCACCGGCGGTCATGGCACGTCCGTAGAAGGTGCCGTCGGTGGCGGCCACCACCCGGACCTGATTGTTGGCGAGGTCCGCCACCACGAGGTTGCCGTGGCTGTCGATGGCGAGCCCGTCCGGCTGGTCGAGCTCGGCCTGGCGGGCCGGACCCCCGTTGCCCGACGACCCGGGTGTCCCGGTCCCGGCGACGGTGTAGATGTCGCCGGCGGTCATGGCGATCCCGTAGAAGGTGCCGTCCGAGGCCGCCACCACCCGCACGGCGGCGTTGCCCGAGTCGCAGAACACGAGGTTGCCGGAGGAGTCGAGGGCGATGCCGGCCGGATAGGCCAGTTCGGCCGCCGATGCCGGCCCCCCGTCTCCGCTGTAGCCCCACGTGCCGTTGCCGGCCACGGTCGAGATGGACCCCGCGCTGGTCGACTGGCCGAAGTGGGTGCCACCGGTGGAGGCCACCAGTCGGACCCGGTTGTTCTGGTCGTCGGCCAGGTACAGATCGCCGGATCCGTCGGTGACGAGCCCGTCCGGCGTGTTGCACGAGGCGTCCGTGGCCGGCCCCCCGTCTCCCCCGTAGCCCAGGGTGGCGATGTTGCCGGCACACGCCACCGTGGTCTCGGTGCCCGACGGGGCGAGGGACCGGACGACCATGGCCGTCCCGTCCCCGATGTCGAGGGACCCGGAGTTCGTGGCCGCCAACCCCACCGGGTCCTGGGCGATCGACGTACCCGGTCCGAATCCCGTTCCTCCGATGACCGTCGACACCGTCGGAGCGGTCGGAGCCGTCGGAGCCGGGCTCGCCGATGCCGACCCCGGCGGAGCCAGCGGGGTCGCCAGGACGGGTATGACTACAAGTGCGGCGGCCACCCCCACCGGCCGCCAACCGCGGCGCCGGGCCCGCGACGCACCGCCCCCGTGCGCGCTCCTCGGTCGGAGAGCAGACGCGGCGTCGACGCGACCCACCCAATGCTCCCTCCATGCTCCCCCTTCACATCTCCGGTTCCCCAGATCCGGACACTCGGCCTGCGCCGATCCCGTGACCCTAACCCAGCGTGTCTGGCTGCGCAGGGGTCCCGATCGGACCGGACGACGCACCGGAGCGGAACGTGGGCGCCTCCCGTCGGGTCCGGCTCCGGCGGACTACGCCGGACCGTCCTCGTCGCCCCACCCGGGCGAGCCGTCGGCGATCCAGGTGCCGATGACCTCCTCGCACGGAACGATCAGGCCGGACACGTTCGGGTACCCCGCATAGGGGGCGAGCATGACCAGGGTCTCCCGCAGTTCGTCCGGGGTGAGCTCTCCCCGCTTGAGCGCGGCCCGGGCCTGGATCTTCCACGTGTCGACCTGGCCGTTGGCGGCGATGACCCCCATGAGCAGCAGCCGGCGTGAGCGGATGTCCAGCACGTCACGCCGCCAGACCTGGTCGAAGAGGGTCGGGACCATGACGTCGTTGAACGCCATCGTGCCCTCGGGCAGGGTGACGACGTCACCCGCGTAGACGTCTCTTAGGATCTCGAGACCACGTTCGTAGGATGCGGAGTCGTCGGTCATGGCGTTGTCCCTTCGTCGGGGTGCAGATGCTGCACCGGTCAGGCGTCGTCGGCCGTCGTGGTGGCCTCGTGGGGCAGACAGTAGGTCCGGAGCAACTGCGACCCGGCCTGATCCCGGGCCGGAGATCGACGCCTCACCCGGGTCCGCCCACCGTCACCGGTGGCGGGTCGGCACCCGGGGGTTGACACCTGTTCTGACACCTGCAAACCTGCCAGAGGTCCCGACCCGTGCGGGACCTGAGACCCATGCCGGAGGGGCCCGATGGATCAATCCCGAGCTGACGGCGCGCCGGTCGGGGCGCGTTCGGTGTCGTCGCTGAGTCACGACGAACTGGCCGTCCTCACCCGGGAACACCTCCTGGCCGGACACGTCATCGACCGGTCCGGAATGCCGGTGGTGATCCCCCACGGTGTCGCCTTCATGCGCGACGTGGCCATCGACGAGTGGATGGGGGCCAGTCCCGTCTACTCGAAGCGGATGCAGGAACTCCTGGGCTTCGAGGGGGACACCGTCGAGGTGGCCCTGAAGGGCCTGCAGTTCGACATCGGTTCGCCCCTCGAGTTCATGGACTTCCGTCTGGCCGTGCAGGACGACCACCACGGCACGTTCCACCTCGCCCACTGCGGTGCGCTGATGGATGTCGAACCCATGGGTGACGACTACGTGGTGGCCATGTGCCACGACATCGAAGACCCGACCTTCGACGCGACCGGATGGGCGACCAATCCGCGGCTGCGCATGCGGCCCGTCCACCGCCCACCTCGGACTCCGGCCGACCGCCTTCCGCACTGTGCGTGGACCGTCACCATCGACGAGACCCTCGACCCCACCCCCACCCCGGAACTCGCCTCGGTGGTCGGACGTTCGGAGGCGGCCCGGCTACCCCTCGCCACCATCGCCGGTCCTCTGGACGACGGGTTCGCCGACTACCGCCGGCCCCTCGATCCGGAGCTGCGTCACAACGATTTCGCCACGGGAGCGTTGCGGGCGATCATCGACGAAGTCGATCTGCAGGGACATCTCCTGGCCCAGTCGTTCGCCCGGGCGGTCGGCACCCGACTCCCACCCGAGGAGACCCGCGAGGCGGTCATCCGTCAGTTCATCGGCATCGCCGGTTGGACGGCGGAGCGGCTCGTCCGGGCCTTCGCCACCGGATCCGGCCTCGAGGACGCCGCCACGGTGTTCGAGCTGCATCCGGCATTTCGACCCCGGGCCTACGTGGACTGGACCGTCGAACTCCAGGACGACCGGGTCCATCTGCGGCTCGGCGACTGTCCTGCGTTGCACGAGGTCGGCTTCCCGTCGTGGATCGGTGAACTCCGGTCCGGGCGGTCGGAGCCGCTCTCCGCCATCGCGACCGCCGTCGATCCCCACCTCGCCGTGCGGTCCATAGGTCCGGGGCACTGGACGGTGGAGCGCGGTGACGTCCGGGCCGAGGAGCTGCCCGAGGTCACCATGACCAAGTTCTCGACGGCCACGACGTTCCGGTTCAAGGAGTAGGGCCGGTGCTCCACCTCCCGTCGGGGGACACCCGTCGAGCCATGCCGCGCAACCCCGCATCCGCACCTACGCCGACCTGCCCATCGTGTCCACCCGCCTGACCTCACCGTGAGGGTCGCCGTGACCGGCGGGACGGGATTCGTCGGGTCCCACACGGCGGCGGCCCTGGTCCGACACGGGCACGAGGTCCGCATCATGGCGCGGCGCCCTGAGATGGTCGCCCGGGTCCTCGGACCCCTCGGCGTGGCGGCCGAAGCCGTTCCGGGTGACGTGACCGATCCGGGATCCGTAGCGGCGGCCCTCGACGGCTGTGAGGCGGTCATCCATGCCGCCGCGCACGTCGGCGTGTCGACCGGCGTCGGAGCCACGGACGACGTCAACGTGGACGGTACCCGCAACGTGTTGGCGCAGGCCGTGCAGCTGAAGATGGATCCGGTCGTCTACACGTCGAGCGTCTCGATCTACCTGCCATCGGCGCTCGAGGTGATCACCCCCCTGTCCCCGTTGGCCGAACCGCTGTCGCCCTACACCGCGTCGAAGAGCCGGGCCGAACTCCTCGTCCGCGAGTTCCAGGCGCAGGGACATCCGGTCACCAGCATGGCCATCGGCGGTGTCTACGGACCCCACTCACCCCATCTCGACAGCAGCTTCGCCGGCGTGCTCGGGGCGCTCCGGTCGATGATGCTCGTGCCCCCCGGCGGGATCGGTGTCATCGACGTCCGCGACACCGCCGAACTCCTGGCCCGAGCCGTCCGGCCCGGCCGGGGGCCCCGCCGCTACCTGGCCGGTGGGACGTACGTCACGTGGTCGGACTGGGTGGATCTGCTGAGCGCCGGAGCTGGCACGGAGGTCGCCCGGCACGAGGTCACGGCCGACGAGATGATCGCTCTCGGTCGGGAGTTGGACGATCAGCGGCGGACCGGGGTGAGTGTCGAGGTCCCGCTCACCGAGGAGGCGGCGATCGTCATGACGGGTTGTCCGCCCACCGACGACTCGGCCACGTTGTCCGACCTGGGACTCACCTACCGACCCGTCATCGAGACGTTCCGTGACACCGTGGCGTACCTGCGCGAGCAGGGGCACCTCCCGACCGTCGACTGATCCACCGACGGGGCGACATCCCGGGCTGCGGCGGACGATGGGCGATATCCTGGAGACGGCTGCATCGGAGGGGGGTCGACCGAGGCGACAGGTCTTCGGTCGGTGCTCCGGTGGCCGTGCACATCGGATCGCGGGACCGGCTCCTCGGACGGTCCGTGCCCGGGGGGTTCCGCACAGCGGAAGGATCCCCGATGAGTCCAAGGGGGAACCATGGGAATCACGGCGATCACCGGCCGGCGGCGGGCGCTCGGCCGGGCGACACTGGCGAGCGGCCTGCTGGCCGTCACGACACTCGTGGGGATCGGCGTGGCCGCCCCCGCCGCCCACGCGTCGTCGAAGCTCGACTACGTGGCCCTGGGTGACTCGTACTCGGCGGGCCCACTGGACGGACCCACGACCGGCAACCTCCTGTGTCTGCAGTCGTCGGCCAGCTACCCCTATGACACGGCGGTGTACCTCGGTGCGTCACTCACCGATGTCTCCTGCTCGGGGGCGGACTCCGCCAACGTCACGTCCTCCTCGCAGTACCCCGGGGTCGGGCCCCAGGTGGACGCGCTGTCACCGGCCACGCAGTTGGTGACGCTGACCGACGGTGGCAATGACAACGACCTGTTCGTCTCGGCCCTGCTGGCCTGCGGCGCCACCGACATCCTCGACGTCTTCAACATCGGCTCACCGTGCAAGGCCGTCTACGGCAACACGTTCACCAACGAGGTGGCGGCGGACGCGTCCACCGTCACGGCACCTTCGCCGCGGTCAGGGCCGATGCGCCGAACGCCGCGGTGTACGTCCTCGGCTACCCGGACATCCTCCCGTCCAGCGGCGGCTGCTACCCGACGGTGCCCCTCACCAACGGCGACACGACCTACCTAAACAACCTCGAGCTGGATCTCAACTCGACGATCCAGGCCGCGGCGGCCGCCGCCGGCGTCCACTACGTGTCGACCTACAGTCAGTTCGTGGGTCACGGATCGTGCGCCAGCGGTTCGAAGCAGTGGATCAACGCCATCATCTCGACGTCCGGGGGCATCTCGGTACATCCCAACGCCACCGGCGAGCAGCAGATGGCCGACATCCTGGAGGCCGCCCTGGCGGCCGACGGGATCTCCTGACCGGCACACCTTGTCGCGCCCCCCGAGGTGCCTGCTCACCACCCCTGAGGGCCCCGGGCCCCGCCCGTCACCCGCGCCACCCGCGACCCGACGCCAGGGACGATCCCGATGTCCGGGAGGTTGGAAGCCCTGATGTCGAGCATCTTATGAAGCGATGAGTCGCAAAAAAATGATGTGTTCACACGATCGGACCGTTATACTGTTGCTAGCAGCTGATTTCCACCTGCTAGCGAAGGAGTCCCCGACATGCTGGCCGCAACGAACCCGATCCGCCTGGACAAGCTCGACCTGTTCAGCGAGTGCACCCGGGCGCAACTGCAGCAGATCAGCTCGATGACGAGCTACCTGCACCTTCCGAAGGGCCACGTCCTGATGCGCGAGGGCGCGCCCGCCAAGGAGTTCATCGTCATCCTCGACGGCACGGCCCAGGTGACCCGCCGGACCGCCGACGGCGTCGTCCGGGTGGCCGACGTGGGACCGGGTGACTTCCAGGGTGAGATGGGACTGCTCGCCGGCTCACCCCGCACCGCCACGGTCACGGCGACCACCGACCTGGTCGTCCTGGTGAGCTCGGTGGGCGAGTTCCGTTCGATCCTGGAGCTGGCCCCCTCGGTGGCCGCCAAGGTGCGCGAGGCGTCCTCGGCCCGGGCTTCGGACCTCCAGCTCGCTGCCTGAACCCGACCGCCCCGGTCCCCGGCCCGGCGGTCGCGTGGGGGTCGTCCTGACCCCGTGACACACTGGGGACGGTCCGGCGCGAACCGGCCCCTCCACGTGGGCGCGGTCCCCATCGCCATCCCACCCGACCCCCACCCCCGACCGGGAGACGCTCCGGGCGCATGGCACACTGGACGGTGTCCGGTCGACCGGGCGACGGCACGGATCAGGCCGGACACCGCCACCCATGAGCGCAACGGACCGACGACCCACCCGCGGGAACGGACTCGCCCTCGCCGTCGGCCTGGCGAGCCTGGTGGTCGCGACAGCGACCGGTCTGGTGCCAGGGGCGGCGGGGCTCACCGTCCCGGCCGGCGCCGCCACCCACGCCGGCCCGGGTCCCATCGCCATCGACCCGACGGCCATGGCGAAGGGAGCGTGTGTGGCCCTCCCCCCACCTCGGGCGACCGGCACCAGACGGTGTTCCTCGACGCCGGACACGGTGGCATCGACCCCGGCGGCGTCGGGTCGACCACGACCGGCCAGACCGTGTCCGAGTCCACGGTGAACCTCGCCATCGAGCTGGATGCCGCCGACCGACTGCGGGCGGACGGCTTCCGGGTGGTGGTGTCGAGGACGGCGGATACCACGGTGGTCCGCCTCAACCCGGCGGACGTGTCCGGGAACGAGCTGTCCCTGCTCGGGGTCCACGACGACGTGGTGGCCCGGGACATCTGCGCCGACCTGGCGGGCGCCGACCTGCTGGTCGGGATCTACATGGACACCGGGTACAGCTCGTCCGACGCCGGGAGCCTCTCCCTGTACGACGCCGACCGTCCCTTCGCCCAGGCCAACCAGCAGTTCGCCCAGCTGCTCCAGAGTGACGTCCTGTCGGCCATGAACGCCCAGGGCTGGGGAATCCCCGACGACGGTGCGAACCCCGACTCGGGCTTCGGGTCGACGGTCGAGACCTCGTCGTCCAGCGCGTTGGCCGCCCTGGCCGCCAGCTACGACCACCTCCTCCTGCTCGGGCCCGCACTCGCGGGCTTCTCCGCCTCGCCGAGCCTGATGCCGGGTGCGGTCATCGAGCCGCTCTACCTGACCGATCCCTACGAGGGGTCGATCGCCGTCACCCCGGAGGACCAACAGGTCATCGCCGGGGGTGTCGCCCAGGCCGTCGAGCAGTTCCTCGGGACGGCATCGGACTCTCCGCCGAGCACCCCGTCGTGCGCCCGTAGTCGCGACTTCGTCGACGTGTGTCCCGTGACCGACCTGCTCGACGCCACTCCCCCCGGTTGAGCGCCCGTGGCACCGCATGCCCGCACCCGGCCGGCGCCGTAAGGTGCGCAGAGGACCGACACACGGGAGGGTGAAGATGGCGGTGACCGGGCTGGCCAACCTGGCGATCAAGGTCGCCGACCTCGACGAGGCGTGCGCCTTCTACACACGGGCGGGCGCGCAGGTCCGTGACCGCATGCACTGGAGGAACGGCGAGCGGGCCGACGTCGCCCTCGGACCGGTGGCCATCACCCTGTTCACCCACGCCATCTACGAGGACGACGTCGACCTGCCCGAGGAGTGCTTCCTGCATCCCGCCCTCTTCACCGACGACCTCGACGCGGAGCTGGAGGGGCACGAGGTCGTCTGGGGCCCGGAAGTGGTCGAGGGAACGTTCGGTCGGCGACGGATCGCCTTCGTCACCGCCCCGGGGGGCATCCGTCTGGAGTTCATGGAGCAGTTGGCCTGACCGGCGTCGTGCTCCGGACCTGATCCCGGGGCCAGTGTATACGAACATGTGTTCGTATACACTGCACCGATGGCCTCCGTGCAGGGCTCGCTCTTCGACACCGGCGCCACGACCGGTCTCCGGCCGCTCGACGGGCTGATCCACCGGATCCCCCTGACCGACGGCGCGTGGCTCGACCACCTGCCCGGTTGGGTGGAACGGGCCGACCTGCTCTTCGAGGACCTGGCCGACGCGGTCCCGTGGCGATCCCAGGAGCGGGTGATGTATGACCGGACGGTCGCCGTACCCCGCCTCCTGGCCAGCTTCGGCACCGGGGTCGAGCTTCCCCACCCCCTGCTCGGTGAGGCGATGGCCACCCTGGCCCGCCACTACCGCGGCGTGCCCGGTGGGGACCTCGCCACCGTCGGGCTCTGTCTCTACCGGGACGGCGCCGACAGTGTCGCCTGGCACGGTGACACCATCGGACGAGGCGCCACCGAGGACACCCTGGTCGCCATCGTCTCCCTGGGCTGTCCCCGGACGCTCGCCCTCCGACCGCGGCGGGGCGGCGGACGGTGCCTCCGCTTCACCGTGGGCGGCGGCGACCTCCTGACGATGGGCGGCAGCTGCCAGCGGACGTGGGAGCACGCGGTGCCGAAGACCGGTCGGCCGGTCGGCCCCCGGATCAGCATCCAGTTCCGGCCGAGAGGCGTGGCCGGATCGCCGCCGTCCCCCCCCCGAAGGATCCCTCCGCCGGGCGAACGCCTCAGTGGCGGGCGTCGGCGAGTGCGGGCGCGGAGCCGGGGGCCGGGGTGGAGCGCGTCGACGGACGCCACGCACCCCAAGCCCGGCCGACGGCGTAGACGAGGGCGCTGATCGTACCGACGAAGAAGCCGACGGGCAGGTTCAGCTGGTACGACAGCGCGATGGCCGACCACACCGTGGCCAGCGCGATCACGACCGCCAGCCCCATCGCCACCAGCGGGCGTTTCGTCATCGCCCCCGCGGCGGCCGGCGGACCGATGAGGAGGCTGAAGATGAGCAACGATCCCACCACCGGCACGGCCGCCGTGGTGGCGAGGGCCAGGACCAGCAGGAAGTAGAGATCCATCCGGCCGCGGCGGATGCCCCGCGCCTCCGCCACCTCGGGGGCGATCGACGTGAGGAGCAGTGGACGGTAGAGGACGGCCACCGCCGCCAGGCACACCACGGCGATACCGATGGTCGGCAGCAACTCGGCGCTCGAGACTCCCAGCACCTCGCCGAAGAGCAGGGCGTAGATCTCCTGGGCGTACTCGGTGGTCCGGGAGAGGAAGAGGTCGCCGAGCCCGAGCATGACGACGATCGTCAGCGCGGTGGCCACGTCGTTGCGGGCCCGCCGTCCGAGGGTGGCGATCATCACCGCCCCGGCCACCGCGAACACCCCGAGGCCCACCAGCTCGTTGGCCCCGATGAGGCTCGCCCCGGCGGCGCCCGCGAAGGCACCGTTCGGGAGGGAGTGCGCGGCAAACGCCGACCCCCGCAGCACGGTGAAGAATCCGACCACGCCCGCCACCACCGCCACCACCGCCGACGCCTCCCAGGCGGTGATCATGAAGGGAGCGAACATCAGCGGGACTCACTCCCGGCGACCGGGTCCCGCCGCCCGGTCAGTCGCGACGCCGCCGATGCGGCCAGGTACACGACGAACACGATCAGGACGATGCAGAAGCTGGCCGGCCAGCCCTGCCCGGTGGAGGACCAGCTGGCGCTGTCGTAGGCGAGGAGGATGCCGAGCCAGGTCGCCACCACCCCGAGTCCGGCGGCCACCCCGATCGCCGGCCCCGTCCGTTTGGTGAGCCGGAGGGCCGCCGCCGCCGGTCCGATCAGAAGGGCCGTGGAGAGGATCGCCCCGATGGTGATGGCGGACAGCGAGACGGCGATGGCGAGGGCGGCCAGGAACGCGATGCCCACCCGCCGGGTCGACACCCCCTTGGCCCGGGCCAGTTCGTCACTGACCGAGCTCAGCAGGAGCGGCCGGTAGACGAGGGCGATGAGGGCGACCGAAGTCAGACCCAGGACGACCACCAGCGGGACGGTGCCGGTCGAGACGGTGAAGATCGAACCGAAGAGGACGTTGACGGTCGCCCCCGTCGTGGAGGTGTGGACCGTGTCGAGGTAGAGGAACAGGGCGGCCAGGCCCAGGGATGCCCCGAGCACGATGCCCGTGGCCACGTCCCGACCGCGGGGCCGGCGGATGCCGATCAACTCCATCACACCGGCCGCCGCCAGGTTCATCGCCACGAAACCGTAGAGCGTCGGAACGCCCACCAGGATCGCCCCCGACCCGCCGGCGGTGCCGATGTCCGAGAGGGCGTGACCGGCGAACGACTGGCCCCGGATCACGGTGAACGTCCCCACCAGGGCACTGATGACGGCGACGACTCCCCCCACGACCAGCGCAACCCGGACCGGTCCGCTCGAGAAGAACCCCGCTTCGAACAGCAGCGACATGCCCGCTCCTCTCAGCCCGTGCCCGAGCGTGGATCGCGGTCGTGGCGGTGGTGGTGGCCGTCCTCGAAACCCGACACCACCAGCACCCGACCGGCGGCCCGCACGACCTCGACCTGATGTCCGTAGAGACGGGAGAGGATCTCGGTGCGGACGACCTCCTCGGTGGTGCCGCTCGCCGCCCGGCCGTCGGCGAGGTAGACGAGGTGGTCCATCACCGGGAGCAGCGGGTTCATGTCGTGGGCCGACAGCAGGACGGCCACCCCCTGCCCGGTGGCGATCCCGTCGAGCAGCTCGACGACCTCCTGCCCGCTGCGGATGTCCAGGTTGGCCAACGGCTCGTCGAGGAGGAGGAGCTTCGGCCGTCCGATCAGGGCATGGGCGATCATGATGCGCTGCTGCTCGCCCCCCGACAGCGACCCGACGCGGGCGTCCGCGAACGCGGTGGCGTTGACGGCTTCCAACATCTCGTCCACGGCCTGACGTCGTGCCGCACCCGGTCGCACCAGGCCGTAGCGGTGACCGTCCAACCCGAGGCCCACGAGGTCACGGGCCCGCATGGGCATGTCGGGTTCGAGCGAGATCTTCTGGGGGACGTAGCCGACCGTCCGGTGCCCCCCCGCCCGCGCCCCCCGATCCTCGCCCCCGAGGAGGATCCGACCGGAGGCCGGGGCGACGAGACCGAGGATGGCCCGCAGCAGCGTCGTCTTTCCGGCCCCGTTGGTGCCGATCAGACCGGTGAAGCTGCCCGCCGCCACGGAGAAGGTCACGCCGTCGAGGACCCGCCGACGTCCGAGGTCGACGGAGAGACCGTCGACCTCGAGCACGGCGTCGGACGATCCCACGGAGCGCAGCGTACGACGGTTCACAGATGCTCGGTCGAGACGCCGTGGGCCACCGCCGCCTCGATGGCGTTCACCTCGGCGAGCATCCAGGACTGGTAGTCGTATCCGGGGGTGGGCATGGTCTCGTAGACCGCCACCAGGGGCACCCCGGCATCCTGGGCGACGTGCCGGATCGACGTGGTCAGGGGGTCGGCGACCTGCTCGTTGTAACAGAAGACCTGCACACGGCGGCCAGAGAGCAGGCCGTCCTCCAAGGTGATGTCCTGGGGCGACGGGTCGGTGCCGTTCATGACGTCCGCCTGGAAGCGGAACGGCGTGAGGTTGACGATGCCCATGGCCTCCAGGAGGTAGTCGGCGACCGGCTCCGTCGTGGCTGCCGTCGCTCCGCCGTGGGTCCTCCGGAACGCGGCGATGGCCGCCAGCCACGGAGCCAGCGACGACACGAACCGGGCGGCGTTCGCCTCGAAGTAGGCGGCGTGGGCGGGTTCGAGGTCGGACAGGTCGGCCGCCAGCCTGGAGGCGACCGCCGGCATGGTCCTCGGCTCGTACCAGAGGTGGGGATTCGGGGTGTCGTCCGGCAGCCCGAGCAGTTGCTGCGCGCTGATGACCTTGCGGGTGGGGCTCGGTGTGGCCGCTTCCACCTTGTCCATGAACCCGTCGTATCCGACGCCGTTCTGGATGACGATCTGGGCGGTCGAGATCTCGTCGGCCACCTCCGGGCTGACCTCGTAGGTGTGAGGGTCGGTATCCGGATTGCTCTCGATCGAAGCGACCGAGACGTACTTACCGCCGACCTGGGCGGCCACGTTCCCGTACTGGCTCTGGCCGGCGACGATACGCACCGGGCCGTGACCGGCGGGCGCGGCCCCCCCACCCGGGGACCCGCAGGCGGCGAGGGTGGCGGCCCCCACCGCGAGGACGACGCCGACCACCAGACGGTGACGGCGACCAGGCCGGACGGGGGCTGTCGGAAGGGGTTTCACGGGTGGGCCGAGCCTCTGCGCTAGGCGCTGTTATCTGCGTTGATTTCAGATAAGCTAAACCAAAATGGTAACCATTGCAAGTAGTCCGAAGAGACGGGTGACGGCCGGGCGGAGGGCTGCTGCCTACTATGACGCCATGGAAGGACGCGCCGACCCGATGAGCCGGGCGGACACGGACCCCGTGGGGGAGGGCACCCCCCGCCGGTCCCCCCAGGAACGGTCGACCCGCCAGAAACGGGCGCTGGCGGCGGTGCTCGACGGCTCGGACCGCTTCCGCTCCGCCCAGGACCTCTTCGGTGAACTCCGGGCCCGGGGTGAGAACGTCGGACTGACGACCGTCTACGGGCAGCTGCGGTCGTTGGCCGAGGCGGGGGACGTCGACGTCCTCCGCGGCGACGACGGCGAGACCCGCTACCGGCGCTGCGTCAAGGGGCACCATCACCATCACCTGGTGTGTCGTCTCTGCGGACGGACGGTGGAGGTGGAAGGACCCGAGGTCGAGTCGTGGGCCGAACGGGTGGCCGACCAGTACGGCTTCACCGAGGTCGGGCACACGGTCGAGATCGTCGGGACCTGCGCGCCCTGCCGGGTGGGAGCGCACGCGCCGGACCCCGCACCGCCCGCCGACTGATCCGGCCCCGGCGATCGACTCCGCGGCGGGCGACGGCCGGGCTCCGGGTCAGTACCAGTTGGTCCGGGCCGCCGGGGGCCGGGGGGCGCCCGTGATGTTCGACAGTGATCCTGGACGGTCGACGGTGGACAGCGGGGTGGCGATGTCCTCGAGCGACTTCCCCTCGGCGGCCACGCCGAGGAAGGCCTCGACGAGACCGCCCGCCACCATGACGCCGGCTCCGATCATGTAACCGATGAAGAGCCGGAAATGGTCCTGCCCCGTGCCGATCAGGTACCCGTAGAGCCACGGTCCGACGGCGCCGAACGTCTGGGCGATGGCGAAGAAGACGGCGATGGCCTTGGCCCGGACCTCCACCGGGAAGATCTCGCTGACGGTCAGGTAGGCCGCGCTGGCACCGGCGGAGGCGAAGAAGAAGACGACGCACCAACAGACGGTCTGGGTGACGGCGTCGAGCACTCCGGCGTTGAACAGCACCGCGGAGAAGGCGAGCAGGGCTCCGGAGAGCAGGTACGTACCCGAGATCATCCGTCGACGCCCGATGGTGTCGAAGAGGTGGCCGAGGATCAGGGGGCCGGCCAGGTTCCCGAGGGCGAAGAAGATGAAGTAGTACGCCGTGTCCTTCGAGTTGACACCGTAGATCTTGGTGAGGACCAGCGCGTAGGTGAAGAAGATGGCGTTGTAGAGGAACGACTGGGTGATCATCAGGCTCGCACCCAGGATCGCCCGCTTCGGGTAGTGGACGAAGAGTGTCCGGGCCAGGGCGATGAATCCGATGTCGGCGGCCGGCGTGACGTCGATGGCCTTGCTCTCGTCGACGTCGCCGAGGGAGCCGCCCGACGCCTCGGTCGCCTTCTCGATGCGGGTGACAGCCTCCTCGGCCTCCTCCTCGCGACCGTGCATGATCAGCCAGCGGGGGCTCTCGGGCAGGTTCTTGCGGACGAAGAGGATCACCGCCCCGAGGACCGGGCCGAACAGGAAGGCCACCCGCCACGAATAGCTGACCGGGAGGTGGTTGACCACCAGCAGGGTCAGGATGGTGCCGAGGAAGGCACCACCCCAGTACGTGCCGTTCACCGCGATGTCGACCCGTCCACGGTACCGGGCCGGGATCAGCTCGTCGATGGCGGAGTTGATGGCCGCGTACTCCCCTCCGATACCGGCGCCGGCGATGAAGCGGGACACGTACAGCCAGTAGACCCAGAACGTCGAGTGTCCGAACGTGAGGGCGGTCAGGAACCCGCCGAACAGGTACACGCCGAGCGTCACCATGAAGAGGTTGCGGCGTCCCCAGCGGTCGGAGAGGTGACCGAAGAACAAGGCGCCGAACACCTCGCCCAGGAGGTAGATGGTGCCGACCGCGAACGACACCCCCGCCGACGAGAGGTTGAGTGACTGCTTCGAGCTGATCAGACTCGTGACATTCGAGGCGATGGTGATCTCGAGCCCGTCGAGCACCCAGGCCACCCCCAGGGCGACCACCAACCGCGTATGGAACTCCGACCATCCGAGCCGGTCGAGTCTCGCCGGTATCAGTGTCCGGATGACACCGCCTCCGGGTGACGATGCCTCGGTGTTCCGCTCCCCCACAGAAACCACGACGTACCTTCTTCCGCTCGGGCCCGGACGTCCTACCCACCCGGACACTTCCTCCGAAAGCTGCTTCGGTAGATCCGTGCCTCCTATTCCCCGGCCCGAACGTTCCAACCGTGTCGTCGGAGCAGACGGCCGGGCCGGGCCGCGTTTGTGACGGGAACCGCGGGGTAGGTCGCCCGGCAGATCACACGCACGAGCCAGATCTACGCGAACGAGGAGATCCACGGATGACGAGTGACGAAGGACGTACCGAACCACAGCCCGAGGACGACGGGGCGTCAGCCGTGACGAACGGTCACGACGCCGGTCCCCAGCCGACGGACCGCGAGGAGCATGCCGCCGACCGTTTCCTGGCCGACCAGGATCCGGCCGATGCCGAGCGCGTCGCCGAGCACTACGAGGAGATGCGCAAGATCGGCGCCGACGTCAAGGGCGAAGGCGAGATCGAGTAGGTCGGGCAGGTCGGGCGACTCGTCGGGGGGAACACGTCCGAAAGCACGGCGCCATCCGTCCGGACGCCGACGGTGGGGGACCCGGGGGATCCGACCGGGACCGGCAGGGGTCAGTCCAGCTTCGGGGCGTCCGGCCAGTCGTCCGACGGTTCGGTCGAAGACGACCGGACGGCCTCGAGATTGAGATCGTCGGACAGGAAGCAGATCCTGCGGGCCGTCTCCTCGAGTTCGGGACCGGTCATACCGTCGAGCGTCCGGCGGAGTGACTCGCGTCCGTCATCGTCCAAGCCGCCGTCGCCACCCGTCATGTGGGCGTGCAGGTCGGCGACGCGGAGCCCGAACGCCGGCGGCAACTGGTGGGCGAAGCGCATGACCTCCATGGTCATGCCGCCGTAGGCGTCGATCAACCGATCACGGAGGTCGCCGTCCGTCGTCGCCAGCTGGAGCACGGTCCCGGCGAAGAGGGTGGCGGCGATCTCCAGGGTCAGCTCTGCGAGTTCCCTCGGTTCGTCAGGCATCGCACTCCGCCAGCATGCCTCACTGTTGCACGTAACACCCGTGTGTGGTCAGGGGATTTCGGCCTTCAACCGTCTACACCCGGTGATCGCTCCCCGGCGAGGAGCCGTCTAGGGTCCTCGCCCGTCGAGTCCACCGGGGCCGTCGAGGTCCCGAGCCTCCCGGATGTTCCTGACGGCCAGTGACCGGGTGATGGCCCACCGCTTCTGGATGTCCTCCACCGTCATGTCCTGTTCCAGGGCCAGGGCGATGATCCGCAGCCGAGCCGCCCGACGTTTCCGCTCGTAGTCCTGGAGCGACGCGGTGAGGCGGGGACGCATGCGCTCCGAATTGATCGTGTCGAGCAGTTGCTCGAGCGGAAGGCCCTGCTCGAGCCCCTCGATCAGCACGTCCGTCGCCTGCTGGTTGGCATGCAGCTCGCATCGCAGTTCATCGGAGGCCCGCTGGGCTTCGCGCAGCGCGGCCACCACCCGGCCACGATCGCCCGATGAAACGGATTCCTCCACGGCGCCATCCTCCCACGGTGCAGCGGTCCGACGCGGTCGATGCCGTGGGACCGTCCTGCGCCGGCCACGGCCGAATCCTCCCGAGGCAGGTCACACCCCTGTGTCGCTCCCATTATCCTGATCGCCATGGCGGACGAACTCGAACAGGTAGCGTCGGATCTCACCCGGTACCGGGCGGCGTCACTCCACCTGATGGACGCTCTCGGTCGCCAGGAAGAGGTGATCGCGAAGAGCCTCCGGGTCACCCGGGATCCCGTCCCCCTCGACACCCGCATGCGTACGGTCGGGTCCGCCGACGTCCGTCGGGACGTGTCCGACCGCCTCCAGGACTTCGAGTTGGCCAGGAAGGACATCCGCATCTCGTTGACGTCGATGCTGCTGGCCCAGGGGAAGAGCGGCGTCGAGGTGGGGGAGCTCTTCGGCATGTCGCGCCAGGCCGCCAGCCGGCTGGTGATCGAGGCCCGCTCGCGGCACGGCGCCGGGGCGGCGGACGGTGCTGTTCCGGCGCCGACGTCCGAACTGTAATCACCTGTTTACAGATCGGCTAATGTGACCCCGCTCCCGGGTCCGTCGCAGCTGACGGTCCCGCCACCCGATGCTCCGGGCCCGGGGGTTCCATGCCGTGGGACCCATCGGCGCCGATCAGGCCGACGGGACGCCGATGGCCTTCTTGATGTCCTCGAGGGTGTGGGCCTCGGCGTCGTTCACGGCCGCCCCGTGCTCACGGTGGGCCGCGGCCACCTTCTCCGACAGGGTGATGACGAACCGGCGGTAGGCACCGAGCTCCTCGATATCGGCCTTCGAGGCCACCAGGGCGACCGCCTCGCCGAGGATCCCGAGCAGTCGCTCACGGGCCGCTTCCGGCGATCCGGCGTGCACGTGTTCGACCTTCGGATTGGTGGCGACCACGGCGTCGAGGAGCTCGCTCCCGCCGTGCTCGGCCCGCGCCTCGGCGTAGGCCTTGGACATGGCGAACGTCTCCCGGAACATGCCCCCCTTCGATGCCGTCACCACCAGCATGCCGGCGCTGGTCGGACCTTCCAGGACCAGGCGCCACTCGTCGTCGGTGAAATCGGCACGGCTGGTCACGGGCATCTCCTCGTCTCGGTGGATCGCCGCGCCAAGGCTGCGGCGTGCCCCCAGGATGGCAGAGTCCCGCTCCGGGCCGGACCCGCCCGGAGTCGGACCCGGTCGACGACCCGGTCGGACTCCGGTCACCGCGCCACGTACGATCGCCGCCCGGGTGGCGACCGACGCCGCCCGTCGGACGGCAGAACGGGGGATCTCCATGGCGAACGCCGGTCGACGGTCGATGCTCGACGAGTTGGACCGACTCGACCAGGCGGCCTACGAGGCGGTCGCCGGCACCCCGACGCCGTCTCTGGACCGGGGCCTCGTCGTCCTCACGAATGCCGCCGACTACTCCCGGCTCTGGCTGGGGATCGCCGCCGTCATCGCCGCGGGCGGCGGGCGGCGCGGCCGACGGGCGGCGGCGTCCGGCCTCACCGCCCTGGCCACGACCTCCGCCGTCGCCAACCTCGGCGTCAAGCCGCTGGTGCGCAGGGTGCGCCCCGAACGTGTCCCCTCGCCGCGCCATCACTCCGTCCGCATGCCGGAGTCGACCTCGTTCCCGTCCGGTCACACCGCCTCGGCCTTCGCCTTCGCCCTCGGCGCGGCCGCAGAGATCCCCGGACTGGCGCTCCCCCTCGTACCCCTGGCCACCGTCGTGGGGTACTCACGGGTGCACAGCGGAGTGCACTACCCCGGTGACGTCCTCGCCGGGGCCGTGCTCGGCTCGGTGATCGGACTCGTGTCCCCGCGAGCCGTCCGGTGGGGTCTGGCGCGGTTCGTCCGAACCCGATGGATGCCAGACTCATGCGGGTGACGCAGCCTGCACCTGGAGCGCCGAGGCACCGTCGGAGCACCACGGCCGCCCACGTCCGCACGTCGGCCACCGGCCGGGAGCGGGTCGTCGCCCTCGACGGCCTGCGGGCCTTCGCCCTGCTCATCATCATGGGCTACCACTTCGGCGTCGGCTGGCTGCAGGGCGGCTTCTTCAGCCTGGACATCTTCTACGTGCTCTCGGGCTACCTGATCACCGGCCTGCTGCTGGGCGAGTGGGCCCGGGCGGCCCGCATCAGGCTGGGCGCCTTCTGGCTGCGCCGGGCCCGCCGGCTGCTGCCCGCCCTGTTGGTGGTGCTGGTGGTGGTCTCGCTGGTGGTGCGCTTCGCCTACCCGCCCGGCCTCTACCCGGACTTCCGGATGAGTGCCCTGTCGGCGCTCTTCTACTTCTCCAACTGGTGGCAGATCGCGGCCAGCGGCAACTACTTCGTGGCCACCGGGGCCGTCTCGCCCCTCACCCACACCTGGTCGCTGGCCGTGGAGGAGCAGTTCTACCTGGTGTGGCCCCTGGTGGTGGTGGCCGTGCTCCACCTCGGGAAGCGCTTCTCCCGGGGCATCGAGATCCTGCTCGGGGTCTCGGTGGTGGGCGTGGTCGCCTCGGCCACCGAGATGGCCTGGCTCTACAACCCGCTGGCCAACACCACCCGGCTCTACTTCGGCACCGACACCCACGCCCAGTCGATCCTGGTGGGGGCGGCCCTGGCCTGCGTGCTGACCCTCGTCCAGCGCCGGCGGGGCCGGGTGGGCATGGCCCCGGTGGCCACCTCCCCGACGGCCCGGGGGGTCCTCACCGTGGTGGGCCTGGCCGGGGTGGCCGGCACCTTGACCCTCACCTATGCGCTGACCGGCACGGTGGCCTTCGACTACCGGGGCGGGTTCCTCCTCTCGGCCCTGTCGGCCGCCGCCATCGTGGTGGGGTCGGTGTGCGTGCCCGGCGGGCCCCTGGCCCGGGTCCTGTCGCTGCGCCCCATGGTGTGGATGGGCACCGTCTCCTACGGCGCCTACCTGTGGCACTTCCCGGTGTTCATCGAGCTCGACGCCGCCCGCACCGGCCTCACCGGCCTGTCCCTCCTGGCCGTGCGGTTCGCCACCACCTTCGTCCTGGCCGGACTCAGCTACTACCTGGTCGAGCGGCCGGTGATGGAGGGGACCTTCTGGCGGTCGCTGCGGGCGGTGTGGCCGACCGCCCTGGCCATGGGGGCCACCGTGGCCGTCATCGTGGCCGCCACGGTGACACCGGCCACCGCGGCCGTGCGGGTCCACCCGTTCCGACCCTCGGGCCCGGCCGACGATCCGCCGATCGTCACCGTCCTCGGGGACAGCACGGCGCTGACCCTCGGCTACGCGCTGGCCGCCACCGCGCCGGCGGGGACGACCGTGGAGAACGGCGGCCTGTTCGGCTGCGGGTTGGCGATCGGCTCCTGGGTCTCGAACGCCCCGCCCACGCCGCAGGAGGCGATGTTCCCGGCCTGCAACGAGGCGACCCCGGTGGCGGACCAGTGGCCCGCCCTGGACACCGCCCGGGTCGCCGACACCGGCCCCGGTGACGTCGTTCTCTTCGTGGCCGGAGCCTGGGAGGTGCAGGACATGCTCCGTCACGGCCACTGGGGGAACATCACCCAGCCGTCCTTCCAGCGCTACGAGTTGGACCAGATGCGCAGGGCGGTGCGGATCGGTACGGCCCACGGCGCCCACTTCGACTTCGCCACCATGCCGGCCATGGGCTCGAGCGCCGACGGCGTGGGGGTATCTCCGGCCGACACCCCCGAGCGACGCCGGACCTACGACCGGTTGATCGCCGAGGTGGCGGCCGACTACCCGCGCACGGTCAGCATCGTGGACTACGGCGCCATCCTGTCGCCCGGCGGCGTGTACCACGAGTACCTCGACGGGGTGCAGGTCCGCCAGCCCGACGGGATCCACACACCTTCCTACGCGCCCGGCAACGTGTTCGCCGGCAACGCCACCGAGCCCGTCGCACACGCCTTCTACGACTGGTTGTCCCCACGACTGTGGCCGCTCCTCGTCGCCACCGCCCGCCCCCCCGACCGGGCCGTCCACTGAACCGGGGCGGCTGAACCGGGCCACGGAACCGGTACGACCCGGCCGGCCGATGTCGACCGGGGTGCCACACTGGGGCGATGGCGAAGATCGTGATGGTCCACGGGGCCGGCAACTCCCTCTGGGGACCCGCCTCGATCAAGGCACGATGGTTCCCGGCCCTGTCCGACGGCCTGGCGTGGCACGGGATCGAGGTCGCCGACACCGACGTCGACGTCGCGTTCTACGGCGACCTCTTCCGCAGGGATCCCGAACGCGGCTACGAGCCCGACCTCGACCTCGCCGGGCTGCTGGCCGACGTCACCGGAACGGTGACCGCCCACGACACGGACGTCGACCTCGACGAGTTGATCAAGATGCTCGCCGACCAGCACCTGGACCGGCTGCTGGCCCAGGCCGCCGCCTATCTCGAGCACCGCGAGATCCGGGAACGCGCCCGGGAGCGTGTCGAGGCCCTCGTCGGCCCCGACACCGTGGCCGTCGTGGCCCACTCCCTCGGCACGGTGGTGGCCTACGAGACTCTGGCTCTGCACCCCGAGTGGGACGTGGCCGGACTCGTCACCATGGGCTCCCCCCTCGGGGGACCGCGCATCCTCGACCTGCTCGAGCCCGGCCCGGTGGACGGCCGAGGCCGATTCCCCGCCGGGACCAGGAGCTGGGTCAACATCCGCAACGCCGACGACCCGGCGTGCATCCGCTCCATCCCCGAGATGTTCGACGGTCCGGTCACCGAGCGCCTGGTCGACAACGGCCACCGCGTCCACGACCCCGAGCCCTATCTCAACAACCCCACCACCGGGGCCGCCGTGGCGCGGCTGCTGTCGGACTGACGGCGGCAGAGGTCAGTCGGGTGCGGGATCCCCATCCCCGTCCTCGACGTCGCGTGGGTCCTCCCCCGCCCATCCCACGGGTGGGTCACTGGCCGGAAAGCTCTCGTCGACCTGCTCGTCCACCGGGTCGGCGAACTGGCCGCCTCCCTCCGGCACCGGCGTCCCCTCGGGTCCCTCTTCCATCGCTCCCTCCTCGTAGCTGCTCAGGGGACCGGGTCATGGGCCGGTCGACCACTCTCTCGGATCGTCAGTCCGCCTGACGCGTCCACAGTGCCGCCCGGCGCGCTTCGGCCACGGCCGCGTCCAGCTCACCGATGGCGTCGGCCAGCCCCTGGGCGACGAGATCGTCCCCCGGCAGGCGCTCGCGCAGGCCGGTGAGCGTCAGCCCCGCCGAGAAGATGCGCCGCACCACCGAGTCGAGCCGGACCAGGAACTCCTCGAGGTCCACGGTCCGCTCCACCGCTCCGCCCGGCACGGCGTCGAACGGCTCGGCCACCACCAGCACCCCGGTACCCAGCCACAGGGGCACGGGACCCGACGACATCCGGATCCGGATGCGACGCCCACCGGGACGGACCCCGAGGGCTTCCCGGCTCGAGAAGGGAGCGTCCCTCCAGGGCGCGGCGGCTTCGACCGCTCCGACCGACACCCCGTCCCACGCCGAGGGGAACAGGGCGTTCAGCGGGCGTCCCACCAGACCTCCGGGAGCCACATCGAAGAGGGCGTCGGCCTGCGGGTTGGCCACGATCACCGACCCACGGTCGTCGGACAGCACCAGCGCACAGGGCACCAGGGTCATGGCCGTCTGGGCGAAGCCGTCCCCCAGCCGCTCACGCCCGGAGGGGCCGGTCGGCTCCGGCATGCCGCCCCGCCCGGAGGTCGACTTCCGGGTCCAGGTGTCGACGTGCTCCTCCGTGGAGGATGTCGAGGCGCGGGCCAGCGTCAACGTGACCGTGGCGCCCACGCACCGCCCGTCGTCGCCCAGGCGGGAGGAGATGAGCAGGTCGAACCACCTCCAGGTGTCCGGCGAATGGCACGGCACCGCCACCGCCAGGGGCGCCGGCAGCTCACCGCGCAGCGCGGCCCGGATCGAGCACCCGACCTGGGAGGCCACCGGGTCGTCGTCTGCGTCGCACACGTCGAGGTACGAGACGCCGACGCCGCACCGGGACCGGTCCCCGCCGTTGTCCACGCAGAACCGCTCCCATGCGGCGTTGACCGCCACGATGCGCCCGACGCGGTCGAGCAGCGCCACTTCGACGGTCGACGACGACATGGCCGCCGCGTCGGCAGGATCGCCGACCGGCGGTTCCGTGCCGGCGTCCACGGACACCGCAGCCGGTTCCCGCTGATCCATCTTCGGCTCCCCGTCGGACCGATGTCAGCCGCGAACTGCGACCCGCCGGTCCTGCGCCCGCACCGGGCCCAACAGACCGTACCCGCCGGTCGGGGGCGGGGCAATGGCCGGCGGCCGACGCGCCATCCCGCCACGCCCCACCGACGGACAGGACCGGCGTGGCGTCCCGCGGATCCACGTCCTCGCGCCGATACCGCCGTACGTGGCGGAGCGGACACCCAACGGGACGGACGGAGGCGATTCCGGACCGATCCACGCGCGCAGCGCGGTCGTGACTTGCTTCGCCCTGACAGAAGGCAGACGATGGACGGGAACCCGTCGCGCGGTAGGGCGGACCATGGAAAGTGCAACCCCACGATGAGACCCCAGACCCTCGGTGACGCGCTGGACGAACGGATGGAGGCCCGCGCCGATTCTCCCGAGGCCGCGGCACTCGCCTTCGGCGTCACCCTGGACGAGCTGGCGGAGTGGCTGGGCGACGAGCGCCTGCCCGGGCCCGAGCAGGCCGCCGCGATCATCCGGTACCTGGACGTCGACGGTACGCACTACCGCGGCCTCTGCCTGCGCAGCCAGATGCGACGGGTCCAGACGGCGATCCGCAGTGGGCCGCCGATGCCCCGCTCGGCCTGAGCGGTCATCCGCCACAACCGCTGACCACCGGCCTCTCCGGCCATCATCAGGTCGACGCGGCCAGCTCCCGCACTCCCGTGGCCGCGACCCCGCCCGGTCCCACCAGATCGAGGAAGCGCCCCGACCCGCGTCGTGCCACCCGGAACCACTCCGTTCCGAAGAGGTGATGGAAGGCCCCGGCCGGGAGCCCCATGAACGACGCGGCCTCGAGCACCTGACTGGAGTGGGCCGCCACCGCGGCGAGCTTGACCGGCAGGTGCCGGGCCACGTCCACCCGGACGAGGTCGGGGCCGTCGTCGATCCCGATCTGCTCGGTCAGCGCCGACGTCCACAGGGAGCCGTCCATTCCCCGTCCGACCAGGTCACTGCGCATCCGCCGCAACTCGCCCCGGTCGAGAGTGGCCTCGTAGAGCTCGCACGCGGTGCCGGCCACGCTGCGGGACCCGATCTCGTGGACCTGGACGTGGTCGATGTGACCGTAGATGCCGTTGGCGTCATAGCTGGTGAGTGCCGTCGCTCCCTCCTCCACCAGGATGGTCCGCACGGATGCGGCCGCCCCGTCGAGGTGGGCGGCGGCCAGCGTCCCCGACACGAGGCCGCGGGCCTGCGCCCCTCCTGAAGCGGACACGACCTCGTAGCCGGAGTCGCCGAATCCGAGGAACTCCACCCGCTCGATCCCGAGGATGCTCGCGGCCGCCCGGACCTCGGCGCGGCGGTGCCCGGCCAGGTCGGTGCCCGGGGTCGGGGGTCGCGACCCGCGGTCGCCGTCGGTGGCGACGACGAGCACGACCCTCCATCCGGCCTCCACCGCGGTCGCGATGGTGCCCCCGGTGAAGATGGACTCGTCATCGGGGTGGGCGTGCAACGCCACCAGGACCGGGCTCACCCGACCGCCTCGGAGCGTTGCCCGCCGTCGGCCGCCCACCGTCGCCAGGCCAGGAACCCACCGTCGAGATCGGCGGCCCGATGGAAGCCGAGGTCCACGAGGGACGCCGCCGCCAGGCTGGAGGCGTAGCCCGCGGAGCACACGACGACGATCAGCTGGTCGTGATCCGACACCTGGGGGATCCGGTGGTCGCCACGAGGATCGAGGCGCCACTCCAGCACGTTCCGCTCGATGACCACGGCACCGGGTAGGTCCCCCTCCGTCCGGCGCTGGGACTCCGGGCGGATGTCCACGATCAGACCGCCCCGCTCGGTCACGGTGGCAAGGTCCTCGGGGCCCAGGCGCCCGATCCGGGCCCGGGCCGCCCCGAGCAGCTCGTCGACCCCGCGGGTCACCGGTGCGATCCCGGGACCCGGTAGTCCTCGGTGCGGACGGCTACCAGCACCGAGCCGTCCCGGGGTTCGAAGAACGTCATGCTGCGGAGCACGGGCGAGTAGACGTGCACGCTGAGGGCGGGTCCCGTTCCGAGGTTGGCCAGGTCGTGGACGTGGCCCGGTCCGAATTCCAGGTGGTCGTCGGGGCCGAGGGCCCGGGAGCTCGTCACCAGGCAGCCGTCGACGTCATGGGCCACCGACGTCTCCACGAGCGTGCCTCCGACCACCACGACCGCACCGGCCGAGTCGCCATGGTCGTGTAGTTCGATGGTGCCCCCCACGGGCCAGGCGATGACGAACGCCTCGTAGCGGTCGGTGGCGGCCACCGTCCGCCACGTCCGCTCCACGGGTTCCCGTAGGCCCGGCCAGTCGCCGGCGGTGCGGGCCAGTCCCTCGGCGATCAGCCGCAACTGGGCGGTCCCGACGGGGCGGACGGCCAGGGTGTCTGTCATCGGAGCGTCCGGGTGGGGGGACGGGTCGGGCGGGCCATGGACGAATACTATGTAAAACCGACCGGGTTAGTCAAGAATTACCTCCCGGCCTCAGTCGACCGGAGCCGGCCAGCCTGCCCCTCCGAGGGCGGCACCCCCCAGGATCACCATCACCATGGCGGTGGCCAACGGCCACTCCACCCCGTGCTTCTGCAGCAGCGCACCCACCACCGCCCCCCCGAAGATGCACGCGACGGTGGCCGTCCGGCGACCCGCCCGCGGTGTCGGCACCCCGAAGGCGACGACGTCCGCGGCCAACGAACCGAGGCTGGTGGTCAGCACCGTCGTGTTCGCCTCGGGGATGCCCATGCGCCGCACCGTGGCGTTCTGGACGCCCATGGCGAAGGCCAGGAGCGCGATCAGCACGTCGCGTCGGCCGTCGACTTCCACCGAGCCGCCCAACGACACGGCCAGTGCCGCCGCCACGGCCACCACCTCCATGGCCAGAGCGAGGTGCAGATGAGCCTCCCGGCGGCGTCGGCCGGCCGCCGCCGAACCGGCCAGGGCTCCCACCACGAAACCCACCAGGGCGATGAGGAAGCCCTGCGAGCTCGCACCGCCCCCGATCGACGTCCCGGTGAGGGAGAACGCCAGGAGGAGGACGTTCCCGGTCATGTTGGCGGTGAACGTACGCCCGAGATCGAGGAAGCTGGTGGCGTCCAGGACGCCGGTCGCCCCGGTCAGGAGGCACAGCCCGACCAACAGCCACCCGTCGATCCGGGCGGCCGGGGTGCGAGCCATCCGGTCAACGTACCGCCCCGGACCGGCCGGGGCCCGGGTTCAGCGTCGCCGCTCCCCGCTCTCGAGCATCCACGGCTCGAAGCGCTCGTGACGGTCCTTGCCGCGGGACTTGGCCGCGTACATCGCCCGGTCGGCGTCGGACATCAGCTCGTCGACCGAGACGCCCGGCCGCCAGAAGGCGAACCCGATGCTCACCGTGCTCGGCAGGATCTCGGTGCCCACCCGGAACGGCTGCCGGCACGCGCTGCAGGATGCGGTCGGCCAGGGCTTCGACCTCGCCCGGGTCCGCGAAGTCCTCCACGATCACCCCGAATTCGTCGCCCCCCAGCCGGGCCGCGGTGTCCGACCTGCGGATGCAGCCCCGCAGGACACCGGCCATGGCCTGGAGGAGCGCGTCCCCGGCGGCGTGGCCCAGTTGATCGTTGGCCGCCTTCAGGCCGTCCATGTCCAGGAACAGGGCGGCCACCCGGCCGTCGGTCCCTTCGGCCCGGTCCAGGGCGTCCTGCAACCGGTTGAGGAACTCGGGTCGGTTGCCCAGCCCGGTCAGCGAGTCGTGGAACGCCTGGTACGAGAGCTCGTCCTCGAGTCGCATGCGGTCGGTGACATCGTGTCCACTGACGACGTAGGCCCCCACGGTCGGGTCGTCCACCAGGTTCACGATGCTCAGCTCGAAGGGGATGGGTGCCGGCGAGCCGATGCGGGTCAGCCCCACGGTGACGACGACCGGACCGGCGGAGGGTCCCGACCGGGCGGCACGCACGATCGCCTCCATGACGGCGTGGCGGTCGTCCGGGATGACGAGGTTGACCAGCGGGCGACCTTCGACGAGTTCCGGATCGTGGCCGAGCATCCGCGATACGGCTCCCGAGCACGACTGCACGGTCCCGTCCTGGGCCACGAGCATCGTCACGACGGCGGCGTGCTGGACCACCGCCCGCAGCCGGGCGTCCCGGTTGTGGGAGACCTCGAACCGACGACGCTCGGTCAGATCGCGCAGGCACAGCAGGACCGCTCCCCCGACCAACCACGGTACCGGGGTGCCGACGAGTTCCATCAGTCGCCAGCCGCCGGGCGTCTTCAGGCGGATCTCGATCGGGGCGCCCACTTCCTTCTCCTGGATCGTCTCGAGGGAGAGCAGGACGAAGGGAAGATCCTCGGGATGGACGAAATCGAGCCCGGACAACCCCTTGGCCTCGGCGATGGTGGTGCCGTAGAGCCGCTCGGCCGTGGCGTTGCCCCAGATCAACACCCCGTCCGGGCCGACCACCAGGACCACGTCCGGTATCTCGCGGAGCAGACGCAGCAAGTCCCGCTCCGAGGTCGGATCGGCCTCGGACGATTCCGGCCCCTCGGTAAGGGTGGGCATACCAGGGTCATCGGGCGTTCGGAGCCCCGACTTGAGCGGGCACCGGCCGCGACGGCACCCGCCGTCGGGCGGCGTCAGGGGGTACGTTGCCGGGGTGGCCACCGACGACCTGATCCTTCCCGGCACCGACGTGGTCGTGCCGCGCCTCGGCGTCGGCACCTGGGCGTGGGGCGACCGGTCGACCTGGGGCATGGGCGGTTACGACGCCGACCTCACCCGCGACTCGATCCGTGACGCCTGGAACGCCTCCATCGACGCCGGGGTCACCCTCTTCGACACGGCCGAGATCTACGGCAAGGGCGAGAGCGAGCGCATCATCGGCTCGCTACTGGCCGGCGATCCGGGGCGCGCCGCCCGGGCCGTCGTAGCCACCAAATTCATGCCGTCACCGCAGAAGGTGAACGTGCGCCGGGCACTGCTGTCCTCGCTGCGGGCCTCGCTCACCCGACTGGGCCTGCCCGTCGTGGACCTCTACCAGATCCACGGACCGATCAGCCTCCGCTCCCATACCGTGCTGGCGGAGGCTCTCGCCGCCGCCCACCAGGAGGGCCTGGTCCGGGCGGTCGGGGTGTCGAATTACTTCGGCCAAGGAGACCCGGGCCATGGCTGACGCCCTCGGACGCCACGGCCTCCGCCTGGCGACGAACCAGATCGAGTTCTCCCTCCTGCGCCGCTCCCCCGAGACCGGGGGCCTGCTGGCGACCTGTGCCGAACTCGGGGTCGTACCGCTGGCCTACTCGCCCATCGGCCAGGGCCGGCTGACCGGTAAGTACTCCGCCGCCGCGCCGCCGCCGGGCAAGCGGACCTTCTCCGACCACCCCATGGAGCTGGTCGACGCCGTCGTGTCCGAACTCCGCAGCATCGGCGACGCCCATGGTGGCCGCACCCCCGGCCAGGTCGCGCTGAACTGGATCATCGCCAAGGGTGCCGTCCCCATCCCCGGGGCGAAGAACCGCGCCCAGGCCGAGGAGAACGCCGGCGCTCTCGGTTGGTCGCTCGACGGCGACGAGGTGGCGCGCCTCGACCGGGCCGCGCTGCCCGGCATCCGGAGCCTGCAGAGCCGGTTCTGGCAGCACGGCTGAGCACCCGTCGACCGGCGGGCGGGACGGCACGTCCTCCGGTACGGTGACGCCATGCCGGACTACGACGCCATCGTCATCGGCGCCGGGCACAACGGGCTCACCGCCGCGGCGGTCATGGCCCGGGGCGGCATGCGGGTCCTCTGCCTGGAGAAGAACCACTTCATCGGGGGCATGGCCACGACCACCGAGCTGGCCCGCGGCTACCGCTTCGAGCTGGCGGGGTCGATCCAGTTCCCCGTCCCGAGCGAGATCTACGACGACCTCGGTTTTGCCGCCTGCCCGATCTACGAGCCGGAGATCCAGTCGGCCGCCATGGGTCCCGCCGGAGAGCCGCCGCTGCTGCTCCACAGCGATCCGGACAAGCTGTTCGAACACCTGAGCGAGCGGATGGGCCTGGATGCCGTCCTGGGCATGGCCGAGATCGCCGCGTGGGCCGAGGCCCCGGCCCGGGCCATCGGGCGCTTCGACGTACGACGGCGCCCCCGTTCCCTCGACGCGATGTTCGCCTGCGCGACCAACGAGACGGAGCTCCAGGCCATCCGGACCGCGATGTTCGGGAGCGTCATGGACGTCGTCGACCGGCACCTGCCCGACCGTCGGCGCCACGCCCAGGTGCGCAGCATGCTCGCCTTCCTCTCGGTCAACTCCACCCATCGGGGCCCGTACTCCGAGGGCAGCGCCCTGTGTCTGGCCTTCGCGCTGGCTTCGCCCACCGATGCCACGATGTCCAAGGTCAAAGGAGGCATCGGCACCCTGTCGGACCACCTGGCCGACCTGTTCGCCCGGCACGGTGGTGAGCTGAGGCGGCACGTCAAGGTGGCCGGGATCAGCACGGAGTCCGGACGGGTCACCGGCGTCACCCTGGCCGACGGCGAGACGGTCGCTGCGCCGGTGGTGGTGTCGAACCTCGATCCGACGAGTACCTTCACCCAACTGCTGGACGCGGCGACGCTGCCCGACGAGTTCGTACGGCGCGTCGGGGCCATCGATCATCGGGCGCTGTACTTCCAGATGCACTTCGCGCTCAACGGCCTGCCCGAGTGGGCCAGTCCCTACGAGGAGCTCAACGACGGGCGCCTCAGCCACAACGTGACGTTCTTCGGGACGCCCGAGGAGATGCAGCTCGACTTCGAGGGCTGCGTCCGCGGACTGGTTCCCGGGTCCCCGTCGTTCAACCTGTCGATACCGTCACTGCGGGACCCCGACCTGGCTCCCCCGGGCCACCACGTGGCCAGCAGCTTCGCCTTCTACGCTCCCATCGGCGCGGACCACGCCGCCCAGGCCCGCCTGCGCGACGAGATGGCCGACCGGATGGCGGCCAAGCTCACCCGCCTCGCTCCGAACTTCCCCGACCTCGTCGAGCGCCAGTTCAGCTATCCCGCCTACACCTACGAGCGCATGTTCGGATGTACGGGGGGCGACTTCTGCCACGGCCTGCTCCAACCCGAGTTCATGGGGCCGTTCCGACCCGGCCCCCGGGGCTGGCCCGACAACCCCGTACCGGTCGACGGCCTCTACCTGTGCGGCGCCGGCTGTCACGGGGGGCCGGGGATCACGTTCATCCCCGGGTACAACTGTGGCTACGAGGTCCTGGACGGCCCACCGGCGGCCTGACCCGCCAGGTGGCCCACCGGCCGGGTCCGTTCAGCTGCCCCGCAGGAAGGCCACGGCCTCGGCCCGGGTCGCGACACTCGGCCGGGGCGTGCAGCAGGGTCCGACCCCGTCGGTCGACGGTGGCCACCCCCAGCCCGAAGCGCACCGCCTCGTCGATGATGGCGTCGAGCAGGACCACGGCGACCGGTTGGCAGCTCGTGACGTGGTCGAGATCGATGACCACGCCCCTCGGGACGACCACGTCGTCGACATGGGTCCGCAGCGCCAGGAGCGCCAACTCGGCGGTGGCGAACTCGATGTAGCCCTGCAGAGCCAGGACCCGGACGTCCTCGTCCGCCTGGAAAGGGGCTCCGACCGGCAGCTCGCGGCCGTCGGCGGCCACCCGCACGAAGGCCGGCGCGCTCCGGGCGATCTGGTGCATGAGGTGGAGGGAGAACCGCTCGGAGATGGCGCGACTGGCCGCCACGCCGCGCACACTGTTCCCCCGCTCGTCGAGCCGGGGGCTGTAGAGCCCGATGCCGAACTGTGAGGGGCTGACGGCCACCAGACCGCCGGCGACGCCGGACTTGGCCGGCAGGCCGACCCGGAAGAGCCACTCCCCCGAGAAGTCGTACATACCGCAGGTGGCCATCACGGTCAGCACGTGCTCGGCCACCGCCTGATCCATCACGCGGTCGCCGGTGCGCGGATTGACCCCTCCGTTGGCCAGGGTGGCGGCCATGACGGCCAGGTCGGCGGCGGTCACGAGCACCGAGCACTGCCGGAAGTACACGTCCACGGCGTCCTCGACGGGCACCGTCAGTGACCCGGCGGCCCGCATCAGGTGGGCGAGCGCCCGGTTCCGGTCCCCGGTGTCGTGCTCGGACCGGTAGACGGCCTCGTCCACCGTCAGTGGCCGGCCCGCGCAGCGCGACAGGAGGTCGAGGACGCGCGCCGAGCGCTCCTCGGGACCCGATCCGGTCACCAGCGAGGTCGTGAGGATGGCTCCGGCGTTGATGAGCGGGTTGTCGGGACGCCCGGTGCCGGGCTGGAGGCTGATGGCGTTGAATCCCTCGCCACTGGGCTCGACCCCCACGCGGGCGAGCACCTCCTCGTTCCCGACGTCGGAGAGGGCCAGGGCGTACACGAAGGGCTTGGAGACCGACTGGATGGTGAAGGGCACGTCCGACTCACCGGCTTCGTAGAGGGAGCCGGCCACGCCGACCAGGGCCAGCCCGAAATCGGTGGGATCGGCCGTCGCCAGTTGGGGGATGTAGTCGGCCACGGAGCCGTCGTCGTCGCCCGAGAATTCGTCACGGATGCGCCCGAGCAGGCCACCGATCGGGTCGAACGGGAACCGACTGCCGTCCCCGGCGCCGGGCGACGTCACGTCTCCAGGTCGCCTTCCTCGATGGCCGGCAGCTCGGCGATGGCCTCGAACAGGTACTTCGCCCAGACGGCCTCGAGGCGGGTGAGGAACGGGGAGTCGGCGTTGATCCGGGCCTGGAACGGTTCGAACGTGCCGTCCCGGTAGATCACCAGGTCGTACGGGGGTCCGACGGACAGGTTGGCCCCCGCCGTGCTCACCATCGACGTCAGCGCCAGCTTGGTGGCGGTGGCCAGGTTCACATGGGCGGCGACCCCCAGCTCCAGGGTGAACTTGCCGTACTTGCTCTCGCCGATCTGCAGGAACGGCCGGTCGTCGGACGCCCGGATGTAGTTGCCCTCGGGGTAGACGAGCAGGATGTCGGGCGGACCTCCGCCCCGGATCTCACCACCGAGCAGGAATGTCGCCGTCCCGTCGGCGTTCACCTGGGCCAGCGCCTCACGGTGGGAGGCGGCCACCTCCCGACTGAGGCGACCGACGTAGAGCGCCGCCTCGAACAGGTGGTCGACGGTGGCGAGGCTCTCCCGGGCACCGGGGTCGGTGAGGTCCTGGTTGATGCGGTCGAGGACCTCCTGGGTGGTGGCCAGGTTGCCCGCCGACTCCAGGACGAAGAACCGGTCGGGGTCGGGTTGGAACAGGTGCACCTTGCGGTAGGTGCTGACGTTGTCGACTCCGGCGTTGGTGCGGGAGTCGCCCAGGAAGACGAGGCCCGCCTCGAGGCGGATGGCGAGGCAGTAGGTCATGGCGGGGTCCTCGGTGGTCGGACGGATCGGCGGACGGATTCTAGGACACGGCCTGGCGGCCCCTTCCGCGCTCCGTGCCCTCAGCCCATGCCGACGATCGGGGCGGCGAGGTGCGACGCGCCCATGGATCCCTGGAACGTGGCGTCGCCGAAGGCGAAGATGCCGCCGTCACTCGCCACCAGCCAGTAGCCCCGGCCGTCCCCGGTAGGAGCGATGCCGACGATCGGGGCGTTCAGGTGCTGGCCACCCATGGAGCCGTCGAAGGCGGCGTCCCCGAAGGCGAAGATGCCGCCGTCACTCGCCACCAGCCAGTAGCCCCGGCCGTCCCCGGTAGGAGCGATGCCGACGATCGGGGCGTTCAGGGGCTGGCCACCCATGGAACCGTCGAAGGCGGCGTCGCCGAAGGCGAAGATGCCACCGTCACTCGCCACCAGCCAGTAGCCCCGGCCGTCGGCCGTGCCGGCGATGCCCACGATCGGGGCGTTCAGGTGCTGGCCACCCATGGAGCCGTAGAAGCCGGCGTCGCCGAAGGCGAAGATGCCACCGTCACTCGCCACCAGCCAGTAGCCCCGGCCGTCGGCCGTGCCGGCGATGCCCACGATCGGGGCGTTCAGGTGCTGGCCACCCATGGAGCCGTAGAAGCCGGCGTCGCCGAAGGCGAAGATGCCGCCGTCACCCGCCACCAGCCAGTAGCCCTGCCGGTCCGGGGTCGGAGCCATCCCGACGACGGGGCTGGCGAGCACGCTCCCCCCTTCCGATCCCCGGAAGACGGACGTGCCGAAGGAGAAGATGCCGCCGTCACTCGCCACCAGCCAGTAGCCGGGTCCGGAGGCCAGCACCTCGGTCAGGATCGGCCCCTGGTCGGGTGAATCACCCACGGCCGTGCAGGTCGATCTGGCGGTGCACGAGACCCCCATCAGCTCGCCGCCGCCGGCAGGCGACGGCGGCCCGGTGGTGATCGTCCACGCTCCGCCGCTCCACTGCTCGATGAGGTTGGAGAACGTCGAGCCGTCGGGCGATGCCGAACCCACCGCCGTGCACCAGGTCGGAGACGGGCACGAGACGGACTGGAGCGAGTCGAGGTCGGTCGGCGCGGTGTCCGGACTCGGCACGATCGACCAGACCCCGCCCTCCAACTCCACGACCAGGGTCTGGAGGGTCGAGCCCGCGGCCGAGTAGCCCACCGCCACACACGCTGTCGGCGCCGAACAGGAGACGGAGGCCAGCTCACTGGTCGTCCCCGACCCGACGTCGGGGCTCGGCGCGATCGACCATCCGGTGCCGTTCCAGGACTCGACCAGGGTCTGGCTGACCGTCCCGTTGAAGTAGGACCCCACGGCCGTGCAGTCGGTGGGATTCAGGCACGACACCCCGTCCAATTCGGAGAGCCCCCCGGTACCCTCGTCCTGACTGCCCACGATGGACCAGGTGGCTCCGTTCCAGGACTCGACCAGCGTGTCGGTGGTGCCGGCCTCCGAGTCCGCGCTGCCGACCGCCACGCACGAGGTGACCGACGTGCACGAGACGGCCGACAGCTGCTGGTCCTCGTCCGGGTCCGTGTCCGGACTCGGGACCATCGTCCAGACCGAGCCGTTCCACCCCTCGATCAGCGTCTGGCCGAGGCCCCCTTCGGCCGCTTCACCGACGGCGATGCAGAACGACGCCGACACGCAGGACACGCCGTAGAGGTCGTTGTCCCGATTGGGCGAGGTGCTCGGGGTGAACACCAACGACCAGCCCGAGCCGCGGTACTGCTCGGAGAACGCCTGGTCGTGCACCCCGAGACTGGTGCTGCCGACGGCCATGCAGAATCCGTCGGGACTGCAGGACGTGGCGGCCAACGAGCTCTCGGACGCACCGGGGGCGTTCGGTGAGGGGATGACCGACCACGGGTAGCCGGTCGCCGCCTCGGCCACCGACGCCGGCGTCAGGGTGGCGAGCCCCCCGAGGACGACGAGCACCACCACCACCGTCGACCGCCCCAGCTGTCGCATCGTCCTCCTCACCCCGGATCCCTCCTCCGGACGATGCCGGTTCGGTGCCGCTCGGGCACGCTAAGCCACGACGGCCCTCAACGCTAGGCGGGGCCGCGCAGTCCCAGGTCGGACCGTGGAGATGCACCGCCGGTCGGTCCGCGCCGGTCGACCGGCGCGTAGGGTCCTGGGCACGGTCGGTCCGACCGCCGGCACCCGGAGGTGGAACCCATGGGCAGTATCGAACTCCTGACCGATGGCTTCGAACGGGTCCGCGACGGCATCCACCCTGCCGTCAACGGCCTGTCCCGCGAGCAACTCGCCTTCCGACCCGACGCCGAGTCGAACTCCATCGCGTGGCTGGCCTGGCACCTCACCCGCATCCAGGACGACCACGTGGCCCACCTGGCCAGAACCGGGCAGCGGTGGCTCGACGGCGGCTGGGCCGCCGAGTTCGCCCTGCCACTGGACCCGTCGGACACCGGCTACGGCCACGATCCCGACCAGGTGGCGGTGGTCCGGGCCGACGCCCGGACACTGCTCGACTATTTCGAGGACGTCCACCGCGCCACGTCCGCCTACCTGGTCACGCTCTCCGAGGAGACGCTCGACGAGGTGATCGACACACGCTGGGATCCCCCCGTCACCGTCGGGATCCGACTGGTGAGCGTCATCACCGACGACCTCATGCACGTCGGGCAGGCCGCCTACGTGCGCGGGATCCTCCACCGCCGCGGCGACTGAGCGCCCCGGGCCGTCCCGACCTCAAGTCTGCGCCCGTTCGTGCCGATCCACTAGGACCGACGCAAGGCGACCGGCGGAGGGGGATATGGCAGACCAGGCGACCGCCGCAGCGGCGGACGAGGACGACCCCGGGACCGACCCGCGACCCACCAGCGTGGCCCGGGCCATGATCGACCCGGCCCTGCTCGGGTACCTCATGGGCCCGTTGGCCTTCGTGGCCATCCTGCTGCTGATGCACTTCGGCTACATCAAGCAGGAATCGGCATGGGTATGGCTGGCGGTGTTCATCGCGGTTCCGACCTGCAACCTCATCGTCGACCGCATCTACGACCGGCGCCCGGACGCCGTGTCGCTCAACATCCGGGTGGCGGCCCAGGTGGCGGCCGTCTCCGCCGTGATCTACCTCACCGGGTGGGGACCCGTCCTCTGGGGCGCCTACGCCTTCATCGCTCTCGAGGTGATCGCCAAGTGCGGTTCCCGCTCCTGGCTGTCGGTGGTGATCTGGACGCTGGTCGGCATGGCCGCGGGTCAGCTGGCCATCGGATTGGGCTGGCTGCCGACCATGCTCCCCACCGGCGAGTCCACGGCGGTCACCGTCATGGGGGCGTTCGTCCTGGTCTTCGTGGTGCGCATGGCCGGCGCCACCATGGAGCAGAAGGAGGACGCAGAGGGCGCCGTCCGGCTCAGCGAGGACCGCTTCCGCTCGTTGATCCAGAACTCCTCGGACGTGACGATCATCATCGACGACGAGGGGATCTTCCGCTACCTGTCACCCGCCGTCGAGGAGCTGCTCGGCTACCGCCCCCGCGAGCTGGTGGGGCATCGGGCGACCGACTACGTCCACCCCGACGACGAGGAGTACCTCCGCCGGCGGCTCGGGCCCGAGTTCCACTCCTCGTCGGACACGGCCGTCCTCGAGTTCCGGATGCTCCGCCAGGACGGCACCGCCCGCGACGTCGAGGCCGTCATCTCCAACCAGATCGACCGGCCGTCGGTGGCCGGGTACGTGGCCAACGTCCGCGACATCACCGAGCGGAAGAAGTTCGAGGAACTCCTGTCCCATCGGGCCCTCCACGACCCGTTGACCGGCCTCGCCAACCGCCAGCTCATCCTGGACCGGGCCGACCAGATGCTCGTCCGGGCCCGCCGCAGTGGGGACCCGGTGGCCGCCTTCTTCGTGGACCTCGACAACTTCAAGGACGCCAACGACTCGCTGGGCCACGAGGCCGGTGACCGGCTGCTCCAGGCGGTGGCCAGTCGGCTGGTCGGCCTGCTGCGGACGAGCGACACCGTGGGCCGCCTCGGTGGGGACGAGTTCGTGGTCCTGGCCGAGGGCGTCTCGCTCCGCTCCGGGCCCGAGGCCATCGCCGAGCGCATCCGAGAGGTCCTGCGGCCGGCCTTCTACGTCGAGGGGTTCGAGTCCTTCCCCCTGTACGTGTCGGCCAGCATCGGGATCGCTTCGGGCGATCGACCCGCCGCCCAGGACCTGCTGCGCGACGCCGACATCGCCCTGTACCGGGCCAAGAGCGCCGGACGCGATCAGGCGGTCGTGTTCGAGGAGGCCATGCAGCTGGCCACCAACGACCGGCTGGCGCTGCGGACCGAACTCGACACCGCCCTCCTGCAGGACCAGTTCACCCTCCTCTACCAACCCATCATGGACCTGACCGACCTCCGCGTCGAAGGGGTCGAGGCACTCATCCGCTGGAACCACCCGACCCAGGGCACGGTGACGCCCGACCGGTTCATCCCAGCCCTCGAGGACAGCGGACTGATCGTCGACGTCGGTCGTTGGGTGCTCAACGAGGCCTGTGCCCAGCTGTCCCGCTGGCGGAGCCGCGGGCACCGGCTGACCATGTCGGTCAACGTCTCCATGCGCCAACTCGAGTCCGATGTCTTCATCGACGACGTCCGGACCGCCCTCGACGCCAACGGCCTCGTACCTTCCAGCCTGGTCATCGAGATCACCGAGACCGTGCTCATGAAGGACGCCCAGGCCACCGTGGAACGGTTGAAGCGCCTCAAGGAGATCGGGATCCGGATCGCCATCGACGACTTCGGGACGGGCTACTCCTCACTGGCCTACCTCCGCCAGTTCCCGGTGGACGTGCTCAAGATCGACCGCTCCTTCGTGTCCGAGATGAGTGGCTCGCCCGAC
The DNA here is from genome assembly GCA_963841885.1 of uncultured Acidimicrobiaceae bacterium. Lineage (GTDB taxonomy): Bacteria > Actinomycetota > Acidimicrobiia > Acidimicrobiales > RAAP-2 > Bog-756. Next base: position 83,903 of record CAWJEK010000008.1, read on the forward strand.
GCCGCCGCCCTGATCCACACGCTGGTCGAGCTCGCCCACACGCGAGGCCTCGTGACCCAGGCCGAGGGGATCGAGTACCCGGTCCAACTCGAGGGGCTCCGCGCCCACGGCTGCGACCACGGGCAGGGCTACTACTTCTCGCGTCCCGTCCCCCCCGAGGAGATCGGCCTCCTGATGTCCGCCGACGACCGCCTGGACGGCCTGCTCTCGGCGACCGCGCCCCGCCCCGGCGGCGCCTGAGCACCGCTCACGCAGGGGGGTCAGCCGCCCGGGAACACGCGCCGGAGTTCCTCGAGCTCGTCCCCACCCTCCACCGCCGGTGTGTGATCGGGGTCGAGGCGCCCGTACACGAGCCGGATGCAGGCCTCGGCCGGCAGAACCACGTCCGGGGAGTCGACCGGATCGACGGGGCCGAACGTCACCGCGTCGGCGGCCAGCACCACCTGGAAACCCCGGCGTGGGTCGGTGGTGACGATCGTCACGGTGCGCTCGGCGCCGGTCGGCCGGGCCGTGAAACCGGCGAACCGCTCGAGCCCGTCGATCAGCCTCCCGGTGGCCTGACCTCCGACGGTGGCCGCGGGGTCCAACGCAACCTCGACGTCCCAGGTGTGGAGGGCGTGCTCACCGAGGCGCAGATCCACCAGCCCGACGAAGTCGGCGGTCATCGGGCCGAGCTTCAGGTGCACCCGACCGCGCTCCTCCTCGCTCAGCCCTTCGAGTCGGTCCAGGAGCGCGCGATCGGCCACCAGGGCGTCGGCGGCCTGATCGGCCGGCGACTTGGCGTTCCACTCGTCCCACACGGCCGGGAACGCGTCACCAGGGGTCTCCTCGCCCGCCAGGGAGTCATCGACCAGCCGGAGGAAGATCACCGCTCCGGAACCGACGTGCGAGAGCGTGTCGGCGATCGTCCATTCGGTGGGGTAGGCGGGAGTCCCGAGCACCTCCGGGGCGAGTGGGGCGACCAGCGCCGCCAGCCGGTCGACCGAGTCGTGGAGCGCGGCGAGCGAATCGGACATGTGAGCCTCCTGGGGGGTTCGACGACCTCTGCCGCCTTCCGGTCCACGGTAGCGGGCCACCCCCGTGGTCCGGACCCCCGGGACCCGGGCCTCGGCTGCCCGGACTCCTCCCGGCCGGCGCCGGAGCGGTTGACTACCGTGCACCCATGGACGGAGACGCCGGAGCCCGTGACGTGGGCGGCACCCTCGAGGGCAAGGTGGCCCTCGTATCGGGGGCGGCCCGGGGGATCGGAGCCGCCACGGTCCGGTACCTGTGCCGGTTGGGTGCCCGGGTCGCCGTCACCGACCGGGACGCCGACGCCGCCCACGGATTGGCCGCCGAGCTGCGGGACGAGGGGTACGACGCCGTGGGCCTGGCCTGCGACGTGTCGGACGCCGATGCCGTCGCCGGGGCGGTGGCGTCCACCGTGCGGCAGTTCGGTGGACTCGACCTCCTCGACCACAACGCGGCGTGGACGGACTTCCGGACCGATCTCGGAGCCGAGGACGTCGACCTCGCCACCTGGGAGCGTGTCCTGTCCACCAACACCACCGGTGGCCTGCTCCTGATACGGGCCGCGCTGCCCCGGCTCCGGGCCCGCGGCGGCGGGTCCATCGTCCTGGTGTCGTCGGGGTCGGCGTCGATCGGGGAGCACCGTCGGGTGGCCTACGGGGTGTCCAAGGCGGCGCTCGAGCAGCTGACCCGTCATGTCGCGACCCGGTACGGGCGCGACGGGATCCGCTGCAACGCGGTGGCGCCCGGATTCATCCTCACCGGCTCTTCCGTGCGCGGCGTCTCGGAGGAGGGGCGGGTCCGACTGGCCGCCCAGAACCCGCTCGGACGACTGGGCACCCCCGAGGACATCGCCCACGTCGTCGGCTTCCTCCTGTCCGACCGTGCCGGGTTCGTGAACGGGCAGGTCCTCCGGGTCGACGGCGGACTGACCGTCTCCCCCCGCCTCGCCGATGGCTGACCGGCCGACCGATGGGCCGCCACCGGGTCCGGGTGGGCCGTCCGCCGTCCTGCGGACCCCCGGCGAGGTCGACGGCGCCTGGTTGACCGACGTGCTGCGGCGTTGTGACCTGCTCGGCCCGGATGCCCACGCGGTGGGCGTCATCGGCGACCCCCGTGGGAACCGGGCAGATGGCCGACACCGTCCGATTCGCGGTGGACTACCAGCCGGTCGGGGCCGGTCCGGCCACCGTCGTCGGCAAGTTCACGTCCGCCGACGCCCAGAGCCACGCCACCGGCCGGATCATGCGCGCCTACGAGGTCGAGGTGCGGTTCTACGCCGAGGTGGCACCCCGGGTGTCCATGCGTCGTCCCCGCCTCCTGTTCGGCGCCGTCGACGCCGAGGAGGCGTGGTTCACGCTCCTGCTCGAGGATGTGGCCGGCGCCGTCCAGGGCGACGAGCTGGTCGGCTGCGACGCAGCCACGGCCTCGGCCGCGCTGGAGCAGCTGGCGGGCCTGCACGGCCCGTGCTGGGAGTCCGAGGACCTGGCCGCCAGCCCGTGGGTCAACCGGTCCACCCCCGAGGGGGACGCCTTCACCGCGTCCGTGGTGACCGGGGTCCTCCCCGGATTCCTGGAGCGGTACGGCGAGCGTCTCGACCCGGCCCATGTGGCGCTGCTCGAGGCCTTCGCGCCCCGGCTCGGCGACTGGATGCGCCGCCCACGGGGTCCGCGCACCGTCCTCCACGCCGATTTCCGGCTGGACAACCTCCTGTTCACCCCCGACGATCCGGCACCCGTGGTGGTCGACTATCAGACCATCACCTGGGGCAGCGGCGCCTACGACGTCGCCTACTTCGTCGGTGGCTGCCTCGAACCGGAGCTCCGCCGGGCCCATGCCGACGACCTCATCGCCGGCTACCACGCCGCCCTCGTGGCCCACGGCGTGGAGGACTACCCGCTCGACGTCCTGCGGACCGACTACCGCCGTGAGTGCTTCGGCGGCCTGATGATGGCGGTGGGGGCGTCGATGATGGTCCGCCGCACCGAGCGGGGTGACTCCATGTTCCTCACCAGCACCCGTCGCCACGCCCAGCAGGCCATCGACCTCGACGCCCTGGCGCTGCTCGACGGCGGCTGACGTCGGAGCGGCCGCAGCGGTACGGTGGCCGGCAGGCCCAGGCCACGTCGGGTGACGGCGCGAGGAGGAACCCCATGGAGAGCCACCAGGACGGCACGGACGGTGACGGGGCGGGGGGCTTCGAGTTCGAGGGGATCAACCACCTCGCCCTGGTCTGCTCGGACATGGCCCGCACCGTCGACTTCTACACCAACGTCCTCGGCATGCCGCTGATCAAGACGATCGAGCTGCCGGCGGGCATGGGCCAGCACTTCTTCTTCGACTGCGGCGGTGGTGACGCCCTGGCGTTCTTCTGGTTCCCGGACGCACCCGACGGCGTACCGGGGGTGTCGGCACCGGCCGGTCGGCCCGATCAGGGAAGCCTGACCAGCGCGGTGACGTCCATGAACCACGTGGCCTTCGCCGTCCCGCCCGACAAGATCGACCGGTACCGGGACCGACTGCGGTCCGCCGGGATCGACTGCACCGACGTGGCTAACCACGACGACAGCGAGTGGGGCATCGCCGACGACCTGCACCCCGGGGTGTTCGTGCGGTCGATCTACTTCCAGGACCCCGACGGCATCCTGTTGGAGTTCGCCTGCTGGACGCGCCCGCTCGGGCCCGACGACGTGACGCTCGCCCCGGCCCGCGCCACCGACGCGGCCACGGCCTGAGGCCCCGGTGCCCCGGCTCCGACAGGTACCACGCGCCGAAGCGGAGGCGCCCATCGTGACGGTCATGTACGACCTGCTCTTCGAGGACCGGGATCCGGTGGCCGAGCCCGGGACGTCGGACGGCACCCCCGGCGACTGGTGGACGGTAGTGGCCCTCGTCCCCGACGTGCTCGAGCACTCCGTCCAGGGCTTCGGGCTGTACCAGAGCCCGAAACGGCGGCTCGACCCGGTGCTGCGGGAGCTGGCCCAGTCCCGGGTGGGGTGGGCCTGCGGCAGCCAGTTCGTGTACTCCCAGCACTGCAAGTCGCTGCGCGCCCTCGGGCTCTCCGAGGACGTCATCGCCTCGGTCCCGCACTGGGCGGCGGCCGACTGCTACGACCGGACCCAGCGCCTCGTACTCGCGTACACCGACTGCATCGCCTACGACCACGGCCGCGTGCCCGACGGGTTGTTCGACGCCTTGCGCGAGGAACTCGGTGATGAGGAGATCCTCGAGCTGACGTACATCACCACGCTCTACCTGCAGCACGCCGTCATGTCGCGGGCGCTGCGCACCGAGTTCGACGACCGGGCGGAGCCGGTGGTCGAGGTGCGCACCGGGGCCGACGACACCGGTGCCGGTCGACCCGGCCACCACCCCCGTAGGCGGACCTGACACCCGTCCGACGGCCGACCGACCGTCCCGGGACCCGGACCGGTCGCGGACCGGTCAGGATCACGATGCGTTTCATCGCCCACGCCCCTGCACCCCACTGATGTCCAGTGCACGTCGGATCACGTCCACCTTCCTCCCTTCCGGGCGTCCGCTGACTCCCCACCGCTTCACGGTGGTACCCCATGGGGTATATTGACCAGGGACTTACTCCCCTTACTGTCGAACCCCCACCCCGATCAGGATGTGTGCCATGGCTTCCCCCGCGACCGACCACCGGACCGACCCGCCCGAGCCGGTGACCGCCCCGCGGCCCCGCCGGGTGGTGATCGTGGGTGGCGTGGCCGGTGGCATGTCGGCCGCCACCCGCCTGCGGCGGCTCGACGAGTCCGCCGACATCGTGGTGCTCGAACGTTCGGGCCACGTCTCCTACGCCAACTGCGGGCTGCCCTATTTCGTGGGCGGGGTCATCGAGGACGAGGACGACCTGCTCCTCCAGACCCCGGCCAAACTGCACGAGAGGTTCCGACTCGACGTCCGGGTCGACAGCGAGGTCGTGGCCATCGACGCCGATGCCCACCAGCTCACGGTTCGGTCGACCACGGACGGGGCGGAGTCATCAGTGGACTGGGACAAGCTGGTGCTGAGCCCGGGTGCCGTCTCCGTGCGACCGCCCATCCCCGGCTTCGAGCGGGTCCGCTCGCTGCGCACCGTCGAGGACGCCCAGCGCCTCGCCCATGACGTGTCGTCCCGCCCGCGCACCGCCGTGGTCGTGGGGGCAGGGTTCATCGGCCTGGAGACGGCGGAGAATCTGCACCACGCCGGCATCGCCGTGACCGTGGTCGAGGCCGCCGCCCAGGTGCTCACCCCGCTCGACCCGGAGCTCGCCGTGCTGGTGGAGGCCGAGCTGGTGGCCAACGACATCGAGGTGGTCACGGGCGCGGGGGTCACCGAGGTGACCGACACGTCGGTGGTGCTGGCCGACGGCCGCGTGCTGCCCGCCGACCTGGTGGTCGGATCGATCGGCGTCCGACCCGACACCCGGCTCGCCGGGATGGCGGGACTCGACGTCGGGCCACGGGGTGGTATCACCGTCGACGGCTATGGCCGGACCAGTCACGCGGACGTCTATGCGGTGGGCGACGCGGTGGAGAAGACGGACTCGGTCAGCGGCGCCTCCTCCCTGGTGGCCCTGGCCAATGTGGCCAACCGCCAGGGTCGTCGCGTCGCCGACCACATCGCCGGACTCGAACGGGCGTCGGTCCCGTCCCTCGGGACGGCGATCGTCAAGGTCTTCTCCCGCACCGCGGCGATGACCGGATGGAACGAGGCCCGGCTGCTGGCGGCCGGGCGCCCCTACCGGTGCATCCACGCGCACCCGTGGAACCACGCCACGTACTATCCCGGCGCGGAGCAGATGGCACTGAAACTCCTGTTCGACCCCTCGGACGGGACCATCCTGGGTGCGCAGGCGGTGGGCGGAGCCGGCGTGGACAAGCGCATCGACGTGTTGGCGACGGCCATGTCGGCCGGGCTCAAGGCCCCGGACCTGGCCGACCTCGAGCTGGCGTACGCGCCCCCGTTCTCCTCGGCGAAGGATCCCGTCAACATGCTCGGCTACATGTCGGAGAACATCCTGTCCGGCGAGTGCGATGTCGTGGAGCCGGGCGAGGTCGGGGCCCTGGTGGCCGGCGGTTGGACGCTCCTCGACGTCCGGACGGCGGCCGAATTCGCGGAAGGCACCATCGCCGGTGCGGTCAATGCGCCCCTGGACGACCTCCGTCGGGACGTCACCGGTCTCGGTCCCGGCCCGTTCCTGGTGTTCTGTCAGGTCGGCCAACGGGGCCACACCGCGACGGAGCTCCTGCACGAACTGGGTCTCGAGGCCCGCAACCTCGATGGCGGCTTCATCACCTGGCGGGCCGCCACGAGCGCCCGGGTCGGGTCGGCCCGGGACCTGGTCAAGCCAGCTTCGTAAAGAGCCGCTGGACCTCGTCGAGCGGGTAACCGGAGGCGGCGGCCTCGTCGGGGTGCTCGAGGCAGTACGTGAGACCGGCGGCCACCAGACGGAACCCGGTCTGCTCGAGGGCGTTGATGGCCGCGCTCAGCTGGGTGACGATGTCGCGGCACTCGCGACCCTCGGCCAGCATCTTCTCCACCGCCTGCACCTGGCCACCGGCACGTCGCAGTCGTTTGCGGAGGTCGTCGACGACCTCCTCGGGCAGTTCCACGGGACAACCTCCAGATCACTTACCCCCGAGGGTACCCGTGAGCCGTCCCCGACGGGACGACGCCTGGCCGCACCCTGGGACGTGGAGCCCGTTCACCGGGGCGCCGGCCGCTGATCCCGGCGCAGGACGTCGAGGAGTTCGTCGTAGGGACCGACGAGATACGCCAGATCACCCCCCTGGAACCGCGTGCCCCGTCGGGGCGGGTGCTCGAGGGCCCGGTCGGACGAGGCCCGGGCCAGGGCGACCACCCGCGTCCGGATGGACAGGTCCTGCATGGCCAGACCCTGCAGCCCGCCCCCGGGGGCGATCGCCAGCCGGCCCACCAGGAAGGGCTGCTGATCGACGAAGAACGTCTCGAGTACGTCGAGGCCGAGGGCCGCACCCACGAACCAGGGGGCGGCCAGCGCAGAGGTCGACCGTACGTGGCGGAACCCGAAGCTGCGTTCCATCATCCGGGCGAGGTCGCGGTCGAACACCCGTAGCACCACCGGAACCACGTCCCACCGGTCGCCGAGCGACTCCCGGACGGCCAGCCCCGTCTCGATGTTGGTGAGATCGGCGCTGGTCAGGATGGCCACCGCCGAAGCGTCGCCGAGGTTGACCGTGGCGTGGGTCTGGCGCTGGGTGGCATCGGCGATGACCACCGGGACCCGGAGTGCCCGGGCCCGGTCGAGGTAGCGGTTGGCCGGATCGCTCTCGACCACCACCACCTTGCGTCCCTCGGCGACCAACCCCTCGACCACGCGCACACCGACCGACCCGAGGCCCACCACGACCACGTGCCCGGTCATGCCCGGCACCTTGCTGCGCCCCAGCGACTGCTCGATCCGGCGGCTCACGAGGAAGTTGGTGAACAGCGCGAACACCGTGGACACCAGGGCCACCCCGAGCAGGATCAGGACGATGCCGAAGACGACGAACCAGGACGACTGCCCGGAGAAGTTGAGGTCCCCGTAGCCGACGGTGGCCACCGTCTCGACGGTGAAGTAGACCGACTGGAGCACCGTCAGGTGGCCCGGTGGCCGATGGGTCACGTAGGAGATCCGGATCACGGCCGAGGACACCACCAGGAGCAACACGACACCCGACGCCACCACCGTCAGACTCCAGGCGTTCGAGCGGCGGAGGGCGGAGAGCCGCCGACGCGCCCGCTCGGCGACCGGCACGGGGGCCGGCGGCGGGGTGGGACGCTCGCCGAGGTCGAGACCGGCCCGGTCCAGTTCGGACGGCGTGGCCAGCACCGCCACGCGGTCCCCCACTCCCACCGGGTGGTCGCGGCCCGGGCAGCAGACGATGTCCGTGCCGTCCGCCGGGACGACCGCCACCGGCGCCAGGTGACCGAACCGGCTCCGGAAGGTCAGCCCGGCGGCCTCGTCCTCGGCCACCTCCACCTCGGCCACCGCGAACCGTTCGCCGCCGAGTTCGATCTGGTGGGACTGGCGCAACAGGCAGACCTCCACGAACGAGGGCGCGGCCAACGCGGCCGGGTCCAGGATGACGCCGGAGCCGAGGACCCGCTCCAGGGCCCGGCCCACCGACGGATTGGCCATCAGGACGACCAGTCGGACGTCCGGCCGGGCCTCGCGCACCCGCATGGCGATCTCGAGGGTGGCCAACTCGTCGGACTCGACGCAGATCACGGCCTGGGCCCGGTCGAGGCCGGCGCCCGCCAGGCCGTCGCCGATCCGGGCGCTGCGACGGATCAGGGTGAGTCCCCACCCCTCCACGATCTGGGCCAGCCGCGGATCGGGAGCGTCGTCCACGACCACCACGGGGACCCGTGACTGGTGCAGCTGTTCGACGGTCCGCAACCCGACACCGTGGAGGCCGCACACGATGACGTGGCCGTCGCCCCCCCATGCGCCTTCAGGCACCCTCGCACCCCCGGGGGAAGGAGCCGGTCCGCCCCGGTCGGGTCACCGCCGCTGACGCCATCCCCGCTCGAACGGCAGCCGCCACGAACGGGGGGCGATGAGATCGCGCATGGCCGGCGGGCCCCACGAGCCCACCCGGTAGAGCTGCACCTCCGGGGGGTCCTCGAGCAGCGGTTGCGACACCTCCCACAGGCGCTCGATGCCCTCGGCGTTGGTGAACAGCGTCTGGTCGCCCGCCATCGAGTCGTGGATGAGCCGCTCGTACGCCTCGAGCACGTTGTCGGACTCCTCGGTCTCGTGCAGGGCGAACTGGAGGCTCAACTTGTCGAGCTTCATGCCGGGTCCCGGGCGTTTCCCGTAGAACGAGAGCGAGAGCTTGGACGCATCGGCCAGGTCGAAGGTCAGGTGGTCGGGGCCCTGGGTGCCCACGCCCGAACCGGCCGGAAACATCGACTTCGGCGGTTCGCGGAATGCGATCGACACGATCCGGGCCCCTTCGGCCAGGTGCTTGCCAGTACGTAGGAAGAACGGAACCCCGGCCCACCGCCAATTGTCGATCTCACACCTCAGCGCGATGAACGTCTCGGTGGCGGAGTCCGGCGCCACGCCCTCGGCATGGGTGTACCCCTCGTACTGGCCGCGCACGACGTGGCGCGGGTCGATGGGCCGGAGGGAACGGAAGACCTTGTTCTTCTCCTCGTTGATGGATCGCGGTTCGAGCTCCGTGGGCGGCTCCATGGCCACGAAGGCCAGCACCTGCAGGAGGTGGGTCACGACCATGTCCCGGTACGCCCCGGTCTGCTCGTAGAAGGCGGCCCGGGTCTCGACTCCGAGTGTCTCGGGAACGTCGATCTGCACATGGTCGATGTGCTGGCGGTTCCAGATCGGCTCGAACAGGCCGTTGGCGAACCGGAAGGCCAGGATGTTCTGCGCCGCCTCCTTGCCGAGGAAGTGGTCGATCCGGAACACCTGATCGTCGTCGAACACCTCCCGGACGAGCGAATTCAGCTTCCGGGCGCTGTGCAGGTCGGTACCGAACGGCTTCTCCATGATCACGCGTGCCCGGTCGGTGAGTCCCGCCTCCCCCAGGGTCCGCACCACCGCGTCGGCGGCGTGGGGAGGGATGCTCAGGTAGTGCAGGCGGCGGGGCTCGACCTCGAAGGTGGCCTCGAGGGAGCGGACGTGTTCCGCCAGTACCTCCACCCCGTGGTGACCCGGCACGTAGCGGATGCGCCGTTCGAACGCCGTCCAGTGCTCCTCACTGACCCGGCCCCGGGCGAACTCGTCGCAGGCGGTACGGGCGACGGCGAGGTACTCGTGCTCCTCCAGCGGGTCCAGCGACGTGGCCACGATGTGGCAATCGGGCAGCATCCCGGCCCGGGACAGGTGGAACAACCCCGGCAGGAGCTTCCGCTTGGCCAGGTCGCCGGTCGCCCCGAACAGGACGATCACATGGGGTGTGGCGGGCGCGTGACCGCCCGGCGCGGCGCTCTCCCCGAGCAGTGCGAGAGCGGCAACCGCGTCCTGTCCGTCGGAGGCCATCGCTCGGTCCTTCGCCCTTCCGTGCCGCCACACCTGTCACTCCAGCCTCGCGGCCACCGGTCGGCCCCGCCGCCGACCGGTCACCTCGAGTCGAGGCTGCACGACGATGTGCCCCTCGCGTCAATGACCGTACGCGGTCCTTCGTTTCGGGAAGATTGCCGGCGTGCATGCATCGTGTGAACGGCGGACACGGGGCCCCGACGTTCCGGGCGGGTCAGCGGAGGGCGACGCCCTGGGCGCGGGCGGCGGCCACGGATGCGCCCACCTGGTCGGCGACCGCCACCGCCACCAGCAGCCGGTCGCGTGACAGCCGGACGCCGGGGACCGGCGCCAGCAGGAAGTGGCCGACGACCTCCCCCCCGGCCCGGACCGGCAGGTCGACCCCCCGGTGAGGAAGGCCCAGTTCGTCGGTGGCCCAGGCGACGTCGCCGACCCGCACGACCCCGTCCGGCTGCAGACGGGCGGCCACGCCGCTGTCGCCGGTGGCGAAGGTGCAGCTGCGCAGCACCAACAGGCGCTGCAGCTCGGTGGACGCCTCCCGGGCCACGTCCTCGGGTTCGGCGCCGCTGGCGGCCAGCTCGGTGAGGGCGTGGAGGGCGGTGATCTGGTCACGGCCCCGCTCGGCCGAGGCCCGGTGGTGGCGTCCCCGGGCGGCCATGTCACCCACCAGCAGACCCACGACCAGCAGCAGCAGCTCGGTGACCAGATCGCGGCTGTGGGTGATGCGGAGCGACTGGTAGGGGCGGGTCAGGAAGAAGTCGAAGGAGAGCGCGGCACTGAGCGCGCAGAGGGCGGCGGCCCACCGGCGCCCCGCCGTCGCCACGGCCACGATCACGACGACGAGCACGAGGGCGGCGTCGGCGGCGGCCAGTCGGTTCCTCCACGGGACCAGCAGCAGGGCGGTGGCCACCGGCCCCAGCACCGCCACCGTGGCCAGCAGCCAGTCGGACCGGCGCGCCCGGTCCGACCCGTCGTCCGCGGTGGCACCCCCGACCGGGGACGTACTCCTGTGCAACTGCACGACCGAACCCATGCGTCCACTCTGACGCCACCGCCCGTCGACGGGAAGTGGCCTTTACGGTTCTGTAACGTCCGTGGGCCGTATCGTTGCGCCCCTGTTACAGCTCGGGGGCCACCCGACCGGACAGCCAGCGTCGGGCATCGACCTCGGGCATGGGCCGGGCCCACAGGTAGCCCTGGCCCAGCTGGCAGCCCATTCCCACCAGGGCGTCGCGCTGGTCGTCGGTCTCCACCCCTTCGGCCAGGCAGGTGAGGCCCAGCGCCCGGCCGAGTCCCACCACGGCCTCGACGATCGTCCGGTCGTCGGGGTCGTCCACCACCCCGTCCACGAAGGAGTGGTCGACCTTCAACGTGTCGACGGGCAGCTGCTTGAGGTAGGCGAGCGAGCTGTAGCCGGTCCCGAAGTCGTCGATCGACAGCCGTACGCCCAGTGCCCGGATCTCGTCCAGGCGCAGGACCGACGTGTGGACGTCGTCCATGATCACCGTCTCGGTCACTTCGAGGTGGAGGTTCTCGGGTGGCAGTTCCGTGGTGGACAGGACCTGGCGCACCGACTCCACCAGCGAGGGCTCGGCGAGTTGGCGGGCCGACAGGTTGACGCTGACCCACAGGGCGTCCTGCTCGTCGCGCGAGCGGTTCCACCCCGCCACCGTGCCGGCCGCCTCCTCCAGCATCAGCTCACCCAGACGGACGATCAGCCCGGTCGACTCGGCGAGCGGGATGAACTGGTCGGGGAGCACCACGACCCCGTCGTCTCGCACCCATCGCGCCAGCGCCTCGACGCCGATCGCCCGTCCCGTGGTGAGGTCCACGATGGGCTGGTAGTGGGCCGCCAGGTCCCGGCGGGCGATGGCCAGGCGCAGCGCCTTCTCGCCGTCGAGGTACTCGGCCGCCCGGGCCCGCAGGGTGTCGTCGAACGCCGCGACCTGGTTGCGCCCGAGATCCTTGGCCCGGAACATGGCGGCGTCCGCCTCGGACAGGATCGACTGCACCGAGCTCCCGGTGTCGCTCACCGTGATCCCGAGGCTGGCGTGCACCTCGACCTCGTGGCCGCCGACGTCGAACCGCTCCGACATGGCGGACGAGACCCGGGCCGCCAGCCCCTCCATCTCCTCCATGGACACGTCGGTGCAGAGGATCACGAACTCGTCGCCGCCGAACCGGGCGACGGTGTCGTCGGGTCGTACGGTCATGCTCAGCCGGTGGCCGAACTCGACCAGCAGGTCGTCGCCGATCCCGTGTCCCAGCGCGTCGTTGACGTGCTTGAAGCCGTCCACGTCCAGGAATGCCAGCCCGACCTGTCCACCCGATCGGCGGGCGCCGGCCAACGCCTGGTCGAGCCGGTCGTTGAGCAGTGCCCGGTTCGGGAGTCCGGTCAGGTCGTCATGGAGCGCCCGGTGCTCGAGCTCGAGTTCGATCCGCTTGCGCGGGGTGATGTCGAGGGCCTGGACCATGAGGTAGAGGGGTTCCTCGGCCGGTCCCCGGATGAGGGTGATGTTGGCCTGGAGCCATACCGCGGACCCGTCGGGGCGCCGGTAGCGGCGCTCGTCGGAGTAGGAGTCGGTCCCGTCGCGCAGCGACGGGACCGCACCGGCCTCGGGCGACCCCGGCTCCCCGAAGTCGGACAGGAGATGGCCGATCAGCTCGCGGGCCGACCGGCCGAGCAACTCGGCGAGGGCGGGGTTGACGGCGGTCATCCGGCCCACCAGGTCGGCCATGGCCATCCCGAACGCCGACCGTCGGAACGCCCCGTCGAACCGGGCCTCGGACAGCTCGAGGTCGGCCTCCGCGGCGCGTTGCTCGGTGACGTCGCTGGCCACCGTGATCGCCCCCACCACCACTCCTTCGGCATCGAAGAGCGGCGAGACGTTGAGGATCACCCGGGCCTCGGTGGCATCCTTGCGGAGGCGTACCGTCTCGAGCCGTTCGACGGTCGAGCCGGACGTCACCCGGTGCATGATCGTGATCAGCTCGGCCCGGCGCTCCTCGGGGACCAGGATCGAGATGTGGCGGCCGATGACCTCCTCGGCCGAATAGCCGTACATGCGGGCCGCCGCCTCGTTCCAGGTCGTGATGACGCCGTCCGTCGTCTTGGAGAGGATCGCCTCGGACGACGAGTCGAGGATGGCCGAGAACCGCTGGGACACGGCGGCCGCCTCGCGTGACTCGGTGGCCGACGACACCACCAGGACCGTCTCGAGCAGCTCGCCGTCCCCTCCCCGCATCCGGGTGAAGTGCCGCTCGAGAACCTGCTCACTGCCGTCCGGGAGGATCGTCCGCACCTCGTCGGCCCAGACGTCGGGTTCCCCCTCCCGCTCCGGCACGGCCGGTGGGATGTGGGGCACCAGGGTCTGCACATCCGTCCCCAGCGCCTCGGTCACCGGGGTGCCGAGGAGCCGGGACGCCGCCTCGTTCCACGACCGGATCGTGCCGTCGGGCCCGTAGATGGCTACGCCCTCGACCAGCAGGTCGAGAACCCGTGCGTCGGGCACTCCACCGGCCTGCCACGGAACGACCTGCGCCCCCGTCCGCCGCCGCCCGGTCACGTCCCGGTGGGTGGCCACCACGCCGTCGAGGGGCGAGACCGAGGACACGTTGACCAGGGTCACCTCGAGCCACCGGCGGTCGGGCCCGGGGGGCACGACCTCCACCTCGACGGTGCGGGCCACCGACGGGACCTGTTGGGCCAGTCGGCGCGCGGCCTCGAACCGCCCGACATCCCGGGGGAGGACGAGGTCGGCGGAGCGCAGACCCATCAGCCCGCCGCACCACGGCTCACCCGACTGCAGCGCGCTCTCGACCACGCGGCCGGCCGGGTCGAGGAGCACGTAGCCGGACTCCCAGGCCAGGACGTCGATCAGCAGGTGGGCCGACAGCAGCCGCTCGAGTTCCATCCTCCGGTGACGCTTCAGCTCCGTCATGAGCGTCGGCACCAGGCCGGCCGCCAGCGCGCGCCGCTCGACGGCGTCGTCCGCCCCCCAACCCACCAGGTCCGCCCGCATCCCGGGTGACCCGTCGTAGACGACCACCAGGGGCATCGGTCCCGACAGCGTCCGGAGGTCACGGGTGCGTTCGTGGGCCCGGCCGTCCCCCTGCGGCAGGACCAGGACGGCGGCCACCACCCGCTCCTCGCGCAGTATCCGCCGGACGTCCTCCCGGTGGCGGACGGTGCGCACGTCGGAAGGGGGTCGACCCGGCCAGACCGGGTCCGAGGAGGGAAGGACCGCCTGTCGGAGCAGATCCGCCATGAACTCGGGCGGTGTCTTCCATTGAGGGTCTACGACCAGGACGACGGGGCGCCCATCCGTCATGCCGGGGCTCCGGTCACCGGTCGGGACCGACGGTGTGGGTCCCATGGCCCTCCCATTCCCTCGCCCGGCCCCGGCGAAAACCCCCGGGCACCGGCATCTCCCTCGATCCTACGCCTGACATGGGGTTTTGACCATGATGCGACCGGCACTCGCTTTGCCACGGGCACACCTTGTACGCGTGCAATAACGTGCACGTGTGCAAGATCTCCGGACGTCCAACAAGTTGCGCCGCCGCCAGCAGATACTCCAGGCGGCACGCGACCTCATCACCTCGGACGGGATCGGCGCACTGTCGATGCGGACCCTGGCCGACCGCGCCCATGTGAGCGTGCCCACCATCTACGCCCTGGTCGGCGGGCGCGACGACGTCATCGCCGCCCTGCTGGCCGAAGGCGCCCACCGCTTCGACGACGGCGTGGCCGGGCTCGACTCCCGCGGAGTGTTCCGGGTCACCGATGTCATCGAACTGTTCACCGGGATCGTCGACCTGGAGCGCGAGCTCGTCCGGGGCCTGCTGGCCTCCGGCATCCTGACCTCGTCGGGCTCGGAGCGGTTCCTCCTCTTCGAACGGGTCCGCCAGGAGTTGGTGCAGGCCTTCGCCGAGGCGGTGGAACGGGGCGAGCTGGCCTCCGGCACCGACCCCGGCGCGGCCGCCACGGCCATGGTGCGGCTCGGCCTCGGTGCCCTCGTCGACTGGGTCGTCCAGCGGGGCGGTCCCGACGAACTCCGGGCGGACCTGCTCCGCTCCGGCTCCGTCGTGATCGCGGCCTTTTCGTGACCGTTCCTCCCGCCACCACCGATGCCGGGTCGCCGGCCGCCCCGACCGGTATCTCGCGCCTGTGGCGCCGTGAGCTCGACCACTATCCGGCGACCCGGGTGCGCTACGGGCTGCTCGCCCTCATCGTGCTGAGCAGCATCGTCATGTACTACCAGCAGTACGTGGCCGGCTCGGTCTCGTTCAAGATCCTCGGGTACTACCAGATGTCCTTCCGCTTCTACCTGGCGGTGGTGGTGGTGAGCAGCGTGGCCGGAGCGGTGTCGTCGCTGGTGGCATCGGTGGCCGACCGGATCGGCCGGGCGAACATGGTGGTGGTCGGCCTCCTCGTCGTGGGACTGGTGACGCTGTTCGGCATCCCCAACGCCCATACCCGGACCACCTACGCGGTGGCGGTGGCCACCGTGGGCTTCTTCGAGGGGATGGTGCTGGTGGCCACCCCGGCGCTGGTGCGGGACTTCTCCCCCCAGCGGCGACGGGGCGCGGCCATGGGCTTCTGGACCCTGGGTCCCGTGCTGGGCAGCCTGGCCGTGTCCCTGGTGGCGTCCCAGACACTCGACTCACACCCCGCCTGGCAGTTCCAGTTCCGGGTGGCCGGCATCGTCGGGATGGTCGTCTTCCTCCTCGCCCTGGTCTTCCTGCGGGAGCTGGCCCCGGCCATCCGCGACCAGCTGATGACGTCGCTACGCGAGCGGGTGCTGGCCGAGGTACGGGCCCGGGGCATCCAGGTCGAGGACGCCCTGAAGCGCCCGTTCCGCCAGATGGCCGGATGGAACACCCTCGTGCCCGCGCTCGGCGTCTCCCTCTTCCTCCTGATCTACCTCTCGGCCGTCGCCTTCTTCGTCATCTACTTCGTGTCCGTCTTCGGCTTCAGCCAGTCCGAGGCCAACGGGTTGGGCAACTGGTTCTGGTCGGCCGATGCGGTGGCGGTGGTGGTGGTCGGGATCGTCTCGGACAAGGTCCGGGTCCGCAAGCCGTTCATGCTGGCCGGCGGGATCGTGGCCGTGGTGATGGGCCTGGTCTTCGCCGGTCTGGCGACCCGGCCCCACACCACCTACACGACGTTCGCCGTGGTCATCATGGTCATGTCGGCCGCCCGGGGTGTCGCCTACGCCCCCTGGATGGCCGCCTACACCGAGACCCTGGAGAGCCGGAATCCGGCGCTGGTGGCCACCGGCCTGGCCATCTGGGGCTGGGTGCTGCGCATCGTGGCCGCCACCGCCTTCCTCGTGGTCCCCTTCATCGTCCCCTCGGCCACCCCCGTGGCCGACTACGGCCCCCAGGCCTCCGCCCTGCAGGCGGAGTACGCCACCCAGATCGCCACTCTGAAGGCGGTTCACCCGGCCACCCTGGCCACCCTCCAGGCCGACCCGACGGATCGCCGGGCCGAGGTGGCGGCCATCTTCCAGATACACACGGCCCGTGGCGTCCCCCTCGTCGTGGCCGCCGCCGATCTCGTGGCTGCCTCGAAGATCCCGAAGGCCGACCGCGTCTTCCTCGCCACCCACGGCCGGCAGGTCCTGGCCGCCCGGGCCGCCGCCCCCAGGCAGTGGCAGCGGTGGTGGCTGGTGTGCGTGGTCGGCGAGCTCCTGTTCCTGCCGACCATCTTCCTGCTGGTCGGGCGCTGGCGGCGCTCGACGGCCCTGCGCGACCAGGCCGCCCACGACCGGTGGGTGACGGAGGAGTTCGAGGAGCTCTCGACTTCCGACCAGTTCATCGAAGGGGTACCCGCCTGAGATCCCCGTGGTGGCCGCCGGAAACGGGGAGGACCGGGCGGCGTTCCAGTCACTAGGGTGCGCACAGCGACGTCATCGGAGGGAGAGCCCGTGTCGGACAACCTGCGGATCCTCGGCGAGTACAGCGCCGCCATGGAATCGGGGGACAGCGAGGCGGTGTTCGCGTTCTGGGCCCCGGAGTTCCACAGCCACGTCACCGAGCGGGTCACCCCCGGCAAGGTGGGGACCGACGTCCGCGGCGAGGAGCAACGCTGGTGGGAGGCCGTCCGGGCCGCCTTCCCGGACATGCGCTTCACCGTGAACCTGCTGATCGAGCAGGACGATCTCGTCGTCTCCAACTGGACCGTCGAGGGAACCCACACCGGGGCGGCCTTCTACGACGTCCCGCCGTCCGGGGCTCCGGTGGTCATCAACGGCACGGCCATCCTGAGGATGCGGGACGGCAAGATCGTGGAGCACTGGGGCGGCCCCCACTGCCAGGAGGGACTGGGCCTCATCCGCTGAGCGCCCGGAGCGACACAGGAGGTCGGTCATGGACGTCGCGGTCATCGGTACCGGATTCATCGGGGGGACCCTCGGGTCGTCCCTGTCCCGCGCCGGACACCGCGTCCGCTTCGGCTCCCGGCACCCCGACGACGACCCGGTGGCCGAGGGGACCGACGCCCGGGTGACCACCATCGCCGACGCGCTCGACGGTGCCGACGCGGTGATCCTGGCCGTGCCCGGGTCGGCCGTGGCGGACCTCGTGGCCGAGCACGGAGCGGAGCTGTCGGGGCATCTGGTGGTGGACGCCACGAACCGGATGGGGGCTCCCGTCGCCAACTGCCGGGCCGAACTTCCCGGGGACGTCCGCTACGCCCGGGCGTTCAACACCCTGGGCGGTGAGGTCATGGCCCGCCCGAGGTTCGCCGACGGCCCGGCCGATCTCTTCTGCTCGGCTCCCGAGTCCGACCGTGCCGCCGTGGAGACACTGGTCGAGGGGGTCGGGATGCGACCGGTCTTCGTCGGACCGGACACCGAGGACATCGTCGACAGCCTCTTCCGACTGTGGATCGCTCTCGTGCCCGAACACGGCCGGCGCCACGCCCTGCGGCTGCTCGAGGAGTAGTCCGCCCTGGTGCACCCCACGACCCGGCTCACGCATCGGCGGGGTGGGGTGCAGCCCGAAGCCCGCTGAGGGACCCTTCCGGGGCCGTAGACTGGCGTCGCCGTCGACGGGCCGTCCGGGGTGAGGGCACGTCGTCGCGAGATCCGTCCACCCGCCACCGGTCCGGCGCGTCCGACCGACGTGGCCCGCTTCGAGAGGAGGCCCGCATGCCCGCGTACGACATCATCGGCGACGTCCACGGCGCCGACGCCAAACTCGAGGGCCTTCTCGACGCCCTCGGGTACGTCGAGCGCGGTGGCGCGTACCGCCTCGACGGGCATCAGGCCCTCTTCGTGGGCGATCTCATCGACCGGGGCGACGGTCAGGTCCGGGTCCTCGAGGTGGTCCGGGCCATGGTCGACGCCGGGTCGGCCCGCATGGTGATGGGAAACCACGAGTTCAACGCCCTCGCCTGGGCCACGCCACACCCCGAGCGGCCCGGCGACTCCCTGCGCACCCGCCTCGGCCCGCGGGGTCAACGCAACCGTGCCCAGCACCAGAGTTTCCTCGACCAGGTGGTCGAGGGATCGGCGCTCCATGCGTCGACGATGGACTGGTTCCGGACGCTTCCCCTCTGGCTCGACCTCGACGCCCTCGCGCGTGGTGCACGCCTGCTGGCACCCGTGGTCGTTGGGCGTGCTCGACAAGTGGGTGGGGTCGGGCGAGCCGGTCAGCGACGAATTCCTCCTGCACGCCACCACCCCCGGCACCGACGTCTTCGACGCCGTCGACATCGTCCTGAAGGGGCCCGAAGTCCACCTGACCCGTGAGCTCGCCTGGCGGGACCGGGACGGCACCCCCCGGTGGGCGGCCCGTATCCGGTGGTGGGACGACGCCGCCACCTCGCTCGGCGACCTGGCGGACATCCCGGCCGGGTCACCCGGGCTCGACGGCGCACCCCATCCCGGGCTGCCGGACATCGCCACCGACGTCGCCGCCGGGTTCCGGTACACCGATGCGGTGCCCGTCTTCTTCGGCCACTACTGGTTCCGCGGCGACCCCCGGCCGGCCGGCCGGTACGCCGTCTGCACCGACTACAGCGCCGCCCGGGACGACCGGCCGCTGGTCGCCTACCGGTGGAACGGCGAGTCGCGGCCGACCACCGACCGGTTCGTGTCCTATGCGGGCCGGCCCTGAGTCCGGGCCCCCACCGTCGGCGACCCGGGGTCGGCCCGGGTACTTTGACCGGTAGCGATCCCGACGGAGTGTGCCCATGGTGACGTCTGTGTACGAGCTCGACCTTCCCCTGGTCGACACCGCCGGCCTGGATCGTCACGAATCATTGGCCGTGATCGCCGATGCCCGTCGACGCAGCTGGTTGGCCCGGACGCCGCTCGGATTCTCCGTCTGTCGACAGGAGGACTGTGTGTCCCTGCTGCGGGACCGCCGGTTCCACAACGCACTCTCGCTGCTGCGCCAGATGAACGGCATGGAGCCCGACACCGACACCCCCGAGCGCCGACGCTCCATCCTGGCCATGGAGGGCGACGACCACGCCCGGCTCCGTCGGCTGGTGGCGCCGGCCTTCACGCCGGCGGCCGCCGACCGCCTACGGCCCTTCATGCGTGAGGTGGTCGGCGGCCTCGTCGACACCTTCTCGGCGGCGGGACGGTGCGAAGTGGTGGCCGAACTGTGCGAGCCCTACCCCATCCCGATCATCTGCGAGCTGTTCGGCGCGCCCAAGGAGGACTGGCGCCGCTTCTCGGCGTGGGCCACCGACATCTTCCGGATCTTCAACCAGAACCTGGCCGAGGACCTCCCCCTGGTGGAGGCGGCCGGGGCCGAACTCGAGGCCTACATCGGCGATCTCATCGCCACACGGCGCACGACGCCCGGGAACGACCTGCTCAGCGTACTGATCGCCATCGAGGAAGAGGGTGACCGGCTGTCGAACCAGGAACTCGTCTCGCTGGCCGTGGCGGTGCTCATGGCCGGCACCGACACCACCCGGAACCAGCTGGCCTGCGCACTGGCCCTCTTCGCCGGGTATCCGGCCCAGTGGTCCCTCCTGGCTGATCGGCCCGATCTCGCCCCGAAGGCCGTCGAGGAGGTCATGCGCTACCTCGGAGCCGTGCGGGGCACCGTGCGGGTGACGCCGGAGGACGTGGTCTTCCGCGATGTGCTCTTCCCCAAGGGCACCCTCGTGTGGGTGTCGCTCGCCGGCGCCAACCGTGATCCCGACGTGTACGACGAGCCGGACACGTTCGACGTCACCGCCGAGCGCACGAGCCAGCAGATGACGTTCGGCTCGGGCATCCACCACTGCATGGGCGCCGCCCTCGCCCGGGCCGAGCTCCAGGAGGCGCTGGTACTCCTGGCGCGGCGCATGCCCGACCTGGCGGTCGACGGCCCCATCGAGTGGAAGCCCCCCACCTTCGGCATCTGGGGGCCGGCCCGCCTCCCACTGCGCTTCACCCCGGTACCCGGCTGACGGATCCCCAGATTGGGACGTTCGCCCCTCGTCGACCGCCCACGACCGGTCCAACATGGGCTGGAGGGGCGGGCGGAGACGCCGGATGACCGAGGAGGAGACATGGCCGAGTCCAGAGAAGCCCGGGTACGCATCGAGCGTGCGATCGAACGGGCCGAGAAGGAGTTGCTGCAGGCCAGCCATCAGCTGGCGAAGGGCATCACCCGGGAGGCCGACCGGATCGTGCCCCCCGTCGGCCAGGATCTCGAGCGGATCGTCGACGACGTGTTCGACGTGGCCGAACGGGTGCTGAAGAGCCAGCGCAAGCTGGTGAGTGACGTGATGAAGGCCGTGAACGAACAGGCGGACCGGGCGGCCGAGGCCGGCCGGGAGGCCACGGAGCGGACCCGCCACCGGGTGACGGCCAAGAAGGCCGCCGGTCGGGGTCGGGGTCGGGCGTCCGTGACCAGGAAGGCGCCGGCCAGGAAGGCGCCGGCCAAGAAGGCCGCGGCCAAGCGGGCGCCGGCGAAGAAGAAGGCGACGGCGACCGGAGCGGCCGCCAAGCGGGCGACCGCGAAGAAGGCGGTGACACCCGCCACCTAGGGCGCCACGGCCGCCGGGCTACCCCAGTTCAGCCAGTCCGGGAACCACCCGGTCACCCAGCCGCTCCGCCCAGGCCACCGGGTCCTCGACCAGAGGCGTGATCTCGATCAGTTCGATGCCGAGCGCGGCGAGCGGCTCCATCGTGCGGAGGAAGGCGTCGGTGTCGGCCAGGGGGTCGACCATGCTCAACATGGTCCGCTGGACGGTCGCGGGATCGCGCCCCGCGTCCGCGCAGTGCCGGTCGAGTACCTCGAGCTTGTGGGCCACGTCGTCGGGGTCGGCGGCGAAGAGGTTGCAGGCATCGGCGTAGCGGGCCACCAGACGGAGCGTCTTCCGCTCGCCGCTCCCACCGACGAGGATCCGGGGGCGGGGTCGGCTGACGGGACGGGGCGAGCAGATGGTCTCGGCCAACCGGTAGTGCTTCCCTTCGTAGGGGCCGTCGTCATCGCTCCACATCTGGTGGCAGATCTGCAGCGCCTCCTCCAGCCGCTCGAACCGCTCCGACGTCGGGGGGAACGGCACCCCGAGCCCCAGGTGCTCCCGCTCGTACCACGCGGCCCCGATCCCGAGCTGGGCCCGGCCGCCGGACACCACGTCGAGGGTGGTGACGATCTTGGCCAGCAGTCCGGGATGACGGTAGGTCACCCCGGTCACCATCAGGCCCAGGCGGATCCGTTCGGTGCGGCCGGCCAGGAAGCCCAGAGCGGTGTACCCCTCGAGCATGGGCTCGTGCCGGTCGGCGAACTCCTCCATCTGGAAGTAGTGGTCCATGAGGGTGAATGTCGAACACCCCGAGGACTCGGCGGCCACGGCGGTGTCGGACAGGATCCCGCCGATCGCCGCCGGCCCTCCCGGCAGGGTGAAATTGGCGAAGTGGATGCCGAGTTCCATGGATGCTCCTCACCACGGGCGGACGGACGGTACCTCCCCACGGTAGGCCTCCGAGCCCCGGGACGGAGCACGGACACCGGGGCCCGATCAGGGGCCCTGGGTGGCGGTCGCCCCCTCGAGCACAGCCAGGATCTCGTCGCCCCACCGCTCGAGGCGGATGGGACCCATGCCCCGGCAGCGACCCAACTCGGCGAGGGACCCGGGATTCCGCTCGGCGATGCCCACCAGCTCCTTGTCGTTGAGGACGACGTAGGCCGGTACGCCGTCCTTGCGGGCCACCGCGGATCGCCAGGCCCGCAGGGCGGCCTCTCCCGGGCCGCCGGTACCTGCGACCGGGGCCGGGCGACGCCGGTCCCCCCGGCCGGGACGCGACCCCTGCCGGTCGCCCGGGCGCGGCGCCGGGCGCGGCGCGGTGTGGGGAGCACGGCCGTCGAGTTCGTCCAGGAACACGGACGGCGCCTCCCGGTCGGCCAGCACCACCACCTGGGTGGCCGCCCGGGTGAGGGCCACGTGGAACACCCGGCGTTCCCCCTCGACGTCGTCGCTCAGTCGATGGGGGAACAGGCCGGCCGAAGCTCCCACCACCAGGACGTGGCCCCACTCCTTCCCTTTGATCCGGTGAACGGTCGACAGCTCGACCGCGGGGGACGGGGCCGCCGGCCGGTTCAGGACTTCGCGGAGCCAGTGGGCGAAGGTGGCGGCGTCCGGGTGGAAGGCCGCCACCGACTCGAGGGCCGCCAGGTCGTCGGCGTGGGTCGACCGGTCAGCCCCGGACCGCGAGGCGTCCAGGGTGTCCAGGGTGGCGTCGAGACCGATCCCCACGCGGATGGCCTCGAGGGCCTCGGCCGTCGAGCGCGAGGCGGCCGCCGTCACGACCTCCAGGTCGTCCGCATAGGCCTGGAGCTTGGGCACGTCCCGGCCCGAGAGGCGCGACGCCAGCCGTCGGATGTCGGCGATCGACGTGGTCCGCGACTTGGTCAACATGTCCACGACCATGGGGGCGATACCCCTCGAGGGCCGGCGGACGGTGTCCCGCACGTCCTCGCGTCGGATGGCGTCGGGATCACCACCGATCCGCAGGTAGGCGAACGCCGTGCGGATCCCGGTGCGGGCCAGCACCTGGGTGCTGAGCGGCGTGGTGCAGGGTACGTCCGACTCCAGGCAGGCCACCTGGACGGGCAGCAGCGCCGAGTTCACCCGGGCCAGCACGGCGATGTCGGTGGGTTCGACCCCCGACGCCCGCCAGGCCTCGATCACCTCGACGGCCCGACCGGCCAACTGGTCGTTGGCCAGGCGTTCGACGAGCACCGGTCCCGATCCGGCGAGCAGTCCGGATGCCGGCGCGGGGGGGTCGGTCCGGCCCGCGGGGCTCCGGATCGTCTTCACCACGCGCTCGTGGTTGTACGAGAGCAGATGGCGCGCGCGGCGTCCACCACCCCGGGCGGGCAGCGGTAGTTCACCTCGAGGGGATGGTCTGCCGCCTCCGGGAAGTACCCCGTGAAGTCGATCAGGAACTCGGGGGTGGCCCCGGAGTAGCCGTAGATGACCTGGTCGTCGTCACCCACGCCGAAGCAGTCGAAGCCCGGGGCGACGAGCAGGCGGATCAGCAGGAGGTGGGCCGGGGTGAGGTCCTGGAACTCGTCCACCAGCATGCGGCGGCAGCGGGCCTGGGCGGCCGCCCGGGCTGCCGGGTCGCGGGTCGAGGATCTCGATCGCCCGGTAGATCTGCTCGTCGAAGTCGACCTGACCCCGCTCGGCCAGCACGGCACGGAACCCGTCGAATCCATCGGCGACGCCGGAGGCGTCGGGGTACGCCTCCTCGGCGGCGTCGGGGGAGACCAGACCCAGGCGCACCAGCGACAGCGCCGCCAGGTAGGGAGCGGTGGTGTCCGTATTGGCCTGGCGCTTGACCTCGAACAACTCGCCCACGAGGTCGCGCACGGCCATCTCCTCGAGGACGTGCACCGGGCCCGACGGACCGAACGCGTTGCAGACCCAGAGGGCCAGGCTGTTGAGGGTCCGGACATGGGGACCGTCCGGGCCGAGCACGTCCGACGCCCGGGACCGCAACTCGTCCGCGGCGCGGGTGTTGTACGCCAGCGCCGTGACGACCCCGGGGTGGGTGCCGCGCTGCACGATGAGGCGGAGCCGCTCGGTCAGCACGCGGGTCTTGCCCGATCCGGCCGGGGCGATCACTCGGGCGGGACCGGAGCCGTGGTCCACCGCCACCAGCTGGTCCGGGGCCAGGTCCGCTCCGGGCGGACGTCTCGTCGAGGGGGTGAGTCGGCCCGCCTCGGCGCTCCAGCGGTGCACGACCGAAGTGCCGTCGCCCGTGTCCGGGGGGTCGGGGGGTCCGCCGTCGATCCACAGCGGCGTCCCGTCCGCCCGGCTCACATCGGCCGGACCGGATTCGGTCACCCCCTCCTCGGCCAGCCGCCGGCACACCTTCCGACCGTGCCACCACACCGGGGTGCCGTCGCGGGCGTCGTAGGCGTTCGCCCATACGAGGAACTGGAGACGCTCACGCCAGAAGGTGAAACCCGGCTCCAACGCGTACACGGGTCCCGGGTGGCGCTCCGGGGACCGCAGCTCGTCGGGGTCAACCCCGAGTTCGATCACGACGGGGCGCCGACCGGCCCAGGCGGCGTGCAGGACCTCCACGACCGGCGCCGGCGCGGCCAGGTCGCCCGGCCCCACGACGATTCGAGGCGCACCGGCCCACGCCTCCGGGGGGACCGCCCCGGTGCCCACCACCACGCTCCTGCCCAACTCCACCGGTCCCGGATACGTCACGCGGCCAACCTACCCACCGGCTGTGCCGCCGGAAGTCGGGACCCGCACCGACAACGCCCATTCCAAGGGACTTTCGGCCCTGTGTGGGGCGGATGGACCTCCGTAGCCTCAGGGTCAGGAGGTCAGACCCATGCCAACCGTCGCCATCGTGCTCGGCACCCTGTTCGGGAGTCTCATCGATCTGAACACGCCGGGCCATTACATCCACTGGGGTTTCATCCAGATGTCGTACGCCAACGGCCTGGTGATCCTCCTGATGATCGTCGTCTTCTTCGCGGCGATCCTGATCCCGTTCAAGGGGCACAAGGGAGGAGACCGATGACGATCGTCGACCCGAAACCACCCGTCGATCCGAAGCCGGCACGCGCCGACCAGGCCGATCTGGACAAGGCGGCGGACCGGCCCGAGGACGCCGGACAGTGGACCGCCAAGATACGGACCACGGCCGTCGAGGCCCTGCCCCCCCAGAAGCTGCTCCCCGACCGCCAGCCCGCCTATGTGGCCTCCTGGATCTACGTGTTCGGCGTCGTCACGATCAGTGCGCTCCTCGTGGTCATCGTCACCGGGATCGTGCTGGCCGTCATGGGTCCGACCTGGTGGCACGTGTCGTCGACCGGGCTCTTCGTCAACTCGTTGCACCTCTGGAGTGTCGAGGTCTTCTTCTTCGCCATGGTGGTGCACCTGTGGGGCAAGTTCTTCATGGCCGCCTGGCGGGGTCGCCGCCAGGCCACCTGGATCACGGGGGTCGTCTCCTTCCTGGTGTCCGTCGGCGCCGCGTTCACCGGCTACCTGTCGCAGCAGAACTTCGACTCGCAGTGGATCAGCACCCAGGCGAAGGACGGCATCAACTCGACCGGGGCCGGTGCCATCTTCAACGTCACCAACTTCGGCCAGATGTTGATGTGGCACATCACGCTGCTTCCGCTCTGCGTGATCGCGCTGGTGGGGATCCACGTGCTGATGGTCCGCCTGCGGGGCGTGGTCCCACCGTTCGCGGCCAAGGGCGAATCACCCGACGGCTCCGTCCCCGAGCCGGCCGCGACGAAGACGGAGGTGGAGGGATGAGTGCCGACACCGCCCGCACCCACAGGGTCCGCAAGTTCAAGCCCGACCGTGACGTCGCCCCGTGGCACGGTCGGTACGAGCCCTACGACCTGGCCAAGGAGTTCCTGGTGGCCCTGGTGGTGGTCATCATCCTGGTGACCGGACTGGCCGTCCTGTTCGGTTCGCCCGACGACACACCGGTGACCATCAAGTCCTGGTCGACGTCGGATCCCGTCGACTTCGCCCAGACGGCCATCACCGAGCTGGACGGCAGCAGCGGCACCGGGAGCTACGGACCGCCCTACAACACCAACGGGACGGCGCAGTCGATCGGTCCGCTGTCGCCCGAGAAGTGGTTGGGCGTCCACCACCCGATCGACACGGCCGAGGACTACGTCCTGTACCCGCTGTCGACCCTGCCCGACGACCCCGGGGTCCAGGCGGCCCTCGCCGAGTTCAAGTCGGCGTCGCCCACCCAGCAGCAGGCGTGGACGGCGGCCTACGAGAAGGCGGTCGCCAACGCCACGTACGCCGACGGCAAGCTGGTCGTGCCCAAGGGCGACTACGGGCCGGTCGGCACCCTGATCGCCGCGGAGACGGCCATGGCCCGAAGTGGCGCCCTCGACGGTGCCCTGCTCAGCACCCGGCAGTTCTACGGCACCGACTACACCAAGCCCCTCCTGTTCATCGCCGACGGCCAGTACCTGGCCAACCTGGCCACCAACCGCCACCTGGCCGGTGACCAGTGGGGGATGATGAACGAGACCGGTAACTATCCCGGTCAGGCCTGGCTGTGGCTGTACACCCTCTGGTACCAGGTCCCCCCGATGAACTCCTCGGCGAGTGGGGACCTCCAGGTGTTCGCGATCATGATCGTCCTCACGTTCCTGCTGGCCATCCTCCCGTTCATCCCCGGATTGCGCTCGATCCCGCGTTGGGCCCGGCTCTACCGGCTCATCTGGCGGCAGCACTACCGCGAGGTCGAACGTGGCGGAGGCACGCCGGCCGCGGCCGTCCCCACCGGCTGACCCAGGGACCACCACCGCGGGCGTCCCCGCGTGGCAGACTTGTGACTTCCCGAGACCAGTTGGAGGTGCGTCGGTGCGCTCGTCGACCCGTGGAATGAAGAAGGTGGTCGTGGCCGCGGCCCTCGGCGGCATCGCCGTGCTGTCCGCCGCCTGCTCGAGCAACTCGAGCAGTTCGACGACGACCACCGCAGCCCCGGCGTCCACCACGACGACCACCGCCCCGCCCATCCCCACCACGGTCATCCCGACGCAGGTGGCCAACTCGGCGATCGCCGCCAGTGTGCCGGCCGCCATCAAGTCCAAGGGCACCATCGTGGTGGCCATGGACGCCACGTACCCGCCGAACGAGTTCGTCGCCCCCGACGGCACCACGATCGTCGGCATGGACGCCGACCTCGCCAACGCCCTGGCCCAGACCATGGGTCTCAAGGCCCAGCTGACCAACGCCACCTTCGACACCATCATCCCGGGCATCGTGGCCGGCAAGTACGGAATGGGCGCCTCGTCGTTCACCGACACGTTGGCCCGCCAGAAGGTCGTCGACTTCGTCGACTACTTCAGTGCCGGCGAGTCCTTCTACGTGAAGTCCGGCAGTCCGACCACCTTCAACGGGCTCGCCTCGCTCTGCGGCCACTCGGTCGCCGTCGAGAGCGGTACCACCGAGCAGACCGACGCCATGACGCAGGCCGCCAAGTGCAAGGCCACCGGCAAGGGTGCGGTCACGGTCCTCACGTTCAACACCCAGAGCGAGGCCAACCTCGCCGTATCGAGCGGTCGGGCCGATGTCGGCTTCGCCGACTCGCCGGTGGCGGCCTACATCGTGGCCACCTCGAACGGCGTCTTCCAGAACAGCGGTGCGCCCTTCAACCTCGCCCCCTACGGCCTGGCCCTCCCCAAGGGGAACGGTATGGCGACGCCGGTCAAGAACGCCGTCAACCTGCTGATCTCCAACGGCGTGTACAACCAGATCCTCACCAAGTGGGGCGTCCAGGCCGGTGCCATCCCGACGGCGACGATCAACGGCGCCACCAGCTGAGGTCCTGCACGGACCACCCGGCTGACCCATGACGGACACGCCCGGCCACCCCCCGGCCGACGGCGGCCCGGCCAGGGACCCGTCCACGATGAAGGTCGTCCCCGTGCGCCACCCTTGGCGGTGGGTGGCGAGCGCGGCCATCCTCGTGCTGGTCGCCATGCTGGTGAACACGCTGGTGTTCTCCCACGTCGTCCGCGGCGGCACCCGGGAGGGTCGGTTCCAGTGGGAGGTGGTGGGCCACTACCTGTTCGCGACACCCGTCCTGCGTGGCATCGTCGTGACCCTCGAGCTCACCGTCATCGCCATGGTCGCGGGCGTGATCATCGGGATCGTGCTGGCCATCATGCGCCTCTCCCCCAACCGCCTGCTGTCCGGCTCGGCCTGGGTCTACATCTGGTTCTTCCGCGGGACCCCCGTGCTCGTCCAGCTGACGTTCTGGTACGTCGGGATCAGCTACCTCTACCAGCACCTGACGCTCGGTCTGCCGTTCGGGACAGCTCTCGTCACCCTGAACTCGACGACCCTGGTCACGTCGTTCGTCGCAGGCGCCCTCGGCCTCAGCCTCAACGAGGGCGCCTACATGTCCGAGATCGTCCGGGCCGGCATCATCTCGGTGGACGAAGGCCAGGCGGAGGCCGCCGCCTCGCTCGGGATGTCGAAGGGGCTCACCCTCCGCAGGATCGTGCTGCCCCAGGCCATGCGCATCATCATCCCGCCCACCGGCAACGAGACGATCTCGATGCTCAAGACCACCTCACTGGTGTCGGTCATCTCCGGGGTCGACCTGTTCCAGGCCACCCAGAACATCTCCAATGCCAATTACGAGGTCGTGCCCCTGCTCGTGGTGGCGAGTCTCTGGTACCTCTTCTTCACGTCGGTCATGACCGTCGGTCAGTACTACATCGAACGTCACTATGCGCGGGGCTCCTCCCGTCAGCTGCCGCCCACGCCCTTCCAGAGGCTCACGGCGGCCGTGCGCCATTCCCGGGCGCGACCGGTGCCGGCCATGGCCGAGGCCCCCTGGGTGGCACCCCATGACTGAGGCGGCACCGGACGGGGCCGGGGGTCGGCTGATGGTGGAAGCCAGGGGCGTGCACAAGGCCTACGGCCGGCTCGAGGTCCTGAAGGGCATCGACATGTCGGTCGCCCGGGGCGAGGTGCTGTGCCTCATCGGGCCCTCCGGCTCGGGGAAGAGCACGTTCCTGCGGTGCATCAACCACCTGGAGAAGATCGACGGTGGTGAGCTCTCCGTCGACGGCGAGCTCGTGGGATACCGCCAGGTCGGGAACCGCCTCCACGAGCTCAAGGACAAGGAGGTGTGCGCCAAACGGGCGGAGATCGGCATGGTCTTCCAGCGCTTCAACCTGTTCCCCCACCTGAGCGTCCTCGACAACGTGACCTCGGGGCCCGTGTGGGTACGCCGGGCGTCGGCCGCCCCCTCGAAGGACCGGGCGCGCGACCTCCTGGACCGGGTCGGCCTGGCCGACAAGGTCGACAACTACCCGAGTCAGCTGTCCGGCGGTCAACAGCAGCGGGTGGCCATCGCCCGGGCTCTCGCCATGGACCCCAAACTGATGCTGTTCGACGAACCCACCTCCGCCCTCGACCCCGAACTGGTGGGCGACGTGCTCGACGTCATGCGGGACCTGGCCGACGAGGGCATGACGATGATCGTCGTCACCCACGAGATGGGCTTCGCCCGGGAGGTGGGTGACACCGTCGTATTCATGGACGGAGGTGTCGTCGTCGAGCAGGGGGACCCGACGGCCGTGCTCACCAGTCCCCAGCACGAGCGCACCCGTTCCTTCCTGGCGAAGGTGCTCTGACCACCCGGCGTCAGCCTCCCACCGGCGGTCGACCGGTCGGCGACTCCATCGGTCAGCGCCCCGGCGGTGGTGGCTGGGAGCGGAGGGAGGCCACCAGAGCGGCCATATCGGACCGGTCGATCCGTCCTACGGCCTTGACGGAGGCCTTGCCGAGGGACGAGCCGAACGGCAGGGCGTCGACCAGCCCGTTGCCCGACCAGCGACGGATGAGGCGCAGCTCGGTCGACCCGGCCAGCATCCGCTCGTCGACCGCGTTCCCCCTGGACATCAGGGCGGCGTTGGTGAGTCGTCGGACCTCCCCCACGTCGGCCCGGATCCCCAGGGCGTCCAGGCGCCGCACCAGGTACGAGCCCGTCGTGTACCAGTCACACACGCCGTGGACCACGGCCGCCACCTGGCCCACCACGCCGTCGATGGCCAGGGCGATGAACGGGCCTCCCTCCAGTGTCGAGGCGGACGCCGCTCCGACCAGCGCCAGCTGGAGTGCCCCCACCGCAGTCTGGATCGACTTGGTCTGGCGCGACGCCAGCTCCTCCACGCCCGCCACGTCGTAGACCACGGCCGGATGGTCGATGACCTGGGTGGACATCCAGTCCAACATCCGCGGCGGAGCCGCGGCCACCTCGGCCCGGACCCGTCGGAGGCGCCCGGGGCCGGGAGCCAGGGCCTCGCGGCCGATGTCACCCAAGGCCGCCTCCAACTCGTCCGAGGCACCGGTGGGCAGTCCGTCGGGGGCGAGCAGGTTGCGGAGGCTCCGGCCGAACGCCGCCCGGGCACGGGCCAACCGGGCCCGACCCGGCGCGCCGCCGGCGGCGGGGTCATCCGGGGGGACGGGCTCCGAGGGGCTGTCGGTCACGCCGTCGAGTCTGCTGACCCACGCCGGCCGGGGCAAGCGTCCGGGACCGTCCCGCTCACGACCGGATGCGCCCGTTGCCCGGGTCATAGGGCGCCCGGAGCCCGACGTCGGCCACCAGCCGCCGGCCACCGACATCGACCTGGTACGCGCCGTCGTCGACGAATGCCGGCGACACCGGGTCCCGGTCCGGGCGCCAGATGTAGGCCAGCCCCACGCAGGCGCCGATCGTGGCCGACCAGGCCACCGATGTCACCTGCCCGGCGGCCACCCCGTCGCGTAGGACCAGTTCGCCGCCCCACATCATCACCTCGGGATCCTGCAGTCGGAACGAGACCAGCCGGCGCCGGGGTCCCTCGGCCACGGCCCGCTCCACGGCCGCCCGGCCGACGAAGTCGATACCGGTGCCGAGCTTGCAGGTGAACCGGAGCCCGGCCTCGACGGGGTTGTGATCGGGCGTGAGGTCGGGTCCGAAGGCGCGGTACCCCTTGTCGAGACGGAGGGAGTTGATGGCGTAGTACCCGGCCGGGCGGAGGGGGATGTCGGAGCCGGCCTCGACCAGGAGCTCGTAGACCCCGACGGCGAACTCCGTCGGGACGTACAGCTCCCAACCGAGTTCGCCCACGTAGGTGATCCGGGTGGCCCACACGGTCGCCCGGCCGAGGTCGATCTCCCGTCCCGAGGCGAAGGGGAATGCGGCATCCGAGAGGTCGGCCCGGCTGAGTCGCTGCAGCAGCTCGCGCGAGCGCGGGCCCATCACGCCGAAGACCGCCATCGAGGAGGAGACGTCCACCACCGCCGCCTGCTCGTCAGCCGCCACGTGACGCTCGATCCACGACCGGTCACGCATCACCGAGGCGGAGCCGGTGACCAGGAGGTAGCGATCGTGGGCCAGCCGGGTGACCGTCACGTCCGCCTCGTAGCCGCCGCGCCGGTTGAGCATCCCCGTGTACACCGCCCGGCCGACGGGCACGGCCACGTCGGCGGTGCACAGTCGCTGCAGCACCTGTTCGGCATGGCGCCCGGTGATCAGCAGCTTGCCGAACGACGTCTCGTCGAACAGGGTGACCGCCCGGCGGGTGCACTCCTGTTCGGCGACCGACCAGGGGAGCCAGTCCGGGCGGTCCCAGGTGTACCCGAGGACCGCGGCCTCTCCCGGCGGGGCGAACACGTTGGCCCGCTCCCAACCCATCTTGGAACCGAACTGGGCGTTGGCGGTCTCCAGCAGGTGGTAGACGGGCGAACGACGGAACGGTCGGGCGGTGACCAGCTCGCGGTTCGGCCACGGGATCTCGTAGTGCAGTCCGAGTATCTCCCCCACCCGGTCGTGGAGCCACTGGTTGTTCCCGTTGAAGGGCGCGAACCGGCGGATGTCCTGGGCCACCAGGTCGACCGTGGGCTCGCCCTCGACGATCCACTCGGCCAGGGCGCGGCCGGCCCCACCCGCCGAGGCGATGCCCACCGAGTTGAACCCGGCGCCGACGAAGAAATTGACCAGCTCCGGCGCCTCACCCACGATGAACTGGTTGTCGGGGGTGAAGCTCTCGGGTCCGTTGTAGAACTTGCGGATCCCGGTGTGGTGCAGCGCCGGGATCCGCTCGAGGGCGCTCTCCATCAGGACCGAGAAATGGTCCCAGTCCTCATCGAGGAGCTGGAATTCGAAGGGGTGCGGCAGTTGGTCGGGCGCCACCCAGGGTTTGGCCTCGGGCTCGAAGCCGCCGATCACCAGGCCGCCGACCTCCTCCTTGAAGTAGGTGTACCCGTCGGGGTCCCGCAGGATGGGCAGCTGGGGGTGGACCCCC
Source organism: uncultured Acidimicrobiaceae bacterium (assembly GCA_963841885.1). Lineage (GTDB taxonomy): Bacteria > Actinomycetota > Acidimicrobiia > Acidimicrobiales > RAAP-2 > Bog-756. Next base: position 116,220 of record CAWJEK010000008.1, read on the forward strand.
TCGATCCGCTCGGACACCACGTAGAAGTGCTCGGCCGAGTGGAGGGGCACGTTCACCCCGGCGAGCGCACCCACGGCCTTGGCCCACTGCCCGGCGCAGTTGACCACCACCTCGGCCTCGATCCGTCCCCGGTCGGTGACCACCCCGGTCACCCGTCCGTCCCGCTGCTCGACGCCGACCACCCGGGTGCGCTCGAACACCCGGGCACCGCGGTCGCGGGCGCCGCGGGCCAGCGACGCGGTCACGTCGACCGGGTTGGCGGTACCGTCGCCCGGCAACCAGATGGCGCCCACCAGGTCGTCGACGGCCAGCGGGGGGTAGAGCTCCTTCGCCCGCTGCGGGCTGATGAGCTCGCACTCGAGGTCGTAGACCTCGGCGGTGGCCGCCGTACGGCGCAGTTGGACCATGCGATCCTCGGTGCGGGCCACCGTCACACCCCCGCACCGCTTGAACCCCGTGGCCAGTCCCGTCTCCGCCTCCAGTTCGTCGTAGAGCTGCGCCGAGTACTGGACCAGTCGGGTCCCTCCCTCCGTGGCCCGCAGTTGGCCCAACAGCCCGGCCGCGTGCCACGTGGTCCCGCAGGACAGCTGGCCCTGCTCGATCAGGACGACGTCGGTCCGCCCCAGCCGGGTCAGGTGATAAGCCACGCTGGTCCCGACAATGCCGCCGCCGATGATGACCACGTCGGCCCGGTCGGGCAGTCCACTGTCGGTGCTCATGTTCGTTCCGTTCCTGTCGTCGCGTCGGTCTTGGGAGGGGTGCGGAACCCGGTGCGTCACCGGGAGCGGTCAGTCGGGCCGCTGGACGTCCTCGATCAGCCGGTCGAGATCGGGTCCCCGGAAGGTGGCCACCGCCCGCTCGTACTTCTCCATGCCCCACGGCCAGAACTCGAAGTCGATGTCACTGGACGCCTCCTGGATCGAGGCCCACAGCGTCCATCCGTACTGACCCATCAGACCCTGCAGGCGCGCCCGGGCCACCCGATTGGCGAGGTGCCGACCGTGGTAGGCGGTGACCAGGTGCTCGAGCTGGTCGTCCGACAGGTGGCACTCGCTCCAGATGTTGCCGAGCTCGAAGCAGGGGTCGTTGTTGCCCGCGTACTCGTAGTCGATCAGGCGGATGCTGTCGCCGTCGTCGATGAAGTTGCCGGCCAGTAGGTCGTTGTTGCACGCCACGGTGGGCCCCGGCCGCACGGCCAGGGCGCCCCGGATCCGGTCCACGGCCGCCGCATGGTCGAGATAGTCCCCCGGCAACCGGTATCCCCGGTCGAGGACGATGCGGAGGTACCGCGCCTGGATGTCGAACATGTCGAACTCGTTGACGAAGGGAGGCCCACCGTGGAGGCGTCGGCACGCGGCGGCCACCCGATCGAGCACCCCCGGCGTGGCGAAGTCCGCGTCGGACAGTGTCCGGCCCTCGATGTACCCGATGACCAGGGCGGACTCCTCGGGGACGTAGGCGTGCACCGGCGCGCCCACCCCGGTCCCCGCGGCGATGACCGAGTTCCGGTACTCGTTGTCGCGGTCGATGGCCAGAGCCCCCGAGCCCGGACCGGCGATGCGGACCACGTAGGCGGCCTCGGGTGTCACCACCCGGTAGTTCCGGTTGGTGAGTCCCCCCGGCAGTTCGCTGATCTCGAGTGGACGGCCCCGCAGCACGTCGACCGCCTCCCGGAGGGACGGGGGGAGCATCATGCCGGCCTCGACCGGTGCACCCGCTCCTGTTCCGTCCATGTCTCCCCTAGGTGCACGATGGTTCGACCGGTCGTCCGCGGCCTGTCGTCGCCCCGCTGTCCGACTACTCCCGGTCTAGACAGAAGTTACAGGACCCGGCCGTCCGGGACGACCCCGCTAGCATCCCCGCAGTGACGCGTGCGGAGAACACCCTCGACTGGCTGGCCGGCGCGCCCACGTTCCCTCCTCCGGACGGTGTCCCCGCCCACGCCTCCATCGCCCGCTGGCTCACCGACCTCATCGGCCGCGGCGACCTGGTGCCGGGTGACCGCCTCCCCCGCGAGGACACCTTCGCCGCCTGCCTCGGCGTGAGCCGCATGACGCTGCGCCAGGCATTGGCCACCCTGGAGGGCAAAGGCACCCTGGAGCGCAAGACGGGCCGGCTCGGGGGCACCTTCGTGCGTGAACCGCGCATCGAATGCGATCTGACGGGGATGGCCGGGTTCACCGAACAGATGCGGCGGTCCAACCTGCGGGCCGGGGCCCGGGTGGTGTCGGCCTCCACCGTGCCCGCCAACGCGACGGCGGCCACCGCCCTAGGCGTCCAACGGGGCACACCGGTCCACGAGATCGTGCGCGTCCGCACGGCCCGTCGCGAGCCCCTCGCCATCGAGCGTTCGTACTTCCCGACCGGCCCGTTCCCCGACCTGCTCGACCACGGACTGTCCGGTTCGCTGTACACACTGATCACCCGGGTCTACGGCCAGCGGCCCACGTCGGCCCACGAGGACCTGGAGCCCGTCATCGCCCGCGGCGACGAGGCCGGACTACTGGCCGTCGAGCCGGGCTCCGCCCTCATGCTGATCACCCGCACGGCCTTCACCTCCGCCGGGCTGGCCGTCGAGTACGCCCGGGACATCTTCCGGCCCGACCGGGTGCGGATCGCCCTGCGGACCGGCCTCACCTGATCCGCCACGCCACCGCCGCCCTCCGCTCGCCGTCATCGGACGGACGGCTCCTCTGGAGGCCCCACCCCCGAGGCGGGGACACGGGAGTGCGGGACATGGTGGGCCTCGGTCAGATGCCCTTGGCGAGCTCCTCGTCGGAGATGTCGATCGTCTGACGGGGACCGGTGAACCACTTCTTCACCGACAGATGCCAGTAGGCCCAGAGGGCGATCATCGCCACCGGAACGACGATGATCGTGTAGTTCACGTACTTCATCGAGAATCCGTTGTACCAGGGGATCCCCAGCTTGTAGGTCGGCATGAAGGCCATCACCGTGCACAGCACGATGTCGATGAGCGCGATCACGCACAGCCACTTGTACTTGGTGCCCATGTTCCATCCACCCTGCTTGAACCGCTCCCCCATGCGCCACCGATGCCAGATGGGGATGGCGAAGCACCAGTACAGACCGATCACACCGATGGATACGACGGCGAAGAAGGCCACCGGGGAGGGGGCACCGTTCACGTCGACCGGAATAAGTGCCGGTGCGGTCAGGATGATTCCGATGACGGCGGTCAGGATCACACCGGCCACCGGCACGCGGCGGGCGCTCAGCCGCGACCAGGTCTTGTGACCCGGTACTGCACCGTCCCGACTGAAGGCGAACAGCATGCGGGAACAGCTGGTCATGCAGGCCATGGTGCAGAAGAACTGACCGGCCGTCGAGATGAAGAGGACGGCGGCGGCCCATTTTGAGGTGAGTGCCTGTTCGAAGATGGTGGCCACTCCACCGCCGGCGGCCGAGACCTTGGCTGGGTCCTGGACGGCGAACAGGAAGGCCAGGAGGAGGATCCAACCGCCGATCGCCGAGTAGAAGATCGACCGCCACATGCCCCTGGCCGCGGTGTCAGCCGCCGAGTGCGTCTCTTCGGACAGGTGGGCCGAGGCGTCGTAGCCGGTGATCGTGTACTGCGTCAGCAGACCGCCGATGGGCAGGATGATGAAGAGGAAGCCGATGCCACTGGTCTTCGTGCCGAAGATCCCGGTGTTGTTGATCCGGTTGGTGAACACGAAGGAGGCGCTGGCGTGATGGTGCGGGAGCAGGATCAGGATCAGGACGACGGCCGCCGCCCCGAAGACGTGCCACCAGACCGAGACGTTGTTGACCATGGCCAACAGATGGCTCGAGAAGATGTTCACGATGGCGGCGATGACCAGGATCCCGATGAAGAACAGGAAGATGGTGTTGAGACTCCCCGAGTGCCAACTGGTGTCGAAGACCCCCAGGGTGAGGTCGAGGAACGTGGCGCACCCGTACGCCACCGATGCGACGATGGCCAACAATCCGATCAGGTTCAGCCAGCCGGTGTAGTAGCCGGCCTTCGGGCCGCCCAGCTTGGACGCCCACCAGTAGATGCCGCCCGACGTCGGGTAGGCGGACACCAGCTCGGCCAGACAGAGTCCGATGCAGAGGATCAGCGCGGCCAGGATCGGCCAGCCCCAGGCGATGGCGGCCGGTCCGCCGCCGTTCCAACCACTGGCGAAGGTCGTGAAACAGCCGGCCAGGATGGAGATGATCGAGAAGGAGATGGCGAAGTTCGAGAAGCCGGACCACGACCGGCTCAGCTCCTGTTTGTACCCGAGCTCGGCCAGCAGCTCTTCGTCGGTCCGCACCCCGAGGTGCTCCGGCTCGATCTCGATCGGCTCGATTCCCTCAGGCACCGGCGTCCTCTTTCTCGTAGATGACTCGGACGATGACGTCGAACTGCGGTGATGGACCCCTCGTGATTAGCGGCAACGTAACACCCGTATCGGGTTGTGTCTAGAGTATTTGACCTGGTCGAGGCGACAGCGGAGACGGTCGCCCGGCCTGCCGGACCGGCCTGCGCGGGAGGGTCACCGGACACTCCCGGCCGACGTCCTGCGCCCCGGCGCGGCCCCCGATAGGGTCGTCCCGCGTCGCCCACGGCGGCGGTCGTCGGGGACGGAGGAGGGTCGTGGCACTGGACATCGGGCTCAAGGCGTTCGAGCGGGAGGTCCGCCGGGCCCGCCTCGAGGGCCGCCCGCCGCCGACGGTGGCCATCGTGGGCGGGGGACTGTCCGGGCTGGCCACCGCCATCCAGCTCACACGGGCCGGCGTGCGGAGCTTCACCGTCATCGAGCAGTCGGACGGGGTCGGTGGTACCTGGCGCGACAACACCTATCCGGGAGCGGCTTGCGACGTCCCCTCCCATCTGTACTCCTTCTCCTTCGCGCCCAAGACGGACTGGTCGCGCCGTTTCGCCGGACAGCCCGAGATCCTCGACTACGCCGAGGATCTCGTCGACCGTTTCCACCTCACCCCCCATCTGCGGCTGGGCACCACCGTGACGTCGGCCCACTTCGACGAGTCCGACGACCGGTGGCGACTCCGACTGTGGGATGCCGGGGGCGAGCACACGATGGTGGCCGACACGGTCGTGTTCGCCTGCGGCCAGCTCAACCGTCCGCACCTGCCCGGTGTCGAGGGCCTCGACAGCTTTGCCGGGCCGTCGTGGCACTCCGCCCGCTGGGACCATTCCGTCGACCTCGCCGGCCGACGGGTGGCGGTGGTCGGTACGGGGGCCAGCGCCATCCAGTTCGTGCCGCCGGTAGCCGCGGCGGCGGCCTCGACGACGGTGTTCCAGCGCAGTCCCAACTACGTGGCCCCGAAGAAGGACCGCGCCTACCCGGCGGCCGTCCGCGGAGCCCTCCAGCGCATCGGTCCGCTGCGGACCGGCTACCGCTGGTGGATCTACTGGAGCCTCGAAGCGCGATGGGTGACGTTCCGCCGCGACGGGTGGGCGGGACGGAAACTCCAGGCGCTGTTCCGCAAGGGCATCCGGGACGAGGTGGTGAACGACCGGCTGCCCGAGCACTCGGTGGTGCCCGACTACCCGGTCGGCTGCAAGCGCATCCTGATCTCCAACGACTGGTACCCCGCCCTGCTCCGGCCCGACGTGACCGTGGTCGACTCGCCCGTCGTGCGGGTCGAACCCGACGCCGTGGTCACCGCCGACGGTCGGCGGCACGCCGCCAACGTCCTGATCTACGGAACGGGTTTCGTCACCACGGCATTCCTGTCCCACATCGCCGTCACGGGGGCGGGCGGACGGTCGCTGGCCGACGCCTGGTCCGACGGGGCCCATGCGTACCTCGGATCCACGGTCGCCGGCTTCCCCAACTGCTATGTCCTGTACGGGCCCAATACCAACCTCGGCCACAACTCGATCCTGTTCATGGTGGAACGTCAACTGAACCTCCTCCTCCAGGCGTTGGCCGTGCAGACCCGGGCCACGACCGGTCCGGTGGGAGCCACCGTCTCCGTGCGGGCGGCCGCCTATGCCCGCGACGACCGGCGCACCCAGCGCCTGATGGACCGCACGGCGTGGGCCGCCGACTGCACCAGCTGGTACAAGGACGCCGCCGGGCGCATCACCAACAACTGGCCGTCGTGGACCGTGCGCTACTGGTGGGACACCCTGCGTCTGCGCCCGGGCGACTTCGAGGTGACCGTCCCCGGCGCGGCGACCCCGCCGGCCTGAGGCCCGACGCGGCTGACCTGGACTTTCTCCCGCCTGACACCAATTCCGGAAGCCGCGTCGGTAACGTGGTGCGCCATGACTTCCCACGGTCCAGAGGACCCCGGGGCCATTCCGCCCGCGGGCCCGACCGGTCGGGCCGCCGGATCCCCCACCTTCGACGAGAGCGGTCTGCGCGCCCTCGGTGACGAGATGGCGCGGGCCAGGGGAGGCCGGCGGCGGCACACCCGGTCGCGCCACCGGAAACGGTGGTGGGTCCTCGGCGCTGTCGGACTCGTGCTCCTCGTGGCGGTGGGCGGTACCGCGGGCTACGCCTGGTACATCAACAGCAGGATCCACCGGCTGGACGTCAAGGGCCTCGTCGACGTGCCGACCTCGGGTGCCGATGCCGGAACGGAGAACATCCTCCTCGTGGGATCCACGGACCGTTGCGCCCTGACCACCCAGAACGCCGCCTACGGCCTCTGTTCGCAGGGTGTGAACGGCGTCAACAGCGACGTGGTGATGATCCTCCACCTGAATCCGACCTCGCACAGCCTGTCGATCCTGTCCATCCCCCGTGACCTCTTCGTCCCGAACGCCCGGATCGAAGGCGCCAACAAGATCGACGCCGCCCTCTACGAGGGGCCGAGTCAACTGGTGGCGGCCATCAACGAGGACCTGGGTATCCCCATCCAGCACTATGTCGTCCTCAACTTCGACACGTTCGCCAACGTCGTGAACGATCTCGGCGGGGTGAAGATGTACTTCCCCGAGCCCGTGTTCGACTCGTACTCGGGCCTCCAGGTCTTCACGCCGGGCTGCCTCGAACTGGACGGCTTCCACGCCCTCCAGGTCGTCCGGGCCCGGCACCTGCAGTACAAGGGTCCGGGAGTCACGAGCCAGGACCCGGCGGACTGGCCCTACGAGGCCCAGAGCGACCTGGCCCGCATCCGCCGTGACCACGAATTCCTGCGGGTCCTCGGGACCGCGGTCGCCAAGAACGGGCTCTCGAACCCCATCACCGACGGGCAGCTGATCGACTCGGTCGCCCCCCAACTCGAGGTCGACAAGCAGTTCTCCACCTCCGACATGCTCAACCTCGTCCTGGACTTCCACGGGGTCGATCCGAATTCAGCACCCCAGTTGACCCTGCCCGTCCAGGTCGACCAGTTCGGGTCCTACCTCTACGAGGGCGGCTACTACGGCGACATCGAATTCCCGTCGAACGTCCAGGACGACCAGGTCATCGACCAGTTCCTCGGCGTGGGACCGGACATCGACACCATGACCGGCCAGCAGCTGCCCCCTCCGTCGTCGGTGACCGTCTCGGTGCTCAACGGGTCGGGCGTCGCCGGGCAGGCTGGCCTCACCGGGTCCGCCCTCACCGCTCTCGGCTACAAGGTGCTGGGCGTAGGCGACTCGGTCCCGGTGGGCTCCGAGGCCGAGACGGTCGTGTACTTCGGCCAGAAGACCGCCGCCGACCAGGCCGCCGCCCAGTCGGTGGCCAAGTCGTTGTCGGGGGCGGTGATCACCGCCTACGGACCGACCACCGACGGGGCCGAGGTGACCGTGGTGACCGGCACCCAGTTCAGCGTCAACCCCCCGCCGGCGCCGCCCGGCTCGACGACCACCACGGCGCCCACCACCGCATCGACGACCACGACGGTCCCGTCCACCGAGGCGGCGTTCCAGGCCCCCAACCCGGCGGTCACGCCGCTCCAGCCCTGGGACCCGAGGGCGTGCCCCGCCGGCTGACCGGGTTCAGAACCCCGAGTAGTGATCGGGGACCCGCCCCATGCGGCCGGCCTGGAAGTCGTCGAACGCCTGGGCCACCTCCGCCTTCGTGTTCATCACGAATGGGCCGTAGGCGTAGACCGGCTCCCCGATCGGTCGGCCACCCAGCAGCAGGACGTCCAGTTCCGGGGTGCGACCGGACGGACTGGACGACGCCGCGAAGGTGAGTGAATCGCCCGGGCCGTAGACCGCCAGCTGCCCGGACGTCACCGGCCGGCGCTCCTCGCCGACGGAACCCTCACCGGACAGCACGTACAACAGTCCGTTGGAGGCCGGATCCCACGGCAGGGTGACCGAGGCCCCGGCGGCCACGGTGGCGTGCACCATCGTGATGGGCGAGTGGGTCGATCCCGGCCCCCGGTGGCCCTCGAGCCCGCCGGCGATGAGCCGTAGGAGCGCCCCACCGTCCGGGGTGGTGGCCAGGGCCACGTCCGCACCGCGGATGTCCTGGTAGGCGGGGTCGATCATCTTGGCCGCCTTCGGCAGATTCACCCACAGCTGGATGCCGTGGAACAGGCCGCCCGAGTCGACGAGTTCACGGGGTGGCGCCTCGATATGGAGGATCCCCGATCCGGCGGTCATCCACTGGGTGTCACCGTTGGTGATCAGGCCGCCGCCCCCGATCGAGTCCATGTGCCGGAACGTGCCGTCGATCATGTACGTCACCGTCTCGAAGCCACGGTGCGGGTGCCACGGCGTGCCCTTGGCCTCACCCGGGGCGTACTCGACCTCCCCCATCTGGTCCATGTGCACGAACGGGTCCAGCCGGGCACGGTCCACTCCGGCGAAGGCCCTCCGCACGGGGAATCCCTCTCCCTCGAGTCCACCCGGCGCGGTGGTGACCGACAGCACGGGCCGTCCGAGGGTGGCCTTCGGATCGGGTCGCCCCACGCGGGGCAGGGTCAGCACATCGTCCACGGTCACGGCTGGCATGTCACACACTCCTCGCACCCGGCCGGCGGCCAGTCCGCAGCCGGTTCCTCACTACGTCATCAACACTAGTTGTGCGCGCAACATTCCCGACCCGGCCACACCCGCTCCACAGTCGGTTATCGCACCCCGACAGGTACGATTGCAATAGGACCATGTCAGGAGACACCAGTTGAGCCGGTCACGGGGCGGAACGACCCGCCGAGACGGTGGGGGTCAAGACGAGCGGCTGGACCCCTCGGCCGGGTCGGTCGGGACCGAACTCCGCCGGGTGCGGGTGGAGCGCGGCCTCGACCTGCTCGCCGTGCACGACCGTCTGGGTCGTCCCATCACGCAGATCGAAGCGCTCGAGCACGACGACATCGAGGCCCTGCCCGACGATGGGCTGGCCCTGTCCACCCTGCGCCGCTACGCCACCCTGCTCGGCTTGGACGGGGACGACCTGGCCACCCGGTTCATCGCCCAGCGCGAGACCTATCGGGACGCATCGGCGACCCGCGCCACCCCCGCCCTGACCAGCGTGGCCGCCTCCGTCACGGCCAGTCCCGACCACCTCCGGGCCTTCACCGAGACGGGCGAGGTGCCGCAGGTCGGCAACCGGTCGGCCCCGTCGTCGGGAGCGTCGCGCACCTCCCGCCACGACATCAGCACCGGTCCGCCCACCGGGACGTTCCCGGTCCTCCCCCGTTCAGATCTCCGCAAGGGCCGGCGCCAGGTCGCCCGGGCCCGCCGCCGCATGAACGCCCCCCGGTGGCTCAAGGTCCTGACCTGGACCGTCGGGATCCTCGTCCTGTTGGTGGCGGTCGGCTCGGTCCTCCTGGCCGTCCAACCCCGGACCCTGGCGGACGCCCACATCCTCCGGGTCGTGCCGGCCGGGTCGGCCGCCGCGTCGTCCGGGGGAGGGACCCGCTCCACCGTTACCACGACTCCGGCCCACCACCAGACCTTCCCCGTCCAGCCGGCCGGCAGCACGGCCTCCGGCGCGTCGTACACCGTGGCCACCCCCCACTACGACGTCGTCGTGGCCACCTCGGGTCCGTGCTGGGTCCAGGTGACCAGTTCCTCCGCCGCCGTACCGCTGGTGGCGGGCGTCCAACAGGCCGGCAAGGTGATCTCGATCCCGGCGGTCGGCACCATGACCGTCGAGGTCGGCTCGTCGGCCGTCCTCATCGGGATCAGTATCAAGGGCAAGAGCGCCTTCACCGACGCGCCCAAGGCCATCCCCTTCACCTACACCTTCTCGGCGGCCTGACCCCCCGGGGCGATCAGCGGTCGCCGTAGTCGACCGGGGTGAGGGTGGACCCCGCCTCGACGTAGGCCGCATCGAGCTCGGCATCGATCCGCGACGTCTGGCGGCCCTCGAACCGCAGCCACTGCAGGAACACGGGGATCAGGGCCAGGAAGGTGAACAGTTCCGCCCCCACCCACAGGATGCCGGCGCCCGAATGCGTACTGGCCAGGGTGTACATCGGCGCCACGGGCCTCGTCGTCGTGAGCAGTGCGAGGGCCAGGAAGGACTCCACGGGCACGCCGATGAGCAGCGCCACCATCTTCGCTCCGTGACCCATCCGCCAGTGCGGGATGTAGTCGATGCCCACGATCGGCCACCAGAAGTGGAGCGACGCGGTCAGGAACACGATGTTCACCAGGTCCATCACCCACATGTGGTCCATGGCCACGCCGACCGCGGACGTCAGGAAGAAGACGAACATGCCGCCGTAGTAGAGAGCGGCGGTCGGCAGGGGATGGCTCCACCACCGGAACCCCCGTGAATTGAGGATACGCAGCAGTCGGGTCTTGACCGGCCGACTGGACGTCTGCAGGGCGAGGGTCATGGGAGCACCCATGGCCACCAGCGGAGGAGCGACCACCATGAGCAGGAGGTGCTGGACCATGTGGGCCTCGAAGTACTCCATGGTGTATCCGGCCACCGACGACTGCAGGGCCAGGTCGATCATGACCAGGCCGGTCAGGAACGAGGTGGTCCGCCAGCGGCTCCACGGCCGGCCACGGCTCGACAGGGCCCAGGACGACTGCAGGTACCAGGCGCCCACGACCACCGCGGTGACCAGCGTCAGGATCGCGAAGGGACTGGTGTCCCAGTGGGTCAACACGTTGTGCAGGGTGAACCCGAAGCGTGTGCCGCCGTACATCCCCGTGTTCATGGGCGGGCCCCGGTCGGCGTCGGCACGGCGACCAGACTACCGGGCCGGCGCCGGGGCTCCCATTCGCACGGGGGCGGAGCGGCGGCCGGGTACCCGGGTCAGCCCGGGGGGTCCCGCCACCACCGGTTAGCGTGTAGCCGGGCCGTCGGGAGGGAAGCCGGGTCATGCGATACCGAGAGGGCGGACGATGATCACGGAGCGGCTGTCGGCCATCTGCGGCGGTGACCATGTCGACGTCGGCGACGCGATCTCCGACGACCTGTGCCACGACGAGGGCCTCGGGCTCACCCCGGTGCGACCGTTGGCGGTGGCGCGCCCGGCCACCACGGAACAGGTGGCCGGGGTGGTGGCGGCCGCCGCCGAGCTCGGCGTCCCGGTCACCGCCGCGCGGGTCGGGGACCGGGCTCTCGGGGGCGTCGATCCCGGTCGACGGGCGGGATCGTGGTCTCCTTCGAGCGCATGGCGGCCATCGAGGAGATCGACACGGCCAACCAGGTGGCGGTGGTCCAGCCCGGGGTCACCCTGGCCGAACTGGACGCCGCGCTCGCCCCTCTGGGCCTCGTGTACCCGGTGTTCCCGGGGGAGCAGTCGGCCAGCCTCGGGGGAAACGTCTCCACCAACGCCGGCGGAATGCGGGCGGTCAAGTACGGGGTCACCCGCCATCACGTCCTCGGCCTCGAGGCGGTCCTGGGGACGGGCGAGGTCATCACCACCGGCGGCCGGTTCGTGAAGGCCACGAGCGGCTACGACCTCACCCAGCTCGTCATCGGGTCCGAGGGGACCCTGGCCCTGGTCACCCGCGCCGTCCTCCGCCTCCATCCCGCGACCGGAGCACCAGTCGACCCTGCTCGCCCCGTTCGCCACCATGGACCTGGTGGCCGGAGCCGTCGCCCCGGTCGTGGCCAGCGGCGTGGGGCCCCTCCTGGTGGAGTACATCGACATGATCTCCATGGCGGGGATCACCGCCAACGCCGGCATCGACCTCGGCATCCCCGACGACGTCCGCCAGGAAGCTCTGGCCTACCTGGTGATCGTGCTCGAGAACCACCACGCCGACCGCCTCGAAGAGGACACGGCCGCCCTGGCCGGGCAGTTGGCCGACCTCGGCGCCCTCGACGTCTACGTCCTGCCCGACACCGCCGGCCACGCCCTGATCGCCGCCCGGGAGAACGCCTTCTGGGCCTCCAAGGCGGCCGGGGCCGACGACATCGTCGACGTGGTGGTGCCCCGGGCCTCGATCCCGACGTACCTGGCCGACGTGGGGGACCTGGCGGCGGCGACCGGTTCGCTCGTGGTGGGCTGCGGGCACGCCGGCGACGGCAACGTCCACCTGTCGGTGTTCCAGCCGGATCCGGCCGTCCGCCACGGACTCGTCCACGACATCCTGGCCGCCGGGATCGCCCGCGGCGGGGCCGTCTCGGGGGAGCACGGGATCGGCACGGCCAAGCTCGCCTCCTTCACCGACCTCGAGGATCCCGTGAAACTCGACCTCATGCGCCGGATCAAGACGGCATTCGACCCCGCCGGCATCCTCAACCCGGGGAAGGTCCTGGCCGCCCCCCTTCCGGAAGGAGACCGTCCGTGAACGGTGCCCGGTCCCTCGTCCAGACACTTCTCCACCACGGTGTCGACACCTGCTTCATGAATCCCGGTACGTCCGAGATGCACTTCGTCGCCGCCCTCGACGACGAACCCGACATGCACGGGGTGTTGGCCCTCTTCGAGGGGGTGGCCACCGGGGCGGCCGACGGCTACGCCCGGATCCACGGCGGGCCGGCCGCCACCCTCCTCCACCTCGGCCCCGGCCTCGGCAACGGACTGGCCAACCTCCACAACGCCCGACGGGCCCACAGCCCGGTGGTGAACATCGTGGGCGACCACGCCCTGACCCACCGCCGCTACGACGCCCAGCTGCAATCGGACATCGCCACGGTGGCTCGCAACGTCTCCCCGTTCGTCCGGACCACGGAGTTCACCGAGTCGGTGGGCATCGACGCCCGCGACGCGCTGGCCGCGGCCCACGGGCCTCCCGGGTCGGTGGCCACCCTGATCCTGCCGGCCGATGTCTCGTGGTCGGACGGCGGGGTGGCCGTCCGGTCGTCCGACGGGGTGGGGACCCGGCCCTCCGCCGGTGAGGCGCCCGACCCCGACGTCCTCGAGGCAGCGGCCGCCGCACTCCGGTCCGGCGAGCGGTGCGCCGTCTTCATCGGTGGCCGGGCGTGTTCCGGACGCCGGCTGAAGCAGGTGGCCGACCTGGCCGCGTCGGTCGACGCCGAACTGCTGTGCGAGACGTTCCCGGCCCGACTGGCCCGCGGTGCCGGCCGGCCGCCGGTCGAACGCCTCGGCTACCTCGCCGAGTTCGCCATGATGCGCCTCGACGGCATCCGACACCTGATCCTGCTCGACGGCAAGTCCCCGGTGTCGTTCTTCGCCTATCCGGGCAAACCCAGCGACCTGGTGCCCGAGGGCTGCACGGTGCATCCGGTGGCCGGTCCGGGTGATGACCTGGCCGCGGCCGTCGATGCCCTGTCCGACCTCGTCGGAGCCACCGCCGGGGCCGCGCCGCGCCAGGAGGTGGTCCGGCCGTCCCTACCGACGGGGGCGCTCACCGCCCAGACCGTCTGCCAGGCCATCGGGGCCCTGCTGCCCGAAGGGGCGATCGTCTCCGACGAGGGCAACACCTCGGGCCTCTTCGCGCCGGGGGCCACGGCGGGTGCACCTCCCCATGACTGGCTGTGCCTGACCGGCGGGGCGATCGGCCAGGGCCTGCCCGTCGCGGTGGGGGCGGCGGTGGCCGACCGGGGACGCCGGGTCCTCGCCCTGGAGGCCGACGGCAGCGCCCTCTACACGATCCAGTCGTGGTGGACGATGGCCCGGGAGTCGCTCGACGTGACCACGGTCATCCTCAACAACCACTCCTACGCGGTGCTGAACATGGAGCTCGACCGGGTCGGGGCGGACGAGCCGGGGCCCCGCGCCCGGAACATGCTCGACATCGGTCGACCCGACATCGAGTTCGTGCCGCTGGCCCGGGGGCTCGGGCTGGACGCCACCCGGGCCGAGACGGCGGAGGAGTTCACCGACGCGTTGGCCCGGGCGCTCGCCACCCCGGGGCCCAGTGTGGTGGAGGCCGTCGTCCCCGGTCTGCTCTGAGCGGTGGCGACGCTCCCGCTCGGCGGCCGGCGGACCGGGCGTCCGCCACCGTCCGGGGGAGGTGCAGCCGGAACGACCGGATCGTCACGGCGATCGCCGCGACCGGCACCTCACCGGTCAGTCCTCGGGTCCGGGACACCTGGCCGGGTGCGGAACGGGTGCGGAACCGCGCCGCCATTGCCCCAGTCGCGCCGGCTGTGGTGGAATTGCGGTACGTCGGGGGAAGGGCAGTCCCCCACCGGAGAGGGGCATCTCGTCGTGGTACACCGCAGGATCCGACTCACCGTCGCCACGCTGGGCGCGTGCGCGCTCGTGGCCCTGGTGGCCGCGTCCGGGTCGGCGTCGGCCACCGGGACCCCGACCTCCGGCACCATGATCCGGGCCGCCGGCAATCTGTCGACGAACTGGTCGGGTTACGGCGAGCCCGGGACCTATACGTCGATCGGGGGCTCCTGGACGGTTCCCACCGTGAGTGCCTCCGCCGGGGCGACCGAGTTCTCGTCGACGTGGATCGGGATCGACGGGCTGGCCAACCGGTACCTCATCCAGACCGGCACCGAGTCGGACGTGATCGGCGGCGTCGTCCACTACGACGCCTGGACCGAGGTTCTCCCCCAGTCCGAACGGGTCGTCGCCGGGATGACCGTCCGTCCGGGCAACCGCATGACCGCCACGATCGGCCAGGTGTCGGGCCGCACGTGGGCGGTGACGGTGACCGACACGACGACGGGCGCCAGCTACACCCTCACCCGCAAGTACCGAGGCCCGGGTGCGTCGGCCGAATGGATCGAGGAGCGGCCCGAGATCGGCCGCAGCCTCGCCACCCTGGCCCCCTACGGGTCCACCACCTTCACCGGGCTGACGGCGGACGGCGGCGTACCCCACCTGATCCCGGCCGATGCGATTTCGATGATCGGCAACACCGGGACCCAGGTCATCTCCACGCCGTCCGCCCTGTCGACCTCCGGCACGGCCTTCTCCGTGGCCTACGGTCCGACCGCTCCGCCACGACCGGCCGGCTGACCGACCTCAGGGAAGGGAGTCGGCCGACAGGTACGGTGTCCGGATGGACGACGCCGCCCAGATCGTCGGGCCCGGGTGATCGAGCTCGGGATCATCACCCCCGTCGTCACCCTCCTCCCGGGCGCGCACGCCCGCTGGGAGCGGACGGGGACGATCGAGGACGTGGCCCGCATCGCCCGGGCGGCCGACGACCTCGGGTACCACCACCTGACCTGCAGCGAGCACGTGGCCGTACCGGTGGGGGTGGCCGAGACCCGCGGTGGTCGGTACTGGGACCCGTTGGCCACCCTCGGCTACCTGGCCGCCATCACCGAGCGGATCCGACTGGCCTCCAGCGTCGTGGTCCTCGGTTACCACCATCCCCTGAGCGTGGTGAAGCAGTACGCCACGCTCGACCAGGTCTCGGGGGGACGGGTCGTCCTGGGGGTGGGGGTCGGCTCACTGGCCGAGGAGTTCGAACTGCTGGGTGCCCCCTTCGCCGACCGGGGCGATCGGGCGGACGACGCCCTCCGGGCCATCCGGGCGTCATTGGCGACGGAACGCCCCGTCTACTCCGGGACCTACTACCGGTGGTCCGACGTGGTCGTCGAGCCGTGCGCGGTCCAGCAGCACCTGCCCGTCTGGGTAGGCGGACGGTCGGCCCGCTCGCTCCGGCGGGCCGTGGAGCTCGGCGACGGTTGGTCGCCGTTCGGACTGGCGCCGTCGGAGATCGGCTCGCTGGTCACCGCGGCCCGATCGACGGACGCCTGGGAAGCGCGCGACCTTCCGCTCGACCTCGTACTGCAGAGCCGGCGGGCCTTCGACCCGGGGGGCGATCCTGACGCCACCCGCACCGAGGTCGACGCCCTGGTCGGCGCCGGGGCCACCGCGCTGGCGCTCCGACTGGTGCACCACTCACCCGAGCACTACATCGAGCAGATGGCCACCATGGTCGAACTGGTGGCGTCGATCACCTGACGGTCGTGGTCGGGCCGGGGATCATGGCAGGTGGCGATCCCACTGGCCGGGGACGACCAGCTCGAACGGGGCGGCCAGCCACGGCGTCCGAGAGCCGGTGGACCAACGGCCGTCGAGCACCGGGGCCAGGTCGGCGGCGACGTCGGCCGGCGGCCGGTCCAGGTAGCAGACGGTCATCACCAGACCGTCCGTCGACTCCATCCGGGGATGCCGCGGTTCCGCCCCGGCGTACCTCCAGGCCCCGATCACCCCCGGCACGTCCACCAACACCGAGAGTTCGGCGGGATCGAACGGTTCGGGTCCCCCGACCTCCTCCACCAGGAGGTAGGCGCCCGACGCGGGTCGCCAGGGCAGTACCGCGGCCCCCACCCGGACGCGGTCGGCGGCGGCGGTGCCCACGAGGTTCCAACCGCCGACCTGCACCCGCGGGAGCCGGATCCCCATGCGGCCGATCCCGGCCAGGGCGTTGCCGAGTGGGAAGAACTGCCCGAGGACGGCATCCACGGGCTCGGCGAAGAGGTACTGCACGATGTGGTCCACCTCGTCGAACGGTGCGACCGACGCCGCCCGGGCGGCCCGGCAGGCGGGGGTCGAGACCCAGCGCTGACCGAGTCGCAGGCCGATCAGCCGGTACTGCTCCGGCAGGTGGTCCAGCATGTGCCACCGCAGGTAATCGGCATCGAGCCCGTCAGGGTGGCGCGAAGACATCGACACCACGGCCGCCGCCACGTCACCGTTCCCGAAGGCGGCGATCCCAGGGTCGGAATCGCTCGGCACTCCTCCGTCCGGAAGCCCGCTCACACGTCACCCGTGCTTTGGTGCTCGTCCATCGGGCCCCTTTCCTGGTCCTTCGCCCAGCGTAGGACGGGACGTCCTGGGGGCACGGGGACCGCTCGGCCAGAGGTCGGGCGCCAGCTACGACTCAGAACCGAGGAGATCTCCAGTTGCCGCCGCCAGACCGTCAGCGGGCTCAATCGCTGCGAGGTACCGGTCGAATGTCCTTACGACTTCGTCGTGAGCCGTCGAGACACCGACCCCTTCCTCTAGGCGAATCAGCTTCGGAACGCCGGTCAGGAGGAAGAGCAGAGCGCTCGGTGAAACGTTGCCGGTTCGAGCCGGTCCGTCGAACCATTGTTCGATTGCCGCCATCTGTACGCTTCGGACCTGCTCGGTAACACTCGAGATCTCCGATCGGATTGTCGGGCGGTGATTGCCGACAGCCATGAACTCGACGGCGAGCGCCGCAGTCATCTCGTCTTGGCTGAAGTCCCAGAGGAATCGCAGGGGACGGTCCCGGTGCTCTTCCAGTCCTCGGGCAAGGCGGGATAGGTTTTGCTCCGATCTCCGCCGGATGGTTGCGATGAATACGTCGTCCAGCGTCGGAAAGTAGTACTGCACGAGCCCAGCGGTTACGCCTGCTTCGGCTGCGACTGCTCGGTACGTCACCGCGGCGTATCCGCTCTCGACCATCAGCCGCTCGACTGCGTCGAGGAGTCTCGACCTCGTCTCCGAAGTCTCGGCCCCCACCCTGCGCGGCGGACGGGGATCTTGGGCCTTCGCCCTCGATGTCTTCACAAGCGCCCTTCCGGGGGGCCCCACATCTACAGAAGGCTCTTCAGGAGGTCCATCGTCCTACGAACGGATGTCCGTCGGTCTTCACCGACCGGGTAGACGGCGGCCCAGATGTCCGTCGCCCCGGCCGAGAGGAGCGACTGGAGCTGGGCCTCGACGGCTGACTCGCTCCCGACGATGGCCGCCTGGGCAGGTGACGCAACGCCCCCGATTTCCAGGATCCGCTGGTAGTTGGCCATCCCCGCGTACGAGCCGGAAAAGGCCTCCGCGCTGGCCCGGGCCTCGGCCACGTCGTCATGGACGGCGACAGGCAATCCTGCGACGATCCGCGGATTCGGCCGGCCGGACGCCTGGGCCGCACGGTTGAGTCTCGGTGCGACGTGAGTTTCGATGGCCCGTGCCGGAGCCATCCACAGGACACTCCCGTCACACAACTCTCCGGCAACCCGGAGCAGCCTCGGACCGAGCGCTGACAAGAGGACGGTTGTTGGGTACGCCACCGACTCACCAGCCTCCACATGAGCCGACCAGTCCTCACCTCGGACATCGATCGGCTCGCCTCGTATCGCCGAGGTGAGTATGCGCATGTACTCCTCGGTGCTCCGACCGGGATGTGTGTAGGAGAGTCCGAAGACACCGTCGATCAGGGGTTCATGGGAAGGCCCGATCCCCAGGGTGAATCCCGGTCGGTTCATGGCCCCCACCACTGACTTCACGCGGTTGGCCTGAAGCAGCGGGTGACAAGGGTACGTCTGCAGTGCCGCGGTCCCCAGCTCGATCCTGGCCGTCTCCCGGCCGGCGACAGCCATGGCGACGAGGGGATCTCCGGTTACGGAACTCGCGTACCAGAGCGAGGTGAATCCGTCCTCCTCGGCCCGTATCGCCTGCTGGAGGATCTTGTCGGCGTTGGCGCCACCTCCGGTCAATCCGATGCGCACGTGACGACCCCCGGTTCGAAATTCCTGTGTGCTATACGATCGTAAAACACTAACCCGGACCTGGAGGCCTCATGACCGGTACTTCCACGCCCTTGGGGCCCCACATCGGCGTCGAGATCACTGGCCTGCGAAGCCACGATCTTGTCGGCACGGGAGCGGCCGAAGAGTGCCGGGCCCTCCTGACGCGCCATGGCGTCATCGTGTACCCGAAGTTGGACATCTCGGACGCCGACCTGGTCGCGTTCAGCAGGATGCTCGGGGATGTCGTGGCCAATCCCACCGGTGAGCACGAGCTGCCGGAGATCGCCACCATCACTCTCGATCCAGCCAAGACCAATGCGATTCTGACGTGGTATCGCCAGGGAAATTTCCTGTGGCACATCGATGGAGCCACGGATGAGCTTCCTCAGAGTGCCACCCTCCTCACGGCCAGGGAGGTGGATCCGGCCGGAGGGGATACCCAATTCGCCAGCACCTATGCCGCATATGAGGCACTCCCCGAAGCGAGGAAGGAGGAGTTGGCCGAAGTCCAGGTCGTCCACAGCTTCGCCGCGTCTCAGCGAATCGCTCACCCTGACGCGTCACCGGAAGACCGAGCCAAGTGGGATCGCGTCCCATCACGGGTCCATCCGCTCGTCTGGCGTCGTAAGGACGGCCGGCGGTCACTCATCCTCGGTGCGACCGCGGAGTCTGTCGTTGGGCGGCCCGAGTCCGAGGGCCGGGTCCTGCTCGACGAGCTGCTCGAGTGGTCCACGCAGGAGGAAATTCACCCTCCGCCATCGTTGGCAACGGGGTGACCTCGTGGTCTTCGATAACACCGGGCTCCTGCACCGCGCCCTCCCCTTCGAGCCGACGTCACCACGTCTGATGCACCGGACAACGCTCGTCGGTGTCGAGTCCGTCGCATGAGCAGTCGCATGGGCGCGTCGTCCGAACAGGAATTCGACGATCTGCGTCGGCAGGTCCAATATCTGACGGATCGCACCGCCATTCTCGACTGCATTGCGAGGCATTCACGTGGATGTGACCGCCACGACGTGGAGCTGATTCAGTCCGCGTACCACCCCGACGCGGTCGACGAGCACGGATTCGCCACCAACTCAGGTACTGACTACGGCGACTGGGCCAACACCGCCCACGCCACGACGTCGCTCTCGCATACACACAACATCACGACCCACTCGTGCGACATCCAGGGCGATACCGCCCACGCCGAGAGCTACGTCCTCGTGGTGCTCCTGGGGCTGGACGGGAAGACGGCCCAGTTCATCAGTGGTCGCTACCTCGACCGGCTCGAACGCAAGAATGGGGAGTGGCGCATCGCAATACGTCGATCGACGGTCGAGGCAATGTTCATCGCTGATGCATCGGTGCTGCGGACGCCCGTGTTCACTCGTCAGGGCTATCCGAGGGGAACCAGGGACCGGGGCGACCTCTCCTACGCACGCCCACTCAGCCACGAGATCCCACCTCCGCAGCGCTGGTGACGACTGGGAGCGGAATTGGGTGCCGGCCTGCCGAGGGGCCGGTGTCGAGGGTCTCCGGTTAACGCCCAGGCCACCGGAGCAGGCGATCGGGATGCGGCCAGACGCATCGGCGAACGCCTGATGCCCAATCCGATGTGGAATGGAAATGGAATGGAATCCGGGGTGGAGCAGCGGACTGCGAAGTGCACCCCCCTCTAACCAGCGAGAACTCGGTGGGGCTAACAAGAATCGAACTTGTGACCTCAGCATTATCAGTGCTGCGCTCTAACCAACTGAGCTATAGCCCCGCAAACCGGACCTTGAGGCTACACCACCCACCAGGGTGACCGGCCCCGACCATGGCACCGGGCCGGTCTCCCGGTCATCCGTCGCCGGCCGACTCGCCGGCCACGGGCGCCACCGCGGCGACGGCGTCACCCTCGCCCAGGTTCATCACCCGAACACCGGTGGCATCCCTCCCCTGGCTGGCGATCTCCCGGACGGACGTGCGGATCACCACACCCGACGTCGAGATCAGCAGCAACTCGTCGTCGAGGCCGGCCATGAACGCGGCCACCACCCGGCCCCGCTTGGCGGTCAGCTTGATGCCCCGCACACCCTGACCGCCCCGGGCCTGCCGGTTGAACTTGTCGACCTTGGTCCGCTTGCCGTAGCCGGCGTCGGTCACGATGAGGATGTCCGCGTCGTCCCGGGCGATGTCGCACGACACGACCTCGTCCTCGGGCTTGAGTCGGACGCCCCGGACACCGGCGGCGTCGCGGCCCATGGCCCGGACGTCCTGCTCGTTGAATCGGATCGTCATACCCGACGAGGTGACGATGAAGACGTCGTCGTCGCCGTGGGTCTCGACCACACGGACCAGTTCGTCGCCGTCGCGCAGGTTGATGGCGATGAATCCCTCGCGACGCGATTTGTCGTACTCGCTGAACGCCGTCTTCTTGATCTGGCCGTGCTTGGTGGCGAAGACGAGGAAGTTGTCCTCGGGGAAGTCGCGGGTGCCGATGACGGCCTGGATGCTCTCACTGGGGGCCAGCGGCAGCAGGTTGACCACCGCCGTGCCCCGTGCGGCGCGTTCCTTGACCGGGATCTCGAGGGCCCGGAGCCGGAACACCCGCCCCCGGTTGGAGAACAGCAGGAGGTGGGCGTGGGACGACGTGTGCACCACGTCGTCGATCAGGTCCTCCTCCTTCAGTTTCGCCCCCTGGACCCCCCGGCCGCCTCGCGCCTGGGTACGGAAGGCGTCAGCCGAGACGGCCTTGATGTAGCCGGCCCGGCTCAGGGTGACGACGATCTCCTCGTCGTCCACCAGGTCCTCGACGTTCATGTCACCCGGATCGTGGGTGATGACCGTGCGGCGCTCGTTGGCGAACTTCTCCCGGATCTCACCGAGCTCTCCGGCGATGACGCTACGCAGCTTGGCGTCGTCGCTGAGGATGGCTTCGAGCTCGGCGATCTCCTCCAGGAGCTTGGCCAGCTCCTCCTCGAGGTTCGAACGGCCCAGTCGGGTGAGCCGGGCCAGGGTCATGTCGAGGATGTGGTTGGCCTGCTCCTCGGAGAAGTCGAAGGGGGTCGCGCACAACGCCTCCAGGGCGGCCGGCCGGTCGTCGGAGCCACGGATGGTGGCGATCACCTGGTCCAGCATGTCGATGGCCTTGAGCAGGCCTTCGACCACGTGGGCCCGCGCCCGCGCCTTGGCCAGCAGGAATTCGGACCGCCGAGTGACCACTTCGACCTGGTGGGCCACGTAGTGCGTCAGCATCTGGGCGACGTTGAGGGTGCGTGGCACCCCGTCGACCAGGGCGACGGCGTTCACGCTGAACGTCGTCTGCATGGGTGTCTGCTTGAACAGGTTGTTCAGCACCACGTTGGCGTTGGCGTCGCGCTTCAGGCGGATCACCAGCCGGGTCTTGCCTCCCGACGAGTCGTCCTGGGCCTCGGCGATGCCGTCCAGGTCGCCGGCCCGGACCAGGTCCTCGATCTTCTTGGAGACCGAGGCGATGGAGGTCTGGTAGGGCATCTCGGAGATGACGATGCGGGTCGCTCCGTCGCGGCCCTCGTCGATCTCCGCCACAGCGCGGAGCTTGATCGAACCCCGGCCCGTGCGGAGCGCGTCCTGGAGTCCCTGGCGCCCCAGGATGAGGGCCCCGGTGGGGAAGTCCGGACCCTTGATGAACTCCATCAGGTCGTCGGGAGTGGCGTCGGGGTGCTCCAGGAGGTGGGTGGTGGCGTCGATCACCTCGCCCAGGTTGTGCGGCGGGATGTTGGTGGCCATGCCCACCGCGATGCCCTGAGATCCGTTCACCAGCATGTTCGGGAAGCGAGCCGGCAGGACCGTCGGTTCCTCGGAGGTGGCGTCGTAGTTGGGGACGAAGTCGACGGTCTCCTGGTCGATCCCACTCATCAGCTCGAGCGCCAGGGGCCCGAGCCGACACTCGGTGTAGCGCATGGCGGCCGGGCCCTCGTCGGGGCCGGTGCCCCCGAAATTGCCGTGTCCGTCGATGAGCGGATGTCGCATCGAGAAGTCCTGCACCATCCGGGCCAGGGCCTCGTAGATCGCCGAGTCCCCGTGCGGGTGGTAGGAACCCATCACGTCCCCCACGACCTTGGCGCACTTGGTGTGCGGCCGGTCCGGCAGCAGCCGTTGGTCGTACATGGAGTACAGGATCCGGCGGTGGACAGGCTTCAGGCCGTCCCGCACATCGGGCAGCGCCCGGGAGACGATGACCGACATGGAGTACTCGAGGAACGAGCGTTCCATCTCCTCCTGGATCTCGATCGGCTCGATGAACCCGGTGACCACGTCGTCCGTCGTGTCCGACCCGCCGTGGCCCTCGTTGTCACGTCCTGGCATGCACTGTCCCCATCTGCGTCGTCGTCTCCGTGTGCGTCACCGTCGCCTGGCCCCCGTCCGCCTCAGATGTCGAGGAAGCGGACGTCCTTGGCGTTCGTCTGGATGAAATTCCGCCGGAGCTCCACGTCCTCGCCCATCAACACCGAGCACACCTCGTCGGCGATGGCCGCCTGCTCCACCGCGACCTGGAGCAGCGAGCGCTGGCCGGGATCCATCGTGGTGTCCTTGAGTTCGCCGAAGTCCATCTCCCCCAGGCCCTTCAGACGCTGGAAGTCCGCTTTGTGGTTGGGGTGCTCGACCAGGAAGGCCGCCCGGGCGTTGTCGTCCTTCAGGTACACCTTCTCCTTGCCGACCAACGTCGAGTACAGCGGCGGCTGGGCCACGTAGACGAACCCGCCCTCCACGAGCGGCTTCATCTGACGGAAGAAGAAGGTCAGGAGGAGCGTCCGGATGTGGGACCCGTCGACATCGGCGTCGGCGAGGATAATCACCTTGTGATATCGGATCTTGGTGACATCGAAGTCCTCGGCGAGTCCGGCGCCGATAGCGGAGATCAGGGCCTGGATCTCGGTGTTCTTCAGCATCTTGTCGATCCGGGCCCGCTCGACGTTCAGGATCTTGCCGCGGATGGGCAGGATGGCCTGGGTCTTCGGGTTGCGGGCGTCCTTGGCCGAGCCGCCGGCGGAGTTACCCTCCACGATGAAGAGTTCGCTCTCCCGGGGATCCTTGGACGAGCAGTCGACGAGTTTGCCGGGCAGGCCGGCACCGTCCAGGGCGGACTTGCGCCGGGTGAGGTCGCGCGCCGATCGCGGCCGCGACCCGGGCCCGGGCCGCCAGCAGACCCTTCTGGAGGATCTGGTTCGCCTCACGCGGGTTCTCCTCGAACCAGTCGGTCAACTTCTCGTTGGTGGCCCGCTCGACCATCGACCGCACCGGGACGTTACCGAGCTTGCCCTTGGTCTGACCCTCGAACTGTGGGTCCTGGAGGCGCACCGAGATGATGGCGGTGATGCCCTCGCGGATGTCCTCGCCGAGCAGGTTGTCGTCCTTCTCCTTGAGCGTGCCCTTGGCCCGTGCATACTTGTTGACCACGTTGGTGAGGGACTTCTTGAAGCCCTCCTCGTGCATGCCACCGTCGATGGTGGAGATCCCGTTGGCGAACGAGTGGATGCTCTCGTAGAAGCCCGCGTTCCACTGGAGCGCGATGTCGACCTCCATCGTCTCTTCCTTCTGCTCGAAGTAGCAGACCTTGCGGAAGAGTGCCTCCTTCGAGGCGTTGAGGTGCTTGACGTAGTCGACGATGCCGTCCTTGTAGCGGAACGTCTGGGCGGGCTTGGCGTCCGGGCGCTGGTCCTCGAAGTGGATTTCGAGACCCTTGTTGAGGAAGGCCATGACCTGAAGCCGCTCCACCACCGTCTGGGCGCGGAACTCGATCTCCTCGAAGATGCCGGGATCCGGCCAGAAGGACACCGTGGTACCGGTCCGGCCGCGCGGCGACTTGCCGACCACTGCCAGCTTCCCCTGGGGCTTGCCCCCGTCGGCGAACTCCATCACGTGGTGGTCGCCGTCCCGGTCGATCTCGAGGACGAGCCGGGACGAAAGGGCGTTGACCACCGAACTGCCCACGCCGTGGAGACCGCCGGAGACCTTGTAGCCGCCGCCCTCACCGAATTTACCGCCGGCGTGGAGGACCGTGTAGACGACCTCGGCGGCCGTCTTGTCCTTGTACTTCGGATGGATGCCGGTCGGGATGCCGCGCCCGTTGTCGGCCACCCTCACCCCGCCGTCGGCCAGGAGGGTGACCTCGATCCGGTCGCAGTGACCGGCCATGGCCTCGTCCACGGCGTTGTCCACGATCTCCCACACGAGGTGGTGCAGGCCCGTCGGTCCGGTGGATCCGATGTACATCCCGGGTCGCTTGCGGACCGGGTCGAGGCCCTCCAGGACGGTGATGTCGCCCGCGTCGTACGTGGGTTCCCCCACGGTCGGTACCTTCTCCGTCTTCAGCGCCACAGGCGCGCCCTTTCGCTGTTTCCTAGCAGGCGGGAACCGGTGCCCCGGCGGGCTGCCGACGGGCGTCGAACGCACCTGCCGGACCCTCGGGTCTCCGCCGATTCCAATGCCCCAGTGTAGCCGCCCGGTGTATCGGCCCGGGCCGATACCCGGCCCTTCCCGGTCCCGGTCAGCGCTGCACCCTGACCTCGAGACGGGCGGGTCGCTCGACCCCGGCGTAGTCCGAGGCGCGGTCCAGAAGCGTCTCCCCCAACCGCCGGACCTGTGTCGCCCACGCCGGGTGATCCACGCTCACCACCAGGGCCGACGCGTCTATCCGGACCGGATGTACGTGCTCCGCCATCGCCTGGCCGACGATCTCGGACCAGCCGGAGAACAGGCGTCCGACGCCGTGGGCTCCCTCCAGGCCGAGCTGTCGGCTGAGGGCCTCCAGGGAGGTGTCGAGCGGACGGGGCTCGGAGTGTCGACGATGGGTCGGTTCGGGGCTCATGTCCCAACGCCGGTAGGTGTGATGTGGCCACCATGGGCCATGGCGTACACCCTCGCCGCCGTCACCTCCCGGGGAGCCGGCTGGGCGGTGGTCAGCAGTGTCTGTCCGGGTGGCAATCCGTCGAGCAGGGCCCGGGAGCGCTGCGGGTCGAGCTCGGAGAACACGTCGTCCAGCAGCAGCACCGGAGCCGTCCCCAGACGGAGGGTGGCGAGCTCGTGGGCGGCCAACTGCAGGGCGAGGGCGAGGGACCGCTGTTCCCCCTGGGAGGCGTGCGTGCGGGAGGGGAGTCCCGCCAGGGTCAGCTCGAGTTCGTCCCGGTGGGGCCCGACCGTGGTCACGCCCCGGAGCACGTCCTGATCACGGGAGACCGCCAGAGCGTCGACGAGAGGTCCGATCCAGGAGCGGCGGTAGGTCATTCCGATGTCGGTCGGCTCACCCGCCAGACGGGTGTAGTGGCGGGCCACCAACGGGGCCAACTGGGTGACCAGTTCCTCGCGCGCCTCGACCAGGCGAGTCCCCGCCTCGTCGAGCCGCGTGTCCCACACGTCGAGGGTCACCGCGGCGTCGGCCGACAGGGTGCGGCCTGCGCCGCGCAGCAGGGCGGCCCGTTGACGGAGAACCTTCTCCACCTCCTCGGCCGATCGGGCGGCCTTCGGATCGACCACGGCGAGGGTCTCGTCGAGGAACCGGCGGCGGTCGGCCGGTCCGGCCCGCACCACCCCGATGTCCTCCGGGGAGAACACGGTCACCCGCAGCGCGTCGTGCAGGTCGCCACGGCGCCGGACGACCTGACGGTTCACCTGGGTGCGGGAACGGCCGGCCTCCATCACCTCGGCCTCGATCGTCAGTGTGCGGTCACCCACGCGGGTCTCGGCCCGCAGGATGGCCCGCTCGGTCCCCCGGCGCACCAGCGCTTCCTTCGGCGAGCCCCGGAACGACTGCAGCGTGGCCAGGTAGGCGGTCGCCTCCAGCAGGCTCGTCTTGCCGGCCCCGTTGCTCCCGGTGATCACCGTCGTCCCTTCGGGATCGAGCTCGATGACGGTGTCGGCCAAGTTCCGGAAATCGGTGACGGCGAGCGAGACGAGGTACACCGGACTACCGGGTTCGGGAAACGATCAAGATACGCGCACGGGCATCAGGAGGTACCGGAAATCGGTCTCCTCCGCCGCCCGCACGGTGGCCGGCTTGGTGGCGTCGACCGTCTCGAGGAGGACTTCGTCCCCGGACACGGCTTCGACCCCGTCGATCAGGTACGTCGGGTTGAAGGCGATCGTGAGGTCCTCCCCTTCGAAGTCCGCGTCGACCGTCTCACTGGCGTCTCCGACCTCCTGGGACACGACGGTCAGGTCCACCCCACCGTGCCGCATCGACAGCCGGACCGGGGTCGTGTTGTCCCGGACGAGCAGCCGTACGCGTCGGAGGGCGTCCAACAACGAGTCCTTCCCCACGTGCAGGCGGTTCGGATACTCCGCCGGGATGAGTTGGCGGTAGTCGGGGTAGGTCCCGTCCAACAGGCGGGTGCTCACCTTCACGTCGCCGGCGGTGAAGGTCACGTCGTGCTCTCCGATCGAGAGCCCCACGACCCCGCCGTCACCCTCTCCCTCGGCGCTCTCCCCCTTGGACCCCGAGCCGAGGGCGGACAGGCGCTGCAGTTCCGCCAGGGCCCGGGCCGGGACCAGGATCTGGGAGGTTCCGGAGAAGGCGTCGCTGCCTTCGATGTCCCGCAGGGCGAGACGGTAGGAGTCGGTCGCGACCAGACGCACGGCGTTGCCCTCCGGAGCGATCAGGACGCCGGTGAGCAGTGGACGGGCGTCGTCGCTCGATGCGGCCCGCACCACCTGGCGCAAGGCGCCGGCAAGACCGCCGGCGGGCAGGAACGTGGCCGGGTCCGGCGGTTCGGGGAGTGTGGGGAAGTCGGCTACCGGGAAGGTCCGGAGGCTGAAGCGCGAACGCGCCGCGCCAATCTCCACCTTCTCACCCTCCGCCTCGATCGTCACCGCGCCGGGCTCCAGCGAACGCACGATGTCGGCCAGGAGTTTGGCCGGGGCCACACATACCCCGTCCGAGATCCCTATGGCCTCCGTCGAGACGTGCACCGTCAGGTCGAGGTCGGTGCCGATGACCGAGAGGTGGTTGCCCACCGCCTCGATGCGAACGCCACTCAGGACCATCTGAGCGGACGAACGGGTGCCGACCGCCCGCCCAGCCGTCGCCAACACCTCCACCAACGAGTCACGCTCGCATCGAAACTTCACGAAGAAGTCCTTTCTCGCTTTGCTTCTTAGTTAGTTAATTCAAATTTCTAGTGATGGTAGTAAGGGTTGTGGATTGTGGACGCACCACGATTCTCCCTGGTGGGAGGGGGTGCGGATTTCCACCGTCCGTCCCCCGTCCGGAGGTGGGAGGGCCCGGAGCATGACCGGGCCGTGTCCTGTTATGGACAAGTTCACCGGAGTTCACAGAATTACCCCAGAGTGCCGGGGTGTTATCCACAGGATGGGCACAAGCTCTGGATGGACGCCCGGGGTCACGAGCCGCTCTTGATGCGGACGATGAGGTCGGTGACCTGGTTGTAGATCTGTTGGCGTTCCTTCATCAGGCCGGCGATCTTCTCGACCGCGTGCATGACCGTCGAGTGGTCCCGGCCACCGAACTCCCGACCGATGGCCGGATAGCTGAAGTCGGTCAGCTCCCGGAAGACGTACATGCTCACCTGACGGGCGGTGACCAGTGGGCGACGGCGATTGGGACCGCAGAGCTCCTCGACGGAGAAGCCGAAGGACTCCGATGTCGCGTCCAGGATGACCTGGGGGGTGATCCGCCGAGGCTGATCCGCCGACACGATGTCAGACAGCACCTCCTCCGCCAGCTCGCGGCTCATGGGCTGGTGGTTGAGGCTGGCGAAGGCGGTCACCCGGATGAGCGCACCCTCGAGCTCCCGGATGTTCTCCTTGACGTGGGTGGCGATGAACTCGAGTACGTCGTCGGGGACGAAGACGTGCTCATGCTCGGCCTTGGTCTGGAGGATGGCGAGGCGCGTCTCGAGCTCGGGCGGCTGGACTTCGGTGATCAGACCCGAGAGGAACCGGCTGCGGAGTCTGTCCTCCAGGGTGGCGATCGACTTCGGTGGCCGGTCGGAGGTGAGGACGATCTGCTTGGACGCGCCGTAGAGGGAGTTGAAGGTGTGGAAGAACTCCTCCTGGAGGGACTCCTTGCGTTCCATGAACTGGACGTCGTCGATGAGGAGCACGTCACACTCGCGGTAGCGGCGCTTGAAGGCGGTGGTCGAGCTGTGACGGATGGCGTCCACGAACTCGTTCATGTAGGTCTCGGTGGTCACGTACCGCACGTTGCGACCACTGAAGTTCTCCAGCACGTAGTTGCCGATGGCGTGCAGCAGGTGCGTCTTGCCGAGGCCCGCATCGCCGTAGATGAACAGCGGGTTGTAGGAGCGGGCGGGCGACTCGGCCACGGACTGGGCTGCGGCGTGGGCGAAGCGGTTGGACGAGGCGATGACGAAGGTCTCGAAGGTGTAGCGGGGGTCGAGGAGTTGGGACGAGGACGGATCCTGGCGGCCAGCCGTCCTCGCCGCCCTGCCGGGAGCCACCGGGGGTCGGTCGTCGTCGGGATTGAGATCGACCGCGTGGCTGGCCTCCCGTTCCTCCGACGGGGCGACGACCTCGAGGTGGACGACGAGATCACGGCCGACCGTCGCGGTGACCGTGTCCTGGATCAGTCCGAGGAAGCGTGACTCCACGCGGTCCCGGATCAATTTGTTGGGCACCCCGAGCACGATGTCGCGCTCTTCGATGGACACCGGCGTGACACCGGACAGGTACGCCTGCCAGATGGCGTCCGACACCTGTTCACGCAGAGCGTCGGCGCAGGATGTCCACAAGTCGTCGGTGTCGTTCACGTGGGCCTCCGCCCTTTGACTGCGCAACTGGTCCACAAAGATATCCACAGCTGTGGACGAGCACCATCGTCGGTGACACCCCCGTGCGAGGCGGAGGGGCGCTGTCACTCCCTGTCAACTGAGATCTGGTTCACACACGCCGGCCGGTCGGCGCCGGCCATTTGGCGTGCCCGCGGCATGCCCCGGGGTCGGAACGGTACACCGTGGTCGTCGACGGTGCCCACGGGCTCCGACTAGAGCACCGGGCGCGTTTCGGCGTAGCATGTACGTCGAATGCCCAGTCCCGAGTGACGGGGCCCCCTGCCGAACGGGACACCGATGTCCGCGGTCCAGGGCGAGGAAGGAAGTGGATGGATGAAACGGACGTACCAACCCAACGTGCGCAAGCGCGCCAAAACACACGGCTTTCGCAAGCGGATGTCGACCAAGGCGGGCCGGGCGGTCATCAGGTCCCGTCGCGCGAAGGGGCGTCACCGGCTGTCCGTGTGAGTCCGAGCCGTCCCGGCGTGGAGTCCGTGCGGTCGCGGCGAACCTTCGCTGACCTGCGACGCAGCGGTTCACGCGGTAGGTGTGGCCCCCTGTCGGTGTCGTTCGTGGCGCAGCCCGGATGGGACCGGTCCCAGGTGGCCTATGCCGTGGGTCGCAAGGTGGGGAACGCCGTCGAGCGGAACCGACTGCGCCGCCGCATGCGGGCCATCGTGGCCGCACGGGCCGCCGAACTGCCGGTCGGCGCCTACGTGGTGCGCAGCAACGAGGGCGGACCCGCCCTCGATTTCGACGAACTGAAGGTGGCCATGAGCCGAGCACTGGACAAGGCGACGAGTCGAGCCCCTGAGCGGGTGGCCCGATGAGCGCGGCCGACGTCAGCGACGATACGAACTCCCTGGTCGGGGGCGATATCGCCGCGACAGAGGACCCCGCCGCCGGCTCCCCGGCTCCCCATTCGGCATCCTCCAAGGGCCTCATCTCGGCTGTGCGGGCCTACCAGATGGCCCGCGTCGGTCGGCCCACCGGCTGCCGTTACCTCCCGACCTGCTCCGAGTACGCCGTGGAGGCCATCGACGTCCATGGCAGCGCCAAGGGAGCCTGGCTGGCTATCCGGCGGATCTCCCGTTGCACCCCGTGGGGCGGCCACGGCTTCGACCCCGTCCCTGAACGGAGCCCCCGATGAGTTCGCTCACCCATGCCATCGGTGGGATCTTCCAGCCGATCCTGAAGTTCATCGCGGAGATCCTGGCGCTCTTCTTCGCCGCCATCCCCAGTTACCCGGTGGCGGTGGCGCTGCTGACCATCGTCGTGATGGCGGCCCTCACCCCGCTCACGGTCAAGAGCACCAAGAACATGGCCGCCATGCAGGCGCTCGGGCCGGAGATGAAGAAGCTCCAGCAGAAGTACAAGGGCCCCGAGAACCGGACGGTTCTCAACGAAGAAATGATGAAGCTCTACAAAGAGCACAATGTAAACCCGGCATCCGGCTGCCTCCCGATGCTATTGCAGATGCCGTTCTTCTTCATGCTCTACAGCGTAATTCGGGGTATCACCAACACGGTCAGCAAGGGTGTAGCTCTGCCGTACACCTACCAGAACGGCGTGTTCTACCCGAACCGACCCAGCAAGTGCCCCGACACCGTCTGCGCACTCCCCCGGTATATCTCCTCGTCAACGAAGATGTACCTCGACATCGTCCAGGCTCACGGCCAGCTGATGTCCGGCGGACTCAACTTCGCCGCCAAGCTCCTCTCGCACCACGCCTCACCGGTCGATTACATCCCCTACGCCCTCCTGGTGATCGGCGCCGTCGGCCTGCAATACCTCCAGATGTCCCGACTCAACGCCCGCAATCCCCAGGCGAATCAGGCCAACCCGCAAGCGGCGATGCTCCAGAAGTACATGCCACTCATTTTCGGATTCATTTATCTTAATGTTGCCACGATTCTCAACGTCTATTTCATTGTCTCCAGTGCCATTCGCATCGGGACGCAGGAAGTGCTCTTCCGGAAGGGCATCGTGGCCGGACCCAACTCGCCGGCTCCCAACGGCAGTGGCAAGTCGCGTGCGATCTCGGCGTCGAGGGAACGTGACAACGGGATTGATACGGCGGAGAAGGAGCTCCCGAAGCCGAAGGCGACCGGGGGTGGTGGGGCCAAAGCCGGTACGTCGAAATCGGGGACCCCGAAAGCGGGGACTCCGAAGTCTGGATCAGGCAAGTCGACGACCAACGGTTCGAAGCCCTCGTCCAACGGCGACGGGGCGGCAGCAGACAACGGCTCCCAGTCCGGGGACGCCAAGAAGCAGCATCCCCGGTCCAAGGCCAAAAAAGAGAAAGGCGCGCGACACGTGGATTGGGTGGAAGCAAGCGGCAAGTCCCTCGCGGAGGCGAAGGAATCGGTGCTCGACATGCTCGGGGTGGCGGAGGACGATGCGGAGTTCGTCGTCATCAGCGAGCCGAAGGCCGGTCTGTTCGGCCGGCTTCGAGGAGAGGCACGCGTCCAGGCCCGTGTGCGGCCGGTGGCGCCACCCCCGAAGCGGACGCGTCGCCCACGGCCGGAGCGGAAGCGCGAGGGAGGGGATCGAGCGAAGTCATCCTCTTCCGGAGGCCGTAGCAACAACGGCAACCGAAACCGGCAGGAGGCGGGATCCCGATCCGACACGGAGGCCGAAGGAGACAGCCCTACCGCCCCGGCCGCGACCGATGGTGCCTCCGGCGGTAACCGCAGGAACCGCTCCCGTGGGGGCAAGTCGAGCGGCGGACAGCAGTCGAAACAACAGAGAGAGCAAGGATCCGGACGCGTGTCTGGAGATCGTGAGGACAGCATGGAAGAGTCGTTGACACTGGATCAGCAGGGTGAGGCGGCGCAGCAGTTCCTCGCCGGACTCGTGAAAGAGTTCGGGCTCGACGCCTCGGTGTCCTACTCGGAGGTCGATGAGGAGACGGTTCAGGTGGCCGCCACCGGTGATGATCTGGGTCTCCTGGTGGGTCCCAGGGGAGCGACCCTGGCCGCCGTCCAGGACCTGACCCGGACGTTCGTCCAGCGGCAGTCCGAGAACCGCACCGACCGGATCCTGGTCGACGTGGGGGGATATCGGGAGAAGCGGAACGCGGCGCTCCGAAGGTTCGCCGAAGGCATCGTCAGCGAGGTCAAGAGTTCGGGTGAGGAGCGGGCGCTCGAGCCGATGTCCCCGGCCGACAGGAAGGTCATCCACGATACGGTCAACGAGATCGATGGTGTGGAGACCCGCTCCGACGGGGTCGAGCCGAGCCGTTACGTGGTGATCGCCCCAGCTTGATCCGATCGACGGCCGATCGAGGCAGTGTGAGACGTGGCACCGGGTTCGCCTCCGGTGCCACGGTCGTGTCAGGTCTGATGCAGACTCGGGGAGCCGCTCCCCTTCTCCGAACCGGAGCCCACGGAAGGGGAAGTGGACGATGAGCGAAGAAGGTGGCCCGTCGGCGGCTTGGTTGGATCGCCGCCGCCGCCAGGTCGACCCCGAGCTCCAGGCGACATTCGGGAGATCGTTCGAAATGGGTTTCCTCGGGGGCATGCCCATCGCTGACCAGATCGATCACGCCCTGGGCTTCGTCGAGATCGTCGAGTCGGAGCTGGGTAGACCACCGGTCAGTGTCATCGATCTGGGCACTGGTGGAGGGATGCCGGGACTGGTTCTGTCGTCCTGCTGGCCAGACACTCGAGTCGTACTCGTGGATGCCAGCCAGCGGCGTACGGAATTCCTCGTCGAGGTGGTGGAGAGTTGGCCGGCCGGCTCGAGGACGGAAGTGGTAAGGGGCCGAGCCGAGGAGCTGGGGAGGCGACCCGATCTCCGGGAGATGATCGAGGTCGTGACATCGAGATCGTTCGGGCCCCCGTCTGCGACGGCCGAGTGTGCCGCCCCGTTTCTCCGTGTAGGGGGTGTGATGGTCGTATCCGAACCACCCGACTCCCCCACCGGTGAGCGCTGGCCAGCCGCCGGGTTGGACGTCCTGGGTCTCGTCCCTGTCTCGGCGGTCCGTCCGGTCACGACCTACGGCTATCAGGTCCTCCGGAAGGACGGCCCTTCGCCGGAGCGCTATCCACGTCGGACCGGCGTGCCGGCCAAGCGCCCTCTGTTCTGAGCGGTCAGCGGTAAGGCATCCCGGTGGCTTCAGGAGGCGGGAATGTTTCACGTGGAACATCCAGGACCCCCCTGGAGGAGAGCACCCCCTAGAGGAAGGTCCCGGGTCCGACAACCGAGCCTGAGCCCCGGAGCGGCGACCCCGGATAACCCGGGTGGATCCCCCGCCCCGCAGAACGGTTGACTTGTTCCGGGACATCCGACGACTGGTGCGTTTGCGCGGTGCTCAGATCTGCACAGGTGGACGGGGTGATCGCGCCGCTTCAGGCGGAAGCGGATCGAAGGACGAGGTCGGCACGATGCCCCACTTCGGGTTCAGCTCCGGCTCAGGTCGATCTGGCCGGATCTGCTGAAGGGTTGTCACCCCGCCACCGCAGAACCCAGCCTGGCGACCCCCGTCCCGCCGGCACGGTCTTCCCGCACTCAGGTGGCCCTGTCCCTCACTGGGCAGAGGCGAATATCACGCCGGGCCGCCGGGGTCGTCTGGAGGTTGGGGGAAGTTGAGGTTTCCCGACCGGGCGTCGAGACCGAGAGGCCGCTGGTTCATCCTGCCTCCGAGGTCGAGAGGATGTTTATGGGTTCGAATTCTAGGGCCACCGCGATTCGGCGAGAAGAGTTCGACCCTCTATCGGCAAGGGCACCTGGATCACAGTCTCGGCTGGTCCCCGTGCGTCGAGGACACAGGCTCCACCCGGGTCAGAGGGTGGAGCCCCGAAGTGGTCACCTATGGAGTCCACGGGACCAGGAGGCCAGGAGCCCGGATCAACCCAGCATCGATCGACGGCTCACCGACCGAGGACCCGCCAGTCCGGTGCGGCAGCTGTCCTCAGCGAGGATTCCCCCCACGATCCCGGAAACGGCGCTGCGCAGTTGATCTGGCGTCAAGGGGCTTCGGACATCGGCGGGCTCGTGATGGGCACCGTCTAACTTGTGGATGACTTGAATCTCGTGCCGCCAGCTCCGGAGAGGATCCGGTGAAGTCGAATCGGAGTGGCTGCTGTAGTTCGCTTGCAGGTTCGTTCGTGGGGTGGCTTCATTCGGCTGGCGGCGATAGGACCGGCGTCGGCCGTGACGGCTTCCCCTCGTTGTAGCGAGACCGAGCGGCTGGACCGGTGCCACGGAGGGTACTCCCCCACGGGTCGGTATCTCGGCGTAGATAGCCCGCTGTCAGACTTACGAGGGCACGAACCTCGGAGCGCTCCCATCCCGGGCTACGAGATCCGCGGCGCCCCAGGCATCGGCAGTCTTCCCGGGACTTCTTCGTGGTGGCAGGTGGCGCTCCCAGCCCGCGTAGCCCTTGCCGACCCGGGGGGCAATCGGCCGAGGAACACCACGGGGACCGACTGGGATCATGTCAGCCGGTCGAGCGGTCGACTCACGGCATGAATTGACCGCTATCGGCATGTATTGAAAGGGGAGGCGGCCGATGTCCGGGATCTGCGATCGAGCACCGACCCTGTGAGCATGGGTCGGCCGGCGTCTCGCGGAATGGAGGTGAGGCGGCCCTGAGCAAGGTTCGAACGGATAAACGGGAGGGGATTCCGAGAAGTCTCATGTTTCACGTGAAACATTGGCCAGAATGCTTGACCTGGCCAATCCGGCAGGCGAGTATGAAGCCCTTGCACGCTGCCTACTCGAGGAGACGATAATGCGCGGCCGACGTCGTGGTCGGAACAGGCCATCCCCTCCGAGTCCTTCTCCGGCAGGAACCACGGAGGCGAGTACGTCTGTCGGCTCGGGAACCGTCACCGTGCTCGAGACCTCCGAAGAAGCTGCACCCCAGGATGCTGCTTCTTCGGAAGCCGGTCCGACCGAACCCCAGGTAGCTGACTCAGCCGTAGTGGTGACGGTCGACGAGACCGAGTCAGGTGGCGACGAGTCGGCGACCATTCCGGCGTCCCCGTCGAACCCGACCGGGACCGAAGCTGATCCCTTGACCCAGACAACGGAACACTCTTCCAGCGATGACCCCGGCGACTCCCCGGCCGCTGCGGGCAAGGAAGATGTCCTACATACCGACACAGCTGCCAAGGACGGTCCCGTACCGGCAGATTCTGACACCTCCAACACAGGGGCCACCCCTCCACCTGGGGCTGAGAAGGAAGAGTCCGCCGCGGCTCCGGTGGGTCGCCAGCCTCAGGCGGCGTCGGGTAATCCGCTGCCGCGGGTCATGGCGGTCGCCAACCAGAAGGGTGGGGTGGGAAAGACCACGACGTCGGTGAATCTCGGGGCGGCACTGGCCGAACTCGGCTTCCGGGTCCTGGTCATCGATCTGGATCCCCAGGGCAACGCCACCACCGGTCTGGGTATCGACGCCCGCAACTTCGAGCTCTCGATGTACGACGTGCTGATGCGGGACTCATCCCTCGAGGACTGCGTCGAACCCACGAGCATGAAGAACCTCTTCGTCGCCCCGGCCACCATCGCCCTCGCCGGAGCTGAGATCGAACTCGTGCCCGCCTTCAGCCGGGAACTGAAACTCAAGCGGGCCATCGAGTCGGTCATCGACGACTTCGACTACGTCCTCATCGACTGCCCCCCTTCTCTGGGGCTCATCACGGTGAACGCTCTGGCGGCGGCCGACGAGGTGCTCGTCCCGATCCAGTGCGAGTACTACGCCCTGGAGGGCCTCAGTCAGCTCATGCGGAATGTCCATCTGGTGGCTTCCAATCTGAACCCTCGACTCGATATCTCGACCATCGTGCTCACGATGTACGACGCCCGGACGAAGTTGGCCGACCAGGTGGCCTCGGAGGTGCGGGAGCATTTCGGCAACAAGGTCTGCCGGATCGTGATCCCCCGCACCGTGCGCCTCTCCGAGGCCCCGTCGTTCGGTCAACCGATCACGGCATTCGACCCCGCGTCGCGTGGGGCGATCGCCTACAGGGAACTAGCCAAGGAGGTCAGCGGTGGCACGTCGTAGCGGGCTGGGGAAGGGCTTGAGCGCCCTCATCCCCACCGAGGTCATGGGCGATCGAACCTCCGCGCTCCGGGAAGTTCCCATCGGCAACATCCGACCGAATCCGCGTCAGCCGCGGGTGAACTTCGACGAGGAGACGATGGCCTCGTTGGCCGCGTCGATCAAGGAGCTCGGTGTACTGCAGCCCGTGCTCGTGCGACGCATCGGGGGAGAGGAGTCGGACGAGTTCGAACTCATCGCCGGCGAGCGGCGCTGGCGGGCCTCACGCCGGGCCGGACTCCACACCATCCCGGTCCTCATCCAGACGTCGAACGACACCCACAGCCTCGAGCAGGCTCTCGTCGAGAACCTTCATCGCCAAGACCTGAATGTGCTGGAGGAGGCGGCGGCCTACCAACAGCTGATCGAGGAGTTCGGCTTCACCCACGACCAGGTGGCCACCCGGGTGGGGAAGAGTCGGACGGCGGTCACCAATATCCTGCGGCTCTTGCAGCTCCCCTCCGGCGTCCAGCGGCTGCTGGCCGAGGGTCAGATCAGCCCAGGCCACGCCCGGGCCCTGCTCGGGACCCCCGATCGCGGTTACCAGGAGATACTGGCCCGTCAGGCTGTCGCTGACGGCTTGACGGTCCGCTCCATCGAGGAGCTCGTCAGGAGCCACAACGACGAGGCCAATGGTGTGGTTCGGGACCTCGGGGGCCCGACCGGGGTCGTGCCCACTCCGCCGGAGAGCTCGGGACAGATCGGGCCGGCCCCGGTTCCGTCCGTTCGGGACAGCGACGCGCCCGGTGGGGGAGTACCCGGACCTCGTCAACTCCCGCCGCCAGGCATCCTCGAGCTCGAGGAGCTGTTGTCGAGTCACCTCAACACTCGGGTCAAGGTCGACATGACCGCCAAGCGGGGCAAGGTGGTAGTCGGAATTCGCGACCCTCGAGGACCTGGAGCGGATCTACAAGCTCATGGTCGGCGGTGTGGAGACATCGGCCGTTTGATGTACCTCACTTAGAGTGACGTTAACTGACATAACACTTGAAGTACCTGGTGAATCGAACACTCATTGTGAAAGTTCACAGCCCTGAACCCTAAGTAGAGCTTCTTCCACAACCTGTGCATGAGGTTGTGGATTACCTCTCCGGTCCGGAGGTCAGGTGGAGGTGGAGCGCTCAGATCGCCTTGGAGGGCCGTTTTCGGCGTGCCCGGTACCAGGGGGCGGGCAGAAGGTCCAGGGCGGTGAGATCAATCCCAGGCGGTGTCGACCCACTCGACCAGCGAATCGACCACGGCCCGGGCGATGACTGGTGCCTGCTCCACCAGGACCGATGCCGGTGCGACTTCGCAGATGACCGCCGGCATGCGGGTTTCGCGCAGGAGTGGCAGGGACATCCCGTCGGCGCCGATGTCCGGTAACCCGAGAGTTGTGGCCAGCGCCACGTGGAGGAGTTCGGCCAGCCGGCGCCCTCCGGCGGAGGAGTAGCGGTAGCCCGAGTAATACGAGGCCGAGCAGCCCCTCTCCGTCCCCACCCGGATGCCGACGAACACCTCGGCTTCGGCGGCGTTCGCCTCGGATGCCTGGATGGAACCCTCAGGGTGGTGGTGGGTGGTCACCAGGGCACCCTGGCTGACGAGCAGTCGGCGCACCGCCCCGACCGTGGCCCCCAGGCCCCCTTCCTCGCCCACCGACACCCGGCGTCCGGCCAGTGTGCGAGGTGCCTGGCGCAGACGCTCCCGGTCACGGACGGTCGACACCAACTCGGACCCGTCGTGCCGTGAGCCGAAGCGGAGCAGTTCGGCCACGGTGGCGCCCCCGGCGATGCCGTCGACCGGCAGGCCCGCGTTGCGCTGGAACTCGGCGAGCGCCACCGACGTCAGATCGCCGAAGATGCCGTCGACCCGGCCGGTGTCGAAACCGAGGGCGCTGAGACGCTGCTGGAGCTCGGCCACATCGTCGCCCCGCAGCATGGGGGACCGGCGGTAGAGGAAGCGGTCGCCGAGCCGCCGCCCGGCCTCGACGAGGGCCGCCCAGGTCTGATGCCCGCAGACCCCGTCGATCCTCAGTCCACGACGGTGCTGGAAGGCCTCGAGGGCGGCTCGCGTTCCCTCCCGGAAGCACCCTTCGGGATCCACCCCGGGGGAGAGATCGAGCTCGGCCAGACGACGCTGGACGTCGGCCACCGCATCGCCCTCGTCGCCGAGGGCGAGATGGATGTCCCGATCGGCACTCATCTCCCGATCACGGACCGGGCTCGACCTGGGGTCGGTGAACGTGGCCCCCCACGGGCCACCGGACCGCTCAAAGGTGGGCCGAGAGCTCCTGGAGCAGCTGGCCCTTGCCCTTGGCACCCACGATGCGCATGGCCGGCTCGCCGTCCTTGAACAGGATCAGCGTGGGGATGCTCATGACATCGAACCGCCGGGTGACGTCGAGGTTGTCGTCGATGTTCAGCTTGACCACATCGACCTTGCCGGCCTGCTCCTCGGCGATCTCCTCGAGTACCGGGGCGATCATCTTGCACGGGCCGCACCATTCCGCCCAGAAGTCCACCAGCACGGGAACGTCCGAGGCCTTGACATGCTCGTCAAAACTAGCGTCGGTAAGGTTCGTGATCTTCTCACTCATGGGGATGGTTCCTCCTGGGCCTGGGTGGCCGGGCAGTGTGTCCGTCGTGACACGCTACGTCAACCGCGGGGCGCACGATCCCATTCCCGACCGGGGGCGACGCCCGGTCAGCGGGCGGAGGCGGCCTGGTCCTCGAGCCACCGCTCGGCGTCGATGGCGGCCATGCAGCCGGAACCCGCGGCGGTGATGGCCTGGCGGTAGCGGTGGTCCTGGACGTCACCGCAGGCGAAGACCCCTTCGACATTGGTGTACGACGTCGATCCGACGGTGCGGAGGTAACCGTTGTCCTCCATGTCCAGCTGGCCCTTGAACAGATCGGTGTTGGGCTGGTGGCCGATGGCGACGAACAGGCCGGTGACCCCGAGCTGGGACTCCTCACCCGTCTCGTTGTTCCGGACGCGGATCCCCGACACCTTGGTCTCGCCCAGCACGTCGGTGACCGACGTGTGCCAGAGGAACTCGATCTTCGGGTTGTCGAGGGCCCGCTGCTGCATGACCTTGGAGGCCCGCAGCTCGCCGCGCCGATGGATGATGGTGACCTTGTCGGCGAACCGGGTGAGGAAGATGGCCTCCTCGAGCGCCGAGTCGCCCCCGCCGACCACCGCGATCTCGTGGCCACGGAAGAAGAAGCCGTCGCAGGTGGCGCAGGTGGAGACGCCGTAGCCGAGCAGGCGCTCCTCGTTGGCCAGGTCCAGCATCAGCGCCTTGGCTCCCGTGGCCACGATCAGCGCTTCTGCCGAGTAGGTGGGTTCATCGGCGTCCGGGTCGCCGACCCAGAGCCCGAAGGGGCGCGAGGACAGGTCGACCCGGGAGACCTTGGCCGTCACGTAGTCCGTACCGAACCGGGCGGCCTGCTCCCGGAAGGCCCCCATCAGCTCGGGACCCATGATCCCCTGGACGAACCCGGGGTAGTTCTCCACCTCGGTGGTCAGCATGAGCTGACCGCCGGGCTGGTCGCTGGTGGAGGACGGCTCGCCTTCGATGACCAGGGGGGCCAGCTGCGCCCGTGAGGCGTAGATCGCGGCCGTCAGACCGGCTGGGCCCGACCCGACGATGATGATGTGCCGGGCCTCGGTCATGCCGCAGCCGAAGTGGGGGTGGCCGAGCGGTCGATGCGCTGGGTCCAGGCGGCGATGCCGCCGGCGACGAAGATGACACCCACGATCAGGTCCGAGACCCACACCCGGTTGCCCGGGATGTAGACGGTGAGGATCCGGATCAGGGTGATCGAGAGCAGCGTGATGGTGACGATGCTGGCCGCGAAGACGATGATCCCGAAGACGATGCCGCGGGTGGCGAGGGTGAGCGGGCGGACCGCCTTGTTCTGGATGAAGTCGACGACGGTGTCGACGGCGTCGGCACCCTTGACGGGCAGGTCGTCGAGCCCGGACAACCCGGGGATCGAGGACGCGTGCGGTTCAGGCTTCGGATCCATGGCCCGAGGATACCCCGGAGGGGCCGTTCCACCGCCGGACGGTGGGCCGGGAAGCCGGGTGGTGTGGTCAGGCCTTCGTGATCATGCACATGCCGATGGTGCCGGGACCGGTGTGGGTGCCCACGACCGGGCCGAGCTGGGTGACCACCAGGGAGTGCTCCGCCTCGACACCCGTGAGCATGCCGAGGAAGGTGTCGATGTCGGACGCCGCTCCGTGGGCCACCGCGATACGGCTCAGCGGGGGGCTGTCGCGTGCCTTGTCGGCCAGGTACTGGAGCGACCGTTGCCGGGTGCGCTGCTTGGACTCCTCGGCCACCTCGCCGTCGACCAGTACCACCACGGGCTTGATGGAGAGCAGGGAGCCGAGCAACGCCCGGGCGCCGCCGATGCGCCCACCCTTCTCCAGGTGTTCGAGCGAGTCGACGACGCCGTAGACCTGGGTGCGGGGGATGAGGTCCCTCGCCCGGGCCTCGAGAGCGTCGAGATCGGCGCCACCGGCGGCCGCGTCGGCCAGGTCGATCACCATGAGGCCCAGGCCCATCGTCAGGGAGCGGGTGTCGATGGTGCGCACCTCGATCCGGTCGGCCACCGACTTGGCCGCGGCCACGGTCGACTGGTAGGTGGCCGAGACCCCGGCTGACAGACTCAGGCTGAGGACGCCGTCATAACCCTCGTCCGCCGCCGCCAGGAACGCCTCCTGGAAGGCGCCGGGAGAGGGTGCCGCCGTCTCCGGAAGGGCGGCACTGGCCTTGCAGCGGGCCCAGAACTGCTCGGTGGAGAGGTCCCGGCCGTCCACGAACTCCTCGTCGCCGAAGCGGATGGACAGCGGTACGACGGTCACCCCGCGTTCGGCCGCCATATCGGCGGACAGGTCGCACGCGCTATCGGTTACCACCCGGATGCGGGCCATCGAATCCCTCCTCGTCGTCCGGGGGCGTCGGGCCCTCCGCTTGCTCCACCGGCACACCGCCACCGGTACGACCACCCCCCGGAGCCTCCGCCGACGACTCCCCCCGTCCACCGGGAACCGGGCGCAGGTGCCGCACCGGGATGCTCCCGTCGCCGAGTCTGCCACGTAACGGGATCGACGAGGGACCCCCGTCCGTTCCCTCGCCCCCCTCACCGTCGGCGACGTCGGGTCGAGTGTCGTCCGGCGGCTCGACCAGCCGGATCGAGGAGTGGGCGGCCCGGATCCGGGGCACGCCGTCGGCCGGCGACACGCCGGGAGCCGCCGGGGGCTCGGGAGGCAGAGGCGGTGGCGGAAC
The DNA here is from genome assembly GCA_963841885.1 of uncultured Acidimicrobiaceae bacterium. GTDB lineage: Bacteria > Actinomycetota > Acidimicrobiia > Acidimicrobiales > RAAP-2 > Bog-756. The sequence goes on from CAWJEK010000008.1 coordinate 158,019, forward strand.
GCCGGCCCTCCGCTCCCCGGCAGTCCGCCGTTCCTGGCGCGAGGCGAGGACCACGGTGGTCCCGACGAAGGCCAGCGTCCCGACGACGACCGCCAGGACCACGCGACCGAGTAGGGCCACGCCGCTGGTGGCCCCCGACACGTTGACCGCCAGCACGGTGGCGACGGCCATCACGGCGGTGGCGATCAGGACCCGCACGACGGGGGTGGTCAGCTCGTGCCCACCCAGGCCCTCGTCCTTGCGGGCCACGACCGACAGCGCGATGACGGCGGCGACGGTGTAGGCGACCGAGACCGAGAGGGCGAGGCCGCGGACACCGAAGGGTCCGACCAGGAGTACGCCGAGGACGATGTTGATGCCGTTCTCGACCAGGTAGATGCGGAACGCGGTGCGGGTGTCCTGCATGGCCTGGAGCACGCGGACCATGTACAGGAACGTGCAGAACCCCGGGAGTCCGAGCGCGAACATGGCCAACGCGCCGGCTGTCTGGGACGCCTCGGCCGCCGTCTCGGCACCGTGGTCCAGGATCAGGTCGATGAGCGGATGGGCCAGGAGGATCATGCCGACGGCCGAGGGGATGACGATGACCAGGATGCTGCGCAGTCCGAAGGCCATGCGTCGTCGGAACCCGGCGATGTCGCCCTCGGCCCACCGGGCCGACAGCGACGGGGTGACGGCACTCATCACGGACACGGCGATCACGCCGTAGGGGAGTTGGAAGAACGTGTAGGCGTAGGTGTAGGCCGACACCGCACCCGGCACCTTGGCGCCGTCGGCCAACGCCAGCACCACGACCAGCGCCACCTGGTTGGACAGGACGATGCCGAAGGTCCAACCGGCCAACCGGGTGATGCGGCGCATCGCCTCGTGACCCGGCTGCCAGCGGAACGACAGGTGCAGGTCGGACCGCAGGAGGGACGGGATGAGCAGCAGTCGCCTGGACGACCACCCCGAGGGTCGTGCCCACGCCGAGCAGCACCAGTGCGGTGTGGTGCTGCTCGATGGTGGCCAGGTTCGGGCTCGGCACCAGTTCGTGGAACCACACCAGCATGCCGATGACGACCAGGTTGTTGGCGATCGGCACGAACATCGGCGCGGCGAACTTGCCCTGGGTGTTGAGGAGAGCGGTGCACAGGGCGATGAGTCCGTAGGCGGCCAACTGGGGTACGAACCAACGGAGCAGGAAGACTGCCACCTCCTGTTGCTGGTGTACGTCGGCGTGGTGGTTGGTGATCGTGTAGAGGTCGATGATCTGCGGGGTGAAGACGAAGAAGGCGACGGTGGCCGCCGTCACGACCACGATCGTGACCGTCACCACCGCGGAGATGGCCTCCCAGGCCTCCTTGGCCGCCCGGGTGGTGAGTTCGGCGACGAAGACCGGGACGAAGGTGGCGGCCAGGACGCCGCCGATGACGATGTCGGTGACGATGTTGGGCGTCGTATTGGCCAGGTTGTAGGCGTCGGCGAATCCACCACCGCTGAGGGCGGCGGTGAGGGCGACCACCCGGCCCACGCCCGTGAGCCGGGAGAGGGTGGTGCCGATCGCCATGCCGGCGGTGGCGCCCGCCAGTCGCTTGGTGGCCCCCTTCGGTGGGGTGGCCGGCCGGGGCGCCCCTTCGACCTCGGACGTGCCTTCCTCGATGGAGGTGTCCTCGTCGGTCACGGCGTCGTCGGGGAGCTGTCGGAGGAAGTGGCACCTACCGGGGAGGGCATGTCGTCGGGATCACCGGGTGCCGGGTCCACACCCTCCTCCTCCGTGCGCCGGGCGCTCCGCCGGCGCAGCGACGTCCGGATCCACCACACCGCCAGGACCACCACCGCCCCCACCGTCAGGAGCACCCCGACGACCGATGTCGACGTGGACCGCACCGACAGTTCGCCGGTGGCCAGCCGCAGGGTGCCGCCGGGGGCGTGGAGGCTGATGTCCAGGCGGAACACGCCCGAGGCGCGGGCCTGGACCTTGACGTAGATCACGTTGGAGTGCCGGGGCAGGAGGGTGACGGGCGTGGACCACTGGGTCAGACCGTTGGGGAACAGGAGCTTGTCGCTGCTGAGCACCAGGACCCCTGACACGGCGTAGGGCGCCGTCGACACGACCGTGACCGGAATGCGTCCGCTGCTGGCGGTGAGGGTCACCGACTGGCCACCCTCCACTGCCACTTGGCTGATCTGGGCGTCGACCGAGGCGCCGGCATTGGCGAGCACTGCGGACTGCTGGGACGGGCGCAACCCCTCCGCCTCACCGGCCAGCACCAGGTCACCGAGCTGCAGGGCGACCGAATGGGCCCCCGGGGCGGCGAGGGCGAACCCGTTGACCCGTGCCCGTTGCGACCGTACGGCGGCCACGGGGGGTGCCGAAGTGCCGGTGGGGGCCAGCCGGCAGCCCGAACGACAGGTGGCCGGCGTGGGGAACTGGGAGAAGAGCTGCCCGGTCGTGACCGCCTGGACCACCGGATTGCCGTTGAGTGCGCCGAGCAGGGCGTCCACGAAGATCGGGTCGTCGTTCCAGGTGGTGGGGGCGACCGCCATGACGGCACGTGGCGTGAGGCCGTTGGGTCGCTCGTAGTAGAGCTGGGCGAGTTCGGCCACCAGCTGGTGGGCGGCCAGCACCGGATTGCCGGGGTCGGAGGTGAATCGGGAGGTGAGGTCGTCGTCGGCGGCCATGGCCTCGACCTGGACGCCGCGGTTGCCGCTCAGGGTGAACGGGGCGGTGGTCGAGCCGTTCGTGGGGATGGAGGTCAGCTGCGACGCCGGGAGCACGATCCGGTCGAACCCGTCGTCCGCCAGGGCGGTGACCGTGGCGGTGTCGACGCCGTCACCGGTGATCCAGGGGCCGAGTCCCGACGCGGCCGACGGCGCCGAACGGCCGGTGGCGGTGGCCACCAGCTCGGTACCGCGGGCCACCTGGAGGCCCAGCTCGTCGCCGAGACCGGAATCGACCAGCCCGGCGGCATCCACCGGGGTGTACGGCGCCGCCGTCAGCTGGTGCACGCCGGGGCTGTCGGCCAGCTCGCCGAGCTGGGTGACGGTGGCCTGATGGGCCGGGGTGTCGAGCAATGCGGCCGTCTGTCCACTCAGCTGCAGGGTGATCGGGACGGACCGGTGTTGGACGGCGATGGTGGACACGGTGTCCTCCACGGCGGTCAGGGCGGAGTCCGGGGGAGTGGCGAGCGCCGAGGCCGGCCGGACGAGCAGTCCGGCGGCGGTCGGGTTCGAGGACGCGGTCATGGTGATCTGGAGCGGCAACACCACCGCTACCCGGAGCCGCTCGGTGTCGGTAGGGGCGTCGGTCACCACCAGGTGGGTCATGAACGACCCGACGACCGCCGAGTCAGCGGTGTCGACCAGCTGGATGCGGACCGGAAACACCCCGGCGGGAAACGCGCCGCACTGTTCGCTGACGGGCAGCAGCTGGATGGTGAACGGCGCCGGGACGGCGCCGGCGCCGGCGTCCGGTGAGCCCTCCACCACGGGCATGGCCAGGTCGACACCGCCACCGGCGACGGGCGGCAGCGACGCCAGGGGGATCGCCGACCGGGTCGCCGACATCGGCTCGCCCGGATCGGTCGTGGTCAGGGACTTGTCGAAGCCGGAGAGGGTCGACAGACACGGGTAGACCGAAACCTCCACGCCCAGCGAACTGGTGGGCGTGGAGGTCGACGCCTTCAGGTGGAGATCGAAGGTCCCGCCTACGCCGACCCAGCCCGTCTGGGAGAGCAGCTGGAGCGACGGGGTGATGAGGACCTGTGCGGACGAGGGTGCGCGACCACCCGGCCCGGTGGCCGCGACCGACGGCGCCGAGGTGGTCACCAGGGCGACGACGACCAGTGCGGCGAGGAGGAGGGCGGCCGGGAGTCGGCGCCCGCCGGGGTCACCGCCCGGTGGGCAGGGTCTGGCTCGGTGCCGGTCCACGTCGAACCGCAGCCTACGTCAGTCGAACTACCCTCGGCAGCGTGTTCCCCGACCGACTCCGGCCCCTGGTCGACGCCACCTCCGACCTGTCGGGCCGCTTCGCCGCGGCCGGACACTCGCTGTACCTGGTGGGCGGTTCGGTGCGCGACGCCATCGTCGCGGCCGACGGCTCGCCGGCCGCCGACACGGTGCCTGACCTGGACTTCACCACCGATGCCCGCCCCGATGCCACCGAGGCGCTGGTGCGCGGGTGGGCCGACGCGGTGTGGACCCAGGGTAAGCGGTTCGGAACGATCGCCTGCATCCGCGCCGGCCGGAAGTACGAGATCACCACCCATCGGGCCGAGGCCTACCGACCCGACTCGCGCAAACCCGACGTGGCCTTCGGCGACGACATCGTGGACGATCTCTCCCGGCGGGACTTCACGGTGAACGCCATGGCCCTGAGGTTGCCCGACCTCGAGCTCATCGATCCCTTCGGCGGTCTGGTGGACCTGGCCGAGCGTCGCCTGCGGACACCGCTCGACCCCGAGACCTCGTTCGCCGACGATCCGCTTCGGATGCTGCGGGCCGCCCGCTTCATGGCCCGGCTGGATCTCGAGCCCACCCCGGAACTGGTCGCCGCCATCACCGCCGGGCACGGCCGGCTCTCCATCGTTTCGGCCGAACGGGTCCGTGACGAACTGGACAAGATCATGGTCGTCGCGGTCCCGTCGACGGCGCTCTGGTTCATCGTCCGCACCGGTCTGGCCGACGACTTCCTGCCGGAGCTCCCGGGTCTCGCCCTCGAGCAGGATCCGATCCACCGGCACAAGGACGTCCTGGCCCACACCCTCGCCGTGGTGGACAAGACGTCGCCGGACCGCCTGTTGCGGCTGGCCGCCCTGTTCCACGACGTCGGCAAGCCCCGGACCCGTGCCTTCGTGGACGGTGGGGTGACCTTCCACCATCACGAGGTGGTGGGGGCCCGGATGACCCGCAAGCGGATGCAGGCGCTGCGCTATCCCAACGACGAGGTCGACATCGTCGCCGAGCTGGTCAACCTGCACCTACGGTTCCACACCTACCGGTTGGGCTGGACCGACCGGGCCGTGCGCCGCTACGTGCGCGACGCCGGCCCCCTGCTCGACCAGCTGAACGAGCTGACCCGGTGCGACTGCACGACCCGCAACGCCGCCAAGGCCCGCGCCCTCGGCCGGCGGATGGACGAGCTCGAGGACCGCATCGCCGCGCTGCGCGAGCAGGAGGAACTCGACGCCATCCGTCCCGATCTCGACGGAGCCCAGGTCATGGCCCATCTCGGGATCCCTCCGGGACGCGATGTCGGCGATGCCTTGGCCCACCTGCTCGAACTCCGCCTGGACGAAGGCCCCCTCACCGAGGAGGAGGCCTTCCGTCGTCTCGATGCCTGGTGGGCCGCACGGGCCACCTCCGCCTGAGCTGCCGATCCGGCCCCGGGTGGGCGGCCGGGGAGATCAGGGCCAGACCGGTCCCGGGTCGCCGGCCGCGAAGGCCTCGACCATCTCGTGGCAGACGTCGTCGGTGTACTGCACCGGCGGTGACTTCATGAAGTACGAGGAGGGACCGAGCAGCGGTCCACCGATGCCCCGGTCGAGGGCGAGCTTGGCGCACCGGACGGCGTCGATGATGACGCCGCCGGAGTTCGGCGAGTCCCACACCTCGAGCTTGAGCTCGAGATTGAGGGGCACGTCCCCGAAGTTTCGGCCCTCCATGCGGATGTAGCACCACTTGCGGTCCTGGAGCCACGGCACATGGTCCGAGGGTCCGATGTGGACGTCGTCGGGGCCGAGCGTGGAGTGCTGGATCTGGCTGGTGACCGCCTGGGTCTTCGAGACCTTCTTCGACTCGAGGCGCCCACGGTCGAGCATGTTCTTGAAGTCCATGTTCCCACCGACGTTGAGCTGGTAGGTGTGGTCGAGCGCCAGGCCGCGGTCCTCGAACAGCCGGGTCAGTACCCGATGGACGATGGTGGCTCCCACCTGGGACTTGATGTCGTCGCCGACGATGGGGACACCGGCGTCGCGGAACTTGGTCGCCCACTCCGGATCGGAGGCGATGAACACCGGGATGGCGTTCACGAACGCCACCTTGGCGTCGATGGCGCACTGCGCGTAGAAGCGCTGCGCCTCCTCGGACCCGACCGGCAGGTAGCTGACCAGGACCTCGGCACCCGTTTCCTTCAGGGTGGCCACGACGTCCACCGGTTCGGCCGGCGACTCCTCGATCATCTCCCGGTAGTAGGAGTTCAGGCCGTCGAGGGTCGGCCCCCGGCGGACCTCCACGCCGGTGTCCGGCACGTCGGCGAAACGGATCGTGTTGTTCTGGCTGGAGAAGATCGCCTTGGCCAGGTCCTGGCCGACCTTGGCGCCGTCCACGTCGAAGGCGGCGACGAATTCGAGGTCGCTGACGTGGTAACCGCCGAGGTCGACGTGCATCAGACCGGGCACGACCTCGCCGGCGACGGCGTCCTTGTAGTACTCGACGCCCTGGATCAGCGAACTGGCGCAGTTGCCCACGCCGGCGATCGCCACTCGGATCTTGTTCATCGTGTGAATCCCTTCATGTGTGTGGTAGCGCCCCGGGGGGTCGCATTGGCAGGAGCCCCCCGGGGGGTGCTGGTTCTCATGACGCCCCCGAAGGTGACGTCGAGCTCATGGCGCCACCCGGACGGGGGTCGCCGAGGTCGGTCGCGGCCGCGGGCCCATCGGCCCCGTCGGGCGCCCGGACCGGGGCCTGACGCAGGCGCTCGGCCTCGATCAGCCGGTCCAGCCAGGCGATGTCGTGCTCGGTGGCCTCGGTGCTGTGCTCGACCAGCGAGCGGGTGTACACGTCGAGTCGGTCACCGGAGGCCCGGGCCAGGTCGGTGGCCAGGCGCCGGGTCAGCTGGGCCCGGCGGCGTTCCAGCAGGGCCAGTCGGGCCGACGGGGCCAGGTGGCGGGCGAAGGCGAGGCGAAGTCCGAAGCTGCGGGCGTCGTCGGTCCCGGCGGGTTCGTCGCCTTCCAGCAGCTGCTCGAACAGGGCCCGGCCCGCGTCGGTGATGCGGTACACCTTGCGCGACCGCTTGGTCCCGAGGCTGGCGCCCGCCCGCCGGGCCCGGAGGCCGGCGCGCTCCCCGCTCAGCGAGCCCGTGGACGGGATCGGGGGGGCGGGAACGGCACCGGCCGCCGCCACGGTCACGGCTCCCGACCGCTCCAGTCGGGAGAGGGCGGGATAGAGGGATCCGAAGCTGATGTTGGCGAACAGGCCCAGCTCGTCGCGTAGCCGGCGGCGGATCTCGTAGCCGTGCATCTCCTGTTCGAAGAGGAGGCCCAGGATGGCCAGGTCGAGCACGTCAGACCTCGATCCGGGCCGGAGGGCAGGTGTTCACCAACTGCATACCGTCCACGATACATCATTTCGATGTATCAGGCTGATATATCGAACTACGGGTCTGCAGTTCAGGGGGTCCGGGTGCGGTGATACCCGGACCCGGCCGGGAACCGGCGTCGCCGGGGGTGGGAAAGGGTCCGGTCCCTCCGGGAAGTCGAGGCGGTACCCTGTCCCGATGGGTTTCCGACCGGGAACACTCGACGGTCTGCAGACATCCCCCACTGGGGGACAGGTCGAGTACCTCCTCGCCCGGAACTCGGTCATCCGGGAGTTCCGCAAGGGCCGCCTGTCCCGGCTCGACGTCTGCGACGCCCATCCCGAGCTGGTCCGGGCCGCGACCAATCTCGGCCGCCCGACGGGCGAGCAGTGCCCGATCTGCGAGGAGTCCGAACTCGTCGACGTCACGTTCGTGTTCGGCTCGCGGCTGCCCGCCGGGGGCCGTTGCGTGGCGACCCAGGCAGAGCTCACCCGCTACTGGCGGCGCAAGGAACCGGTCGTCTGCTACGTGGTCGAAGTGTGCTGCGCATGCCGGTGGAACCACCTCCAGCGCATGTACCCGGCCGGCGCCGGTGTGGACGCCGTGGCCCGCAAGCCGCTACGCAGTCGCTCCAAGGGCTGAATCCGGCCGACGTCGGCGCGGAGCTCCCTGTCCGGGGAGGCCGGACCGCAGTACGATGGGGTTGCAGTCATCCGTACTCCGCGGGCCCGTCCCGCCGATGCCGCCGGCAGCCCCCGGGCGCTGGACGGTAGAAGAGGAGGAAGTCCATGCCTGATCCCCGGTCCGCGCCCGTGACCGTCCCGACGGTACGCGCCACCAAGGTCCGCGACGGCCGTGAGCCGCTCGTGATGGTCACCGCCTACGACGCCCCCGGCGCCCGAATCGTGGACGCCGCCGGCGTCGACCTGATCCTGGTGGGCGACTCCGTCGCCAATGTCGTCCTCGGTTACGAGGACACCCTCCACGTGACCGTCGACGACATGGCCCACCACGTGGCCGCCGTGGCCCGGACCCGTCCCCGGGCCCTGGTGGTCGGGGACCTCCCGTGGATGAGCTACCACGTCGACGTGGCCGACACCGTCCGCAACGGAGCCACGTTGATCCGGGCGGGCGCCCAGTGCGTGAAGCTGGAGGGAGGGGCCATCCGGGCACCCATGGTCCGAGCTCTCGTGGACGCCGAGATCCCCGTGATGGGCCACATCGGCCTCACCCCGCAGTCGGTCCTCGCGTTCGGTGGGTTCAAGGTCCAGGCGCGGGACGACGAGGCCGCCGCCCTCCTGATCGAAGGGGCGATGGTCCTGGCCGACGCCGGGGTCTTCGCCATCGTGGTCGAGGGAGTCCCCGAAAAGGTCGGGGCGGCCGTCACCGACGCCGTCGGTGTCCCGACCATCGGGATCGGGGCCGGACCCGCGTGCGACGGACAGGTGCTGGTACTCCACGACCTGCTCGGGGTGTCGGGACGCACACCCAAATTCGTGCGGCGCTACGCCGAACTCGCCGTGGATGCCACCGCCGCGGTGGCCGCCTACGCGGCCGATGTCCGTTCGGGCGCATTCCCGGCCGACGCGGAGGTCTACCACTGAACGTCGGCTAGAGTGCTCTGGCTGTTCCGGTCGCCAGCTGCACCACAGGTGGCCGTTGTCATAGTCCGACCTGCTCCACGCCGTGGGGCTCGGGTGCAGAGCACCCGATCCAGAGGGAGGTGAGCCGCCGATGCGGCCCTACGAAACAATGGTCATTTTCGATACCGGAGCCGATGAGGCTGCGGTCAACGGGGTCCTGGACCGGGCCCTCGCCGCACTGAAGGCCAAGGGCGGCAACCCCGGGCGCGTCGAGCGCTGGGGTCGGCGGACGTTCGCCTACGAGCTCCAGCACAAGCGCGAGGGCTACTACGTCCTCATCGAACTCAACGCCGAGCCACCGGCCGTGGCCGACATGGAGCGCGTGCTCGTGCTGGCAGACGAGGTACTCCGCCACAAGGTCATCCGGCTGCCCGAGAAGGTCGCCGGCCGCCGTGCCGCCGCCGCGGCCGCCGCCAACGGGGAGGGCTGAAGATGGCCGGCAACGCCGTGACCCTGGTGGGCAACATCACCCGCGACCCCGAGCTCCGCTTCACCAACACCGGCCAGGCCACCGCGAGCTTCGGCCTCGCGGTGAACCGCCGTTGGCAGAACCGACAGACCCAGGAGTGGGAGGAGGCCACGTCCTTCTTCGACGTGGTGTGTTGGCGGGAGATGGCCGAGAACGCCGCCGAGAGCCTGAGCCGCGGCTCGCGGGTCATCGTGACGGGGCGTCTGGAGCAGCGCAGTTGGGAGACCCCCGACGGTGACAAGCGCTCCAAGGTGGAGGTCGTGGCCGACGAGATCGGTCCGAGCATCCGGTGGGCGACCGCCCAGGTCACCAAGAACGAGCGACGCGGGCCCGGTGACGGCCCGTCGAGCGGTGGCGGCGGCGGCCGCGGCGGGCAGTCGAGCGGAGGCGGCGCACCGGCCGACTCCGGATACGGATACAGCGAGGAGCCCTTCTGATGGCCAGGAACAACGATCGTGGAGGCAGCACCGCCCGCCGCGCCCCGAAGGACACCGGCCGGCGCGTCAAGAAGAAGCCCTGTGCCCTGTGCAAGGACCGGGTGGAGTGGGTCGACTACAAGGACGTCGCCATGCTCCGCAAGTACATGAGCGACCGGGGCAAGATCCGGGCCCGCCGGGTCTCGGGGAATTGCACCCAGCACCAGCGCGATGTGGCCATCGCCATCAAGACGGCGCGGGAGCTCGTGCTGCTCCCCTACACGCAGCGGACGACGACCGAGCGCCCCGGCGGTCGGGGTGGCCGGGGTGGCCGTGACGGTGGCATGGGCGGCGGCGGTCGTCGCGGGCGGGACGAGGAGCGGACGTTGGGCGAGGAGGGCGCATCCACCGCCATCCCCGACAGTGCCCCCGCGCCAGCTGCGGACACCGAGGTCGAGGTGGTCGAGGTCGAGGTCGTCGAGCTCACCGACGGCGAGCAGATCGTCATCGTCGAAGAGGCCGGTGGGGAGTCATGAAGGTCCTGCTCCGCACGGACGTGGACGGTGTCGGCAAGCGAGGGGACATCATCGATGTCGCCGGCGGTTTCGCCCGCAACCATCTGCTCCCGGCCGGCAAGGCCATCCTCGCCTCGGACGGCGTGGAGTCCCAGGCCTCGGCCATGCGCCGCTCACGTGATCTGAAGGACGCCCGCGACCGCGAAGGCTCGGAGACCGTGGCCAAGACCCTGGTCGGGAACACGATCACCATCCCGGCCCGGGCCGCCAACGACCGGCTGTTCGGTTCGGTCAGCGCGGCCGACATCGTGCGACACGTGGAGGAGCAGACCGGGGCGGTCATCGACCGTCACGACCTGCGCCTGGAGGAGCCGATCAAGACGGTCGGCGAGCACAGCGTCCGGGTCGAGCTGGTCGGTGGCGTGGTGTTCGAGCTCACGGTGGACGTCGTCGCCGAGGCCTGACCGGCGCCGGCCCGGAAGGGTCGAGACAGTGGAGGACAACGTGCCCCGGCCCCGGCCGGGGCACGTTGCTGTCCGGCTCCGGTCCGCCAGAACGTCACACCCCTTCGGCACACTGGGGACATGCACCGGAGTTTCCGCAGGCGGCTCGGACTTATCCACGGTCGCTCCACAGGTGCCGGCCGCCGTATCCGCAGGAAGATGCCCTTACGATCCACAGGGCGGATGGGCGAGGGTTGAGCCACCATGGTGCAAGCATTCGACGACACCCGACCGCGCCGGCTCCTGGCCCCCCGACCGGTGGGCAACGGGACGGCCGGTCGGGTCCCTCCCCACAATCTCGAGGCAGAGGAGTCCGTCCTCGGCGCCATGCTGCTGTCACGCGACGCCATCGCCTCGGCGATGGAGAACTGCAAGGCCGAGGACTTCTACAAGGCGTCCCACGGCTACATCTTCGAGGCCATCACCTCCCTCTACGGCCGGGGTGAACCCGCCGACTACGTGACGGTCCCCGAGGAGCTGCGGCGCCGGGAGCTCCTCGACTCGATCGGCGACACCTCCGTGTTCGTCACCCTCCAGGCCAACACGCCTTCGGTGGGCAATGCCGAGTACTACGCCAAGATCGTCGAGGAGCTGGCCCTGCTCCGTCGCCTGGTGGCCGTGGCCGGTGAGATCTCCGAACTGGGCTATTCCGTGCCCGAGGACGTGACCGAGGTCCTCGACCGCGCCGAGAGTCTGGTGTTCGACGTCGCCCAGCGTCGGGTGGTGGACTCCATGACTCCTCTCGAGGAGTTGCTCGGCGCCACCCTCGACCATCTGGAGCAGCTCTTCAGCCGGAGCGAGTCGGTCACCGGACTGGCCACCGGCTACACGGACCTGGACGAACAGCTCGCCGGGCTCCAGCCCTCCAACCTGGTCGTCGTCGGAGCCCGGCCCGCCATGGGGAAGACGGCCTTCGCGCTGGGCATGGTGGCCCACGCCGGGGTCAAGTTGAAGAAGCCGGTGCTCCTCTTCTCGCTCGAGATGAGCCACATGGAACTCACCCAGCGGCTGCTCTCGTCCGAGGCCCGGGTCGATGCCGGTCGCATGCGCACCGGCAAGCTGCGCGAGGCCGACTGGCCGAAGATCGGCCAGGCCATCAGCCGGATGAGCGAGGCGCCCATCTACATCGACGACAACCCGAACCTCACGGTGATGGACATCCGGGCCCGGGCCCGCCGCCTCAAGAGCCGCGAGGGTCTCAGCCTCGTGGTCATCGACTACCTCCAGCTGATGACCGGGCGACACGGTTCGGAAAACCGCCAGGTCGAGGTGTCCGAGATCAGCCGGGGCCTCAAGATCCTCGCCCGCGAGCTCGAGGTACCCGTCGTGGCGCTCTCGCAGCTGTCCCGATCCCTGGAGAGCCGTCCCGACAAGCGACCGATGCTGGCCGATCTGCGCGAGTCGGGATCCATCGAGCAGGACGCCGACGTCGTCCTCTTCCTCTACCGCGACGAGGTCTACAACCCGGACGCCGCTGAAACCCAGGGCACCGCCGAGGTGATCGTGGCCAAGCACCGCAACGGGCCCACCGGCGTGACCCGCCTGGCCTTCATCGGTCACCACGCCCGTTTCGACAACATGGCCCGGGTGTAGATCCGCCGACACCTCCGGGGTCCCACCGACCGGCCTAGGGTCTGCAGGCGTCGGACGGACCGACGTCGCACCGGATCGGGGGGCCATGGCCACGGAAGACGAGCGGGTGGAGGTGGAGGCACTGGTGGCCGCGCCGGTCAGCCGGGTCTGGGCGCTGGTGACCGATGTCGACCTGCCGGCCAGGTTCTCCCGTGAGTTCCAGGGCGGGGAGTGGTTGGACGAGCCGGGGCCCGGGGCGACCTTCCGTGGCCACAGCAGGATCGGTGACATGGAATGGTCCACGACCTGCACCGTGACCGATTTCCGGCCGGGAGAAGCCTTCGCGCTGGGCGGTCGAATCGGTGGACGAGCCGGTGGCCACCTGGGGCTACACGCTCGACGAGCGGAACGGCGCCGTGCTCCTCGGGATGCACGCCACACTCGGTCCGGCGCTGAGTCCACCCCGGGCGGCGGCGGCGGCCGATCCGGAGCACGCGGACGAGATCATCGCCCGACGGCTCCGTCACTGGACGAAGAACATGACGGCCACCGTCGAGGGCGTGAAGGAACTCGCGGAGTCCTGACCCCGCGGCGGCCGATCGGAAATCGGTGGATCGCGGGGACCACCTGCGGCATGATGTGCCCTGAACGGACATTCAAGCAACGGATGGAGGGTGCCGGTCATGGCCAAAGTGGTATGCGTGCTGTACGAAGACCCGGTCGACGGGTATCCGCAGTCCTACGCCCGGGACGGGGTCCCGGCCATCACCGGTTATCCGGACGGCCAGACCGTTCCGAGCCCGAGCGGCATCGACTTCACACCGGGAGAGCTCCTCGGCTCGGTCTCCGGTGAGCTCGGCCTGCGGCGGTTCCTCGAGGCGGCGGGGCACACCTTCGTGGTCACCTCCGACAAGGAGGGCCCCGACTCGGAGTTCGACCGGGAGCTGGCCGACGCGGACGTCGTCATCTCCCAGCCGTTCTGGCCGGCCTACCTGACCGCCGAACGGATCGCCCGGGCCCCGAAGCTGAAGCTGGCGCTCACCGCCGGGATCGGCTCGGACCACGTGGACCTCGACGCCGCCATCGCCGCCGGGGTCACGGTGGCCGAGGTCACCTATTCGAACAGCATCAGCGTGTCCGAGCACGTCGTCATGATGATCCTGGGTCTGGTGCGGAACTATCTCCCGTCGCACGACTGGGTGCGCAAGGGCGGCTGGAACATCGCCGACTGCGCGGAGCGGTCCTACGATCTCGAGGGGATGGCGGTGGGTTCGGTGGCCGCCGGACGCATCGGGCGGGCCGTGCTCGAGCGGCTGAAGCCCTTCCAGGTCCAGCTCCACTACACCGATCGCCACCGGCTCGACCCGGCGGTGGAGCAGGAGCTGGGACTCACGTTCCATGCCGATGCCGCCTCGATGGTGCCCCACTGCGACGTCGTGACCATCAACGCCCCTCTCCACCCGGAGACCGAGCACCTCTTCGACGACACGATGTTCTCCCGCATGAAGCGTGGCACCTACCTGGTCAACACGGCGAGAGGGAAGATCTGCGACCGCGACGCGGTGGTCCGGGCGCTCGAGAGCGGTCAGCTGGCGGGCTACGCGGGTGACGTCTGGTATCCCCAGCCCGCCCCTCCCGACCACCCCTGGCGGACCATGCCCCACGAGGGGATGACCCCCCACATCTCCGGCACCTCGCTCTCCGCCCAGGCCCGCTATGCGGCGGGCACCCGGGAGATCCTGGAGTGCTTCTTCGCCGGGACGCCGATCCGCGACGAGTACCTGATCGTCGACGGGGGGAAGCTGGCCGGAACGGGGTCCCACTCCTACAGCGCCAACGAGCCGACGGGCTGAACCCCGCCGCCTGCGGGCATGCCCTCCTCCCTAGTGTGTGGGGATGGACACCTCTCCGACCTCGCCCTGGCTGCCGATCGTGGATCACGGCCGGTGCGAGGCGAAGCGTGACTGCGTCCGGGTCTGTCCGGTCGACGTGTTCGAGGTGCGGCGCATCGACGTGGTCGACTTCGAGGCGCTCGGGGCGATCGGCCGGCTGAAGAGCCGGGCGCATCGTCGGATGACGGCGTACGCCGTCCGGGCGGAGGCCTGCACCGGGTGCATGGACTGCGTCACGGCGTGCCCCGAGGCCGCCATCGAGGTCGTCCGCCGGTAGCCGCGGACCGTCGCCCCCGGGGATTTGAACGCCCAGGTGGACGTGCCGGTCGCGATGCGTGACGACGGCGAAGATTTCTCGAGACCATGCGACCCGCGGTAACACCTATTTCACCAGGTGTTGCGCGTTCGGAAGGCAGAAACCATCAAATTTGATGATGGCCAAGGGCCGGTGGCGTAGGCACACTGCCCCACGGCGGAATGGTTCCGTACTGGTTGCGGCGGATCGCGGCGGAGTACCAGGGAATACGACGGCCCTCCGGGGCCCTCCCTCGGCGTGATGGCTGTCGTCACCGAGCTTGTGACGAAGGGTCTTCTTCATGATGAAGCGCATGTTGGCGGTAGTGGCGGTCCTGCTCGGCACGTTGGCGATGGGTTTGATCACCGCGCCGGCCACTGTCGCCGGAGCGGCGGGTCCGACGACGACGATCTACGACAGCACCCAACCGGGTGCCTCCAGCCTGGTGAGTCAGTGCTTCGACTGTGAACAGATAAGCCAGATCGGCAACCAGGTCACCTTCGCTCCGGGGACTCCGCGCACGCTGAACAACGTCACGGTGCAGCTCGAGAGCTGGGGATGTCAGGGCGGAGGGGTCTACACGGACAACTGCGTGTCGGTGAGCCCCACCTTCAACTACCCGGTCACCCTGAATCTCTATGACGTGGCGGCTGACGGTACGGGTGTCGGCAATCTCATCGCCACGTACACCCAGACATTCGCGATCAAGTACCGTCCGACGGCCGACGACACGGACTGCCCGCCGAGCGAGTACGGCGGAGCCGGGCTCTGGTACGACGCCAGCACCAGCACCTGCCACTACGGCATCGCCTCCCCCATCACCTTCTCGATACCGGATATCACGGTGCCGAACAACCTGGTCTACGGCATCTCGGTCAGCACCAGCGACTCCGCCACCGACCCGACCCCGTGCTCCGCGCAGCCCACGGGCTGCCCGGCGGACAGCCTGAACGTCGGACTCACGACGACGGACGGCCCCCAGCCCTCGGTCGGGAGCGATCCGCTCCCCGGCACCCTCTACCACGACAGCTCGTACGGCGCGTTCTACTGTGACAACGGATTGGGCGGCACCGGCACCTTCCGGGCCGACCTGCCCCTGGACTTCGCCAGCAACCCCACCGACCCCCAGGACTCGTGCTGGTCGTCCAGCCCCGATCTCACGTACATCAACGGTGGCAACAACGCCTATGGGGCCGCGCCGTACTACGTCCCGGCGGTGCAGTTCAACGCGGAGTCCCAGTGCACCTCGACGTGCTACGTGAACGCCGCCACCGGCAACGACAGCAACTCCGGTACGGCCGACTCGCCGTTCGCCACCATCCAGCAGGGCATCGACGCGGTCTCGGCCGGAGGCACGGTCGACGTCGCCGCCGGCACGTACGACGAGGGAGTCACCATCGGTAAGTCGGTCACCCTCCTCGGGGCGAACGCCGGAACTCCGGCTACCGGCACCCGGGCACCGGAGAGCATCGTCACCCAGACCGCCGGAACGTCCTCCGTGTTCGACATCACCACGGCCGCCCCGGTCACGATCGACGGATTCACGGGAACCTTCACCGGGACCGCCCAGCCGGGCCAGGTGACGGTGGGCGGTCTCGTGGACGACACCCAGAACGGCAACAGCCTGACATTCAGTGACAACATCGTGTCCGGCTCCACGTTCAACAACGCCCTCGTGTACGACACCAGTGCGGTCAACTCGACCCTGACGGACAACGAATTCACCGGGACCGGACAGATCGGCGCCGGGGCGACCGGCATCGTCGCCACCTGGGGCAGCGGTTCGGCCCAGGACCAGCTGGACATCACCGGGAACACGTTCGACGGACTGACCGAGACGACGGCCGACGGCACCCCCGCCATCAACCTCAACGACTCCGGCGGTGTGGTCGAGGACAACACCTTCACGAACCTCCACCAGTACGGCATCCTCATCGCCGACACGCTGGACAACCTGACCATTTCGGACAACACGTTCAGCGGCATCTACAACAGCACCCCGGCCACCAGCTCGAACCGGGGCTCCGGCGTGAGGACCTTCGAGAATCCGGACTTCGCAGGTCCGGTCACGGTCGAGGACAACACGTTCACGAACATGTACCACGCCGTCGACGTGGCCAATGACGGATCGCCGGCCGATCTGTCGTCGGGCAACTTCACCGTGACCCGGAACCTCTTCAACGGGCCGTTCGACGGATCCGGGACCGGTAGCTCATCCACCGACAGCACGGCCGTCAACGTGGCCTCGGGGACCACCGGGACGCTCGACGCCACGTGCAACTGGTGGGGGACGGCCAACGGGGCGGCCGCTGACCAGTACAGCGGAAGCGTGGACGTGAGCCCGAGTCTGTTCTCGGCATCGCCGTCCGCCACCTGTGGCCTCCCGGCGGCGCCGGCCATCACGTCCGGATCCAGCGCGACGTTCCTGCCGAACTCCCCCGGAACCTTCACGGTGACGGCGACCGGCACCCCGACCCCGACCTTCTCCGAGAGCGGCATCCTGCCGTCGGGGATCTCCCTGAACCCCTCGACCGGCGTGTTGTCGGGCATGACATCGGAGGGGGGATCGTTCCCCATCACGATCTCCGCGACCAACGGCGTGACCCCGGCGGCCACCCAGAACTTCACCCTGACGGTGACCTCGAACACCACGGTGATCAGCTCGGGTTCGTCGGTGCAGATCGCCGCCGGCAAGAACGTCCACTTCACGGTGACCACGACGGGCCATCCGGCGGCCACGGTCAGCGCGGTGGGACTGCCAGCCTGGATGACGTTCAAGCCGGGAGCGGGATCCAAGGCCGGAACGGCGCAGTTGAGTGGAAAGGGCCCGGCCGCGGGCGGGAACTACACCTTCTCGATCCATGCCAACAACGGCATCGGGCCGGACACCGTCCAGACGTTCACGGCACACGTCCTGGCCATCTCGTCGCCGGCCGCCGCCAACTTCTCCAGGAGCGGCCCGCCGACGCAGTCGTTCACCATCACCACGACGGGGGCCGGCGCCGGGGTCACCATCTCGGTCAACCTGAACGCCTCCGAGGCGGGGCTGAGGTTCCAGAACCTCGGTGACGGGACGGCCACCATCTCGGGAACGCCGGGGGCCGCCGATCGCACCCGCACCATCACGGTGACCGCCACGTCGGGAGCGGCCACCACCAAGCAGAAGCTGGCGATCGGCATCAGCACCTGATCCTTCGCACGACGGCGGCCTCCGCCCCCCGGTGACCGGCTCGGCCGGCTGCCGGGGGGCGTGCCGCGTCAGCCGGTCGTCGGCGGGATCCACCGAGCGTCCCTGCCGCCCCCCCGGCGGATATCTCGCCGGGGTGGCGGGCGTTGCCCCACGCCTCGGACCACCGTTCCGCCATCCGGGCGAGCCGTCCGGCCCGGGTGGCTAGCGTTGGCCCGTGCACGCCGGTGACCGGACGTCGGGAAGGTGAACATCCTGGCCATCGACCAGGGGACGTCGGCCACCAAGGCGCTGGTGGTGGGCGACGACGGGACGGTGCACAGCACGGCCGAGTGTCCTGTCCACCCGGTGGCGTCGGGAGACGGAGCCGTCGAACAGGACCCCGCCGAGCTGCTGGCCTCGGTGGTGGCCGCCGGGCGGGCCGCCATCGCCCGGTCCGGAACGGTCGTGCACGGGATCGGCCTGGCCAACCAGGGGGAGACGGTGCTGGCCTGGGACCCGGCCACGGGTCAGCCACTCTCCACCGCGGTGTCGTGGCAGGACCGCCGGGCCGTCTCGGTGACGCGGGACCTGGCCGATCGGGCCGATCGCCTGGGTGAGCTCACCGGGCTGCCCCTGGACCCGTACTTTTCCGCTCCGAAGCTCGCCTGGCTGCGGCGCCACCGGACCACCGACGGGGTGGTGACGACCAGTGACACCTGGATGATCCATGCCATGACCGGCCGGTTCGTGACCGACGTCACCACAGCCTCGCGTTCGATGGTGCTGGACCTCGACACCCGCCGGTGGTCGGAGGAGGCGGCCGACCTGTTCGGACTGGCGGCCACCGACCTCCCCGAGGTGGTGGGATGCGCGACCCCGGTCGGAGGCACGGCGGCCTTCGGGCCGTCACTGCCACTGACGGGACTGGCGGTCGACCAGCAGGCCGCCCTGGTGGGCGAGGCGTGCCTGGCGGCGGGGCAGGCCAAGTGCACGTACGGCACCGGAGCCTTCCTGCTGGTCACCACCGGACCCGACCCGCGGCGCTCGCGCCACGGTCTGTCGGCATCGGTGGCATGGGAGGTACCGGGATCGGTCTCCTACTGCCTGGACGGCCAGAGCTACACCGCGGGTGCCGCCGTCTCCTGGCTGGTGGCCATGGGCCTGCTCCGCTCGGTGGAGGACCTCGACGAGGTGGCGACCTCGGTGTCCGACACCTCCGGGGTGACGATGGTCCCGGCGCTGGCGGGGTTCGGCGCCCCTTTCTGGCGACCGTCCGCCACCGGCACACTCGAAGGGCTCGACCTCCACACGTCGCCGGCCCATGTGGTCCGGGCCACCCTCGAGGGCCTGGCCGCCCAAGTGGCGCTGCTGGCCGGCAGCGCCGCCGACGACCTCGGGGCCCCGCTGGTGGAGCTGCGGGTGGACGGCGGCCTGACGGGATCGTCGTTCCTCATGCAGTGCCAGGCCGATCTGCTCCAGGTGCCGGTCGAGGTGTTCGCCTCACCCCACGCCACCGCGCTCGGTGTGGCCGCCCTCGCCCGGACGGGACTCGAAGATCGGGGGGTCGGACTGGCGGACGTGCCGCACGCCGAGCCGGCGGCGCGCTACGAGCCCCGTTGTGGCGGTGACGAGGCGGCCGAGCGGCTCGACCGGTTCGCCGCCGCCGCCGCCCGCGCCATCGCCGCGTCGGACGGGGGCTGACCCGTGGCCGCCGGGCCCGAGTCCGAGGTCGACGTGGCGGTGATCGGCGCCGGAGTGGTGGGGTGTGCCATCGCCCGGGAGCTCGCGCGGGCCGGAGCATCGGTGGCCCTGCTCGATCGCGCCACCGACGTCGGGGACGGTACGTCGAAGGCCAACACCGCCATCCTCCACACCGGGTTCGACACCGAACCGGGCTCCCTCGAGTCGGTCCTGGTGTCCTCCGGGCACGGGCTCCTGGCCGACTACGCCGGCGCCGCCGGCATCGCCCTGGAGCGGACGGGTGCTCTGCTGGTGGCCTGGGACGACGAGCAGGAGGCCGCTCTGCCGGCTCTCCTGGCCAAGGCGGAGGCCAACGGGTACGGGGCCGCCGAGCTGGTGGACGCGGCGGAGGTGCGAGCCCGCGAGCCCCATCTCGGGCCCGACGCCCGCGGTGGCCTGTCGGTGCCGGACGAGTCGGTCATCGACCCGTGGTCGGTGACGCTGGGCTTCGCCACCGAGGCCGTCGCGGCCGGAGCCCGCCTGGTGCTGTCGGCGCCGGTCGGATCGGTGGCCACGGGCAACGAAGGTCACGAGGTGTCCGTTCCGGGTGGGGTGGTCCGGGCCCGGTGGCTGGTGAACGCCGCCGGCCTCGGCGCGGACCACATCGACGCCCTGCTCGGCCACCACGACTTCACGGTCACACCCCGGACGCGGACAGCTCCTGGTCTTCGACAAGCTGGCCCGACGGCTGGTGACCCGGATCCTCCTACCGGTGCCGACATCGCGGACCAAGGGGGTGCTGGTGTCGCCGACGACCTGGGGGAACGTGCTCCTCGGACCCACGGCGGAGGACCTTTCGGACCGCACGGACACGGCATCCACCGCGGCCGGCATCGATGCGCTGCTGGCCGCCGGCGCCCGGATCCTCCCCGACCTCGTCCACGAAGAGGTGACCGCCGTCTACGCCGGCCTGCGGGCGGCCACCGAACACCGTGACTACCAGGTCCGCCTCCACGCCGCGCAGCGGTACGTGACCGTCGGCGGCATCCGGTCGACCGGTCTGACCGCCTCGCTGGCCCTGGCCGGACACGTGGCCGACCGGCTGGCAGAGGCCGGGGCCACGTGGAGCGGGCTTCCGCCCCCGACCCGCATACCCGCACTGCCACCGCTCGGCGACCGCCAGGTGCGCCCGTTGCAGGACCCCGGGCGCATCGCCTCCGACCCGGCCTACGGGACGCCGCTCTGCCACTGCGAGCAGGTGAGCGTAGGGGAGGTGCGCGACGCCTGCCACGGCCCGCTGGCGGCCGCCGACCTCGGGGCGGTACGCCGCCGCACCCGGGCCATGAACGGCCGATGCCAGGGCAACTGGTGCGGGGCTG
Organism: uncultured Acidimicrobiaceae bacterium; assembly: GCA_963841885.1. Lineage (GTDB taxonomy): Bacteria > Actinomycetota > Acidimicrobiia > Acidimicrobiales > RAAP-2 > Bog-756. Next base: position 178,831 of record CAWJEK010000008.1, read on the forward strand.
CGGTGATGGCGCTCGTGGCCGCCGAAACGGGCACGGATCCCGGCGTGCTCGCCCGGCTGCCGCGGTGAGCGGTCCCACCGTCCTGGTGGTGGGGGCCGGTCCGTCCGGGCTGAGTGCCGCCTACGAGCTGGGGGTCCGGGGCGTGGGTGCCGTCGTGGTGGACCGCGAACCGGCGCCGGGTGGCGTCCCCCGGCACTGCCACCACACCGGGTTCGGACTGCAGGACCTGCACCGGCCGATGACCGGTCCCGGCTACGCCCGGCACCTGGCGCGTCGGGCGACCGACGGTGGGGCCGTACTCCGGCTCTCGACCACCGTGACCGATCTCGACGACGACGGAACGGTCACGCTGACCGGGCCGGGCGGCGTCGAGGTGGTGCGTCCGGATGCGGTGCTGTTGGCCACCGGCGCCCGCGAGCGCCCCCGGGCGGCCCGGCTGGTCCCGGGGGACCGGCCCGCCGGTGTGTTCACGACGGGTCAGCTGCAGCAGTGGGTGGACCTCGAACGGCTCGCCGTCGGGCGTCGTGCCGTGGTGGTCGGGGCCGAGCACGTCGCCTACTCGGCGGTGCTGACCCTGCGCCGGGCCGGCGTGCGGACGGTGGCCATGACCACGTCACTGCCCCGTCACCAGACGATCGGACTGTTCGCCCTGGCGACCCGGCTCGGTCCGCGGGTGCCGCTGCGGACCTCGACCCGGGTGGCCGGCCTGCACGGCCATGGACGCCTCGACGGGGTCGACGTCCAGAGCCTCCTGACCGGCCGGGTGGAGCGACTCGCGGCCGACACCGTCGTGTTCACCGGGGACTGGGTCCCCGACAACGTGCTGGCCCGTCGGTCCGGCCTCGACGTGGACGGTCCCGCCGCCGGCCCCCGGACCGACGGCTGGGGACGGACGTCCCGGTCCGCCGTCCGGGCCGCCGGCAACCTGGTCCACCCGGGGGAGACGGCCGGGGTCGCCGCCCTGGGGGGCCGTGATGCCGGACGGCGCCTGGCCGAGGATCTGGACCGGGGTGACGGTGACAGGACCGCCGTCGGTCTCGACGTCCTCGTCCGGGCCCCCCTGGCGTCGGTGACGCCGGCCATCTTCGACCCGGCCGATCCACCCCGGTGGCTCCGGCTGCGCACGTCCGCCTTCACCGGCCGGACCCGGGTGACGGCCCGTCAGGGCGGACGGGTGATCGGTCGCCGCACCCTCCGCCACTCGGTGCCCAACCGATCGCTCGGCGTCCCCGGACCGCTCCTGTCGGCCGCCGACCCGGCAGGCGGTGCCGTGGAGCTCCGGCTCGACTGATCCGGGGGCGGACCCGGTACCGACGCGTGCGTCCGCGGTACGGTGGGTGCGCCGACGGACGGGGGGTCACGTGGCCGGTCTGAACTTCGCCGACATCTTCGAGACGGTCGTCGACACGAAACCGGACGCGCCTGCGCTGGTGGTCCGGTCCCTGGTCGGCGACGAGCGGCGCCTGACCTTCGCCGAGCTCGACGCCCGGGTCAACCGGTTGGCCCACGCGCTGAGGGCCGCCGGGGTGGGGCCGGGCGACCACGTCGGCTGCCACCTCTACGACGGCAACCAGTACGTCGAGACCAACCTGGCCGCCTTCAAGATCCGGGCGGTGCCGGTCAACGTCAACTTCCGCTATGTCGACGAGGAGCTCGAGTACCTCTTCGACACCGCCGACCTCCGTCTGCTCGTCACCGAGCCCGATCTCGAGTCACGGGCCGAGCGCGCGGTCAAGGGACTGACACGGGACTGTGCGGTGGTGGTCGCCGACGAGCGGTACGAGGCGTGGCTCGACGCCCAGCCGGAGAGCCGGCCCGACGTCCCCGGCCGAGGGCCCGGGGACCTCTACGCCCTGTGGACCGGAGGGACCACCGGGATGCCGAAGGGTGTGATGTGGCGTCACGAGGACATCTACCTCTCGGTGGTCGGCGGGGGCGGCAATCCGGCGCTCGGCATCGCCCCGGTGAGCTCGCTCGACGACGTCGCGGCGCGCGCCGCCTCGGAGTACCCGATTCCGGGGACACTGACCCTGTGTCCCCTGATGCACGGGGGCGGATGGTGGGTCGCCTTCTCCGCCCTGCTGTCGGGCACGTTCAACGTGCTCATCCGCGACGTCGCCTTCGATCCCGAGTTCGCTCTGCGGGTGATGGACGAGGAGCAGGTTCGGGTGGTCATGACCATCGGCGACGCCTATGCCCGGCCGATCGTGGACCACCTGGAGGCTGGGGGCGCCGACACCCACGACCTGTCCAAGCTGCTCGTCTACGGCTCGGGCGGAGCCATCCTGTCGCCTTCCCTGAAGGAGTCGCTCAACCGGCTGTTGCCCCACGTGATCGTGTTGGACGGTTTCGGGGCGTCGGAGACGGGCGGCCAGGGGAGCCTGGTGGGCCAGAACGAGGACGGCGCCCCCGTCTTCCAGATGGGTCCGGGCAACGTGGTCATCGCCGACGACGGGGCGCTGTGCGAGCCGGGTGACGGGCGGATGGGGATGCTGGCCACCAGTGGACACATCCCGCTCGGCTACTACCGGGACGAAGCCAGGACGGCTGAGACGTTCCCGGTGATCGACGGCGTCCGCTACGCCGTGCCCGGTGACCTGGCGAAACTGCTGGCCGACGGCACCATCGCCGTCTACGGCCGGGGATCGGTGTCGATCAACTCCGGGGGGGAGAAGGTCTTCCCCGAGGAGGTCGAGAAGGCGCTCAAGAGCCACCCCGCCGTCTTCGACGCCATCGTGGTGGGCACACCGAGCGATCGGTGGGGGGCCCAGGTGACCGCCGTGGTGCAGCTGCGGACCGGGCTCGCGGCCACACCGGACCTCCGGGCCCTGCGCGAGCACTGTCGCCAGCACCTGGCGGGCTACAAGCTGCCCCGCGAGGCGGTGTTCGTCGACGCCGTCCGTCGTTCGCCGTCGGGCAAGCCCGACTACCGCTGGGCCCGCGACGTGGCCGTGGCCGCTCTGGAGGGCTCCCTCACCACGGGGTAGGGACCGATACGGGTCCGTGGCGCGCGACGGGGTGGGATCGGTGATGATGGGGACATGGCCGAGTACGTGTTACCCCGGGTGCCCGCCTCGGCCGGTGCCCTGATCCACGACGGCGACGGGCGCATCCTCATCCTCGAACCCACCTACAAGTCGGGCTGGACGATCCCCGGTGGTCAGATCGAGGAGGACGGGGAGTCCCCGTGGGAGGGGTGCCGGCGGGAAGTGGCCGAGGAGACCGGTCTGGAGGTCACGACCGGACAGCTGGTGTGCGTGGACTTCCTCCACCCGCGCCCGGGCCGCCCCGGCGGGATGCGCTTCCTCTTCGACTGCGGAACCGTCGACGGGGTCGGACGGCCCCTGGTGCTCCAGGAGGGCGAGATCGCCGATGCCCGGTGGGCCACGCCCGCCGAGGCCCACGAACTCCTGAGTGGACCGGTCGGTCGCCGGGTGGCCCGGGCCCTGGCGGCCACCGGCACCGTCTACCTGGAGGACGGCCGCCCGGTGGCGGGGGTGGGCCCCTGAGCGTCCCGGTTCAGGGACCGCCGGGAACCGTCAGCCGGGCCACGAGGTCGGCCACCGGCGCCCGTACCCCATCGGCCTGGCGGGTCACGGCGAACCACGGCTCGGGCGGCACGACATCGGCCACCGGCCACACGCTCACCAGGGTGCCGTCGGCCAGACCGGCCGCACAGGCGTACTCCGGCAGCAGACTGGTCCCGAGCCCACCCGCCACGGCGGAGGCCACCGACCGGAGGTCCGGGGCGGACAGGCGGAGGGTGGCGCTGAACGGACGCCCGAGCGTGGTCTGCCAGAACCGTCGGGTGCGCGGCAGCTCGGCGCTGTAGGCCACCCACTCGCCGCCGGTCAGGACCCGGACCAGAGCGTCGGCGTCCCCCGGTGCCACCTCCCCCAGGCGACCCGGGGCGGACACCAGGACGAACCGGGTCACGCCCAGCGCCACCGCGGCCAGCGAGCGTCGTCCCGGTTCCGTCGTGGTGACCGCCACGTCGAGCTCGCCGTGGTGGACGAGGGAGGTCAGTTCGGCGTCGGTCCCGAAACGGACGGCCAGGTCCGGTGCTCCCGGCCCGAGGTTCGCCACGAGCCCGTACGCCAGGTAGTCGGGGGAGCAGCCGAGTCGTAGTGCCGGCGACGCAGGACGCCCCCCGCCGTCGAGTCCGGTCAGCACCGGCTCGAGTCGGTCGAGGGCGTCGGCGACCGACGCGTACAGCTCCCGACCGGACCGGGTCGGATCGACCCCGTGGGGTGTCCGTTCGAAGAGGGCGGCGCCGACGGAGCGCTCGAGCGACCGGAGCTGCTGACTGGCCGCCGGTTGGGACACGTTTCGCAGGGCTGCGCCGTCGGTGACGGACCCGGTGCGGTAGATGGCCACGAAGGTACGGAGCCACTCGGACGCTGCCATAGGCGAATCTTATGTCACCTGTCAGATATATGACTTTGCCAATACCACCGACCCGGGCGCATGCTGGGAAGATGCCTGACACCACCTACACCCACGGCCACGACGACGGCGTGCTGCGATCCCACCGTTGGCGCACGGCCGCCAACTCCGCCGCCTACCTGTCGCCCCACCTGGCCCCCGGTCGATCCGTTCTCGATGTCGGCTGTGGACCCGGAACGCTCACCTGCGACCTGGCCCGGGCGGTGGCGCCCGGCCGGGTCGTGGGGATCGACGCAGCGGCCGACGTCGTGGAGGCGGCCCGGGCCGACGCGGCGCTGTCCGGCCCGGACAACGTCACGTTCGAGGTGGCGGACCTGTTCGCGCTGCCGTTCGCCGACGGCTCGTTCGACGTGGTCCACGCCCACCAGGTCCTCCAGCACGTGGCCGACCCGGTCGCCGCGCTCGTCGAGATGCGCCGGGTCTGCCGCCCGGGTGGCCGGGTGGCCGCCCGTGACGCCGACTACCCGACGTTCACGTTCTGGCCGCCGGAGCCGGAGGTGGACCGGGCCATCGCCGCCTACGGCGAGCTCACCCGGCGCAACCGGGCGAACTGGGACGCCGGCCGCCGCCTGCTGGCCCTCGCCCACGCCGCCGGCTTCGACGAGGTCGTGCCGTCGGCCTCGGTGTGGTGCTTCGCCACCCCGGCCGAGCGGGCCTGGTGGGGCGACCTGTGGGCGGACCGGTTCGCCGCGCCGGGATCGTTCCTCGGAGCCCAGCTCGTCGGCCACGGCCTGGCCGACCGGTCGGACCTCGACGCCTTCGCCGCCGGGTGGCGGCACTGGGCGGCGTCGGGGGACGGATGGTTCGCCGTCGTCCACGGCGAGATCCTGGCCACCGCCTGACGGCCGGGGCGCCCGCCGGGTCGGCTCGGTCAGGCGAGCAGTCGGGAACGGAACAGGTCGAGGACCTGGTCGAGCGCCTGGCGGGTGGGCGTGCCGGGTCGGTCGTCGAGGTCCTCGGTCAGGACGGAGTGGGCCGCCTTGCGGTGTCCGTAGGGGTTGCCGGGGGAGGAGTCCAGCTCCACCCCGACGAACGCGTCGCCCAACAGTTCGCGGAGCGCCTCGAAACGTTCGTGCGGCGCCATGGAGTCCCCCGTGAAGCGCAGGCCGAGGACGCAGACACCGGCCGCCGCCCGCTCCGCCACGCGGCGGGCGTCGGCGTCGCTGATCCCCAGGGCGCGCTTGTGCCGATCGGTGAGAGGCCCCGGCAGGGACGGTTGGCTCAGCACCGGGGCGATCATCACGTCGTCGACCATCATGGCCAGGGCGAACCCCCCCGTCAGGCACATCCCGACGGCACCGACACCGGGACCACCGCAGCGCTCGTGCTCGGCCCTCGCCAGAGCGCGCAGCCAGACGGTGACGGGGCTGGCCCGGCCGAGGGCGAACATCGTGAATTCCTTGGAGACGCAGGCCCTGGCCACTTCACGCAGGGCTGCCGGCATCGTCGGGTCGCGTCCGTCGTGACCGAAGAGGTGCGGCATGACCGCGGTGCAGCCGATGCCGGCCACCATGCGGGCGAACCGGGCGACATTGGGGGTGATCCCGGGGATCTCGCTCATCACGATGACGGCCGGCCCCGTGCCGAGTCGGTAGACGGTTCGGGTCGTCCCCTCCGCCGTGAAGCTCGAGCGTTCGAAGTCGTCCAGGGAATCGGCCATGGCAGGACGCTACTGCGGGGCCCCGACGAGCGTCCGGGTACCGCGGATCAGGCGGGCGCCACGGTGACGACGACCGGTCGGTGGTCCGAGCCGGTGGCACCGGCCACCCGGGCGGACACCACCTCCACCGCCGGAGTCACCAGGACGTGGTCGAGCTGACTGTGCGGTCGGTGGGCGGGCCAGGTCCGGCCGATCACGGCCCGCCGCCACCCCCTGAAGAACGTGGACGCCGGAGGTCCCCACATGTTCATGTCGCCGGCCAGCAGCGCGGGACGGTCCAGCGGCGGGAGTAGACGGGCGAGGCGCCGGTACTGCGCCGGCGACAGATGGGTGATGTGGGACATGTGGGTACCGTGCACCACCATCCCGGTGTCGCCCACGTCGACGGTGCACCGGAGGACCGCACGGCGCGCCGGGTCGCGGCGCAGTTTCCCCAACGGGAGGACGTCGACGTCGCGGCACGGCACCCGCGCCAGGAGGGCGACGCCCCACTGGCCCGTCCGGGCGGGTCGGTCCCGGGAGCCGGCGGGGACCTTGAAGCGCTCGTCGTCGAGGCGCAGGGTCTTGCGGACCTGGCCGAACCACGGTGCCCACCGCGAGGTGGTGGTGGTGAGGGGGGCGTACAGGCGGGCGTGGGCGAGGGGTGCCTCGGCGACGACCGTGTACCCGAGTTCGGAGGCCACCCGGGCCGCGGTGCCCGGTGACCCGTCGTCGGGGGTCCAGGCCTCCTGCAGGACGAGGACGTCGGCGTCGAGGCCGGCGCACTCGGGGACCAGGTCGAAGGGGCGCCCCCAGCCGTCGACGCCCATGTGCACGTTGAAGCTGGCCACCGACAGGGTGGCGCGTCCAGCCGACGGGCCGGGTGACCCCGACCCGTCCCGGCCGGTCCCCTCCATCGGGCTCAGTGGCGCCCGAGGGTCTCGGCCGTCGTCCGGAGCTCCTCCCGGAAGTCGGGGTGGGCGATCTCGGCGAGGGCGAAGGCCCGCTCACGCACCGTCCGGCCCGACAGGTCCGCGGCGCCGTGCTCGGTGATGACCACGCCGGTGTGGTGACGGGGGGTCGATACCACCGCCCCCTGCGGCAGGAACGGCACGATGCGGGACCGCGTGACTCCGTTCGACACCGCCGTCGAACGCAGGCAGATCAGCGAGTGGTCGTCGATGCGCATCTCGGCACCGGCCACGAAGTCCTCGTGGCCTCCCACCCCCGAGATCTGGCGCCCTTCGATGTTGTCGGCCACCACCTGACCGTACAGGTCGACGCTCAATGCGCCGTTGATGGAGACGAAGGCGTGGTTCTGGGCGATGACCGTCGGGTCGTTGACCACCTGCACGGGAACGAACGCGACCTCCTGGTTCCCGTCGAGCCACGCGTACAGCTCGGCGGATCCCAGGGCGAAGGTGGTGATGGAGACGCCGTTGAACAGGCGCTTGGCATCGTTGGTGACCTTCCCCGCCTGGTGGAGCCGCATCAGGCCGTCGGTGAACATCTCGGAGTGGATGCCGTACCCTCCACCCGGTCCCTCGGCGAGCTTGGTGGCCACCATGTTCGGCACGGCACCGATACCGATCTGGAGTGTGGCCCCGTCGGTCACGAAGGACCGGGCCTGCTCGGCGATGGCCTCGTCGATGGCGTCGGGCTCCGGCTGGGGCAGCGTGAAGGGAGCGCCCTCGGACTCCACGAGGACGTCGACCAGCTCGAGGGGGATGGTGTTGGTGTAGTCGGGGCCGAGCGAACGGGTGCGGGGCAGGTGGGGGTTGACTTCCACCACCAGGAACCGCTCGGGGTCCTTTCCGGCCAGGAGCAGCTCGTCGTAGGTGGCCCCGATGTGGAGCGAGAGGTTGACCTCGCCGTCCCGGGGAGGCGCCGCCAGCACGGTCATCACCCGCGGGTTGTAGCGCCGCAGGATGGGGGCGAACTGGCGGAACCCGCCCGGCACCAGCTCGATGTTGGCCCCGCCGGCCAGCAGCATCCGTTCGGCGGGACCGAAGAAACCGCACCGGTAGGACACGTTGGGATGGGCCAGTACCGGGTAGTAGCCGAGCAGCAGCGCACCGCCGAAGGTGAGGTCGACCCAGTCGTCCCGCTCGCCGAGCGCCGTCAGGAAGGCGTCCGGATTGGCGGGGCCCAGGCCGAAGCCGACGGCGTCGGTCGTGCCGATGTGCTGGGCGGCGTCGTCGGGAGTGCAGGTCTGTGGTGCCATCGCGAACAGTGTGGCACCGCCCTCCGGCCACGGTGAGGGTCCTTGGTCCCGACCTGACCGTCGTCCGTTCCGGTCGGCGGCAGCAGGCTCCCGCTGGCGGTGGGAGCATGGGCCCGTGCGATTCGACACCCAATTGGCCGGTCTGGAGGACGCCGCCGCCCACGCGCGCCGCCTCGAAGCGCTCGGGGTCGACGGTGCCTTCACGTTCGAGGGCCCCCACGACGTCTTCACCCCGCTGATCCTGGCCGCTGCTGCGTCGTCCACCCTCGAGCTCGCCACCAACGTCGCCATCGCCTTCCCGCGCAACCCGGTGCAACTCGCCCACCAGGCGTGGGACCTCCAGCTCCTGTCGAAGGGCCGTTTCACCCTGGGCCTCGGAAGTCAGATCCGGGCCCAGGTCGAGAAGCGCTACGGCGCCTCCTTCGACCGGCCGGTCGCCCGGATGCGCGAGCTGGTCGGTGCGCTGCGGGCCATCTTCGCCACCTGGGAGACGGGCGAACGTCTCGACTTCCGGGGCGAGTTCACCTCGCACACCCTGATGCCACCCCTCTTCAACCCGGGGCCCCATCCCTACGGGCTCCCGGCGATCGCCCTCGGCGGCCTCGGTCCGCAGATGGTGTCGCTGGCGGCCGAGGTCGCCGACGGCCTGCTGGTCATGCCGTTCAATACCGCCACCCACCTGCGCACCCGGACCCTGCCGGCGGTCGCCGAGGGACTCGCCCGGGGTGGCCGGGCCCGGTCGGATCTGACGGTGACCGGGGAGGTCATCGTGTGCTGCGGTCGCGACGAGGCCGAACTCGACATGGCCCGCACCGCGGGCCGCTGGCTGATCGCGTTCTACGCCTCGACGCCCGCCTACCGGCCGGTGCTCGAGGCCGAGGGCTGGGAGGAACTCCAGCCCGAGCTGAACGCGCTGAGCAAGTCGGGCCGGTGGGACGAGATGCCCGACCGCATCGACGACACCGTTCTCGCCACGCTGGCCGCGGTGGGATCGCCCCGTCAGGTGGCCGACGAGATCGTGCACCGCTTCGGCGGCCTGGTCGACCGGGTCGGCTTCTACACCCCCTACCTGGTGGCCGACGAGACGCTCGGTGAGCTCGTGGACGAGCTGGCCCGGGCCGACGCCACCGTCCCCGCCCCCTGACATGACCGATCCGACGCGAGGAGCCGACGTGACCGAACCCGCCCCCACCTACGACGAGTTCTCCCTCTTCCACGAGAATGCCGAAGAGGCCGGCCTCGCCTTCGACGGGCCACCGGTGGTGCGCCGGGAGTCGGTGGAGGTCGCGCCCGGTCGCCGGGTGAGCGCCCTGGTGTGGGGGGAGTCGCCGCCCGAGCTCGTGTTCCTCCACGGTGGGGGGCAGAACGCCCACACCTGGGACACGGTGGCCCTCGCCATCGGCCGGCCCCTGCTGGCCGTCGACCTACCCGGCCACGGGCACTCCGACTGGCCCCAGGACTCGGCGTGGCTGGACACGGCGTCGATGGCCGATGACGTGGCCCGGGTGGTGGAGCGCTTCGCTCCCGACGCCCGGGCCGTCGTGGGGATGTCCCTCGGGGGCGCCACGTCGATCGCCCTGGCCACCCGTCATCCGGACCTCGTCCGCCGCCTGGTGCTGGTCGACATCACGCCGGGGGTGAACAGCGACAAGACGTCCGACATCGCCGCATTCCTGTCCGGGCCCGAGACGTTCGACAGCTTCGACGACATCCTGCAGCGGACCGTCGAGTTCAATCCGACGCGTTCGGTCTCGTCGCTGCGCCGGGGAGTTCTCCACAATGCCGTGCAACTGCCGGACGGGACCTGGGCGTGGCGCCACCAGGTGGGACGGCCCCCGGCCGACACCGGGCTCCACGTCGAGCGGGCCGACTTCGGGGACCTGTGGGACGCACTGGCCGCCCTGCCCGTGCCCGTGCTGCTCGTCCGGGGGAGCCGGTCACCGGTGGTGGACGACGACGACGTCGCCGAGTTCGGCCGGCGCCGGCCCGGTGACCGGGTGGTGGTGGTCGAGGATGCCGGGCACAGCATCCAGGGTGACCGACCGTTGGAATGGCGGAGATCATCGGGGAGTTCGCTCCCGCCTGAGCAGTTCATCTCGAACTCGCCGGAAGTTTGTGTGCCGATTACGCCGAGTTCACTTTCCGTTCAACTGGCCTGGGTACGGTCGCGGACATCGGCGGTACCGCCGCTCACCGTGGCATGCCGGCTACGGGTACGACGAACTCGAAGGGCAGGACCACCTGTGACCAGCCTCACCCCCCACCACCGTCGGAGCCGCCGGGCCCTCCCGCTCGTCGCCCTCGGACTGGCCGGAGCCGCCCTGCTGTCCGCCTGCAGCTCCTCCTCTTCGACATCGACCACCACGACGACGGCCCCCGCCGGTGGTTCCCTGGCCTCGAACAACGCCGCCTACCTGGCCGCCGACCTCAAAGCCCCCGCCGGCACGCTCAACGCCTCGGGCTCGACGTTCGTGCAGCCCTTCTTCAGTTCGGCGTTCTACAAGTACACCGGGCTGAACCAGGGACTCCAGATCAACTACCAGGGAGTCGGATCCGGTGCCGGCATCACCGCCTTCCAGTCGGGCACCGTGGCCTTCGCCGCCTCGGACGTCCCCATGTCGTCCTCGGACCTGGCCAAGATGCCCGCCAATTCCGGCCCGGTCATCCAGATCCCCGACATCCTCGGCGGCGTCGCCATCGCCTACAACCTCCCGGGCGTGTCCACCCGGCTCAAGCTGGACGGCGCGACGCTGGCCGGCATCTTCGACGGCACCATCACCACGTGGAACGCCTCGCAGATCACCGCCCTCAATCCGGGCGTGAACCTGCCGTCCCACGCCATCACCCCGGAGGTCCGGGCCGACAGCTCGGGCACGACGTACATCACCACCGACTACCTGGCGTCGGCCGCCGGCTCGGCGTGGACACTCGGCACGTCCAAGACGATCGCCTGGCCGTCCACCGCGGTGCAGACCCCGAAGAACTCGGGCGTGGCCTCGTCGATCCAGTCCACCCCGTACTCCATCGGGTACGTCGAGCTCTCCTACGCCATCACCAACAAGATGGCCTACGCCGCCGTCAAGAACGCCGCCGGCGTCTACGTGGTGCCGAGCGCGGCCACCGTGGCGGCCGACGCCGACCAGAAGACCTCGGTGTCGTCCACGGACTTCTCGATCGTGAACGGGGCGGGCACCACCAGCTATCCGATCGCCGGCTACAGCTGGGCCATCCTGCTCCAGAAGCAGACCAGTGCCACGACCGGCGCCCAGGTGGTGAAGGTCCTCGACTGGACCACCCACACCGGCGGCGGCCAGGACCTGGCGAGCTCGCTCCACTACGTGCCCCTGCCCCCGGCCGTGCAGAATCAGAACCGGACGCAGCTGCTCACGGTCACCGGGCCCAGCGGCCAGAAGCTGCTCACCAAGTGATCCGTCCGGCCGAGCGGTCCGTCGGGGCCGTCGGCCGTGACGTCACAGCCACGCCGGCCATACCATGACCATCGTCGACACCCCGTCCCCCACTCCCGCCACCGCGGCTCGTCGGGGCCGGTGGTCCCTGCCGGACAAGGGGTACCGGTCGATCCTGGGCATCGTGGCGCTGCTGTTCGGAGCGCTCGCCGTATGGTTCGTCGTCTCCCTCATCATCCAGGCGAAGCCGGCCTTCTCCACCCTGGGCTTCTCCTGGATCGTCGGGAAGACGTGGAATCCGACCCACGACCAGTACGGCCTGCTGCCCTTCATCCTCGGCACCATCGAGTCGACCGCCATCGCCGTGGTGCTGGCCGTCCCGATCGGGCTCGGCACGGCCATCGCCCTGGCCTACCTGGTGCCCGGGCGGATCCGGCCGGCCCTGTCGACCACGGTGGAGCTGCTGGCCGCGGTGCCGAGCGTCATCTTCGGGCTGTGGGGACTGATCGTCCTGGCGCCCTTCTTCCGGGTGACGGTCGAGCCGTTCCTGACCGCGGTCTTCGGGTGGACGGGCCTGTTCGACGGGCGCAACGGTGGCGTCGGGCTCCTGCTGGCTGGGGTCATCCTGGCCATCATGATCCTCCCGACCATGGTGGCCATCTCCCGTGACGTCCTGGTGGTGGTGCCGAACGAGCAGGTCGAGGGAGCCATGGCGCTCGGGGCCACCCGGTGGCAGGTCCTCCGCAAGGTCGTCGTTCCGGGTGCCCGGACGGGCATCCTGGGGGCGTTCACGCTGGCCACCGGCCGGGCCCTCGGTGAGACGGTGGCCGTGGCCATGGTCATCGGGAACGCCCCGTACATCGCCCACTCGTTGAAGTCGTCGGCGGCCACGCTGCCGTCGCTCATCGTGAACAACTTCGGCGAGTCCACCGGCACGGAGCTGAGCGCCCTGTTCGGCGCCGGCCTCGTCCTGTTGGTCATCGGCATCCTGGTCAACTCCGCCGCCCGCTGGCTGGTGTGGTCGACCGGCGCCGACTCGGCCGGAACGGAGCTCGGCCGGTGACCGCCCTGCTCGAGAGCCCGCCCGACCCCATCATCGAACGGCGGCGCGCCGTACAGGCGGCGGCGGCCGCCAGCCTCGGCCGCCGCAAGCTCGCCTCGCGGATCGCCCTCGGCGTCTGCTGGCTGTTCCTCGGCATCGCGGTGGTTCCCCTGGTCGCCGTCGTCTTCTATGTCGTCGCCAAGGGTCTGCCGGCATGGTCGATCGACTTCTTCACGCACTCGACGACGCCCGAGGGGATCGCCGGCGGCGGGGTATGGAACGCCATCGTCGGCACCGTGGTCATCACGGCGGTCGCCGTGGTGGTGGCGATACCGGTGGGACTCTGCTGCGGTCTCTTCCTGGCCGAGTCCGACGGCCCGTTGGCCTCGGCGTTGCGCTTCACCGCTGACGTCATGACCGGCATCCCGTCGATCACCGTGGGCATCTTCGGCTACATCGCCATCGTGCGGAACTTCCAGGCCTACAGCGGACTGGCCGGGGCGTTCGCCATCGGCTTCATCATGCTGCCGGTCATCATCCGGGCGGGTGAGACGGCGTTCCGCGGCGTTCCCGGCTCGCTGAGCGAGGCCGCCCTCGCCCTCGGGGCCCGCAAGTTCACCATCGCCCGCAAGGTCGTGATCCCGACCGCCCTGCCCGGCGTCATCACCGGCGTCCTGCTCGCCGTGGCCCGGGGCCTGGGGGAGACGGCCCCGCTGCTCCTGACCATCCTGGGCAACCAGTACCTCCAGTGGAATCCCACCAAGCCGATGGAGGCTCTGCCCATCCTCATCTACAACTACTCGAGTCAGCCCTACGCCGACCTGGTCCAGGTGGCCTGGGGCGCGGCGCTGCTACTCATGGTGGTCGTGCTGGTGCTCAGCATCGGCAGCCGCCTGTACGCCGCCCACCTGCGGAAGGAGCGCCGATGACCGACGCCAGCCCCCCTACTCCCCGAGTCCGGATTCCGACCGTCGAGGAGTCGCTCACCGTGCAGGCAGAACAGGCACTGACGGAACCGGTGCCCGGCGACGTCGTGATGACGCTGCGGGATGTGAGCGTGGCCTTCGGTGGGCGCACCGCCGTCCGGGACGTGTCCTTCGACGTGTCCGCCGGGGAGGCCACCGCCCTGATCGGTCCGTCGGGATCGGGCAAGACGACGCTGCTCCGGGCGCTGAACCGGATGCACGACACCGTCCGCACCGCCACGGTCACCGGATCGATCCGGCTCGGCGATCTCGACGTCAACGCCCCCGACACCGACCCCACCTTGCTGCGCAGCCGGGTGGGCATGGTGTTCCAACGGCCCAACCCGTTCCCGACGATGAGCATCTACGACAATGCCGTGGCCGGCCTCCGATTCAACGGGGTGCGCAAGAAGGCCCTCCTCGACGAGGCCGCCGAGTCGTCACTCATCGCCGCGGCGCTGTGGGACAGCGTCAAGGACCGACTGAAGGCCCACGGGAGCACGCTGTCCGGGGGTGAGCAGCAGCGTCTGTGCATCGCCCGGGCCCTCGCCGTCGAGCCGGAGGTGCTGCTGATGGACGAGCCCACGTCGGCCCTCGACCCCATCGCCACGAAGCGGATCGAAGAGCTGGTGGGCGAGCTGAAGAGCCGGGTGACGATCGTGATCGTCACCCACAACATGCAGCAGGCGATGCGGGTGTCCGACCGCTGCGCATTCCTCCTGATGGGCGAAGACAAGGCCGGCGAGCTCATCGAGTTCGGGCCGACCGGCGAGCTGTTCAGCGAGCCGAAGGACCCCCGCACCCTCGACTACGTCAACGGGCGCTTCGGCTGAGCGGTGCCCGGGCCGTGGCGTCTCAGGCGCTGACGGCCTCGTCGAGGCGGTGGGACTCGGAGGACGGTGCCTCACCGAGGGTGCCGTCCGGATCGAGCCGGAAGCCCACGCCCCGGACGGTCACGATGAATCTGGGGTCGGTGGGCTCGGGCTCCAACTTGGCCCGCAGTCGGTGGATGTGGGTGTCGAGGGTGCGGGTGTCGGTCAGGTAGGTGTCGGGCCACAGGAGGTCGATCAGTTCGTCGCGTGAGCGCACCCGGCGGGCCGGATGGAGGAGGACGGCCAGGAGATCGAACTCCTTGCGGGACAGGTGGACCGGTTGCCCGGTCACCGTGACCTCGCGGCGGACGTAGTCGACGGCGACCGAACCGAAGGCCGACTCACGATCGGGACCACCGCCGGATTCCGTGGTCGACCCGACATCCGACGGTGCCGGGGCCCCGGCCGGCGTGGTGAAGGGGCCGACGGCCATCGGCGGCTCCAGTTGGCGCGGCGCCACCCGACGCAGGATGGCGTGCATCCGGGCGATCAGCTCCCGC
This sequence comes from uncultured Acidimicrobiaceae bacterium, assembly GCA_963841885.1. GTDB lineage: Bacteria > Actinomycetota > Acidimicrobiia > Acidimicrobiales > RAAP-2 > Bog-756. Next base: position 193,926 of record CAWJEK010000008.1, read on the forward strand.
AGCCGGAAGGGCTTGGTCACGTAGCCGGACGCCCCCAGCTCCAGGCCCAGGACCACGTCGAGCTCGGAGTCGACCGCGCTGACCATGAGGATGGGCACCGAGGACACGGCTCGGAGCCGGCGACAGACGTCGATGCCGTGCATGCTCGGCAGCAGCATGTCGAGCAGCACGATGTCGGGCAGCTGTTCGTCGAACAGGGCGATCCCCTCGGGGCCGTCATTGGCCAGGACGACGTCGAAGCCCTCCCGGCCGAGGCCGGAGGCCAGGGCCTGCCGGTAGGACTCCTCGTCTTCGATGACCAGGACCTTGATGGACTGACGGGCCGCCACCGGCATCCCCCCCTTCCCCACCAACGCTACGGAGGCCAGATGAACAGCGGACGATCCGCGAGGAATCCCCTGGTGATCGTTCCGTGAACGTCGTGTGGCAATCGCTCGTCGGCCGGGTCGGCGAGCGGGAGGCCGTGACCTTCAGATGGCGGAGCCGAGGAGGATGCCCAGCGCCGCGGCGCCGAGCCCGACCACCAGCGTGGCCCCGACGTTGGTCGCCGCCCGGCCCATCCGCCCCTGCTCGGCCAGAGCGACCGTGTCGTAGGAGAATGTGGAGAACGTGGTGTAGGCGCCGAGCAGGCCGGTGCCGACGACCGTCACCACTCCGGAGGCGACGCCGTGGTGAGCGGCGAGGCCGGTCAGCAGTCCGAGGGCGAAGGCGCCCGTCACGTTGATCAGGAGCGTCCCGTAGGGGAAGCGGGGCCCGAGCCGTCGCCGCACGTGCAGTTCCACCTCGTAGCGGAGCAGGGCACCGCAGGCGCCGGCCACGACCAGTCCGAGCAGGGTCATGCCGTCCCCTCCCCGTCCTCCTCGTCGCCGGCGAGCAGGTCCGGGTCGACCGGGCCCGGCGCGCCGGCCGCCGGCAGCACGCGTCCCCTCGCCAGGGTGGTGCCGGCGACGGCGGCGCCCACGCCGGCCAGGAGGGTGACGACGAGGTAGGCCGCCGCCGTCGCGGTGTTCCCGTGGCGCACGCGTTGGTCGACCTCGACGGCGAAGGTCGAGAACGTGGTGAACCCGCCGCAGAACCCGACGGCCACGAGGGGCCGGATGACACGGTCCCCGGGCCAGCGCTCGACCACGAGCGTGACCACCAGACCCAGCACGAAGGAGCCGACCACGTTGACGCCGAACGTGGCCCAGGGGAATCCGGCCGCATCGGCTACGACCGCCCGCTCCATGCCGTAGCGGGCCACGGTCCCGAGCGCCCCGCCGACGCCGATGGCGGCCATCGGGCCGGGTCCGTGGTGGGGGTGGAGATGACGCGGTCCGGCGGTGGGCTCCCTCCGTGCTGTTCCGTGCCGGTCGGCTCAGGCACCGCTGCTCCTTCGTGGTGGCGCGTGCCGACCTCGGTGCGGTGCGGGGTCTCCCTCGTGCCCGCCGCGACGCGGGCCCCGTCCGGCCGGCTCAGGAGTCTACGTCGGGGGGTCCGACTCCCCCGGGGATCGTGCCGGACGGCAACCGCCGTCCGACCGATGGTCGGTTCGGACCTCAACTCGTAGGAGTCCGCCCGGGCCGCACGACGGCCATTGGGGGAGGGTATGGGCGGGGGAGGCGCCGGGCGGACTCCTACGGTTTGAAGCGGTAGCCGACCCCCCTGACGGTGATGAGGTGCACGGGCTCGGCCGGATTGAGCTCGATCTTCTTCCGCAGACGTTTGACATGCGTGTCGAGCGTCCGGCTGTCGCCCTTCTTGCGGTCGCGCCAGATGCGGTCCATGCACTGCTTGCGGGTGACCACGTGGCCCCCCTCCGACACCAGCAGGGTCAAGAGGTCGAACTCCTTGCGCGACAGCTCGAGGTCCCGACCGTGCAGGGTGGCCTCGCGGCGGGAGACGTCGATGGTCACCGGTCCGAAGGTGTAGGCGCCGCTCGGCGCGGTCGGCACGAGGTTCTGCGGCTGGCGACCGACCCGTCGCAGCACGGCCCGGATGCGGGCGGTCAGCTCACGGGGTCGGGGCGGCTTGGTGACGTGGTCGGCGGCTCCCGCCTCGAGGGCCAGGACGGCGTCGAGCTCGTCGTCCTGTTCGGTGATCATGATCACCGGGAGCCAGGGAGCCGCGGCGGTGATGCGGCGAAAGACCGCGAAGCCCTCGGAGTCCCCGATCTGCGTGTCCAGGATCACCAGCGACGGTGAGCCGGTCGACGCGAGGGTGACACCTTCGTCGGCCGTCGACGCGGTGATGACGTCGAAGCCCTCGATCGACAGGGTGGCGGCGAGGGAGTCCCGCGTCAGGTGGTCGTCGTCGATGATGAGGATGACGGGCGCCTCGTCGTCGGGGAGCTTCCGTCGCTCGACTTCGCGGAACGTCAAGGCCACGGTGACGCCCTGACGCTCCGGAACAGCGGGCAGGTCCCGCGGCCGCCGGCGTGACGGCGGGAGCGGGCGGACACGCCGCTGCTGGACTGCCGGACCGGCGGTGCCGGTGCTGGCGGGGTTGCCGTGAGAGGCAACGGGGTCCATGCCCCGGGACGGCAGAGGTCCGCGCACGCGGTTCGTGCGTGGCACCCCGTGGGTCACGTCGGGGGCGCGAACACTGCGCCTGGTGGGGCTCTGCCATCCCTGGCGACGGTATGGGCGACAGGTGAACGGGACGCGATCGGAGTGTTATCGAAGGGTAATCATTCGTGAATTTCTGTACCGACCTGGGGTGACACCCCTACAGTCGGGAATGGAGCACCGGTCGGTGCCCGATCATGACGGAGGCGAAGCGAGATGGACCCGAACGCGGTGGTGGATCTCCGGGGGACCGACGAATGGAGCGATCTGGTCGGCCAGTACGAGCGGATGGCGGATCTGCACCTGCGGGACCTCTTCGCCGCCGAGCCGGAACGCGGGACGGCCATGGTCGCCCGGGCGGCGATCTCCTGCTCGACTATTCGAAGCACCGCGTCGACGCCGCCGCGATGGCCTCCCTCCTGGCGGTGGCGCGTCGTGCGGGCGTGGCGGAGCGACGGGACGCCATGTTCGCGGGCGAGCCCATCAACACCACCGAGAACCGTGCCGTCCTCCATGTCGCCCTGCGGATGCCCCGCGATGCACAGCTGGGGGTGGACGGGCGCGACGTGGTGGGCGACGTCCATGCCGTGCTCGACGCGATGGGGTCGGTCGCCGAGCGCATCCGGTCGGGCGCCTGGACCGGTCACACGGGCGAGCGCATCCGGACGGTCGTGAACATCGGCATCGGAGGTTCGGACCTCGGTCCCGCCATGGCCTACGAGGCGCTGCGCGACTACGCGGACCCGGCCATCGAGTGTCGGTTCGTGTCGAACGTGGACCCGGTCGACCTCTACGCCAAGACCCGTGACCTCGATCCGGCGACGACCCTGTTCGTCGTGTCGTCCAAGACGTTCACCACCCAGGAGACGTTGACCAACGCCCGCGCGGCCCGGGCGTGGCTGCTCGAGGGCCTCGGCGGTGCCGACGGGGCGGTGGCCCGACACTTCGTGGCCGTGTCGACCAATCGCGAGGGCGTCGCCGGGTTCGGCATCGACCCGTCCAACATGTTCGGCTTCTGGGACTGGGTCGGCGGGCGGTACTCGTACGACTCGGCCATCGGGTTCTCACTCATGGTGGCCATCGGACCCGCCGCTTTCGCCGAGATGCTGGCCGGCTTCCACGCCGTGGACCGCCATTTCGTCGAGGCGCCGTTCGAGGCCAACCTCCCCGTCCTGCAAGGCATGCTCAACGTCTGGTACTCGAACCTGTTCGGGGCCGAGACCCACGCCGTGCTGCCCTACAACCAGCGCCTGGCCCGGTTTCCGGCCTACCTGCAGCAGCTCACCATGGAGTCCAACGGGAAATCGGTGCGGCGGGACGGCTCCGCGGTGGAGGGCAGCACCGGGGAGATCTTCTGGGGTGAGCCCGGAACCAACGGGCAGCACGCCTTCTATCAGCTGATCCACCAGGGCACCCGACTGATCCCGGCCGACTTCATCGGCTTCGCCACATCGACGCACGAGGACGGCGACCGCCAGGACCTGCTCATGGCCAACTGCTTCGCCCAGACCCGGGCGTTGGCATTCGGTCGCACGGCCGAGGAGGTGGCGGCCGACGGCACGCCGCCCGAAGTGGTTCCCCACAAGGTGATGGCGGGCAACCATCCCACGTCGACCATCCTGGCTCCCGAACTCACGCCGTCGGTGCTGGGTCAGCTGGTGGCCCTCTACGAACACACCGTCTTCGTGGAGGGGACGGTGTGGGGCATCGACTCCTTCGACCAGTGGGGCGTGGAGCTGGGCAAGGTCATGGCCGGGCACCTCGGCCCGGCGCTCAGCGCGGTGGACGTCCCGGACCTGTCGGACCTGGACAGCTCCAGCGCCGCCCTGGTGCGGGCCTACCGGGGCATGCGGGGCCGACCGGCCTGAGCGGGAGCGTCGGGCGTCGTCGGCAGGTCAGGCGGTGACGGGAGCGGCGGACGACAGGCTCTTCCAGAGGGCCAGGTAACTCGGGTAGGTGATCCCCTCGGTCACATATCCGGCCCGCTCCAGCTCGGCGTGGTACCGGGGCAGGTTGCGCCACGGCACCCCCATGTCGACGTGGTGGGCCAGGTGCCACCCGGTGTTGTAGGGCACGAACCAGAACCGGGCGATCCAGCTCTGGCGGACGTTGTGGGTGGTGGCGCGCCGGTCGGGGCTCGCCTGGAGGCCGCCGTGCTCGGCGATGGCCCGGAGCCGGTTGATCACCCGCCACTGGGTCATCCAGGGGAGCCACCACAGCAACGGATAGATCCACCAGCGCCCGGTGGCGGCCCACAGGACCGCCCACAGCAGCACCTGCACGCCGAGGATCGACAGCGAGGTGCGACGGTACGTCGGATACCGGAGGCCGCGGAACAGGGGTGTGAAGTTCTTCCACCCCGAGATCCCCACCGCATCGCGGACGAGCCGCCGGGCCAGTGCCCGTCGGTCGCACGGGTAGCCGCCATAGAAGGCGATATCAGGCTCGTTGGGGCCGAACTCCTCCTTGTGGTGGGCGAAGTGGCCGCGACGGTAGAGACCGATGGGGGTCCACGTCGGATAGGCGACGAGCCAGGTCCCCACCCAGTCGTTGACCCGCTTGTTGGTGAAGAGGAGTTTGTGCGCCGCCTCGTGCATGAGGATGGCGAAGCGCGCGTACATGGGCCCCATCAGTACGAAGGCCGCCGCATAGGCCCACCACCGGTCGATCCATACGGCGCCACCGATGATCACCGCCACCCAGAACCACACGGATGCGATGGTGACGGCGTTGCGCAGGTTGTCGATGCGACGGAGTTCGGCGCGCAGCTCCGGCCGCGCCTTGCCGTTCTCGAGTAGGCGGTCGGTCGGGAGGACGTCGGGACGGGCGGCCTCGTCAGCCACCATGGTGCTCGCCACCCGGCTATGTTACAGAACCATGCCAACTGGTGCAATACCGTAATGCCGGGTGCCCGGTGAGTGGGTCGGACGGGGGTGCGGCTCCGCTCACCGCCCGATCGGTACTGGCCAGCGCCCTCCTGGGCGAGGACCCTCCCGAGCTCCCCGTGGCCCATCTGGTCCACCTGGCCGGCCTGTTCGGGATCAACCCCAACCGGGCCCGCGTCGCCCTCAGCCGGATGGTGGCCTCCGGCGAGGCGACCACCGACGGCGCCGGCCACTACCGCCTGGCCGGTCGCCTGCTCGAACGACGTGACCGCCAGCTCGAGAGTCTGGGCGGCCGCACCCGGCCGTGGGACGGGCGGTGGTCGCTGGTGGTGGTGACCGCAGCCGGGAGTTCACCCGAGCACCGGGCCGCCCGCCGCCGCCGCCTCACGCTGGCCCGGCTGGCCGAGCAGCGTGAAGGGGTGTGGCTGCGTCCACACAACATCGACCTCCCCTCGGACGTCCGCGGCGATCCCGACCTGGCCACGTGGACCGGGGTCCCCGACCGGGACGGGATCCCCGTCCTGACGAGCCTGTGGGACCTCGACCGGTGGGCGGCCCGGGCCCGATCGCTCCGGGCAGCGCTGGAGGAGCGGCCCGCCGGGGGACCCGACGACCTCGCCCCCGGGTTCGAGCTCTCCGCCGCCGTGCTCCGGCACCTCCAGGCCGATCCGCTGCTGCCCGCCGAGCTGCTGCCGGCGTCGTGGCCGGGCCCCGGGCTGCGGTCGGCCTACGCCGACTGGGACCGGGTCTATCGCGATGTGCTTCGGGCCTGGGGTCGGTCGGCCTCCCGCGCCTAGGCTCGCCGACCGAACGACCGGTCCCGTCCGTGGGTCCGGGGACCCAGGGGAGGCAGGGTGACGGAGCAGGCACAGGACCGGTCCGGGCAGTTCGCCGGTCGCGTGGCGGTCATCACCGGTGGCGCCCGCGGCCAGGGCCGGAGCCACGCCGTCGAGTTGGCCCGACTGGGGGCCGACGTGGCACTCGTCGACCGGTGTGCCGACCTGGAAACGGTGCCCTACCCGCTGGCCACGCCCGACGACCTGGCCGAGACGGTGCGACTGGTCGAGGAGGCTGGCGCCCGGTGCATCGCCGCCCGGGCGGACGTGCGCGACCTCGACGGCATGGTCGCCTTCGTCGACCGGGTGGTGGAGGAGTTCGGTTCGGTGGACATCCTCGTGGCCAACGCCGGGGTGTCCACCATGGGGTCCGTCTTCGAGCTCGACGCCGTCGGCTGGTCGGAGACGGTGGACACCAACCTAACCGGGGTCTTCAACGCCCTCCGGGCGGCGGCTCCCCACATGCGCCGACAGCGCTGGGGTCGGATGGTGACCGTCTCCTCGATGATGGGTCGCTCCACGAACCCGCTGATCAGCGCGTACTGCGCGTCCAAGTGGGGGGTCATCGGCCTCACGAAGTCGGTGGCCCAGGAGATGGCCCACTACAACGTGACCGTCAACGCGATCGCGCCCGGCAACGTCTCGACCGACATGATCCACAACGACACGCTCTACTCACTCATGCGGCCGGACCTCGAGCGACCGACGGCGGACGACGTGGCCACCGTCATGGCGACCCTGCACGTGCAGCCGGTGCCGTGGGTGGAGGCCGACGAGATCACGGCGGCCCTGGTGTTCCTGTGCTCGGACGGGGCGCGTCACATCACCGGATCGGTCATCGACGTCGACGCCGGAGCGTCGGCGCGCTTCACCGCCTGACCGGCGCCGGTCGCCGATGGGTGGCGCCCGGCGACCCCTACTGCTGGGACATGGCGGCGCGCTGCTCCGCGGTAACGCCGTCGGCCGGCGGCTTGCGCACGACGTCGACCTCCACCTTCCGCAGGGTGCCCTCGAAGGGGAACGGCGCGGCGTAGCGACCGCTGACCGGGCTCCCGTGGTCGTAGCCGACGCTCGGGCCGACGCTCGAGATGATGAACATGGCGAAGGGGATGTCCGCCGACCCGCAGGGCGTCCCGTCGACGAGCAGTCGGGCCCTGCCACCGGCCCCGACCCGCCGGAACTCCACGGACACGACGGAGGGTCCTTCGGGGACCGGGACGTCGGATTCCAGAACGGTGTGGTCGTTGAAGCTGTTGTAGTCCAGGACGAGCCGGTCGTCCTGGACGAAGAAGCTGATGCCGCTGTTCTCCGTGCCGGTGGCGAACAGCACGCCTCCCTCCCCCTTCCGGCGGTCGATGGACACCGACATGTCGAAGCCGGCGCCGCCGAGGGTCGGGGACACCTGGGCCGGCATCGGGGCCATCGGCGGGAAGTACTCGTAGTGGCGACTCGGCGGATGGGGTGAGTGGTCCCGGAACCGGGTGAAGAAGAGCTCGATGTCGCGGTCGTCGAGCGGGAGGACGCCCTCGGCCTCGGCCTCGACCCACCACTGCGAGACCAGGGCGGCCAGTTCGTCGGGGTGGGTGGCGGCCAGGTCGTGGCACTCGGAGCGGTCCTCGTCGAGGTGGTAGAGCTCCCACACGTCGTCGTCGAAGGGGACGCCCTTCACGTGCCGGGTGACCGCCTTCCACCCGTCCGAGATGATCGCCCGGTGGCCGAACATCTCGTAGTACTGCGATCCCTTCCGGCTCGGCTCGTCGGGACCGTCCAACGCGTAGACCATCGACGTGCCCGATACGGGAAGCTGCTCGAGTCCCCGGTAGACGTCGGGCGCGGTCACGCCGAGCAGTTCGTAGACCGTGGGGGCGATGTCGTTGACGTGGTGGAACTGGTCACGGATCCCACCGGCGTCGGTGATTCGCGAGGGCCATCGCACGATGAGGGGCACGTGGACGCCTCCTTCGTGGGTGTTCTGCTTGTACCACTTGAACGGCGTGTTGCCGGCCTGGGCCCAGCCCCAGGGGTAGTTGGCGTGGCTGTGGGGGCCGCCGATGTCGTCGATGCGCCTGACGGCCTCGTCGGGGGTCTCGAGGATCATGTTGAAGTACTTCATCTCGTGCATGACACCGAACTCGCCACCCTCCTGGCTGGCCCCGTTGTCCGACAGCAGCAGGACCACGGTGTCGTCCAGGACACCCAGTCGCTCGAGGTCGTCGAGGAAGCGTCCGATCTGGACGTCGGTGTGCTCGAGGAAGGCGGCGAACGCCTCCTGGAGGCGCGCGGCCAGCCGCTTCTGGTTCTCGGGCAGCGAGTCCCAGGGTTCGACGCCGGGGTTCCGCGGAGCGAGCTCGGTGTCGGGGGGGAGGAGTCCCATGTCGATCTGACGGGCGAACCACCGTTCGCGGGCCGCGTCCCATCCGTCGTCGAATCTCCCCCGCCACTTGGCGAGGTAGTCGGCGGGCGCCTGGTGCGGGGCGTGCATGGCGCCGAAGGCCAGGTAGGTGAAGAACGGGCGGTCGGGACGGATCGAAACGGAGTCGTGGACGAACCGGATGGCGTTGTCGACCAGGTCCTCACTCAGGTGGTAGCCGTCCCCGGGGCCGGCCGGCGGCTCGATGTGGTGGTTGTCGTACACCAGGTCGGGGGAGAACTGGTCGGTCTCCCCTTCGAGGAACCCGTAGAAGCGGTCGAAGCCCCGCTGCAGCGGCCACTGGTCGTAGGGGCCGGCGGCCGAAGCACTCTCCATCGGGCAGAGGTGCCACTTGCCCACCGCGAAGGTGGCGTAGCCCTGGTCCCGCAGCACCTCCGCCATGGTGGTCGCGTGGTCGGTGATGTGACCCCGCATGTGCGGGTAGCCGCTGTCGAAGTTGGAGATCGCCCGCATCCCCACGGTGTGGTGGTTCCGTCCGGTGAGGAGCGAGGCCCGGGTCGGCGAGCAGAGCGGTGTGACGTGGAAGTTCGAGAACCGGACGCCGTCGGCGGCCAGGGCGTCGATGTTGGGCGTGGCCAGGTCCGATCCGAAACAGCCGAAGTGGGAGAACCCGGTGTCGTCGAGGAGGATGACGACGACGTTCGGAGCGTCGTCACCCGGATGGGGGGGTGTGGGCCACCAGGGCTCCGATTCCGCCTCGGTCCGGCCGATGACGCCCTCGAAGGGCTCGAACTGCTGCATGGGTACGTCCTCGGGTCGGGGAGTGACGTCGGCCCGGGGGACGCGACGCTGCACCGGAATCTACTGTCAACCCGACTGACGATAGAGAGCCGTGAAGACCCTGTCCACCGGTGGCCGATCGGGGGCGGCCGGCCACCGGTGCGGGTCAAAGGTGTCGGGTGCGCCGCCGTTCGGCCGTCTCGACGACTGCGGTGAGGGTCAGGAGTACCCCCGCCAGCATCAACGACGACAGCCCGAGCGCCCGGGTGACCAGCATGCCGCCGACCGTCGCCTCGACCAGTCCCAGTGCGACCAGGGCCACGGAGATGGCCCGGGCCGTCAGACAGAGCGCGCGGGGTACGGAACCCCGGAGGTGGCGGGTGAGCGCCGTCGTGACCGGCACCACCCCGACGAGGAAGAGGACCTCGGTGGGCAGACCCGACTCGCTGGGCATCAGGTGCAGCCAGTGGTAGCCCTCGAAGATGGCCAAGGCCGCGACGAGCACCAGGATCGGCGGGGAGAAGATCGGAGGTCGGTCGTCCGGGGGCCCGTCGGACCGGGCGATGCGACTCGGAGTGGCGCGGGGAGCGGCCCCGATCGGTACGCCGGGACGCAGATCGACACGTCGCAGGTCACCGTTCCGGGTGTCCCTGAACGAACCGACGACCTCGTCGACTTGTCGTACCATCGCCACATCCGCCTTCCCTCAGGAGGTCAAAGTCCTCCCCGACGATCGGGGTGCGGACATCCGGTACTCGACCGGATGTCCGCCGCCCCTCGTCCCCGGATTCCGCCAGGATCCGGGAGGTGAATCCGCCACCCATGTGCAACCAGTCTGCACCTCGGGGTAGCAAAACGCAACTCCAAATCGCAACACGTGTTGCTGAAGGGGCCGCGGCCCTCCACCAGGGGCGCAACGATAGTGCGATCCCCGACATCAGACGTCGGACCGGCTCCGGACCGTTCCGGACGGGTGCGGCCGGTTGCCCGCCACCCGTCCCGACCCGGTCCCAGGCCCGAGGTCCGCTCCGGGTGGGACGAACGGCCCTGGGCGGTCAATCGCGGGCGCGGGACAATGGTGGACGATCGACGAGGAGGACCGGTGCCCGGAAGCGGAATGACAGGTGAGCGATTCGACGTCATGTTCGTCGGTGACGTCGCGGTCGACCAGTACCTCACCCTGGAGGACGGGTCGGCGACGGTGGAGGTGGGTACGGAGGGCCGACGTCTGGTGCTGCCCTTCGGCGCCAAGGTGTCGTGTGAGGTGTCCGCCACCGTGGCGGCGGGCGGCAACTCCTCGAACGCGGCCGTCGCCTGTGCCCGGCTCGGGCTGCGCACGGCCCTGGTCGCCTATGTCGGGGATGACCTCGTCGGGCACGGAGCCGTCACCGCCCTGCGGGGTGAGGGCGTCGACACCGCACTGGTGCGGCTCGATCCGGACGTGCCGACCAATCGCAACTTCGTGCTCCGGGTCGGCCACGAGCGGACGATCCTGGTCCACCACGAGCAGCACGACTGCCACTGGCCCCACCTGCGTCCTTCGGAGGTCCCCTCCTGGCTCTACCTCTCGTCGGTCGGGCGCGACGCCCATGCCTACGAGGCGCAGATCGTGGACTGGCTGGAATCCGAGCCGCGGGTGTCACTGGCCTTCGAGCCCGGCACGCTCCAGATCGCCCGGGGGCCCAGGGCCCTCGCCCGGCTGTTCCGACGGGCCGAACTGGTGGTGTGCAACCGCGAGGAGGCGGCCGCGCTGACCGGTGCCCAGCCGGGGGACGACGCGGCCGTGCTGCTCGATCGGATGTTGGACCTCGGTCCCTCCCAGGTGGTGGTGACCGACGGGTCCGCCGGTGCCTTCGGGACCGACGGCACGTCGAAGTTCGCCGTGCCGGTCTTCCCCGACGACGGTCCGGTCGTCGACCGCACCGGAGCCGGTGACGCCTTCGCCGGCACCCTGGTGGCGGCCCTGGCCGCCGGACTCCCCCTGGAGCGGGCCATGGCCCGGGCGCCGGTCAACTCCATGCGGGTCGTGCAGCAGGTCGGCTCCCAGGCCGGCCTGCTCGACGAGGCCACCTTGGAGCTGCTGCTGGCCTCAGCCACCCCGGAGAGCGCGGTCCGGGAGCTCACGCCCGTCTCCTGACCGGGGCGCCGGCGAGCGGCGGGCCACTGCGTCGTGCCCACTACGGTGCGGGCCGTGTCGCGCCCGCCCCTGCTCCTGCTCCCTCCCTCCGAGGGGAAGTCCGGCGGCGGCCGCCCGCCCGGCCGACCCGACGGGTTCGCCGACGAGCTGGCCGGGCCGCGGTCCGCGGTGTTGGCCGAACTCGGCCGGGTCGTCCGCCGGGGTGACACCGGGGTGCGTGAAGCGGTGTTGGGGGTCCGCGGCGAGCTGTTGGACCGCGCCGTGGCCGCCACGGCCCGCCTGGTGGAGGGCACCGCGCCGGTGCTCCCCGCCTGGCGTCGCTATTCGGGCGTGGTGTGGGCTGGGCTCGACCCGGCGACCCTGTCCCCGGCCGACCGCCGCCGCATCCTCGTCCCGTCGGGCCTGTACGGGCTGACGACCGCCGCCGACCCGGTCGCCGACTACCGGTTGAAGCTCCTCGTGTCGCTCGGGCGCCTCGGGCGCCTCTCCACCTACTGGCGGCCGGCGCTGACGGCCGCCGTGACGTCCCGGGCTCGAGGGCGCGTCGTCTTCGACCTGCTGCCGGCCGAGCACGCCCACGCTCTGGACCTCGCCGCCCTGGCCGACGCCGGCCGGGTGGTGCGGGCCAGCTTCGTGGACGCCGATGGCCGGCGGGCCGTGGGTCACGAGGCGAAGGCGGCCAAGGGCCGGTTGGCGCGGGCCGTCCTGGACGGGGGGCTGGAGGCCGCCGACGGGTTCAGGTTCGGGGGTTGGCGGGCCCACCGGGACGGCGACCAGGTGGTCGTCGTGGCTCCGCGGGGCTGACTTCCTGCGGATCCGGCTTGTTTACGGAATTCATATCTTCCGCTCACGAACGGCTTAGGGATGACCGGTCCAATGGTCGGGTGACGTCGTCACGAAGGTCGTGTCGGCCCGGAGGTAGGACGAGATGAACGAGCACAGCCACGAGGAGCAGGACGGAGACGAGGGTGCGGCCGAGGACGCCTGGCGCGGCGACGCCGCCGACGTGCCGGTCGTCCCCGACGCGCCTACCGCGCCGCAGGCTCCGGTCGACCCGCCGCCGGCCGACCCCACGGTGACCCAGCAGCATCCGCTTACCCAGCCGGTGCCGCACGTCCAGCCTCCGACCGAGGCGCCCTACCCGGGCCAGTCGGTCGTGGTGGCCGGGGACGACCTCTTCCCCGCCGGTGCCCATCCGGCCCCGGGCGCTCCCTGGGCCCCGACCCCCGCACCCGGCACGTGGGGCGCGGTGCCTGCACCGGGCTGGGGCCCGACCGGACCGGCACCCGCTCCGGCGCCGGGTGGATGGGGCGCCGGGGTGGGCGGCGGACAGCCGCCTACGACGTGGCCGCCCTCGCCCTACGGGTACTACCCGGCCCCGCCGGCCCCGCCGGCCAAGCCGCGTAGTCACAAGGGACAGGTGGCCGTGATCGCCAGCCTCGTCGCCGTCGTCGCACTGCTCCTCGGCGCCACCGTCGGGCACGCCACATGGCCGACCGACACCACCGCCGCCTCGGCCCAGAGCCCGTCCACCGGATCGGGCGGGAGCGGGGGAAGCAGCTTCCCGTTCGGCTCGGGCGAATCGGGCTCGGGCAGCTCCGGTGGCTCGGGTGGATCGACCACCGGCGCCGGCGCACCCGCCGACGTGAGTGCCGTGGCCGCCAAGATCTCGCCCGACCTGGTCGACATCAACACCAATCTCAGCTACGAGAGTGAGCAGGCGGCCGGCACCGGCATCGTCCTCACCTCCAACGGCGAGATCCTGACCAACAACCACGTGATCGACGGTGCCACCAGCATCAGCGTCACCGACGTCGGGAACGGCCAGACCTACAAGGCCAACGTGGTCGGCTACGACCGGACCGGAGACGTGGCCGTGGTCCAGCTGGTCGGGGCCTCGGGTCTCAAGACCGCCACCATCGCCTCGGCCAAGGTGAGTGTCGGCGACGGGGTGGTCGGCGTGGGCAACGCAGGGGGGACGGGCGGGACGCCCAGTTCGGCCGGCGGCTCGGTCACCGCGCTCGGGCAGTCCATCACCGCCAGTGACAGCGGCGGTGGCAACTCGGAGAACCTGACCGGTCTCCTCGAGACGAACTGCGACATCCAGCCCGGTGACTCGGGTGGGGCCCTGGTCGAGTCGGACGGCGACGTCGTCGGCATGGACACGGCCGCCTCCACCGACTCCACGCAGCTCGGCGGCGGAGCCCAGGCGTATGCCATCCCGATCGGCACCGCGCTCTCGATCGCCAAGAGCATCGAGGAGGGCAGGGCCAGCTCGACGATCCACATCGGTGCCACCGCATTCCTCGGGGTGCAGGTCCAGGACTCGTCGAGCAGCGGCTCCGGCTCGTTCCTGCCCGGTTCGAGCGGCACCGCCACGGTGGGCGCGGCGGTGGACGGCACCCTCACCGGCTCGCCCGGCGCCACCGCCGGCCTGACCCAGGGTGACGTCATCACCGCCCTCAACAACACCGCGGTGAACAACGCCTCCGACCTGTCGGCCGCCCTCGAGCCCTTCCATCCCGGCAATGTCATCCACCTCACGTGGACCGACCAGTCCGGGGCGTCCCACACGGCATCGGTCACCCTGGCGGTCGGTCCCCCCGCCTGACCGTCCCCACCCGGGCGGCCGGACCCTCAGCCGACCGCCCTACCCCGGCCCGACGCCCGGTGAGCCAGCTGCCCTTGGCCACCGGGCGTCGGGCTGCCCGGTCGGCCACCGGTCGGATCAGGCGAGGATCCTGGGCCAGCCGGTTCCGGCGGGGGAGACGAACATCGTGGTCAGGGTCATCGACCGGTGGAGCCAGATGCCGTCGACCCGGGCGTAGGCGTCATCCTCGTATCCGCTCATCCACAGCGACGTACCGTCCGGCCGGGTGCAGGGGCTGAGCAGCTCCCACCGACCCGTGGCGTGATCTCCCTCCACGCGGATCCGCGGTCTCAGGAAGAGATGCCTGGAGAACACCAGGGTGGGTGATGCCAGCCGGGCGGCGATCGCCTCGCGGCCACGGGCCACGCCCAGGCCCGGCCCGCCGTCCCAGACCCCGTCCTCGGTGAAGAGGGCGGCGGCCCGACCGGCCAGGTCGACGAGCAGATCGGTGCCGACCACCGCCCCGCGCGAGAACCGTGCGTCGACCAGATGGCCGTACCGGGCCTTCAGGTCGTGGATCGCCAGCACGGACTCCGCCACGTCGAGCCGTCGCTCGAGTCGCTCCACCCGTCGGGTCAGGTCCCCTGGAGTGTCCCCGGTCACGGTCGCACCGCCACGGCACGGGTCAGGTACGACCAGGCCTTCGGGCCGGCCCCGTAACCCTGGTCGATCTCCTCGAGGACGAAGCCGGCATCACCGGCCAGCGCCACGGGGTCCCGGGTGAGGTGACAGCCGTCCGCCATCCGCCGTTGGAGGGGTTCGACCCGGCGCTGGAACGCCCGCACCCTGGGGTCCGGTGCCAGGCCGTGCTCGAGGAAGTGGAACCGACCACCGGGTCGCAGCACCCGGTGGATCTCCGAAAGGGCGACGTCGACGTCGGGGATGGTGCAGAGTGCGAACGTGCACAGGGCGGCATCGCAGCTGGCGTCGGCCAGCGGCAAGGACTGTCCGTCGAGCCCGACCTGACGCACCGGGACCACCGCCACCCCGAGCCGCTTCCGCGCCAGCCGGAACGCGGTGGCCGACGGTTCCACCGCCAACACCTCCTCCACCTCCCGGGGGTAGTGGGGGACATTGAATCCGGAGCCGAAGCCGATCTCGACGACACGCCCCCGGAGTCCTTCCGTCGTCTCCGCCCGGAGTCGGGCCAGGCCCTTCGCCCCGCAGGTCAACGCCACCAGTCGGGGGACGACCTGCTCGCGGTAGAACGGCACGGCGCCCAGGGTAGCGAGCGGGTGACGGGACGACGGGCCCCACCCCCACCGATGTTGTCATACACTCTGCCAGAACAGGTCCGATACGGAGGAGCGCCCACCAGGCGCCGAGGACGGCGGACGAGGAGTGGTCGACATGCAGGTAGTGATCCTGGGCAGCGGCAGTCCGCTGCCGTCCCCCGACCGGGCCGGTCCCTCCACCCTGGTGCGCACGTCGGCCGGTGACCTCCTGTTCGACGCCGGCCGCGGTGTCCTCCTCCGGTCGGCCGGTGCCTTTTCGGGGCCGGGTGCGTTCCGGGCCGTCTTCCTGACCCACCTCCACAGCGACCACGTCACCGACCTCAACGACGTGATCACCACCCGGTGGGCGACCTCCTTCGTCCCGAACCCCCTCACCGTCTACGGGCCTGTCGGCACCGCGGCCCTGGTGGCGGCGACCGAAGCCATGCTCGAGACCGACATCGGCTACCGCCTGGCCCACCACGAGGACCTGACCTGGCGCCCGGACACGGCGGCGACCGACGTGGCGCGGGGCGTGGTCCTCGAGGAGGGCGACGTCCGGGTCACGGCCGAGCCGACCGACCATGCCCCGGTCCACCCCACCCTGGGGTACCGGGTCGACGACGGCGACCGGTCGGTGGTCATCGCCGGCGACACGGTGCCCTGCGAGGGGCTCGACCGGCTGTGTGCCGGTGCCGACACGCTGGTGCACACGGTGGTCCGCCGCGACCAGATCGAGGCGATCGGACTGCCCCGCCTGCTCGATGTCCTCGACTACCACTCGTCGGTGCAGGATGCCGCCCGGACGGCCGCCCGTGCCGGGATCGGCACCCTGGTCCTGACCCACATGGTGCCACCCGTGCAGCCCGGCGCCGAGCAGGAGTGGATCGATCTGGCGCTCGGCGAATTCGACGGGACGGTCGTCCTGTCCGAGGACCTGACGACCATCGAGGTCGGCCCGGTCGTTCAGTAGGCTGCGCCCGGTGACACGACGATGAGCCAGGAGAGTGGTGGCCCCGAAGTGACGGAGGATTCGGAGCCCGACGTCCGCTTCACGTACGCCAACGAGCGGACCTTCCTGGCCTGGAACCGGACGGCCCTGGCGCTGATCGCCACCGGTGTCGCCGCTACCCAGCTGCTCCCCGAGTTCCACATCGACGGCGGCCGCCGCATCCTCGGAGTCCCCCTGATCGCCCTCGGCGCGCTGGTGGCGGTCACCAGCTTCCGTCAGTGGCGGCTCAACGAACGGGCGATGCGCCAGCGGCGTCCGCTGCCGCAGTCCCACATGTCGCTGATCCTCTCCGTGGGGATCGCCGTCATCGCACTCATCTCCATCGTGCTGGTATTCGTGGGGACCAAGTAGGTCGGGCCGGGGTGGGGGACGAACGCCCTTCCGGCGAACCCGAGATCGGTGCCCTGGCCGGGGACGAGGGTCTCGCCCCCGAGCGCACCCAGCTGGCCTGGGGTCGGACCGGACTCGCCCTCCTCGTGGCGATGGGGGTGCTGGCCCGCAAGGTGTGGTCGCTCAGTGGACCCGTCGAGATCACCGCCATCGTCCTGGTGGGTGTCGGTGGCCTCATCTGGTTGGTGGGCATGCGGCAGTCGCGCGACCTGCACCTGGACATGGAGCCCCACGGGCTCGGCGGTCTCCGGGCCTTCGGCCTGGTGACGGTCGGCACCGTCGTCTTCGCCGCCGGTGGCCTGGCCTTCGCCCTCGCCGTGAACCACTGACGGCCGGCGACCTCGGGCCGTTCTCCTCTAGGAAGCGGTGGCCGGCCCGCCCACCATGGTGTCAGGAGGTGGACATCATGAAGACGGTGGTGATCTTCGAGTCGGTCTACGGCAACACGGAGCTGGTGGCGAAGGAGCTGGTCACGGTGGCACGGCAGCACGGGGACGCCGACATGGTCCGGGCCGAGGAAGCGGACCGCGGGACGCTCGAAGGAGCGGATCTGGTGCTGGTCGGCGGACCCACCCACCTGCACGGCATGTCCACCCGGGCGTCCCGCCAGAGCGGACTCCCGGCGCCATCGGGCGATGTCGGCGACCACCAACCCGGGCCCGACGTGCCCGGGCCGGGGTTGCGCGACTGGTTCCGGACGGTGGGACGTGTCGAGGGGACGTCGGCGGCGGCCTTCGACACCCGGCTGGACGGACCGGAGCTGGTGACCGGTAGGGCCTCCATGGGCATCGCCCGGCGGCTCCACCACTTCGGCTTCACGGAGGTCGCGGCGCCGCGCAGTTTCCTGGTGACCCGGGACAACGAGCTCGTGGCCGGCGAGGCCGAGCGTGCCCGGCAGTGGGCGGAGTCGGTGTTCGGTTCCCTCCTGGCCGACGTGGTGGGCTGACCGCCGCTCTCCTCGCCGTCGCCCCCTCCCGGCGCGCTACCGTCGGGCGCGGGCCCCGTCCGGGTGCCCGTCGGACGGGGGACGTCAATGATCGAACGCGTGGTCGAACAGTGGCACCGCCACCTCCGGGGCGACTTACCCGGAGGTCTGGACGTCCTCTTGGACGACGATGTCGTGTTCTACTCGCCGATCGTCTTCACGCCGCAGGTGGGCAAGGCCGTCACCAAGCTCTACCTCCGAGCGGCGGCGGTGGCCCTCCCGGGGGAGGTGCCCGAAGAAAAGGCTCCGGGCGGACCGGGCGCGGGAGGGGGTTTCCGCTACACGAAGCAGGTCCTGTCCGGCGACACCGCGGTCCTGGAGTTCGAGACCTCGGTCGACGGGAGGTACGTGAACGGCGTGGACATCATCCGATGCAACGACAGTGGGCGGATCGTGGAGTTCCGGGTCATGATCCGGCCGCTGCAGGCCGTCGAGGCGGTGCACCGTCAGATGGCCCGGACGTTGGAGGCCATGTCTACCGGGGACTGACCGATCGGGGCGAGCGGCTATCGGGCCGACGCGGTCCTACACTTCGGTCGTGCAGTTCTATGGCAATGGGGGTAACTCCTGGGTCGCCATCGTGGCGGTCCTGGCCGTCCTGGCCGTCAGGATGGTCTCGACCCAGCGACGCCGCCAGGGCGGCCGTCCCGGGGGCCCCGGCCCCTGGCCCGGCTCCGCACGTGGCTTCGCCTCGTCCACCCCTCCCTCGCCGGACCGGTCCGCCGGCCAACCGCAGGCGGCCCCGGGATTCACCGGCACCGCGGCCGGGTGGTTCGTCGATCCCTTCGCGCGCCACGAGCAGCGCTACTGGTCGGGCACGGCATGGACCGAGCACGTCCTCGACGGGGGGGCACCGTCGCTCGACCCACCGCCTCCGCCGAGACCCGACCGCTGAGGCCGGTCAGGAGAGCAGCACGTACACGCTGCCGGCGATGAGCCAGACGCCGATGATTCCGGACAGCCCGACGATGACCTGGTCGGTGTGGCCCGTGATCCACGCCCGCACCCGGCCCAGCAGCTCCTTGGTCGGCTCCGGCCGCACCCATGCATAGACCTCGGCGGCGAGGTAGGTCGCCGTCGACAACAGGCAGAACAGGATGAGGGCGAGCGAACTCTCGAAGGAGTTCAGCTCGGCGTCGACGATGATCGCCACCCCGGCCGCCACCAGGCCCCACGGCTGGACCAGTGGACCGAGGACGAAAGCGAACCAGGTCGACATGTTGTCCACGCCGGACTGCCACTTCGGCGGATCCTTGGGCTTCTTCGGTGCGCCCATGCGGCGGCCGCGCCGCACGGCGATGAGAAGGAGCCCGGTGCCGATGAGGATCTTGACGGCCAGGGCGGCGGTGGACGGTGCGGTGTTCGGCCGGGGCGGCTGGTCCTGGGTGGCGGCGAGGGTGATGGCCACCACGACCGCCAACGAGAGGATCCACCCACTGATGAAGGAGGCGGCCTTGGTGACCCCGCGCTCCGACGCCAGAACCAAGGCGAAGGCGGTGAAGGGAATGGGTTCGAAGGTGATGCCCAGGGCGATGACGACGAGGTTGAGGACGAGCATCAGCCCTGTCCGCCGGCCCATCGGAGTGTGGTCATCGCTCCCGCCTGTCGTCCGATGTCCGGTGAGGTTAGACGTCGACGGGCGGCGGAACCCCTGACCGGGAGCGCAAGCGGAGCCGGGCCGACGGGAGGACCGTGCCGACGGGACGGCGGTGGGGTTACGGTGGCGCAATGGTGGACCCGGTAAGCGTGACGACGGAGATAGGGGCGTCGGCGGAGTCGGTCTACGCGATGGTGGCCGACCTGCCGAGGATGGGTGAGTGGTCCCCCGAGAACGACGGGGCGTCCTGGCTGGGCGGCGTCACGAGCGCAGCTCCCGGCGCCCGGTTCAAAGGGGTGAACTCCACCGGCCGCCGGCGGTGGTCCACGGCGGGGACGGTGGTCGAGGCGGCCCCCGGCCGGGTCTTCTCGTTCCGCGTCACCGCCCTGCGCCTGAGGGTGGCCCTCTGGACCTACCGGTTCGAGCCCACAGCCTCGGGCTGTGCCGTCACCGAGACGTGGGACGACGAGCGGGGCGGGCTGGTGACCTGGCTGGGCAAGCTGGTGACCGGGGTCGGGGACCGGGGGGCGCACAACCGGTCGGGCATGGAGGAGACCCTGCGCAACCTCAAGGCGGCGGCCGAGGCCGACACCGGTACCTGATCGGGCTCAGCCGCGGCCTGGTACCCGCCAACCGGGCCGCGGGAGGGCGGTGGTGGCCTCCACCACCGCCTCGACCCGGGCCGCGGCGCCCAGCAACATCCACTCCTCCCCCGGCCGGGCGATCATGGCCAGACCGACCGGCAGACCGTGGACGAGTCCCACCGGCACGCTCATCACCGGCCAACCGGCGATCGCCGCCGGGGTGGTGATCCAACTCGACACGGCCCCGGCGTGGCCGCCCAGCACCAGGTCGCTCTTCCACGCCGGACCGTAGGCCGCCGCCACCAGTACGTCGGCGTCGTCGAGGGCCGGTTCGAGACACGTGTCGACGGCCCACGCCACGTTCCGGGACCGAGCCCCGGCGTAGGCCTCTCCGGCCCGGCCACCGGTGCCGAGCGCCTGGACGAACAGCTCGTGGCCGAACCACGACAGCTCGACGTCGGCGTGTTCCCGCTCGTGGTCGACCACGTCGGACAGGGAGCGCACGCCGGGGCCCGGCCGGGTGGCCAGGTAGGCGCCGAGGTCGTCGACCAGTTCGGCCAGGAGGACGGCGAACTCGTCGTTGACCACCTCGAGGTCGGGTGTGGCCACCTCACGGTCGACCACCGGCTCACCGGCCGCTCGCAGCGCCGCCACCACCGCGGAGACCAGGGTGTCGGTCGGAGGATGGCCCGTCAGCCACGTGCTGGCGGCGACCATCCGGGGTGCTGTCCGGTCGAGGTCGACGGGCTCCACGTCGGCCAGGACCGCGAAGAGCCGGGCCACATCGGCGACGCGGCGTCCGATCGGGCCGGGACTGTCCTGGCTGGCGCTGATCGGCACGATCCCACCGGTCGGGACGGCGCCGACGGTCGGCTTCAGTCCCACCACTCCGTTGAGGGATGCGGGGCACACGATGGAGCCGTCCGTCTCCGTGCCGACGGCGAGGGGAGCGAGGCCGGCGGCGACGGCCGCGCCGGATCCGGACGACGAACCGCCGGCGCTGCGGTCGAGGGCCCACGGGTTACCGACGAGTCCCCCGGTGGCGGACCATCCGCTGGTCGAGCGCTCGGAGCGGATGTTCGCCCACTCGGACAGATTGGTACTGCCCAGCACCACCGCCCCGGCGTCCCGTAACCGGGTGACGAGAGGAGCATCGCTCGCCGGTCGTCCGAGGAGGGACGTCGACCCCGCGGCACCGGGCAGCCCGGTGACCTCGATGTTGTCCTTGATCAGTACAGGCACGCCGTGGAGCGGGCCGCGCAGTTCCCCCCGGGCGCGCTCGAGATCCCGTTCGGCCGCCACCCGCCGGGCGTCGTCGGCGAGCGCGGCCACGGCCCGGAGTCCGATCGGGCCCGAAGGATCGTCGATGGCGGCAATGCGTTCGAGGAGCACATCGACGGTGCCGGCGCTGGTCCGGCTTCCGTCGGCGAGACCGGTGAGCAGGTCGTCGACACCGAGGTAGCCGGTGCCCTCCGTGGAGGGGTGGGGATCGCTGGGCATGCGAGCAGGGTAGACAACCGCCGGACCGACGGACAGGGGTGGACCTGACGCCGGGCGACGGCACCGGGCAGACTGCAGTCCGCCAGCGGCCGGCACCGGTCGGCGGCGGAACGGATCCGGAGCGGAGGAGTTCACGGTGGAGCAGGGGTTGGACACGGACGTTCTGGTGGTGGTGTCCGCCTGCGTGGTGGTTTGGACCCTCGTCTCGGGTCTCGTCGGACGTTGGTCGATCAGCGCTCCCATCGCCTTCGTCGCCCTCGGACTCCTGGTGACGCACGGACCCGTGCACCTGATCACGCTCAACCCCCACTCGTCGACCATCCTGTCCCTAGCCGAGGTGACGCTGGCCCTGGTGCTGTTCACCGACGCGTCCCGCGTCAACGTCCGCCAGCTGCGCCAGGACATCGGGCTGCCGTTGCGGCTGCTCGCCATCGGACTTCCCCTCACCATCGGGTTCGGCACCGCGGCGGCATTCGGGGTGCTGCCCGGCGTGGGCATCTGGGTGGCCGCCACGGTCGGGGCCATCGTGGCCCCCACGGACGCCGCCCTCGGGGCGCCGATCATGGAGGACCCCCGGATACCCGGCCGGATCCGACGGTTGCTCAACGTGGAGAGCGGGCTCAACGACGGCATCGCCACCCCGTTCGTCAATCTGTTCCTGGTCGGGGCCATCTCGACGGAGACCGCCCATGTCGCCGAGCTGGGTCGGGCGGTGCGCGAGCTGGCGGTCGGTGCCGGCGTGGGGGTCGGCATCGGACTGGTCGGTGGGTGGCTACTGGTCCGGGCCATCCGGGCGGGGTGGAGCACGCCGGGATTCCAACCACTGGCCGCCCTCGCCCTCGCCTTCCTGGCCTACGGCGGGTCACTCCAGTTGGACGGCAACGGTTTCGTGGCCGCCTTCGTGGCCGGTATGTGTTTCGGCAGCGTGGTGCGGGAGAACCTCGAGGAGATCGTGCTGTTCGCCGAACGGGCGGGAGGCCTGTTGGGCCTACTGGTGTGGCTCCTCTTCGGTGCCGTCATGGTGGTGCCCGGATTCGAGGCCGCCCCCTGGCAGGACTACGTCTACGCCGTTCTAGCGCTGACCGTGCTGCGGATGGTGCCCGTCGCCCTCTCCCTGATCGGCTCGGGGCTCGACCGGGCGACGGTGGCCCTGGTCGGGTGGTTCGGCCCGCGGGGTCTGGCCTCGGTGGTGTTCGGCCTCATCGCCTATGACTCGTTGGACCACCAGGCCGCCCACGACGTGCTCGGACTCGTGGTGGTCACCGTCACCATGAGCGTTCTGCTCCACGGCCTGACGGCCGGCCCACTGGCCGCCCGGTACGGCGCTTTCGCCGCCGGCCTCCTCCACCACAAGCCCGAGCACGCCGGGACCGCCCCGTTCCGGACACGACCCGACCTCGAGTTCCGAAGGGCGGGAGGGTCGGTCGTCCCTCCCGATCCCGGGGGCGGCGCCGGCACCGTGTGACCGTGGGGTCGTTGCGACGGAGCCAGGGTGGGGTCCCGCCCGTGGTCGGGTTCGCCGGGGTCCCCAGATGGATTGGTTGGCGACCCCGGAGTCCGGTGATTGCTCCGGGGCCACCCGGCTGGTTCTGCCCGTGCTACGTCGAGTAGAGGTTCGGGGTGTCGAAGAACGTTTCGAGCTGGCTCTCGTCGGCGCACTCAGAGCACTCGCCTCGGACGGAGTTCGCTTCGCAGAGCGATCCGGACGCCCCGGCCGGAGGCAGAGCGGGTGACGGGAATCGAACCCGCGTGTCCAGCTTGGGAAGCTGGCGCTCTACCATTGAGCTACACCCGCGATGAGGAGAACACACTATCGTCTGTCGGGCATGGTTCTCTCAGACCGCTCAATACGCGAGGCGCTCGCCGCCGGCCACATCTCGATCGACCCCCTGGACGAGTCCTGCATCCAGCCGTCGTCCGTCGATCTCCACGTGGACCGTTACTTCCGTCTCTTCCGCAACCACACCAGCCGGGTCATCGACGTCCGCGAGGACCAGGAGGACCTGACCGAGCTGGTCGACGTGGGGGAGGAACCGCTGATCCTCCATCCGGGGGAGTTCGTGCTCGGATCCACGGTGGAGAAGGTCACGCTCCCCGACAACCTGGTGGCCCGCCTCGAGGGCAAGTCCTCGCTCGGCCGACTGGGTCTCCTCATCCACTCGACGGCCGGTTTCGTCGACGCCGGCTGGGACGGGCACCTCACCCTCGAACTCTCCAACGTGGCCAACCTGCCGATCACCGTCTACCCCAGCATGAAGATCGGCCAGATCAGCTTCCTCGAGATGACGACCTCGGCCGAGCATCCGTACGGCTCCGACGGTCTGAAGTCGAAATACCAGGGCCAGTGGGGCCCGACCCCCAGCCGCTACGCGGACAACTTCCGCGCCTGAGCGCCGACTTTCCGGGGTGGGACCGCCCCCACTAACGTAGTTACCCGTCAGTAACTCCTAGGAGGATCCGCAGTGGCTGTCAGAATCAGCATCGGGCTCGTCATCACGGTCGTGATGCTCGCCATCGCGGGACGTCGGTTCTTCTGGCTCGGTCGGCTCGTCACCGCCGGGCAGCCCGCCGTGCCCAGTCGGGCCAAGGACATCCCCAAGCGCCTCAAGGCCGAGCTCGTCGAGGTCGCCGGCCAGAAGAAGCTGTTGCAGTGGTCGGTGCCCGGCACGGCCCACTTCTTCACCATGTGGGGCTTCACCATCCTGATCCTCACCATCATCGAGGCGTTCGGCTGCCTCTTCCAGCGCGACTTCCACATCCCGATCATCGGGCGGTGGGAGGTCATCGGCTTCCTCGAGGACTTCTTCGCCGTGGCCGTGCTGCTCTCACTGGCCACGTTCGTCGTCATCCGGGTCAAGCACTCGCCCAAGCGGGAGAACCGGCGCTCGCGGTTCTTCGGCTCGCACACCGGCGCGGCCTGGCTGGTGCTCCTGGCCATCTCGGGCGTCATCATCTCCCTCCTGCTGTACCGGGCCGCCCAGGTCAACACGGGCAACTTCCCCTACGGCTGGGGGGCATTCGCCTCGCACGGCATCGCCAAGCTGCTGCACCCCCTCGGCACCGGCGTCAACAGCGTCATCGAGACCACCGCGCTGCTGGTGAACATCGCCATCATCATGGGTTTCCTGGTCTTCGTGGCCTACTCCAAGCACCTGCACATCTTCCTGGCGCCCATCAACGTGGCCACCTCCCGCCGGCCCCGCGCGCTGGGTGCTCTCGCCTCCACCCCGGACATGTCGATGGAGGACGTCGGCGACGAGGACGAGGTCGTGTTCGGGGCCGGTCGCATCGAGGACTTCTCCTGGAAGCAGCTGCTGGACATGGCCACCTGCACCGAGTGCGGCCGCTGCCAGTCGCAGTGCCCGGCCTGGAACACGGGTAAGCCCCTGTCGCCGAAGCTCCTGATCATGGACCTGCGCGACAACATGTTCGCCAACGCCGACCGGATCATGAAGCGCAACCGCGCCGCCGGCGTCGAGGTCGAGGACCTCGTCCCCAACGTCATCGATCCCGACGTGCTGTGGTCGTGCACCACCTGTGGAGCCTGCGTGGAGCAGTGCCCGGTGGACATCGAGCACATCGACACCATCGTGGACATGCGCCGGTACCAGGTCCTGATGGAGTCGGAGTTCCCGACGGAGGCCGGTCTAATGCTCCGCAACGTCGAGAACCAGGGTGACCCGTGGGGCCTCGGCGGCGCCAAGCGGACCGATTGGATCGAGTCGCTCGACTTCGATGTCCCGGTGATCAGCGGGACCATCCCCGATGACATCGAGTACCTGTACTGGGTGGGATGTGCCGGTGCCCTCGACGAGCGGGCCCGCAAGGGCGCCCAGGCCACCGCCCGGATGCTGCACCGGGCCGGAGTCAGCTTCGGCATCCTCGGCCCGAAGGAGTCGTGTACCGGCGACCCGGCGCGACGCCTGGGCAACGAGTACCTGTATCAGGAGCAGGCGATGAAGAACATCGAGACCCTCACCGACGCGGGGGTCAAGAAGGTCATCGCCACCTGCCCGCACTGCTTCAACTCACTGGCCAACGAGTACCCGGCCCTGGGTGGCAACTTCGAGGTGATCCACCACAGTCAACTCCTCGACCATCTGGTCCAGGCGGGCAAGCTCACGCCCGGAGGCGGCTACCAGGGCTCGGTCACCTACCACGACCCCTGCTACCTGGGTCGGCACAACCGGGTGTTCGACGAGCCCCGCTCGGTCATCGACGCCATCCCCGGGGCGAAGCAGATCGAGATGAAGCGGTGCCGGGAGCGCGGCTTCTGCTGTGGCGCCGGCGGGGCCCGCATGTGGCTCGAGGAGAACATCGGCACCCGCGTGAACATGGAGCGGACCAACGAGGCCATCGGGACCGGTGCCGACGTGGTCTCCACCGCCTGCCCGTACTGCATGATCATGCTGGACGATGCCGTCCGGGCCAACGCCAAGGAGGACGACGTGCGGGTCCTCGATCTGTCGCAGCTCCTCGAGGAGTCGATGGGGAGCGAGACAGTGCCCGTGGGCGCCCCGGCTCCGCCGGCCGAAGCGTCCCCCGAGGAGCTTCCGACCCAGGAGTGAGAGCCGCCGGTTCCGGCGTGGAAGGCCTGGCGTCGAACCGCGGGTCGTAGGGGCGGGCGCGCGCCCGACGAGTCAGCCGAAGGCTTTGCGCGTCGGCCTCGCGGAACCGGGTCGCGAGAGCCGACAGCAACTTGCGGGCGATCGTGGGGACCGACTCGAGCAGCCCGTTGAACTGACGCTGGGACATGACCAGCACATCCATTTCCGTCTCGCTGGTGACCGAGGCCGATCGTGGCCGGCGGTCGAGCAGGGCCAACTCGCCGAAGTGGCTGCCGGGGCCGAGGGTGGCGACCTTCCGGCCGTTCCGGGTCACCTTGGCCTGGCCGTCGACGATGATGAAGAACTCCTGCCCGATCCGACCTTCCTCGACCAGGACCTTGCCGGCGGGCACCTCCACCGAGTCGAGTGACGACCGGATCTTGCGGAGTTCGGAACCGCTGCAGCCCGAGAAGAGCCAGATGCTCTTGAGATCGGTCGCCTTCGCCGCGTTCGCCATGCCCAGAGGCTAGCGGCGGGCGGGGTGGCGATGTCGGACGGATGACGGCCCCGCTCCGGTCGGAGGAGGCCGTCGGAGGCCCGCTGCTACCATCGGCGCTCTCTCCGGGCCGGATGGTCGATCCTGCCGGTGTCGAGGACGCGAGGGACGGATGGCGTTGACGGACGAGACGCACGAGATGCGAGGACCGGACGGTGAACCCGAGGGCGCCGACCGGGTGGCCGCGCTCCGGGGCGCGGGGGTGGCGGCCGACACCGCCCGGGTCGGAAGGGTCGCCGTGGTCCTCGGTCTGACGGCGATCATGGTCGTGGCCGCGGTGCTGCTGGTGGCCGGTATCCGCAAGAACGCCCAGATCGACAGCCTCGAAGCCCACCCCGTCCCCGTCGACCTCATCGTCACCCACTGTCTGGGGCTCATGGGGGGCAGCGGCTCCAACGCCGCCGGCTACGAGTGCACGGGCACGTACACGTTCGACGGGCGGCACTACACCGAAGGGGTGCCCGGCCTGGTCTTCCATCCGACGGGGACGACGGTCCGGGGGATCGTGTCCGCTTCGGATCCCGGTCTGTTCTCGACGGCCCAGACGGTGGCGGACGAACACGCGTCACCGGCCAAGGTCGTCCTGCCGGCGGTCGTGCTGGTGATGACCCTGTCCGGTGGGGTGTGGCTCCTGGTACGGGCCCGGAGGCGGCGTGCGGCGTGAGCCGTCGGAGCGGCGTGGAGACCCTTCTGCCCACCGCGGTACGGTGACGCATGGCCGCTGATCCGGACAAGCCCTCATTGTCGGAGCGGTTGACCCGCCTCATCGTGAAAGCGGACACCCGACCCTCCCGGGAGGTGGACGAGGGCCCGCAGACGGTCGAGGAGCTCGAGGACCTGTCACGCGGACTCGACGACAAGGAGCGGCTGATCGGCCTGGCCGCCGCACCGCTGGCCGGGATCATCGCCATCCTGGTGGTCAGCAGCTACGGCTCCAAGGGGACGAGTCACGCCACGACGGTCGACAGCTCGCTGTTCCTGGTGCTCTTCGGGCTGGCCATCATCACCCTGGCCTGTGCCTGGTTCCGCAAGCGGTTGCTGCTCGGAATCGTCCTCGCGCTCTACGGGCTGTCGGTGTTCAACCTCCACTACTGGGGATTCGGCGTGCCCTTCCTCCTGATCGGCTCGTGGTACCTGGTCAGGACCTACCGGATCTCGCAGAAGCTGAAACTGGCCAACTCGGGGGACTCGACCCCGGGGGTACGGGCCCGGCGCGCCGGGCCCAGCCCAACAAGCGGTACACGCCGCCGTCGGCCGGTCCGGCCAAGGCCCCGAAGCCGGGCAAGCCCTCGGCATCCGACGAGGAGGGCTGACTCCCGGGGCGTCGCCGTGACGGTCCGACCGTGAGGGTAGGTGACGCCCGGCGGGAGGGCGGTGCCGGACGCGGCGAACTCGGAGCCATGGCGCAAGGGGCCGCGGTCCACCACCCCGTGCGGGTGCCCACGCACCGGATGCCCGCGCCGAGCGATGTGGACGGAGCGGCCGCCTCGGAGGACGACGGGCGTCGCCGGTGGCCAGCCCGGACGGGTGACCGTCGGCGGGTGCTCGCGTTGTTCACATTCGGCCCCGGCTGAGCCACCCACGACGACGGCCGGTGCCGTCGGCGACGCCGGGTCGGTGTCGAACATCGCCCTGACCAGGCCGTTCCGCTCCCGGTGGGTCCGGTGGTTCCAGTTCACGCGTTGGTAACACTGCAGTGACCGTGCCGAAATCCCCGCCCTGCATTGTGTGTCCCGGCAGAGCGCATCTGCCTGCCTTGGCTACCGTCGCCGCTCCCTGTGGGGTGGGGGGCGGGGTGCAGTCAACGCACGAGGCATCTGAGGAGAGGAGCACCAAGCAGTGCTAGAAGCAGCAGTCCATATTGTGTCGGTTCCATATCCGAGCTGGCTGAACACAGGGGACAACACGTGGCAGTTGGTGGCTGCCACGTTCGTCGGTCTGATGAGCCTGCCCGCCCTGGCGGTGCTCTACGCGTCGCTCGTCCAGAAGAAGTGGGCGGTCAACGTCATGGCGATGATGTTCGCCGGCTTCTCGATCGTCCTGGTGTGCTGGTTCCTCTACGAGTACAAGATGGGCTTCGGCGCCAACTCCTGGGGTGGAGGTGTGAAGGACGGCGTTCAGACCCAGTTCGGGACAGGGAAGGGACTGAGCTACTTCTTCCACAACTTCTGGGGTAAGCCGGGACCGATCACCAGTCCCCAGGGTGAACAGGGCCAGGCCGTCTCGGCGGCCAACACGGCCATCCCGTTCCACTTCCCCACCTCGACGCTGGCCTACTTCCAGTTCGTGTTCGCGGCCATCACCCCGCTCCTCTTCATGGGTAGCGTGCTCGGCCGGATCAAGTTCAGCGCCTGGTGCCTGCTGGTGCCGCTGTGGTCGACCTTCGTCTACAGCATCAACGCCTTCCTCCTGTGGGGCGGCGGCTACTTCGCCCAGGAGGGTGCCCTCGACTTCTCCGGTGGGTACGTGATCCACATGTCGGCCGGCGTGTCCGGGTTCGTGGCGGCGTGGCTCCTCGGACCCCGCCTCCTACGGGACCGACAGCACGCCATCCCCAACAACCTGGTCATGGCCGGGGTCGGGGCCGGCATCCTGTGGCTCGGCTGGAACGGCTTCAACGGTGGTGACCCGTACTACGCAGGGGCGGACGCCGCCGCCGCGGTGGTCAACACCAACCTGGCCACCGCCACCGGTGTCATCGTGTGGATCGCCATGGACGCCTGGCTCTCCAAGGAGAAGAAGCCCACCTTCCTCGGTGGGGTGAACGGGATGATCTGCGGCCTGGTGGGCATCACGCCCTGTGCGGGCTGGGTCAATGGTCAGGGCGCCATCTACGTCGGCCTGATCTGCACCGTCGTCGTGTGGTTCGCCTGGAACTACCTCTCCAAGGTGCGGCCCTTCTCGAAGGTGGACGACGCCCTCGGCGTCATCTACACCCACGGGATGGCCGGACTCCTCGGAGGTCTGCTCCTGGGTGTCTTCGGGGACCCGGGCATGGTCGAATACCCGTGCGGTATCGCCCACGTCCCGGCGACCTACGCATCGCAGTCGTCGGCCTGCGCCCCCTTCAGCGTGAGCGGCCTGGTCTACACCGGCTCCGCCCACCAGTTGTGGGAACAGTTCCGAGCGGCGGTGTGGGTGATCATCTGGTCAGCCCTCGTGACGTTCATCCTGATGAAGCTGATCGGATGGGTGCTGCGAGGTGCCCGCTACAGCGACGAGATCCTCGAGGTCGGCGACCTGGCGATCCACGGCGAGGAGGCCTTCCCCGCCGAGACGCTGGCCGAGCGG
This sequence comes from uncultured Acidimicrobiaceae bacterium, assembly GCA_963841885.1. Lineage (GTDB taxonomy): Bacteria > Actinomycetota > Acidimicrobiia > Acidimicrobiales > RAAP-2 > Bog-756. The sequence goes on from CAWJEK010000008.1 coordinate 223,807, forward strand.
GTGGGCGCCATGTCCATGGCCGGCGAGGCGGCGAGCACCCGGCGAGCCAAGGAGACCGAGGAGGAACCGTCGTGAACGGGTCCGGACCGGCTATGCCGGAAGCAGACAGGACCACATCGGGTACGACAAGGAGAATTGCAGGATGAAGCTCATCGTGGCGGTGCTCAAGCCGTTCAAGTTGGATGAAGTCAAGGAAGCCCTGAAGGCACTCGGTGTCCACGGGATGACCCTCACGGAGGCCCAGGGGTTCGGGCGCCAGCGGGGACACACCGAGGTCTACCGGGGAGCGGAGTACGAGGTCGAGTTCGTGCCGAAGATCCGGCTCGAGGTCGTCGTCGACGATGCCCAGGTCGACGAGGTGGCGAACGCCATCGTCGACGTGGCCGGGACCGGGAAGATCGGGGACGGCAAGGTGTGGATCCTTCCCGTCGAGGAGATCATCCGGGTCCGCACGGGTGAGCGGGGAGTCGGACGCCCTGTAGGCGGCCACTCCCCCCGGGGCCCGCGGGCCCTGCAGAACTGCCGGGATAAGCCCCCCTCTTCCCGGCAGCGCGATACCCGTCGGATCCCCCCTTCCGACGGTTGGACAGGACGAGTGGTCGGCCCGAACGGGTCGGCCACTCGTCGCGTCCGAGGGTGGATGCGCCGTCGGACGAAGGTGGTCCCGGTCCCCGGGGTGGTGGTTCAGCCGGCCTGGCGCCGCACGGCGTCGGCCGCGGCCTCGGCGGCGGCGGCATCGCCCAGGAACCCGTGGGAGACCACCGAGAGGTCGTCTCCGAGCGTGTAGCGGTAGGGGATGCCCGTCGGGATCTCGAGGTCGACGATGGCGTCGTCGCCGATCCCCTCGATGTGCTTGCGCAGGGCGCGCAGGCTGTTGCCGTGGGCCACCACCAGCACCGCCCCGCCGCGTGGCCCCTCGGCCAACAGGTCCGGCACGATGGCGTCGGACCAGTAGGGGACGGTCCGGGCCACCACGTCGGCCAGGCACTCCGTCAGGGGCAGGGCGTCGGCCGGCACGTCGCGGTAGCGCGGGTCACCCGCCGGGTCGTGGGCGTCGCCCCGGACGACCGCCGGCGGCGGGGTGGCGTAACTGCGTCGCCACTCCTTCACCTGTGCCTCGCCGTGTCGGGCCGTGGTCTCCTTCTTGTTGAGCCCCTGGAGCGCCCCGTAGTGGCGCTCGTTGAGCCGCCAGTGCCGACGGACGGGCAGCCACGGTCGTCCGGCCGCGTCGAGGGCCAGGTTGGCCGTCCGCACCGCCCGGGTGAGCAGTGAGGTGTGGACCACCCGCAGATCCAGACCGGCGTCGGCCGCGAGCATCGTGCCGGCCCCCCGGGCCTCGTCCTCGCCGAGGGGTGAGAGGTCGACGTCGTGCCATCCGGTGAAGAGGTTCTCGGCGTTCCAGAGCGACTGACCGTGACGGAGGAGGACGAGTTGGGGCATGCCTGCGAGCGTATCCCGGGCCCGGATCGCCGGAAATCACAGCAATTAGTCGAGAAAAGTTGGTGCAATGGCACTCAAGTTTGCTATAGTTGTCCCTGGAGCGACAGGACCGAGTGGCCTCCGGGACCACGGAGTCCAGGTCGCACGAGTCGAGGCGCCGGGAGGCGCACCCCAGACACGGCAGTACACAGAGCAACGAGCTACCCGACCCGCGGAGGGTGGGGAACAGGAGGCAAGACCATGGCCAAGGCCGTAGGAATCGATCTCGGGACCACCAATTCGGTGGTCGCCGTGCTGGAGGGCGGCGAGCCCGTCGTCATCCCCAATGCCGAGGGCGGTCGCACCACGCCTTCCGTCGTGGGCTTCGCCAAGTCCGGCGAAGTCCTGGTCGGCGAAGTGGCCAAGCGTCAGGCCATCACCAATCCCGACCGGACCATCCGTTCGGTCAAGCGCCACATGGGCACCGGATGGACCGTCGACATCGACGGCAAGGACTACACGCCGCAGGAGATCTCGGCCCGCATCCTGGGCAAGCTGAAGAGGGACGCCGAGGCGTTCCTGGGCGACACCGTCACCCAGGCCGTGATCACCGTCCCGGCCTACTTCGACGACGCCCAGCGGACCGCCACCAAGGAGGCCGGCACCGTCGCCGGGCTGGAGGTGCTCCGCATCATCAACGAGCCCACCGCCGCCGCCCTGGCCTACGGCCTCGACAAGGAGGGCGCCGACCAGACCGTCCTCGTCTTCGACCTCGGGGGCGGCACCTTCGACGTGTCGGTCCTCGACATCGGTGACGGCGTCTTCGAGGTGAAGTCCACCTCGGGCGACTCGCACCTCGGTGGTGACGACTGGGACCAGAAGATCATCGACTGGTTGGTGAAGACGTTCAAGGACACCGAGGGCGTCGACCTGTCCACCGACAAGATGGCCACCCAGCGCCTCCAGGAGGCCGCCGAGAAGGCGAAGATCGAGCTGTCCTCGGTTCAGGAGACCCAGATCAACCTGCCCTTCATCACGGCCACGTCCGAGGGCCCCAAGCACCTGGACGTGAAACTGACCCGGGCCAACTTCAACGAGCTCACGGCCGACCTGGTCGAGCGGTGCAAGGGTCCCTTCGACCAGGCCATCGCCGATTCGGGGCTGTCCAAGTCCGACATCGACCACGTGGTCCTCGTCGGTGGCTCGACGCGCATCCCGGCGGTGCAGGAACTGGTCCAGTCGTTGACCGGCAAGGAGGCCCACAAGGGCGTCAACCCGGACGAGGTGGTCGCCATCGGCGCCGCCGTCCAGGCCGGCGTGCTGAAGGGTGAGGTCAAGGACGTCCTCCTGCTCGACGTGACGCCCCTGTCGCTCGGCATCGAGACCAAGGGTGCGGTCATGCACCGGCTCATCGAGCGCAACACCACCATCCCGACCAAGCGCAGCGAGGTGTTCACCACCGCCGAGGACAACCAGCCCTCCGTCGAGGTGCACGTCCTCCAGGGTGAGCGCGAGATGGCGATGTACAACAAGACGCTCGGCAAGTTCCAGCTCGTCGACCTGCCTCCGGCCCCCCGGGGCGTGCCGCAGATCGAGGTCACCTTCGACATCGACGCCAACGGCATCGTCCACGTGTCGGCCAAGGACCGGGCGACCGGCAAGGAGCAGTCGATGACCATCACCGGGCAGTCCTCGCTGGCCAAGGACGACATCGAGCGCATGGTGAAGGACGCCGAGGCCCACGCCGAGGACGACCGGAAGCGCAAGGAGGAGGCCGAGGTCCGCAACAACGCCGACTCGCTCGTCTATCAGACGGAGAAGCTGCTGAAGGACCAGGGCGAGAAGTTCGAGGGCGACGAGAAGGAAAAGGTCGAGACCGCACTGTCCAGCCTCAAGGAGGCCCTGGCCGGAAGCGACGTCGAGGCCATCAAGACCTCGACCGAGACCCTCCTCACGGCCAGCCAGTCGTTCAGCCAGCGCCTCTACGAGGAGGCCTCGAAGGAGAGCGCCTCCGCCCCCGGTGGCGAGGTCCCGAACGAGGAGGCGAACGACGACGAGGTCGTCGACGCCGAGATCGTCGACAACGAGGGCTGATCGTCGATGACGATCGGAGACGAGCCGCGGACCGGCGGCACCGGTGACGGGACGGGGGCCGACGAGGCCCCCGTCACCGGGCCGGACGACGAGGTGGTCGACGCCGAGGTGGTCGACGTCGGACCCGTCGCCCCCGACATCGAGGAGGCGGAGGCCGTCGAGGCCGATCCTCTGGAGGTGGCGCGGGCGGAGCGGGACGAGTACCTGGACTCGCTGCGACGGCTGCAGGCCGAGTTCGAGAACTACAAGAAGCGGGTGCTGAAGCAGCAGTCCGAGCAGATGGCGCGGGCCGCCGCGTCCCTGGTCGACAAGCTGCTCCCGGTACTCGACGCGATGGACCTCGCCACCGACCACGTCGGGGGCAACGACTCGGACGAGGCGAAAGCCCTGGTGGCCGCCTCCGGGCTGCTGCACGGGATCCTGGAGAAGGAAGGTCTCGAGCGGATCGACCCGGCGGGGCAGGAGTTCGATCCCACCGCCCATGAGGCGGTCGGGCACCAGCCGGCCCCCGAGGGTGCCGAGCCCACGGCGTCGGGTGAACCCCGCGTCAGCCAGGTCATGCGCGCCGGCTACCGCTGGCACGGGACCGTGGTCCGACCGGCCATGGTCATGGTCGAGGGCTAGGTCTCCCGGAGGACCCGACAGGACAAGGACGAAGAGCGCAGACAGAGAAGAGACACGGTGGCGCCGCAACGCGAATGGTTCGAGAAGGATTACTACAAGACCCTCGGGGTGCCGTCCACGGCTACGCCGAAGGAGATCACCAGCGCCTATCGGAAGCTGGCCAAGAAGCACCACCCCGACACCAATCCGGGGGACGACGAGCTCTTCAAGGAGATCACGGCCGCCTACGACGTCCTGGGTGACGCTGACAAGCGCAAGGAGTACGACGAGGTCCGCACCCTCGGTCCCCAGGCCGGCGGATTCCCCGGTGGCTTCGGCGGGGGCGGCGGTGGGTTCCCGGGTGGCGGCACCTACCGGGTGGAGGACGTGGGCGACTTCGGCGACCTGTTCGGCGGCCTGTTCGGTCGTGGGCGCCGGGGCGGCGGCCAGACCGGCCCGCAGCGCGGCGCCGACGTGGAGGCCGAGCTGCACCTGACCTTCGAGGACGCGGTGCGCGGGGTCACGACCTCCGTGAACCTCACCACCGACGCCCGCTGCCACACCTGCGGCGGCTCGGGTTCGGCCCCGGGCACGCGTCCCGACCCGTGCCCCCGCTGCGGCGGCACCGGGTCCCTCCAGGACGACCAGGGTCTCTTCTCCCTCAGCCAGATCTGTCCGCAGTGCAGCGGGCGGGGGACGATCGTCACCCACCCGTGCCCGACGTGCTCGGGCACCGGGACCGAGCACCGCAACCGCTCGGTCAAGGTGCGCATCCCCGCGGGGGTGGAGGGCGGGCAGCGCATCCGGGTCAAGGGCCGCGGCGCGGCCGGCCGGGGCGGCGGTCCGTCCGGTGACCTGTACGTCATCGTCCACGTCGGGCGTCACAACCTCTTCGGGCGCAAGGGTCGCAATCTCACCCTGACGGTTCCCGTGGGCTTCGCGGAAGCCGCCCTCGGGACGACGCTTACGGTGCCGACGCTGGATGACCCCGTGACCCTGCGGGTGCCCGCCGGCACCCCCTCGGGGCGGACATTCCGGGTCAAGGGACGCGGAGTGCCGGGGGGCAGGAAGTCGCCCACCGGTGACCTGCTGGTCACCGTCGAGGTCGACGTCCCGGACGCACTCACCGACGAGCAGCGCGCCGCGGTGGAGGAGTTGGCCAAGGTCATCGAGCCGCCGTCACGCTCCGGGTTGGGGGTGTGACATGAGCGACGACCGTCACGACCGCGCCGTCTATGTGATCTCGGTGGCCGCCGAGCTCGCCGGGGTCCATCCCCAGACGCTGCGGGTCTATGAGCGCAAGGGCCTGCTCGACCCCAGCCGGACCCGGGGTGGGAGCCGGCGGTTCTCGGAGCGCGACCTCGAGCGGCTGCGCGAGATCCAGGGTCTCACCAACCAGGGCCTGAACCTGGAGGGCGTGCGGCGGGTGCTCGAACTCCAGGACGAGGTGGCCCGGCTCCAGCGCGAGCTCGAGGCCACCCGGGCCGCCGCCCGCGAGGCGGTGGCCGTCACCCACCGCCAATACCGCCGGGACCTGGTGCCCCTGTCGCAGCTGCCGGTACCGACCCGGACCACCCGACGACCCCCGCATGGAAACGGAGCATCACGATGAGCCTCAACCCGGAACGCTGGACACTGAAGACCCAGGAGGCGCTGGCGAGTGCCGTCGAGCGCGCCCGCGACGCCTCCAACGCGGAGGTGACCCCCGAGCACCTCCTGGCCGCCGTCCTGGACCAGTCGGACGGCATCGCCGGCCCGATCCTCGCCCGGGTGGGCGTCGAGCCGTCGGTCGTGCGCGCCCGCATCGGCGAGCAGCTGGGCCGGCTGCCCCAGGCATTCGGGGGCGCCGAGCCCACCATCGACCGTGCCCTGCGCGAGTCGCTCGAGGCCGCGGACCGTCAGCGCATCGACATGGGCGACGAGTACCTGTCCGTCGAACACATCCTGCTGGCCCTGGCCGACCGTCTGGGTGTCGAGCGCGACGCCCTGCTGACCGCGCTGCGCGACGTGCGGGGCAGTCACCGGGTGACGTCCCAGAATCCCGAGGAGACGTTCCAGGCGCTCGAGAAGTACGGCCGGGACCTGACCGCCCTGGCCCGTCAGGGGAAGATGGACCCGGTCATCGGACGGGACGAGGAGGTCCGCCGCGTGATCCAGGTGCTGTCCCGGCGCACCAAGAACAATCCCGTGCTGATCGGCGAGCCGGGCGTCGGGAAGACGGCCATCGTCGAGGGCCTCGCCCAGCGGATCGTCGAGGGCGACGTCCCCGAGGGACTGCAGGGCAAGCGGGTGATCAGTCTCGACATGGGCTCGATGATCGCCGGGGCCAAGTACCGGGGTGAGTTCGAGGAGCGGCTGAAGGCGATCCTGAAGGAGATCGTGGACGCCGAGGGCGAGATCATCACGTTCATCGACGAGCTGCACACCATCGTCGGGGCCGGCGCCGCCGAGGGAGCCATGGACGCCGGCAACATGATCAAGCCGATGCTGGCCCGCGGCGAGCTCCGCCTCATCGGGGCCACCACGCTCGACGAGTACCGCCAGTACATCGAGAAGGACGCCGCCCTCGAGCGTCGGTTCCAGCAGGTCTTCGTGCCGCCGCCTTCGGTGGCCGACACCATCGCCATCCTGCGCGGCCTGAAGGAGCGCTACGAGGTCCACCACGGTGTCCGGATCCAGGACGCCGCCCTGGTGGCCGCGGCGGTGCTCTCGGACCGGTACGTGACCGGCCGCTTCCTCCCCGACAAGGCGATCGATCTCATGGACGAGTCGGCCAGTCGGCTGAGGATCGAGATCGACTCCATGCCGACCGAGCTCGACGTGGTGACCCGCCGCCTGCGCCAACTCGAGATCGAGCGGATGGCGCTGGCCAAGGAGACCGACACGGCCTCGGCCGACCGGCTGGCCAAGCTGGACGAGGAGATGGCCAACCTGACCGAGGAGTCCTCGGCCATGACCGCGCACTGGCAGGCCGAGAAGGAGGCCATCTCCACCATCCAGTCCCTCAAGACCCAGCTCGAGCAGGCCCGCTCCGACGCCGAGCGCCTCGGCCGAGAGGGTGACCTGGCCGCCGCCTCGGAGATCACCTACGGCGTCGTCCCCGGCCTGGAACGCCAGGTGGAGGAGGCCACGACCGCCCTCGACGACCTCCAGCGCGACCAACGCTTCCTCAAGGAGGAGGTCGACGCCGAGGACGTCGCCGAGGTGGTGAGCCGGGCCACCGGCGTGCCCGTCAGCCGGCTGCTCGAGGGTGAGGTGGAGAAGCTGGTCCGGATGGAGGACGCCCTCCACGCCCGGGTGGTGGGCCAGGACGAGGCCGTGTCGGCCGTGTCCAACGCCATCCGCCGCAGCCGGGCGGGTCTGTCCAACCCGGACCGGCCGATCGGCTCGTTCCTCTTCATGGGACCCACCGGCGTGGGCAAGACCGAACTCGCCCGGGCCCTCGCGGAGTTCCTCTTCGACGACGCCCGGGCCATGGTGCGGATCGACATGAGCGAGTACATGGAGCGCCACTCGGTCGCCCGGCTCGTCGGGGCGCCCCCCGGCTACGTCGGCTACGAGGAGGGTGGCCAGCTGACCGAGGCCGTCCGTCGCCGTCCTTACGCGGTCGTGCTGCTGGACGAGCTCGAGAAGGCGCACCCCGACGTCTTCAACACGTTGCTCCAGGTGCTGGAGGACGGTCGTCTGACCGACGGCCAGGGCCGGACGGTCGACTTCACCAACACGGTGCTGATCATGACGTCGAACATCCCCGGCGAACCGGTCGAGTACTTCAAGCCCGAGTTCGTCAACCGGATCGACGAGATCGTCCGCTTCCACAACCTGACGGAGGCCGACCTCAACCGGATCGTGACCATACAGTTCCAGGGACTGCGCAGCCGGCTCGCCGAGCGCCGGCTCTCGCTCGAGGTCACCCCGGCGGCCGAACAGCTGCTGGCCCACAACGGGTTCGACCCCGATTTCGGGGCCCGCCCGCTGCGCCGGGTCATCCAGCGCCAGGTCGAGGACCCGCTGGCCCTGGCGCTGCTGGAGGGTCGCTATCCGGAAGGTTCGACGGTCACCGTGGACGCCAAGGACGGCGAGGTCGTGCTGGTCTAGGTTCCGACCTACGGGCCGCCGGGCGGGTCAGCCCCGATAGGTGGCGGCCGAGCCGGACGTGTCGACCAGCGCGCAGAAGGTGGGCGTGGGGCAGCTGACCGACGCCCCGGCCGTACTGCCGTCGCCCAGGACCGCCCGGGGGGCGGCCCATGTGCCCGACTGCCACACCGACACCGAGCCGTCGGAGCGGCCCACCACACAGCGGGCGGCCGACGGGCACGACACCGAGTAGGTCAGGGAGCCGGCGCCGGGCATGGCTGCGGTGGCGCTCCACGACGTCCCGTCGAAGACGATGGCATGGCCGGTCAGGTCGACGGCCATGCAGAACCGGGTGGTCGGACACGACACGGAGTGGAGGAGCGACCGGCCCGGGACGGACTGATGCGACCACGTGGTCCCGTCGAAGGTGGCGATCTCGCCCGTGGCGGAGACCACCGCGCAGAAGGCCGGCGAGGCGCAGGATACGTTCTGCACCGGTTCGGTGGCGGTGCCGTCGGCCACCTGGACGTCGTGACCCCACGACGTCCCGTCGTAGAGGCTCACCACTCCGGCCGTGTTGACGGCGGCGCAGAAGGACGGCGTCGGGCACGACACCTCGTACTGGCCCCCGGTCGGGCCCGACGGTGCCGGCCCCACGGCGGCCGACGTCGTCCAGGTGGCACCGTCGAAGAGGACCGCCAGCTGTCCGCTCAGGGCGACGCAGAAGGTCGGAGAGGCACACGACACCGAGTTGAGTGAGCCGAAGGACGTCGCCCGGGCCGGAGCGGACCACCGGGTCCCGTTCCACAGGACGGCGTTGCCCGAGCCGTCGACCGCCGTGCAGAACGTGGTGGTCGGGCACGAGACATCGAAGAGGCCGCTGCCGGGCGTGGCCGCCGCGTCGGGATGGGCCACGGTCCAGGTGCCCCCGGCCATGGCCGTCGGAGCGCTGCCGCCGCAGGCGGCGAGGGCGGTGCCGACCACGACCACCGCCGCCAGGGCGAGGGCCCGGGGGGTGCCTCGGTGGGGTCGTGGTCGGTGGTCCATCGGATCGTTCCGCTCTCGTGGTGGTCGGGTCGTCCCCGTACGGGGCGGCCCCACCGGGCCGCCGCGCGGTGGTCCGGGTCGTTCCGTCCCTCAACTGGGATTTTCGGCATCCCGGGTGCCGACCTGTAATGGGACCCCGGAGCCGGGAGGCCGCTGGAGCCCCTCGGAAGGGCCCGTGGCGCCGGGGTACACTGGGGCGTAATCCGCATCCGCAACGGAGGAGAGACGCGTGCCGGCAACCGTCGTCGTCGGGACCCAGTGGGGTGATGAGGGCAAGGGCAAGCTCACCGACCTCCTGGCCAAGGAGATGGAGGTGGTCGTCCGCTACCAGGGTGGCCACAACGCCGGCCACACGATCGTGGTGGACGGGGAGACCTTCGCCCTCCAACTGGTGCCCAGCGGGATCCTGTACCCCCACATCACCCCGGTGATCGGCAACGGCGTCGTGGTCGATCCCACCGTCCTCCTGGCCGAGGTCGACGTGCTGGAGTCCAAGGCCATCGACACGTCGAAGCTCCTGGTCAGCGGCAATGCCCACCTGATCATGCCGTACCACCACGAGCTCGACCAGCTGGCCGAGCGCTACCTCGGCAAGAACAAGCTGGGTACCACCAAGCGCGGCATCGGACCCGCCTACGCCGACAAGTCGTCGCGGGTCGGACTGCGGGTCCAGGACCTCCTCGACCCCAAGATCTTCCGCCAGAAGCTCGACGTGGTGCTGAAGGAGAAGAACCAGGTCCTGGCCAAGGTGTACAACCGGCTTCCGCTGTCGGCCGACGATATCTGCGGCCTGTACCTCGACCAGCTCGCCCCCCGCATCGCGCCGATGGTGGCCGACACGGTCGGACTCCTGCACGACGCGCTCGAACAGGGGGCACACGTCCTGCTCGAGGGCGCCCAGGCGACGTTCCTCGACCTCGACCACGGCACGTATCCCTTCGTCACGTCCTCCAATCCGGTGGCCGGCGGCGCCTGCACGGGTGCCGGGATCGGTCCGCGGTACATCGACGAGGTCATCGGCATCGCCAAGGCCTATGTCACCCGGGTGGGCAGTGGACCGTTCCCGACGGAGCTCACCGACGACATCGGTGACACCCTGGTCGACCGTGGACACGAGTACGGGGTGAATACCGGCCGACGCCGGCGACCCGGTTGGTTCGACGCCGTCATGATGCGCCAGGCCGTCCGGCTCAACTCGCTGTCCGAGGTGGCCCTGACCAAGCTCGACGTGCTCGACAGCTTCGACACGGTCAAGGTGTGCGTGGCGTACGAGGCCAACGGTGAGCGGTTCACCCATCCGCCCTACCACCAGTCGGTGTTCCACCAGGTCACACCCGTCTACGAGGAGCTCCCCGGGTGGAAGACGGACATCTCGTCGGCGACCGAGCTCGCCGACCTCCCCCAGGCGGCGCGTGACTACGTGCACTTCCTGGCCGAGCAGATCGGGGTGCCGGTGCGCCTCGTGGGAGTGGGGCCCGGCCGCGAGCAGTTCGTCCGATTCGCCGCATGACCGGGGGGGCTCCCGCGGGTACGCCCCCCGGCCCCGGCCCGGTGCGCACCGTCTGCGTGGTCGGTTCGGGAGGCCGTGAGCACGCGCTGGCGCTGGCGCTGGCGCGCACCGCCGACGTGGTCGTGACGCCGGGCAACCCCGGCATCGGCGGCCGCTCGCCCGAGGGGCACTCGATGACGAGCGTCACCACCGCTCCCGAGGAGATCGACGCCGATCTGTTCGTCATCGGCCCCGAGGGGCCGCTGGTCGACGGCCTGGCCGACCGGCTGCGGGCCCTCGGCCGGCTGGTCTTCGGACCCGGCGCCGACGGGGCCCGTATGGAGGGCTCGAAGGCGTTCATGAAGGAGCTGCTGGCCGAGGCAGGCGTGCCGACCGCCCGCTTCGGCGTGTTCACCGAGGTGGCCGGGGCGGTCGACTTCCTGCGGACCCTGGACGGGCCCTGGGTGGTCAAGACGGACGGTCTGGCGGCCGGCAAGGGTGTACTGGTGACGGACTCGCTCGCCAAAGCGGAGGCCGACGTCGCCGCGAAGCTGTCGGGCGATCTGTTCGGCGCGGCGGGACGGCGGGTGGTCATCGAGGAGGGCCTGACCGGCCCGGAGTGCTCGCTTCTGGTCCTGTGCGACGGGGAGCACCTCGCCCCGCTGGCCCCGGCCCAGGACTTCAAGCGGCGGGACGACGACGACGGTGGACCGAACACCGGCGGCATGGGCGCCTACTCGCCGGTGCCCTCGGTCGACGACGCACTCGTCGACTCGCTGGTGGCCGAGGCGGTGGCCCCGGTGGTGCGCGCCCTGCGGGCCCGGGGCATCGACTACCGGGGGGTGCTCTACGCCGGCCTGATGCTGACCCCGGCGGGCCCCAAGGTCCTGGAGTTCAACGTCCGCTTCGGCGACCCCGAGACCCAGGTCGTCCTGCCCCGGATCGAGGGTGACCTGGCGGCGCTGCTGGCCGAGGTGGCCGCCGGCACCCTCGTCACCACCCCGACGTTCGGTGCCGACGCGGCGGTCTGCGTGGTGCTGGCGTCCGAGGGCTACCCCGAATCGCCCCGTACCGGCGACCGGATCGACGGGATCACCGTGGCCGACCGGATGCCGGGCGTGACGGTCTTCCAGGCCGGCACCGCCGCCGACCCGGCGACCGGTCAGGTGGTCACGGCCGGTGGCCGGGTGCTCGGCGTGACGGCACTCGGCGCCACGCTGGAGCAGGCCCGGACCCGGGCCTACGACGCGGTCGGCGCCATCTCCTGGCCCGGCATGCACCACCGCCGCGACATCGCCCGCCGGGCCGCCGCCGAGCCGGACACCGACCTCCCATCCGTGAAAGCCGAGGCCGCACGATGATCCCCCGCTACCCCCCCCGGAGATGGTCGCCCTCTTCTCCGACGAGGCCCGTTTCGCCATGTGGCTCCGGGTCGAGCTTCTGGCCACGGACGGTTGGGTGGCCGTCGGCGACGTTCCGGCCGAGGCGGCCGAGTTCTGCCGGGCCCGCGCTCCCGAAGTGGACGCCGCGTTCGTCGAGGCGGTGGCCGAACGGGAGCGGGTGACCGACCACGACGTGGCCGCCTTCGTCGACGTCGTCCAGGAGGCCATCGGTCAGCCGGAGGGGTCCTGGATCCACTACGGGCTCACCTCGTCCGACGTGGTCGACACGGCGCTCTGCGCCACCCTCACCCGGGCCGCCGACCTCCTGATCGAGGCGGCGACCGAACTGGTGGGTGCGCTCAAGGTCCGGGCGCTCGAGTCGATCGACATCCCGGTGACGGGACGGACCCACGGGATGCACGCCGAGCCGACCACCTTCGGCGCCAAGTTCTCGCTGTGGGCCCTCCAGGCCGACCGCGACGTGCAACGTCTCCGGTCGGCGCGCCAGCGGGTGGCGGTGGGGAAGCTGTCCGGGGCGGTCGGCACGTTCTCCAACATCGATCCCCGGGTCGAGGCCCATGTCTGCTCGGCCCTCGGCCTGGTGCCCGTGCCCGCCACCCAGGTCGTGGCCCGGGACCGGCACGCCGAGTTCCTGTGGGCGTGCGCCTCGGTCGGCGCCACCATCGAACAGATCGCGACGGAGATCCGCCATATGGCCCGTAGCGAGCTCGGTGAGGTGGAGGAGCCGTTCAAGCCGGGCCAGAAGGGCAGCTCGGCGATGCCCCACAAGCGCAACCCGATCCTCTCCGAGCGTCTGTGCGGCCTGGCGCGTGTCCTGCGCGGTTACCTGTCGGCCGGCCTGGAGGACGTCGCCCTGTGGCACGAACGCGACATCTCCCACAGCTCGGTGGAGCGCGTGGTGCTACCCGACGCCAGCCTGCTCACCCTCTACATGCTGCAGAAGACACGGGGCCTGGTCGAGGGCCTCGTGCTCCATCCCGAACGGGCGCTCGCCACCCTCACCGAGGGGAGTCACGGCCTGGTCTTCAGCCAGTCGGTCCTCCTCGCCCTGGTGGCCGGCGGCCTGAGCCGCGACGCCGCCTACCGGATCGTGCAGCGCGACGCCCGCGCCGCCTGGGAGGAGGGCCGCAGCTTCCGCGAGGTGCTCGACGCCGATCCGGAGGTCACCCTCGACCCAGGATCCCTCGACGCCGCCTTCGACCTGTCCCGTACCCTGCGCCATGTCCACCGATTCACCGATGCCCTGGAGGAGCTCGCCCCATGACCCCGTCCCCCCTGCCCCTCGTCTCGTCCGGCAAGGTCCGCGAGTTGTACGACGCCGGCGACGACCGCCTGTTGATGGTGGCGTCCGACCGGATCTCGGCCTTCGACGTGATCATGGAGGAGCCCATCCCCGAGAAGGGCCGGGTGCTGACGGCCATGACCGCCGCCTGGCTCGAGGAGCTGGCCGACCTGGCTCCCAATCATCTGATCAGTGCGGACACCGCCGACTTCCCCGAGGGCTCGGCGGCGATCCCGGGGGGCTCGAGTACCTGGCCGGCCGCTCGATGCTCGTCCACCGGGCCGACATGCTCGACATCGAGTGCATCGTCCGGGGTTATCTGGCCGGATCCGCCTACAAGGAGTACCAGCGCGAGGGAACGGTCCACGGCATGGCCATGCCGGCCGGCCTGCTGCACGCCCAGGCGCTGCCCGAGCCCATCTTCACCCCGTCCACCAAGGCCACCGAGGGTCACGACCTCAACATCGGGATGTCCGAGGCCATCGACATCGTGGGCCGCGAAGCTGCCGAGGCCGCCGCCTCACTCTGCCTCGAGGCCTATCGCCGGGCCGCGGCCCGGGCCCAGGAGCAGGGCATCGTGATCTGCGACACCAAGTTCGAGCTCGGCTACATCGACGGGGAACTCTCCCTGTGCGACGAGGTCCTCACCCCGGACTCGTCGCGCTTCTGGCCGGCCGACGACTGCGCCCCGGGCACCAACCCGCCGTCGTTCGACAAGCAGCCCCTGCGCGACTGGCTCGAGGCCCAGCCGTGGGACAAGCAGCCGCCACCCCCCGCCCTCCCGGACGGGATCGTGCAGGAGACATCGGACCGGTACGTGGCCGCCTACGAACGGGTCTGCGGCCGCTCGCTGGCCGACTGGTACGGTGCCTGACATGACCGCCACCCGCCAGTTCTCGGCGCAGGTCGAGGTCCTCCTGCGCGACGGGATCGCCGACCCCCAGGGGGCCACCATCGAGCGGGCCCTGCCCGCCCTCGGGCTCGACGGCGTGACCGCGGTGCGGGCCGGGAAGTCCTTCCGCTTCGATCTGGCCGCCGCCGACGAGTCCGACGCCCTGGCCCAGGCCACGGTGGTGGCCGACCGCCTGCTGGCCAATCCGGTCATCGAGGAGTCCCTGGTCACGGTCCGACCCGCCGGGACCGCCGGCTGATGGCGCCCCGGCTCGGCGTCGTCCTGTTTCCGGGGACCAACTGCGAGTACGACGCGGTCCGGGCCGTCGAACGGCTGGGCGGCACCGCCGACCTGGTCTGGCACGGGGCCACGTCGGTCTCGGGGTACGACGCCCTGATCCTGCCCGGGGGCTTCGCCCACGGCGACTACCTGCGACCGGGCGCCATCGCCCGGTTCTCCCCGGTCATGGAGGCGGTGTCGGCCTTCGCCGCCGGGGGCGGTCCCGTCGTGGGCATCTGCAACGGCTTCCAGGTGCTCACCGAAGCCGGACTGCTGCCCGGCGCTCTGCAGAAGAACCGTGGACTGCGCTTCGTGTGCGCCACCACCGTGCTGCGGGTCGAGCGCGACGACACGGCGCTGACGTCCGGCGTCCCGGTCGGAACCGAACTGGCCATCCCCATCAACCACTTCGAGGGGAACTACACCTGCGACGCCGAAACCCTGGCCGAACTGCGGGCCGAGGGCCGGGTGGTGTTGCGCTACGTCGACAACCCCAACGGTTCGGTCGACGACATCGCCGGAGTGTGCAACGCCGGGCGGAACGTCGTCGGCCTCATGCCCCATCCCGAGCGGGCGTCCGACGTGCTCCTCGGTTCGCAGGACGGGGTCGTGCTCCTGCAGGCTCTGCTGCGCACCGCGGCCGCGCCGATGCCCGTCGGCTGAGCGGCCGCGGCCGGACCGGCCCCCGGCCCGTCATGGCCGGAGGCGGTCGCCGCCCGGGCTCAGCTCCTCGAGCGGGGGATCTTGGCCTGCTGCAACACCGAGGCGCTCACGCCCACCGTGCGCCAGGCCGAGTACGAGATGCCCTTGCGCTCCCCGTACTGACGGGCGACCTTGATGAAACTCTTCTCGAGGGCGGCCAGGTCCACCACGTCGCCACTGTGGGCCAGTTCGGATTCCAGGCGCTGCTTCTCCTCGACCAGGTGGAGGCGGTTCAACGGGTCGGCCTCGGGCAGGGCGTTGTCGATGGTGGTCAGCCGCTTGCGGATGGAGTCGGGTGTGCGCTTGCGTCCCCGGCGGGGTTTGGTCGACTCGAGTGCCTCGAGGTACTGCCGCACGATGCGGCCCTCTTCGCGACCCTTGGCGAGCGCCGCCTTGTGTTCGGCGGACATCGGTGTCTTCTTGCGGGCTTTGGTGGGGGTGGCAGCTGGCATGTTCTCACGTTTCCTGAGTCGGGGCATTTATAACAAATCGATACACTACATCATACATAATGCTAGTCAGTATCGGCCGTCCACATTCGCGGATACCTGGCAACGAATTCCGTTGCAACTGAAGATTCGTTCCCGCGGTGTCCCGGGGTGTTGCGGGCCCGGGCGGTACGCTGAACGGCCGAAATGCTGGGGCCGGACCGGTGGTGGACCGCCGACCCGGGCGCGGCGACAGGCGTTGTGACGGGCCGAATTTCCGGGTAAATATCGGCGACTGTGTCCGGGCCCCGGCCGGTAGTGGCCCGAGCAGGCCTCGTCAGGACGACGGGCACACCGGCCACCGGAGCCCGGGCGTGGGACGGGTATCCTCATCGCATGGAGCCGAGTGGAGACGCACAGGTCGACCGGGTGGAGGTTTCGGAGGAGGGACTGCACCGGGCCCTCGGGCTGACCGACGCCGAACGTGACGAGGTGGAAGGCATCCTCGGACGGGCCCCCAACCACCTCGAACTGGCGCTGTTCGCCGTGATGTGGAGCGAGCACTGCTCCTACAAGTCGTCGCGGGTCCACCTGCGCCGGCTGCCCACCGAGGGACCGCACGTCCTCGTCGGACCGGGAGAGAACGCCGGAGTCATCGACGCCGGTGACGGGATCGCCGTGGCCATCCGCATCGAATCCCACAACCATCCCTCGGCCATCGAGCCCTACCAGGGCGCGGCCACCGGGGTGGGGGGCATCCTGCGGGACATCTTCACCATGGGAGCCCGGCCGATCGCGGTGATGGACCCCCTCTTCTTCGGCGACCCGACGGAGGCCAGGCAGCAGTGGCTGATCGAAGGTGTCGTGGCGGGCATCTCCGGCTACGGCAATTCCGTGGGCGTCCCCACCATCGGCGGCGAGCTCACCTTCGATCCGTGCTACTCCCAGAACCCTCTGGTCAACGTGCTCTGCCTGGGCGTGCTGCCCACGGAGCGCCTGGTGCTCGGCCAGGCGTCCGGCCCGGGCAACCTGGCCGTGCTGCTGGGGTCGTCGACCGGACGGGACGGGATCGGTGGGGTCAGCGTGCTCGCCTCGGCCGGGTTCGGCGGCGGCGACGAGGCGGAGGAGGCGGCCAAGCGGCCCAGTGTGCAGGTGGGGGACCCCTACGAGGAGAAGCGGCTGATCGAGGCGTGCCTCGAGCTGCTCGACGCCAAGCTCGTCGTGGGCATCCAGGACCTGGGGGGCGCCGGCCTGGTGTGCGCCACGAGCGAGACGGCCGCCCGGGGTGGGGTGGGCATGGACGTCGACGTGTCGGCCGTGCCCCGCCGCGAACCGGGAATGGTGGACTACGAGGTCATGACGTCCGAGAGCCAGGAGCGGATGCTGGCCATCGTCACACCCGGGGACCTGGCCCGGGTGCAGGAGGTCTGTGCCAAGTGGGAGGTCCGGGCGGCTGTGGTCGGGCGCGTCACCGAGGCCCCTGACGGCGCCCCCGGTCGCCTGCGGATCCTCGACGGGTTCGACGGGGCCGTCCTGGGTGACGTGCCGGCCGTCGCCCTCAGCGAGGACGCCCCTCTGTACCGACGGCCGCTCGCCCGCCCGGCCGACCAGGACGCCCGTCTGGCCGACGACCCCGGCGCGCTACCGGGCCCCTCGGACTGCGGGCACGACCTCCTGGCCCTGCTGGCCGATCCCACGTGGGTCTACCGCCAGTACGACCACCAGCTCTTCCTCAACACCGTCGAAGGTCCCGGCGGTGACAGTGCGGTGCTCCGGCTGGCGGCCCCGGGACTTCCCGCCTCGGAGCGCGGGCTGGCGCTCACCACCGACTCCAACCCCACCTGGTGCGCCCTGGACCCGCGGGCCGGCACGGTGGCCACCGTGGCCGAGGCCGCTCTCAACCTGGCCTGCTCGGGAGCCACGCCGAAGGCCGTCGTCAACTGTCTCAACTTCGGCAATCCCGAGCACCCCGAAGTCATGTGGCAGCTGTCCGAAGCCGTCGACGGGATGTCCGAGGCCTGCCGGGCACTCGGGCTCCCGGTGATCGGGGGCAACGTCAGCCTGTACAACGAGAGCTTCGGTCGGGACATCGACCCGACACCGGTCATCGGCGCCCTCGGGCTCATCGAGCACCTGGCCGCCCGCCCTCCCGGGGTGACGCTCGTCGAAGGTGGCACCCTGGTCCTGCTGGACGCCAGCGTGGGCAACTCGGACGTCCGGCACCGGCCGCCCTCGCTGGCGGGATCGCGCTGGGCCGTCCAGCTCCGCCACCACCGCAACGGCACGCTGCCCTCCATCGACCTCGCCGGGCACGCCCGACTGGTGGACTTCGTGGCCGGCCTGGTGGCCGAGGGGGTGGCCGGTAGAGGGACGCTGGTCCAGGGCATCCACGACGTATCGGGCGGCGGCCTCGGGGTCGCCCTGGCCGAACTGGCGGTCCGCTCGGGCGTCGGGGTGCAGGTCTCGGGAGTGGCCGACCACCACGAACTCTTCTCCGAGACGCCGTCGCGGGTCGTGGTGTGCACCACGGACCCGCACGCACTGCTCTCCCGGGCGGCCGACGCCGGAGTCGGGTTCCGGGTGCTCGGCTCGGCGACGGGTGGGCGCATCGTCATCGACGATCTGGTCGACCTCGACCTCGACGAGGCGGCGGCCGTCTGGCGGGGCCGGCTGCCCGACCTCCTGGATGACCTGGCCCCGGTCACGAACTGACGCCCACGACAGGGCGACCGGCATGCCGGTCGGCCGGGCTCAGCTCGCGGGCCGGGCCGCCTCGAGCCGGTCGATGACCCGGTCCGGCACCTTGAGGTCACCGGTGCCGGTCCCCACGTGCAGGTCGGGCTTGGTCACCCCGTGGAAGTCCGAGCCCCCGGTGGGGACGAGGTCGAACCGACGGGCGAGGTTGGCGAGATCGGTGCGGGTCCGGGGCGAGTAGCGGCCGTAGACGGCCTCGAGTCCCCCCAGCCCGGCCTCGGCCATGTCCGCCACGGTGGCCGCCAGCGCGTCGCCCTCCAGACCGATCGTCAGGGGGTGGGCGAGGACGGCCACGCCCCCCGAGTCGCGGGCCAGCCCGCACACGTCGGCGACGGAGAGCCGCCCCTTGGGCACGTAGGCGGCGCCACCGTTCGACAGGTAGCGGTCGAAGGCCTCCTCGACCGAGCCCACCGCGCCGACGTCCACCATGGCCTGGGCGAAGTGCGGGCGACCGACCCCCGCCTCGCTGCCGGCGTGGGCCGCCGCCTGGGCGAAGGTGACCGGTATGCCGAGCTCGCCCAACCGTTCCACCAGGGCCAGGTTGCGGGTCCGGCGGTCGTCACGCAGCCGGTCGAGCTCCAGTCCGAGCGGGCTCGCGGGGTCGTCGACGAAGTAGACGAGGACGTGCACTCCGCCGCCGGCGATGGGGACACAGGACACCTCGCAGCCCGGAACCAGTCGGATGCCCAGTTCGCCGGCCCGGGCCCGGGCCCGGGCCAGCCCGGCCAGTGAGTCGTGGTCGGTGAGCGCCAGCGCACTGCAGCCCACCTCGTGGGCCAGCTCCACGATCCGCTCGGGTGGCTCGCTCCCGTCCGATACCGTCGAGTGGGTATGGAGGTCGATCACCCCGGCGACGCTACCGGCCGGCCGGACGCCCCGGGTCCGGGTGGGCGGGGTCGGGGGAGGTGGCACTAGAGTGGTGCACGTGATCGGCGAGCCTGGGTGCACGACCTCGTCCGACCCGACCGACGACCCCCGGTGTGTGCGGTGACCAACCGATGATGGAGGCCAAGGAAGCGTGTGGCGTCTTCGGGGTGTACGCCCCGGGGCGACCCGTCGCACACCTGACCTTCGACGGTCTCTACGCCCTCCAGCACCGCGGCCAGGAATCGGCCGGTATGGCCGTCAGTGACGGTGACCTCATCACGGTGATGAAGGACATGGGTCTCGTCACCACGGTGTTCGACGAGCGCAAGCTCTCCGGCCTGCGCGGTCACCTGGCCATCGGCCACACCCGCTACTCGACGGCCGGTTCGAGCGACTGGATCAACGCCCAGCCGGTCTTCCGGGGCGTCGGACGGGCCGGCTTCTGTCTGGCCCACAACGGCAATCTGACCAACACCGTGGCCCTGGCCGAGCAGGCGTCCATGCTCCCCGGCCTGGTGTCGTCGGACAGTGACCTGGTGGCCGAGCTGCTGGCCCGGGCCTTCCCACCCGACGGGCCCGACAGGACGCGCGCCGAGCACGCCGACGACTTCGAGGACGCCCTGATGCAGGTCCTCCCGGACGTGGAGGGAGCCTTCTCCTTCGTGCTGATGGATGCCGACCGCATCATCGGGGTGCGCGACCCGAACGGCTTCCGGCCACTGTGCCTCGGACGTCTCGACGCGACGGCCGAGTACGAGCAGGGCTGGGTGCTGGCGTCGGAGTCGCCGGCCCTGGACGTCATCGGCGCCACCTTCATCCGCGAACTCGAACCCGGGGAGATGGTGGTCATCGACGGCAAGGAGGTCCGCTCGGAGCACCCCTTCCCGGCCGCCCGCATCGACCCCAAGCTGTGCATCTTCGAGTTCGTGTACTTCGCCCGGCCCGACACCCGGCTCTACGGCAACGAGGTCCACGGGGCCCGCCGTCGGATGGGTCAGCTCCTGGCCGGACAGCGGCCGGTGGCGGCCGACCTGGTGATGGGCGTGCCCGACTCCGGGGTCCCGGCCGCCGAGGGCTACGCCTTCGCCTCGGGCATCCCCTACGGCCAGGGCCTCGTCAAGAACCGCTACATCGGCCGGACCTTCATCGCGCCGACCCAGGCCGAGCGGGCGAACGGGGTGCGCCGCAAGCTGAACCCGCTGCGCGAGAACATCGCCGGCAAGCGGGTGGTCGTGGTCGACGACTCGATCGTCCGGGGCACCACCACCCGGGCCATGGTGAAGATGCTGCGCGAGGCCGGCGCCCTCGAGGTCCACCTGCGCATCTCCTCACCGCCGTTCCAGTGGCCCTGCTACTACGGCATCGACACCCCCGACCGGACCGAGCTGCTGGCCGCCGTCAAGTCCCTCGACGAGATCGTCGAGTTCCTCGACGTGGACTCCCTCGAGTACCTGACCATCGATCACCTGGTCGAGGCCATCGACGCCCCGAACGCCGGGTTCTGCGACGCCTGCCTGACCGGTGTCTACCCGGTGCCGGTGGCCGTCCCGGTGGCCATCGCCGAACGGCCCGCCGTCCCGGCGGCCGCCGGCTCGACCGGGGCGTGACGGACCGGACCTCCGACGTCCCCGCCACCTATGCGGCGGCGGGCGTGGACATCGACGCCGGCGAGCGGGCTGTCGACCTGATCAAGCCGATGGTGGCCTCCACCCGCCGTCCCGAGGTGTTGGGCGGCCTGGGTGACTTCGGTGGGCTCTTCGCGCTCGACACCGCCCGCTACCGGCATCCGGTCCTGGTGTCGGGCACCGACGGGGTGGGCACCAAGGCCGCCGTGGCCCAGGCGGTCGGGCGGCTCGACACCGTCGGCATCGACCTGGTCGCCATGTGCGTGGACGACCTGGTCTGCCAAGGCGCGGAGCCCCTGTTCCTGCTCGACTACATCTCGACGGGCAGTGTCGATCCGACCCGCATGGCCGACCTCGTGTCCGGGGTGGCCGAGGGGTGCCGCCAGGTCGGTGCCACCCTGCTCGGGGGGGAGATGGCCGAACACGCCGGCATCATGGCGACCGACGAATTCGATCTCGTGGGCTTCGCCGTGGGCGTGGTCGAGCGGGACGAGATCCTCGGGCCGCACCGGGTGGCGCCCGGGGACGTGCTGCTGGGTCTGCCGTCGCCGGGGCTCCGGTCGAACGGTTACACCTTGGCCCGTCACGTCCTGCTGGAGCGCGCGGGGCGCCGGTTCGACGATCCGGCATGGCCGGGTGCGGACGCCACCGTGGCCGACGAACTCCTCCGGCCGTCGGTGATCTACACCCCGGCCGTGCGGGCCGCCATGGCCGCCGCCGAGGTGCACGCCGTCGCCCACGTGACCGGCGGCGGGTTCGCCGGCAACATCCCGCGGGTCCTGCCCGGAGGCACCCGGGCGGTGCTCGTCCGGGGGTCCTGGTCGATCCCGCCGATCTTCACCGAGATCCGGCGGCTCGGGATGGTGGACGACGACGAGATGTGCCGCGTCTTCAATCTCGGGCTGGGGATGGTGATGGTGGTGGCGTCCGACAGCGTGGAGGAGGCCACGACCGCGCTGTCCGGCGCGGGGGTCGATCCGGTGCCCGTCGGTTGGGTCGAGGAGGGCGAGCGGGGAGTCGAGCTGACCGGCCCGCCACTGTGGGAGAGCTGAGGGAATGATGGACATCGGAACACCGAAGACCGACGCGCTGCCCGACACCCCGTTCGGGGCGCTGCGGGCCCATCTGCTGGAGCACTCCGTCAAGCGGGGGGACTTCACCCTCAAGTCGGGGCGGAAGTCGTCGTGGTTCATCGACTCCAAGCAGACGGTCTGCCGACCCGAGGCCATGGTGCTGGTGGCCGACGGGATCCTGTCGGTGGTGCCCGACGACGTCGACGCCATCGGTGGCCTGACCATGGGCGCCGACCCGGTCGCCTTCGTGACCGCCGGGGTGGCCGCCACCCGCGGCCGGGCGCTCAAGGCGTTCAGCGTGCGCAAGGAGGCGAAGGACCACGGGGCGGGCGGACGCATCGCCGGTGCCCTGGACCCCGGTGACCGGGTCGTCATCACCGAGGACACGGTGACCCGGGGCACGTCGCTGCTCGAGGCGGCCACCGCCGTCCGGGAGTTCGGCGCCGAGCCGGTGCTCCTGGTCGCCGTGGTCGACCGGGGCGGAACATGCAGGGCCATGGCGGCGGCCGAGGGACTCGAATTCCGGGCGCTCCTCACGGCGCCCGACCTCGGGTTCGACTACGAGGGCGCCTGACCGCTCCTTCCCGGGCCGCACCGGGCCGCGCCCTTGCGACCATCCGCCCACCCGCCGTCCGGCCCACCGGCCCGAACGGGGTCGGTCGTCGGTAGCCTGAACCCATGGCCACCATCGAGCAGCTCCGCCACGAACCGGGCGGCGACGCCCCGACCTTCGACTCCCTCGACCCGGCGACCGGGTCGGTCGTCGGCACCTATCCGGTGGACGACGCCGTCACCGTGGCCGCCGCGGTGGACCGGGCGCGGGCCGCCTCCGTGTGGTGGCGCACCCTGGGGTTCACCGGCCGGGCGGTCCACCTCCGGCGGTTCAAGGCGGAGATAGCCCGCCGCATGGACGAGCTGGCCGACCTGGTCCACCGGGAGAACGGCAAGCCCCACGCCGACGCGGTGCTCGAGATCACCCTGGTGGTGGACCACCTCACCTGGGCGTCGGCCCACGCCCGTCGGGAGCTCGGGCCGCGACGCGTCTTCCCCGGCCTGACGGCCCTCAACAACACGGCCACCGTCGAGTACCTGCCCCTGGGCGTCGTCGGCGTCATCGGCCCGTGGAACTACCCCGTCTTCACGCCGATGGGCTCCATCGCCTACGCCCTGGCGGCGGGCAACGCGGTGGTCTTCAAGCCCAGTGAGTACACCCCGGGCATCGGTCGCTGGATGGTCGACGCCTGGGCCCGGGCCGTGCCCGAGGGGCGTGACGTGTTCACCCTCGTCACCGGCCTGGGTGACACCGGGGCGGCACTGTGCCGCTCGGGGGTCGACAAGCTCGCGTTCACCGGGTCGGCCTCGACGGGCCGGAAGGTCATGGCCGCCTGCGCCGAGGGTCTCGTGCCGGTGCTCATGGAGTGCGGTGGCAAGGACGCCCTGCTCGTCGACGACGACGCCGACCTCGAGGCCGCGGCCGACGCCGCCCTGTGGTGCGGCATGTCGAACGGGGGACAGACGTGCATCGGGACCGAGCGCGTCTACGTGGCCGACCGCGTCTACGACCGCTTCGTCGACCTCTTGGCCGGCAAGGCCCGGGACCTGGCCCCGGGCACCGCCGACGGTGCCTCCTGGGGGCCGCCCACCATGCCGTCCCAGGTCGAGACCGTCCGTCGTCACGTGAAGGACGCCCTGCAGCGGGGAGGGCGGGCCGTGGTCGGGGGCGAGGCGTCGGTGGCCGTGACCGGGATCGGACCGACGATCCTGGTGGACGTGCCCGAGGACTCGGACGCCGTGCGGGAGGAGACGTTCGGCCCGACCCTGACCGTCACGCGGGTGCGCGACATCGAAGAGGGGCTCACCCTGGCCAACGACTCCGCCTACGGACTGGGTGGTGCCGTCTTCACCGGTGACCGGCGCCGGGGGGTCGAGTTGGCCCGCCGGATGCGGTCGGGCATGACCTCGGTCAACTCGATCATGACCTTCGCCATGGTTCCGGGTCTCCCCTTCGGTGGGGTCGGCGAGTCGGGGTTCGGTCGCATCCACGGCGCCGACGGCCTACGCGAGTTCACCCGTTCGAAGGCGGTGACCGCCCAGCGCTTCGCCCTCCCGCTCAACCTCACCAGCTTCGGCCGGCCGGCGCGGGCCACCGAGGTCGTGTCGAAGGTGTTCGGGATGGTCCACGGTCGCAGCCGCTGATCGGCCCGGTCAGGCGGCCCGGTAGGCGGCGACGACGGGCGCGAGTTCGGACGGGGTGGCGCCGTGGAGGATGACACCGTCGCAGCCCAGGGCCAGCTGACCCCGCACCGTCGCCGCACACCGCGCCGCCGTGCCGGTGGCGCTGGCGGCCAGCCACTCGTCGGGCAGCAGGGTGGCGATGTGCTCGAGCTGGTCGGTCGTGGCGTGCGAGTCGATGCCCCCGAGGAAGCCGGACACCACGGGATCGGCCCGGAAGCGGTCGAGCACGGCCGGGTCCCAGCCGTTGGTGGCCACGAGGAGATCGCCGTAACCCTGGAGGTACGTGGCCAGGCGCCCCACGGACTTCATCAGTGCCAGGTCCGGCGGGATGTGGTCGCCGATGGTGGCCAGGCACGACCAGACCTGGACGGCCCCGGGGTCCCGGCCCGCCCGTTCGGCGGCCTGTCGGACGGCGGCGACGCACCGCTGGGTGGTCTCCTCGGTGAAGAACGTGTGCAGGATGACCTGGTCGAAGCATCGACCGCCGAGGGCCAGGCTGTGGGGTCCGAAGGCCACCAGCCCGAGTGGCAGGTCCTCGTCGATGGCCGCCAGGTAGAGCACGGGCCACGACCCGGCCGGACCCTCGTGGCCCACGATGAACTCACCGCGGAAGAGCCGCTTCATGATCCCTGCGAAGTCCTCGAGGGCGGCCGTCGTGATCCGGGGGATCCCGTAGGTGTCCTGGATGATCGGGATACCCCGCCCGAGGCCGAGCACGAAGCGGCCGCCGGTGAGGCTCTGCATCGATCGGGCCAGGCCCACGGTGATCATGGGGTGGCGGGTGTTGTGGTTGGTGGCCGCCGTGACGATCGTCAGGTCGTCGCTGACCGCACCGGCCGCTCCCGACAGGACGCCGATCTCCTTCTTGTCGAACCGCTCGGACAGGAACACCGAGCCGAACCCGAGTGCCTCCCCGGCGCGCACCTCGTCGACGAGGTCCCGGGTGCTGCCGGGCTGACCGGCCAGGCCGTAGAAGCCCAACTCGGTGAGGCGCCCGGCGGGTTCCGTGGGCGGCGGTGGTTCGGTGGGCATGGGCTCTCCTCGTCGGTGGTGCCACGAAGGTAGCAAGCGGCGGGGACGCGACACGGCGCCCCGGAGGGCGCCGTGTCGATGGTGAGCCTGTCCGGAACCGGCGGGACGGGGGAGCGTCCCCCGCGAGCGGTCAGGCGTCCCCGTCGGACGCCTCGGGGGTGTCTCCCTCGGCGAGGACCAGATAGATCTTGCGGCGGGTGTCGGTGAGGATCTCGCCCACCGTCCGGATCTGGCCGGGGCTGCCGGCCTGGGCCACCTGCTTGGTGGCCTTCGCGACCTGGACCATGAGCCCCATCATGTCGGGGATGGACCGGTCTCCACCGGCGGCCTCCTCCCAAGGGGTGGGGCCGTCGCCGGCCGCCTCCGCCTCGGTCCGGCCCTCGGGCGTGAGCTGGAACACCCTACGGCCCTCCGAGGTGTCGGCGGTCACGAGACCCTGATCCTCCAGGGCCGAGAGCGTCGGGTAGACCGAACCCGGGCTGGGACGCCAGACCCCGCCACTGCGCTCGGTGAGCTCGGTGATGATCTGGTAGCCGTGCATCGGCTCCTCGGCGAGGAGGGCGAGGATGGCGGCGCGGACGTCGCCCCGCCGGGCCTTGCCGCCCCGTCCGGGGGGACCTCCGAAGCCTCCGTGGCGTCCGAATCCCGGACCGAAGCCGTCGCGGCCCCGTCCCCGGCCCCGTCCGCGACCTCTCGGGTCGCCGACGAAGCGGTCGCCCCGGCCGGCGGGCGGGGGGCCGAACCGTGGGCCCCGGTGTCCAGCGTGTGATGTGTCGTATTCGTGGTTTCCGTACATGGTGTCTGCCTCCTGTCATCGGTAGGTCGCCGGTCGTCCGACCGGCGCCTGCGGTTTGGATGGCGGGTCTTCATGACCCGCTCACGTGCAATCACGATATATCGCAATACAGCGGATGTCAACCCCTCCGGGCAGAATTCCTCGACCCGCCGCTCCGGCCCGTCGCCTCCACCTCGTCACGGTGTCGGTAGCGTGGGTCCGGCGGAGGGCCCGGCGCCCCCGCCCCGAGCCCAGGAGCCGTGTGATGCGCATCGGTGTCGTCCTCCCCCAGACCGAGATCGGGCCCGACGTGGGCGCCGTGCGCAGCTACGCCCTCGGCGTCGAGGACCTGGGCTACCAGCACGTCGTCGCCTACGACCACGTGGTGGGGGCGGACACCGAGGTCCACCAGCCGTGGAGAGGTCCCTACGACGTCGACACCCAGTTCCACGAGCCGTTCGTGCTGTTCGGGTTCCTGGCCGGGT
Organism: uncultured Acidimicrobiaceae bacterium; assembly: GCA_963841885.1. Classification (GTDB taxonomy): domain Bacteria; phylum Actinomycetota; class Acidimicrobiia; order Acidimicrobiales; family RAAP-2; genus Bog-756. The sequence goes on from CAWJEK010000008.1 coordinate 250,368, forward strand.
GCACCTCGCTCGCCCTGGTCACCGGCATCACGATCCTCCCGCAACGCCAGACGGCTCTCGTGGCCAAGCAGGCGGCCGAGGTGGACCTGCTCACCCGGGGGAGCTTCCGGCTCGGGGTCGGCATCGGGTGGAACCCGGTGGAGTACGAGGCCCTGGGACAGGACTTCTCCACCCGGGGCCGGCGGCTGGAGGAACAGGTGGGACTGCTGCGCCGCTACTGGACGGAACGGTCGGTGACCGCGGACGGGGAGTTCGACCGCGTGACCGGGGCCGGAATCGCCCCGCTGCCCGTGCAGCGCCCGATCCCGGTCTGGTTCGGAGGTGCGTCGTCCCGGGCGTACGAGCGGATGGGCCGGTTGGCCGACGGCTGGTTCCCGCTGGTGCAGCCCGGGGAGCAGCTCGACGCCGCCCGGGCCGTGATCGCCGGGTCGGCGGAGCGGGCGGGGCGTGACCCGGACGCCATCGGTATGGAAGGCCGGGTCGACTGGAACGGCGACGCCGACGACACGGTCCGCCGGATAGAGGAATGGCGGGCGGAAGGCGCCACCCATCTCTCGATCAACACGATGGGCTCCGGACTCGGGTCGGTGGCCGGGCACCTCGGCGCCCTCGAGGCCGTCGCGGCCCGCCTACCGCTCGACTGAGCCGGTGCCGGCGATGCCGGCGCCGCCCGCGGCCCTTCCTGGTGGTCGGGACCGGCGTCGATCCGGTGACCTCACGCTTTTCAGGCGCGCGCTCTACCAACTGAGCTACCCGACCTCGCCCCGGACCCCGTGACGGGGGCTCCGGAGTGGCGGACCTGACGGGATTTGAACCCGCGACCTCCGCCTTGACAGGGCGGCGTGCACTCCAAACTGCACCACAGGTCCCCAACCAGCTCTTGCGTGCTGGGGTGTACGGCACCCCCAACGGGATTCGAACCCGTGTTACCGCCTTGAAAGGGCGGCGTCCTCGGCCGCTAGACGATGGGGGCTCGTTCCCGAATAGGGCTTACGGACTTTAGCAGAGGGATCAGAGGGCGCCTTCGGGCCGCCCCTCGTCGGGCAGGTCGCCCGCCAGCAGCTCCACCATCAGGTACTGCAGCTCGCCGAGGAACAGGAAGAGGCCGTACTCGGCGGCCTGGGGGTCCTGGGGATCGGGGGGTTCCATGTCCTCGTGGACGTCGAGCCGGGTCCCGAGCACCAGGCGCAGGGATCCCACGGCGTCGAGCCAGGCCAGGAATTCCTCCTCGGTGAGCGAATCCGCCTCGGATGTCGCCACGAGGGTCTCGAGGGCCCGGACGTGGTGGTTGACCAGGGCGGTGTCCACCAGCTCCCGGTAGTCCTGTTCGGCACGCGTCTGGTCCTCGGCCGTGTAGGCCGGAGGGAACAGACGGCGCACCATCGGGTCGCGCGTGCCCAGGGCCTCGGGGAGCTGGGCGGCCAGGTTGGCCAGGACCACCCGGGCGTTGGCATCGAGACGGATGACGTAGCGACCGTCCCGGCGGCGCTTGATGGGCGAGCTCACGATCGCCGGCCCGTGGCCGGCGCACTCACCCGGACTGCTCCATCGTCGCCCACAGGCCGTGCTCGTGGAGGCGGTAGACGTCGAGCTCGGCCCGTTCGCGGGTGCCCGACGAGACCACGGCGCGGCCCTTGTGGTGGATGTCGAGCATCAGGGTGGTGGCCTTCTCCTTCGAGTAGCCGAACAGCTTCTGGAGCACGAAGGTCACGAACGACATCAGGTTGATGGGATCGTTCCACACGATCACCAGCCAGGGGCGGTCCTCGGTGGTGTCCTGGTCGATGATGGTCCCGAGGTCACCGACCGGCGCCGTCTCGGGGGGCACCACGGCGGTCGGGCGCGTCGGGACGGAACGACGCCACGGTGGCTGGGGCACCCTCACGCCGGCTCCGGCTCCGGCAGTGGCTCGGGAGCCCGGGGGGCCTCGGTTGCCTCCGGGTCGGCCGGGTCACCGGCGGCCGCGTCCACCGCCTCGGGCAGGTGGTCGGACAGACCGTGGTGGAACCACAGGGCGACGGTAACGACGATGGTGGCCCCGACGACGTGGAATCCGACCAGCACGGCCGGCAGCTTGGTGAAGTACTGGGTGTAGCCGATCATGCCCTGTACGACCATGGCCGCCAGCAGGATCCGGCCGGACTGCTGGATGCGCGCGGGGGCATCGGACTTCCACAGGGTGTAGAGGACGGCCAGGAGCACGAACGCCGTGACCCAGACCGTTTCGGCGTGGATGCGGGTCATGTCGGACAGGCCTATGGGCACGCGTTTGGCCCCTTTGCCGCCCGCATGGGGCCCGGCCCCCGTCGTGGCTGTCCCGGCCACCAGGGCGCAGGTGAGGAGGACCAGGTAGACCCGGGTCAGCACCAGCACCCGCCGGGAGACGGCCACGGTGCCCCGTCCCGGTCCGTGGGTGGCCCGTAGGCACAGTTCCACGGCCACGGCCAACAGGGCGATGCCGACCATGAAGTGGATCATCACCACGTAGGCGTTGAGCTTCGAGTACACGACGGCGGCCCCCAGTACCGCCTCGCCCAGGATCCCGAGGAGCAGGCCGCCCGACAGCCAGCGCAGGTCCCGTCGGGCCGGACGCCGCAGCAGCGACGCCACCCAGGTCACCGCACAGCAGACCACCAGGAGCGTCACGACCATCCGGTTCCCGAACTCGATGTCGGGGTGCAACGACAGGGCCGGCGTCAGCTGCTGGTGGCTGCAGGTCGGCCAGTCCGGGCAGCCGAGGCCCGATCCCGACAGCCGGACGGCCGCCCCGGTGGCGACGTTCAGGATGATCGTGGCCAGCGATAGGCGGCACAGCACGAGGAAGGCCCGGGGACCGGGCGTGAACTTGGACACCGTCCACCGATCGTACCGCCCGGCCCGGGCGTGTCCCAGACCGGAGGCCGGCTGGAGGGGGCGTTCCGGCCCGGTGGAGGGGTTGGGGATAGTCTGGGCGGCGATGTCCGTCCCCGCCGTGGTCTTTCCGGCCCGCACGTCCGTGCTCGCGCGCGTCGGCGCCTATGTCGCCCTGACCAAGCCGCGCATCATCGAACTGCTGCTGATCACGACGCTGCCGACGATGATCCTGGCCAAGGGCGGCCTCCCGGGCGTCTGGCTGATGATCGCCACCCTGGTCGGCGGGGCCCTCGCCGCCGGTGGCGCCAACGCCATCAACATGTACGTCGACCGGGACATCGACAAGCTCATGCACCGCACGGCCAAACGTCCGCTGGTCACCGGAGCCATCGCCCCCCGCAGCGCTCTGATCTTCGCCGTGACCCTGGAGGTCGTCGCCTTCGTCGAGCTGTGGGCGTGGGTCAACCTGCTCTCGGCCGTGCTGGCCGTGTCGGCCACCCTGTTCTACGTCTTCATCTACACGCTCTGGCTGAAGCGGACGAGCAAGCAGAACATCGTGATCGGCGGGGCGGCCGGGGCCATGCCGGTCCTGGTGGGCTGGGCGGCGGTCACGGACTCGCTGGCCTGGGCACCGGTCGTCCTCTTCGGCGTCATCTTCCTGTGGACGCCGCCCCACTTCTGGGCGCTGGCCTTCAAGTACAAGGACGACTACGAAGCGGCCCACGTGCCGATGATGCCGGTGGTGGCCACCTTCCGGCGCACCGCCTTCGAGATACTCGCCTACACGGTCGCCATGGTCGCCACGACCCTGGTCCTCGCCCCAGTGGCCCATCTGGGCCCCCTGTACGTGGTGTCGGCCGCCGTGCTCGGGGCCGCGTTCATCGCGCTGGACATCCGGCTCTGGGTGCGGGCCACCCCGAAGGCGTCGATGCAGCTGTTCAGCTACTCGATCACGTACCTGACGCTGCTCTTCGTCATCATGGCGGTCGACGTCTTCATCCAGCATTGACAGGGACGCCGGACGGCTCCCCGGCCCCTCCGCCGGCTCCCCGGCCGCCCCGGCGCCTCCGGGCCTTCCTCATCGGGCTGGTCCTCGCCGCCGTCCTCGCCGTCGTCCTCTTCGTGGGACTGGGCACCACGTCGAACTCCAAGTCCGGATCCGGAGGCGTGGTGCCGGTGGGGTCGAAGGCCCCCAATTTCGTCGTGCCGTCCGTCGTCGGGGGAGCCCCGGTCGACCTCCACGCCCTCGGCGTCGACCGCCACCACCCCGTGGTACTCAACTTCTTCGCCTCGTGGTGCGGCCCGTGCCAGAAGGAGACCCCGCTGATCGCGGCGACCGCCCGGACCGAGCAGGCCAAGGGGTCGGTGCTGCAGTTCGTCGGGGTCGACGCCGCCGACAAGCCGTCGAACGCCGTGCCCTTCATCCAGCACGCCGGGATCACCTACCCGGTCGGTCAGGACCCCGACCTCCATCTGTCGGCCACCGTCTACGGCCTCACGGCGTTCCCCAGCACGTTCTTCATCGACGAGTCGGGAACGGTGGTCGGCCACGTGCTGGGCCCGCTCACCCAGGCGCAGTTGGACAGTTGGGTCCACCGCCTGGTCGGTGACCACTGAGGTCCGGGGGGCGCTACTCCCAGCGGAAGGTGACGGCGGCCACGACGGGCGCGGCCACTGCCCAGACCACCAGCACGACCCAGTCGTGCCCGGTCACGCCGACGCCACGTCCGAGCGTGTCGTGGAGCGCCTCGGCCAGGGCGGCGGCCGGCAGGAGACGCGACAGGTCGGCCAGCCACACCGGCAGCTTGGACAGCGGGATCAACATCCCGCCGAGCAGCAGCAGGATCACGAACAGGGCGTTGACCACGGCCAGGTTCACCAGGGGCTTGAGCGTCCCGGCCAGTATCAGGCCGATCCCCCCGAAGGCGACCGTCCCCAACACCATGGCCAGGAGGGCCTGGCCCACGCAGGCCCCGGAGCCCCCGGGTCCACCGGGATTCCAGCCCAGGGCGTAGCCGACGGCGACCAGCACGCCGGCCTGCAGGATCTCCACGGCGATGACGGCGATGATCTTGGCCGCCAGCAGCCGGGGCCGACCGAGCGGGGTGGAGCCGAGCCGCTTCAGCACGCCGTAGCCCCGCTCGAACCCGGTCCCGATGGACAGGGCGGTCATGGACGTCGACATCACGGCCAGGGCCAGGATGCCCGGCACCAGGAAGTCGACGGGGTGCGGCGTCCCGACCGGCAGCACGTGTACGGCGCTGAAGAACAGGAGGAACACCACCGGGATCCCGAGGGTGAGGAAGACGCTCTCGCCGTTGGTGAACAGCATGGTCAGTTCGGCCCGCACCTGGGCGAGGAGCGGCCGCATCAGCGTCGTCCCCGGGCACGGCGCGAGCGCCGGCCCGGGCCGTCCTGCACCGAGCCCGGCGTCGAGGCGGTGTCGTCCCGGGCGCCCGTGATGGCCAGATAGGCCTCCTCCAGCGACTGCCCGGTGCGCAGGTCGCCGAGGGCGAGGTCGCGTCCGGCCAGCCAGCCGGCCAGCACCGCCACCACGGGCGGCGTCGCCGTGCCGGCCGGGAGACGGAGCCGGTAGGCACCGGGGTCCTCCTCGACGACGGAGGCACCCGGCGCGGTGGCCGCCAGCGCCGCGGTGAGCGCAACGGTGTCGATGCCCGGTTCGGTCGAGAAGCGCACCGAGCCGTCGGCCGTGCCCGAGGACAGCTCGGCGGGGGTGCCCTCGGCCAGGAGCCGCCCACGGTCGACGATGACCACCCGATCGGCCAGACGCTCGGCCTCGCCCAATTCATGGGTGGTGAGCAGGACGCACAGGCCCCTGTCGCGTTGGGCCGATATGAGATCGCGCACCACGATGCGTCCTTCGGGGTCGACCCCGGCGGTGGGCTCGTCGAGGAAGAGGACCTCGGGCTTCCCGACGAGGGCCATCGCCAGCGACAGGCGCTGCTGTTCCCCACCGGAGAGGCGCCGCCACGGCGTGCGGCGTACGTGGGCGAGGCCGACCTGGTCGAGCAGGGTGTCGGGGTCCTCGGGATCGTCGTAGTAGGCGGCGAAGAGGTGGAGCACCTGGGCCGGGCCCAGCATGGGGTAGACCCCGCCCTTCTGGAGCATGACCCCGATGCGGGGGACCAGGGCGGCGTGGTCCCGCCCCGGGTCGAGGCCGAGCACCCGAATCCGGCCGTCGGTCACGGCCCGGTAGCCCTCGAGGGCCTCGACGGTGCTGGTCTTGCCGGCACCGTTGGGTCCGAGCAGGGCCAGCACCTCGCCGTGCCGGGCGGTGAAGGAGAGGCGGTCGACGGCGACGGTGGGGCCGTAGCGGACGACGACCCCGTCGCACACGATGGCCGGAGGACGCGCGTCGTCCAGCGGGCGGTGTTCGGCGTGGTCCACGGACGGCCACGCTACCGTTGTGGCCGACATGATCGATATCCGACTGGTCCGAGACGACATCGACGCGGTCAAGGCCGCCCTGGGGCGCCGCGGCGTCGATCCCACCGACATCGACCGACTGGCTGATCTCGACGTCGCCGCCCGGGCCGCCGTCGGCGCCCGGGACGAGGTGCGGGCCACGGTCAAGACGCTCTCCAAGCAGGTGGGGGAGGCCCGTCGAACCGGCGATGCGTCCCGCGCCGAAGAGCTCGCCGACGAGAGCCGGGCGGCCGGCGACGAGGAACGGCGCCTCAACGTCGTGGCGGAAGCCGCCCAGGAGGAGGTCCGCCGGGCCCTCCTCTACCTCCCCAACCTCCCGTCGCCCGACGCGCCCGACGGCCGGGGCGAGGAGGACAACGTCGTGGCCCGGTCGTGGCCCGACACGCCTCCCTCCTACGGCGAGTCACAGCGGGTGCCGCACTGGGAGATCGGGGCCGAGCTCGGCCTGCTCGACATGGAACGCGGCGCGAAGCTGTCCGGTTCCATGTTCCCCCTCTACCGGGGCTTCGGGGCGCGCCTGCTCCGGGCGCTCAGTTCGTTCGCCCTCGACAGCCACTCCGACGAGTTCGAGGAGGTCCGGCCGCCCACCCTGGTGCTGACGGGAACGATGGTGTCGACCGGTCACCTGCCGAAGTTCGAGGAGGAGGCCTACCACCTGGAGCGCGACGACCTGTGGGCCATCCCCACGGCCGAGGTGCCCCTGACCTCGATGTGGCGGGGCGACGTGCTGGAGGAGGCCGACCTGCCGCTGAAGCTGACCGCGGGTACCGCCTGCTACCGACGCGAGGCCGGGGCCGCGGGACGCGATACCCGTGGCCTGCTGCGGGTTCACGAATTCGACAAGGTGGAGCTGTTCGCGTATTCGACCCCCGACCAGGCGCCGGCCCTGCTCGAGTCGATGGTCGCCCGGGCCGAGGCGTTGCTGCGACAGCTCGGCCTCCAGTACCGGGTGCTCGACCTCTGCACCGGGGACATCGGCAACTCGGCGGCCCGGACCTTCGACCTCGAGGTCTACTCGCCCGGTGTGGACATGTGGCTGGAGGTCTCCTCGGTCAGCTGGTGCACCGACTACCAGGCGCGCCGGGCCAACATCCGCTACCGCCCCGAGGCCGGCAAGGGCCCGGTCTTCGTGCACACCCTCAACGGCTCGGCTCTGGCGTGGGCCCGCATCTGGGCGGCGATCGTGGAGACGGGCCGGCAGCCGGACGGCTCCGTGGTGCTGCCCGACGTCCTGGCCCCCTACCTGCGCGGCCAGACGGTCATCCCGGCCCGGGGCTGACCGGGCGGCCCCGGGGACGGCCGGTCAGTCGCGGGCGGCGTCGAAGCGGTAGCCGACACCGCGGATGGTGGTGATCAGCTTGGGGTTCGAGGGGTCCTCCTCGATGTGGGTGCGCAGGCGCTTGATGTGCACGTCGAGCGTCTTCGTGTCGCCGAAGTAGTCCGAACCCCAGATTCGGTCGATCAGGACGTCGCGGGTCAGGAGGCGACCGGAGTTCTCCATCAGCAGACTCAGCAGTTCGAACTCCTTGCGGCGCAGATGGACCTCTTCGCCGCGGATGAAGACGAGGTGACGGTCGACGTCGACCTGGATTCCTCCGCCGTCGAGGATCGACCCCGCATCGGGCCGCCGCTCCGGTGTCCGGGCCTTGTCGCCATCGACCGCTCCGGCCACGGCTCCGTCGTCGACCGCCTCGCCCTCGGCCGGCGTGCGCCGGAGCACCGCCCGCATCCGGGCCACGAGCTCGCGCAGGCGGTACGGCTTGGTCACGTAGTCGTCGGCCCCCACCTCGAGCCCGACCACGGTGTCGATCTCGGTGCCCTTGGCGGTGACCATGATGATCGGGACGGTCGAATGGGCCCGGATCGATCGGCACACGTCGATGCCGGACAGGCGGGGGAGCATGAGGTCGAGGAGGACCAGGTCGGGCTCGACCTCGGCGAAGAGCCGCAGCGCCTCGGTGCCGTCGGTGGCCACGGTCACGTCGAAGCCCTCCCGGGCGAGCCCGATCACCAGGGCGTCGACGAACGACTCGTCGTCCTCCGCCAGGAGCACCCGGGTCTGGGTCGGAACCTCGACGGCCGCCTTTCCGCTCCCGCTCTTGGTCACGCCCTCACTCTTGCTCAACTGTCGTGTCTTGGCCACCGGTTCGCAGACTCCTCGCTCAGGCCTTGTACTCGGGCGGGTTCGGGAGCACCAACGTGAAGGTCGACCCCTCGCCCTCCCGCGAGTCCACCTCGACCCGGCCCTGGTGGTTGCTGGCCACGTGGCGGACGATGGAGAGACCGAGGCCGGTGCCGCCGGTGGATCGGCTGCGACCGTGGTCGACCCGGTAGAAGCGCTCGAAGATGCGTTCGAGATCGCGGGTGGGGATGCCGACGCCGGTGTCGGTGACCGAGAGACGGATCTCGCCGTCGACCTGGCTGGCGGACACGGTCACGATGCTGTCCTCGTAGGAGAACGTCACGGCGTTCTCGAGCAGGCTGTGGATGGCCGACACGAGCTGGCGGCGGTCGCCGACCACGTGCACGGGCGGATCCGGTTCGTCGAGTTCGATCTTGATCCGGCGCTGTTCGGCCGCACTGCGGACCCGCTCGACGGCTTCGGCCATGACCAGATTGACACTGATCGGCTCGCGCGGTGGGGCCTCCTCCGACTCGATCCGGCTGAGGTCCAGCAGGTCGTCGATGATGCGGCTGACACGGAAGGCCTCGGCGTGGATGCGCGAGGCGAGTCGCTGGGCCACCTCCGAGTCGGGCTCCACGGTGAGCGTCTCGGCCAGCAGGCCGAGTGCGCCGATGGGGGTCTTGAGCTCGTGGCTCACGTTGGCCACGAAATCCCGGCGGATCTCCTCGAGCCGACGGCGCTCCGACACGTCCTCGATGATGGCGATGACCCCGAGCGGGCGCCGCCCGTCGTCGATGAGGCGGGTGCGGACGGTCAGCGTCTGGCGCGGGGGTCCGTAGAGGTCGAGGGTGCGCTCCGCGGTTCCCTCCTGCCAGGCGTTCTCCAGTAGCTCGGTGACGGCCTGGGCCGCCAGCGCGTCGCCGTGCCGGTTGCTCATGAGGGCCACGGCCCGCGCGTTGCGGAAGGCCACCTCGCCGTTCTCGTCGCACACGATCACCCCCTGGGACAGGGTGTCGAGGGCCCGCCGCAGGCGGATGGCGTCGGAACTGGCCTCGGTGACGGCCTCGGCGGCGTCGCCGGCGACCTTCTCGAGGTGGCTGAGGACGGGCTCCATCCCGACGTCGTCCGGGGCTTCCACCCCCAGTCGGTTGGACAGGGCGGTGAGGCGCTGCTGGAGGCTGCGGCGGCCGGATCTCCGCCCGGTCTGGAAGGCGACGACGATGGCCAGGAGGGCCACCACCCCCAGGACGATGTATCCGATCACGTACGACTTCACGGCCCCAGTGTGACAGGCCCCGGCCGTCAGGGTGACCGTGGTTGCAAGCTATGGGAAAACATAGAAAAACATGAAATACATTGAAAGGTGTTGGAAGTTTACGTAGGGTGGGCGCATGCCCGCACTCCTCCCCGCCACCGTCGCCCACCCCGTCCTGTTCATCGTCTCGATGAGCCCGGACCCCAGCCAGCTACCCGGTGGTCAGGTCCTCCAGAAGCTGACGGACGGGCTCGGAGGTTGGGCCCTGGCCCTCTCACTCGTGGGCCTGCTCATCGGGGCGGCCGCCTGGGCGCTCGGCGCCCACAGTCAGAACTACCAGCAGTCCTACAGCGGCCGGAAGGCCGTCCTGGTGTCGGGATTCGCCGCGTTGCTCATCGGCGCCGGACCGGCCATCGTCAACTTCTTCTTCGCCACCGGTCAGGGGGTGCACTGAGTGACCCCGTTCCTCGCGGCAACCGTCCCCGGGGTGCCAGCCGCCGCATGCACGGCCGCCTCCGGCGCTCTGGGCGCCGCGTGGTGCGACGGTCGGGAGCGTCGCCGGCTCGGTGGTCAGCTCGGCCGTCGGGTTCGGCGTGGGAAGCGTCCTCGACGCGGTCAGCAGCTGGGTCACGAGTGGAGCGGTGTGGTTGCTCGGCCAGATCGGCGGCGTGCTCTCGTCGTCCACGGCGATCGATCTCGGGGCCCCGTGGTTCCGTACCCACTACGCCACCATGGCGGGGCTCGCCGCCGTCGTGGTCCTCCCCCTGCTCCTGCTCGGTGTCCTGCAGGCCCTGTACCGCCAGAGTGCGTCGATGCTGCTGCGCACCGTGCTGATCAACGTCCCCCTCGCCGTGTTGCTCACCGCCGTCTCGGTGACCCTCGTCCAACTCGGCCTGGCCGTTACCGACGCCATGTCCGCCGCGGTGTCCGGTGGCAGCGGCGTCGACGCCGGCCACTTCATGGCGACGGTCGCCACCGCCCTCGCCCCCACGGCCGCCACCGGCCAGACCGGGGCGCCGACGTTCGTGCTCTTCCTCGGCGGGATCGCCGTGGTGGCCGGGGCCGTCATGCTCTGGATCGAGCTGCTGTTGCGGGCCGCCGCCGTCTACGTGGCCGTGCTCTTCCTGCCTCTCGCTCTCGCCGGACTGGCGTGGCCGGCCATCTCCCACTGGAGTCGGCGGCTGGCCGACACGCTGGCCGCACTGGTGCTGTCGAAGCTCGTCATCGTGGCCGTACTCAGCCTCGCCGTCGGGGCCCTGGCATCAGGAACCGGCTCGACCCCCTCGGGCGCCACGGCCTCGGGTGGCGGCTTCGCCTCGGTGCTGGGCGGTGCCGCGCTGCTGTTGTTGGCCGCACTGGCGCCGTGGTCGCTGTTCCGGATCCTGCCGTTCCTGGAGGCCGGAGCCGTCGGTCACCTCGAGGGCCTCAGCCAGCGGGCCCGGCACCTGGCCTCCGCACCGGTCGCCGGCCTGGCCAACGTGGCCCTGCCGCGCCGCCACCGCCGGATCGATGGCCGCCGGCCCGGTCGGGGTGGTCGGGGTGACCGCCGCCGGGCGTGCCACCGGCGGAGGAGGAGGCGGCGGCAACTTCCGGGCAGGCGGCATCGGTGGAGTGGGTTCCGGTGGCTCACCGGGCCGTGGCCCCGACGGTTTCGCCGACGCGCTCCCCACCGGGAGTGACGACCCGTGGGGAGGCGGCGCCGGCGGAGGAGGCGTAGCCGGTGGATCCTCCGACCCCCGGCCGTGGGAGCCGGGCGGCTCGATCCCCCTCCTGACCCCCCATCCCCACTCGGCGCTGACGAACCGGCGACTGGCCGACCTGGCCGCCGGCCGCGACCCGTTCGCCGAGGGCCCTCCTCCCCTGGCGCGACGCGGTGACGGTGTTCCGCCCATGCCCCCCGGCGTGTCCTACGTCGCCCCGCTACCCCGGCAGACCGGTGCCCTGCGCCAGGACCACCTGGGCCGGGACCACCTGGGCCCAGTGCTCATCGGTGGGGATCAGCGACCTGACCGGTCGGACCGGTGAGCGACGACTCCGAGGGTGCGCGTTCGCGGGTCCGCTACCGCTTCCCACCCCTGGAGCGCCGCGGCGTCATCGCCGGATGGCGGGCGGGCCAGGTCGCGGCGGTCGCCGCCGGCCTGGTGTTGGCCGTGCTGTCCCTCCGCAGCCGGCCGTCGCTGCCCGGCGTGCTCGTGGCCGTGGCCTGGGTCGGCGGCGCGGTGGTCCTCGCGTTCTGGCCGATCGCCGGGCGCACCGGCGAGCAGTGGCTTCCCGTGCTCGTGCGATGGGCGTGGGCCGGGGTCACCGGGCACCGCGTCGTCGCCGCCCGGGGGCCGGCCGCGGGCGCCGTGGCCACGATCACCACGGCACCCGGTGGACAGCCGGCCCGCCGGCCGGCGTCGGGCACCCGACCGAGCCCGCACTCGGTCTTCGACGGGCTCCATCTCCGTGCCGCCCCACCGGGACCCGACGGCCCGGGCATCGGAGTCCTGGAGGATGAGCGGGCCCGGACCGTGACGGCGGTGCTCGAGGTCCGCGGTCACAGCTTCGCCCTGCTCGGACCCGTCGAGCAGGACGCCCGCGTGGCCGCCTGGGCCCGGGTACTGGCGTCGCTGGCCCGCGAGGGTTCGGCCGTCCACCGCCTCCAGTGGGTGGAATCGTGCCTGCCCGACGACGGTCGTGCCGTCCGATCCCACCTCGAGGAGCACGGTGTGCTCGACGCCGACTCGCCGGCGGCCCGCTCCTACCGGCACCTGCTCGACGAGTCGTCGCCCGTCACCCGTCGTCACCGCGTGCTGGTGGCGGTGTCCGTGCACCGCGGCCAGTCGTCGCGGGCCGTGCGGGCGTCCGGGGGCGGCCTCCAGGGCGCCACGACCGTGCTGGTCCGGGAGATGGCTGCGGTGCGGACCACGATGGCCGGCTCGGACATCGAGGTCGAGGGAGTGCTGGATCGCCATGGCTTCGCCGAGGCGATCTCCGGCGCCCTCCGCCCCGGACCGGCCGGACCCGTCTGGGCGCCGGTCACGGTGGGGTACCCGGGTGGCGTCCCGTGGCCCATGGGCACCGAGGCGGGCTGGGAGTCGGTGCACACCGACGGCACCTGGCACGCCACCTACTGGGTGGCCGAATGGCCGCGGGTCGACGTCCACCCCGACTTCCTCGGCCCCCTCCTGTTCGCACCGCTGCGTCGGACCCTCGCCGTGGTGATGGAACCCGTCGACCCCACGCGGGCGGCACGACAGGTGGCCCAGGCCCGCACGGCGGGGATGGCCGACGGCGAACTGCGCCGGCGGAACGGCTTCCTGACCTCGGCCCGCCACACCCGGGAGCGGGAGAGCGTCGACGAACGAGATGTCGAACTCGCCGACGGCCACGCCCAATTCCGGTTCTCGGGCTACCTCGGGGTCACGGCCGACGACGCCGACAGCCTGGCCGAGGCGTGTGCCTCCCTCGAACAGGCCGCCGGACAGGCCCGACTCGACGTCCGGCGCCTGTTCGGCCAGCAGGGCTCCGCCCTGCTCTGCGTCCTGCCCACCGGCCGGGGCCTGTCGTGAGCCCGGCCTGGTCGTCGCGTCTGCGCCCGGGCTGCCGGCCCACGTGGCCACCACCCGCCACCTGTGCGCCGCCTATCCCCTCGTGGCGGAGGCCGGCCTCGGCCACCAGGGCGTCCTCATCGGGCGCGACGTGTTGGGCGGATCGTTCGTCTACGACCCGTTCGCGCTCTACCGGGCCGGGGTCGTGACGAATCCCAACATGGTGGTGATCGGACAGATCGGCCGGGGCAAGAGCAGCTTCGTCAAGTCGTACCTGTGGCGTCAGGCGGTATTCGGGCGGAGTGCCTGGGTGATCGATCCCAAGGGAGAGTACGGGCCCCTCTGCGAGGCCTGGGGTGTCGTACCGGTCGCCCTGCGGCCCGGGGGGCCCGTCCGACTGAACCCCTTGGACACGGCCCACGCCACCGGTGACGGCCGGGGCGACGACGACGTTCCCGACGGCCCGGCGATGCGGCGGACGGCGCTGTGCGCCTCTTTGGCGGTGTCGTGCCTCGGACGGGACCTCCTGCCCCGCGAGCGGGCGGCCATCGACGCCGCTCTCGACGCGGCCACGGCCCGGGCGGCGGCCGGTGGGTGGGGGGGTCACCGACGCTCCCCCAGGTGGTCGACGCGCTCCTCGACCCGGAGGAGCGGGCCGCCGCCGATCTGGCGACCACCCACCGCGAACTCGTCGAGGACGGTCGGGACGTGGCCCTCGAACTGCGTCGACTCGTCCACGGCGACCTGCGGGGCATGTTCGACGGACCGACGACCGACGGACTCCGGCTCGACGGTCCCCTCGTCGTACTCGACCTGTCCGCCGTCTACCACTCCCCGGCCCTGGGGGTGCTCATGGCCTGTGCGGCGGCGTGGCTGCAGAGCGCGGTCCAGGCCCGGCACCGCAACCGGATCCTGCTCGTGGTGGACGAGGCGTGGGCCATCCTGGGCAACCTCGGGGTGGCCCGCTGGCTCCAGTCCTCGTGGAAGCTGTCGCGGGCGATGGGGGTGGCCAACATCGCCGTGCTCCACCGGCTCTCCGACCTGGCCTCGGTGGGGGCGGCCGGGAGTGAGCAGGTGGGCCTGGCCGAAGGCCTGCTGGCCGACTCGGAGACCCGGGTCGTCTACGCCCAGTCCCCCGGTGAGGTGGTACGCACCGGCGAACTGCTGGGGCTCACCGACACCGAGGCCGACCTGGTCAGCACCCTCCCACGGGGCACCGCGTTGTGGAAGGTGGGTCGACGTTCGTTCCTGGTCGAGCACCGGCTCGGGCGCGGCGAGGCGTGGCTGGTCGACACCGACCGGGCGATGGCCGACGTCGACGGGCTCGAGGCGTCGGCCCCGGTGGCCTGGTGACGGCGGCCACGGCCGCCGCCCTCGGGATCGGAGCCGTCGCCGTCACCGTGGCGGCGCTGGCCGGACCCGGGCGACCCCGGCACCCGGTCCACCGTGGCCGGGGCGGGCGCTTCCGGCCCCGAAGCCGTCCCCGGCGCCGGCGCCGCCCGGACGCCCGGGTCGGCGCCCGCTGGGCCCGTGGCGCGGACCTGGGCGACCTGGTGGTCCGCTCGCCCGGGGCCCCGCCGGTGGGGCGCCTGGTGCTCGGTCACATGGGTCGTCGCCTGGTGGCGGCCGAACGGGCCCAGTCGGTCATCGTGTTCGGGCCCACCCAGTCGCACAAGACCACCGGGTTCGCGGTCCCGGCCATCCTCGGATGGACGGGACCGGTGGTAGCGGCCAGCGTGAAGGGGGACCTGCTCGAGCACACGGTCGGGCACCGGTCCACCGTCGGCCGGGTCCACTGCTTCGATCCCACCGGCGTCACGGGACGTCCGGTGGTCACCTGGTCGCCCCTGCCGGAGTCGCGTACGTGGCCCGGGGCCCGGAGGGCGGCGGCCACGCTCACCGAGGTCGGGCGGTCCCAGGTCGGCTCGATGGCCGACGGCGACTTCTGGTACGCCACGGCCGCACGCCTGCTGGCGCCGCTGCTCTTCGCCGCGGCCTGCGGTGGGAGGGACATGGCCGACGTCGTGCACTGGGTGGAGACCGGCGAGGAGGAGGAGGTGCTCGACCTCCTGGGGTGGGCGGGCGTGAGCGCGGCGGTCGATGCCGCCCGGTCGGCGTTCGGGAAGGAGGAGCGCCAGCGCAGTTCGATCGTGACGACGCTGGAGACCCTGCTCGAGCCGTTCGCCGGGGCAGTCCCGTCCGGGGCGACCGGATTCGACGCCGCCGCCCTGCTCACCGGTTCGGACACGCTGTACCTCTGTGCCCCGGCCCACGACCAGCGGCGGCTGACACCGCTGTTCGTGGGTGTCCTCCGGGCCGTACTCGACGGGGCCTACGACCTCGTCGCCCGCACCGGGCGGCCCCTCGAGCCACCTCTCCTGGTGGTGCTCGACGAGGCGGCCAACATCGCCCCGGTATCCGATCTCGACGCCCTGGCCGCCACCGCCGCCGGGCACGGCATCCAACTGGTCACCGTCTGGCACGACCTGGCCCAGATCACCGCCCGCTTCGGCCCCCGGGCGACGACGGTGGTCAACAACCACCGGGCGAAGCTCTTCCTGTCCGGCATCTCCGATCCGACGACCCTCGACTACGCCAGCCACCTGGTGGGGGACGAGGAGCGCCACCTGCCGGCCACCACGTCGGGAGGGCGGTCGGGTCCCAGCACCACCCACTCACCCACGTTGCGCCGTCGGCCCCGCCCGACGCCCTCCGCCGGACTCCCCCCGGCGGAGCCGTCCTCGTCTACCGGCACCTGGCCCCGGCCCGCCTCACGTTGCGCCCGTGGTTCGACGATCCGTGGCTGGCGGCCCGGGCGGCCACGCCGGGTCCGACCGGGGACGGATAGTCGCTCCCGACGGTGCCGTGGCGGCTCTCACGCCGATGACGGGTCGGCACCCGGGTGCGTCAGTGGAGCCAGTCCGAGGTCATCCCCACGACGGCCGAACCGTCGTGATCACTCAGCTTGTAGCCGCAGAACGTCTTCGCCCAGTGCGACGTCTGATGGCGGAACGAGGCCGAGTCGGTGACCATGGCCGTCAGGATGACGTCGGCCACGTCGTCGCCCGTCTGGACCGCCTGGGGGTCACCGAACTCCGCCATGACGTGGTTCAGGTAGCCCTTCATGGCCGGCGTGTAGTCACCCCCCTCGGCGAACAACCGGTCGACGTCGGCCCCGACATTGTTGACGAACTCGGTCGCCACCGGACCGGGCTCGATGACCGCCACGTGGACCCCGACGGTGGCGGCCACCGGCGCCAGGCTCTCCATGAAGCCCTCGACGGCGAACTTGGCCGCGCAGTAGGCCTCGTTGAAGGGCTGGCCCACCACGCCACCCACGCTGGTGACCGTGATGACCCGCCCCCACGAGGCGCGCAGATGGGGCATGGCCGCCTTGGTGCACGACACCACGCCGAAGAAGTTGACCTCCATGACCGATCGCATCTCGTCCATCGAGACCTGTTCGATGGTGCCCACGAACCCCCGGCCGGCGTTGTTCACCAGCACGTCGAGCGATCCGTGGTCGGCCGCCACGGCATCGATGCAGGCGACGACGGCGGCCTCGTCCACGACGTCGAGGGCTCGGATGTCGAGGGTGACCCCGGCCGCCTCCGCGGCGGCCCGTAGCGCGCCGTCCTTCGACGGGTCACGCAGCGTCGCCACCACGGTGAACCCGTGTCTGGCGGCGGCGACGGCGGACGACAGGCCGATTCCGGTGGACGTTCCGGTGATCAGGGCGACAGGCGGCATGGTGGGACCCTTTCCTCGAGGTTGCCTTCAGCCTAGGGAAGGCCCGGCCGGGCGGTAGGGCCGAATTGCCGGTAGGGATGTGACCGCCCGCCGTGGCCCCTGCGCCTCCCGCCCTACCGGGACACCGCGGGCGGTCGAGGGTGCCCGGGTCGGGGATGCCCCCGAAGAACCGGTCGATGCCGTCGAGCCGAAGAAATCGGCGGTCGGGCTGGTGCCGAGTCCCGGAGCAGGGGGAAGAGGGACCCCATCCCGTGCGTCCGTCAGGTCAGAGCGAGGCGGCGCGTTCCTGGACCGGCAGCAGGCCGTCGAGTTGGGTGCGCACCGAGTCCTCGTCCATGGGTAGGAGCAGGGCGGCGACCGCGTCGGCCCCGGCCTCCGCGTAGCGGGCGGCGATGTCGGCGTCCAGCGGCTGGAAGTAGGGGCAGACGGTGATCGTCACGTCCGACCGGCTGCGGCCCTCGTCGGCCAGGTATCCGTCGAGGGTGGCGAGCGGCGCGGCCAGCTCGTCCGGGGCGCGGTTGAAGGTGTGCCAGCCGTGACCGGCCCGGGCCACCCGGCGCAGGGCGGCGTCCGACTCCCCGCCGATGTGGATGGGGACGGGGGACTGGACGGGCTTCGGGAACATCTGGCACGGGTTCAGCGAGTAGAACTCGCCCTCGTAGGACGAGGTCTCTTCCGTCCAGAGCGTGGTGAGCACCTCGAGGTACTCGTCGGTGCGCCGACCCCGCTGCGGCCACGGCACGTTGACGGCCCGGAACTCCTCCTCCAGCCAGCCCACCCCGATCCCGAGGTCGACCCGACCGTCCGACAGCCAGTCCAGGGTGGCCACCTGCTTGGCCGTGTACACGGGATTGCGTTGGGGCAGCAGCACCATCGCCGTCCCGAGGCGGACCGTCGACGTGTGGCCGGCGAGGAACGCCAGGGTGTCGAGTGGCTCGAGCAGACCCGAGCCGGGAGGGGCCGGGATCCTGCCGTCGTCGGCGTACGGGTACGACGACGCGTACTCCTCGAACAGCACCACGTGCTCGCCCACCCACACCGCGGCGATGCCCCGTTCCTCGGCCTCGCGGCCGATACAGGCCAGCAGGTCGGGGGTGCAGATCGGTGTGGCGGTGGGGACCCAGAGTTCGACGCGCATGGAACAGGTCTACCTGATCCGGCCGGGTCCGGGGGTACCCCTGAGGTCAGACGCCGACGGTCGGGGCCACCCGGGGCCACGGGCGTTCCCGTTCGGCCAGGAGGGCCAGGTCCAGCAGCAGCTGCTCCTCGTGGTGACGGCCGATGATCTGCATGCCGACCGGGGCGCCGTCGATCGTGCCCACCGGGACGGAGACGGCGGGGAGCCCGGAGAGGTTGGCCGGGATGGTGAGCGCCCCGTTGTTGCCGATGGCCCGGTCGAAGCCGTAGGTGGTGAGGAGGTCGACGTCGCCAACCATGGTGGGCATCGGTCCGGCTGCGGCGAAGGCGGTGTCCGGGTTGGTGGCGGCGAAGACCACGTGGCCTGCGCGAAGAGGTCGGCCATCTGCTCGTTGAGGGCGACCCGGAAGGCGTCAGCCCGCCCGGCTGATTCCAACGAGTAGTGGTGGCTGGCCAGGTTCATGCCGATCTGGATCTCGGGGGTGAGGTCGTCGTTGCACGCCGGGTAGCGGTCGCCGAGCTCCTCGACCAGCCCGACCAGATTGGAGAGCGCCCACTCGAGGCCACCCTGGGGGAGCTCCACGACGACGTCGACGGCCCGGAGCCCGGCGTCCCGGATGAGGGCCTCGGCCGACTCGGTGACCAGGGCCGCCACCCGCGGCTCGACGATGGCCGCCCCCAGGTCCA
>CAWJEK010000009.1:0-317837 GCA_963841885.1 uncultured Acidimicrobiaceae bacterium
GTGCTCGTCCTGCCTCCGTTCGGGGTGGACACGGCCGCCGTCTACCGGGCCTGGGACCGCCTGGGTCCCGGGCGCCGGGCCGCCGGAGCCGGTCAGACCAACGACCTGGAGTCCGCGGCCCTGGCGGTGGAGCCCCGGCTCGACGGCTGGCGCCGGGCGCTCGAGGACGCGACGGGCCGCCCGGCCCGTTTGGCGGGGAGTGGGTCGACGTGGTTCGTCGACGTCGGGTCGGACGATCCCGGCCTCGAGGAGACGGCGTGGCTGGAGCAGGACGGGGAGCGGGCTCCCCTGGTGGTGGCGCGGACGGTGCCGCCGCCTACCTGACCCTGCTTCGTCCCGGGGGCCGGAAAGCGGCTCCCGGGGGGACGGGACCTACTTGCCCGCCGCCCGCCTCTGCCAACGGGTGGCCTTCAGCATCTTCTTGTGCTTCTTCTTGCGCATGCGCTTGCGGCGCTTCTTGATCAGAGATCCCATGTCGGGTGGCACCCTAGTCGACCTGGGCATTTAACGCCAAAGGTGGGAGGTCCGAGGCTGGAGGAGCTCAGGCCGGAGGAGGGCTCCCCGAGGGATGGGGCATCGTAACGGGCGGGAAGGCGAGCCGGAACAGCGCTCCTCCCCCGGGGGCATGGTGCGCGCTGACCTGGCCTCCTTCGTCTTCCGCCACCTGGGCGACGATGGCGAGGCCCAGACCCGAGCCCGGGCGGCTGCGGGCTTCGGGGGCCCGGTAGAAGCGGTCGAAGATGTGCTCGATGTCGTGGTCGGCGACACCGGGACCGTGGTCGCGCACGATGAGGGCGCCCTCGCCGCAGATCACCTCGACGATGGCCCCGTCGGGGCTGTACTTGACGGCGTTGTCCAGCAGGTTGTTCACCGCCCGCTCGATGCGCGAGGCCGATCCGGAGATCCAGGTGGGCGACAACGAGGTGACGAAGGTGACGCCCCGACTGCGTCCGTGGGTGGTGGCCGCCTCGACGGCGGCCGCCACCAGCTCGTCGAAGCGCAGCACCTCCTTGGTGATCTGGGGCATGTCGCCCCGGGCCAGTTCGGCCATGTCCGCCACCAGCGACGTGAGTTCGTCCAGCTGCGTGAGCACGTCGCCGACGAGGACGTCGCGGTCCTCGGGCGACAGCCGGTCGACCTGTCGCACCACCTCCATGTTGGTGCGGAGGCTGGTCAACGGCGTCCGCAGCTCGTGGGAGGCGTCGAGCACCAGCTGACGCTGGCTCTCCCGCGAGGAGTCGAGGGCGACGAGCAACCGGTTGAAGGCGCGGCGCAGGCGTCCGAGCTCATCGGGTCCACCCGGGTCGAGGCGTTGGGACACGTCCGTGGTGCGGGCCAGCTCCTCCACCGAGTCGGTGAGGTCGTCGAGGGGTCGCAGCACGGCCCGTCCGACACCGAGGCCGAGCAGCACGGCGAAGCCGACACCGATCAGGATGATCAACCAGAGGGCCACGGCGAGGTGGTGGAGCCCGTCGTGGACGCCGGTCAGGGGGGCGGTGAGCTGGAGCGCGCCGCCGTAGGGCATGGTCAGCGGGGTGACGGGTCGGCTGCCGTTGCTGTAGTAGTAGGGACCGGCGAACGGGTACACGATCTCGCGCACCGAGATCCCGTCGGCGTGGGTCGTGAACAGCTGCTCGGAGCCGTTGCCCAGGCTGCCGGCCAGCTCGGTGATCTGGGGGGTGATCGGCAGTACCTGGGGGTCGCCCTCGTTGACCTTGCCGTCGGCCCACACGATCTGTGAGCAGTACCCGCCGGCCCGACCGCAGGAGTTCTCGATCGTGGGCAGCTCGCCCGTGGCGTTGCCGGCCACCAGGTTGCGGGCGTCCTGCTCGAGGGTGACGTCGAGGGAGCCGACCAGCGAGTGGTAGGCGACGATGTAGGTGGCGACCGAGGCGAGCAGCACCACCACCAGCACCGCACCGGTGGCCACCAGCACGAGACGGGTGCGGAAGGTCACGGCTGGTGGCCGTCCCCGGGGTCAGGGCTCGCGGAGGACATAGCCGACTCCCCGTGCGGTGTGGATGAGGCGGGGCTCGCCGCCCTCCTCCGTCTTGCGCCGCAGGTAGCCGACGTAGACGGCCAGCGAGTTGGTGCCCGAGTCGAAGGTGTAGCCCCAGACCCGGTCGAGGATGAGCTCCCGGGTGAGGACCTGGCGCGGGTGGCGCAGCAGGAGCTCGAGGAGGTCGAACTCGATCCGGGTGAGGGTGAAGACCCGATCGCCCCGCCGGGCGTCGCGGGTCACCGGGTCCAGGCTCAGGTCGCCGAAGGTCAGCAGCTCTCCCGGGTCCTCCGGTCGACGGCGCAGGAGGGCGCGCAGGCGGGCGAGCAGCTCGGCGAGGGCGAACGGCTTGACCAGGTAGTCGTCGGCCCCGGCGTCCAGTCCCTCCACCCGGTCCTGGACGGCGTCGCGGGCGGTCAGCATGAGGACGGGTGTGTCGTCGGCCGCCGCCCGCATCCGTCGGCACACGTCGAGTCCGTCGATGGTGGGGAGGCCGATGTCGAGGATCATGGCGTCGGGGGGCCGGATGGCGAGCTCCTCGAGCGCCTGGGGCCCGTCACCCGCCAGGGTGACCTCGTAGCCGTCCAGGCGGAGTGCCCGTTGGAGGGCGCCGCTGACCGCCGGATCGTCGTCGACTACGAGGATGCGCATCGGGTCGGGAGCCTATCGGCGCCGCGCCTCCGGCCCGTGGCACGGTCGGACGGGCCGGAGACGGGGCGGGTCCGGTACTAGCCTGGACGCCGGGCCGACGGGGGAGTGGGCGCGGTGCCCGTCGCTCTCCACCGGTGCGATCCGAGGTAGTTCAATTGGCAGAACGCCGGCCTTTGGAGCCGGATGTTGGAGGTTCGAGCCCTCCCCTCGGAGCCGATGCCCGGTTGTCGGTCGGTCCGGTGACGGTGACGGTCCGACGCCACCGACGGGGCCGGTCGACTCAGTTCGCCTTGCGGGCCCGGCTCCGCAGTCGACCCCGGGTGGTCTGGTCGAGGATCACCTTGCGCAGGCGGACCGCCTTCGGCGTGACCTCCACGCACTCGTCGTCGGCGATGAACTCGAGCGCCTGTTCGAGGGAGAGCAGCAACGGTGGGGTCAGCCGGATGGCCTCGTCGGCGGAGGCGGACCGGATGTTGGTCTGCTTCTTCTCCTTGGTGGGATTGACGTCCATCTCCTCGTCGCGGGCGTTCTCTCCCACCACCATGCCCTCGTAGACCTCGGTGCCCGGGCCCACGAGGAGCATGCCGCGTTCCTGGAGGCTCATCAGGGTGTAGCCGGTGGTCATGCCGCGCCGGTCGGCCACCATCGAGCCGTTGCGCTTGGTCTTCAGCTCGCCGTGCCACGGCTCCCAACCGTCGAACACGTGGTGCAGCATGCCGGTGCCCCGCGTCTCGGTCATGAACTCGGTACGGAACCCGACCAGGCCGCGGGCGGGGATCCGGTAGTCCATCCGCACCCACCCCGTGCCGTGGTTCACCATCTCGATCAGCGTCCCCTTGCGCAGAGCCATGAGCTGGGTGACGACCCCGAGGTAGTCGTCGGGCACGTCGATGGCGACCCGCTCCATCGGCTCGTGCAGCTTGCCGTCGATCTCCCGGGTGACGACCTGGGGCTTGCCCACGGTCAGCTCGAAGCCCTCGCGGCGCATGGTCTCCACCAGGACGGCCAGTTGGAGCTCTCCCCGGCCCTGGACCTCCCAGGTGTCCGGTCGCTCGGTGGGGTTGACGCGCAGGGACACGTTGCCGATCAACTCGGACTCGAGGCGGCCGAGCACCTGACGGGCCGTGAGCTTCTTGCCGTCGGCGCCGGCCAGCGGGGAGGTGTTGATGCCGATGGTCATGGCCAGGCTGGGCTCGTCCACCGTGATGATCGGCAGGGGTCGGGGGTCCTCGGCATCGGCCAGGGTCTCGCCGATGGTGATCTCGGCCATGCCGGCCACGGCGGCGATCTCTCCCGGACCGGCCTCCTCGCACTCGATCCGGTCGAGCGCGTCGGTGATGAACAACTCGGTGATCTTGGTGCGTTCGATGGTGCCGTCGAGCTTGCACCAGGCCACCGTGGCGCCCTTGGTGAGCGTCCCGTTGTGGACGCGGCAGACGGCCAGTCGACCGAGGTAGGGGGAGGCGTCGAGGTTGGACACGATGGCCTGCAGGGGTGCTCCCACCTCGTAGCGGGGAGCGGGGATGCGGTCCAGGATGGCCTGGAACAGGGGCTCCAGGTCGGTGCCTTCGACGCCCTGCTCGGTCGACGCCCAGCCGGCCCGGGCGTTGGAGAAGAGGATGGGGAAGTCGATCTGCTCCTCGTCGGCGTCGAGGTCGAGGAAGAGTTCCTCGACCTCGTGCACGACCTCGTCGATGCGGGCGTCGGGCCGGTCGACCTTGTTGACCACCAGCACCACCGGGAGGCGGGCCTGGAGGGCCTTGCGGAGCACGAACCGGGTCTGGGGGAGCGGGCCCTCCGAGGCGTCGACCAGGAGGAGCACGCCGTCGACCATGGTCAGTCCCCGCTCGACCTCCCCACCGAAGTCGGCGTGACCCGGGGTGTCGATGATGTTGATCTTGACCCCGCCATGGAGGACGGCGGTGTTCTTGGCCAGGATGGTGATGCCCTTCTCCCGCTCGAGATCGCCCGAGTCCATGACCCGCTCGTTGACGGACTGGTTGTCACGGAAGGCCCCGGACTGCCAGAGCATGGCGTCCACCAGCGTCGTCTTCCCGTGGTCGACGTGGGCCACGATGGCCACGTTGCGGATGTCGTCACGGGTCTTGGAAGGCATAGACGGTCCAGGCTACAGGGCTACCCGGACGACTCGACCGCAGCCCGGCTGGGTCGAGCCGGTCCGGTGCCGGGTCCGGTCGGGTGGGGTGGAGGTTCGGCAAACGCCGACAACGGCCATGGTCACCCCGGGCGAACGGGTGGCCCGATCAGCCGCTCACGCCGGTGGTCGCCCCCGAAGGCGGTCCGGTGCCGGTGCCGTTGGTGGCCGTGACGGTGAAGGTGTAGGTCGTGGCGCTGCTCAGGCCGGAGACGGTGCAGTTGGTGGTGGGAGCGGTCGCCGTGCAGGTGGCGCCGCCGGGTGATGCGGTGGCCGTGTAGCTGGTCACGGCGGATCCACCGTTGCTGGCCGGAGCCGACCACGAGACCTTGACGGTCGTCGTGGTCTGGGTGGATGCGGACTGACCGGTGGGTGCGCCCGGCGTGCCGACCACGATGGCCGAGGACGGGGCCGACGGGACCCCCGTCCCGTTGGTGTTGATGGCCGACACGGTGAACGTGTAGCTGGTGCCGGTGGTCAGTCCGGTGAACACGCACGTCGTGGACGTGCCCGTCAACGACGTCGAGCAGGCGGCCGGTGTCGTCACCGACGGGTTCGACGTCACGGTGTAGCCGGACGTGGCGGCGCCGGTCACGCCCGACGGGTCGACCCAGGTGATGGTCGCCGAGGTGGCCGACGACGTGGCCACCGCGGTCACGCCGGTCGGGGACGGGGGAGTGCCGGCGATCACGGCATTGGTCGGCGCCGAGGCCGGTCCGGTGCCGTTGGTGTTGGAGGCGGTGACGGTGAAGGTGTAACTCGTCTTCGCCGTCAGTCCGGTGACGGTGCACGTGGTGGCCCCGGTGGTCGTGCAGGTCTTGCCTCCGGGGTTCGCCGTCGCCGTGTACCCGGTGATGGCCGAGCCGCCGGTGTTGGCCGGTGCGGTCCAGTTGACCGCCACCGACGTCGAGGTGGTGGTCCCGACGGCGGTCGCCGCCGTCGGGATGCCCGGCACGCCGGCCGTGACCGCCGTGGAGGCGGACGACGCCAGCCCGGTGCCCTCGGCGTTGGTCGCCGTGACCGTGAAGGTGTAGGCCGTCTTGTTGGTCAGCCCGCTCACGGTGCAGGAGGTGGCACCGGTGGTGGTGCAGGTGAACGAACCGGGCGACGAGGTGACCGTGTAGCCGGTGACGGCCGAGCCGCCGTTGGCCGGCGCCGTCCACGAGACGACCAGCTGGGTCGTCGCCGTGCCCGCCGCCCCGGTCACACCGGTCGGTGCGGCCGGCAGCGTGGCCGGAGTCAGGCTCGGGCTCTGCGCCGACGAGGAGCCGGTGCCGTTGACGTTGGTGGCGGTCACCGAGAACGTGTAGGCCGTGCCGGCCGTCAGTCCCGTGGTGATGAGGCAGCTGGTGGCGGTGGACACGGAGGTCGTGCAGCTACCACCCGCCGGGACGGAGGCGACGGTGTACCCGGTGATCGCCGAGCCGCCGTTGTTCCCGTCCGTCCAGTTGACCGTGACCTGGGGCGCCGAGTTGTAGGCCACGCCGGTGGCATTGGTGGCCGTGCCGATGGTCGGTGCCTGGGGAAGGGTCGAGGCGGTGACCGAGGACGTGGCCCCCGAGGCCGGCCCGGTGCCGTTGGCGTTGGCGGCGGTGACCGAGAAGGTATACGCGTTGCCGGCCGTCAGGCCCGTGGTGACGGTGCAGCTGGTGGCGGTGGCGACGGCGGTCGTGCACGTACCGCCGGCCGGGCTCGACGTCACGGTGTACCCGGTGATGGCCGAGCCGCCGTTGCTCGACGGGTCGGTCCAGGTGACGACCACCTGGGGCGGGTTCCCGTAGGCGGTGCCGGCGGAGTTGGTGGCCGTGCCGATGGTCGAGGCGCCCGGCGCACCGGCGATGATCGAGTTGGAAGCCGACGACGGCGAGCCGGTGCCGGCGGCGTTGGTCGCCGTCACGGTGAAGGAGTACGTGGTTCCGGCGTTCAGGCCGGGCACGGTGCACCCCGGGGTCGTCGAGGTGCAGGTCTTGGCTCCTGGGCTCGAGGTGACGGTGTAGTTCGAGATGGCGGCCCCGTTCGAGGCGGGTGCGGTCCAGTTGACGGCGACCGAGGTGGTGGTCGACGTGGGCGAGGCCGTCACCGCGGTGGGTGAGCCGGGAACGGCGGCCGGGGTGGCCGTCGCCGAGGCGGCCGACGACGAGCCGGTTCCGGCCGCGTTGGTGGCGGTGACGGTGAACGTGTAGCCCGTGCCGTTGGTGAGACCGCTGACGGTGCAGCTCGTGGCCCCGGTCGTGGTGCAGATCAGTCCACCCGGCGAAGAGGTGACGGTGTACCCGGTGATGGGAGTGCCACCGCTGCCGGGCGCCGTCCAGGACACCACCGACGAAGCGTTGGCATAGGACGTACCCGCCACCGCCGTCGGGGCGCCCGGCACCGTCGCCGCGGTCACGCTGCCCGAGTTGCCACTGGCGGATCCGGTGCCGGCGGCGTTGGTGGCGGTGACGCTGTAGGTGTAGGCGGTGCCGGCGGTCAGGCCGGAGGTGACGGTGCAGCTGGTGGCGGTGGCACCGGATGCGTTGCAGGTGCCGCCCGCCGGGTTCGAGGTCACCGTGTACCCGGTGATGGCCGTCCCGCCGTTCGATCCGGGGTCGGTCCAGGTCACGGTGGTGTTCGGAGAGTTGGAGAAGGCGATGCCGGCGACGTTGGTGGCGGTGCCGATGGTCGGGGCGCCGGGCACGGTCGCGGGGATCGCGGCGGCCGACGCCGACGACGCCGGTCCGGTGCCGGCGGCATTGGTGGCGGTGACCGTGAAGGTGTATGACGTGCCGTTGGTCAGGCCGGCCACGGTGCAGCTGGTGGTGCTGATGTTGCAGACGAAGCCGCCGGGCGACGAGGTCACGGTGTAGTCGGTGATGGCGGTGCCACCGTTCGACACCGGTGCCGTCCAGGACACGACCGACTGCTGGTTGCCGTTGGAGGTCGCCGTCACCGCGGTGGGCGCGCCCGGCGTAGTGGCCGGCGTGGCCGCCGCTGATGCACTCGACGGTGAACTGGTGCCCTCGCCGTTGGTGGCCGTCACCGTGAACGTGTAGGGCGTGCCGTTGGCCAGGCCCGACACCGTGCAGCTGGTGGCTCCCGTGGTGGTGCAGACGAAGCTGCCGGGCGACGACGTCACGGTGTAGCCGGTGATGGTGGAGCCGCCGTTGCTGGGCGGTGCGGTCCAGGACACCACGGAGCTGGCGTTGGCGTTGGAGGTTCCGGACACGCCGGTCGGCGGGGCGGACACGGTGGCCGGGGTCACGGTGTTGGACAGGGCCGAGGCCACGCTGTTGCCGGCGGCGTTGGTGGCGACCACCGAGAAGCTGTAGGACGAGCCGGCCGTGAGGTTGGAGGAGACGGTGCAGGTGGTGGCCGTGGCGCCGGTGACGGTGCAGGTGCCGCCGCCGGTGTTGGCCGTCACCGTGTACCCGGTGATGGCCGAGCCACCGTTGCTGGCCGGATCGGTCCAATGGACCACGGCCTGCGGCGCATTGCCGTAGAGGACTCCGGCCACCACCGTGGTGGTGCCGATGGTCGGAGCTCCGGCCACGGTGGCCGGGGTCACGCTCGTGGAGTTCCCGGAGGCCGCGCTGCTGCCGGCGCCGTTGTTGGCCTTGACCGAGAAGGTGTAGGACGACCCGGCGGTCAGGTTGGACGAGACCGTGCAGGTGGTGGCCGTGGCGCCGGCGACCGTGCAGGTGCCGCCGCCGGTGTTGGCTGTCACCGTGTACCCGGTGATGGCCGATCCGCCGGTGTTCGCCGGGTCGGTCCAGGTTACGGCCACCTGCGGGCTGTTGCCGTTGGGGATGCCGGCCACGGCCGTGGCGGTGCCGATGGTCGGCGCCTGGGCGACCGTGGCCGCGGTGGCGCTCGAGGAGGGTGTGGAGGACGGACTCGTGCCGGCCGCGTTGGTGGCGGTCACGGTGAAGGTGTACGCCGTGCCGGCGGTCAGCCCGGTGGTGACGGAGCAGGAGGTGGTGGCCGAGGAGCACGTGGCCCCGCCGGGGCTGGCCGTGACGGTGTAGTTCGACACCACCGCGCCGCCGTTCGAGCCCGCGGTCCACGACACCGCGATCTGGGGGGCCGAGAGGTAGTTGATGCCGGACACGTTGGCGGCGAGCACCGCCGAGGGGGCGGCCGGTTCCGTCGCCGGCGTCACGCTGGAGGTGGCCCCGGACGCCAGGCTCGTGCCGGCCGCGTTGGTGGCCGTCACGGTGAAGGTGTACGGGGTTCCGGCGGTCAGGCCGGAGGAGACGGTGCAGCTCGTGGCGGTGGCGCCGGAGGCGGAGCACGTGCCGCCCGCGGGGCTGGACGTCACCGTGTACCCGGTGATGGCCGAGCCACCGCTGGAGGACGGGTCGGTCCAGGTGACGGTCGCCTCCGGGGCGGAGCCGTTGGGGAGGCCGGTCACGGCGGTCGCCGTGCCGATGGTCGGGGCGCTCGGCACGGTGGCCGGGGTCACGCTGTTGGACAACGCCGAGGCCACACTGTTGCCGGCCACGTTGGTGGCGACCACCGAGAAGCTGTAGGACGATCCGGCGGTCAGGTTGGACGAGACGGTGCAGGTGGTGGCCGTGGCGCCGGCGACCGTGCAGGTGCCGCCCCCGGTGTTGGCCGTCACCGTGTACCCGGTGATGGCCGAGCCGCCGTTGCTGGCCGGATCGGTCCAGGTGACGGCCACCTGCGGGCTGTTGCCGTTGGGGATGGCGGTGACATAGGTGGCGGTGCCGATGGTCGGCGTGCCGGGCACGGTGGCCTCGGTCACCGCGGCGGAGGCGGTCGAGGGGGTGGTGGTGCCGGCCGCGTTGGAGGCCGTCACCGTGTAGGTGTAGCTGGTGCCCGCCGTCAGGTTGGTCGAGATGGTGCACGTCGTGCCGGAGGTCGAACAGGTGCCGCCGCCGGTGTTGGCCGTCACCGTGTACCCCGTGATAGCCGAGCCACCGTTCGAGCTGGCGGTCCAGGACACCGTGACCTGGGGATTGTTGCCGTTGGCGATGCCGGTCACGTTCGAGGCGGTGACCCCGGTCGGGACGCTCGGGAGGGTGGCCGGGGTGATGCTCGACGTGGCCCCGCTCGGACCGCTCGTTCCGGCCGAGTTGGTGGCTGTCACCGTGAACGTGTAGGCGGTCCCGGCGGTCAGGCCGCTGGTGATGGTGCAGGAGGTGGCTGTCCCGGTCGATCCCGTGCAGGTTCCGCCGGCCGGACTCGAGGTCACCGTGTACCCGGTCAGGGCCGAGCCGCCGTTGTTGGCCGGGTCGGTCCAGGTGACGGTGACGTGCGGTGGGTTCCCGAAGGTGATGCCCGTCTGGTAGCTGGCCGTGCCGATGGTCGGGGCCTGGGGGACGGTGGCGGCCGTCACCGAGTTCGAGCTGCCGGATGACTGGCTGGTGCCGGCCGCGCTGGTGGCGACCACCGAGAAGCTGTAGGACGTACCGGCGGTCAGGCCGGTCAGGATCGTGCAGGAGGTGCCCGACGCCGTGCACGTGCCGCCGGCGGGGCTCGACGTCACGGTGTACCCGCTGACGGCCGCCCCGCCGTTGTTGGCGGCCGTCCACGACACCGTGACCTCCGGCGGGTTGGAGTAGCCGATGCCGGCGACGTTGGTGGCCGTGCCGACGGTCGGCGCCTGGGGCACGGTGGCCGGGGTGAGGCTGGCCGAGGACGACGACGGCTGGCTGACACCGGCGGCGTTGGTCGCCGTCACGGTGAACGTATAGGCGGTGCCGGCCGTCAACCCGCTGGTGAAGGTGCACGAGTTGGCGGTGGCGCCCGAGGCCGCACAGGTCGCTCCGCCCGGGCTGGCGGTGACGGTGTACCCGGTGATGGCGGCCCCGCCGTTGTTGGCCGGGTCGGTCCAGGTGACGGTGGCATGCGGGGACTGGCCGTAGGCGATGCCGGTCACGTTGCTCACCGTGCCGATGGTCGGGGCCTGGGACACCGTGGCCGGGGTGACGCTGGCCGAGGACCCGGAAGCGATGCTGGAGCCGACGGAGTTGGTCGCCTTCACCGAGAAGGTGTAGGCGCTACCCGCGGTCAGACCGGTGGAGACCGTGCAGGTGGTGGCGGTGGCACCGGTGGCCGTGCAGGTGCCGCCGGCCGGGCTCGAGGTGATCGAGTAACCGGTGATGGCGGCTCCGCCGTTGTTGGCCGGGTCGGTCCAGGTGACGACGACCTGCGCGGGCTGGCCGTAGGCGATGCCGGTCACGTAACTGGCCGAGCTGATGGTCGGCGCCTGGGGAACGGTCGCCGCCACGAGCGTGGCCGTGCCGGAGGGCTGACCGGTGCCGGCGGCGTTGGTGGCCGTCACCGTGAAGGTGTAGGTCGTCCCCGCCGTGAGGCCACTGATGTTGCAAGTCGTGGACGCGGTCGAGCAGGTGCCGCTGCCCGGACTGGCCGTGACGGTGTAGCCGGTGACCGCGGCACCCCCGGTGGCGCTGGCCGTCCACGACACCGTGGCCTGGGGGGCGTTGCCGTAGGGCGTGCCGCTCACATTGGCGGCGGTCACGCCGGTGGGGGCGGCCGGGACCGTCGCCGGCGTGATGGACGCCGTCGGACCGGAGGGCGCGCTCGACCCGACTCCGTTGATCGCCTGCACGCTGAACGTGTACGGGGTCCCGGCGGTCAGGCCGGAGGAGACCGTGCAGGTCGTGGCGGTCACGCCGGAGCCGCTGCAGGTTCCGCCGGCCGGGCTCGACGTGACCGTGTAGCCGGTGATGGCACTGCCGCCGTTGTTGGCCGGATCGGTCCAGTTCACCTTGACCTGTGGCGGCTGGCCGTAGGCGATACCGGTCGTGTACGAGGCGGAGCCGATGGTGGGCGACTGGGCCACCGTGGCCGCCACCACGGGCGGCGAGGCGGAGGACGACAGGCCGGTACCGGACGCATTCATGGCCGTCACCGTGAACGTGTAGGCCGTGCCGGCGGTGAGCCCGGAGGTGATGGTGCAGCTGGGGGTGACCGCCGAGCAGGTGCCGCCACCGCTCGACGTGACGGTGTAGCCGGTGATCGGTGCACCGCCGTTGTTCGGCGCGGTCCAGCTGACCGTCATCTGCGGGGCGGAGAGGTACGGGACGTTGGGGACCGGCGTTGCGGTGACAGCCGACGGGGCGTCCGGCACGGTGGACACGGTGGCCGAGGCCGGGGCCGAGGCCGGCCCGGTTCCGATGGCGTTGATGGCCACGACCGTGAAGGTGTAGGTGGTCCCGGCGGTGAGTCCCTCGAAGATGCAGGTGGTCGTGGTCCCGTTGGCGGTCGGACAGCTCAGGGGCGTCGGGCCGCCGGTCGACGTCACCGTGTAGCTGGTGATCGGCGATCCACCGCTGTTGGAGGGCGCCACCCAGGTGACCAGCGCCTCCGGGCTCACACCGTATTTTGTTCCGGCGATGTTGGTGGCGGTGACGCCGGTCGGGGCACCGGGGGTACTGGCCGGCACGACGGCGTTGGACGGCGTCGACGGCGCGCTCGGTGCCCGCGCTGTTGGTGGCCGTCACCGTGAACGTGTAGCTCTGGCCGTTGGTCAGACCGGTCACCGTGCAGGTCAAGGCGCCCGTCGTGGTGCAGGTGTGGCCGCCGGTGCTCGATGTGACGGTGTAGCTGGTGACCGGCGAGCCTCCACTGTCGGACGGTGCGGCCCACGAGACCGTCGAGGAGCCGTTCTGTCCCGAGGTGGCGCTGACGGCGGTGGGGGGTGTCGGCGGCCCGGCCGGGATGGCGGGCGCCGAGGCGGCCGAGGCCGGCCCGGTGCCCACGGCGTTGGTCGCGGTGACGGTGAAGGTGTACGCCACGCCATTGGACAGGCCGGTGACCGTGCAGGAGGTGGCCCCGGTCGTGGTGCACACCTGCCCCGCGTTGGAGGTCACCGTGTACCCCGTGATGGCCAGGCCGCCGTTGGACGACGGTGCCGTCCAGGAGACGGTGGACTGCGTGCTGGCGTTGGAGGTGGCGCTGACCCCGGTCGGGGCGCCCGGAACATTGGCCGGAACGACGGCCGTGGAGGCGGTCGACGGCGCGCCGGTGCCCGAGCCGTTGGTGGCGGTGACGGTGAAGGTGTAGCTCTGTCCGTTGGTCAGGCCGGCCACACTGCACGAGGTCGCACCCGTGGTGGTGCAGGTGAAGGCTCCGGGGCTCGACGTCACCTTGTAGGCGGTGATGGGGTTGCCGCCGTTCGAGGCGGGTGGCGACCAGGTCACGGCCGACGAGGCGTTCTGGTGGGTCGTGGCCGAGACGCCGGTCGGGGCTCCGGGCACGGTGGACGGTGTCGCCCAGCCGGAGGGCGACGATGCCGGACCGGTACCCACGCCGTTGGTGGCGGTGACGGTGAACGTGTACGGGGTCCCGTTGGTCAGACCGGTCACCGTGCAGGACGTCGTGGTGCCATTGGGCGTGGTGCAGGTCTGACCTGCGCTCGACGTCACGGTGTACTTGGTGATCGCCGAGCCGCCGGTGTAGGTCGGCGCGGTCCAGCTGACGGCGGACTGGGTATTGGCGAACGACGACGCGGTCACGCCGGTCGGGGCGCCGGGCACCGTGGTGGACGGGGTCACCGAGTTGGAGGCGACCGACGCACTGCTGTTACCGGCGGCGTTGGTGGCGATCACGGTGAAGGTGTAGGCGGTGCCGTCGGTGAGGCCGGTCACGACGCAGGACGTGGCGGTGGTCGAGCAGGTCTTGCCTCCGGGGTTCGATGTCACCGTGTAGCCGGTGATCGGGGCGCCGCCGCTCGATGCGGGGGCGTTCCAGGTGACCGTGGCCTGGGTGTAGCCGGCGACGGCGCCGACGCCGGTGGGTGCGCCGGGCACGCTGGCCGGCGTGGCGGCCGCCGAGGGCGCCGAGGCGACGCCGGTGCCGAGCGCGTTGGTGGCGGTGACGGTGAACGTGTAGGCGGTCCCGTTGGTGAGCCCGGTCACGGTGCAGTTGGTGGCGCCCGTGGTGGAGCAGGTCTGGCCACCGCTGGATGTCACGGTGTACCCGGTAATGGCTGATCCGCCGTTGGTGGCCGGCACCGACCAGCTCACGACGGACTGGCTGTTGGCGTAGCTGGTGGCGGTGACGCTGAGCGGCGTGCTCGGTGGCCCGATGGGGGTGACCGACGAGGTCAGTCCGGACGAGGCGCTGGAACCGGCGGCACTGTTGGCGACGACGCTGAACTTGTAGGAGGTGCCGTTGGTCAGGCCGGTGACCACGCACGGCGAGGACGCGCACGTCGCGGTGATCCCTCCCGGGCTCGAGGTGACGGTGTACCCGGTGATCGGGGTCCCGTTGGTGGCCGGGGTCGAGAAGGTCACGGACGCCTGGGCGTTGCCGGCGGTGGCGGTGCCGATGGTGGGGATGCCCGGCACGGCCGCCGGCGTGGCCGCCGCCGACGGCGCGGACGCCACCCCGGTGCCGATGGGGTTGGTGGCCGTGACGGTGAACGTGTACGGCGAGCCGTTGGTCAGACCGGTCACGGTGCAGGTCGTGGTCCCGGTCGTGGTGCAGGTCTTGCTACCGGGCGACGAGGTGACCTTGTACCCGGTGATGGTCAGTCCGCCGTTGGAGGCCGGCGGATTCCACGACACCACGGACTGGCCGTTGGCGAACGAGGTGGCCGTGACGCTCAGCGGAGCCCCCGGAACGGTCGGCACCTCGACCGGGTTCGTGGTGGCGGAGGGGACGCTGGTGCCGATCCCGTTGGTGGCCGTCACCGTGAACGTGTAGGTGGCGCCGACGGTGAGCCCGGAGATGATGGTGGACGTGGCCGTGGGGGAGTACTGCTGGAGACCGGTGCAGGAGCCGCACGGCGGCGACGGCGTGACCGTGTACTGGCTGATGGGGGACCCGTTGTTGCTGGGGTCCGTCCAGATCACGGTCACCGTGTCGTTGGAGTTACCCGTCGCCGACACCGCGGTGGGCGGATAGGGCACGAGTGGCGCGGTGATCAGCGGCGACGGTGCCGAGGGGTCGCTGGTGCCGCTGCTGTTGGTGGCCGTGACGGTGAAGGTGTAGCTGGTGCCCGGGTTGAGGCCGCCGATATTGGTGCTCGTGCTGCCTGCCGCGATCGGACCGAGTCCGGTACAGGAGGCGCACGTCGGTGTCGGTTGCACGTTGTAGTGGAGGATGGGCGAGTTCCCGGTATTGGACGGCGCGGACCACGTGACGGTGGCGACACCGCCGGCCGAGGAGGTGGCCGTGACGTTGGTCGGGGGGGAGGGCACGGTGGCCGCCGGGTAGCCGGGCAGGCCACCGGTGGCCTGGGAGCAGTAGGTGGTGATGGGGGTATTCGCCCCGCCGTAGGGACTCTGCAGCGGGGGACACACGTTGCTCGGATGCTCACCGGCGTTGGCGGTGATGGACGTGAGGTCCCAGGGCGCGGTGGACGGCACCAGGTAGTCCGGAGGGGACACGTAGTCGAGCAGCGGGTCCCACGTGTAGTTCTTCACGTACCCGCTCACGAGACCGTTGGTGTTGAACGTGCCGACCGGGCCACGGGCGAATTGCTGCACGGATCCGTAGATGGCGAGCTGGCCTTCGGGGCCGGTCGTCTTGTAGTTGTTGACGACGAAGGACTGGGTCAGGGCCAGGATGGCGGCGTCGATGGTGATGCCCTGCGTCTGGGCGTCGTTGATCTGGGCGCCGCCACTGGTGGACGGGTCGCAGAGCGGCCCCGGGGTCGTGCACGAGGGCAGCACGGCGCCGGTGGAGCTGTTGATCGGGTGGTTGACCTCGACGTAGTTGTTGGCGATGAGGCCGAGGGAGTCGTTGGTGCCGGCGTTGTTGTACGGGCAGAAGTCATACAGACCGCTCTGGCCCTTCGTCCACACCTTGCAGTCGGCGTAGGTCAGGTTCCCGTCGATCACCACGTTGTTGGAGGTGCCGATGGTCAGGTCACCGGACAGCGCCCCGTTCACGAAGGCATCACCTTCGGCGTCCGGGTCGCTGCTCTCGCCGTAGTAGCAGCTCGAGCAGCCACCGGCGGTGGTCTGCGAGTCCGGCCCGGGGGTCACACCCGCAGTGAGGGTGTTGGTCTGGCCGAGGGTGCCCTGGGAGGTGTTGGTGTACGTGCCTCCGCTGTAGACGGCGGAGAACACGCCGGTGTCACTCGAGATCTCATTGAAGCTGCAGGTGACCGTGGACTGGTAGTTGCTCCCCACCGCCACCGGTGCCGACCAGTTGGCCTGGGACCCGCAGTTCGTGATGGCGTGGGAGGAGGTACCGAATCCACTCTCGGTCTGACTGAAGGCGACCGTCGCCCCGGTCCCGATCTGGGAGACGCTGGAGGTGACGGTGGCGGTCAGGGTGATCGCCTTGCCGTTGCTCACCGGGGTGGGGGACGGGCTGGCGGTCACGTTGGTGGCCGTATTGGCCACGTAGTCGTCGAAGGGGTTGGCGCCCGACGTGATGGGCTGCGCGGGCTGGGTGGGGGACCCCCCGGAGCCACTGGCGTCCTCCACGTAGACGACCCCGTCGGCCGGCAGCGGTGCGGTGCCGTTGTTCGGGCAGTCGGTGTAGTTGGTCGAGACGTTGTTGTTGTCCCAGGGGACCGGGGTGCCGTTGTCCGACACGGTGGTGACCGTCGTGTCGGGACTGGTGACGGTCATGTTGGCGCCGTTGATGGTGATCTGGGTCGGACCGGAGTACAGGCAGCCGTACTCGCCGGCGATGGTGGCCAGCTGGCCGTCGCTCTGGGGCGGTGTCTCCACCGCGTGACCGTAGGAGCTGTTCGTCGAGTCGTAGAGACCCACGTCGCCGGTGGCGTTGGCGCAGTCCCCGTCGTAGTTCTGACCGGCGCCGCCGTTGCCGTTCATCCCGTCGCTGGAGTCGACGAAGAGGCAGCGCGGATCGGCGGTCTCGACCGTGGACGGCACCTTGGGCGAGACCGATCCGTTTCCGAAGGTGGGGCTGCCCCCGCTGTTGCTGACGAAGATGGAGTCGTTGGTGTAGGTCGGCCCGAACAGGTAGTCGCCCGACGCGAACGAGACCGGCTCGCAACCCCCGGGGTCGTTGTTGGCGTCGTAGGTGTCGTTCTGCCAGTTGTAGCTGCAGCCCGAATAGTCACCGGTCTGGTTGTAGGACTCGAAGTTCGACCACCACACGTGGGTCAGGAACCCGTTGGTGGAGGCGAGGTTGATGGTCTCGGTGTCGAAGAGGTAGTTGTTGGTCGTCGAGGTGCTGCGGGCGGCGCCGACCACCTGGACCGCCAGGTTGCTCAGGGCGTGGGTGGTGGGGTCGAAGGTGGGCTGGGGGTTGCCGAAGGCGTAGTACTCG
Organism: uncultured Acidimicrobiaceae bacterium; assembly: GCA_963841885.1. Taxonomy (GTDB): domain Bacteria; phylum Actinomycetota; class Acidimicrobiia; order Acidimicrobiales; family RAAP-2; genus Bog-756. Next base: position 17,028 of record CAWJEK010000009.1, read on the forward strand.
GCGTCACCGTTGTCCGTGCCCGACTGGGGCACCGGGTTCCACTCCCCGTAGTCGAGGCCGGAGCAGGTGGCGGAGTCGTTGGTGTCGGTGCTGCACTGGGCCAGGCTGGGGTTGGTGTTGATGGCGGTCACGTAGGCGTTCTCGCCCGCCTCGAGGGCCCGGCGGGCGAGGACGGTGACCTGCGTCTGGGCCTGGAGGGGTGCCGACTGGACCACATTGGCCACCAGGGCCGCTCCGATGATGCCCACGATCAGCGTCACGGCGAGCACGGCGACGATCGCCGTCTGACCGACGTCCGTCACCAGTGCGGCGCGGCGGGATCCGAGGACGCGGCCGAGCACGGTGGACGGGTGGTGATCGGGAGTTCGGTGCGACGTCATCCGTTGGTCTCCGAGTACTGGTAGGGGTACGTCGACGATCCGGGACTCTCCGCGTAGCGGTAGACCACGAGTTGGTCCTCGACCGTTCCCTGGGCACCCGCTCCGGCCTTCGCCACCATGAGATCGACGCCCACGCTCTGGATGGCGTCGGCCGGACAGGCGATGGCCGCGGTCGGGTAGCTCGTGGAGACCGCTCCACACCCACCGGTCAGCGGGTTGAGGTTCTGCGTGGACGCCGCGTTCGCCCCGTACCCGAGCCCCGCCAGGCTCATCGACTGGTTCTGGATGTCGGCAGCCGACAGGAGGACGCTCTGGGTGTAGAAGTTCACGCCGTCGCCCGGGTCGAAGTAGCTGTAGGAGAAGATCGGCTGCGTCGGGGTCGTCCCGTCGGGGCCGACGAGCGACGGGTTGTTGACCACGTCACCGACGTTGGCCAGCAGCCGGTAGGCGGACGAGTACGAACATGCCGTCGTCTGAAGGGTCGAGCCCCACAGGATGGGACACGACGGTGCGCCGGGCCCGAGGGTGAGTCCCGTCTGGGGGAGGTACATCCGGACCTGGAGACTGCACGGGCTGGTGGCCGTGCAGTCGGTGCCGCCTGGTCCGACGGTCACGGGGTTGCCGGATCCGTCGTACTCGCCGGCCACGATCTTCGCGGGTCCGGCCGACGACGACGTACAGCTGGGCGTGCTGGACGGGCACGAGACGATGTTGTTGTAGCCGGTGCCGATGTTGGCGTAGAACGTCGTCGTGAAGTTCCCGAGGACCGCGAACGGCGGGTCGGGCACGCCGGCCACGGACGGCCCCGGCTCGATCTGGGCGGCGAGCAGCGTGTGGAACGGTGCGAGCGCCGGGAGCGCCTGATCGAACTCCTGGTACTCCGAGCTCACGTTGGTGCTGACGTTGGTGATGAGGGTCACCGAGATGAGAACCATCCCGAGCAGGATCACCAACACGGACGAGGTCACCAGCAGCTCGACCACGGTCATGCCGTCGTCGCCGCGGTCCCGCTCGGCTAGGAGCCGTCTCATGCCGGCACCGGAACGGGGGTCGGGAGGTAGTACGTCGTCGGGTTGCCGTTCACCGTCTCGGTCACCGTGCTCGGCCCGACCACCAGGTTCACCGAGGTGTAGGCCGTGGAGATCCCGCCGGCCGTGACCGTGTAGGAGTAGTTGCCGTACGGAACCGAGATGACGCTGTCTCCGTAGCCGTCGGAGACCGGCAGGACGTAGAAGTCGTTGCCGTATCCGCAATTGGTGGTGGAGGTCAGCGTGATGGCCGCGCCGCTCACCGGGGCGCCCGTCGGGCCCACCAACTGCAGGGAGAGCAGGCCGAGGGGGACCGTGGTGGAGCCGGTCCCACCGGCCAGGGCGCTCAGGGTGCCGGCCGGCAGACTGGCGGCCGGCTGGTTGGGACCCTCGGTCGGGCAGTCGCCGGCGACGACGGAGTAGCCGCCGGGCTGCGGGTAGAGGACGTTGGGCAGCACGCTGATGTTGGTATGGGTCACCCCGGCGACCTGAGCCGTCCACGCGGTGGTGCCCGTCGGCGCCGTCTCGATCGGGATGCCCGACACCTTCCCCCCGGGGAACGAATACGGGGTGACGTTGGCCCACGTGCCCCCCGGTCCTGAGGACGATGCCAGGACCACCGATCCGGTCAGGGTTGAACCGACCGCCGCGCAGGTCGATCCGGTCGAGGACAGCGGACTCTGGCAGGCGACGTCATCGTAGAACTGGACCGCCGTCCCCGATGGCGGCGAGACGAAGTTCCATGCCCAGGTGTTGGAGGTGAGAGATCCGTCGACGAGCAGACCACTGCCCGACGCACCGGCCGAGATGCCCGCCACCAGGCAGTCCGCCGTGTCGCTGGCGGCAGGGTGGCCGCAGGCGACCGATGTGACGGCGCCGAAGTTCGCCGGGAAGTTGTTGGCCAGGGACCAGGCATGGGGTCCCGCCGTCAGGTCGCCGGTCCACACCGCGGGACTGGTGGAGGGGGGGATGGGGGCGGGGGTGGTCGGCACGGTCCCGATGGCGATGCACGCGGTCGTGGTGCAGGTGAGCCCGGTCACCGTCGTGGCCCCCGTGGGGAACGTCGACTCGCCGGTCCAGGTGGTGGCGCCGGATGCGGCGATCGGCCCGGTGATCACCGTGGCGTCCTGCGGACTGGAGAAATCACCCACCGCCGTCGCTTCGCATTCCGTGGCGGTCGGGCAGGCGATGGTGCCGATCGATGTGACGGTCGGCGGCAGGACGTCGGCGGTGACGGTGGGGACCCAGGTGGGGTTGCCCGACAGTCCCGCCGGGTCGCCGTCCAACCGCAGGACCCCGGGAGTGCCGAGCGTGCTCGTGTAGGTCAGTTCGCACGTGGCGGCGGTCGGGCAGGCGATCGAAGTCAGCGAGGCGAAGCTGGGTGATCCGGGGGTGACGATCGACCAGACGTCGGATCCCGGTCCCACGTAGCCGGCCAGGAGCGCCGGGCCGGCCGCCGTCGTGCCGAGCGCATAGCACCCGTCGGTGCTCGGGCACGTCACCTGGGAGATGTCGGTCACGCCCGACGGCACCGTGTCCGGGGTGGTGGCGGCGAAGTTCGTCGTCGTCGAGAGGATCGCCCCTCCCGCCGGGCCGAAACCGACGCCCACGCATGTCGCGGAGGCGGCCGTGGTGCAGGCGACCTGCTTGATCCGGGTCACCGTCGAGAGCTTGGCGGTGGTCCAGGCGGAAGTGCCGCCTCCCCAGGCGGACGAGCCGCCCGAGTTGCGGGTGCCGGTCGTGATGCAGGTGATCGCCGCGGCCCCCGGGCACTCGACGCCACTGTCGACGGCGGACGAACCGCCGTAGCTGATGTCGCCGACGATGCCCTCGTCGAAGAACTGGAGGGCCACGGTCTGCTCGGCGGTGACCGACACCGTCTGCCCCGAGACCGTCTCGGAGGTGTTCCCTGACGGCGTCACGAAGGCGGGGGCCCCGCTGTATCCGGTGAAGGAGCCCGGCAGGGGCTGGGTGACCGACACGGTGTACTGCCCGGGGGGGACCTGGACGAAGATGCACCCGTTCGAGTCGGCGTTCACCTGGAAGGACGAGGGGTTGAGGACCGGGCTGCCCGACGTCTGGGTGATGGTGACGGGGACCGCCATGAGCCGTGACGCCGCGGTGGCGCCGTTGACATCGGGCTGGAGGTTGTTCGTCACATTGATGGCGAGGAACCCGTCGGTCTGCAGGCCCGGCTTCGGATAGTTGATCTCCGTGCTGTCGGTGACGTACTGCTTCAGGTCGTCCCAGTAGACGGTGACCAACAGCTCGATGACCGCCGGGTGGGACGGGCTCGGGGGTTCGCCCGAGGTGCAGAGGTCCGATCCCGACAGGTCGTCGGCGGCCTCCTCGAGGTAGGTGGCGGTCACGGTGAAGTTGGTCCCGCCGAACGAGGACGGCGGTGACTGCGACCCGGCGGGAGCGGCCGGGTTGGTGAAGGTGTGATCCGTCCACACGGAGCCGTCGGAGCGGGTGGGTGGCTGCGAGTTGCCGAGGATCTCGACCCAGGAGTCGGCCAGCTGCACCGCCACCTGACGCTGCCGGGTCTGGGCCGCCGCCGTGGTGGCATTGGCGAGGAAGATGCCCATCGGGATCATGGTCAGGAGGAGGATGACCCCGGCCACCAGCACCTCGACGAGCGTCACCCCCTCGTCGGAGCGGTGTCGACCCGAGCCGCGGGCGCGTCGGGTCACTCGGGCTGTGCCCAGCCCGTCACTCCGGTTCGAGACCGGACGGCGGTGGTGACCTGTGGCTCGTGACATGGTGCTCTTTCGGCAGAGTAAGACCGGGGAAAGTCCCGCTCCTAGGCGTAATTCCACCTACGCACCTATCGTCCGACGGCCCCTGCGACTTGAGGAATCACCGACCGCGCGAGGCGTGGTGCAGTTCGGTTGCAGGACCGGTGCAACCGCCACTCGGCGCGTTGGGAGCCGGGGGGCGACCCTGCGACGGACGCCATCGACCTCAAAGTTGCAATGTGGCCGAAAGGACCGTTCGCGCTCCGTTCACGGCGCGGAGTCTGGAGCGTGGGTCGAGGGTCGGGCGCCGGAGCGGAACTCGAAACGACGTCCTGGAGTCCGGATCGTCACGCACCGGCACCGAGCCGACGCCGGGCCCGCCGCCGTCCGACCGGTGGCGCGGATCGCCGTCCGAACGGGTGACGGGGCGGGCGGGGTGAGGAGCGGCCGGGGTGGCGCGCCCGGCCCGACGCTCAGTACGACCGGGGCAGTCCGAGGGAGTGCTGGGCCACGTAGTTGAGGATCATCTCCCGGCTGACGGGAGCGATCCGGAGCAGGCGGGCCATGCCCCAGAGGTCGGCGATGCCGTACTCGGTCGACATGCCGTTGCCGCCGTGGGTCTGGATCGCCTGGTCGAGGGCGGCCAGCGTCGCCTCGGCGGCCGCGTACTTGGCCATGTTGGCCGTCTCCCCGGCCAGAGGCGAGTCGCCGTCGTGGTCGCAGTACCAGGCGGCCTTGTCGGTCATCACCCGGGCCAGCTCGACCTCGATCTTGGCCTTGGCCAGCGGGTGGGAGATGCCCTGGTGGCGGGCGATGGGGGTACCCCACACCTCGCGTGTCGTGGCGTACTCGGCGGCCCGGTCGAGGACGTAGCGACCGATGCCGGTGGCCGTGGCCGCCGACAGGATGCGCTCGGGGTTGAGACCGAAGAAGACCTGGCGCAGGCCCTCACCCTCCTCGCCGATGAGCCGGTCGGCGTCGACCTGCACGTTGTCGAAGAACAGGGTGTACTGCTTCTCGGGCGCGGTGATCTCGACGGGCAGCACCTGCTTGTCGAGTCCGGGCGTGTCGACGTCGACGACGAACAGCGACAGCCGGCCGCGGCCGGTGTCGGGGTCGGTCCCCGATTTGGTGACGACCAGGATCGCCTCGCACTCGTCGACACCGGAGATGTAGTACTTCTGGCCGTTGAGGCGGTACACGTCCCCGTCCTTGGTGGCGGTCAGGCCGAGGTTGTGCGAGTTGGAGCCGGCGTCGGGCTCGGTGATGGCGAAGGCCATCTTCAGCTCACCCGTGGCGAAGCGCGGCAGCCAGCGCCGCTTCTGGGCCTCGGTGCCGAACTTGGCGATGATCGTGGCGCAGATGGCCGGCGACACCACGATCACCAGCAGCGGACAACCCTGCGCCGCCAGCTCCTCGGCCACCGCGGCCAGCTCGGTGATCCCGCCCCCGCCGCCGCCGTACTCCTCGGGGACGTTGACGCCCAGGAAGCCCTGCTCGGCGACTGCGTTCCACAGTTCGTCGGTGCGTTCGTCGGCGTGGGCCTTGTCCACGTAGTACCCGTGCCCGAACTTGGCGGCGATGGACGACACCGCCTCGCGCAGCATGGTGAGCTCGTCGGATTCGGTGAAGTCCATGGCGGCCTCCTGGCGCGGTGCCGGCGGTGCCGGCACCTCCCTCGGTCGGGATCGGGTGCTCCGGGCGGCAGGCGGCCGCCCGGCGACAAGATTAGGACGAGTGGGGGACCAGCTGGACCGGGACGTCGACGGTCCGGCTCCGCAGGTACTCGCCGAGCCCCTTGGCCTGGGGATCGGGCCGGGTGGACGACGCCACACCCTCCCCGAGCAGACCGACGACCACGAAATTGAGGGCCCGCAGGTTGGGGAAGGCATGCCGCTGGACGACGAGGTCGGCCGCCTCGGGCAACAGGTCGCGGAACCGGGCCATCGTCAGCTCGCCGTCGAGCCAGGCCCACGCCTCGTCGCTACGTGCCCACAGGCCGACATTGGCGTTGCCGCCCTTGTCGCCCGAGCGGGCACCGATGATCGTGCCGAGGGGCAGGCGGACGGTGCTCCCGGCCTTGGGCGGTGGCCCCGGGGGTGGTGGCGAGGCGCTGTCCGGGGCGACGGTCACCCCGGGGGCGAGGGACGCATCCGCCCCGGCGACGACCGACGGGCCCTCGGTGGCGCGGTGACCATGGTGGGGGACCTCCACCCGGGACCCGTCGGGTCGCACCACGACCGGGACCACCAGTTCAGCGGGCACCAGGGCGGGCCAGTAGACGCCGTAGGCACTGGCGCTGGCCGGTGGAGCGGTCAGATGGAGACCGGGGTAGCCGGCCAGCGCCAACTCGGTCGCCGCTCCGGAGAACCGCCGTCCGACCCGCTCGGCGTCCTCGTCCTTGACCGTCACCCGCAGCTGGGCCGCGGCCTCCGCGTTGGTCGGCGCGTCGGACTTGTCCGTGCGGATCAGGCGGGCGTCGAACTCGGCGAACTGTCCCGTCCCACCGAGGGCGTCGGCCAGGCTGCGCACGGTCAGGTCCGCCTTGGCCTCGATGTCGAGGCCGGTGAGCACGAAGGTCATCGAGTTGCGCCAGCCACCCAGCAGGTTGCAGCAGACCTTCACGTCCCGGGGGGCGGGGAGCCCCCGCGTCCCCGACAACCGCACCCGGTCGGGGCCGATCTCGTCCACCTCCACGGTGTCGAAGCGGGCGACCACGTCCGTGTTCGGGTAGTGGTGCCCGGCGATCTCGTAGAGGAGCTGGGCGGTGACGGTCCCGACGGTGACCGCCCCGCCGGTGCCGGGGTGCTTGGTGATGACCGACGAGCCGTCGGCCGCCACCTCGGCGATGGGGAATCCCGGGTGCTCCAGCCCGGGGATCTCGGTGAAGAAGGCGTAGTTGCCGCCGGTGGCCTGGGGCCCGCACTCGATGACGTGGCCCGCCGCCACCGCGCCGGCCAGGGCGTCCCAGTCCGTTTCGTCCCACCGGTGGTGCCACGCGGCCGGGCCCACCACCAGGGAAGCGTCGGTCACCCGGGGGCAGACGACCACATCGGCGCCGGAGTCGAGGGCCTGGACGATCGGCCATGCGCCGAGGTAGGCGTTGGCCGACACCACGGTCCCGTCGGCCTGTTCGAGCAGCCGACCGGTGTCGAGGTGGGCCAGCGGGTGCCCGTCCTCCCGCAGTTCGCCGAGGCGGGGGAGCAGGTCGTCGCCCTCGACGTGGGCCACGGCGACCGACAGTCCGAGGCGGTCGGCCAGGAGCCGTACCTGGTCGGCCAGACCTCCCGGATTGAGACCCCCGGCATTGGTGACCACCTTGATGCCCCGGTCGACGCAGGTGCCGAGGACCTCCTCCATCTGGGTGAGGAAGGTGTGGGCCCACCCTCGCGAGGCGTCACGCTGGAGGCCCTTCCACAGGATGAGCATCGTCAACTCGGCCAGCCAGTCACCGGTGAGCACGTCGATGGGTCCGCCGTCGACCATCTCGGTGGCGGCGGACAGCCGGTCGCCGTAGAAGCCGGAGCAATTGGCGATCCGCAGGGGCTCACTCACGCCGACAGATCCTTCGTCACTGGGTCTCCTCCTGTCCACCGTCGCCGGTCGACGGCTCGGCGCCGGCATCGCGTTCGCCCTCGACGACCACGAGCACCTGTCCCGTCACGACCTGGTCCCCTTCGGCCACGGCCAGTCGGACCACGGTCCCGGGTGCGCCGGCCTGGACGGCGTGCTCCATCTTCATCGCCTCCAGCACCACGAGGACCTGGCCCGCCTCCACCCGGGCACCCTCCGCCACGGCCACCCGCACGACGCTCCCGGGCATCGGCGCCAGCGAGGAGCCGGCGGCCTCCTGCTCACCGGCCACCGGGTACCGCTCCTCCTCGACGAGGGTGGAGGAGCCATCGGGTCCGTCGACGAAGCTGACGGGTCCGACCCGCTGGACGGCGTAGCGGCGGGTGACACCCCCGACGGTCAGGACCGCCCCGTCCGGCGCCACCCCGTGGGCGACGGCGTCGAGCCTGGCGCCGTCGACGGCCACCTCGGCCAGGGACCGGCCCCGGCGTCCCATCCGGTAGTCGACCACCACGTCTCGGCCGGCGACGCCGAAGGTGACCGACTGGTGGTCCTCGGTGTTGTTGCGCCACCCCGAGGGGAGGCCGGCGAGCACCGCCGCGTCGGCGCGTCGTGCCGACTGGGCGGCGAGGGCGGCCGCCACCGCGTGGCGCACGACGGCGTCGTGGTCGGCCAGCGGTGCGGCCAGGGTCGCGAGGCCGTGACGATCGAGGAAGCCCGTGTCGGTGGCCCCCTCGCCGAAGGCTCGGTGACGCAGGGTGCGTACCAGCAGGTCGCGGTTGGTGGTGACCCCGTGGATGCGGGCGTCGGCGAGCGTGGCGGCGAGGGTGGCCGCCGCCTCGGTGCGGGTCGGGGCGTGGACGATGACCTTCGCCAACATGGGGTCGTAGTGCGGGCTCACCACGTCGCCGGCCGCCACCCCGGCGTCCACCCGCACCCCGGCCCGGTCGGTGGGGATCGCGAACCCGTGGAGTTCGCCCGTCGAGGGCAGCCATCCGGCGGCCGGGTCCTCCGCGTACAGGCGGGCCTCCACGGCGTGGCCCACCGGCCCGCGGGCGACGGCCTGGTGTACCTCGTCGGGAAGCGGCGAGCCGCCGGCGATGAGCAGCTGCAGGCGGACCAGGTCCAGTCCGGTGACCTCCTCGGTGACCGGGTGCTCGACCTGGAGCCGGGTGTTCATCTCCAGGAAGTAGGGCTCCCCGTCGCCGGATCCGTCGACCCCGCCGGTGTCGAGGACGAACTCGACGGTGCCGGCGTTGACGTACCCGACGGCCCGCGCCGCCGATACGGCGGCCTCGGAGAGCCGGGCCCGCAGTTCCGGCCCCACCACGGGGGACGGCGCCTCCTCGATGATCTTCTGGTGTCGCCGCTGGATGCTGCACTCGCGCTCGAAGAGGGCGACGGTGTCGCCGTGGGCGTCGGCCAGCACCTGGACCTCGATGTGGCGGGGCGCCGTCACGTAGCGCTCCAGGAACACCGTCCCGTCGCCGAAGGCGGACTCGGCCTCGCGGCGGGCGCCGGCCAAGGCCTCGGCCAGCCCGTCGGGCCCCTCCACGATGCGCATGCCGCGGCCGCCGCCTCCCGCCGATGCCTTGACGAGCAGGGGCCAGCCCAGTCGGTCCACCTCGTCGGGATCGGGAGGTGTCGCACCGTCGACGGTGATGCTGGGCAGCGTCGGCACCCCGGCCGCCACCATCAACCGCTTGGAGCCGATCTTCGACCCCATGGCGTCGATGGCCCCGGGTGGCGGCCCCACCCAGACGAGGCCGGCTCCCACGACGGCCCGGGCGAACGCCCCCGACTCGGACAGGAAGCCGTAGCCCGGATGGACGGCGTCGGCGCCGCTGCGATGGGCGGCGTCCAACAGCAGGTCCTGGCGGAGGTAGGTGTCGGCCGGGGCCACGCCGGGCAGCCGGACCGCGAGGTCGGCCTCGCCCACGTGCGGGCTCCCGGCGTCGGCGTCGGAGTAGACGGCCACGGTGGCGACGCCCATGGCGCGGGCGGTGCGCAGGATCCGTCGGGCGATCTCCCCGCGGTTGGCCACCAGGAGGGAGGTGACCGGTCGGTCGGTGACGGCGGCGGAGCGGGGGGTCACGATCCGGTCACATCCGGAAGACGCCGTAGCCGCGCGTGCCGGCGGTCGGCTGGTTGTCGATGACCGACAGGCAGAGCCCGAGCACCGTGCGGGTGTCGCGGGGGTCGATGATCCCGTCGTCGTAGAGCCGGGAGGACAGGTGGAGCGGAAGGGACTCGGACTCGATCTGGGCCTCGACGAGGGCCCGCATCGCCTCGTCGGCCTCCTCGTCGAAGGGGAGACCCTTGGACTGCGCCGACTGGCGCCCGACGATGGAGAGGACGCCGGCCAGCTGGGCCGGGCCCATGACCGCGGAGCGGGCGTTCGGCCAGGCGAACAGGAAGCGGGGGTCGTAGGCGCGGCCGCACATCCCGTAGTTGCCGGCGCCGTACGAGGCGCCGATGTTGACGGTCAGGTGGGGGACCGACGAGTTGGACACCGCGTTGATCATCATCGCCCCGTGCTTGATGATCCCTCGCTGCTCGTACTCCTTGCCCACCATGTAGCCCGTGGTGTTCTGCAGGAAGAGCAGCGGCACGTCGATCTGGTTGGCCAACTGGATGAACTGGGTGGCCTTGTGGGCCTCCTCGGAGAAGAGGACGCCGCGGTGGTTGGCCAGCACGCCGATCGGGTAGCCGTGGATGGATGCCCACCCGGTCACCAGACTGGTGCCGTAGAGGGGCTTGAACTCATCGAAGCGGGAGCCGTCGACGACCCGGGCGAGGACCTCGCGGGGGTCGAAGGGCATCTTCGGATCGGCCGAGGCGATCCCGAGCAGCTCGTCGGGATCGTGGACGGGGTCGTCGGCCGGCTCGGTCGGACCCGGACCCTGCTTGCGCCAGTGCAGCCGGCGCACGATCTGGCGGCCGAGCCGGATGGCGTCCACCTCGTCGACGGCCAGGTAGTCGGCGAGTCCGGAGACCCGGGCGTGCATCGAGGCCCCTCCGAGCTCCTCGTCGGTCGACTCCTCGCCGGTGGCCATCTTGACCAGGGGCGGCCCGCCGAGGAAGACCTTGGAGCGCTGATCGATCATCACCACGTAGTCGCTCATGCCGGGTACGTAGGCTCCGCCGGCCGTGGCGTTGCCGAATACCACCGCGACGGTGGGGATGGCGGCGGCCGAGTGTCGGGTGATGTCGCGGAAGGCACGGCCCCCGGGGATGAACAGCTCGGCCTGGGCGGGCAGGTCGGCACCGCCGGACTCGGTGAGGCTCACCGTGGGCAGCCGGTTGGCCAGGGCGATGTCGGCGCCACGGGCCCCCTTGCGGAAGGACCACGGGTTCATGGCGCCGCCACGCACCGTGGGATCGGTCGCATTGATCAGTACCTCGACGCCCTCGACCACGCCGATACCGAGTACGGAGGAGGCGCCGACCGTGTACTGGGTACCCCACGCGGCGAACGGGCAGAGTTCGAGGAACGGGGCGTCGCGGTCGACCAGGAGTTCGATCCGCTCGCGGGCGGTGAGCTTGCCCCGCTCCCGGTGGCGGGTGACATAACGCTCGCCGCCACCGGCCCGGGCCGTCGCCAGTTCGGCCTCCACCAGGGCCAGGCCTTCCACCAGCGCGGCCTCGTTGGCACGGAACGTGTCCGATGCGGGGTCGATGGCGGTGGGGAGTACGGGCATGGGTTTCACTGATCCCCTGGTGGGGGGAGGTGTGGCAGCGCCGGGTCGCATCGGCCCGGTCGACGTGGGAAGAATAGGCGCATGACCTCAGTGCCGCGTGACGTCGACGGGACCGCCGGGCCGATCGACCGCCCGGGGGTGGAGCTGTGGTGATCCGCACCTACCCCCAGGGGTCGGCCGACGACTGGGAGTCCGCCGACGTCGGGACGTCGCGTGCCTCGCCGGCTCGCCGCCCGTTGTCGGCCGTCGTGCTGGCGGCCGGCCACGGCACCCGGATGCGTTCCGACCGCCCCAAGCCCCTGCACCGCCTGTGCGGTCGCCCCATGATCCTGCACGTGCTCGACGCCCTGGCCGAACTGCCCGTCGACCGGGTGGTCGTCGTCGTCGGCCACCGGGCCGAGTGGGTGACCAAGACCCTGGTCGAGCATGCGCCCCCCGGTCTGGCGATCGAGTTCGTCGAGCAGGTGGAGCAGCGCGGCACCGGAGACGCCATGTCCGTGGCGCTCACCGGACTGCCCGACGAGGATTCCGGCGACGACGGCGACGTGGTGGTGCTGCCGGGTGACACGCCGTTGCTGCGTCCGGGCACCCTGGCCGCGCTCGGTGCGGGTCCACCGGTCCCACGACGACGCGGCCACCCTGCTGACCGCGGTACTCGACGATCCGACCGGTTACGGCCGGGTGGTCCGCGGGCGTGACGACGCGGTGGCCCGCGTGGTCGAGCACGGCGACGCCACCGAGGAGCAGCTCGAGGTGGCCGAGGTCAACACCTCCATGTACTGCTTCAAGCGGAGCGTGCTGGCGCCGTCGCTGCGCCGGCTCAGTCCGGCCAACGCCCAGGGCGAGTACTACCTGACGGACGTCGTGGAGGTCCTCTACGACGCCGGGCACCGGGTCGGCTCGGTGGTCGTCGAGGACACGATGGAGGTGGCGGGCGTCAACGACCGGGCGCAGCTGGCCGTCGCCGAGGCCGAACTCCGGGACCGCATCAACGAGCGGTGGATGCGCCGGGGCGTGACCATGTGGGACCCCCAGACCACCTACATCGACACCGAGGCCGTCCTGGCCACCGATGTGGTCCTCCTGCCGGGAGTCATCCTCCAGGGGGCGTGCCGGGTGGGCGAACACGCCGAGATCGGCCCGGACACGCGGCTGGTCGACACCGAGGTCGGCGAGCGGGCGGTGGTCACGTCCAGCGTCGGCCGGCGGGCGGTCATCGGCCCCGACGCCCGGGTCGGGCCCTTCGCGGTGCTGGACGAGGGGACCGAGGTACCCGCCGGCTCCGTGGTCGGACCGGCGCCATCTGACCCGGGCGGCGCACCGCGGTAGCGTTCGGGCATGGAATTCACCCCGCGTCGCCGACTGGACCTGGTGTCGGGCCGTTCCCACCCGGAGCTGGCCCAGGAGATCGCCTCCCAGCTCGGGGTCGAGTTGGGCGAGGCCAACCTCCGCGAGTTCGCCAACGGGGAGATCCACTGCCGGTTCGACAGCTCTATCCGGGGGAGTGACGTCTTCATCGTCCAGACCCACTGCGGGCCGGTCAACGACTCGCTGATGGAGCACCTCATCATGATCGACGCCGCCAAGCGGGCGTCGGCCAAGCGCATCACCGCCGTGTGCCCCTACTACGGCTACTCGCGTCAGGACCGCAAGGCCACGGGCCGTGAGCCGATCACGGCCAAGCTGGTGGCCGACATGCTCTCGGTGGCCGGGGCCGACCGGGTCGTCAGCGTCGACCTGCACTCGGGGCAGATCCAGGGCTTCTTCGACATCCCCTTCGACCACCTGACGGCCGCCCCGGTCATGGTCGACTACCTGCGGGCCCACCTCAACGACGACCTGGTGGTGGTGGCACCCGATGCCGGCCGGGTGAAGGTGGCCGAGCGATTCAGCCAGCACCTGAGCGCCGACCTCGCCGTGGTGCACAAGCGGCGCCTGCGGGGGGTCGCCAACCAGGTGGAGGCCCTCCACGTGGTGGGCGAGGTCGAGGGACGCCAGTGCGTGCTGATCGACGACATGATCGACACCGGGGGCACCATCGTGGCCGCCGCCGACCTGCTGGCCGACCGGGGGGCGTCCGAGGTGTGGTGCATGGCCACGCACGCCGTCCTGTCCGACCCGGCCATCGACCGGCTGAAGAACTCGGCCCTGACCAAGGTGGTGGTCACGAACACCCTGCCCATCGCCCAGGACCGGCGGTTCGACAAGCTCGAGGTGCTGTCGGTGGCCAAGCTGATCAGCGACGCCATCGACGCCGTGTTCGAGGACACCTCCGTCTCCGAGATCTTCGGTGGGGAGAATCTGGCCTAGGGGCCGACCGGACCTCGGCCCGGGGGCGTGTGGCCCCGCCGGTGCCCGTGCGTCTATCATGATGGGCCGTCAGCAGCGGTCGCTGTCGGGCCGTGCCCAGAGCACGCCCGACCGGGGTGGCCCTGCGCCCGTCTGCGTACCTCCCGAGGAGTCCCCGCATGTCCGAAGCCACGCTCACCGCCCACACCGGCCGCGAGATCGGGTCGAGCTCGACCCGACGCCTGCGCTCCGAGGGCAAGATCCCCGGTGTCGTGTACGGCCACGGATCCGATCCCATCCCAGTGGCGGTCGTCGCCCGCGAGTTCCAGATCGCCATGTCGGGCGAGGCCGGGCTCAACACCCTGCTGTCGCTCAACGTGGACGGCAAGGACCTCCTCACGCTGGCCCGTGACATCCAGCACCATCCCGTGCGCAACACGGTCACCCATGTCGACTTCCTCATCGTGAACCGCGACGAGCTGATCAGCGCCGAGGTCACCATCAACCTGGTGGGCGAGGCCGTCGAGGTGGCCCACGGCGACGGCATCGTCGACCAGCAGCTCTTCTCCCTGCACATCAAGGCCAAGCCGACGGACATCCCGCCGTCGGTCGACCTCGACATCTCGTCGCTCACCATCGGTGGCGCGCTCCACGTGTCGGACATCGCCATCCCGGCGGGCGTCGAGCTCGAGACCGACCTCGAGGCCACCGTCGTCGCCGGCAATCCTCCCCGGGTCCAGGCCACCACGGCCGAGGAGACGGGTGAGGTGGCGGCCGAGGAGGCCGCACCGGCGGCCGACACCGACGAGGGCTAGGTCCTGCTCCGCCGCCCGGGAGCGGGAGGCGCGCGCGCGCGGCACCCCCGTCGACCTGTTGGTCGTCGGGCTCGGCAATCCGGGCGCCGAGTATGCCGGGACCCGCCACAACATCGGCGCCGACGCCGTCGAACGCCTGGTGGCGCGTCACCACGGGAGCCTGTCGTCGGAGAAGGGCCTCCACGCCCGGGCCGGCCGGATCCGAATCGGCGACCACGCCGTGCTGTGCGCCGTACCCCTGACCTACATGAACGAGTCGGGACAGGCGGTGGCGCCGCTGGTCCACCGGGCCGGACTCGACGGAGCCGACGAGGCGACGGGCGCACCCGCGGTGGCCTCCCGGCTCGTGGTGGTGCACGACGAACTCGACCTCCCGTCGGGTCGGGTCAAGGTGAAGGTGGGGGGTGGAACGGCGGGGAACAACGGACTCAAATCCGTCCACGCCCACCTGCACACCGGGGACTACCTGCGGATCCGGATCGGGATCGGCAAGCCCCCGGGGCGGCAACCCGGGGCCGACTACGTGCTGAAACGGCCGGGCAAGGACGAGCGGGAGATCCTGGCCGGGGCCGCCGAGGTGGCCGCCGATGCCGTCGAGTTGATCGCCACCGCCGGGGTCGAGGCCGCCATGAACCGGATCAACACCGCCGGCTGAGGGGCGACCCCGCCGAGCTGACGACGACCCGGACGGTGGTCGTCTCCCGAAGCGCACCGTCTGAGCGCCCACCGAAGGGTGGGAACGACACAGATCGCCGAACGTGCCGTCCGGGTGCTTCGCCCGCCCCCGGTACCCTGACCGGGTGAGTCTCCGGTCACTGCCCGCCCTGCTCCGCAACGAGCCCGCCATGACCAGGGTGGTGGGCGCGCCGGGTGCCACGCTGGCGGTCACCACCCCGGCCCAGGCCTTCGTGTTGGCCGGCCTCCTCCGACTGGGCACCCGGCGGCCCGTCCTGGTCGTCACGCCGACCGGCGCAGCCGCGTCGCAACTCGCCCACGACCTGGAGGTCTTCGCCGAACCGGACGGTGGCGGCGCTCCCTCGGTCGAGGTGTTCCCGGCCTGGGAGACGCTTCCCTTCGAACGGGTGAGCCCCGAGGTCCACACCATGGGTCGCAGGCTGCAGCTGCTGTGGCAGCTCGGTGGTCCCGGCCCCGGCCCCGGCATCGTCGTGGCCCCGGTCAAGGCGGTCCTCCAACGGCTCGGCCCGTGGCGCACCGCGGCCCGGCCCATCCAGGTCGCCCGGGGCGACCGGGTCGACGTCGAGGAGCTGGTGGCCGGCCTGGTGGGCCTCGGCTACCGACGCGAGTCGATCGTGGAGCACCGGGGCGAACTGGCCGTGCGGGGCGGCATCGTCGACGTCTTCCCCTCGACGGACGACGAGCCCGTGCGCATCGACCTGTGGGGCGACGAGGTCGACCGACTGACCCGGTTCGACGTGGCCGATCAGCGCTCCACCGATCCGCTGGACCGGGTCGAACTGTTCGGCTGTCGCGAGCTGGTGGTCGACGAGACCATGCGCAAGCGGGCCGCCGACCTGGTCGGCACCGCACCCTGGGGGCGCCAGCAGTGGGAGCGCATCGCGGACGGCCAGCAGTTCGACGGTATGGAGTCCTGGCTGCCCTGGCTGGTGGAGGGAGAGGAACTCCTGTGCGACCAGTTGCCTGATGACGCCCTGGTCGTGCTGGTCGAGCCCCGCCGGATCCGGGACCGCGCCGCCGAACTGCTCGACGAGGAGTCGGCGCTGGCCGACGCGTTGGCCGATACCTGGGGCCTGGTCGACGGCGTCGACGCCCCGCGCCTGCATGTGCCCTTCGACCGGCTCCTGGCTGACACCACGGCCGCGGTCGTCTCGCTCGTCCCGACGGCGGAAGGGCCCGAGGTCCCCCAGATCGAGAGCCGGGGGTGGGAGCCCATCCTGGGCGACGGGACCCGGATGGCCGGACAGGTCCGGGCGCTGACCGAGGCCGGGTACTCGGTGGTCCTGTGCACGTCGACCGCCGGCGGTGCCGACCGCCTGTCGGGCCTGCTCGCCGAGGAGGGTCTGCTCGTGCCGGTCGCCGCCCCCGACGACGACCTCACGGTGGCCGGGGCGCGCATCGTGGTGGCCACGGTGGACCGTGGATTCGTGCTCCCGGCAAGCCGGGTGGCCGTGCTCGCCGAATCGGACGTCACCGGCCGGATGCGGCCCCATCGCCAGGCCCGCTCCCGGGCCCGCCCGGTCGACGGCTTCTTCGACGACCTGGCCCCGGGCAGCTACGTCGTCCATCGTCAGCACGGGGTGGCCCGCTACGGCGGGATGGTGACCCGGACGATGGGCGGGGCGACCCGCGATTACCTGTTGTTGGAGTACCGCGGAGGCGACCGGCTGTACCTGCCCACCGACCAGATCGAGCTGCTGACGCCCTACGCCGGCGGCGATTCGCCCTCCGTCAACCGGCTGGGCGGCTCGGAGTGGCAGAAGGCACGGTCCAAGGCGCGGGCCGCCGTCCACGAGATCGCCGAGGAGCTGGTCGCCCTGTACCGGCGCCGACTCGAGGTGCCCGGTCACGCCTTCGGACCCGACACGCCGTGGCAGGCCGAGCTCGAGTCGTCCTTCCCGTTCGTCGAGACCTCGGACCAGCTCAAGGCCATCGAGGACGTGAAGGCCGACATGGAGCGGCCCCAACCCATGGACCGCCTGGTCTGCGGTGACGTCGGATTCGGCAAGACCGAAGTGGCCCTGCGGGCCGTCTTCAAGGCGGTCCAGGACGGCTACCAGTCCGCCGTCCTGGTGCCGACCACGCTGCTGGCCAGTCAGCACGCCCAGACCTTCGCCGACCGCTACGCCCCGTTCCCGGTGAAGGTGGCGCTGCTCAGCCGATTCCTCACCAACAGCCAGGCCGCCGAGGTGCTGGCCGGACTGGCGGACGGCTCGATCGACGTCGTGGTGGGCACCCACCGGCTGCTCGGTCAGGACGTCAGCTTCAAGAAGCTCGGCCTGCTGGTGGTGGACGAGGAGCAGCGCTTCGGGGTGTCCCACAAGGAGTCGATCAAGGCCATGGCCGAGGGGGTGGACGTCCTCACCCTTACGGCCAGCCCCATCCCCCGCACGCTGGAGATGGCTCTCACCGGTATCCGGGACCTGTCGATGGTCAACACGCCGCCGGCGGCCCGCCGGCCGATCCTGACCCACGTGGGCGAGTTCGAGGAGGCGGCCGCCTCCGAGGCAATCCGCCGTGAGCTGCTCCGGGAGGGACAGGTGTTCTACGTCCACAACCGGGTGCAGTCGATCGAGGCCACCGCCCAGCGGGTCCGGGCCATGGCGCCCGAGGCCCGCGTGGCGGTGGCCCACGGGCAGATGGACGAGGGCTCGCTCGAACAGGTGGTCCTCGACTTCTGGCAGGGGTCCTACGACGTACTGGTGTGTACGACGATCGTCGAGTCCGGCATCGACATGCCCACCGTCAACACCCTGGTGGTCGACCGCGCCGACCTGCTCGGGCTGGGTCAGCTGCACCAGCTGCGGGGCCGCGTCGGGCGGGCCGGCATGCGGGCCTACGCGTACCTGTTCCATCCGGCGGACCGGGTGCTGTCGGAGACCGCCTACGAGCGGCTCCGCACCATCGGCGACCACACGGAGCTGGGCTCGGGCTTCAAGATCGCTCTCCGGGACCTGCAGATACGGGGTGCCGGCAACCTGCTGGGACGCGACCAGTCGGGCCACATCGCGGCCATCGGCTACGACCTGTACGTCCAGATGGTCTCCGAGGCCGTGTCCGAGTTGAAGGGGGAGCCCCGTCCGCAGCCCGTCGAGCTGTCGGTCGACCTGCCCGACGCCGCCCACCTCCCCCCGGACTACGTCGAGGCCGAGGACGTCCGACTCGAGGCCTACCGCCGCCTGTCCGCGGTGCGATCGGTGGCCGAGGTCGAGGACGTGCGGGCCGAATGGCTGGACCGTTTCGGCCCGCTGCCGGCGCCGGCGGCCGCCCTCCTCGAGGTCGCCCTGCTCCGGGTGGAGTGCCTGCGCCTCGGGGTGGACGACCTGGCCGTCTCGGTGCCCCGGTTCGCTTCCGAGGGGGCCGGTCCCCGCGGCGGCCCGGGCGGACGGGCGGTGGCCAAGCTGACCCCCGTCCTCCTGCCGACCTCGGCCGAAGTGCGCCTGCGCCGACTGGCCCCGGGTGGCACGTACCAGGACGAGGCCCGACGACTGACGGTCCCGATCGCCCCGGACCCGGACACCGGTGGGTATGCGCCGGTGCTGGTGCGACTGCTGCGCGAGCTGGTTCCGTCCGATTGAGTGGCCGCGCCCCGGTCGATATCCCCGGCCCCGGTAGCATCGCCGCCGTGAAGCGCATCTCCTCCGGTCTCCTCGCCGTCCTCGCCGTCCTCGCCACCGGCGCCGCCACCTCGGCGTGCCAGGTCACCCCGGTCGCCGCCACCGTCAACGGCGACACGATCCCGGTGTCCACGCTCAACGCCCAGCTGGACACCCTCAGTCAGACCACGGCGGGCCAATGCCTGGTCTCCCTCACCTACCCCGACTCCGTCAGCCTGTCGACCACGGGCAGCGGGGGAGTGGGCACCTACTCCACCGGGTTCGCCTCGACGGTGCTCGGCTCGTCCGTCTACAACCTCCTGGCCGTGCAGTACGCGGAGTCCCACGGCCTGCACGTCAGCGCCGCCGACCTCGACGCCGCCCAGTCCGCCTACGAGTCGACGCTGTCGGGGGCCATCGAGTCCCAGGCCCAGCAGGACTCGGCCCTCGGGGGTACGTCGAGCTGTACGAAGTCCGATGGAACGGCGCTGACCGGAGCCGAAGTCCTCGAGGGTCTGCCGGCGGGCGTACGGGACGTCGAGATCACCAACCAGGCCGTCGAGACCCTCCTGCTCGCCCGCGGGGCCGACCTGTCGGATGCCGCCGTCCTCAAGTACTACCTCGACAACCCGACGGACTTCACCCTCGACTGCGTCGGCGTGATCGTGGTGGCCGACCAGGCCACGGCCGACACCGTCTACAACCAGTTGAACGCCGGGGCCTCGTTCGCGTCGTTGGCCCAGTCGAAGTCGATCGATTCCAAGACGGCCGCCGCCGGTGGTCAGCTGGGCTGCAACTTCCCCGAGACGGAGGTGCTGCAGTCCCTGCAGGTGTCCTCGCTGACCGTCGGCAAGCCGGTCACCCCCGAGCAGACCCAGTCCGGCGATTGGGAGGTCTTCCAGGTCACCAGCCGCACCCTGGTCCCCGTCACCGAGGTGACCTCGCAGATCCGTGAGGCGCTCCTCGAGACCACGGCCAACCGGGCGCACGTCTCGACCGAGGTCCTGGCCTACTCCAAGCACGCCTCGATCGACGTCAACCCGCAGTACGGCACCTGGACCGACGCCCGGATCGTCCCGCCGCCGACTCCGCCGACCCGGTACCTCCTGCCCCACTACTCCTCGACCCTGAGCGGCGCAGGCCGTGCGTCCACGCCCACCGGCTCGTCGACGTCGACCGGCTCGTCCACGTCCACCGGCACGGGCGGCTCGTCCACGTCCACCGGCTCCGCCGCAGGCTGAGCCCACCGTGACCGGCCGAATCGACGTCGTCGGACTGGGACCGGCCGGTAGCGACCTCATCACGGCGGGGACGAGGGAGATCCTGGACGCGGCCGACCACGTCTTCCTGCGCACCGGCCGCCACCCGGCCGCCGACGCGGTGGACGGGGCCGGCACGTTCGACCGCCACTACGAATCGGCCGATACCTTCGACGCCGTCTACCGCGCCATCGTCGCCGACCTGGTGGACGCCGCCACCTCGGGCGGCCCGGTGGCCTACGCGGTGCCGGGATCGCCTACGGTGGCGGAGCGCACCGTGGCCCTGCTGGCCGAGGAGCCCCGGGTCGTGGCCGGGGACGTGACCGTCGTGGTCCATCCCTCGGTCTCCTTCCTCGACCTGGCCTTCGTCCGGCTCGGGGTCGATCCGGTGGACGCCGGGGTCCGGCTGGTCGACGCCGAGCGTTTCGCCCTCGACGCGGCCGGGGAGCGCGGTCCGCTCCTCGTCGCCCAGTGCTGGAGCCGTCAGGTGCTCTCCGACGTGAAGCTCTCCGTGGAGGAGGCGCCGGATGAACCGGTCACGCTCCTGCACCATCTGGGCCTCCCCGACGAGCAGGTCATTGAGGTGCGGTGGGAGGAGATCGACCGCACCCTCGAGGCCGACCACCTGACGTCGTTGTGGGTGCCCCGGCTCTCCTCCCCGGTGGCGGGCGAGCTGGTGGCCCTCGACGAGCTCGTCCACACGTTGCGGGAGAGGTGCCCGTGGGACCGTCGACAGACCCACGCGTCGCTGGGCCGGCACCTGCTCGAGGAGTCCTACGAGGTGCTGGAGGCCATCGACGCGCTGGCCGCCGTGGACGCGGCACCCGGTGATCCCGACGACGGTCGGACCGCCGCCGACGCCGCCTCGGCCGTCGCCCACCTCGAGGAGGAGCTCGGCGACCTCCTGTTCCAGGTGTACTTCCATGCCACGCTGGCCGCCGAGGAGGGGCGCTTCACGCTGGCCGACGTGGCCCGGGGGGTGCACGACAAGCTCGTCTCGCGGCACCCGCACGTCTTCGGCGACGTCCGCGCGGACACGGCCGATGACGTGGCCGCCAACTGGGAGGCCATCAAGAAGGTGGAGAAGGGACGCTCCAGCGTGACCGAGGGGATCCCGGCCGCCCTGCCGGCGCTGGCGTTGGCCGCCAAGCTCCAGCGGAAGGCCGCGGCCATCGGGATGGTGCTGCCCGGACTGGCCGCCGAGGCCGACCGGGTGGCCGCCGGCGTGAGTCGCCTGGCCGCGGAGGGAGACGACGTCTCGGTGGCCGACGGGGAGGGCGGGGCCCACGCCCGGGCCGAGGATGTCGGGGACCTGCTCTTCGCCACGGTCGCGGTGGCCCGGGCGCTGGGCGTCGACCCCGAGACCGCTCTGCTGTCCCGCTCGGTCGCCTTCCGCTCCGAGGTCGAGGCCCGCGGCTGACGGGTCGGTGCGGCGCCCGTGCGCGCCGCCGATGTCCGAATTGCCGGAGAATTCCCTGGTCCGGGGGGTGGTGGGTGGTAGCGTTTCGCTCACCCCGAGTAGGAGTGACCGCCCACAGTGAGCTTGATCGAACAGGTAATCGGCCGGGAGGTCCTCGACTCCCGCGGCAATCCCACCGTCGAGGTGGAGGTGGTACTCGACTCGGGAGCCTCCGGTCGGGCCATCGTGCCGTCGGGCGCATCCACGGGGAGCTTCGAGGCCGTGGAGCTGCGCGACGGTGGCGCCCGTTACCGGGGCAAGGGCGTCCTGTCCGCCGTCGCCAACGTGAACGGCGAGATCGCCGACTTCCTCGAGGGCTTCGACGCCCTGGACCAGCGGGCCGTCGACCTGGCCATGATCGACGCCGACGGCACCCCGAACAAAGGTCGCCTCGGCGCCAACGCCATCCTCGGCGTGTCGTTGGCGACGGCCCGGGCGGCGGCCGACGAGCTCGATCTGCCGCTCTACCGCTACGTGGGCGGGTCCGACGCCCACGTACTGCCGGTGCCGATGATGAACGTGGTCAACGGGGGCGTCCATGCCGACAACTCCATCGACCTCCAGGAGTTCATGATCATGCCCGTCGGCGCGGCCTCCTTCCGCGAGGCCCTGCAGTGGGGGGTCGAGACGTACCACGCCCTGGCCGGGGTGCTGCACGACCGGGGTCTGTCCACCGCGGTCGGTGACGAGGGTGGCTTCGCCCCGAACCTGGCGCACAACGAGGACGCCGTCCGCATCCTGGTCGAGGCCATCGAGGCGGCGGGCCGGGTGCCGGGTGAGGACATCGCCATCGCCATGGACCCGGCCAGCAGTGAGTTCTACCGGGACGGCAGCTACGTGCTGTCCGGCGAGGGACGGACGTTGTCGTCGGACGAGTTGGTCGCGTACTACGTCGACCTGATCGGCCGGTACCCGATCGTCTCGCTGGAGGACGGTATGGCCGAGGACGACTGGGACGGGTGGTCCTCGCTCACGGCCGAACTCGGATCCAAGGTCCAGCTCGTCGGGGACGACCTGTTCGTCACCAGTGAGGAACGGCTGCGCCGCGGCATCGACGGGGGCACCGCCAACTCCATCCTCATCAAGGTCAACCAGATCGGCACGCTCTCCGAGACGCTCGGGACCATGGACCTGGCCACCCGCAATGCGTACACCTGCGTGATGTCCCACCGCTCGGGCGAGACGGAGGACACGTCCATCGCCGACCTGGCGGTGGCCACCAACTGCGGGCAGATCAAGACCGGCGCCCCGGCGCGTTCCGACCGTGTCGCCAAGTACAACCAGCTGCTCCGGATCGAGGAGCAGCTCGGGGGAGTCGGCCGCGTTCCGTGGCGCGTCGGCACTGGCCCCGAGAGGTGCCGCGCGGTGAGCCGGGGGCTCCACACCAAGGGGAAGCCGGACACCCGACGGTCCTCCTCGGCGCGCCCGACCGGGCGCCCGACGTCGGTCGCTCGGAGACGGAGTGCGCCGGCGTCGACCCGGACCCGGACCTCCCGGCCCTCCAAGCGTCGTTCCCCGAAGGCCACCGCCGCTCGGACGGTGGCGGCCGGCCGCATCGCCACCTCCACGCGCCGTCCCGCCGACCGTACGGGGTCGTCCGGCCGGAAGTCCGCCCGCACGCCGTCGGGTTCCCGCCCGGCCGCGGCTCAGCGCGGCGGCTCCCAGGTCCGGACACCGGAGGAGCGGGCGGCGATAGAGACCCGGCGGAACCGCGTCCCGGTCGTGCTCGGGGCGGTCGCCGCCGTCGTCATCCTCGTGACCAGTTTCCCGCTGACGGTCCTCCTCGGCCAGCATCACCAGATCTCGGCCGAAGCGGCCCAATTGAGCCAGCTCCAGCACGAGAACGGTCTCCTGTCGGAACAGAAGCAGCAACTCGCCTCGAACGCCGAGGTGAAGCGGCTGGCCCAGCAGAACTATCAGCTGGTGGAGCCCGGGCAGTCGCTGTACGACATCCTGCCGGGTGATGGCCAGACGGCCGCCGCCCCCGGGCAGCCCGACGACGGGCGACCCCGCGTCCCAACCGCTGGTGTCGCCCGCCGAAGCTCCCAACATGTCCCCCGACCCGGGGCTCCCGTCCACCACGGGTGTCGGGTCGGGGTCCCCGGCCGCTCCGACCTCGACCTCCGGTTCGACCTCGACATCGGCCTCCGGTGTCCGGGCGCCGTCCGGCGGCTTCTGGTCCCGGGTGGGCTCGTCGCTCGAATTCTGGAAGTGACCCCCACCGGGGCGTCGGCCGACGACGTCGCCCGGGTCACCGAGCTGCTCGGCCGGACACCGGCCGGCGCCTTCGAGGTGGTGGTGCGGGCCGCCGACGGCACTCCGGCCGTCCTGGCCAACGCTCCCTTCCTGGAGGACGGGACCCCGATGCCCACCCGCTACTGGCTGTGCGACCCCCACCTGCGGGAGGCGGTGAGCCGACTCGAGTCGACCGGGGGGGTCCGGGCGGCGGAGGCCGAGGTCCCCGCCGCCCGTATCGCCGCCGCCCACGCCGCCTACGCCGCGGAGCGGGACGCGCTCATCGACCCGGACCACCCGGGACCCCGGCCGTCCGGCGGCGTGGGAGGCACCCGCGCGGGCGTCAAGTGCCTCCACGCCCACCTGGCGTGGTGGCTGACCGGCGCCGACGACCCCGTCGGGGAGTGGACCGCGCGGCGGATCGGACTGCACCCGGCCTGACCGGCCCGATCCACGATGGTCGGGTGCGGGACCGCGTGGTAGCAAGTCCCCATGCCTCCGCACCCCGCGGCGCCGGACAGCGCCATCGCCGCCATCGACTGCGGGACCAATTCGACCCGTCTGCTGGTGGCCGACGCCACCGGCCGACCCCTCGAGCGGATGATGCGGATCACCCGCCTCGGCCAGGGGGTCGATGCCACCGGGCGTCTGGCGCCCGAGGCCATCGACCGGTGCGTGACGGTGCTGGCCGAGTACCGCGAGGTCATGGATCGCCTCGGCGTCGGCCGGGGGCGCCTGGCCGCCACCTCGGCCGCCCGCGACGCGGCCAATGGCGACGACTTCCTGACCGCCGCGGGGGAGGCCACCGGACTGCGCCCCGAGCTGCTCACCGGGATCGACGAAGGGCGGCTCTCGCTGGCCGGGGCGGTGGCCGACCTCGACCCCTCCGAGGGGCCGTTCCTGGTGCTCGACATCGGAGGGGGCTCGACGGAGTTGGTGGCCGGCGACGGACCGGACGACCCCGATCTGGCCGCGGTGTCGCTGCAGCTCGGTTGCGTCCGCCTGAGCGAGCGCTTCCTGGGTACCGATCCCCCGACCACGGTGGAATTGGCTACCGCCCGCACCGAGGTCGAGGCCCAGCTCGACCGGGCCGTGGCCGACCATCCGCGGTTCGCCTCCTCCCACCGCCTGGTGGGCCTGGCCGGCACGGTGTCCACGCTCGTATCGCTCCACCGGGGCCTGTCCGTGTACGACCGTGACCTGGTCCACCATGCCGTGCTGACCGCCGCCGACGTGCGCCGCTGGTACGAGGACCTCAGCACCGACACGATGGCCGGACGGCTGGCCCGTCCCGGCATGGTTCCCGGGCGCCAGGACGTCATCGTGGGCGGCGCCCTCATCCTCGATGCCGTCATGGAGCGTCTCGGGTTCGCCGAGTGCCTCGTCTCGGAGTCCGACATCCTCGACGGCCTGGTGGCCAGTCAGGTGGCCCCCCACCGGGGCTGAGCCATGCAGGGCCGCCCTACGGCGGGGACGAACCAGGCAGACCCGCCTCCCACGGCGTGACCTTGCGGGCGGGAACGACCACGTGGGCGATCCCGAGGTCGAGCACCCGGTAGGGGACGTGGAGGGAACGCAGGGTGGCCTCGAACCGGGGTTCCGTCACCGTGTCGATGGAGGCGGTGCTCGGCGCATTCGTGAACTGGTCGTGGTCGACACGTACCTCGTCGGCGGGCACGAAGATCCACGCCGGGTCGGCGCTGTCGGCCACCGCGGCGTCGATGGCGGCGGAGCGGTCGGTCTCGTAGCCGGCGGAGGTGACGGTCACGTTCCCGTGGCCGGCGAAATCCACCTTGTAGGCCACCCAGTACCCGGCGTAGGCGGTGTGGACGCCGGCGGCCTCGAGGCGCGACGTGAAGGTGGAGGTCGGGACGTCGGGATCCCCCCACGTCGAGGTGTACACGTACGCCTTCATCGACACGACGGACCGGGCGCCGACGGCGGAGAGCCCGCCGGCCACCAGCAGCGCTCCCGCCATCAGCCAGGTGCCGGCGTCCCGGCCGAGGCCGATCCGACGGACGAATTCGGTGGCGCCGACGGCCAGGGTGACGGCCAGCAGGGGAGGCAGGTAGACGCAGTAGCGGCCGTCGGCCCACGCCCAGGACGCCGGTGAGTAGGCGTAGAGGAAGGGGAAGGCGATGACCGCCACGGCCACGGCCAACGAGGGCCCGCCCCGCTGGACGCACATCACGACGGCGACACCGATCACGGCGAGGAAGGCGATCTCCACGACGTGCTCCGCGGACCCCGAGGAGGCGGTGGCCGTCCACCGCCCGGGTCAGGCCGAGGGTCATCGGCAGGACGGCGTGGAAGAAGATCCCGAGGCGACCGACGTAGCCGGTGTCAGGGGCCGAGGAAGCGAGTTGGCCGGTGGAGAGCGAGGCGAACCCACTTCGGACGTTGGACCAGATCCACGGGAGTGCCCCGACGCCGAACGCCACCACGGTGACCGCCAAGCCCACCGACCACTCCCGCCGCCCCGACCGGTGCGAGCGGATGATGTCCATGACGAGCAGGATCAGCGCAGGTACGGCGAAATAGGCGATCTCGGGCGACGACCACCAGCCGACGCCGGCGGCGAGCCCCAGTAGCGCGAACTGGGACCAGTGCCGGCGGCCGTCGTGGATGCGCACGGTGAGCAGGACGAGAGCCAGGCCGCAGACCATGGTGACGCCACGGAAGCCGTAGAGCCGCACGGTGTCACGCAGGACGACCGCCGGGGCGCACCAGGCCAGGGCCCCGGCCAGGAGGGCGACGGAGCGGACGGCGGTGATCCGCAGTGTGATCCGCCACACGAGGATGGCGGCGGTCGCATCCAGTACGACGAGGACCAGCCGCCCGACCACGATGGTCTGGCCGAACACGGCGAAGGCGATCGCGATGAGGACGGGCTCGGCCGTGCCCCCGTAGGACTGGCCCCCGTAGAAGGCCTGGAAGTGGCCGTGGAGGGCATTGGTGGCCAGGAGTCCGGCCACGTCCTCGTCGGCGTTCGACGGGGTGTGGAAGATGAACCACAGGCGGATCCCGAGACCGACGAGACCGGCGGCGACCACCAGGGCCACCACCACCGGCCCGGGGACGGGTGGGACGAAGATGCCTCCGGCGGCGGCGTGGGACCGGCGCCTGACCGGGGGGTGGGCGTCGGTCGACAGGGGGGCGACGTCGGTGGTCACGAATCCGGGGGATCGGCGGCGGCCACGGTCCCCGACGGTCCGGACCACGGCGACAATCGCATTTCCAAGCGTCCGCCGGTCATCGGCAGAGTCTGCCACCCACCCGTCCCGGCCAGGGTGCACGACGGGGCGACGCGCTCCGTACCGCCGCCGTCACCGGTGTCCTCCGGCAGCTTCCGGCTATCCGGCGAAGGCCCCGGTCACGAAGCGGGTGACCAGGTAGTACGCGGAGGGGAGGAACAGGGCGAGGAGGAAGCGCTCCCGCCACGGATGCCCGCTGACCCAACTGCCGAGCCCGATGAAGAAGGGGAACAGCACCAGCACCTCGCGGGTCTCGCTGTAGAGGATCGTCTGGAAGGTGTAGAGGCAGAAGCTGACCCCGAGGAGTACGCCGTAGGAACGTCGCACCCTCCTGAACACCGCCACGGTGGTCACGGCGAGCAGCAACACCGTGACGGTGTCGAACAGTTCCATGACGCTGGCCGTCCGCGTGTCCAGGAAGCGGAGGTGCACCAGGTCCCCGAGCGTCCGGTCGGCCAGCGTCCAGGGGAAGGCGAAGTGACGTCCCCAGGCCGCCTGGACGTGAGCGAAGGCGAGGGGGTCGGAGTACAGGTGGCTGCACACCGCCATCCAGATGATGACGAAGAGTCCGGTAGGCACGGCCACCATGGCGACCCGGGCACCGTCGCGTCTCCACCCCTCGGGCCATGCCGGCGCCTCCGGTCGCGCCTCCCACACCTCCACGACCAGTGCCAGCACCACGACGCCGAGGTAGAAGACGGTCATCGTGGCCGCCGCCGCCCCCAGACCGGCCAGCAGCCAGTGACCTCGCCGGGCGGCGATGAAGGACCAGACCAGCAGGCAGAGGGCCAGCGACTCGGGATAGCCGGCGAGGAGGAAGAACGCGGTGGGGAACGCCACCAGCATGGTCACGGTGGCGTTCGAGGTCGTCGTGTCCCTGTCGCGTTCGACGAGGTGGACCAGTCCGGTGATCGCGAGCACCGTGGCCAGGGCGCTCACGATCTGGGTGCTCGCCACCCAGCCGAAGGGCCCGATGGTGTGGGCGGCCCGGACGACCCACGGATAGCCGGGACCGAACGCCGCGAGGACGGGGATGACCCCGGCGTGGAGCTGTCGCGGGTTGGACGCGATATAGCCGTGCCGGGCGATGGCGATGTAGTACTTGGCGTCCCAGTGCACCCAGACGTCGATGAGTACCGAAGGCGTGCGGGCGACGACGTGGGGGAACGCGGAGCCATAGGTGGCGACCAAGGCGATCACGGTGGTGACGACCCGGAGCAGGAGCGTCACGGCGAGGGCCACGCCGACGGGTCGCCTCCACGTGGCCCAGGTCCGTTTCCAGTCCGGGCGCACGTCCCGGTCGGCTGGGCCGTCTTGCACCATGGCGGACTATAGAGGCGCACGGCACGCGCCCGAGGGAGCGGAGCGACGGTCCGGATCCTGACTCCCGCGTCTCGCCTGCGTGCGGATCCGGCACCCCACGGTGTCCCGCGCCTTTGCCGTGGTGCGGACGCCGGGGCCGGCCGGAGACGCCCCTGGGGACGCCCGGGATCGCCGGTCGTCCGGGTGGCCCCCGGGTATGCTCACCTGCCATGGAGACGCCGACCACGCCCGCGTCCGGGAGCCCCGTACTCGACGTCGACGGCACCGTCGCCTCCACGGAATCCCTGGTCAGAAGGGTCGAGGACCTCGTGCGCCGGATCGACGCAGGCGCTGACATCCCTGGCACGACGGAGGTGCCCGGTCTGGCCCCACTGGTGGACCCCGTGCACGGGATGCGCGTGCTCCATCGCGAGCTCCACCCGCCCGAGCCCGAAGCGGCTTCCGGCGTGCGGGGCAGGTTGGGGTTGGCGGCGCGCAAGGCGGCCCGCCGCCTGACGAGCTGGTACGTCGAGCCGCGCTTCCAGGTCCAGGCGCAGTTCGACGCCCGGGCCATCGAATTCGCCTCGGAGGCGTACAACGCCGTCCATCGGCTCGAGAAGGAGATCGAGGAGCTCCGCCGTCAGCTGGTCCGGGCCAAGTTGGAGGTGGTGGCGACGGGCGAGCGGTTGCGACGCCAGCAGGCCGTCACCGACCGGGCGGCCGGGATGGTGGCGAGCCTCGAGGAGATCGTGCGGTCCGCAGCCGATCCGGACGGGGTGGAGACCCCGTCGGTGAGTCCTCGACGCCGGTCGAACGACTCGGCGCCGAAACCGTGAGGGTCGCCGACATCCCCACCCCCGGGTGCCTGCGGTGAGGGGCGTCGACGTGGAGACGGTTGCCCGGCCCGAGACGGTGTCCGGCCACCGGGCCCACGCCGCCGCCTCCCTCCCGTGACCGGCTTCGCCGCCGTCCACCAGTTCCATTCCGGGGCTGCGCCGGGGGACGCCATCACCAACCAGATGCTGGACGTCCAGCGGCAGCTGCGGCGCATGGGCTGGCCGTCGGAGATCTTCGCTGAGCACATCGCCCCCGAGCTGGTGCGGCAGACCTACCCGATCGGTTCGTACGCCGGCTCCGCCGACGAACTCCTGATCGTCCACCACTCCCACGGAAACGACGCTTTCGACGACGTGTTGGAGCTGCCCAACCCCGTGGTCACGATCTACCACAACATCACCCCCGACCATCTCCTCGAGGACCCGGTGGCCGTCGGTTACAGCCGGCTCGGCCGTGACCAGCTCTCCTTCCTGGCGCGCCGGTCGCTGTTCGGGGTGACCGGCTCCAACTACAACCGCTCCGAGATGCTCGCCACCGGATTCCGCCGGGTGGACGTGATCCCGGTGCGCGTCGACTACTCCGAGTTCGAACCCTCCGGCCAGATCGCCGGACCCCTGTCGACGGACTGGCTGTTCGTCGGCCGGATGGCGCCCAGCAAGCGCCAGCACCTGCTCATCGAGGCGTTCGCCACCTACGCCCGGACCTTCGACCCCCGGGCCCGCCTGCATCTGGTGGGAGGGACGACCGACGAGGCCTACGAGCGGGAGCTGACGCTCGTGGCCCGACGACTGCGGATCGAGGACCGCGTGATGTTCTGGGGGAAGGTGTCCGACCGGGAGCTGAAGGCGGCGTTCGCCCGGGCCGGCGTCTACGTCTCCCTGAGCGACCACGAAGGCTTCGGCGTCCCACTCCTCGAGGCCATGGCGGCTCGGGTTCCGGTGGTGGCCTACGCGTCCTCGGCCGTGCCCGAGACGCTCGGGGGCGCCGGCATCCTGCTCCGGACCCAGGACGCGGCCACCGTGGCGGCGACGGTCGAGATGCTCCGCACCGACCCGGGTCTCCGGTCGCGCCTCATCGACCGGCAGATCGAGCGGGTGCGGCGGGTGGCCTCGTTCGACCTGCCCGGGGCCCTCCGTCGCCTCGTGGATCGGGCCGAGGGCCAGGTGCCGCCTCTCGAGATCCAGGTCCAGGGGCCGTTCGAGACGAGCTACAGCCTGGCCGCCATGAACCGGAAGCTCGCCCTCGGTCTCGACCGCTCCCCCGGTGTCGCC
Source organism: uncultured Acidimicrobiaceae bacterium (assembly GCA_963841885.1). GTDB lineage: Bacteria > Actinomycetota > Acidimicrobiia > Acidimicrobiales > RAAP-2 > Bog-756. Next base: position 47,461 of record CAWJEK010000009.1, read on the forward strand.
GCCTCGCTCGTGGCGACCGAGGGTCCGGGTGACTACGTACCGGACACGGCCGACCTCGCCGTGCACCCCGAGGTGGTTCCCCTGTGGAGGCGCTCCGCCCATGTGCCCTACCCCGACGTGGTGATCCGCCAGATGTGGCCACCGCGGACCATCGACTCGCCCGGTGGGCTGACGCTCGAGTACTTCGCCTGGGAGGAGAGTCGGGTTCCGACGTGGATGGTCCAGGACTTCAATGCCCACCTGGACGGCATCGGCGTGACCTCGACCTTCGTGGCCGACGCCCTGCGGGACTCGGGCGTGACGGTGCCGGTCCGGGTCGTCGGCAACGGGGTCGACACGCCGGATCCGGACGCTCGGGTCGACGCCCCCGAGCTCGAGGGCCGTTCGGGATTCACGTTCCTCCACGTCAGCTCGGCGTTCCCCCGCAAGGGGGTCGACGTCCTGCTGCGCGCCTACTTCTCCGCCTTCACGGGGTCGGACGACGTCAACCTGGTGCTCAAGACGTTCCCCAACCCCCACAACGTCGTGGCCGGCCTGCTGGACGAGCTGTCGGCCGACCACCCCGATCCACCGGACATCCGCTGGCTGGACCGCGACCTGACCGACGGTGAGTTGGCCGGCCTCTACCGCCTGGCCGACTGCTACGTCCACCCGTCCCGCGGGGAGGGCTTCGGCCTGCCGGTGGCCGAGGCCATGCTGGCCGGCGTGCCCGTAATCAGCGTGGCCTGGTCGGGCCTGGCGGACTTCGTGTCCGAGGAGACGGCGGTCACCATCCCGTACACGCTGGTGCCGGCCGAGAGCCACCTGGCCGAAGCGGGCTCGCTGTGGGCCGAGCCGGATGCCGCCGTCCTGGCCGTCGAGCTCACCCGGATGGCGGCCGGCTCCGACGGTGACGCCACCGCCGGACGGGTGGCCCGTGCCCGGCAGCTCATCGCCACGAGGTACTCGTGGGAGGCGGCCGTCGAACGGTGGCGGGCGCTCGTCGACGAGGTCGAGGACGGGATCGGCTGCCCGCGGGTGGCCATGGTGACCTCGTGGAACTCCCGGTGCGGCATCGCCGAGAACAGCCGGTACATCGTCGAGCACACCCGGGACACGGTGGTCTACGACATCTTCGCCGACGTGGACGCCGAGGTGATCGACGCCGCCGCCGAGTCCGGCGTGGTCCGGACGTGGAAGGACCGCTGGACGCCCGAGCTCGACCGGCTCGAGGACGCCCTGCTGCTGAGCGACGCCGACGTACTGCACGTCCAGTTCAACTTCGGTTTCTTCGAGTTCGGTCACTTGGCCGCCCTCCTCGAACGGCAGCTGGACCGCCGCGGCGTGGTGGTCACCATGCACCGCACGCTGGACTACGACGACCGGGGGAACCTGCTCTCGTTGCGCCAGATCCGGGACACCCTGGGCCGGGTCGACCAGCTCATCGTCCACCAGGAGTCCGATGCCCGCTACCTGGCCGAGATGGGGATCGAGGACAACGTCACCCTCGTCCCGATCGGCTCGGCCCCGGCCCCCGAGCTGTCCCCGGAGGACGTCCGGGGACAGCTAGGCCTCGGCGACCGCCCCGTCGTGGGCACGTTCGGATTCCTGCTGCCGCACAAGGGGACGCTCGAGCTGGTGGAGGCCGTCGACCGTCTGCGCGAGACCCACCCCGATGTCCTGCTCCTGGCCCTCTGCGCCCGGTACCCGAACATCGAGTCCGAGCAGTACGAGGCCCGCATCCGGGCCGAGGTGACGGCCCGGGGCATGGAGGACAACGTCCTGCTCCTCACCGACTACCTGTCCGACGAGGCGGCCCGTGGGCTGCTCCGGGGCGCCGACGTCATCGTCCTCCCGTACCGCGACACGGGCGAGTCGTCCAGCGCCGCCCTGCGCTTCGTCCTGCCCCTCGGACGGGCGATCGCCGTGACGGACCAGCCGCTGTTCGACGACGCCCGCGGGTCGGTCCTGGTCATGGAAGCGAACGACGTCGACGGGATCGTCCGGACCGTCGGCCGGGTCCTCGACGATCCCGATCTGCGTGAGGACCTGGCCGCCCGGGCGGCGCAGCGCTCACTGGCGTTCCGATGGGAACGTGTGGTGGCCGAACACCGGCGGATCTATGCCGAGGCCCGCCGGGCGGTGCGCCGGCGACAGGTCCGTGCCGGCTGAGTTGGCGACCCCGGGCCTCCCACCCCGCACGGACGGCCCCGGCCGGTCCCGCGATCGGAGGTGTGTCGGGGGACCCCGATGCCGTACCATTCCGAGGGTGGATGCCCGCCGCCCCCGATCGGTCGATCTTCTGTCCTGCCGCGCCACTGGAGCGGGCCGGTGACGCCGAGCCTGCGGGCCCAGCAGGTACGGTCCCTGGAGCTGCCCGGCCGCCGGGTCCGGTTGGCCACCCTCGTGGAGGCCGACTACCCGGCTTGGCTCGAGGTGCGCAACCGCTGCCGAGATTGGCTGGTTCCGTGGGAGCCCCGTTCGAAGGGGTCGCCACTTCCGGCGGAGGACCATGCCAGCTTCGTCGCCCGGTGCGCCATGCGCGAGCGGGAGCGACAGCTGGGATCGGGCTTCGGCTTCGGAATCTTCTACGAAGGTCGATTCGTCGGTGAGGTCACCCTGTCCTCGATCCTGCGGGGCCCGTTCCAGAACGGCTCCATCGGCTACTGGGTCGACCGGGACATGGCCGGGCTCGGGATCGTTCCCGAGTCGGTCGTCGTGGTCCTGCAGTTCGCCTTCGAGACACTCCGCCTCCATCGCATCGAGGTCGCCATCATCCCCCGGAACAACGCCAGTCGCCGGGTGGCCGACAAGCTGGACCTCCGCAACGAGGGAGTGGCGATCGGATTCCTCGAGATCAACGGGGAGTGGGAGGACCATGTGCGCTACGCGATGACCTCCGAGGAGTGGGCCGTCCGGCGGGCCGAGCTCACGGCGGCGTGGATCGACTGACCTCGCGGCGCGGCTGAGATCCTCCGGCGCACCCTGGACCACCCGCGCCCGTCGCGGGCCCGGATCACCCGGCACGGCTGTCACCCGCCACGGCCCAGGCTCCGGGCCCGGCAAGGACGGGCGGGACGACGCGCAACGCCCCCGACACCGTCGGTGGAAACGGTGGCGGGGGCGCCGCATCTCGCGAATCCGGTACAAGGAGCAGGAAACCGGGTCCGTGCGCCATCGTATCTACCCCGTTCCGGCGGCCGTAAACCTCGACCGCTTACTGGTCGTCACCAGCCCGGACTGTCCCCGTCGCCGTCCGAACCCGGCTCGTCACCGGGAGGTGCCCCGGCCGGCGGAACCCGAGTCGACGTCAGTAGTCGACCCGGAAGCCCCCGATGAAGGTCACGGTATTGCCGTCGGGGTCGGTCACCGCCGACAGGCGCACCCCTTTGTCGGCTTCCTGCACGTCGCCGGGAGCCAGCCCCCGGCTCCGTACCTGTCGGAGCCATGCGTCGAGGTCGTCCACGGCGAAGTTCACGAAAGCGCCCCCGGCCCCGTCGGTGCCCGCAAAGACCTGGAGCCAGCCGGATTCGGTCACCCGCCATTCGACCAGCGTCGCCATCGGTCGGTTATCGGGTTCGCGCCCGAGCAGCCGCTCGTAGAAGCGGCTGGCGCTGGCGATGTCCGATACCGGGACCACCGCCAGGACGTGCTCGATCATCGGTCGACCTCCTTCCGCCCGGGCCCTACCCGGCCCCCATCGTCGCACACCTCGTGGAGGCCGAGGCCCCGGTCGACGAGGTGCCACCCCGGGGGGAGGCGGGGGCGACAGACTGGGAGCGGCACGGCCGTCACCCAGCGGGCGCTTGAGCACGCGGCGTCCGGCTGCCTACCCTGAAGACTTCCCAGCGAGCGTGGCGGGACGAAGCGGAACGATGACGATCACGGAGGTCCGGGCGACCGGTAGCGACGAGTCCCTGGGAGTCCCCTCGCGGGTCGGGTCGCGCACTCGACGGAGACGGTGGATCGCCGGGGCCCTTCTCGTCCTGGTGGTGGCGGTGGCCGTCGCGGTCATGGCCGGGAACGAGGTCCAGGCGAACTCGCGGTTCGACCAGGCCCATCGCAGCCTCGACGCGGTGCAGGCCCGCACCGTCGGGGTGGACGCCCGCCTGATCGCCGCCCGGGCGGATCTGGCCGCGGTGGACGGCCAGGTCGCCACCGACTCGGCGGTGTTGGCGACCGACACCTCCAACCTCGACAGTGCCCTGGTCGCGCTGGCGCAGTCCCGGGAGAGCGTCGCCACCCAGTCCGCCTCGATCGGCAGCCTCCAGACGTGCCTGGGCGGAGTCGAGGAAGCCCTGAACGCCCTGTCCATCGGGGACCAGAAGCATGCCGTGGCCGCTCTCCAGGCGGTCGCCTCCGCCTGCAGCTCGGCAGTGGGCACCAGTGCGTAGTCGGCGCCTGCTCGGGTGGGTGGTGACCCTCGTCGTGCTCGCCGTCGTGGCCACCGCCTTCACCACCGACCTCCAGGCCCACGCCCGCTTGCGGTCCGAGGACATGCGACTCGCCGGCGCCCGTTCGGGGCTCCGGACGGCCAACTCGGACCTGGCGCTCACCGACCTCTCGACCGCGCTGACCACCGCCAAGAGGAACGGCCTCCAGGCCTCCGTCGCCTCGACGCTCGACCGGACGGCGACGGCGGACAGCGCGCTGAGCGGGTCCGAGAATGTCGCCTTCCTGCAGAGCGTCGACATCGGGACCCTCCACACCTGCCTCGACGGGGTGCAGCAGTCGTTCGCGCAGATCGCCGCCGACCAGTACGGGGCGGCGGCCCAGGACATCTCCGCGGTCGCCGGGGCCTGCCAGACCCTCGACGGCGGGAGCAACGACGGACTCGCCTACCCCTTCGACTTCCCCGATCCCTTCGTGTTGACCGTCGGCTCCACCTACTACGCCTACGCCACCAACTCGGTGGCCGGCAACGTCCAGATCATCATGTCGACCGATATGGTCCACTGGACCGCGGTGGGGGATGCGCTGCCCAGCCTTCCCTCCTGGGCGACGCCGGACGAGACGTGGGCCCCGGCCGTCCTCCAGATCGGTTCCACATTCGTCCTCTACTACGCCGTCCGGGTGGCGGCCCCGGGTGGAGGGGGTGACGAATGCCTCTCGGTGGCGACCGCCACGCAGCCCCAGGGGCCCTTCACCGACACGTCGACCGGGCCGCTCGAGTGCCAGGTCCCGCTGGGGGGCTCCATCGATCCGTCGCCCTTCGTCGACGCCGGCGGGACGCCGTATCTCGTGTGGAAGTCGAACGGCGGCGGTGGCGCCTCCGCCCTCTGGTCCGAGCAGCTCGATCCCGCCGGCACCGGGTTCGCACCGGCCACCACCCCCACCGAACTGTTGGCTCCCGATCAGAGGTGGCAGGCGGGCGTCATCGAGGCGCCGGACCTGGTGGTCAACGGCGGTCGCTACTTCCTCTTCTACTCGGGGAACGTCTGGAAGGGAGCCGACTACGCCGTCGGGGTGGCCACGTGCACCGGACCGCTCGGCCCCTGCACCGACGTGTCGTCGGCCCCCATCCTGGCCAGCGACCCGGGCATGGAGGGCCCGGGAGGGGAATCGGTGTTCACCGGGACATCCGGGGCGACGTGGATCGCCTTCGACGCCTGGGCCCCCGATGCGGTGGGCTACCCGAACAGCCGAGCCCTGTACATCCGCCCGATCTCGTTCGCCGGTCCGACTCCCGTGGTGGAGCCGGCGGGATGACCCGTCCGTGCCCTCGTGCTCAGGTGTCGACGCCCCGGACCACGGAGGGTGAGTGGCGGAAGAACTGCTCGACGTCCTGCTCGTAGCGGTACTCGTCGCCTGACGACCCGGTGGCGCGGCGCAGGTTGTTGGCCCGGGCGAAGCTGAGTACCGCGCCGGAACTGCTGTAGCGGTACTCGAATCCGGCCTCCCGCAGCTTCGATGTGTCCACGCCACGACCGAAGCGGGCGAGGGCCTCCATCTCGGCCGGGAACCGCACGACGCCCAGGCGCTCGAAGGGGGCGGAGAAGGCGCGGGGACGGAACGGGGGGAACGGGAGCAGGTGGGCACCGCCCAGCGTCGCCACCTCGCTCCAGGGGAGCCGACCCTCGCCGGCCACATTGAAGACGCCGGGGACGTGGTTGGCGGTCACGAATTCGAGGGCACGGACGACGTCGTCCTCTTCCACGAACTGGACGAGCGGGTCGAAGCCGGCGATGCAGGGGAGGACGCGCTTGCGCAGGTCGTAGCTGATGGGCGTGATGATGTCGGTGCCGAGCACGTTGGCGAATCGCAGGACGGTCACGTCGAGGTGGGGGTTGTCCTCGGCGAAGTCCCGCACGAGCGACTCGACCTCGATCAGTGAGCGCTCGAGGCGGGTCCGCACCGGCCCGGTCCGGGTGTCCTCCTCCCGGAACCACGTCGGGTCCTGCTCGTTGGAGCCGTAGACGTGGGTCGAGGACTTCACGACCACCTTGCGTACCGAGGCGCCGGCCGCCCCGGCCGCCGCCAGCAGATTGAGGGTGCCGATGACGTTGATCTCGTGGAGGACGCGCCCGCTGACCTCGGTGGAGTTCGTCTCCAGGAACGTGTGGACGATCGTGTCGACCTGGGTGGCGCGGACGATCCTGCTCAGGATCGAGTACTTCTGGTCCGAGCGCACGAACTCGGTCCGCTCCAGGGGGACCTTCGGCTCCTTGGTGCCGAGGCCCAGGATCATCTCGACCTCGGGTTGGGCCTCGAGGGCCTGGGCCATCCGGCCGCCCCAGAAGGTGTCGAGCCCGGTGATCAGGACGCGCCGACCCATCGGATCAGCCGAACCAGACGCTGCGACGCTCGCGCAGCATGTCGTGGAGGGCATCCTGGAGGGTCGCCCGGATCCGTTCCGCCTCGTCCATCACCCGGCTCCGGGAGTACCGCTCCTCACCCGGCTCGACGTCGAACGTCACCGGGTCGAGTACCCGGAGCTTGAACTTGGACGGGAAGTACGTGACATAGCCGAGCGGTCCGAGCAGCAGCGAGTTGGCGGTGACCGGGAAGTAGGGGAGGTTGAGCGCCTTGGCCAGACTCGGCACCCGGAACAGGATCGGCATGGACTCCTCGGCGCCGACCACGGCGATGGGGATGACCGGCACTCCGGCCCGCATGGCGATCTCCACGAAACCGCCCCGGCCGAACCGGCGGAGCCGGTAGCGGTCCCCGTAGGTCTTGGAGGTGGCCTTGGTGCCCTCGGGGAAGACGAGGGCCAGCTGCTGCTGGTCGTGCAGGATCCGGTAGGCGTTGTCAGGGTGGGCCGGCACCCCGCCGGTCCGTGACCAGAGGGTCCCGACGACCGGGATGGTCCGGAAGAAGTAGTCGGCCAGCCCGTACACGGGGCGCCCGACCTCCGTCTCGATGCCGTGCATGATGGCCGGCGCGTCGGAGGGTATGGCGCCGGCGTGGTTGGCGATCAGCAGCGCCCCACCGTTGGAAGGGATCTTCTCCAGTCCCTCCCATTCGACCCGGAACCAGTACCGGTACATGGGGTCGTAGAGGCGGCGGACGATCGAGCGCATGTGCTCCGAGCGACCCCACTCGTCCACGTCCGAACGGCGGGGATCCTCGGGACCGTCCTGCCCTTGGCGGCGGGTGGCCACCGGCAGGTAGGAGACCGTGGCCCCGGTCAGTTCCGGACGGGCGGGCCCGGTCGTGCCGGCCGGCCATTCCGATCCGTCCTCGACCCGGTCCAGGATGGCCTCGATCAGGTCGGCGTCGTCCGGCCGGCCGGACGGACGCGGGGTCCCGGATTCCGCTCCGAGGTCACCGTGGTCCGCGCTCACGCGGTGCAGCGTACCCCGGCCGACCCGGACGGCCGATCTGTGGCGGGCCCGGGCCCCGAGGCGATCGTCGACCCCGGTCGGAGGGCCCCGGCCTCAGCCGGATGCGGCGGCCGACCCGAGCGCCCGCAGGCGTCCGGCGAGTGGGCCGAGGCTGACCAGATCGGCCAGGCCGAGCTCGCGGCGGGACACCTGGGCGGAGGTGAGACCGTCTTGCAGCGCCGCGTGGGCGCGCCCGACGTCGAGGGGATCGACCATGGCGAGCAGCACCGTGACCCGGTGCGGGTCGAGCAGCACCGGGACCGGTGCGTCGTCGAGGACCGGTCCGAGCAGGGCGGCGACCTGCCGGAAGAGTTCCGTGGTGTCGCCCGGAACGTGCGTGGGCGTGACCGTCAGGGCGCCGAGGGGGGGTCCGGCCAATCGGCCCCGCCGTGAGCGGTAGACGTCGGACACCATGGCGAAGGAGTCGTGGAGCGGGTGGACGGTGCTCCCCTCGACATGCTTCCAGTGGACCGGGACCTCGGTGATGGCGAGGCCGAGCCGGCGCGCCCGGGTGAGGATCTCGACGTCGAAGGCGAACCGGTCGATGCGGACGAGGTGGAAGAGCAGTCGGCCGACCGGAGCCCGGAAGGCCTTGAATCCGCACTGGGTGTCCTTCAGGCCGAGCCCGGTCCCCGAGGTCACGATCTCGTTGAACAGGCGTCCCATCAGGGTGCGGACGACGTAGGTGGTCTCGACCATGGAGTCGCGCAGGGCCCGGCACCCGATGGCGACGTCGTGCCGCTCGAGCCCGTCGAGCAGTGAGGGGACGGCCAGCGGGTCGATGGCCATGTCGGCGTCCATGTAGGCCACGTGCTCGGACCTGGCGGCGGCCATGCCGGCGCGCACGGCCGCCCCCTTGCCCTGGTTGGAGGGCAGACGGATCACCCGGTGGTGGGGGAGCGTGGCCAACAGCTTCTCGGCGACGACCGTCGTTCCGTCGGTGCTGCCGTCGTCGACCACCACCACCTCGGTCCGGTCGACGTCGACGGCGCCGGTCGAGACGGCACCGTCGAAGCGGCGCATCCCCGCCTCGAGGCGATGGGCCTCGTTGAAGGCGGGAACGACGATGGTGAGTTCACGGGTCATGGTCCGCCCAGTCTGCCGGTCACCCGGCGTCCGGGTGGTCGCAGCCGCACCTGGTCCCGGGGCCGCGGCTCAGGGGCGGGCGGCACCGACCAGCCCGTAGTACCAGAGAGGATCGAAGGTGACCACCGTCCCGGTGTGGGCGGCCTGGATGATGGTGTCCGCCCCGTAAGCCGTCGGCTGGCCGTCCAGCACCGGGCCGACGTACATGACGACGTGGTCGATGCCGGTCCCGTCGAGGTCGTAGAACAGCAGGTCGCCGGGCTCGAGGGCGGAGAGGCTGACGTGCGGGAAATCGGCGTACTGCAGGGCGGCCGAGTGCAGCATGGACACCCCGGCCGCGGCCCAGGCGAGCATGACGAGACCGGAGCAGTCGACCCCGGAGGAACTGGCGCCGCCCCACACGTAGGGGACCCCGAGGTACTTCATCGCCGCGTGCACGGCGGCCAGTCCGGCGGCGTTCTGGCTCCCGTCGGAGGACACCGGGCCCGACGAACCGGGCCCGCCGCCGTCCGCCTGGTTGGCCGACTGGTTGGCGCTCGTCGCCGCGGCACTGCCGCCGCTGACCGTGCTGGCCACCTGGGCGGCCTGGGATGCCTGCGCGGCGGCGGCCTGCTTGCCGGCCGCGGCTGGTCGCCGCCGCGGCGGCGGCGGCTGCGGCGGCGGCCTGTTGGGCGGCCTGTTGGGCGATCTCCTGGGCGAGCGTGCCCTTCACCTGGGCGAGCGTCGCCTGGGACAGGGCGGCCGCGGCCGACGCCTGTTGGGCGGACTTGTCGGCGGCGGCCGACTGGGCCTGCTGGTCCTGCTCCTCGGACTGGAGCTTGGCCTGGGTGGCGCTGAGCTCCCGCTGTCCGCTCTGGACGCGGGCCACCTCCCGGGTGAGGTCACCCACGCCGATCTGTTCATAGAGGGTCTGGGTCTGGGAGCTTCCCGTCGGGGCGGCGAAGAGGCGGGCTACGGCCTCGGACGCCGTGCCGTCGACGTACGACTCGATGACGTCACCGCGCAGCACGGTCCGGGCGGTATCCAGCCGGGCCCGCTCGGCGGCGAGGGAGGCGGCGGTGGTGGCCAGCTCGGACTTGGTGGCGTCGAGTTCGACGATGGAGCGGTCGTAGGCCTCGGATGCCTGCGTCCAGATCTGCCTGTTGCTGGCCGATCTGGGCCTCGATGGCCGCGACCTGGGCCTCACCGGCGGCGATCTGGCCCTGGACCGGACTGGTGGTCGTGGTCGTGGACGCTCCCGTGGGGCTGCTCGACGTGGTGGTGCTGGTACCCGTCGCACCGGCCGGAGCGGCGAGCACGACACCGGCCGCCACGGCCAGGACCAGGGCCAGGATCCCGAGCCACGGGGACCGGCGGGTGGCGGCGGGTGAGGAGGGCGCGGCCCTGCCACCCTGTGCCGGGGCCTCGTCCGGTTCTCATCGCGACCACCCGGGAACGGTACCTTCCGGAGAGCCGTCGAACAATGGCAGATCGGTAGAAAAACTGCAGGTCATGGGGCTTGTCACCTGAGATGAACGGATGGTTGTCCGCCGGTGTCGGCAAGGTGTCTTCGCCGCCCGGACACCCGGACATACGGGTCGGCCCTACCGGTGGGTAGGTTGCTTCAGGCATCGGCAGAATTCCGGGCGGAACTGGAGGGGGTCGTCGTGGACGGAGTCGTGGAGGTCCGTGGCGGCCGTGTGGCCGGAGTCGAGCGGGACGGGGTCTGGTCCTTCTCGGGGGTGCCGTACGCGGCGTCCCCGGCGGGTGAACGGCGGTGGAGACCACCGGAGCCGCCCGAGCCGTGGGCCGGCGTCCGTAGCTGCGACGCCTTCGGCCCCGTCGCCCCCCAGGCCCAGGGGTTCATGGACCGGGCCCTCGGTGGCGACGTCCCCGACGCCTCCGAGGACTGCCTGAATCTCAACGTGTGGACGCCAGGCCTCGACGGCGCCCGGCGACCCGTGATGGTGTGGGTCCACGGGGGGTCGTTCATGACCGGGTCCGGCTCGTCGGGTCTCTACCGGGGTGGGGTGCTCGCCCGGCACCACGACGTGGTGGTGGTGACCATCAACTACCGACTGGGGTTGCTCGGCTTCCTGGCCCATCCCGAGCTCGCCGATCCGGGTCGGCCGTGGCTGGACGGGAGGACCTGGTCGGGCTCGGGCAACTGGGGACTGGCCGACCAGCTGGCCGCCCTCGCCTGGGTGCAGGACCACATCGGCGACTTCGGCGGCGACCCTGCCAATGTGACGCTGTTCGGCGAGTCGGCCGGCGGCATGAGCGTGGCGACCCTCCTGGCCGTGCCCGACGCGGCCGGCCTCTTCCACCGGGCCGTCGTCGAGAGCGGGCCGCCCTATACGTGCGACGCGGAGTTCGCGGCGGATCGGACCGAACGGCTGGCCGCCCACCTCGGCGTGCCCTGCACGCGGGAGGGGCTCACCTCGGTGCCGGTCGATCGGCTGGTGGCGGCCGGAACGGAGTACATCGACGTGTCCGGGGGCGCGGACGCCGGACTGCTGATGACCCCGGTCGTCGACGGCGGGCTGCTGTCGGACCCGCCCTGGAGGCGGTGGCGGCCGGATCGGCCGCGGCGATCCCCCTGCTCGTCGGCACCACACGGGACGAGTCGGCCTTCTTCGCTCTCGGCAGCCCGAAGCTGATGAACCTGACCATGGACGGACTGCGCCACTGGATGCGGCGGGTCACCCCCGACGACGTGGCGGCGGCCGCCGTCGTGTCCAACGTGCGGGCCGCCCGGGAGGGGCGCGGTGAGCCCGTCGAGCCGAGGGACCTGTGGTCGGCGATCGCCACCGAGGTCGTGTTCCGGGTGGGGTCGACACGCTCTCGCCGATGCCCATGCCGCGGCGGCCGATCCCGGGGTCGGCACCTTCGCCTACCTGTTCACCTGGGAGTCGCCGGCTTTCGAGGGTGTGCTCGGGTCGTGTCACGCCCTCGAGATCCCGTTCGTCTTCGGGACCCTCAAGCATCCGGTGGTCCAGGCGTTCTCGGGAGCGGGGGAGGACGCCTTCGCCCTGTCGGCGCTCATGCGCACCGCCTGGACGTCGTTCGCCCGCACCGGGGTACCCGCGTGCGAGATGCCCGGCGCCGGCACGGTTCCGTGGCCCGAGTGGGAGCCGGGGCGGCGTCCCACGACCGTGCTCGGTCCCTGGCCCGGTGCACCGGGCCTCGTCCATCCGGTCGACGGCCCTCGGGCAGCGGAGCTCCTGGCGGTCGACGGAGTGGTCGGGCCCTCCACCGGCCACCGGACGGCCTGATCCCGCCCCGCCCGCCCCACCGGTCGCCGGGGCCCGGAGTTCACGAGCACGGTCCGCGGAGCCGGGGGACACCACCCGACCCTCGTGCACGTCGGTGGCGGTCGGCGTCGGGACCTACAGTCGTGTCGTCGGATCCGAGGTCACCGAGGGAGTACCCGAGGCGACGGAGGAGCCCGGGGACGTAGCCCAATTGGCAGAGGCAGGGCGCTTAAACCGCCCCGAGTGAGGGTTCGACTCCCTCCGTCCCCACTCGCGGAAGTGCCCCTGGCCCCGCGAGATGCCGGAAACGGAACCCGTCCCGGGCTCCACTCCTGCCGCGGGCAAACGGCGGCGGTCGTGTCCCGACGGCAACATCGGCGACTCGCCACCCCCACGCGAAGTGCGTCCCGTCGGCAATGGGACCTTCGGCACCTCCGCGGACGCGAGGGCTTCGGCCGATAGGACGGCAAGTCGCACCGTTCGTGCGTCGGGATCGACCTGGTGGAGCCAGTGAGGTTTCCCGACCGACAGGCAGCACGGGCGCTTCGACCCGCATGCGGCCGCGAGGGGCGCATGGACACACGCCGCTCGGGCGGACCGTCTCCGTCCCGGTGGTCAGATCGAGGAGGGCAGCCTCATGGATTCCCCTGTTTTCGCCGCGCCCGCGAACCGTTCCGGCGGGAGGCAATCACCCCCCGGGCGCCGGCTGTGTGCGGTCCTGGCGCTCTCGGTCGCCGTGGTGACCGCGGTCGTGGCCCCGGCGGCCGCGACCCTCACCTCACAGGAGGCGGGTGCCTCGGGCCAGCCTCTGGCGGGGAGCGTTCCGGCACCGTCGGCGTCGGAGGTGAGCCCGATGTGCAACACGGTGTCGCCTGCCACGGTGCTCGGTCCGGCATCCACGAGTCTTCCGACGACCCCGGTCACGACGGTGGCCGCTCCGGCGGGGGGAGTGGGGACGTTGACCGCCACCGCCTCCGACCTGTACGTGGTCAACGCCGGCAATCCGGCCACGCTGTACGTCTACACCCTCGCCGGAGCGGAGATCACCAGCTTCGGTCTGCCGTCCGGGTTCGACTCGGCCGGCGAGATCTCGCAGCCCGTCGTCGACGCCTCGGGAAACATCTACCTCTCGTCGTACTACGGACAGAAGATCGACAAGTTCTCCCCGACCGGCACCCTGCTGTGGTCCGTCAACCCCTCCGGTGACAACCCGACCAACCTGTTCCTGGCGGGATCCGGGTCGTCCACCGAGCTCGTGGCGTCATTCGTGCAGGGCGGCGCGAGCGTCGTGCTCGACGAGGCCACCGGGGCCGCCGGATCCGCATTCCCCTTCTACTCGCCCGTCGGGGGCTACGTGACGACCGAACCGTCGGGGAACCTGCTGGCTTCGGACAACGGCTACGTCCAGACCGTGAGCTCCGGCGGAACGGTGCTCTCGACCTTCGGTTCCTCGGGCACGGCCGGCAACGGCACCCACACCGGTGGCCCATACGGGTTCTATTACACCGGTCAGGCCGACCAGGGACCCGACGGCACCATCTACACGGCCGATCCGCTCGGGACGGTCGAGGCTACGTCGCCCACAGGTCTACTCGAAGGGAAATCGACGCTCGGCGGGGCCATCCGGTTCGGGAGCTGGGGCATGCAGATGGTGGGCAACTCGTTCTACTTCGCCAGCGGACCGGCCTTCGACGGTGGGGGTGATGCCATATCCACCTTCTCGCTGGGGTCCCTCCAGGCCTACCTCGCGGCCCCGGCCGCCGCCACCGATGCGCTCGGATGGGGAGCGGGGCTGTCGACTCCGGCGACCGGCGAGTACTTCGCCCCGGGAGTGACGCCCGAGGTGACCGCCGATTTCGATCCGTGGTGGGTGGCGGATGCCTCCCAGCTGTCGCTGGCCTACTCGTTCGAGAACCAGACCACGATGAACGCGGAGACCGTGCCGGCACCGACCACGATCCCGCTCCCGACCACGGCGGCCGGGCTGGCGTCGGTGTCGCTGACCGTCCCGTCCCAGGACACGCTCCCCGGACCCTACGAAGTCCAGGCCACCCTGGAGAACACCTCCACCAATCCACCCACGGTGCTCGGTACGACCTGTCTGCCCTACACCGTCGGAGCCGGGAGCGACTCCCTCGACCTCGGCACGCTCCCGGCGGGCGCCGGAGGTGGCGGGCCCGCCGACGTCCGGGGTGTGCCGCTCAGCCAGGAGCTGGGCCTGAACGGCCTGCGTTCCGGCCAGGACGCCGACTGGAGCGCCCTCCTCCCCGACTGCAACTTCAACGCCCCGACCGCGGCCATGTGCGGCTCGTCCGCCATGGACGTCGCGTCCGCCCCCCTGGCGCCGTATCAGGCGGCCTACGAGGCCGCCGCCGACCACGTCACGTACTGGTACCAGGTGTCGGATGGCGAGTCCACGGACATGGACCTGGTCACGGCCGGCCTCTGGGGTCAGGACGTCCAGGCCCTGGTGGCGCACTACGCCGTCGTGCCGTCGGGCTGCGGCGCCTGCGCGCCGGTCACCATGTGGGAGCCCTGGAACGAAAGCAACAACACGGGCTGGTCCAGTGGGGCCACCTATACGACCTCGGTCCTCATCCCCTTCTACGACGCGGTCAAGTCGGTCCTTCCGGGATCCGCATCGACCGTCCTCGGAGGGTCCACGCTGGAGCCCACCGTCTACTGGTGGAACCAGCTGATCGCGGCCGGTGGTCTGGCCTACATGGACGTCGCCGCCATGCACCCCTACTCGGGATCGAACGACTCCTGGGAGGAGGACGGCATGCTCTCCCAGATCCAACAGCTGCAGGCCGTCCTCGGCGCCAAGCCCCTCTGGTTCACGGAAGTCGGCTGGTGGTCCGACGGTGACTTCAACTACCTCGAGCAGGCCGACATCGTGGCCCGGGCCGAGATCTGGATGAAGGTCCTGAACATCCCCGTGTGGGGGTACTTCTTCACCGAGGGCAATTGGGGCAACGACGGCGTGAGCTTCTCCCTCGTCCAGGTGGGTTGCAGCGGGGACGACTACGTGAAGCCCTCGGCCCTGGCGTCGATGGAGTCGGCGCAGCAGCTCACCGGCCGCAACTACACCTCGCAACCGGCCACCGGGATCCCCCAGACGTACCAGACCGACTTCGGGCCCACCGCTTCGGGCACGACCGACCTGGCCGCGGTGTGGTCGGACGGTCTGGACACGACGGGGGCGGTGACACTCTCCGGCCCGGGCTCGAACGCCCCGGTGACGGTGACGGACCAGTACGGCAACGCCACCACGTCCACCGTCTCGCTCGGGACTCCCTACTCCTTGCCGATCTCGGACCAGGTGGCCTACATCACGTATCCGGTGGGGGACACCTTGACGATCGCCGCACCGCAGGCGTACGGGACGAACGTCGCCCTCTCGTCGGCCGGGGCCACGGCGACGGCGACGTCGCAGAACACCTCGAACGGCAACTACGCCATTGACGCCATCGTGGGGCTCAACCCCGGCTACGGCCAGGGATGGGCTTCCGCCGCAGGTGACGTGGCGCCGGCTCTCACCGTCTCCTGGCCGACCGCCACCACGGTCAACCGGGTGGTGATCGACACCCAGTCCGTCGGCTCCACCGCTCCCGGGGTGCGCAATTACACGGTGGCCCTCGACGAGGGGGGCGTCTGGACCACCGTGGCCACCGAGGTCGGCCAGTATCGAGACCACGAGCAGCTGTTCGCCTTCACCCCGGCCTCGGCGACCGGCGTGCGCGTCTCGGTGAGCGAGGTCGACTTCGGCGGATACTACGGAGGCGGTATCCCTCCCTGGTGGTCGAGCACCTCGCCCGCCCAGGCGTTCCTCCACGCCGTCCAGGTGTACCCGGGAACCGGCACCCCGGCCCAGGTGGCGGGCTCGGGCCTGACGCCGCTCACCACCGGGTCCACGGGTCCGGCCACGCCCACCGGCCTGGTCGCCGCTGCCGGCAACGCCCAGGTGGCCCTCACCTGGACGGCGGTCACGGGCGCCACGAGCTACCAGGTCTCCGAGAACGGCACCCCGATCGGCACCGTCACCGCTCCGTCGGACACGGTGGTGGGGCTGACCAACGGCACCGCGTACAGCTTCACGGTCTCGGCCGCCGACGGTGGAGGTTCGTCGGCCCCGTCGTCGGCGGTGGTGGCCACCCCGGTCGATGCGGCTCCCACGCCTCCGACCGGGCTGACGGCCTCTGCGGTGACGGCGGACGGGGCGACCCTGGCGTGGACGGCGTCGGCCGGAGCCACCGGCTACACGGTGTTCGCCGACGGCTCGGCGGTGGCGTCGTCCACGACGCCATCCGTGGTCGTGGCCGATCTGGCCGCCGGGACCCCGTACAGCCTGTCGGTGGCCGCGTCCGGTACCGGAGGTACCTCGATGCCGTCGGGGACGGTCCCGATCGTCACGGTCCCCGGTTCGCCGGCCCTGACCGTGCAGGACAGCGTGGCCACCCTCACCTTCACCGGAGACACCGGGTCGGGCGGTCCGGCGTGGGCCGTCCTCGACAACGGCGTCCCGATGACGGGTGTCACCTCGACGTCCGACGGTTCGACGGTCCAGGCCACGATTCCGGGCCTCGCCCAGGGCACGGCGTACAGCTTCAGTGTCCGGGCCTCCATCCCGGGGCGGTGTCACCGGCCACGTCGCCCCTCACCTTCCTCGTACGGTCGACGCCCACGGTCTCCACATCGGGCACCGTGCAGACCCTCACCTGGGCGGCCGCGCCCACCGGGGTGTCCTGGAGCGTGCAGGGCTGCTCGTCGGTCCAGCGTGGGTGTACGGGTACCACTCCCGTGGCCACCGGACCGATCGTCTGGTCCGGGGGTGTGGCGACCACCACCGTCACCGGGTGCTCGCCCACCCTGTACTACCGCTACCGGGTGATCGACACCGACCTGGCCACCCACACGTCGAAGGCCGGGGCCTGGTCGTCCGCCCTCCTCGGCTGATCCCACCGGGCACCGGACCTCCGGCCCACGGCCTCGACGACCGGTCACCCGCATGACCGATCGCCGTCCGGCACCTTCCCCCGGAGACGCCGGTGCAGGTTCCCGAGCCGGTCAGTCCCGTACGGGTCGGAGCAACTCCCGGGTCATGCCGTCCGTGGTGCGGTAGACGGAGGTCCGGAGCCGGCGGGTGGCGTACCGCCCCCGTCGGTCCGGGGCACCCCGGCCCCACGTCGCATGGAAGAGCTGTGCACGGTTAGCGGTGTTCGTCGCCATGCCACCCATGGTAAGCACCCAACCTCGGCCGTCAAGGGTCGCGGGAGCCCCGGGCGCAGGGACGGGGTGCACCTCCGCCCCGTGCGCTAGACAGATCGGGAGGGGACCGGGCGCCGGGGATGGCGGGCCGGTCGGACCCGATTGGGAGGGACCGCCATGCCGATGCACGCCGCCACCGCCGTCCGGAGATCCGGAGACCGTTGGACGGTCGGGGTGGCCACCCCCGTCGACCCGCCGAACGCCGGAGAGCCGAGCCTCCCCGTCGTGTTCGACGTGTTCGACCGGTGACCGCCCCGCTCGATCCCGACCTGTTCCTGCCCGAGCCGGAAGCCCGGGAGGTGTGGGCGACCGTCATCTCGGTGGACGACCACGTGGTGGAGCCGCCCCACACCTTCGAGGGCCGCCTGCCGGCCTCCCTGGCCGACCGGGCTCCCCGGATCGTGGAGACAGGGGCCGGCCACCAGGTGTGGGAGTTCGAGGGCGGCCGGTACACCCAGGTCGGCATGAACGCGGTGGCCGGACGACGGCCCGACACCGTCCGCGTCGAGCCGTTCCGCTTCGAGCAGATGCGGCCGGGCTGCTTCGACGTCGACGCCCGGGTGGCCGACATGGACCTCAACGGCGTGTGGGCGTCCCTCAACTTCCCGTCGCAGATCTCGGGCTTCTGCGGTCGGGTCTTCTTCGCCGCCGACGACCCGGTCCTCGGTGCGGCCTGCGTGCGCGCCTGGAACGACTGGCTCCACGAGGAGTGGGCCGCCATCCACCCCGACCGGATCATCCCCCTCGGCATCGCCTACCTGTCCGATCCGGACGAGGCCGCCGCCGAGATCCGGCGCAACGCCGCCCGGGGCTTCAAGGCGGTGGCCCTGCCCGAGCGACCCCATGCCGTCGGGCTGCCCAGCCTGTGGGACCGGGACCACTGGGACCCGATCCTCGAGGCCTGCGTCGAGACGTCGACGGTGGTGTGCCTCCACGTCGGCAGTTCCGGGATGCCCGACGTCCCACCCGGGGCGCCGCCCCTGCAACTCTGCGCCACCCTCTTCGGCCAGCTGGCGCTGACCGCCTGTGCCGAATGGCTGTGGTCCGGCCATCCACTGCGCCACCCGGACCTGGCCATCGCCATGAGCGAGGGTGGCATCGGCTGGGTGGCCATGCTGCTCGACCGGCTCGACAACGTGGTCGACCGGTCCGGGTACGGCCTCGGCTGGGACCTGCGCCCGGCAGAGGTACTGACCCGCAACTTCTGGTTCTGCACGATCGACGACCCGTCGACCATCGACACCCGGCACCGCATCGGGATCGGCAACGTCATGGTGGAGACCGACTACCCCCACGGGGACGGCACCTGGCCGGACACGCAGGCGGTCCTGCGGTCGTGCTGGGGCCATCTGCCCGACGACGAGGTCCGGGCCATCTGCAGTCAGAACGCCGCCGCCCTGTTCCGCCACCCGCTGCCCGACCCGGTCCGTCCGTGACCGGGTTCATCCCCACCGCCGACCGACTGATGCCGGAGCTCACGCCGCGCCAGGAGCTCGCCCTGCTGGCCCGGGCGCTGTGGCGCGAGGGCTACGACGACCATCTGGCCGGTCACATCACGGTCAGCCTCGGCGACGGCACCCTCCTCTGCAACCCGTGGCTCCTCACGTGGGCGGAGGTGCGACCGGAGCACGTCCTGCGGATCAGCCTGGACGGGGTCCTGGTGGAGGGGGAGTGGCCGGTGCCCCTCGGCATCCCGCTCCACCTCGAGCTGCACCGGCGGCGGCCGGACATCGGCTGGGCCGCCCACAGCCACCCGAGGTTCGGCACGGTGTGGGCCGACCTGGGTGAGGTGCCCCCGATCCTCGACCAGTCCTCCGCGCTCGGAGGTGGTCGACTCGTGCTGGTCGACGAGTACTCGGGTCCCGTCGACGACTCCGGGTCGGCCGGCCGGGCCATCGAAGCCATGGGCGATGCCAGCTCGGCGCTACTGGCGGGCCACGGCGTGTTCGTGACCGGCCGGTCGGCCCGGGCCGTCCACCAGCGGGGCGTGGCTCTCGAGCAGCGGTGCCGGCAGGCCTGGTACGTCCGGGCGGCCGGCGGGAGCGGCGTCACCGTCCTGCCCGGCGCCTTCCTCGACCGCATGGAGGCCAGTGACGGTGAGGGGTTCCACGGGTTCTTCGAGGCGGCCGTCCGGGCCGAACTGCGGGCCGACCCACACTGCTCCACTGAGTCGAGCTTCCGAGTGGCGAGTTTCCGAGTGGGACAGCGGTTGACGGCGCAGACGAAGGTTGCTGTACTCCAGCCGTGGCGTCGCGGGCGCCGGATCCCGGGGTGCCGGGTGGGGAGGACGACCAATGGTGGACGGGCCGGTGGCGGACGCATCCCCGTCGGACGACCGCCGGATGCGGATCGCCGTGATCGGAGCGGGTGCCGGAGGGATCTGCGTCACCAAGGATCTGCTGGATGCGGGCTTCGACGACGTGGTGGTCCTCGAGCGCAACGAGGGCGTCGGGGGCACGTGGCTGATCAACCGGTACCCCGGCTGCGAGTGCGACGTCCAGTCGGCGCTGTACTCCTTCTCGTGGGCTCCCAAGCCGGACTGGTCGAAGCCCTACGGGACCCAGCCGGAGATCCTGGAGTACCTGCGCGGCCTCGCCGACGTCCCACGACGTGCTGTCCCACTGCCGGTTCGGGGTGACCGTGACCGGGGCGGCATGGGACCCGGGTTCCGCCACCTGGCGGATCACCACGTCGTCGGGCGACGATGTCGAGGCGGAGGTGCTGGTCGCCGCCGTCGGGATGTTCCGTGAGCCGTCGCTCCCCGACATCGAGGGGATCGGGACCTTCGCCGGGGCGATGTTCCACTCGGCCCGCTGGGACGTCGACCACGACCTCACGGGTCAGCGGGTGGCCGTCATCGGCAGCGCGGCCAGTGCCGTCCAACTGGTGCCGCAGGTGGCCCGGGTGGCCGGACGACTCCACGTCTACCAGCGGACGCCGAACTGGGTGCTCCCGAAGATCGACGATCCGTACTCGGAGGAGGAGCTCGCCCACCAGCGCGAGCACCCCGAGATCCAGGCCGCTTTCCGGGCCGAGATCTACAAGCACATGGACGCCGGCATGACCTTCTCCGACCCCGGCCCGCTGGCCGAGCGCGAGGCGCTCGTCCTCGACGCCCTCGCCGTCGTCGAGGACCCGGCGGTGCGGGCCGCCCTCGTTCCCGACCACCCCTTCGGCTGCAGAGCGGCCGCTCTTCTCGAACGACTACTACCCGACCTTCAACCGACCGAACGTCCGACTCGTCACCGACCCGATCGACCGGATCGTCGCCGAGGGGGTGGTGACGACCGACGGCACACTGCGGGAGGCCGACACCATCGTCCTGGCCACCGGGTTCTCGACCACCCGGTACGTGTCGTCGATCGAGGTCACCGGGCCGGGACGGCCGGCGCCTCGACGAGGAGTGGGTCGACGGGGCCCGGGCCTATCTCGGCATCACCACGCCGGGATTTCCCGAACCTGTTCATGCTCTACGGACCCAACACCAACAACGGCTCGATCCTGACGATGCTCGAATGCCAGTCGGCGCACACCGTCGCCCAGGTGCGTCGCCTGCGCGGACGAGCGGCTTGGCCTGGGTGGACGTCCGTCCCGAGTCGGCGGCGGACTACGACGACGAGGTCCAACGGGCAATCGCCGGCGTGGCAGGTGTGGCAGGCCGACTGCGGTGGCTACTACCGCTCGCCCTCGGGCCGCGTCGTCACCCAGTGGCCGTTCTCGATGACGAATTACCGTGAGCGGACCGCGGTCATCGACCCCGACGCCTTCGAGTCCGCGCCTTGTCGCCCTGGTACCACCGCCGGGCTGACCCCGCCGCCGGCCGATCGGAACGACGGCCGATCGCGTGAACCGCCGATGAGAAGACGGCCGGTCAGAAGAACGGCTTGGGCAGGTCGATCAGGAAGACGATGGAGATCACCAGGATGGCCCCGCCCACCGCGATCAGCCCGATCCGGGCGGACCGCACCCGGAAGTGCCCCGAGATCCCCACCAGGAAGAGGGTCGTGGCCAGGAAGACGGTGGTCCGCACATAGTCGTCCGAGTGTCCGCCGGCGGCGACCCCCTCGGCGTAGAGCGCGTCGGCCTTGGCATCCAGTGCATCGGCCGTGGCCTGGTCGGGTTGGACGTACTCCGGCATGTACGTCGGCCCCTTCGGAGCGTTCGGATTGGTGAAGGGATCGGTGGCCAGCCAGGCCTTGAAGGCCACGTCGAACTGGGGCCGGAACCGGTGCTCGGCCACCGTCATCCCGGTCTGGTTCCCCGAGAGATAGGCGCTGAACCAGGCGTTGAAGGTCAGGCCGTCGAAGTTCTTGGTCGACAGTCCGACCAGCTCGGCCCGGCTGGCCAGGTTCCGCTCGGTATTGGCCTTGGCGAGCTTCAACGACGACTCCGTGCCCCACTTGGCGGAGGCGAATCCGGAGTACGCGGCGAGGACGGCGACCAGGGCCAGGAGGGAGGCCTCGACGATCGAAAGCCGTCTCGATGGACCGCTGTCCTCGTCGGCCTGCCCGGCGACGGTGTGGGCGTGGTGCTCGGCGATCTCCTTGCCGACCTCGCTCGGCGAGAGTCCCTCGGGCACGGCGCTCCTTTCCGCTTCTCGGTGGCGCCCTCTCGGGCTCGTTCCACCGTGGCCCCGGGTCCGGGGCGACCCCGGACACGGTAGCGGGCCAGCGGAGGGGCACGACGCCGGGGGTTGTCAGCCCCGGGCCCCGATCCGTCCCGGCGGGACGAGCTGACCGCTGGGGATCAGGCCGTTCGGGAGCCCACCGACAACGCGGCGCCGAAGGCTCCGACGACCTCGGCCCGGCTCCAGGGCACGGGTGACATGGTGATGAAGTAGTCGGCCATGGCCAGATCGGCCAGATGGTCGAGGTCCGCCTCCTCGAACCCGAGGCTGGAGAGAACCGGGAAGTCGAGCTCGGCCAGGATCCGCCGCACCGCTCGCGACGGCCCGGCTGCCGTCGCCGGTGCCGTCGTCGGGTTCGCCCATCGCATCGGCCACCCGCTCCAGGAGCTCGGGAACGTGGGCCCGCTCCCGCTCCAGGGTCTCCGCCAGCACGAGCCCGATGGTCAGACCGTGCGGTACGTGCTTCACGCCGCCGATGGCCTGGCCGAGCGAGTGCTCCGCCGTGCAGTCGGAGATGTTCATGGCCAGCCCCGCCATCATCGACCCGCACGACATGCCCGAGCGGGCCCCGGCATCCGACCCGTCGCGGTAGGCGGCGACGAGGGCGGGCGTCATGATCCGGACGGCCTCCAGGGCGATGGCGTCCCCGATGGGCGTCCGCACCTTGGCCACCACGGCGGCGATGGCCTGGGCCAGGGCGTCGATCCCGGTATTGGCCGTCATGGTCGGTGGCATCGAGTGGGTGAGCAGCGGATCGACGAGGGCGACCTGGGCGCGCAGGTTGGCGTTGGCGATCCCGTTCTTGCGCCCGGCCTCGGGGTCGGACACCACCGATCCGCCGGACACCTCCGATCCCGTGCCCGCACTCGTGGGGATGGCCACCAGGGCCACCTCGGGCACCGGGTAGGAGGGCGCCCCGGCCAGGAACTCCCGGAAGGTGCAACCGAGTTGCGCACAGAGCCGGGCGGCCTTGGCCGTGTCGATCACCGAGCCTCCGCCCAGGGCCACCACCGCGGTGGCCCGGAGTCGGACAACGCCCGGGTGGCGTCGTCCACCATGTCGATCGTGGGCTCCGCCGGCGGCTTGTCGAACCGGCTCAGGGTGACGGCGGGGACGGCGGCCAGCTCGCCCAGGAGGACGGCCGCCGCCGGGTTGAACCGCTCGATCCCCTCGTCGACCATCAACAGCACGTGCGAGGCACCGAGTTCGGCGAGCACGTCCGGGAGGGTCGACGCCACGCCTTCGCCGAAGCGGACCTTGACCGGAAGATGGTTCCCGAAGGTGGGGATGACGTTCATCAGGTGGTGCTCCAGGGGTCACGGGTGCCTCTCCGTCGCCGCGGGCGACAGAAGTCGGCGCCGTCCGGCGTCGGTCCCCGCAGGATGGCCGGTGGTGACGGCGCCCGCAAACCGGGAGCTCGGCCGTTCCGGCGGAGGCTCTGCCGCACCGGCCCGCCACCACACCGCCGCCGATGCCCGGCCGACGGCCCGGCGGGCGAGCGACCCGCCGGGAACCCGTCAGCACCGGTCCGCCGGCCGTGGGGTCCGTCGTCCGAAACCGGGTCCACCTCCACGGGACGGGGCACGGCGATCTGCAACACGTGTGGCAACCACGGGACCCGCCCAGGCGGTGCCGTCGGGGCCCGGATGCGATCATGGGCAGATGGAAACAGGCGGTGACAAGACGGACGACGTGGTCGTGCGGGCTCTCGCCGAGCAGGAGATGATCCGACTCATCGATGCGGCGGAGGCTCTTCGCAGCGACCTCGAGTGCCACGAGGCCGTCTGCCGGTCCATCCTCGAGGGAATCCGCGCCGGGGACCCCCTGGGCCCGGTGCTCGAATCGGCCGGGTCGCACCAGTGGCGTCCGAGGCTGACGGAGTCCCTGAGCCTCTACGAAAAGCTCCGCCACCGGGCGCGACTCCGGCTCATCGCGCTCGGTCGGGCCGAGGGGATGACTCCTCCGACATCCAGTATCACTGGGCGATCACCCGCCAGCTGGCCAGTCGGGCCATCCGGGAGCTCGCCGACCTGGATTGACTGGGTCCCGACGGTCGTCAGGCCCCGGTCCACGGTCCGGGCGTCACTCGCTGATCATGGCTGCCGACAGGGCATCGGGGTCACCCCACATCGACTGGATCTGTTCGAGGCTCTGGCCCTTGGTCTCCGGCACGAACCGCCGCACGAACCAGAAGGTGACGGCGCAGAAGGCGGCGAAGACCCAGAAGACCCCGGTGGTGGTGATGAGGTCGACCAGGGTCAGGAAGAACTGCGCGACCAGCCAGGCCGCGAACCAGTTGGCCGCGGTGGCCACCGCCACCGCCTTGCCCCGTACATGGGACGGGAAGATCTCGTTGATGATCGTCCACACGATCGGGCCGAGGGAGAAGGCGAAGCAGGCGATGAACACCACCAGGGCCACCAGGGTGATGAGGCCCTCGCCGGTGGTGGCGCCGGTCGCCGTGCTACCCGGGGTGACCTTCGAGAGCTTGAGGAACATGGCGCCCACCACGACCAGGCTGAGTCCCATGCCCGTGGTCCCGATGAAGAGCAGCGGTTTGCGCCCGAAACGGTCCACCCAGGCCACGGCCACGAACGTGGCCACCACGTTGACGGCCCCGACGGCCCACAGGGTGGCCAGGCTCTGGGAGTCGGGGGAGGTGAACCCGGCCGCCGCGAATATCTGATTGGCGTAGTAGATGATGGCGTTGATGCCGGTCAACTGCTGCAGTACGGCCAGCATCACACCGATGAGCAGGGGTCGGCGCCACTGGACGGCGAACACCGTTCCCCAGGTGGCCGCGCTCTCGGCGTCGTGGTCGATGGAGGCCTGGATGGTCCCGAGGTCCTCGTCGACGTCCTGGGTCCCCTCCACCCGGCGCAGCGACCGCTCTGCGTCCTGGCGGCGACCGGCCTTCATGTACCAGCGGGGCGAGTCGGGCAACGGCCAGACCGCCACCACCAGGAGGATGGCC
The DNA here is from genome assembly GCA_963841885.1 of uncultured Acidimicrobiaceae bacterium. GTDB lineage: Bacteria > Actinomycetota > Acidimicrobiia > Acidimicrobiales > RAAP-2 > Bog-756. The sequence goes on from CAWJEK010000009.1 coordinate 72,454, forward strand.
GGCACCGCCGAGACACCGAGCATGGCCCGCCAGCCGCTGCCGTGGCTCAGCACGTAGTCGACCAGGTAGGCGACGAAGATCCCGATGGTGATGGCGAGCTGGTACAACGAGACGAAGCGGCCCCGTAACCGGGATGGGGCCATCTCGGCGGCATAGAGCGGGGCGGCGACCGAGGCCACCCCGACGCCGAAGCCCACCAGGAGTCGGCCGACGACCAGGACGTACGAGCCCGGGGCGAGGGCTTCGACGAGGGCTCCGGCGGTGAACAGAGCCGAGGCGAGCAGGATCGTGATGCGGCGCCCCAGGCGGTCGGCGAGCGCCCCCGCCACGAGCGCCCCTCCCATGGCTCCCAGGGTCACCCAGCTGGTGATGACCTCGAGGAGGAACGTGCTGACGTGGAAATCCTTCTTGATCCCGTCGAGGGCGCCGGAGATGACGCCCTGGTCGTAGCCGAAGAGGACCCCGGCCAGCATGATCACGATTCCCACAGCCACGAGGGTGCGCGTCATCGGCCGCCGGCGCGGCCTGCCCGCTCCCGGTCGGGGGGTCGGATCCGATGCTGGAACCGGCACGTCCGTGGCCATGACCCGACGGTAGCGGTGGCGCGCTTCCGGGCCCGGGATCCTCGGGGGAGGCGAACACCCGGCCCAGAGGGCGTAACCTGGGTGCGTGCTGAACGTCAGCGGCTCGGAGTACGTCTTCCTCCTCATCTTCGACGTCGCCATGGGGGCCCTCGGCTACTACCTGGCCGAGGCGGACCGTCGGAATCTCGGGCGGACCCCCTGGGGCATCCCCTCGGTGCTGTGGGCGCTGATCTGGTTCCTGAGTCCGCTCGTGGGTCTGGTGCTCTGGGTCTTCGCCCATCGCTCGGAGGTCCGGAGGGCCGCCCAGACCCCCTTCGGCCCGCTGCCGGGACCGCCGTCCGTGACCAACGAGCCGGTCCAGACGTCCGCCAGCGACTTTCCTGCGTACCCCCGACGTGCCGACGGTGGGCCACGGGACGCATCGGGCCCGCCCCCCCAGACCCCGGCGACGCCGGCCGCAGCTGCGCCGGGTGGCGCCGGCCGGGTCCCGGCCGACGAACTGTCTCCGCCCGCGTGGCATCCGGATCCCAGCGGCCGGTACCACTACCGGTGGTGGACCGGCTCGGAGTGGACCTCCTACGTGTCGACCCACGGTCACGTGGAGGTCGACACCAATCCGGACCAGCGCATCGGGCCGTACACGTAGTCGGTCACGCGGCCGCCGGCGGCCACCGACCGCTACGTCCGCTTCCGAACGCCCACCGGGGCGTCACGCCGGGCGTACCGGTCCGGGGGCTCCGGTGCCCACCCGCGGTTCCGGATGCCCGGTCGACACCCACCCGGCGCCGACGGGGTGCCCCGAGCGGCGGAAGGGTCTGCGGTAGGTTCTCACCGGAGAGCGTCGGACCGCGACGTCGGACGGCGGCCTGGACGAGCGGCTCCGAGGGGCGAAGTCGCAGCTTGCCGACGGAAACCGCGGGCGCTTGACTGGTGCCCCGGCACGAGCGGTGGCCCTTGCAGGACCTCCGTGACGGAGTCGGTGCGGACCGGTGACGCTGGTCAGTCGAGGATCACGAGACAGGGGAACCAGGGGTCGATGGGACGCAGCAGCCTGACGGGCGGGAGGCGGTCCATCGGTCGTCGCGCCCGGACGACGCGGGTGATGGCCGCCGTGGTGATCGGCGCCTCCGCCCTCGCCGTGGTCGCGGGCGGCAGCGCGGCGGATGCGGCCCGCCCCCTCGCGGGAGCCCACCCCACCACCGCCGACCGCACGGCCTCCGACCACTCCGCCACCTTCACCGCCTCCACCGACGAGCCCACCTCCGCCACCCGGGACGGGGACGACGATCGCACCGGCTGGTACCCCGACGAGACGAACCTCAGCCCCGCCCTGGTGAGTGGCGGAACCTTCGGCCAGCTCTTCAACACCAACGTCAACGGCGCCGTGTACGGCCAGCCCCTCGTCGACGACAACCAGCTGCTGGTCAACACGGAGAACAACTACGCCTACGGGCTCGATCCGGTCACCGGCACCATCCTGTGGACGCGGCAGTTCGGGGCGCCGCCGCAGTCGAGTGCCATCGGCTGTGCCGACCTCGCCCCGACGATGGGCATCACGGGTACCCCGGTCGTCGACCAGGCCACCGAGACCGAGTACCTCGTGGTGGACCAGTACGTCTCTGGCACCTCGGGCCCCCAGGCGGATTACATGCACGCTCTCAACCTCCAGAACGGCGGCGCCGAGGAGCCCGGATTCCCCGTCCAGATCGCGGGGACGGCCACGAACGACCCCTCGGTCACCTTCAACCCCACCTATGAGCTCCAGCGGCCCGGCCTGCTGCTCATGAACGGTGTGGTGTATGCCGCATTCGGCGCCCACTGCGACATCAGCCCCTGGCAGGGGTGGGTGGTCGGGGTATCCGAAACCGGCCGACTGGCCACCATGTGGATGGACATGTCCGAGGCCGGCGGGGACGGTGGAGGCATCTGGATGTCGGGCGGGGGCCTGGTGTCCGACGGTCCCGGCCAGATCCTGCTCGCCACCGGGAACGGGACCAGCAACACCACGCCGACCGCCGGGAGTGATCCTCCCGGCAACCTGAGCGAATCCGTGGTGCGCCTGACCGTGCAGTCGGACGGCAGCCTCAAGCCGACCGACTTCTTCGAGCCGTACGACGCGTCGACCCTCGACGCCAGCGACCTCGACTTCGGATCCGGGAGCCCGGTCGCGCTCCCGAGCCAGTACTTCGGCACCCCGGCCGATCCCGACCTCGCCGTCGAGGTGGGCAAGGAGGGATACGTCTACCTCCTGAACCGTCAGAACCTCGGTGGCTTCGAACAGGGTGCCAACCTGACCGACGACGTCGTCGGGCGGTACGGCCCCAACGGCGGGGTGTGGTCGAGTCCGTCGGTCTGGCCCGGGGACGGCGGCTGGGTTTACATCCCCACGGCCTCCGGCTCGATCTCGGGCGGAGGATCCGAAGGGCAGCTCGACGCCTACCAGTACGGCCTGACGGGCTCGGGTGCGCCCACCTTGAACCTGGTGGGTTCGGCCCCGGACGCGTTCGGCTTCGGGTCCTCGGGGACCGTCGTCACCTCGAACGGCACGACCTCGGGAACGGCTCTGGTGTGGACCGTCTGGTCCGCCGACGGGACCGGGGTGGGCGCCCAGCTGCGGGCCTACAACCCCGTTCCGGTCAACGGCACCCTGCAGCTCGTCTGGAGCGCCCCGGTCGGCACCGCGTCGAAGTTCAACCCTCCCGGAGTCTCGGGGAACCGTATGTACGTGGGGACCCGGACGGGAGCCGTGGAGGGCTTCGGCGCCCCCGTGGCGAGCCCGGTGAGCGGGCCCTCCCCGACGTTCCCGTCGACCGTGGTCGGCCAGTCGTCCACCGCCACGCTCACCTTGACCGCCTCGTCGACGGCCACCGTGACCGCGCTGGTGCCGAACGGACCCTTCACGCTGGGGACGCCGAGCATCGCCCTGCCCGCCAGTCTGACGTCCGGTGAGACCCTCACCGTCCCCGTCACCTTCACCCCGACCGTCCCCGGCGCCGCCGGCGGCTCCGTCACGGTCTCCACCGGAGGCCAGGGGACAACTGTCATTTCGCTGACCGGCAACGGCGAGGTGAACGGACCGAGTCTCACGTCGTCCACCCTGGGTGTCAGTTTCGGGGGGATCCCACCGGGCCAACAGTCGTCCCAGAGTGTCTCCTTCGCCAACAACGGTTCGACGCCCCTCACGATCAGCGGGGTGACGGATCCGGCCGCCCCGTTCTCGGTGTCCGGCGCGCCGGCCCCGGGCGACGTCCTCCAGCCGGGGGCGCAGGTCGTGGTCAGCATCCAATTCTCCCCGACGGCCAACGGGGAGTTCAGCGACAACCTGATCGTGGCCAGCGACGGCGGCACGATCGACGTGACCCTGACCGGGAGTTCGGACCAGCCCTCGTTCCTGCAATTGTCGCAGGAGTCGCTCGACTACGGCTCGACACCGGTCGGCACCTCGGTGACGCAAGACGTTCACGCTGACCGATGTCGGGGGGAGCGATCTCACCATCTCCAAATCGAAACCTCCGGTGCTCGGACCCTTCACCGCCACCACCACCCTGCCCGAGGGGACGACGCTCGACCCGGGCGACTCGCTGACCGAATCGGTCACCTTCTCGCCGACGGGGGTCGGTGCCACGACCGACGGTTGGATCATCAATGCCGACGACGGCCTGGGCGTCCGCACGATCCAGTTCACGGGAACGGGCACCCTGGGCGACCCGGCGGCCACCGGATGGCAGCGCAACGGAGCCGCCTCGCTCTCCTCCGGTTCACTGCAGGTCACGCCGGCGACGAGCTTCGCCACCGGTGGGTCCTTCGCTCCGGCACCGGTCGCCTCGGACGGACTCACGGTGAACTACACGTCGACCATCACGGGCGCTCCGACGAGTGGTGACGGGAACGCGCTCGTACTGGCCAAGTCGACCGTCGCCCCGACGGCGCTCGGGAGGGGGGGAACCGACTTCGGCTTCGGTGGGCTTCCGGGGCTCGCGGTGGTGCTGTCGGCGGAAGGCGTCCCCGGCGGGCCGCCGGAGAGGTTCGTCGGGATCTCCGACGGGACCCAACCCGGCGCACCGCTGCGCCTCCACTTCGTGGCGACGTCGACCGCGATCCCAGCCCTGCACGGCACGGTGGCGGTCCAGGTGACGGTGTCCGACGGCGTCCTGACGGTGCTCCTGAACGGGACACGGGTGCTGTCGATCTTCGTCACCCTGAGTCCGAACGTCCTGGTGGGGTTCACCGGATCGACCGGAGCGACCCCGGCCGCCCAGGACATCAGCGGCGTGTCCATCTCCGCCGGTGGACCGGTGACCACCGTCGGCGATCCCACCGCCGGAGGCTGGACGATCAACGGGAGCTCGACGCTGACCGGCGGGTCGCTGCAACTCACCACGGCGGGGACGAAGAGCGAGGCGGGCACCGCCTTCTGGCCGACCGCCCTTCCTTCGTCGAACCTGACGGCCACCTTCACGACCACGATCGGCGGGGGCGGGGCGACCGGCGCCGACGGGATGGCCCTCGTGCTCGCCGACGCGTCGACGCCGGCTGACTCGGTCGGGTCCACCGGTTCGGGTCTCGGGTTCTCCGGCATCCCGGGGGTGGCCGTGGCCCTCGACACCTACCAGAACGCGGTCAATCCTTCGGACAATTTCGTGGGTGTCACGAACGGTCCGATCTCCTCGGGCACGCCGGGCGAACTCGACTGGCTGACCACGGACACGGCGGTCACACCCCTGAGGACGACCCACGTCTTCCGGGTCACCCTGGTGAACGGGACGCTCACCGTGGCGATGGACGGGATCGCACTGTTCTCGACCCCGGTGACGGTGGGCCCGGACGTCCTGGTCGGGTTCTCGGGAGGAAACGGACTGAACACCGACACCCATGCCGTGAGCCACGTCACGATCAATGCCGCCCCCGACTCGCCGGTCGCCATCGGTGACCCGTCCGGCAGCGGGTGGGACCTCAACGGGTCCACGCAGGTCGTCGGCGGTGTGACCGATCTCACCCAGGCCGGTACCGACGACCAGGCCGGGACCGCCTTCTGGCCCACGGCCGTGGCCAGCGAGGGTCTCACCGCCTCCTTCACGGCGACCATCGGCGGAGGAGGCAGTCAAGGGGCCGACGGCATGGCCCTCGTGCTGGCCGACCCGAACACCTCGCCGACGGCCGTCGGCTACTACGGCGGCGGGCTCGGGTTCTCCGGTATCAAGGGCATCGCCGTCTGTATCGACACGTACCAGAACGGGAGCAACCCGTCCTCGAACTTCGTGGGCATCACCAACGGACCGATCAGCACGAGTGTCCCGGACCACCTCAACTGGCTGGCCTCCCAGACCGTCGCGCAGGATCTCCGGGGGACCAACGCGTTCACGGTGACCCTGGACGACGGCATCCTGACGGTCGACATGGACGGATCCGAGATCCTGAGCGCGGCCGTCAACGTGGGACCCGAGGCGCTGGTCGGATTCAGCGGCGGCGACGGGTCCGTGACCGACACCCACTCCGTCAGCGAGACGTCGATTCTCTCCGCCTGACGCCGCCTCCGCGGGTCCGGGGTCCGGGCACCACCGGAGGCGGCGGATGGCGCGTACCAACGGGTTCCGGCAGACTGACGGAACCGGACGGTGGTGCGACGGCATCCGCACGCGTACCCGTGTCCGACTGGGGAGGGAACACCATGGCGACATTCGACGTGGACGGCGTCGTCCACCGCTCCGGCAGGACCGGATGACCGACGTCGACCGGTCCGGGACCCGCGGTTCGGGCGGCGACCACCGGGGTCCGGGTGCGGCTGTCGACGAGACGGCCCTCACCGACCCCCTGCTCGACCCCGCGGTCTACGCCGGTGACCCGTTCCCTCTCTACGCCCGACTCCGGGCCGAGGCGCCGGTGGCCCGCAACGAGACGCTGGGCCTGTGGATGGTGAGCCGTCATGACGACGTGGTCGCAGTGTCGAGGGACCCGGCGACGTACTGCTCGTCGAAGGGGATCATGACCTTCGAGATCGGGGCCGAGTACCCGTCACCTCCGACCATGATGCACACGGATCCTCCCGACCACACCCGGTACCGCACCCTGGTGCAGCCCGGCTTCCGGCCCACCTACATGCGGGCCCTCGAGCCGGGGATCCGTCGCCGGGCCCGGGCCCTGGTCGACCGGATCGAGGCCGGGACGCCGGTCGACATCGTGTCCGAGCTGGCCGTCCCCCTGCCTCTCCAGGTGATCAGTGACCTACTGGGGGTGCCCGAGGAGGAGTGGCCCCGGTTCTTCCGGTGGTCCGAGGCGGTCATCCCCGGAGCCACCGACTGGCCCGAGGAGGAGCGGGCCCAGCTCAGTGGGGAGATGGTGACCTACCTGTTGGAGGCGGCCGCCGACCGGCGCCTGGCGCCGAGGGGCGACATCATCAGCGAGCTCGGTGCGGCCGAGGTCGACGGCGACCGGCTGACCGACGCCGAGCTGGGCATGTTCCTGGTGCAGCTTCTGGTCGCCGGCAACGAGACGACGCGGAACATGATGTCAGGCGGGCTGGTCGGCTTCGCCGAGCACCCGGGTCAGTGGGAGGGGCTCGCCGACCGGATCGGCGACGGCGTCGGTCGGGCACTGCCCCTGGCGGTCGAGGAGATGCTGCGCTGGACCACGCCGGTGGTGGCCTTCATGCGCACCACCACCCGGGAGGTCGAGCTCGGCGGTCGACGGCTCGGAGCGGGGGATCCGGTGCTCATGCTCTACGCCTCGGCGAACCGCGACGAGGCCGTGTTCGGTCCGACCGCCGCCGTGTTCGACGCCGCCCGGGACCACAATCCGCACGTCGCCTTCGGCTTCGGGCCCCACTTCTGCATCGGTGCCGTACTGGCCCGGGTCGAGGGTCGGATCCTGCTCGAGGAGCTCCTGGCGAGGTTCCGATCGATCGCCCCGGCCGGTGAAGTGGTCCGCACGGCCTCACCGGTCATCGCGGGGGTGAAGTCGGCGCCGGTGGTGTTCAGCTCCCGGTAGTGCCCCTGGGGGACGCGCTGGTTTCCGCCCGGTGACCGGAGGGTGTCGGGCGGCCGGTCGACGGTCAGCTGGCGGCGTGGACGGCGTCGAGCGCGGCCATCTGGTCGTCGTTCAGCTGCAGCGTCGCCGACTCGCAGTTCTCCTCCACGTGGGCGACCGACTTGGTTCCCGGGATGGGCAGCATGACGGGGGAGCGGTGGAGCAGCCAGGCCAGTGCCACCTGGGTCGGGGTCGCCCCCGTGTCGGCGACGACTGTGCCCATGGCCGTGTCGGGCCCGCTCAGCTCACCCGACGCCACCGGGAACCACGGGATGAAACCGATGCCCTCGGCTTCGCAGTGCGCCAACAGGTCGTCCGAGGTCCGGTCGGTCAGGTTGAACAGGTTCTGCACGGACACCACGGAGACGTGCCGACGGGCCGCCTCGAGCTCGGCGACGCTCACCTGCGACAGGCCGACGTGCTTCACCTTGCCCTCCGCCACCAGGTCGGCGAGCAGGCCGAACTGCTCGTCGGCCGGCACCTTCGGGTCGATCCGGTGCAGTTGGAACAGGTCGATGCGCTCGAGCCCGAGACGGCGCAGGCTGAGCTCACACTGCTGGCGCAGGTACTCGGGGCGACCCACCGGCGTCCACACCCCGGGACCCTGGCGGGTCAGACCGGCCTTGGTGGCGATCACCAGACCGTCGGGGTAGGGGTGGAGCGCCTCGAAGATGAGCCGTTCGCTGACCTCGGGGCCGTAGGAGTCCGCCGTGTCGATCAGGTCCACGCCCATGTCGACGGCCCGGCGCAGGACGGCGATGCACCCGTCGCGATCGGCCGGCTCGTCCCAGACGCCCGGTCCGGTGATCTGCATGGCGCCGTAGCCGAGGCGGTGGACGGTGGTCGCCCCTTCTCGGCCGTCGCCGAGGGTGAACGTGCCGCTCGAGCGGACCGGCTTGGGGGTGCGGAGGGTGTCGGTCATGGAAAACTCCTGGTGGGATCGGTGCGGATGGGTGGGTTCGGCTCGGCCGGTACCGGCCGTCGGAGGTCGATTCGGACGTCGGCCGACGACTCCCGGCTTCGGCGCCGCGGCCGGCACCATCTGTTCTACCCGTCGGCGGCTCCGTTCCTAACCTGCGGACCGAGCGTCAGCGGCGGCGGTAGTGGGGGACCCGGTCCTCCGACCGGGCCGCCTTCATCTCGGCGTAGTCGGAGGACACGAAGACCATGGACTGGGCCACCGCCTCCTCGGCGATCGAGCGCTGGACCTCGTCGGTGCCGAGGCTCGAGAGCGTACGCCGGGCCATCTTCACCGTGAAGGCGGGCGCCGAGGCGATCGTCTCGGCCATCGCCATCGTGACCGCGTCCAGTTCCGCCTCGTCCGCCACCAGTCGGCTCACGATGCCGTGGCCGTAGGCCTCCTCCGCGGTCATGACCCGCCCCGTGAGGGCCATGTCGGCCGCCACGCCGTGGCCGGCCATCTGGAAGAGGCGGGCCACGCCCCCGGAATCGGGGATGACGCCGTGGACGACCTCGGGCAGCATCATGCGGGTGCCGGCCGCCGCCACCCGCATGTCGCACAGCAGTGCCCGCTCGAACGCCCCGCCGATGACCCACCCCTTGAGCGCGCAGATGATCGGACACGGCATGGTGAGGAACATCTGGGTCGGCCGGTGACCGCGCTCGATGAATTCGAGATCGGAGATGTCCTCGATCCGACGACCGATCTGCGTGGTGTCGCGACCCGAGGAGAAGCTCGACCCCTCACCCCGCCACACGATGGCCCGCAGGTCGGGCGACTCGTGCACCTCGGCCAGGACCTCCCACAGGCGCCGGTCCATCTCGTCGCTCATGGCGTTGTGCCGATCGGGGCGGTTGTTGGTGATGACGGCGATCGGACCGTCGACTTCGAGTCGGACGAGGTCCCGTTCGGCGTCGGTCAGGGGCGGTCGCGTGTCGGTGGCGCTGGTGACCCGGGGGTCGGTCATGGTGTCGGCTCCTTGTGGGTGGTCAGCGTCCGGGTGCGGACGCACCGAACGGGCCTCTCCCGAGCTGCTCGCGGATCGGCGTGAAGGCGGGCTGGACGGTGTGGCGCCGTTGCCAGTTGGCGCCGTCCACGACGAGGGAGTGGCCGGAGATGTACGAGGCGTAGGGCGAGCACAGATAGGTGGCGGCCCAGGCCAACTCCCGCGGATAGCCCACCCGGCCGGCGGGGACCCGGTCGTCCTGGCCCTCGTACTTGCCGGGCACGGCGGCGATGGCGGCGACCTCGTCCTCGTGGGGCATGAGCCCGGGCACGAGCCCGTTGACCCGGATGCCATAGGGGGCCCACTCCACCGACAGGGTCTCGACCATGTTCTTGACCCCGGCCTTGGCCGCCGCCGAGTGGGCGAAGCCGGGACCCCCGGTCCAGGCGTAGGAGGCGCCCACATCGACGATCGATCCACCGCGTCCGGAGGTGATGGCCCGGCGGGCGAACTCCCGGGAGCAGAGGAAGGTGCCGTTCAGGACGATGTCGACGACGGTGCGCCACGCGTTCGGGCTCATGTCCTCGGCGGGCACGGGAAAGTTGCCGGCCGCATTGTTGACGAGGTGGTCCACGGGACCGAACGCCCCCTCGACGGCGTCGAACGCCGCGGCGACGGCGTCGGCGTCACGGATGTCGCAGGCGACGCCGACCGCCCGACCACCGGCCTCCTCGACCGATGCGATGCCGGCGGCCCGGTGGCCCTCGTCCCGACTCACCACCGCCACCGACGCCCCCAGCCGCCCGAACTCGGTGGCGATGGACTTGCCCAGTCCCGTGCCGCCACCGGTCACCACCACCACGACTCCGTCGTAGGTGCCGGCGGGCAGCGCCGAGGCGCCGACCGGGGGAGGGAGGGGCAGGCCGGGCGGGGTCATGGGCGACGATCCTACTCACGGCGGCCGGTCCGACCCCTGGCCCACCGGCTTGACCTGCCGAGCCTTCGGCGGCCCGTGGCGGACCCGACGGCGACCGTCGGAGCGGGTCGGGGGCGCTGGACCGGATCGGGCGGCGGCCGGGACGAGCCGTTCTGGCCGGACCGCGCCCTCGGGTAGCCTCGGCTCCCGTGGACTTCGACCTCTCGCCCGAACTCACCGCCCTCCAGGAGACGGTCCGCCGGCTCGCCCAGGACAAGATCAAGCCGCGGGCCCGCGAGATCGACACGGCAGGCGAGTACCCCCAGGACATCTTCGACGCCTTCCGGGACGCCGACCTCCTCGGACTCTGCCTGCCTACCGAACTCGGTGGCTCGGGCGCCGGGATCCTCGGCCTCACGATCGCCATCGAGGAGGTGGCCAAGTACTCCAACACCGCGGCCCTGATGCTCCTGCTGACGAGGCTGCCCACCGGTCCGATCCTGATCGCCGGGAATGACGAGCAGAAGCAGCGCTACCTGCCGGGCATCGCCACCGGGGAACTCCGCTGCGGGTTCGGCCTGTCCGAATCCCAGGCTGGTAGTGACGTGGCCGGCATGCGGACCCGGGCCGTCCCCGACGAGCGGCCGGGGCACGAGGGCGACTGGATCCTCAGCGGCACGAAGTGCTGGATGTCCGGCGTGGTCCAGGCCGACTGGTACACCGTGTTCGCCAAGACGGGGGACCCGGCGTCCCGGGCGCACGATTCGATCACCGGGTTCATCGTCGAACGGGGTTGGGAGGGAGTGTCGGTCGGCAACACGGACCGCAAGATGGGCGTGCGGGGTGTCGACACCGGTGAGCTCCTGCTCGACGGTGTCCACGTCCCCAAGGAGAACGTGATCGGTGAGGTCGGTGGCTTCCGGCTGGCGATGCTCGGCCTGAACGCCATGCGGCCCATCGTCGCCGCCCGGGGCATCGGCCTGGCCGAGGGTGCTCTCATGTACGCCACGGAGTACGTCCAGCAGCGCCAGGCGTTCGGCCACACCATCGCCGACTTCCAGGGGATCCAGTGGGAGATCGCCAAGGTGGCGGTCGACATCGAGGCGGCCCGGCTGCTCACCTACCGCTCGGCCTGGCTGGCCGACCAGGGGAAGTTCACCAAGGAGTACGTGCCCTACCTCTCGATGGCCAAGTACCACGCCACCGAGCTGGCTGTACGGGCCTCGGGGCTGGCGGTCCAGCTCCTCGGCGCCGCCGGGTACATGGAGGATCATCCGACCGAACTCTGGTATCGCGACGCCCGCCAGCTCACCATCGTGGAGGGTACGAGTCAGGTGCAGCTGGGGCTGATCGGACGGGGAGTGTTGAACCACGACCTGTGGTGGGACTGAGCGGTGACCGCTGAACCATCAAGGGGCGCCCGGCCGGCACCCGGCTCCTTCGATTCGCTCGGTGCCTGGCCCGGGGTGCTCACCCGGCTGCTCGACGAGGGCGACCTCACGGTCGACGAGGCCGAGGTCGTGCTCGGACAGGTCCTCTCGGGTGATGCCACGCCGGCCCAGATCGCCGCGCTCGCCGTGGCGCTGCGGTCCAAGGGCGAGTCCGTCGCGGAGATGACCGGTTTCGTGCGGGCCATGGTCGCCCACGCCGTGCCTCTACCGCTGCCGCCGGGTACCGACGTGGTCGACACCTGCGGGACCGGAGGTGACCGCCTGCGCTCCATCAATGTCTCGACCATCGCCTCGCTGGTGGTGGCGGCGTCGGGGGCCAAGGTCTGCAAGCACGGGGGTCGGGCGTCGTCGTCGGCGGTCGGCGCGGCTGACGTGCTCGAGGCTCTGGGTGCGGTGGCCGATCTCGGTCCCGAGGGGGTGACCCGATGCATCGACGAGGTGGGGATCGGATTCTGTTTCGCCCCGCGGTTCCATCCCGCCATGCGCCACGCCGGACCGGTCCGGCGGGAGCTCGGTATCCCGACGGTCTTCAACTTCCTCGGGCCGCTGGCCAACCCCGCCCGGGCGAAGTTCCAGGTCATCGGCGTGTCCGATCCGTCGATGGCCGACAAGATGCTCGGCGTCCTGGCCGCCAACGGGACGCAGCGGGCGATGGTCGTACACGGCGACGACGGTCTCGACGAACTGTCGACCACCGGCCCGTCGACGGTGCACGAGCTCATCCGGACGCCGGAGGCTTCATCGCAACCGGGCGACGATGATCCCGTCGGCGACGGAACCGTGTCCGTCGACGTCTACCGGGTCGATCCCGTCGACCTCGGACTGGCCCGAGCCACGCTCGACGACCTCCGTGGCGGCGACGCCTCGGTCAACGCCGAGGCCATCTGCCGGGTGGTGGCCGGCGACGCGTCTCCCCATCGCGACATCGCCCTGTTGAACTCGGCGGCCGCCCTGACGGTGATCGGTCAGGTCCCCGACCTGGCCACCGGGATCACCCTGGCCTGTGACCTCATCGACTCCGGCCGGGCCGCCAGGGTGCTCGAGGAGTTCATCCGGGTCACCAACGAAGCCTCCGCAACCGAAGCATCGGCCGGCTGACGCCCGGGTGGGGGCCCGTTCAACGTCGGGTGACCCGGGCCGGGCTCCGGCCCGTCCGCCCGGTGGACGTCTCCTCTGGCCGGGTCCCACCGGCCGCCGTCGTCACCTTCGGTCGTCTCCGCCGGATCCGGTCGCCAACGCCGCGCACAGTTCGCCGAGCGTCGGGACACGGTCGGCAGGGAACGCCAGGCCTACCTCATCTCCGGCCTCCAGCACCCGGACCTTGTCGGCGTTGGCCCGGAGCCACTGGGCGACGATGACGCGCTCGTTGTCGTGGCCGTCCGAGGAAACGGCTGCTCCCCGATCGAGGGCAGATGATGCGGCGGCGGTGGGACCTGGGGCCGGGCGAGCCGTGGCTGTGGGACCGGAGATCCCCCCCTGCCCCGGGGGCGTCCGGTCGTTCCGGACGGCGTCGAACAACGATCCGGACTCCACCAGCAGTCCTCCGTCGAGCTCGACCGTGCCTTCCCCTTCGACCCGGAGCACGAGTCGACCCGCCAGTCGCAAGGATTCGACCTGGCGGTGACGGACGAGGAGATGGCGCAGCCGCTCGGCGTCATCACGGACCCCGGCGGCCTCCTCGTAGGCCTGTGCCTGCGAGAGGGCGCACACGCGTTCGGCAAAGGGCTTCAGCAGCTCCATCGGATCGACCTCGAGGTCCGTTGCGGTCCAGGCGCGCTTCCTCCGGCCCCGCCGACGCGGCTTTCGTTCCGGCCGGCCCTGTCGCGGACGCCGGAGTCGGCGCCGTTGCCCGCGCGGGCAAGGATGCCGACGGGACCACGGACGGGAGGGCGTCGCGGACCGCGGTGCCGGGATCACGCCTCCTCACCTTCCCCTGCCGGTTGAAGGGCGGGGACCAGGCCCGGATGAGCCGACCCTCGATGACTTCGGCGGTCAGCGGACCGGGACAGACCCGGTGGTGGATTGCGTCCATCTGCCGCAGGAGTCGTCCGACCTTGTTGCGGCTGTCGCCCGAGAAGTAGGAACGGACCCGGGTGTGCAGGTCGGTGGCCTTGCCCACATAGAGCACGTCGCCGGTCGCGTCGGTGAACCAGTAGACGCCGGGACGGTGGGGGAGCCGGTTGGTCAACTTGAGCTTGGCGCCCTGGGGGTGTCCCACCAGACGGGGCAGGTCCAGCAGCTCCTCGAGCCCGACAATCCCGAAGCTGCCGGCCCGCTCGAGCAGCGCATGCAACAGGTCGCCGGTGGCGAGCACATCGGTCAGGGCACGGTGGGACGGCTGATGGGGGAGCCGGAGGGCGGCGGCGAGGGTTCCGAGCTTGCAGTTGGGAACCATGTCCCGCACGAGGCGTCGGGCGAGCGCCAGGGTGTCGACGGTGGCATTGGCCAGCCGGTCCCGCCCCGTCGACTCGAGAGCGTGATTGAGGAACGAGAGGTCGAATCTGACGTTGTGCCCCACGACGACACCACCGCCGAGGAACTCGAGGAAGGACGGGAGCATCTCGCCGATGCGGGGGGCATCGGCCACCATGGCGTCGCTGATCCCGGTGAGGGCGGTGATGTACGGCGGGATCCGCTCGTCGGGCCGGACGAAGGTCTGAAAGGTGGCGAGGAGCTCGCCGCCCCGGTACCGGGCCGCCGCCACCTCGGTGAGCGAGGAAGACGCCGGCGAACCACCGGTGGTCTCCACGTCGAGGACCACGAAGGTGACCTGGCTCAGTGGGGTGCCGAGGTCGTCGAAGGAGCGCTGGACGGCGAGGGCCATGTGGAGACATTAGCGAACAGGTGTTCGCAGAAGGAAGACGGTGACGTCGCGCGGCGCGACTACCGTTGGGGACGTGACCACCGACTCATCCGCCACTCCCACCGCCACCTCCGTCGCCGGCAATGCCGATCCCGTCGTGCGCTATCGATGCTCGGCCTGTGGCAACCTGACCCGTTTCGACGTGGTGACGGCCAGGCGGACCAGGGCATTTCACCACTACTCGGTCGGGGGGGATCTGACGATCGAAGAGGTCGAGGTGCTCGACGAGAACGTCGAGGACGTCACCTGTCGGTGGTGCGGCAACGGCAGGGGTGTCGAGGTCCTCGACTCCGAGTCGGCCCCGCCCACTCCGACTCCCACGAGCGGGTCGACATCGACCGCTCCCGCCGAGCAGGGTTGACCCGGGAGGTCGGGTGCGACTGCGCCGCCGGTCCCCTGGGGCAGCCGGCTCCGACGCCCGACCGGCTGGTGGCGGGTGCGTCGATGAGCCCGCCTCGGTCCCGACGGCGGCTCCGGACGCCACTGACCCCGCCGCCTCCCGCACCCTCGTCACCACCACCAATCCGCTCGAAGACCCCGAGTTCGTAGCCGGACTCCGCCCGGTCCCGTCAGGAATCGGAGATGCACCCGCAGTCTGGCCGGCTGCCGACATTGCCGGTGTCGCTCCGGATGGGGAACCGGTGGTGGTGGACCTCGATGTCAGGCGGCGGCCCGTGCTCCTGGTGTTCCTCTCCGTCCACTGCGACGGCTGTGATCTGTTCTGGCGGGGGATCCGGGACACCCCACCGACCGGGGTGGATGTCGTCGTCGTTACCAAGGGCCCCGGTCAAGGGTCGATCACGGAGGTCGGGGTACTCGCCGCTGGGGTCGACGTCCCGGTCGTGATGTCCGACGGGGCGTGGTTCGACTACCGGGTGACGGGCTACCCCTTCCTCGTGCTCGTCGATCCCCGGAAGAGGAAGATCATCGGTGAGTCGGTCGGGTTCGGTTGGCTGGACGTCGGGTCACTCGTCGATCGGATGAGTGCCGACTGACGTCCTGATGCGGGCATCTCCCGACCGGACCACCCGACCGGACCGGGGGGGCAGCTGCGGTCCGGTCGGTCACTCACAGGCCAGCCAAGTTCTTCCCGATGAGGAAGACTCCGAAGAACAGGAAGATCACCGCCATCATCGCCGTGTTGTTCCGGGTCAGCCACCCCTTCCAGTCCTCGAGCACGGCAGGTGCCCGATCACCGAGCACGAGCATGGTGACGATCGGCGCGGCAACTCCCATCGAAGCCAGCACCACGTAGATGGCCACGGTCACGACCTGGTCGGTGATGGTCAGGCCGGCCGACGACACCGCCACCGCCGTACCCAGCCCGACTGCGATGTTCTTGGGGTTTCCCGCTCCGATGCCGGCTCCGACGGCGAGGGACCGGCCCGGGCTGAACCCGGCGATCCCGTCCATCCACTTCGGGAGCGCGGGCTCCTCGTCCGGCCCGGGTCGAGATCGGAACTTCCGGAACGCGACGAAGAGGAGGTAGACGCCGAGGGCCACGAGGAGCCATGAAACCGCCCTCGACCGGTCGGCGTCGCTCGACAGTCCGATGGCGTCCGCCAGGACGATCAGGAGAGCGACGACGCCCGCCACGCCAGCCACGAATCCGAGGAGGTACCACGAAGCGTTGGTCACGGGGCGACGGCTGAAGAGGAGCAGGATCGCCGCCACGATGTTGATGGGCGACACCATCACGATCACCGCGAACGGGAGGATCTCACCGATGACGGTGCGCAAGGCGGAGCTCCTCGTTCGACATCTGGCCCAACGTAGCCTTCGCCCGGTTGGACTCCCGTGACAATCCCGCGCCGACGGGGCGGTGCGGTTGGATCAGGCGTCGGGTGGATCCGGTTTCCCGCCGACGGGCGCGAACGTACTGTTCGACATGGCCTGGGACCATGAAAACAACGCGACAGCGCCCCCTCAAGAGGAGAGTGAGGGGGCGCTGTCTACGCTGCTGGCCGGGGCGATCAGGGTCGATCGCTCCGTCCGGTGACTGCTACTACTTCAGCAGGCTGGTCTGGAGCACCCACTGGTTGGGCGCAGCGTTACCCAGGGTCGGCACCGCAGCGTCAGCGTTGCAGCTGGTCTGCTTCTGAGCCTCGCCGTAGTACGTACCGGCGGCGGTGGGAGCCGGGTTGGAAGCACCGGTGGCCCAGGCCAGGTCGAGGGGGTTGACGTTCACGGCCGCCTGGTTGTCGACGGCGTAGAAGCACGTACCGCCGTTGTTCTTCGACCACGTCGCCAGGATGACGCCGTTGCCGTCAAAGGTGATGTAGGCCGACACCGGGCCCTGCGTGGACACCGAACCGGTCTGCCAGCTGATGCTGGGTTCGTTCGCCTGGAACGAGCTCGTCGCGCCGTTCACGGTCAGGCCCGTGTAGGTCTGGCTGTTGTTGGCGGCCGCGGCCTTGGCCGTGGTCAGGGCGGTGTTGAGGTTGGACTGGGCGGCCCGGTCGTTGGCACCACCGGTCACACCGAGGAAGGTGGGAATGGCGATGGCGAGCAGGATGGCCAGGATGAGCAGCA
Organism: uncultured Acidimicrobiaceae bacterium; assembly: GCA_963841885.1. Taxonomy (GTDB): domain Bacteria; phylum Actinomycetota; class Acidimicrobiia; order Acidimicrobiales; family RAAP-2; genus Bog-756. The sequence goes on from CAWJEK010000009.1 coordinate 89,730, forward strand.
CGACCATGAGTTCGATGAGGGTGAAACCCGCATCCTCTCCCAGGTCGGCAGCCGCGTCACGCCTGTCATTCAGGCGCTGCATGACGGATGCAAGCATGGTGTTCTCTCTTTCGGTATGTATTTCATGAATTCGACGGCGATTCCGCCGCCTCCGGAGAGATCGACCGCAACGGCGGTTTCTTTAGTTGCAACACGGGTGTCACCTGCACTTTCAGGAGTGTCGTGCTCCCGCCGGTCGGCCCGGCATGGCGACGGTATGAGTGGAACGTTTCAGAGGATCAGCTCGTTATTCCCCCACGAAAGGACGATCAGCTCGTACGGCCGGGTGGCGTCGGCCCCCGTCGACCGGGACGGATCGAGTTGACCCACGACTCCGACCAACAGGTCCGAAGCCGTCTGACCGGGGGCCGTAGAACTCCCCGGGTGGCTCGACGGACACGTCCACGGGGCTGACCGGAGACGCGGAGGGCAGATTCCGAGCCGGCACTTTCCCCGCTCCCAGGTCGCTCCCAGGTGCGCGGGAGATGGTCAGGACACGCAGATGTCCGTCAGGCGAGTGCCAACAGAGGAGCATCCCATGAGCGTCACCGAGCACGAAGGTCCGGTCACGGAGCCGACGTCCGAAGACCCCTTCGCCACTCTCCGGAAGCGTGGTGTCGGCGTCCGGGTCACCGCCGCCGCCGTCGTGGCCCTCGGACTGGCGATCTCGGGGGGTACGGTCGCGGCCGCCACGACGCCGTCGTCCGGGCGCCCCACGGCGGTTCGGAGCACGGCCCGGCCCGACGCCCGACCGACCTCCGCCGGGGTCGAATCCTCGGCCCCCCGTTCCTCCACCGCCAGACGATCGGAGGTGCTGGACTGACCGACACCGCCTCCCATGCTCTCCGGGCCTGACCGCCGACCGACGCCTCCGCCCCGTCGCTCGGAGGGGACCGCCCGGTGATGAACGGAGCCCGTCACGCCTGACCTGAGCGTGACGGGCTCCGTCGCGCCTGGCATCGGAACCCCTCCGGTGCCCGGGCGAGCGCCCCTTGCGCCTGTCGGGCAGTGTGGTGATCGTGCTCCACGCCTGTACCCTCGCCGTCGACCTCCGGATCCCCGCCAGCCACTCGCTCAAGGAGAAACGTGCGATCGTGCGCCATCTCGTCGACGGCGCACGGTCCCGGTTCGAGGTGGCCGCCGCCGAGGTCGGCCGTCAGGACCAGTGGCAGCGGAGTGAGCTCGGTTTTGCCGCCGTCTCGGGGACGCCGGGCCTGGTCGAGTCGGTCCTCGATGCGGTGGAACGCTTCGTGTGGTCGTCGCCCGGGGTGGAGGTCCTGTCGTGCGAGCGGGTGTGGCTCGAGACGGGGGATGACCGAGTCGACCACGACCCAGGAAGCCCGGCGGCTGCCGTAGCCTCGGAGCATGACCACCCTGCCGGACCTGCTGGAGGACCTCGACGCCGAATACGACATCGTCCGGGCCGTCGTGGCGGAGTTGTCCGATTCCGACCCACGGTGGGACCTGGCCACGCCTGCCGAGGGCTGGGCCGTCCGTGACCAGATCAGCCATCTGGCGTACTTCGACGACGCGGGACGACTCGCCATGGTCGACCCGGACGCGTTCACGCGATCCGTCGACGAGCTCCTGGCCCTCCCGGATCCGATGGACGTCCACCTGGTCCCGGGCCGTGCCATGGGTGGAGACGAGCTGCTGGCCTGGTGGGACAGCGCTCACCGGGCGATGATCGACGCCTTCTCGAATGCCGACCCGTCGACCCGGGTGCCCTGGTACGGGCCACCGATGGGGCTGCTGTCGTTCGTCTCGGCGTCGCCTGATGGAGACCTGGGCCCATGGTCAGGACGTGTGCGATGCCCTCGGGGTCGTGCGTCCCCCCACCGAGCGCCTCGCCCACATCGCCCGCCTCGGCGTTCGAGCTCGCCCCTACTCCTATCTGGCCCGGGGGAGCGGCAGGTTCCGGCCGGCCGCATCGATGTTCGCCTGACGGCGCCCGACGGTACGGAGTGGCAGTGGGACGCCGGAGCCGATGACGGTGTGGATGCCGCTCGGGTCGACCGGGTCAGGGGGACGGCCCTCGACTTCTGCCTGGTGGTGACCCAGCGGCGTAACGTGGCCGACACCGATCTCGAGGTCGTGGGAGACGTGGCCGCCGATTGGATCTCCGTGGCCCAGGCGTTCGCCGGGCCACCGGGACCCGGTCGTCCGCCGTGCGAGCGGCGTGGACGGGCCCGCACCTTTCCAGCGCGGCCACGGGTCCCGAGAGGAGTCAGGTGGGCCCGTTCTCCCATCAGGGTGGCCAGGGTCGCCACGAACTCGTCCACGTCGGACTCCTCGGTGTCGAACGAACACATGAGCCGGACGACACCCGACTCCTCGTCCCACACGTAGAAGGGCCATTCCGACTGCAGCTTCTCGACCACCGGAGCCGGGATGTGGGCGAAGACGCCGTTGGCCTGTACGGGGTAGGCCAAGGTCACCCCGGTGACGGACGACACTCCGGTACCGAGCCGGGTCGCCATGGCGTTGGCGTGGGACGCGCTGCGGAGCCACAGGTCGTCGGTCAGCAGGGCGACGAACTGGGCGGCGACGAACCGCATCTTGGAGGACAGTTGCATCGACTGCTTCCGCAGGAAGCGGAGCGAGGTGGCGGCCTCGGGGCGGAAGGTGACCACGGCTTCGGCACCCAGGGCTCCGTTCTTGGTGCCACCGAAGGAGAGGACGTCGATCCCGGCATCGTGCCCGAACGCACCGAGGTCGACCCCGAGGCTGGCGGCGGCGTTGGCGATCCGGGCCCCGTCGAGGTGGACCAGCATTCCCTCGGCATGGGCCCAGTCGGTCAGCGCGGTCAGCTCCTCGAGGGTGTAGACGGTGCCCACCTCGGTGCTCTGGGTCACCGAGAGGACCCGGGCCTGAACGTGGTGCTCGTCGCCGACACCCTGTACGACGGAGGCGGCGAGCGTGGGCGTCAGCTTGCCTTCCGGGGTCGGCACGGACAGGAGCTTGGATCCGAGGAAGCGTTCGGGGGCACCACACTCGTCCACGTCGATGTGGGCCCCCTCGGCGCAGACCACGGCCTCGAAGGGTCGCAGCATCGACTGCAGCCCGACCACATTCGTGCCGGTCCCGTTGAAGCAGTAGTAGACCTCGGCGTCCGGGCCGAAGTGGGACCGGAACAGGTCCAGTGCCTCCTCGGTCACGGCGTCGGCCCCGTAGGCGGGGGCGTGGCCGACGTTGACGCGGGTCAGTGCCTCCAGGATCTCGGGATGGACGCCCGCCCAGTTGTCCGACGCGAAGGCACGGCGGGGATGCTCGGGATCGAGGGTCATGGACTCAGTCCCGGACGAGTGGCTTGTAGCGGAGGCGGTGGGGCTGGTCGGCATCGACGCCCAGGCGCTTGTGGCGGTCGGCCTCGTAGTCACTGAAGTTGCCCTCGAACCAGCGGACCTCCGAGTCGCCCTCGAAGGCCAGCACGTGGGTCGAGATCCGGTCGAGGAACCAGCGGTCGTGACTGATGACCACGGCGCAGCCGGGGAATCCGAGGAGCGCCTCCTCCAGGGCCCGCAGGGTGTCGACATCGAGGTCGTTGGTCGGCTCGTCGAGCAGCAGCACGTTGCCTCCGGCCTTCAGCACCTTGGCCAGCTGGACCCGGTTGCGCTCTCCGCCCGAGAGCTGGCCGACCTTCTTCTGCTGGTCACTGCCGGTGAAGCCGAAGCTGGCCACGTAGGCGCGGCCGTGGATCTCGCGCCGCCGACCACCATGTGGTCGACCCCGCCGGTGATCTCCTCGTACACGGTGGCCTCCGGGTCCAACTGGTCCCGTGACTGGTCCACGTACGCCAACTCGACGGTGGTGCCCACGTCCAGGGTGCCCGAATCGGGCTTCTCCTCGCCCACCATCATGCGGAACAGCGTGGTCTTGCCGGCCCCGTTCGGCCCGATGACACCGACGATCCCGCCGGGGGGGAGGAGGAAGGAGAGGTCGTCGATCAGCAGCCGGTCACCGTAGCCCTTGGTCAGGCCTTCGGCATCGATCACCCGGTCGCCCAGGCGCGGCCCCGCCGGAATGGTGATCTCGAGTTTGTCCGCCCGTCGTTCAGCCGCCTCGGCCTCGGCCACGAGGTCGTTGTAGGCGTTGATACGGGCCTTGCCCTTGGACTGGCGGGCCCGCGGCGACATCCGGATCCACTCGAGCTCCCGCTGGAGCGCGTCCTGGCGGGACTGGTGTCGGCCCGTTGCTCCCGGGCCAGTCGGTCCTGCTTCTGCTCGAGCCAGGACGAGTAGTTGCCCTCCCACGGGATGCCCCCGCCCCTGTCGAGCTCGAGAATCCAGCCGGCCACGTTGTCGAGGAAGTAACGGTCGTGGGTCACAGCGACCACGGTGCCCGGGTACTCCTGCAGCGTGCGCTCCAACCAGGCCACCGACTCGGCGTCGAGGTGGTTGGTGGGTTCGTCGAGCAGGAGGAGGTCGGGCTTGGAGAGCAGGAGACGACACAGCGCCACCCGCCGGCGCTCCCCACCCGAGAGGGTGGAGACATCGGCATCGCCCGGGGGGCAGCGGAGCGCGTCCATGGCGATCTCGAACGTGCGCTCGAGGTCCCAGGCGCCGGCCGCGTCGATCTTGTCCTGCAGCTCGGCCTGTTCGGCCAGGAGCTGGTCGAAGTCGGCGTCGGGCTCACCGAAGGCCGCGCACACCTCGTTGTAGCGGTCGACCATGGCCTTGGCCTCGCCCGCCCCGCCCGAGATGTTCCCCAGCACGTCCTTGGTGGGGTCGAGGTCCGGCTCCTGGGACAGGAAGCCGACGGTGAAGCCGGGGGTGAGGCGGGCCTCACCCGTGAAGTCGTCGTCCTGACCCGCCATGATCCTGAGGAGGGAGGACTTGCCTGAACCGTTGCCGCCGATGACGCCGATCTTGGCGCCCGGGTAGAAGGAGAGGTTGATCCCCTTCAGGACCTCGCGATCGGGCGGATAGAAGCGTTTCAGGTCACGCATGGTGAAGATGTACTGGGCAGCCATACCGGACAGTGTGCCAGCCCGACGGCCGGGATCGTTCCCGGGTCCTCTCCAGGGGTCGACCCGGAACGGCGCCGCTCCCATGGCGCCGGGTGGCGCCGCTGTTCGGCGGGGTCCCGGACGGTTTGGGGTTGGCTAGCCTGGGGCGATGGTCAGCCCCGGTCGTGGAGAAGCCTGCGCGGCTGGCCGGCCCTGTGCCCGGAACCCGACTCGCCGCCGCCCCGTTGACCACTCGTGTAGCCGCACCGGGACGGGCCACTGATGCCGACCAGTGCGGAGGCATCGGGGCTGCCGGATCCGACGACGGTCGGAACGACCGGATCCCCCGGATCCGGAGTCGAGGCCACGATGGAGGAACTCCCGGTGTCCCCCACCGCAGGCGGCGATGCCTCGCCCAGCTCCGCAGGGGATCGTGGACCGGATGACGCTCGACGGACCACCCGACGGGCCCAGGTCGGCGTACTCTTCCGCAACCTGGTGGAGGCGGTGCGACACGGTGACGACGACATGGTGGAGAGCGCGGTCCTCGCCCTCAGTCAGCGGAGCCGGTGGCTGGCACCCCTGGCCCTGCTGGTCGGAGGATTCGCCATGCTCTTCCAGGGGGTCAAGACCCTCTTCACCAACTGGCGGCTGACGCTCGTCCAGATCCTGCCGGCCATGTTGATCTGGGGTGCCATGCTCGACCTGAAGGCTCACGTGCTCCACGGGAAGGGGTTCCACGAGTGGAAGCGGCCGCTGGTCGAGGTCGCCGTGATCGTGCTCGTCGCCCTCATCACGGCCGGGGCCTTCTACCTCAATGCCGTGTTCGCCTTCGCCATCTCGGTGCAGGGCCCACCTCAGATCCGCCCGGCCTTCACCCAGGCCCGAGAGCATCTCCGGGACATCCTGGTGTGGGGCCTCGGTGTCGGCGTGCTGCTCGGGTTCTCCGTGATCGTGGTCGACCGGTGGGGGAGGTTCTGGTTCGCCTTCGCCCTCGGGATCATGTGCGGGGTGATGATGTTCGCCTACGTGGCCGTGCCGTCGAGGATGCTCGGTCTCAAATCAGAGAAGTCCCGCCGGGACAAGCTGAGTGCCGCCGCCGTGGGCGGGGCGGTCGGCGCCGTCATCTGCTCGCCCCCGTATGCCCTCGGCCGCATCGCCATCCTCATGCTGGGATCGCATGTCCTGCGGTACTTCGCGGTGCTCCTCCTGGTGATCGCCGTTGTCCTCCAGACCGGGGCGACCAGCGCGGTGAAGGCGGTCAAGATGAGCTCCAAGATCGTGGCCGGCATGAAGCCCGAGGAAGCCGACGCCGAGGTGTTCGGGAAGAGCTGAGGCGCGCCACCGGTCAGTTCACCCGGCCTTTCGGGTGGAAGTGCGTCCGACCAACATTCTGCCGCTCCGTCACCCGCCGACCACGGTCCGGAGTCGGAGATCGATGCCTCTCGGAAGCGCGGGAACGGATGATTCCGTGCCGTACCCATGATCGCGGGTCGTGACCACACCCCCTCGTGACGACCGCCTTCCGCGTCGGCGCCCACCCACCGGTCCCCGGTTCCGAATCGACGGGAACCCAGACACCACCTGGGCTCATGGGCCGTCACCTCCGGCGCGCGCCCGCCGCCGGTACGCCCGGCAAGGTTGGCGTCAGGCCGTCAGCAAGGTGGACAGCGCACGCTGCCCGCCATGTCCCACCCTCTGACCGGACCGGATCCCGGATGCCCGACATCCTCCACCGACGACGACTCCTCCGCGCCGGGTAGTTGCACACCCTGTGCAACGTTCGGCACGCGACGCGGTGGGCTCGTCCGTAGGGTCCCTCACCCATGGACGCCAACCGAAACATGCGATCGAAGCAGTCCGGATGCCGCGGGGCCCACGGAGACACCGGAGTGGACGGGTGAGTCGGGTCATCGCACGGATCGTGGCCGTGGGCTCGCTCGTCCTGTGTGGTGCATGGTTCGGGCCGGTGGGCGCGACGGCGGGCGCGGACGGAGGTTCGGCCGGTGCCGGCAGCGGCGGTGGGACCGTGACCGTCGGAGCGGGGTCCGGCTCGGGTTCGGGCGGCGGTACGGGTTCCTCCTCCGGTGGCTCGTCCTCCGGCAGTGGCTCGGGAGGTGGCGCCCCGGCATGGCAGTGCACGTACACCATCCTCACCCTGAACAACGAGGGCGGCTTCCCCCCTGGTGGCCCTACGCCCGGTGCCTGGTACTCGGTCACGTGTGACGATGCCGCCAGCGGCGCACAGGTCACCCAGACGGTGTGGATCACCAGCGGGCAGGCGGCTCCGACACCCCAGGTCGACCCTCGTTCATTGGCCCTCCAGGCCGAGCAGTCCATGACGCTCCCGGACCCGGTGATCGGTCTCGATCCCGCCGGAACCTCGGTCGTCGGACTCTCCACCTGGTTGTGGGTGGACCCATCGATGTGGTCGGTCAGGTCCGTGACCGCCTCAGCCGGTAGCGTGTCGGCCACCGCGGTGGCCAGTCCGGTGGGCGTGACCTGGACCATGGGCGATGGCGCGGTGGTGACCTGCGGTGGGCCCGGGGTCGCCTACGACCTGGCACAGCCCGCGGCCTGGCAGTCGACCTACTGCAGCCATCTGTACACGAACTCGTCACTCGGACAACCGTCCCCGGACGGTGATCCCGATGACGGTCGCTTCCCGGTCACCGCGACAGTCGAGTGGGCGGTGTCGTGGTCGGCCGTGGGCGCGCCGGGTGGTGGGACCCTGCCCACGCTCTACACGACGTCCCGGTCCAGCATCCGTGTGGCGCAGGTCGAGAGCCTCAACACCGTGCCGACGGGGGCGTTCATCGGCGACGGCACGGGATCATGAGCACGGCGACCGATCGTTCAGCCGATCGATTCACCGATCGCATCGCCGGGCGGATTCCGGGCCGGAACGGCTTCGCCCCGGCACGGCCGACGTGGTGGCGGCGCCCGAGGCGTCCGCGACCGCCGCGGCCTGGTGGCACTGGGCTCGCTGGTGCTGGTCTGTGCCAGCATCGCCACGTTCGTGAGCCTCTACGCGTCGGCGGGCAGACCGTACGGCGGCCGTGATCGTCGAGCGCGCCCTCGTGCAGGGGCAGCCCATCACCTCGGCCGACCTCGGCCAGGCCAACGTGTCCGTGTCGAACGGCGTCCGGTACATACCGGTGGCAGACGCGTCGGTGATCGAGGGGAAGAGGCAGCCTCGTCGATACCCGCCGGATCCCTCCTGACCGCCGGCGACCTCTCCACCTCGGAAGGAGTCGTCGCCGGTGACGCAGTGGTCGGTCTCGCCCTGAAGGACGGACAGTTCCCGGCGTCGGGCCTGGTGCCCGGCCAACGGGTGATGGTCGTGCAGACGGGTACGCCCGGATCGCCCCTGACCGCGACCACGTCCGGATCCGGCGAGTCCGTCGACGGATCGGGCGCTTCCACGACGAACTCCCTCGGCAGTGCCACATCGGCCGGCTCTGCGTACACCGGATCCGGCACGGGCATCCTCGTCTCCGCGGCGACGGTCGTGTCGGTCGGCCAGCCGAGTACCAATTCCACCGGAAGCTATGCCCTGCTCGTGTCGGTGCAGGTGATGCCAGCACTCGCCCCGGATGTGGCCACCGCCTCGTCGGCTGACCAGGTGAGCCTCGTCCTCCTTCCGTCCGGTCAGGCCGGACCGTCGTCATGACCGTCCTGTGCGTTCTGTCCCTGAAGGGTTCGCCCGGGGTGACCACTCTCTCGTGCCTGTTGGCGGCCACCTGGCCCACGCCGGGTCCGGTGGTGGTCGTCGAAGCTGACCGTGCGGGAGGTGATCTGGCGGCGAGGTTCGGGCTGTCCTCGACGGTGGGATGGCCCTCTCTCGAGGCGTCGGCACGTCGCGGGGGAGACGGGATTCCTCTCGGTCCCCATCTCCAGCATCTCCCCGGTGGACTTGCGGTGCTGGTCGGTGCAAACGCTGATCGGATTCCCGATGGAGGGCTCGTCAGAGGCGGCGATCGTGCGGAGGGCGCCGGGCCTGAAGGTGGTCGATCTCGGACGCGTGAGCCCGGGTGCGGAAGGACCCACCGCCTGGACGAGCTCCTGGCTCCGTTCGTGCGACGGCGCCCTGCTCGTCGTCAGCGGAGAACCGGCGGGTGCGCTGCACGCTCGGGCGAACGCCGCCGCGCTTGTGGACTGCACCGGAAGTCGGCTCGGCCTCGTGGTCGTGGGAAACGGATCACCCTCCGGCGATGACGTCGGCTCCTTCGTCGGGATCCCGTCGCTGGGGGACGTGCCCCGTGATCCCGCCGCGGCCGCGGTGGCGAGCGGTGCATCCGGGGCCGGTCGGCGCCTCGAGCGTTCGCGCCTGTTGGCCTCGGCACGCCGGATCGCCGACGCCCTCGCCGGGCAGCTCGATCCGGGGACCCCGGGCAGCTGGACAGATCCGGCCCGGGAGAACGCCGCCACCCGGAAGCCCGGGCGCGGATCGGGCCAGGGCGTGGGACGGGATGGCCCCGATATCGCCGCCCCCGCGGTTGACATCCCTGCCATGGGCAGCGCCGGAGCCGCTGACGTGGTCGGACGGGCGGACCCGGTCGCATCGGTCCGACCCGGGGCGGCGGCTCGATGAGCGAGACACTGACCGCCCGTATCCGGCGCCGCGTGGCCGAGGACCTGGCCGACGATGGCGCAGCCGTCCTCGACGGTGACGACCGGAGGGAATTCGCCCGACAGCGGGCCTTCGTGCACATGGACACCCTCACCGCGTTCGACGGGGATCCGTCGGATGTGCCTCGGTCCCCGGTGGAAGAACAGCAGGTCGCGCAGGCAGTGCTCGATGCCCTGTTCGGTCTCGGTCGGCTCCAGGCGCTCGTCGACGACGAGCGCATCGAGAACATCGACGTCAACGGCTGCGACCGAGTCTGGGCGACCTTCGCCGACGGGTCCAAGCGATTGATGGATCCCGTGGCCGACTCCGACGACGAACTCGTCGATCTGCTGCGTTCGGCGGCCGGACGGTTCGGCCTGACCGAGCGTCGGTTCGACACGGCCCGACCCGAGTTGGATCTCCAACTGCCCGGAGGAGCGCGGCTCTCGGCGGTCATGGCCGTGACGAGCCGACCGTCGGTGTCGATCCGACGGCACCGGTTCACCGATCTCTCGCTCGACGCACTCTGCGCCATGGGGGCGATGGACGACGGACTGGCCTCTCTGCTTTCCGCGGCGGTCCGGGCCCGCAAGAACATCGTGGTTTCCGGGGCCATGAATTCCGGCAAGACGACCCTCCTGCGGGCTCTCGCCGCGGAGATCGACCGCCGCGAGCGGATCGTGACGATCGAGCAGGCGTTCGAGCTCGGACTCGACACCGGCTCGGACCGCCATCCCGACATGGTCGCCCTGGAGGCCCGTCCGGCCAACATCGAGGGTGAGGGCAGAATCCCGGTGGCCGACCTGGTGCGCCGCTCACTGCGGATGAACGCCGATCGGGTGATCGTTGGCGAGGTCCTGGGTGACGAGGTCCTCCCGATGTTGAACGCCATGAGCCAGGGGCGGTCCGGATCGATGTGCACGCATCCACTCGGAGTCGTCGGCCGGCGTGTTCCGACGAATCGCCTCCTACGCCGTGCAGGCGCCGGAGCGACTTCCCCTCGAGGCCACGAACCTGCTCATCGCCGGCGCCCTCCATTTCGTCGTCCACCTCGACTCCGACATGCACGACCGGCCCGATTCGGACGGGGCGACCGGTGCGGGCCCCGACGGGGAAGAACGGGAGTCCGAGGGTGCAGGGGCCGGGGGATCGGGCTTCCCGGCGCGAGGCCGGCGGAACCGTTTCGTGGCGTCGGTCCGCGAGGTGGTGGACGCGGAGGGCGTGCAGGTCGTGTCGAACGAGGTGTACCGCCCGGGTCCCGACCGGCGCGCCGTGCGGTCAGCGCCCCTCCGACCGGAGACCTCCGATGAATTGGCGGCGTTCGGATTCGATCGTTGGGGCTCGGACGACGGAGCCCTCCTCCGATGACCGGGCTGGAAGCCGCATGGATGGTCCCGGTCGCCGGCACGACCTGCGGCCTGGGCATCCTGGGCCTCGTGGCCGTGCTGATCGGAGGACTGCATCGAGCCGGACGCCCGGCGGGTCGAGGTCCCGGTGGCCCGGCGGGCAGGTCCACCTCCCGTGCCTCCACCACCGTCCTGTCGACGCTCGTACTGCCCGGGGTGGTCGGTGTGGTCGCTGCCGTGGTGACGGGCTGGCCCGTGGCCGGAGGGATCGGCGCCGTGGCCGCTTACGGGGTTCCGCGCCTGCTCCGGCAGACCTCCGGCTCGGTCTCGATCGCCCGGGTCGAGGCCGTCGCCACCTGGACCGAGATGCTCCAGGGGACCTTGGCGGCGTCGGCCGGACTGGGTCAGGCCATCATCGCCACAGCCGATCTGAGCCCGGCGCCCATACGGTCCGCCACGGAGCAGCTCGCCGCCCAGCTGCGGGCCGGCGCGCATCCACGTGACGCCCTGCTCCAGTTCGCCGAGTCCGTGGGGGACCCGTGCGCCGACCGGGTCGTGTGCTCGCTCCTGCTCGCGTCGACCTCGAGGGCGCAGCGGCTCGGTGACCTGTTGCAGGCGCTGGCCGACTCCACCCGGGAGGAGGTGTCCCTCCGGCTGCGGGTCGAGACCAGCAGGGCGTCGGTCCGCAGTGGAGTGCGCACCGTGGTCGTCTTCTCCGTGGTCTTTGCGGTCGGTCTGGCCGTGTTCGCCCGGTCTTATCTGGCGCCGTTCGGATCAGCCACGGGGCAGCTGGTCCTCCTGGCGGTGGGGGCCCTCTATGCCGCCGGCCTCACCTCGATGGTCGCACTCGCCCGACCTCCCGCGCCGGTGCGGCTCCTCGGTGGATCGGTGGTGCTGCGATGACCGAGGTGGTCCTGCTCTCCGTGGCAATCGGACTCGGCGTCCTCGGTGTCGCCTATGGGATCCGGCGACCACGCCTTTCGCTCGACGGAGTCCTCCACACCTGGGAGCGACCCGTGGTCCCCGGATCCTCCGACGGACCGGTCCGACCGACGAAGCTCGGATCTGAGCTGGCGTCGTGGATCGCCGGGGGACGATGGTCGGACCAGCGCTGGGTGCACTCCCTGCTGGCTGATCTCGACCTCACGTCAACCGATCCCGCGGCGTTCGCCACCCGAGTGCTCGTACTCACCGCCACCTGCGCACTGGCACCGTTCGTGCTGTGGCTCGTCGCCACGCTGGTCGGCATCGACCTTCCGGCCGCCACCGCACTGTTGTCGGCGATCGTGGCGGTCCCGGCGGGCGCCGCTCTACCCGTGGCGGGCCTTCTGCGTCGGGCGACCGAGCGACGTCGCCACTTCCGGGTGGTGGTCGGCTCGTTCGTCGACCTCGTCGTGCTGGGCCTCGCCGGTGGGGTGGGCATCGACGGTGCGATGCACGCGGCCGCTCAGGTCTCCCCGGACTGGGCCGCGCAACGACTCGGACGCGCCCTCTCGGCCGCCCGTGACGGAGGCACCACGCCTTGGGCGGCGCTCGAATCGCTCGGCCGCCAGATCGGTGTGCGGGAGCTCGTCGAGCTGTCGACCACGGTCCAGCTGGCCGGCACCGAGGGTGCCCGCATCCGCCAGTCGCTGACCGCCCGCTCGGCCTCACTCCGTCGTCACGAGCAGGCCGAGGCCGAGTCGGCCGCCAACGCCATGACGGAGCGCCTCTTCCTGCCGGGAGCCCTGCTCCTGGTCGGATTCCTGCTCTTCATCGGCTACCCGGCATTCCATCGCATCCTCGGAGGCTTCTGATGCCCGACCGTCACCCAGGTCCACGGTCCGAACCTCCTCCCGCCGTACCCGTCACCACCAACCCGAACAGGAGCACCCGTCATGCCGAACCAACTGACCGTCCTCTGGACGTACCTCCGGACCCGATGCGGAATCGCCGGGGGGTGGGACGAGACCGGCTCGGTCGTCGAAAAGGTGATCCTCACGGCGATCTTCGCGGCACTCGCCATCGCGGTCGGGGCCATCATCGTGGCCAAGGTGACGACCAAGGCCAACACCATCAATCTCAACTGATCAGCGTCGTCGATCTCCTCCGGCCCGGGGCCGTCGGGCCGGGCCGGAGGAGAACCGACGGATCCCGACGAGGTCGCGTTCCAAGGACCACACCCCATCGGACGCCGCGCGGCCACCGGCCCGCCGCACGGTCCGACGACGGCTCGGTGGTCGAGGCCGTGTTGGTGGTACCCATCCTCATGTTCCTACTCCTCGTCGCCGTGCAGTTCTGCCTGTGGATGCACGCGGTCCAGGTGACACAGCTCGCGGCGTCGGAGGGCGACCGGGTCGCACGGTCCTACGGTGGCGGGCCGTCCGCCGGGGTGGACGCCGCCCAGAATGTCCTGCAAGGACAGGGATCGGATGTGACGGACCCCTCCGTGACCATCTCCGTTCTGCCGGGTGACTCCGAGTGGCTGCAGGTGACGGGTCGTTCGGTCTCGGTCGTGCCGGGCATGTCATTCCCTGTCTCGGCCAGCGCCACCGGACAGATCCAAGAATTCCGGGGTTCGGAGTGAAGTGGTGGGTGGGTGCGGGCCGGGGCACCGCCCAGCGGCGGTGGCGCCTGCGTGGGGACACCGGAAGCCTGACCGTGGAACTGGTCGTTCTCACGCCCGTACTCCTCCTGGTCGCCATGGCCTCACTCGTATTCGGACGGGTCACCGAGGCACGTCAGCAGGTGGTCGAGGCGTCACGTGCCGGCGCCGAGGCGGCCGCCGTCCTTCCCTCGGTCGGAACGGCGCAGTGGGTCGGAGCGATGAATGTCGTCATCGATCTGATCGACCGCACCCACACCTGCTCCCAGGTCTACCTCTCCATCGACACCGGCGACTTCGTGGCCGGCGGATCTGTCACCGTGCACGTCGCGTGTCGCGTTCTCCTCTCCGATCTCGCCTTTCCCGGCGTGCCCGGGTCCACCATCGTCCAGGCCTCGGCGACGGCACCACTCGACCCCTACCGGGCGGTGGGCTGAGATGGCGTGTCGAACGGTCGGAACCCGTCTCGCGGGTCATGGTGAGGGGGACGATGTCGGTGGCGTCACGGCGTTCGTGGTCCTCCTCCTCGTCGCCCTCTTCGGCCTGCTCGGATTGGTGGTCGACGGTGGAACAGCCCTGACCGCCCGCCAGTCCGCCGACGTAGAGGCGGAGCAGGCGGCTCGTGCCGGTGCGGGAGCCATCTCGGTCGACGGCCTCCGGGCGGGCGTGGTGGAGCTCGATCCACAGGCTGCCGTGGCCGCGGCCCAGGAGTTCATGGCGGCCTCCGGACATCCCGGCTCGGCGTCGGTGTCCGGTGGAGTCGTCTCCGTCCGTCTCAGCTACCAGGTGCCTACCGTCATCCTCGGAATCGTAGGAATCGACCGGCTGTCCGTGGCGGCGACGGCGGCGGCCACGAACGTGGACGGCGTGGCCCGGGGGACGCCGTGACCGTATCCGTCCATCGGCAGCGAAAGGGGCGGACGCAGGCCCTCGGGATGCTCTCGTACCTCCTGTTGGCGGGCCTGTTGGTCGGTGTGCCGGTGTGGTTGGTGATGTCGGCGGGCACACCGGGCGTCCACCTCGACGTCGGAGCGCTCTGGCACGCCACGGCCCATCGCCGGCCGGGCGACGCCCGCGAAGTGGCCCGGTGGCTCGGACAGGTCGCCCTCCTGTTGGCGTGGATCGCCTGGGCCTGGCTGACCGTCTGTGTACTCGTCGAGGTGTGGGCCTGGCGCACCGGGCGCAGTCCCGTACGTCTTCCGGCGAGCCGGTCGGTCCAGCGCGCCGCGGCCCTGCTCGTGGGCACCGCCTTCGCCGTAGGGGCACTCGGGCGTCTGCCACTGCACACCGTCGGTGGGGCGGGGTCTGCCCGGGCCGCCGCGCCGGTCGAGGCGGAATGGAGCGGACCGGCGATGATTGGTACCGCGACTCCCCGCGATGGGCTCTTCCGTTACGAGGACCAGGTTGAAGACCGTCCGCTGGCGGTCGACGACGGGAAACCGGCTGTCGGCGGGGCGATGGCGGGAGACACCCTCCCGGCTCATGGCTCGCTCCGGGCACCGGCCGGAGGACCGATCGTGGTGGTCCACGCCGTGGCCGAGCGCGAGACCCTCTGGTCGGTGGCCGAGGACCGACTCGGCGCCGCCCGACGCTGGCGGGAGATCGCCGAACTCAACTACGGCATCCTTCAGCCCGACGGGGGATCCCTGGACCAGTCCCATTGGGTGCTGCCCGGCTGGATGCTGCGACTCCCTCCATCGGACCCCGCGATCTCCCACGGACCGACGGACACGGTCCGCCACCTTCCCGACTCCGACCGCCGATCCGTGCCGGACCACGCGACCGCCTCCTCGCAGCGGGCGATGACGATCGGACCGTCCGCTCCGGTCGCCGTTCCCGGTGGGCGCGGTGGTTCGGCTGCGGACCCGTCCGCGGCCTCGGCCACGGGCGAGGCGCCGACCGAGGCGTCGGGGCCGGACGATCCCGGGGGTGGGCTGCGCGGCGTACCGGTCATGCCCCTGGGCGCGGGGATCGTGGGAGTCGGTGTCGCCGACCTGGTCGACCGTCTTCGACGGGTCCAGCAGCGCCACCGGGCTGCCGGCAGCCTGATCCGGATGCCCGGACCGACCCTCCGCCCATTCGAGCAGCGGCTCCGGGTCGGTGACGGTGCCGGTGACCTGGACGATGTAGAGGCCGCGGTTCGGCTCCTGGCGAAGGGATCCGATTGGCCGGGAACGGGTCGTTTGGTCGGCGTGAGGCTCGATGGGGACCGGGTGCATCTCACGTTCGACGAACTCAGCGACGAGGTGCCGTCACCGCTGTTCACCCGCGAGACCGACGGCCGGTCGCTATCGGTCGACCGGGAGGTCGTGAGAAGGACCGCCGGCCGTAGGAAGTCCGAGCGGCAGTGGTTCGTCGCGCCGACGCTCGTCAGCGTCGGCCGCAACGGAGGGGAACTGGTGATGTTGGCCGTGGAGGGTCTGGGATCGGTGGTCATCGGTGGAGATCCACCGGCCGCCGAGGGCCTGGGCCGGGCCATGGCCCTCGAGCTGGCGACCTCGCGTTGGGCGGCCGCCTTCGACCTGGTGCTGGTCGGGTTCGGGGGTGCGATGGCGCACGGCGACCGCGTGTCGGTGCTGGCCGAAGCGGGTCCCCTGATCGCCGATCTCTCCTGGCGGCGGCTCACCACCGGCATCCGGATCGCCGAGCGGGAGGTGGCCTCCGTCGATGGCGCCCGTCTTCTGGGAGTGGTCGGGGAGTGGGCCCCGGTCGTCATCGTCTGTGGTCCGGCGGTTCCCGAGGACGACGTCGACGCCATCCTCGACCTGGCCGGGGACGGTCGGTTCGGCATCAGCGTGGTCGCCATGGCCGGTCTCCGGGCGCTCTCCGGGGAGCCGGGGTGCTTCCTGCGGGCCCAGCCGTCGCCCGACCAGGCCTCGACTGACGTGTTCGGGACCGTCGTCACGGCGCAGAGCGTCGACGAACACGATCTGGACGAGGTGGCGGCGGTCATCGAGGCAGCGCTGGTTCGCGATGCCGATCCGGGCCCGGGAGACGGCGGGTCGTCGGCACCGGACGGCCCGTCCGCCAGGGCCCACGTCGATGTCCGGCGCGATCGGGTCACCGGATTCGTGCCCGGCGGATCGGGTTCGGTCGCCCGCGCCGACGTCGATTCGCCGATCGGCGCCCGGGACCGACCTCGGGATGCGATCGGCGTCGGGACGCGGACGCCGGCGGATCCCGGCACCGGACGGGTGTGGCGTGACCGGAGTGGGATCGAGGTCGAGGTGGCCGTCCTCGGCCCGGTCGCCATCCACGGCGCCGCTCGTGGATTCACCCGGGCCTGGGCGCTGGAGCTCGTCGTGTACCTCGCCATGCACCCGGCCGGTGCGGCCAACGAGGTGTGGGCGACCGCACTCTGGCCCGACCGGTTGATGGCACCCTCGAGTCTGCATTCCACCGCCTCGGTCGCCCGTCGGTCGCTGGGGACGGATCGGAACGGCTCGGACCATCTCCCGAAGGCACACGGCCGTCTGGCGCTCGCATCGACCGTCGGCTCCGATTGGCAACGATTCCGGGAGCTGGCCGCGGTGGATGATCCGGAACGGTGGCAGGAGGCCCTGGAGATCGTTCGGGGCCGTCCGTTCGACGGGATCCGGGCCACCGACTGGGCTCTGCTCGACGGGACGTCACCCGCCATCGAGGCGGCGGTCGTCGATCTGGCCGGCCGACTGGCCGGGGCACGGCTGCGGTCGGGGGATGCGACCGCGGCTGAATGGGCGGCTCGTAAGGGACTGTTGGTGAGCCCGTACGACGAGCGGCTCTACCGCATGCTGCTCCGGACCGCTGACGCCGCAGGGAACCCCAGTGGCGTCGAGTCGGTCATGGAGGAGCTGGTCCGGGTGGTGGCCGACGAAGTCGAACCGGTCGAGTCGGTCCATCCGAGCACGCTCGCCCTCTACCGCTCGCTCAGCCGACGTACGTCGACGGTGCTCAACGGTTCCCACCGGTCCGGCCCGGTCTGACCGGGGCCCGCTTCGCTACGGTTGGGGCATGGGTGGTCAGCAAATTCCCGGTGGGGTGGTGCACCAGCTTCCCGCCGATCTCCGCACCGCGCTGGTGGGCGATCAGGTGGCTCTCGAAGCCTGGAAGGACATCACACCCCTGGCCCGCAACGAGTTCATCTGTTGGGTCGAGGACGCCAAGCAGCAGGCGACCCGTGAGCGCCGTATCCGCCGGACCCGGGAGGAGCTGGGGGACGGCATGCGTCGGCCCTGCTGCTGGCCGGGGTGCTCCCACCGCGAACGGAACGGGAGGTAGTACCGGCCCGGCGCCTCCGGGCGGGATCCGTCGACCGGCGCACATGGTCCGGGCCGCGGCGCATCCTTCGGGTCGCCCGGTCTGGAGCCGCCTCGACGTCGTCACCCGTGTTCCGGGTGGATCGCCGACCGCCTACTGGCAGGGCTTGCGCACTCCGGTGAGGTCCAGGTTGAACCGTGCCCCGTTGATGCCGAGGGCATCGTCGTCGGAACAGAACTTGGCCGGCTTCAGGTGGTACTCGGCGTTGAAGATGGCCTTCTTGCCGAAGTAGGAGCTGAGCAGCGTGCACGTCTTGTACTGATTGCACTGTTCGGTCAGTACGGCATCGGCCAGGGGCTCCATGGCCGTGGCGTAGGTGGAGGACCCGGTGTCGTCGGGGTTCTTGATCCACCACCCGAGCCCGAGACCGTGCATGTAGTCGGCGAGGGTGGTCATGTACTGCTCCTCGTCGGCCAGGGTGAGCGGAAAGCCGGTGTTGGAGTCGTACGACTCGTCGATGTCGGTTTCGACGGCATCGAAGCCCTTGGCCGCGCACTGCTGGTCGATCATGGACTCGATGATGGAGAGCGTCGCCGGTGACCGGATGTCGAGGTAGTGCTCGGGCCAACCCGGGACCGAGGAGCCGAGGACGCCGGCCGCCTGCAGTTGGGCGTAGTAGGTGGTCGGGATCCCCTCCTGCGCGGCCGAGTAGTAGTTGCCCACCGCACCCACCTCGATGTAGCAGACCACGTGCTTGCCCTGGGCGTGGAGGGCGGCCACGGTGGACGCGGGGTTGATGATCCCGTCGATGTCGTAGATCACGGGCGCCGGGGCCGGGCTCCCATCGGGCAGCTTGTCGTCGGTCCCCATCTGCTTCGGATCCGACAGGGTCAGCGGATTGGTGAGCTCCCACTGCCAGGGTTGACTTCCGAGGGACGGCACCCACCAGGCCGACCCGGTGTCGGCGTGGGACACGGCGGCACCCGCCGTCCCGGTCCCGACCGAAGCGGAGCCGATCGCCCCGACGCCGAGCATCCCGAGCAGGACGAGGAGCACGCCGGCGAGCGGTCGTACGCGGTGGATGGGTCGGTACTGCATGATCTTCACGAGCTCAACCTGCGTTCCTCGACCGCCCTGACCCACCGTCGCCCCTCCACGGTACCGAGCATGGCGGCGCGACGCCCCGATCGGGCAGAATTGTCCGTGGACAGGGACGACGCCGCTACATACGTGGATTCCGCCACCGGATCCAGAGCCCCGTCGCGCGACCTGGTCGTCGAAGATCGCCCTCTAGAGTGCGAGTTCGGCGATCGTGCGCAGCGTGGCCACATCCCCGGAGACGAGCAGCGTGGTCGCCATCGACTCGCGCCACCGCTCGATGTCGTCGCGGATTTCTCCCTCGGACCGATGAGAGCGGTGTCCTCGACCAGCTTGGTCGGGACCGCGGCCGCCGCCTCGTCCTTGCGGCCCGCGAGGTACAGCTCCTGGATCTTGGTGGCCTCGGCTTCGTAGCCCATGCGCGAGAAGACGTCGAAGTGGAAGTTCATCGACTTCGCCCCCATGCCGCCGATGTAGAGCGCCAGCATCGGCTTCATCATGGCGGCGGCGCTCTCGACGTCGTCGGCCATGATCGTGGCGGCAAAGGCGAGCACCTCGAATTCATCGGCCGTGTGGCGGGCGCCAGGACGGGCGAATCCCTCGTCGAGGTACGGCTGGTAGGCGTCCACGGCGCCGGGGGAGAAGAAGATGGGGAACCATCCGTCGGCTATTTCGGCGGCGAGGGCGATGTTCTTCGGACCTTCGGCGCCCATGACGATCGGGATCTCCTTGCGGAGAGGATGGGTGATTGCCTTGAGGGGCTTGCCCAGTCCGGTGCCCCCCGGGTAGGGGAGCGGGTAGTGCGGGCCGTCGTTGGTGACGACGTCCTCCCGGGCGACGACCTGGCGCACGATGTCGACGTACTCACGGGTGCGGGCCAACGGCTTCTCGAAGGACTGTCCGTACCAGCCTTCGACGACCTGGGGGCCGGACACCCCGAGACCCAGTACGAACCGTCCGTTGGAGAGGTGGTCCATCGTGATGGCGGCCATGCCCATGGCCGTGGGCGTGCGGGCGGAGAGCTGGCACAGGGCGGTACCCAGGCGCACCCGCTCGGTCTGCGAACCCCACCAGGCCAACGGGGTGAGGGCATCGGAGCCGTAGGCCTCCGCTGTCCAGATCGAGTCGTAGCCCAGGCGCTCGGCCTCGCTGACCAGCTCCACGGCGTTGGGGGGTGGCCCCGAACCCCAGTACCCCAACTGCAGTCCGACCTTCAGATCCTTCATGGGTTCCTCCCCGCGACGTGATGGAAAGACCCTAGCAACCGCCTCCCGGGCCTCCGGCGGGCGCCCGCCATCCTCCCGGGCGGGCATCTGCGATTCCTAACCGGCTCACAGCCCGGGCGCAGTGGGCACCGACCTCCGGGATCCACTGTGGACCCATCCCAGGAACCCCCCTGGTGAAGTACCTGAAGGAGCAGTCCATGATCCGCAATCCCAAGAGGTTCCGCAGGGTGATGGTGTCCAGCGCCCTGCTGGCCGGCGTCACCCTCGGTGGAGCCGGCATCGCCTCGGCCGCCACCACCACCTCGACCACCTCGGGACCGACGTCGACCGCCCCCTCGGGCGGCCCGACCGGAACGCCGCCATCGGGGGCCCCGAATCCGGCGACCATGACGCACGGCCCGGGCGAGACGCTGTTGACCGGGACCGAGCTCACCCAGGCCACCGCGGCCGCCGAGGCCGCCGAACCGGGTGCCACCGTGGTGAGGGCCGAGACGGACTCGTCCGGTGATTCCACCTACGAGGTGCACATGAAGAAGACGGACGGGAGCTATGTCACCGTCGAGCTCGATTCGGCCTTCAAGGTGACGGGCACCGAGAGCGGCTTCGGCCCGGGTCCGGCCGGCGGCAAGGCTCCGACCGGAGCGCCCCCGGCCGGCGGCAAGGCCCCGACCGGAACGCCTCCGACCGGTGGCAAGCCCCCGACCGGTACGCCTCCGACCGTCCCGGCGTCGTCATCGAACTCGTCGGCAGCCGCCTGAGGCGACCCGTCGACGAACTCGAACCTGACCGTCGATCATGTCCAGCCCTGTGGCTTCCCCGGAACGGGAGGTCACAGGGCTGGACCGCGCCCCGGCGGATGACATGGCGACGGCAGACGGACCACGACCGGTCGGTGGAACTCCCGGCCGGATCACAGGTGGGTCGCAGCGGACACCCACGATCGAGGTCGAACGTGGGAGCCGCACCGGAACGTCGACCGGAACGGATGGAAGGAGTGACCGATGACGGACAATCCCTACCGCAGCGTCACCCGAAAGCGGCTGCGTCGGGTGATGATTTCGAGCGCCCTCGTGGCTGGTGTGACCATGGGAGGAGCCGGTGTATCCGGGGCCGCCACCCATGCGACCGGGCGCCACGTGTCCGCCGCCTCGAACCCGGGCGGTGCCACGGCCTCGGGCAGCCCACCGTCGGGATCGAGGTCCCCGACCAGAACGAGGCCCGCGCCGCCGTCTGCGTCGCCGTAGACGGCGGGATCCGGAGGCTGACGCGGAACGGCCGGACACGGCTGTCCGTGACGCCGACACACTGCCGTTGTCAGGCGTCGCCGATCCGACCCCGCTACGCCATCTTGGAGACGAACTCCTCGGCGTACTTCTCGACTTCGGCCAGGCGGAGTGAGAGCACGTTCTCCGGACTGGTCGACTCCGAGACGTCCGCCAGCATCCACGGTGCGCACAGCAGGTCGGTGACTCCGGCGTCCTCGAGGCGCTTGTAGAGATCGAGGTCCGGAAAGGCCTTCACGGCCAGATAGATGGCGAAGTCGTCGCCGTCCCGGTCAGCCTCGTGGAGGGCCTGGTGCACGACTTTGACCTGTTCGAAGGCATCGTCGGGGAAGGCGGCACCGGTGTTGATCCACCCGTCACACAAGGTGGCGGAGCGTCGCAGGGCGGCGGCCGAGTCGCCACCGCCCAGGATCGGCACCGGCGCCGTCGGAGATGGGTTCATCTGGCACTCGGGAACGTCGTAGTGGGTCCCGTGGTACTCGACCCAGCCTCCCTTCCACAGGGCCCGCAGCGCAGGGATCATGTCGTCGAGCCGCTTGCCCCGGTTGTGGAAGTCCTGACCGGTCTGGATGTACTCCTCCTTGCACCAGCCGACCCCCACTCCGAGGCGGACGCGGTTGTCGGACAACACGGCGGCGGTGCCCACCGACTTCGCCACGGTGATGAGGTCGCGTACCGGCGCTATGTAGACGCCCGTGGTGAAGGTGACCTGCGTGGTGACGGCGGCGAGCGACGAGACCAGGCACATCGGGTCAGGCCACTCGGTCTCTTTCTCCCAGAAGGGGGCGCCGTCCGGTGCGGTCGAGTAGGTGTACTTCGACTCGAGCACCCGGGGGTTGAAGAGGTGGTCCGACAGGTAGACGCCGTCGTAGCCCATCCGGTCCGAAGCGAGGGTCAGGGCCCGGACGGTCTCGAGCGGCAGGAACTGGATGGCCTGATGGAAGCGCATGGATCGCGTCGTTCTCGGTCGGCGGTTCAGGCGCCGACGGGAGCCGACGGGGTGAACGCCACCGGGATGTGCTTTACCCCGTTGATGAAATTGGAGCGCAACCGCTGGACGTCGCCGTCGAGATGGATGTCGGGCAGACGGTCGAGCAGCCGGTCGAACATGACCCGGATCTCCATGCGGGCCAGGTTTGCGCCCAGGCAGAAGTGCGGACCACCGCCTCCGAAGGCCATGTGGTTGTTGGGGGTGCGCGCGATGTCGAACCGGTCGGGGTCGGCGAAGACCGTCTCGTCCCGGTTGGCCGAGATGTGCCAGAACACGACCTTGTCGCCCTCGGCGATCTTCTGGTCCCCGAGCACCACGTCGGACGCCGCCTGGCGGCGGAAGTGCATGACCGGCGTCACGTAGCGGAGCATCTCCTCCACCGCCGAGTCGAGGAGGGAGCGGTCGTCCCGGAGGCGCACCCACTGGTCGGGATTGTCGAAGAAGGCGACCATGGCTCCCGAAATGAGGTTCCGGGTCGTCTCGTTGCCGGCCACCGACAGGAGGAGGAAGAAGAGGTCGAGCTCCAGCTGACTGAGACTGTCGCCGTCGAGCTCCGCCTGGGTCAGCACGCTGAACAGGTCGGTGTGCGGATCGAGCCGCTTCTGCTCACACAGTTGGTCGGCGTAGGCATAGAGCTCCATGGCGGCCTGACCGGCGACTTCGGCGCTCACCTGGTATTCGGGATCGTCGGCGCCGATCATGCGGTTGGACCAGTCGAATACCAGATGCCGGTCCTCCTTCGGGATCCCCATCAGCTCGGCGATGACCTGGAGCGGCAGCTCGGCCGAGATCTGCTCGACGAAGTCGGCGGACCCCCGTTCGCACACCGCATCGAGAATCGAGTCGGTCGACGCGATGACACTCGCCTGCAGGTCCCGGACCATGCGCGGGGTGAATCCCTTGTTGACCAGGCGCCGGTACCGGGTGTGGAGCGGTGGATCCATGTTCAGCATCATCATCCGCTGCTGGTCCAGCATCTCCTCGTCCATGTCGTGGAAGAGGGTCCCCTTGCGTGACGAGGAGAAGTGCTCGTAGTCGCGGTTCACCCCTACGCAGTCGTCGTAACGGGTGACCGCCCAGAACCCCTCGTTGAAGCCCTCCGGGTCCGGGTGCCAGTACACGGGCGCCTCGCGCCGGAGCTGGGCGAACCAGTCGTAAGGGACGCCGGAGACGAAGTTTCCCGGGTCGCAGAGGTCGATGTCGGCCAGATCCATGGTGGTTCCCCCTGGTGGAACGCCCGTCCGTCCAGATGCGCCGGGCGGACGGTGCCGGGAGCCGTGCCTGGGCGGCAGTGACGTTTCTAGAACGTGTATCAGTTATCATAGGGCAGCTGCACCCGGGCCTCCAACGTTGTGGAGTCCGGTGGCACGCCGAACGACGGCTCCTGCGGGCCGGACGTGGGGGACCGACGGGGGCGAGGAGCCCGCGACGGGGCGCCGCGGACCGGGGCGGGGACCCGAGACCGGCGGAGCCCAGACGATGTCGACCGGCTCCCTCCGCACGCACCCGA
The DNA here is from genome assembly GCA_963841885.1 of uncultured Acidimicrobiaceae bacterium. Taxonomy (GTDB): domain Bacteria; phylum Actinomycetota; class Acidimicrobiia; order Acidimicrobiales; family RAAP-2; genus Bog-756. Next base: position 113,606 of record CAWJEK010000009.1, read on the forward strand.
TCGTGCCGGGGAGCCGCTGAGTGGAGGGATCCCCCATGTATCTCGAGGAGACACCGGAGCAGACGGCTCTGCGGACCGAGCTCCGGGCCTACTTCGCCCAGCTGCTCACCCCCGAGGTTCGCCACGAGCTCGACACCGAGTCCGAAGGTGGTGACACGTTCCGCAGGTTGGTACGGCAGATGGGGTCCGACGGCTGGCTGGGGATCGGCTGGCCGGTCGAGTACGGAGGCCAGGGGCGTCCGGCCGCCGACCAGTTCATCTTCTTCACCGAGGTCCAGCGGGCCCGGGCGCCGTTCCCGTTCGTGACGCTCTCGACCGTCGGACCGATGATCATCAACCACGGCACCGAGGAGCAGAAGAAGTTCTTCCTCTCGGGCATCCTGGCGGGGGAGATCAACTGCGCCATCGGCTACACCGAGCCCGAGGCCGGTACGGACCTCGCCTCGCTGCGGACCCGGGCCGTCCTCGACGGCGACGAGTGGGTGATCAACGGCAACAAGGTGTTCACGAGCGGCGCCGACCAGGCCGACTACATCTGGCTGGCCTGCCGGACCGACACCGAGGCACCGAAGCACAAGGGCATCTCCATCATCATGGTGCCCACCAGCTCGCCCGGCTTCTCGTGCACTCCCATCGTCACGGTGGGAGGGGTCGCCACCACCGCCTCCTACTACGACGACGTGCGGGTGCCCAAGGACGCCCTGGTAGGCGACCTGCACGGCGGGTGGCGACTCATCACCGGCCAGCTGAACCACGAGCGGGTGGGTCTGGCCGCGGTGAGCGCTCTGGCCTTCCGGCTCTGGGACGAGGTCGCGACGTGGGTGTCCGACAGGGGACTCGGGGACGTGGCCTGGATCCAGCAGGACCTGGCCCGTACCTACGCGTTGCTCGAGGCCCAGAAGTTGCTGACGTGGCGCATGACGGCCGCGGTGGCGGCCGACACGCTGGGCGCTGCCGACTCCTCCTCGGTCAAGGTCTTCGGAACGGAGTCGACAGTGGAGATCTACCGCAAGCTGCTGGGCATCGTGGGTTCGGCCGGCTACCTGAGCCCGGGCTCGCCGGGGGCCGCCCTCCACGGCGAGCTCGAGCGTGCCGGGCGCCAGGCCCAGATCAACACCTTCGGCGGCGGGGTCAACGAGGTCCAGCGCGAGATCCTGGCCACGGCCGGTCTCGGCATGAAGCGGAGTGCGCGATGAGCGACACCCAGACCCTCGACGACGAGCTGCAGGTCTTCGTCGGCCAGTCGTCCGGTCCGGCCACCCGGGGACGCCATCCGGTCAACGAGCCGATGATCACCCACTGGGTCGAGGCCATGGGCGACCACAACCCCGTGTACGTCGACGAGGACGCCGCCCGGCAGGCGGGGTTCCCGGGGATCATCGCCCCACCGACCATGCTGCAGGCGTGGATCATGCGGGGTCTGCGGGCGAGCCTCCAGTCCGACGCCGCCCGGGAAGCCGGCGAGGTCACGGCGGACTCGCCGAGCGACCAGGTGATGGCCCTGCTCGACGAGGCCGGGTTCACCTCCGTCGTGGCGACGAACTGCGACCAGCACTACGAGCGGCCGCTCGTGCCCGGTGACCACCTCGAGGTGACGTCGGTGATCGACTCGATCTCCGGGGAGAAGCAGACAGGGCTGGGAACCGGTCACTTCGTCACCAACCGCCTCGAGTACCGCGACCAGCACGGCGAACTCGTGGCCACCATGCTCTTCCGCATCCTCAAGTTCAAGCCGGGCACGGGGGCCAAGAAGTCCGAGACCCCGCCGGCCTCCGAGTCCGCCCCACCCCGGATGTTGCGCCCGCGGCCGGCCCTCACCCAGGACAACTCGTTCTTCTTCGAAGGGGCGAAGCAGCACAAGCTGCTGATCCAGCGGTGCACGGCCTGCGGCACCCTGCGTCACCCACCCCGCCCGGCCTGCGCCCACTGCCGGTCCTTCGACTGGGACACCCTCGAGGCGTCGGGCCGGGGCACGATCTACAGCTTCGTGGTCAACCACTATCCACAGGTGCCCGCCTTCGACTATCCGCTGGTGGTCGCTCTGGTGGAGCTGGAGGAGGGCACCCGACTTGTGGCCAACGTGTCGGGCATCACGCCGGAGACCGCCGCCATCGGCATGGCCGTCGAGGCCGGGTTCGAGGACTTCGACGAGGAACTGTCCCTCCCGGTATTCCACCCCGTAGACGAGACGAGGACGAACTGATGGACTTCACCTTCAACGACGAGCAGACCGCCGTGCGGGAGGCGGTGGACGGCATCTTCACCGGGCTGGTCGACGCCGACCGCGTCGAGGCGGTCGAGGCCACCGAGGAACGGGTCGACCGGGCGCTGTGGGCCGAGCTGGCCCGCGCCGACCTGCTCGGCCTGGCCGTCCCCACCGTCCACGGAGGCGGTGGGTTCGGGATGGTGGAGTTGTGCCTACTGCTCGAGGCACAGGGCCGGGTGGTGGCTCCCGTGCCGCTGTGGGCCACGCTCGTTCTGGGCGCGCTGCCCGTCGCCGAATTCGGCTCGGACGCCCTCCAGGCCGCCCTCCTGCCGGGCGTGGTGGCGGGGGATGTCGTCCTGACCGCCGCCCTCGCCGACGTGGCCGACGACATCGCCGTGGGAGGCGACGGCCGGCCGTCGGTGGGTGGAGCGTCCGGAGCCGACGGGACGCTGATCCTGTCGGGCACCGCCTCCGCCGTACCGTCCGCCCACGTGGCGACCCGCCTGCTGGTGCCGGTGGCCACCGACCAGGGGGTGGTGGTGGCCGCCGTCGACCCGACGTCGCCGGGTGTCACCCTGGAGCGGGCGGTGACCACCAACCGCGAGGTGCACCCCCACGTCCACCTCGACGGGGTGGTCGTGGCGAGCGACGACCTGCTCGCCGGGGGTGACCCGGCCCGGGGGAGCGACGTGGTGACCTGGATGCTGGAGCGGGCGTGGACCGGCCTGTGCGCACTGCAGGTGGGGATCACCGAGTCCGCCGTGGCCCAGACGGCCGAGTACCTCAACGGCCGGATCCAGTTCGGCGTGCCGTTGGCCACGTTCCAGGCCACCAAGATGCGGGTGGCCGACGCCGCCATCGACACCGAGGCCGTCCGGGTCACGACCTGGCAGGCGGCCTGGCGGCTCGACAACGGTCTCGACGCGGCGCGCGCCGTCAACGTGGCGGCCTGGTTCGCCGCCGAGTCCGGGCAGCGGGCCGTCTTCGCCACCCAGCACCTGCACGGAGGAATGGGGGCCGACATCTCGTATCCGATCCACCGGTACTTCCTGTGGGGCAAGCAGATCGAGCTGCTGCTGGGATCGCCGAGTGCGCTCCTCGCACGACTTGGGCGACAGGTCGCCGCCGACCTCGGAACGGCGGTGCCGGCATGAGCAGAGCCATCATCGAGCACGACTTCCGTCCGACCACCCGGACGATGGACGAGGTCGCGGTGGGGGACTCGCTCCCCGAGCTGGTCGTCCCCCTCACCCGGACCCTCATCGTGTCGACCGCCCTCGCCAGCCGCGACTACCAGGACGTCCACCACGATCCGCAGCTGGCGGTGGAACGGGGGTCGAAGGACATCTTCATGAACATCCTCTCCACCAACGGCCTGGTGGGCCGCTACGTGACGGACTGGGCCGGCCCCGGCGCGGTCCTCACCGACGTCAACATCCGACTCGGGGCACCCAACTACCCCGACGACACCATGACTCTGACCGGTTCGGTGACCGGCCGGGAAGAGGCGGTCGATGCCGGGGGGCGTGGATCGGTCGAGGTCACCCTGCGGGGGGCCAACGGGCTAGGGGACCACGTGACCGGCACCGTGCGACTCCTCCTTCCCTCCGGAGGTGCGAAGTGAGCGGTACTTCCCACTCCTACGTCGGTCGGACGGCCATCGCCGGCATCGGTGCCACCGAATTCTCCAAGGAATCCGGTCGCAGCGAGCTGCGCCTGGCCGTCGAGGCGGTCGATCTCGCCCTGCGCGACGCCGGCATCGAGCCTTCGGACGTCGACGGGCTCGTCACGTTCAGCTCCGACACGAATCCCGAGATCGACATCGCCCGGAGTCTCGGGATGGGGGAGCTCTCCTTCTTCAGCCGCATCCACTACGGCGGGGGTGCGGGGTGCGCGACGATCCAACAGGCGGCCCTGGCCGTCGAGTCCGGTGTCGCCGACGTGGTCGTCTGCTACCGGGCCTTCAACGAGCGCTCGGGCAACCGGTTCGGTACCGGCGTCCAGGGGCGACTCCCGGTCCCGAACGCCGAGACCGCCCACTTCGCCTGGTACGCGCCCCAGGGTCTGTTGACCCCGGCCCAATGGGTGGCCATGGCCGCCCAGCGCTACCTCCACGTGACGGGCGCCACCTCCGAGGACCTCGGACGCGTGGCCGTGGCCGACCGGCGTCACGCCGCCACCAATCCCAAGGCCTGGTTCTACGAGAAGCCGATCACCCTCGAGGACCACCAGAACTCGCGGTGGATCGTCGAACCGCTCCATCTGCTCGACTGCTGTCAGGAGACCGATGGCGGCCAGGCGCTGGTGGTGACGTCGCTCGAGCGGGCCCGCGACCTGCCGAGCACCCCGGCCGTCATCCGGGCCGCGGCCCAGGGCTCCGGACCGGGCCAGGAGATGATGACGTCGTACTACTACGACGACCTGACCGTCCTGGGTGAGATGGACGCGGTGGCGCACCAGCTCTGGCAGACGTCGGGCCTGTCGCCCGCCGACATCCAGACGGCGGTCATCTATGACCACTTCACGCCCTACGTGCTGTACCAGCTCGAGGAGCTCGGGTTCTGCGCCAGGGGTGAGGCCAAGGACTTCGTGCGGGACGGCAACATCGAGATCGGGGGCGGGCTGCCGATCAACACCCACGGCGGCCAGTTGGGTGAGGCCTACCTCCACGGGATGAACGGCATCGCCGAAGGCGTGCGCCAGGTCCGCGGGGACTCGTACAACCAGGTGCCGGGTGTCGAGCACGTACTCGTCACGTCGGGCACCGGAGTGCCGACGAGCGGCCTGATCCTCGGCGTCGACGGGTAGCGCCGTCACGGGTCGGCCCCCTCCGCCATCCCGGGGCCGTCGGGGACCAGTTGCTAACGTCCGACCGGAACCCCCGGTCGTCATGACCGGCACCGAAAGGCAGGTGGCGGGATGACGATGGCCGCGCCATCGCAGGTGGCCCAGGAGTCGAGTCGGGTCGAGGTGCGGTTCGGGACTTCCCAACCGCAACGCCGATGGACGGTCCTGATCCGGATCATCCTCGTGATCCCGCAGTTCATCGTGCTGTTCTTCGTCGGTATCGGCGCCGCCGTGGTCATGGTCCTCGGCTGGTTCGCCGCCCTGTTCACGGGGCGGTTGCCGGCATCGTTCGCCAAGTTCCTGCTGGGCTACCTGCGCTGGAGCACGCGGGTCTTCGCCTACACCTATTTCGTCACCGACACCTACCCGCCCTTCGCCCTCGATCCCGACTCGAACTACCCGGTCGATGTCGCCGTCACGACGGGTCGGCTGAACCGGGCGGCGGTGCTGTTCCGCATCATCCTCGTGATACCGGCGAACATCGTGGCGGGGGTGCTGACGTACGGACTCGGCATCTTCGGCATCGTGATCTGGATCGCCACGCTGATCCGCGGCCAGGTCCCGGACAGCTTCTTCGGGGCGACGGCCGCCACCATCCGGTGGCAGGCCCGCACGAGCGGCTACTTCACGATGCTCACCTCGTACTACCCGAGCAACGTCCTGGGGGACAAGGACACGCTGGGCCGGCGCCTCGAAGGGGCGACGTCGGGCACCCTCGTGCAGCTCCCACCGCCCTTTGGCGGTTGGGGCGGCCAGCCACCGCCGGTCCCGCCGCCCACCTACGCGTGGCGTGCGGCGGATGCGTCGACCTCCGCGCCGGTGCCGCCCCCGCCTCCGTTCCAGCCGGCGGGGGTCCCGACCCAACCACCCCCGGTCGCCCCACCACCCATGGGCGCGATGCCACCACCGCCGACCGGCATCCCGGTCCCTCCACCCGTGCCCGAGGGTTCCGAACCGCCACCGCCGGGGTCCACCGGGAACACGCCTGTCGCCCCGGTCGCGGCACCTGGCCCAGTTCCGGACCAGCCCCCGGCCCCGGCTCCCGGCACGCTTCCCGATCAGTCGCCGCCCCCCGCACCGGTGCCCGGGGGACCTGAGCCGGTCGCAGAAGTGTCCCCGTTGGCACCGCCACCGGCGCCACCCGGGGCACCCCCACCGCCGCCCCCGGGCACCTCGCCGACGGCACCCCCACCACCGCCCGCCGGTGCCGTGCCCCCGCCTCCACCCCCGCCGGGGACCGTCCCCGAATACCGCGCACCGGGGGCCGCTCCGTATCCGGCCGGCTCCGGTGGTTACCCTCCGGGAGCCGGCGCGTACCCGACCGGTCTCCCCGTGGTCCCGGACAGCCCGCCCCCGCCGCCGCCCGGGGGTCCTGCCCCCACCGCCGCCCGGAGCCATGCCACCGCCCCCTCCGGGTCCTTCCGGCCTGGGTTACGGCGCCGCGATCGTCGGCCTGTGGCCGCTCGTCCTCACGAAGGGTGCCAGAGCACTCACCATCGTCTTCATCGTCCTCGGGGCGCTGCTCTACGCCGGATCGCAGGTCTTCAATTTCGGCTTCGGAGACGTGATCCAGAAGTCGATCGCCCGCCTGGTGGTGCAGAACGCGTACTCGCAGGTGGAGACCGCCACCACGACGTTCCAGAGCACCCTCAGATCGTGCGAAGGTCTGACGTCCGGCACACAGACGGCGTGTGCGACCGCGGCGGCGGGCAGCCTCGCCAGCAGCCTGCAGTCCTACGAGACCACGCTGGGCACGGTGAACTTCCCGGCGTCCGTCCAGGTGCAGGCCAGCGCGGCCGAGCAGGCCGCGACGACGGCGGTGTCGGAGGCCAACACGCTGGCGGCATCGGCCACGCTCCAGCAGTTCAGCACCACCATCGCCAGCCCCGACTTCATCGAGGCCTTCCGGGCCCTCGGTATCACCTATCACGAATTGGACACCGCCCTCGGGGGTTGACCGCCGCCGACGTCGCCCGGCGAGCCGATCCGGAGGCGGTGACCGTCGGCCTGCACCCGAAGGGCCGGGGGGCACCCTACGATGTCGGGCCGTGGACCTGACCCGACGCACCCTGGTCAAAGTTCCCGAGATCACCGCCCTGTTCTGGGTGGCCAAGCTGCTGTCGACGGCGATGGGGGAGTCGACGTCGGACTACCTCGTCAAGGTGCTCCACCCCGTCCCGGCCGTGGCGACAGGGACGGTGGTCCTGCTCGGTGTCATCGCCTTCCAGATCTCCCGGGACCGCTACATCCCGTGGGTGTACTGGCTGGCCGTGCTGCTGGTGGCCATCGTCGGGACGATGGCGGCCGACGTCCTCCACATCCAGTTCGGTGTCCCCTACGCGGTCTCGTCACTCTTCTTCGCCGTGGTCCTGACCGTGGTCTTCGTCGCCTGGTACCGGGTGGAGGGCACCCTGTCGATCCACAGCATCGACACCACCCGACGGGAGCTCTTCTACTGGCTGACCGTGATGTCCACCTTCGCCATGGGCACCGCTCTGGGCGACTTCACAGCCACGACGCTGAAGCTCGGCTACGGCGCCTCGATCGTCTTCTTCGCGGCCCTCCTCCTCGTCCCGGCCCTGGGCTACCGGTACTTCCACATGGGCGAGGTGCTGGCCTTCTGGTTCGCCTACGTCCTGACCCGACCGGTCGGGGCCTCGATCGCCGACTGGCTCGGCAAGCCGAAGCCCACGAGTGGACTCGGACTGGGGGACGGCCACGTGAGTCTGGCCCTCGGGGTGCTGTTCGTCATCGCCGTGGCGTTCCTGAGCCGGGCTGACGTCCGGTCCGGGCGGTCGGAGCGCGGATCACCGGCTTGACGGGGTGGGATCCTGCGGGGTCACCCGAGGATCGGCCGTCGCCCGGGTTCGGCCGTGGCCGCGCAGTCCCGGGATCAGCCGTCGTGGCCCGTCGGTGCGTCGTCGCGGGGCGGGTCGTCCCCGTCCCCGGCGCGCCACGTGCGGAACAACCGGGTGAACTCGTCGCGGGCCTCGGGTGGGAGGTCGTCGGGGGTGAGCCGGCCGGTGGTGGCGATGGTCAGCCGCATCTGCTCGAGGTAGGCGGTGCAGTTCGGACAGCCGCGCAGATGGCGCTCGAAGCGCCGACGCTCGGCACGGGGGAGCGCTCCCTCGAGGTAGTCGCTGACCAGCTCGACCACCTGTTGGCACGCCAGATCGTCACGACGTCGAAGTAGGACCATCACCGCCCCCTCGTGCGCAGTTCGGACTCGAGCGCCGAACGAAGTCGGCTGCGTCCCCGATGGAGCAGCACCCGCTGGTTCCCGTCGCTGATCCCGAGCACGTCGCACACGTCTTCGCTCGGGAGCCCCTCGACGTCGCGCAGCAGCACCACGTCGCGCTGGCGTTCGGGCAGCGCGTCGATGGCCTCGCGGAGCACGGGACCCCAGGCCGCGGCGACCAGGCGGTCGTCGGCATCGGCCTCCCACGGCGTGACCGGCTCGGACCAGGCGCCGGTACCGTCGAACCGGTCCGGGCTGACGGCCGGCTCCGAGGGGTCGATGGAGACATGGCGGTGCTCGCGGACACCCGAGGTGCGGGCGCGGTTGACGAGGATGCGGAACAGCCAGGTCTTGAACGACGACCGGCCCTCGAATCGGTCGACGCCGCGGACCACGCCCATCCAGGTGTCCTGGACGACCTCCTCGGCGACGGCGTCGTTGGGCACGAAGGTCCGGGCCACCCGGAGGAGGGAGCCCTGGTACCGGCCGACGAGATTGACGAAGGCCGTCTCATCGCCGTCGCGGAGCCGGGTGAGCAGCTCGACGTCGGACTCCATGGGTTGCACTGTAGATCGGCCTCCCCGGCGGTGACGGTCACGTACCGACGCGGTGGTGTCGCCATCGACGCTGATGATGGAAGCCTCCGGTGGGTTCGAACGGACACGGCACTAGTCCGACCGGAGGGCGCGGGCGTTACGGAACGTCCAGCGCCGCGACCGCCCCGTCCCCGGCCGAAGTGCCGACCCGACCGGTCTGTAACGGACCACGCGGCCACCTGACTGAGTTAGGCAGCACCTGCTCCGCCCGACCCTCTACAAGGAGACTTCATGCGACGTTCCTTCACCCTGGCCGCCCTCACCGGCGTGGCCGCCACCATCGCCGCCCTCGCCCTCCCGGCCGTGGCCGGCGCCGACGGCGCCGGTCCCGGCGGTCTCGGCCACCTGTCCACCGTGTACGTACAGACCAACGACCCGACCGGAAACCAGATCGTGACCTATGTGTCCGATGGTGGTGGCCTCCATCCGGTGGGACGGGCCGGCACCGGAGGGCTCGGCGTGGACATCCCCGGCTCGGCGGTGGACAAGCTCGCCTCGCAGGGCAGCCTCGCCTTCGATGCAGATGACGGCGTGCTGGTCGCCGTGAACGGGGGCAGCAACACGATCTCGGAGTTCCATGCGTTCGGACCCTTCCTGAGCGGACCTCGCGTGGTCTCGTCCGGCGGAACCACCCCGGTGAGCGTGGCCGTGCGCGGCGACCTCGTCTACGTCCTGAACGCCGGCGGGACCGGCTCGATCCAGGGCTACTACGCCGACTCGCTCGAGCCCGTTCCGGGAAGCCACCAGTCGCTCGGACTGACCCCCGGGCTGACACCGGCCTTCCTCAACACGCCGGGCCAGATCGGATTCACCCCCGACGGACGCCAGCTGGTCGTCACGACCAAGCTCAACGGCAGTGACATCGACGTGTTCAACCTGACACCGTCGGGGTCGGTGACCGGGGCACCGGTCGTCAACCCTTCGGCCACACCGGTCCCGTTCGGGTTCACGTTCGACCCGGCGGGCCAACTCGTCGTGACCGAAGCGGGCACGAGCGCGCTGACCACCTACTCGGTGGCCGGTAACGGCAGGGTGACGGAGCTGGCCTCGACCACCGACGGTCTGGCCGCGCTGTGCTGGGTCGCCACGAACGGCCGGTTCGTCTTCGGTGCCAACGCCGGCAGTGCCGCCGTGACCAGCTACACCATCGGCGCCTCGGGCGTCCCGACGGTGGTGGCGACCGCCCCGACCGATCCGGGTCCGGTGGACCTGGCCACGTCCCTGGACGGCCGGTCGCTCTTCGTCGAGACGGGCGCCAGCGACCTGGTCGACTCGTTCGCCATCCAGCCGAACGGCACGCTCGTCGCCACCGGTTCGGTGGCACCCGAGCTGCCGGGCCACAGCGGTCTCGAAGGCATCGCCGTCGGCCGTTCCTTCTGAGTGCCCCGGACCCCGCGGCCCGGCCGCGGGGTCCACGCGCCCATCGGTGGGGTGGTTCCGGGTTTCTCCCGGGGCCGCCCCACCGGCGCGCTCGGTGGCTGCGCTACGGGCCGCCGTCAGCGTTCGGCGATGGCCCGGTCCAGCTCCTCGGCGTCCTCGGCCGTCAACCGCCGGTAGGGGGCCTCCTTGGTCGGGCGCCACCAGACGGGCTCGTCGCAGTTCCAGGCCTGGTTGCGCAGCACCCGTTTCACCACTTTGGACGTCGCCGTCTCGGGCAGCCGATCGGTGATCCGGACGAACCTCGGCGCCCACTTCGTGCCGAGGTCCTCCTCGCCCTCCAGGAAGGCGGCGAACGACGCGGGGTCGAAGCTCGCTCCCTCGTGCAGCAGGAGCGTGGCCATGACCTGGTCGCCCACCACGGTGTCGGGCACGGCGTAGACGGAGGCGAGGACGACGTCGGGATGGCGCTGGAGGATGCCCTCGACCGGAGCCGAGGCGAAGTTCTCGCCGTCGACCCGCAGCCAGTCGTAGTCCCGGCCGCCGAAGTAGAAGAAGTCGTCCTCGTCGCGGTAGGCCAGGTCGCCGGTCCAGTACCAGCCGTTGCGGATCCGGGCCCGTTCGGCATCGGCGTTGTGCCAGTAGCCCTCGAATCCGGTGGCCCCGGTCTGGCTCACCAGCTCGCCGATGGCCTCCTCGGCGTTGAGTAGGCGGCCGCGCTCGTCGAAGACGGCCCGGGGGCACTCCTCGCCCGTCTCGCTGTCCACGATCATCGTGCCCGGCAGGGCGCGGCCGAGGGCGCCCCGCGGGGTGTCGGGCGTCCTCTGGATGGCCGCCCCTCCCTCGGTCGACCCGTAGGCGTCCTGGACCGTGCACCCGAACCGCTCGGCGAACTTCGCCACGTCCGCCTCCGCCGCCTCGTTGCCGAAACACCGCCGGAGGGTGTTGTCGGCGTCGTCGGGGTGCTCCGGGGTGGCGAGGATGTAGGAGAGGGGCTTGCCCACGTAGTTGAAGTAGGTGACCCCGTACCGGCGGACGTCGACGAGGAACTGGCTGGCGCTGAACCGCTCGCGCAGCGCCGCGGTGGCGCCGGCGGCGAGGGCGGGGGCCCATCCGGCCATGAGGGCGTTGGAGTGGAACAGCGGCATGGAGAGGTAGCAGACGTCGTCGGGACCTATCTCGTACATCTGCGCCACGATCCCGCCGATCCGGGCGAGCCGGCCCTGGCTGCACAGGCAGGCCTTCGGAGCTCCGGACGTGCCCGACGTGAAGAGCAGCAGGCCGAGGGTCTCCTCGGTGACACCCACCTCCTCCCGGTCCGGAAGGGGCGCGCCGGACACGTCGGCCAGCAGCCGGGAGTACTCCGAGGCACCGCCGGGGTCCCGGTCCCCGGTCGGGTCGTCGATGACGAGGATGCGGTCGGGAGGCAGCGCGGTACCGAGGTCGTGGCCCTCGACCAGTCGTCGGTAGGCCGGGGTGGTGACCAGGAGCTGGCACTCGGTGTGGGAGAGGTCCCGGGCGAGTTCGTCGCCGCGGTGGGTCGGGTTGCCGCCCACCACGACTGCTCCGGCCAGCGCCGCACCGCCCATCCAGAACACGTACTCCGGCAGGTTGTCCATCAGCAGGGCGACGTGGAACGGTCCCGGCCGTCGCAGTCGCAGCAGCAGGGCGGCCCGCTCGGCCTGTGCCCGGACCACCTCGGCGTGCGTCCAGGTGCGGTCCGAGAACGCCAGTCCGACGCGATCGTCATCCGCCCGGTCGCGGATCAGCTGGTCGATGGTCTCCAACGGTTCCCCCCAGGGTGTTCGGTCGACAGGCGACAGTACGCCATGCGCCACGGTCGGGTCCCCCGACCGGCGTCCAGGCACAAATCTGGAACACGTTGCAATTTACCAGGCCTGCTGTTACCGTTCGACGTCGACGAATTCGCCCACCCAGAGGAGCCCCATTCATGGAGTTCGGAATCTTCATCAACGGGTACCTGCCGGGGCCGGCGTCCCGCGACACGGATGCCGAGCACCTCATGCTCGAGCGGGAGATCGAGATCGCCGTCACCGCCGACCGCTACAACTGGAAGTACGCCTGGTTCGGCGAGCACCACGCACTGACGGAGTACTCGCACATGTCGGCGCCCGAGCCCGTCATGGGATGGGTGGCGGCCAAGACCGAGCGGATCCACATCGGTACCGCCATCAACAGCCTGTCGCCCCGCAAGGAGCACCCGGTCCGCTACGCGGAGCGGGCCGCCATGATGGACCACCTCACCCACAACCGTTTCGAGTGGGGCACCGGCCGGGGGGCGGGCAGCCACGAGATGGCCAGTTTCAACATCCTGGACAAGAACTCGACCAAGCCGGAGTGGAACGAGGTCGTCCAGGAGGTGCCCCGCATGTGGGAGCAGCGCGACTACATGTTCGAGGGTGAGCACTTCACCGTTCCGACACCCCACAACATCCTCCCCAAGCCCTACGGCAAGGGACACCCGCCGATCTGGGTGGCCTGTGGCAATCCGGGCACCTTCACCACCGCCGGCGAGATGGGCATCGGCGCCATCGCCTTCAACTTCGAGCCGGTCTACTCCCTCAAGGGCCGTATCGACGCCTACAAGGAGGGGGTGGCCGCCTGCACCAACCCCATCGGCCAGTTCAAGAACGACAACGTGATGATCACCAACGCGGTCATCTGCACCTCGGACCGCAAGCACGCCCGGGAGATCGCCCTCCGTCAGTGCCGCGGCTACCTGTACTCGATGGTCTGCCTCTACCACGACACGATGCCCAAGCCCGACTACGCGCCGACCTGGCCGGAGACCATCCCCGGGGTGGGCGACGAGGAGAGCCTCGACCGGCTCATCGAAGGTGGCTGGCTGCTCTGCGGCGAGCCCGACGAGGTGGCCGAGCAGCTGGCCCGCTACCAGGAGGTGGGAGCCGACCAGCTGGTGTTCGGCATCCCGTCGGACTCGGTCGAGCAGGACGAGGTACTCGAGATGCTCGAGGTCTTCGGCACCAAGGTCATCCCCCAGTTCGACCAGGACCCGATCCACTCCACCACCCGGTACCGCGCCACGGCCCAGCCGAAGTTCCCCGAGTTCGCGTTCCCGGTGCCGGACGTCGAAGTCACCGCGCTCCCCACCAACGCCCTGATCGGGCTGGACGGGACGCGCCACTTCTGACGGCTCGGATCCCGACCGCCGGACAACCCCGGAACCCCGGTCGGCCCTCGCCCGTGGCACGGGAGCGGGAGGGCCTCAGACCCCCGTCGTCCCCCAGGCCGCCAGCAGATCGTCGGTGGTGGTCACGGTGGTGATGAGCGGGAAGGTGTTGTCGAGGACGGCGTCGGCGTACTCGTCCGGGAGTCCGGCGACGGTGTCGCGGGGGACCACGACCTGATAGCCGAGGTTGCAGGCCTCGATGGCCAGACCGAGCACCCCCAGGTTGACCGAGACCCCGGTGGCCACCACCGTTCCCACGCCGAGGCTCCGTAGCCAGCTGTCGAGCGACGTGCCCGTGAACGGCGATACGCCGTGCAGGCGGGGGCACACCAGGTCCGACTCCTCGGGTCCGAGCCCCTCGCACAGTTCGGTGGCCGGGGTCCCGACCAGGAGGTGGTCGGGATTGCGAACCATGGCCGCGATCAGCTGGCAGTTGACCGTCGATCCGGCCCGGTCGGCCCGGAACTCGGCGGTGCAGTGGACGACGGGGACCCCGAGGGTCCGGGCCGCCCGGAGCAGCCGGGCCGTGTTGGCGACCACCCCGACCCGGGCGGCCGCGTCGGCCAGCTGGGGGAAGGCCGTCAGGTCACCGACCACCCCGCGTTGGATCTCCATGGTGAGCACGGCCGAACGGGAGGGAGCCGCCACCTCGGCCAGTTCGACCGCCACGCGGGCTACCGCTCAGGAGCCCGAGGCCGTACGGGCCCCGCCGGCGTCGGACTCCTCGGGGGCCTCGGCCACGATCGTGGCCGCCCAGCGGTAGTCGGGCTTGCCGCTCGGGGACCGCTCGATGAGCTCGACCACGTGGAGCTGCCGGGGCACCTTGTACCCGGCGATGTGACTACGGCAGTGGTCCTGGATCTCGTCGAGGGTGGGGACCTGTTCGCCCCGGGGCTGGATGATGGCGGCCACCCGCTGGCCCCAGCGGTCGTCGGGGGCTCCGACCACGATGGCGTCGAGCACGGCCGGGTGCGAGCGCACCGCCGACTCGACCTCCTCGGGGAAGATCTTCTCCCCTCCGGAGTTGATGGAGACGGAGCCCCGTCCGAGCAGGGTGATGGTCCCGTCCGCCTCGATGGTGGCGAAGTCCCCGGGCATGGTGAAGCGGGTGCCGTCCACGGTGATGAACACCTCGGCCGTCTTCTCGGGATCGTTGTAGTACCCGACGGGGATGTCACCCGACCGGGCGATCTTGCCGACGACGCCCGAACCCGGGACGACGGGACGGAGGTCCTCGTCGAAGACGACCGTGTCCCCCAGCACGCTGACCGTCGGGCCGCTCTTCATGGCCGTCTGTCCCTTGGTCAGGGTGGCCATGCCGTTGTTGCCCGACTCCGAGGAGCCGATGGCGTCGACGATCACCAGATTCGGGAAGTGGCGGAAGAACTCGTCCTTGACCGGAGCGGAGAAGAGGGCGGCCGAAGAGGTCACGGCCAGCAGCGAGGACAGGTCGTAGTCGGCGCCCGGCTCGTCGAGGGCCTCGATCAGCGGCTTGCCCATGGCGTCGCCGGTGATCATCACCGAGTTGGCCTTCTCGGACTCGACCAGGCGCCAGACCTCGTGCGGGTCGAACTTCGGACACCAGGATGGTGCGGTTGCCCACGAAGCTCTGGCCCATGATGCACCACTGGGTGGCGCCGTGCATGAGCGGGGCGATGGGCAGGAGGGTGAGCTGGCCACCCCGACCCTTCTCCACCATCTCCTCGGGCGCCTGCACCCGGGTGTTGGTGGTCGGGTCGACCCCGCCGCCCGAGGGCGTAGAAGACGTCCTCGTGGCGCCAGACCACGCCCTTGGGCATCCCGGTCGTGCCCCCGGTGTAGAGGATGTAGTAGTCGTCGCCCGACCGGGGGCCGAAGTCCCGCTCGGGCGAACCCGCGGCCATGGCCTCCTCGTAGGGGACGGTGCCGTCGCCGAGCGGGGACGCCGGAACCGTCGTCGATGCCGATGACGAGCTGGAGGTCGGGCAGCTCGGGCCGCAGTGCGGTCACATGGGGCGTGTACTCGGCCTGGTGGACCAGGGCCACCAGGTCGGCGTTGGCGAAGAGGTAGCGCAGCTCCTCTTCGACGTAGCGGTAGTTGATGTTGATCCAGACGGCCCGCAGCTTGAAGACGGCCCAGGCCGTCTCCACCCACTCGACGCTGTTGAGGGCGTAGATGCCCACGTGGTCGCCGGGGCCCACGCCCTGGGCGGCCAGGAAGTGGGCCAGGCGGTTGGCCCGCTCCTCCATCTCGGCGTAGGTCCGCCGCTGGCCGGCGGCCACCAGGTACTCCCGGTCCCCGTAGGCGTCGACGGAGGCCTCGAACAGGTCGGCGAGGTTGAAGGTGCTCATCGGCCGATAGTAGAACAGGTTTCTGTCCGGGGTGCGGCGTGCCCCGGTCCAGCTGGCGAGCTCGCGGGAGGACGGCGCCGGCCGGCGCCCACCGCCGTGTGGTCAGCCCGGGGCGTCGGAGCCCGGCGTCACCGGGCTGCGCAGCTCGGCCGGGTGCTGCAGCTCGGCCAGCGTCTCGCGGACGGTGCGGACGATCCCCGTCCCGTCGAGGCCGAGCCGGGCCAGGATCCGGTCGGGCTTGCCCTGGGCGAGGAAGGCCGTGGGATCCCGCGGTGCACCACGGCGGGCAGGCGCCGAGCGGCACCGTGCGCCCGGAGGGCGTCGGCCAGGAACATCCCGGCCCCACCCTGGCGGACGCCGTCCTCGGCGGTGATCACGACGCGCGTGGCGGGCGGCGTCGGCCAGCATGGCCGGGTCGGGGTGGGAGACCACCCGGGCGTCCCAGACGGTGACGTCGATCCCCTCGGCGGCGAGCCGTCGGCCGCCGTCGACGGCGGCACCGAGCATCTTCCCGACGGCCAGGATGCAGACCGAGCCGTCGCCCGTCGCGGACCCGGCGGGCCTGCAGGCCCGAGCCCACGGCCCGGGCGGCCACCGGCGGCGCCGGCGTCTTCGGGAAGCGGATGACCGACGGGCCCGTCGAGCGTGAGGGCGGTGGCCAGCATGGCCTCGACCTCGGGGGCCGACGAGGGGGCGAAGACGGTCATGCCCGGGATGGACGAGGCCCAGGGCCATGTCGAGCACCCCGTGGTGGCTGGGCCCGTCGTCGCCGGTGATGCCGGCCCGGTCGAGGACCAGCACCACGGGCAGCCGGTGGAGGCCGACGTCGAGGTTGGCCTGGTCGAAGGCGCGGGAGAAGAAGGTCGAGTAGACGGCCACCACCGGGTCGCAGGCCGGCCATGGCCATGCCCGGCCGCCGACGTCACGGCGTGCTGCTCGGCGATGCCCACGTCGACGAACCGGTCGGGGAAGCGGGCCTCGAACGGGAGGAGGCCGGTGGGTCCGGGCATGGCGGCGGTGATGGCCACGATGCGGGGGTCGGCCTCGGCGTGCAGCAGGAGGGCCCGGGTGAAGGCGTCGGTGTAGGTGGTCACCGGCGTGTCGGGGGCGATCGTCGGAGCCGCCGACCGACAGCGAGGCGTTCTGGAGCATGGGGACGGCGGCGTCCGCCGGTGCGTCGGGCCCGTCGAGCGGGGCTGGCTCGGGTGCCTTGACCTTGACGTCGTGCAGGCGCTGGACGTCGTCCTCCTCGGCCGGCGCGTAGCCCCGGCCCTTCTGGGTGAGGACGTGGACCACGATCGGCCCGTCCCACTCGGCGGCGTTGGCCAGGGCCTGCTCGAGCCCGGCGATGTCGTGGCCGTCGATGGGGCCGACGTAGCGGATGCCCAGGGCCTCGAAGAAGGTGTGGGGCGTGACCACCTCGCGCAGGGCGCTGGTCAGGCCGTGGACGCCGGAGTAGGCCAGCTCGCCGACGGCCGGGAGCTCGCGGAGGAGGTGCCGGAGGCGCTGGCGGGCCTGCACGTAGGCCGGGCTGAGCCGCAGGTGGGTGAGGCTGAGCGAGAGCTGGGAGACGGTCGGTGCGTACGAGCGCCCGTTGTCGTTGAGGACGATGACGACCCGCTTGCCCGAGTGGCCGAGGTTGTTGAGGGCCTCGTAGGCCATGCCCCCGGTGAGGGCCCCGTCGCCGACCACGGCCACCACCCGCCGGTCCTTGCCCTGCAGCTCGAAGGCGGTGGCCATGCCGTGGGCGTAGCTGAGGATGGTCGAGGCGTGGCTGTTCTCGACCCAGTCGTGCTCGGACTCGGTGCGGCTCGGGTAGCCCGAGAGCCCGTCCTCCTGGCGGAGGTGGGTGAAGGCCTCGCGCGCCGGCCGGTGACGAGCTTGTGGACGTAGGCCTGGTGGCCGGTGTCCCACAGCAGGAGGTCGCGTGGGCGAGTCGAAGGTCCGGTGGAGGGCCAGGGTCAGCTCGACCACGCCCAGGTTGGAGCCGAGGTGGCCGCCGGTGGCGGTGACGGCGTCGACGATGAAGTCCCGGATCTCCGGCGGAGAGGACGGCCAGCTCGTCGGGGGTCAGGGCCCGGAGGTCGGCCGGGCTGTCGATGTGTTCGAGGATCATGTCAGGGGGTGCCTTCGGGGTCAGGCTACCAGCGCGGCCCCGGCGACAGCGTTCCAGTGGGACCGTCCCCGGCGTCCGGATCGGCGCCGGAGCCGCAGGAATGTGACCTCCGGCCCTGCCGGCCGGTGGCCGGTCGGTCAGCGGACGTTGGCCGAGGAAGGTCGTCGCGGTCCACGATGACCCGGACCAGCTTGCCGGCGGCCACCAGGCCGGCGCCCTCGGACACCGAGAGGGTGAACACCAGACGCCGTCCCTCGATGCGGTCGAGGGTGGCCTCGGCCCACACCTTCCCGCCGACGCCGACCGGTACCAGGTGGTCGAACTGGACCCGCTTGGCCACCGACGTGCCCGCTTCGGGGAGGTGGCCCTCGATGGCCAGGCAGCTGGCCTCCTCGCACAGGGCGACCAGGCGGGGCGTGGCCAGGACGGGCACCGTGCCGGAGCGGAAGGCCTCGGCGGTGTCGGCGTCGGTCACCTCGAGCTCGATACGGGCGGACAGACCGGTGCGGGGGGCCACGCCGGTACGATACGCGACGGACACTGACGTCGGCCACCGGGCGCCGGGCAGTGCGAGCGAGGAGGCCGACGATGATCGATACCCCCGTGCTGGAGCGGGTGCTGGCGGAGGCGCTGCGCAACGGCGGCGACTTCGCCGAGGTGTTCGCCGAGGACCGGTCGAACTCGTCGGCCATGCTCGACGACGGGCGGGTGGAGGAGCTGTCGTCGGGACGGGAGCGGGGGGCCGGCATCCGGGTGGTGACCGGCGAGACCACCGGGTTCGCCCACACCGCCGACCTCAGCGAGCGGGGGCTGCTCCGGGCGGCCGAGGCGGCCTCGGCGGTGGCCCGGCAGCGGCGGGGGCTCCCGGTCGGTGGACGTGGGCCACCTGTCGGGCGGCGGCGTCGGCCGGCGTGCCGGGCGACCGCCCGGCGCCGACCACGCGGATCCAAGGCCGACGCCCTCGAGCTGCTGCGAGCGGGCCGACGAGGCGGCCCGGGCCTCGGGTGACGCCGATCACCCAGGTCCAGGCCGGGTGCGGCGACCTCGCGCCGCCGGGTGCTGATCGCCAACTCCGACGGCCTGCTGGCCGGCGACGAGCAGGCCCGGACCCGGTTCTCGGTGTCGTGCGTGGCGCTCGGGCGACACCGGGCATGCAGACCGGGCTACGAGACGGCGGCCCGCACCCTCGGCTTCGAGCTGTTCGACGAGGTGTCGGTGGAGGAGCTGGCCCGGCACGGCGGCCTCGCCAGGCGCTGGCCAAGCTCTCGGCCCGGCCGGCCCCCTCCGGCGAGCTGCCGGTGGTGCTGGCCGGCGGGCAGCGGCGGCATCCTCTTCCACGAGGCCTGCGGCCACGGGCTCGAGGCCGACCACATCGTCAAGGACGCCTCGGTCTACACCGGGCAAGGTCGGCCAGCTGGTGGCCAGCCCGCTGGTGACCCTGGTCGACGACGGCACCGTGGGGTCGGAGTGGGGCACGTTCGCGGTCGACGACGAGGGCCGGCCGGCCCAGCGCAACGTGCTGATCGAGAACGGCGATCCTCACCGACTACCTGTGGGACTACCTGCGGGCCCGCAAGGAGGGGCGGGTCGTCGTCGGGCAACGGGCGGCGCCAGTCCTACCAGGACCTGCCCATGGTGCGGATGACCAACACCTTCCTGCTGCCCGGGGAGGACGACGCCGACGAGATCGTGGCCCAGACGCCCCGGGGGGTCTACGTGGCCAAGCTCGGTGGCGGCCAGGTGAACACCACCACCGGCGACTTCGTCTTCGGGACGACGATGGCCTACCTGATCGAGGACGGGAAGATCACCGAGCCGCTGCGCGACGCCAACCTGATCGGCAACGGCCCCGAGATCCTCAAGCGCATCGACGCCGTGGCCACCGACTTCTCCATGACCCCGGGTACCTGCGGCAAGGACGGCCAGAGCGTGCCGGTCGGGTGCGGCCAGGCCACCATGCGCCTGACCGGCGTGACCATCGGGGGGACGGCCGAGTGAGCACCGCCACGCGAGGAGACGACCGGGCCGCCGACCGACCCGGGGACCTGCTGGCGCTGGCCGAGCGGGTGGCCGGCTGGGCCGGCACCGGCGAGGAGGTCGAGGTCTACGTGGCCCGGGGCACCGAGACCGAGGTCCGGGCCTACGACGGCGAGGTCGAGTCGCTGACCTCGGCCACCTCGGCCGGCATCGGCATCCGGGTCGTCGTCGACCACCGGCTCGGGCTTCGCCTGGGCCGGGTCGCTCGACGAGTCGGTCCTCGGCGAGACCCTGGACGAGGCCCGGGACAACGCCCGGTTCGCCACGCGCCGACGAGCACGTGCGGCTGGCCGTGCCCGACGGGGTGCGAGGCCGTGCCGGTCGACCTGTGGGACGACGGACTGGCCGCGGTGCCGACCACGAGCGCAAGGTGGAGCTGGCCCTGGAGCTCGAGGCCCGGGCCCGGGCCGCCGACCCGAGGATCCGCCAGGTGGACGTCGGCCGACTACGGCGACGTGGCCGTCCGAGTCGGCGCTGGTGTCGACCACCGGTATCCGGTCGTCGACCCGCAAGACCTCCGGCTACCTGTCGGTGAGGGTCATCGCCGGCGAGGGGGACGCCAGCCAGACCGGCGGCGGCTACAGCGTCGGCCGGGGCTTCGACGGACCTCGACCCGGACCGGGCCTGTGAGCGACGCGGTGACCCGGGCCGTCCGGCTGCTCGGCGCCACCAAGGGCCCGTCGGGTCGGTCGACGGTGGTGTTCGACCGGCGGATGGCCACCACCCTGCTGTCGGTCGTCTCCTCGGCGCTGTCGGGCGAGGCGGTGGCCAAGGGCCGGTCGTTCTTCGCCGGCCGGATCGGCGAGCAGGTCGGCCACCCCGGCCTGACCCTGGTCGACGATCCCACCGACCCCCGGGCCTACGGCGCGGCCGCCTACGACGCCGAGGGCCTGGCCTGCCGGCGCAACGTCCTGATCGACGGCGGGGATCCTGCGGGGGTTCCTCTACGACACCGTCTCCGGCTCGCGGGCGGGGGTGGCCTCGACCGGCTCGGCGGTGCGCGGCGGGTACGCCGGCACGCCCGGCGCCGGGGTGCCGGGCCCTGACCCTCGCCCCCGGACCCGAGGGCTACGACGAGGACGGGGTGCTGGCCGCGGTGGGGGAGGGGCTGTTCGTCCAGTCGATGACCGGGGTGCACTCGGGGGTCAACCCGATCAGCGGCGACTTCTCGGTGGGCGCCGAGGGCCTGATGATCCGGGACGGCAGACTGGCCGAGCCGGTCCGGGAGATCACCGTGGCCTCCACCCTGCAGCGGATGCTGCTGTCCCTGGTGGCGGTGGGCGCCGACGTCGAGTGGCTCCCGGCATCGCCGCCGGCCAGACGCTGGCCATCGGCGACATGCAGATCAGCGGGGTCTGACCGAGCGTCGGACCCCGGACCCGGCCGGTCGGCACCGGCGATCCGGTCGACCGGATCGGCGGTGCGGGTTACTTGGTCGGCCGCCTGGGCGGCGGTGGCCTTGGTGCAGGCGGCCAGGGCGTTGGGCGTCGACGTGTAGTAGATCGACCCGGTGATCGCCAGGTTGTAGGGACCGGCCGACGGCGACGTCGGCGTCCCACCGACCCACAGCGGCGTGCCGCCCGGTGACCGTGGCGCTGCTCGTGGACGAGCGGCGCCGAGGCCGTCGCCGCACTCGACGATGCCGCTGGCCGACGGCGGCGGCTCCGTAGGCGAGGATGAACTTCTGGATCACGAAGAGCCGGGGGAAGCTGTCCAGCCCGTTGACGAACGACGATGATCTGGCCGTAGTTGCCCTGACGGTGAGCGTGGTGGGCACGGCGGTCACGCCGGCGGGGTCGTCGGCTCCGGCCGGCCGCCGCGGTCGGGCGCCGTGGTCGGCCGCGGCGCCGTGGTCGTGGCCGGGGTGAACCCGCTGAACTGGGCGAGGGTGACGCCCGAGGTGGCGGCCAGGGCGTTGAACTGGCTCTCGAAGCTGGACTCCTCGGCGTCGACGTCGGTCGGGCTCTGGACCGAGGGGATCTGGGTGCTGATCTTCTGGAGGTCGGCGCAGTTGGACGAGAGCTTCTGGCCCTCGGACTGCAGGGCGGTGAGCTGGCCTGGAGCGCCGTCTCCTGGCGCCTGGAGCGTGGTGCTCTGGGCCTGGAGCGACTGAGAGCTTCGAGTTCTGCGGCGAGATCAGCGCCAGCCACAGGATGATGGCGACGACCAGGGCGCCGCCCGCGATGAGCAGCGGCATCCGGTACTCGCGGACGGTGTTCATTTCAGGCTCGCATTCTTGCTGAGGCTGGCATTCGGGGTGACCGAGACGGTGAAGGGGAACGAGATGGTGTTGTCGGGTTCGACCGTCGTCGCTCCCTGGAGCGGGTTGGCGAAGAGCTGCGACGTCGAGATGGCGTTGATCCACGCCTCGGAGATCGACAGGCTCGGACCCGGGCCCGTTGACACTGAGGTCGATCGTCCCGATGGCGGCCGACTGGGTGCCGGTGGCGGCGCCGGGCTTCGACGCCGACGGCGGCCGCGGTGGAGCCGGTGGCGCCGGCGTCGGCCGGCCCGGTCGCCGACGAGCTGGCTCCCGTGAAGGTCAGCACCTCGGCGTTCGGCGGGGTGATGGCGATCAGGCTGTTGAGGGCCAGGGGCCAGTCGACGGCCGAGTTGAGCACGGACGCCCGTCGGGCAGACCCTTGGTGTAGGCGTCGTTGGCCGCCACCACCAGGTCGTACTTCGGGCACCTGGGCGTTGAGCGAGGCGATGTCGCCTGGAGGGTGTTGACGTTGTTCTGGGCGTTGTGGACCTGGAGGAACTTCCATCCGCCGAACAGGACCAGCAGACGATGACGGCGACCGAGCCGACCAGCGTGCGCTGCTGGATCCGCTTCATCCTGGCCTTGCTGGGCGACCTCGGGCGGCAGCAGGTTGAACTTCTTGACCGCCTTGTCGGGCTCCGGCAGGGCCAGCCCGATCGGCGAGGCCAGCACGGGGCCGACCTCGTCGGCCTGCTCGGGGGCGAGGTCGAGCTTCGAGGTGTCGAGCCGGTCGAGCGGCGAGCCGGAAGTGCACCGGGATGCGCACCTGGGCCTCGAGCATCGGCGATGAGGCCGTGGAGCTCGGAGCCGCCGCCGGTGATCAGCGACCCGCGGACACCGGCAGCCGGTCGGGGAGCGAGGCGAAGTACTGGATCGAGTTCCGGATCTCGTCGACCAGCTCGAGCATGCTCGGCTGGGCGACCCGCTCGGCCGCCTGGATCTGGGCGACTGTCCTCGCCGAAGCGGTACTTGAGTGCCTCGGCGTCCGACGATCGGGACGTCGAGCGAAGCCGAGATGGCGGCGGTCGTGGCGTTGCCACCCGAGCCGATGGTGCGGACGAACTGGGGGCGGCCGTCCTGGTGGACGACGACCACGGTGAGCCCGGCACCGATCGAGACGATGGCCTCGGGCTGGTCGGAGGCCGCGGCGTCGCGGCGGCCGAGCCGCCGATGGCCCGGACCAGGGCGGACGAGATGAGGTCGACGCCGTCGACGGTCAGCCCGGCCCGCTCGACCGACGTCGATCACCCCGTTGACCAGGTCGACGTGGGCGGCGGCCACCAGGACCCGGCGCATCTTGGCCGCCTTCGTCGTTGGTGTAGTCGGCGAGGATCTGCGAGGAGAGGATGGTCTGGTCGGGAGGGAAGGGGATGACCTCCTCCGACTGGAACCGCACGGCGCTGTCGACCTCGTCGTCGGGGACGTAGGGGAGGTCGATCTCGCGGGTGATGGCCCGCAGGCCGGCGATGCCGACGATGACCGAGCGGCCCGAGAACTGCCCGTTCTTCCAGAGCTTCTGGATGGCCTCGGTGACCGCGGAGCTGTCGCGGATCTCGCCGTCGACGAGCGAGCCGGGCGGGAGGCCGACCTGGCCGTAGGTCAGGAGGACCGGGGGTGGACTTGGAGATGTCGAGCTCGGCGGCGCGGACTGCGCTCGTGCCGATGTCGAGTCCGACGGTCAGGCGTGCCATGTGAACGCTCCTCTGACGTGCCGCTGCTCGGGCGGTCCGCTCGCCGTCGATGGATCGGCCATGGCAGTCGATCTGGTGCCGGCGCTGTCTCGGGCACCGCACTCGGTCACGGTCGTCGTCAGTGCATCTCATCGGTCTGTCTCCGGTACCTCGGTGGCTCGACGATCAGTGCAAGTTTCTGGCCGCGTCGGGCCGGCATGACCGGTCTGCCATGACGGATACACGAGCTGAGCGGCAACCGTGGGCGGGATCGGATGCAGGACCGATCGAGCACCCGGTGACGCCGGGGCGCCGAGCGGAGGGCTCAGGCCAGCTGGCGGCGGCGAACGACCCGGTCTGGAGGATCCCCTGGCGCTCGAGCATCACCTTGAGGTCGTGGGGATTGGTGGCCGTGGCCATGGCCTCGGCCAGGGTGATCCGCCCCGTGGCGAGCAGGGTGGCCAGCGACTGGTCGAAGGTGACCATGCCGTAGTAGGCGCCGTCGGCCACGATGCGCCTCGATGTCGCCGGTCAGCAGGGGGTCGATGATGGCCTGCTGGATCCGGCCGTTGATGACCAGCACCTCGAGGGCCGGCACCCGGCTGTCTCCCTCGACGGTCGGGATCAGCCGCTGGCAGACGATCCCCTGGAGCGAACCGGCCAGGCTGAGCCGGATCTGGGTCTGCTGGTGGGGTGGGAAGAAGTCGACGATGCGGTTGATCGTCTCGGTGGCGTTGATGGTGTGGAGCGTCGAGAAGACGAGGTGGCCCGTCTCGGCGGCGCTCGAGGGCGGCGGCGACCGTCTCCTGGTCGCGCATCTCGCCCACCAGGATGACGTCGGGGTCCTGGCGCAGGACGACCCGCATGGCCGAGGAGAACGAGTCGGTGTCGAATCCGACCTCGCGCTGGTCGATGGCGGCCAGGTCGTCCTGGTGGAGCACCTCGACCGGGTCCTCGATGGTGACGATGTGGCAGGCCCGGAGGTGGTTGATGTGGTCGACCATGGCGGCCAGCGTCGTCGTCTTGCCGGAGCCGGTCGGTCCGGTGACGAGCACGAGCCCGCGCATCTCCTGGGCCAGCTGGGTGACGACCGGCGGGCAGTCCGAGCTCCTCGGCGGTGGCGGCGGAGGCCCGCACGCGCCGGATGGCCAGGGCGGCCGACGACCGCTGGTAGTAGGCGTTGACCCGGAAGCGCCCGGTGCCGGGCACGCTGTAGGCGAAGTCGGCCTCGTGCCGGGCGTGGAACGTCTCGCGGACGGTCTCGGTCATCATCGCCTCGGCGATGCGCTGGGTGTCCTCGGCCGTGAACGTCGGCTCGCTCGTCGAGGGTGCGCAGCGATCCGGCGATGCGCATCCGGGGTGGAGCCCCGGCCTTGACGTGGAGGTCGGAGCCGTCGAGCTCCTCGAGCATCATCAGAAGTCGATCGAGGTCGGCGATGTCCATGAGACCACTGTAACGGACCACTCTGCGCGAACGGGGAAATACGGAGAGTGGTCGCCGTCGACCCCGGTCGCCAGCGGACGCCGGCGATACCGTGCCGATGCCGGCCCGGCGTCAGGTGCCGCCGCCGCGCCGTTGGAGGCGGCGCCGGGGCCGGTCGAGTCCTTCGTCGTGGCTGGACGGCGCTCTTGTCGGCCGGTCGAGGCCGCCGCCGGCTTCGGAGCCGGTGTCGTGCCCGACGACTCCGAGGAACCGGCCGTCGAGGAGCCGGAGGCGGAGCCGCCGTCCCGGACCCGCCGGCCGGCGCCGTCGCCGGGGTGGACTCGGCCGTGCGGTCGACGACGAGCCGCCCGACCGGCTGTCCGTCTTGTAGAAGCCACTGCCCTTGAAGACGATCCCCACGCTGCCGAAGACCTTCCTCACCGGCGAGCCGCAGGTCGGGCACTCGGTGAGCGGGTCGTCATGGAACGACTGGACCACGTCGAAGTTCTTCCCACAGTTGTCGCAGCGGTATTCGTAGGTGGGCACGCAGTGTGCTCCTTCCGGTCCGGGCCGTCGCTCCAGGCTGGCAGTCTACCCGAGCGAGTGCCAATGCCGATCCCCGTCGGACCTGCTCCCGTACACTGGACGCCCGTGAGACGACGGGAGTCGACCGTGACCGACCGGAGCTTGAGCCATCTGGACCCCTTCGGCGGGGCCCGGATGGTCGACGTGTCGCCCAAGGAGGCCACCCTGCGTCGGGCGCTGGCCCGCTGCCGGGTGGCCATGAAGCCGGAGACCACCGCGCAGGTGGCCAACAACGCCATCACCAAGGGGGATGTCCTGGCCGCCGCCCGGGTGGCGGGGATCCAGGCGGCCAAGCGGACCGCCGACCTGGTGCCCATGTGCCATCCGCTACTCGTCGGGTCGGTGCAGGTCGACTTCACCATCGGCGACGACTACGTCGAGGTGGAGGCCAAGGTCGAGACCGTCGACCGGACCGGCGTCGAGATGGAGGCGATGACCGCCTGCGCCATCGCCGCGCTGACCGTCTACGACATGTGCAAGACGGCCGACCGGACGATGAGCATCGGTCACCTCATGCTGTGGGAGAAGACCGGCGGCAGCTCCGGTCAGTGGAAGCGGGAACTCGATCTCTGACCGGGAGGTCCACGTCCACGGAAGCCCTGTCGGTCCAGGTGGCCGTCCGCCGCGTGCGCTGAAGGGTCGCACCCGGGCGCGGCGGGTGGGTCAGCCGCGTACGGCGGAACGGAGGTCGTGCAACGACAGCTCCGACGTCGCCTCGCCACCGCACTGCGTGCAGTGTTCGACGTGGCGCCAACTCCGTAGCAGCCGGGTGCCCTCCGGGTTGAGCAGCACCACGAACGACTCCGAGAGCGGGTCGATCTCGATGCCGTAGCAGGGCTGCCATTCGGTGGCCACCGGGGCGCTCGTCCGGTGGGCCGACTTCACCACGCGCCGGAAGCGCGAATTCTCCCGATCGATGATCCACGTACTGTGGCACGACTCGATGACGATCTCTTCCACGGCATCAGTATCCCACGGCGGAGACCCGACCCGGACGAGTTTTGATGTCGTTTACGTGACAGTTGTGGTGCCGTCGAATGGCTGGTCAACGGGGTGCAACCATGGTTGTCCGCGACCGGTTTCATGGCCCGTGAACTGGGGTAACACGTGGCGCTCCGACGGGCTCCGGAGGGGCGCCGCGACATCAGGGAGCGTTCACCGGGCTCAGTGGCACGCGCACCTGCACCGTGGTTCCCCGGTCGGCCTGGGACGTCACCGTGAGCCGGCCACCGATGAGCCGGGCGCGCTCGCTCATGCCCGGCAGACCGAGTGACTGGGTATCCCCCCAGAACTCCGACTCCGGGTCGAACCCGGCCCCGTCGTCGGTCACGGACAGGCCCAGCCAACCGTCGCCGAACTGGAGGGCGACGTCGACCCGTGACGCCTGGGCGTGTCTCCCGACATTGGTGACGGCCTCCTGGGCGATGCGGAACACCGCCAGCTCGACGGCCGGTGGCAGGCGCGTCGATGGCGCCGTCGACGGTGAACTCGCTCTGGAACCCCTCGCGTTCCGTGGCTTCCGTCAGGATCTGGTTGATGGAGGCGACCAGTCCGAGGTCGTCGAGCACCGAGGGCCGCAGGCCCCGCGGCGATGGAGCGGAGCTCGGCGACCGTGTCCTCCACCGAGGAGCGCATCGACGCCAGCATCCCCCCGTCGCGGAGGTCAGTGGCGCCGGATCCGTCCGGCGCCCCTTCGAGGGCGTCGATCTGCCGGCAGATGTGGATCAGCGCCTGGAGTGGGCCGTCGTGCAGCTCCTGGGCGATATGGCGTCGTTCCTCCTCCTGGCCCAGCACCACCTGACCGGCATAGGCCTCCATCAGGTCGTGCCGTCGCGTCTCGGTCGTCACGTCCTCGAAGATCACCTGCATCCGCCGGTGGGGCCCGGGTGCTCCCACGAGGGTCGAGGTCGGCCGGTAGAGGACACGCCGCCCTCGACCTCGAAGGTCAGTGGGCGCGACCGCGTCCTCGACGTGGCCCGCCGCCATGCGGACGGGCCCCGACCCGGTCGGGCCGACCGGGTCGGCCCGCGGGCCGGACTCGACTCCCCGGCCGTCGTCGAGCAGGCGGGTGAGCACCATGGCGGCCGCATCCGGACCGACCACGTCGACGAGCCGCCGCCCGTCCGCCCCGGCCGGCCCGGCCGGCCCGGCGGCGCCGGACGGGGGTCGGGAGGGGGGCCCATGGCGAACACCTCTGCCGCGGCCGCGTTCGCGCCGACGACCCGACCGTCGCCATCGACGACGAGGATCGGCGAACGGTTGGACTCGAACATGTCCTGATAGAGGGCCTCCGCCTCGAACCGGGCCGTGCGGGCGGCGTCGGCCTGCTCGCGGAACCGGGTCTCGGCGGTCACCCGGCTGCCGATCAGGAGGGCCGATCGCGAGCAGCACGAGCGAGTTGGACGACTTCGGACCACAGCGCCGGAGGTAGCCCGTGGTCGGCCGCGTCCACCATGCGGGGGATGTCCAGCACCGCCACCCAGGCCACCGTGGCCAGACCCCCGGTGATCCCGAACTCGAGCGACGCGATCACCACCGGTATCGCGAAGAGGGCGACGGTGGAGACCTCGAGCACCGCGTTGCCCACGTCGAGCCCGAACGCCACGGTGACGGCCAACCGGACGAGGGCCAGGGCCAGCACCGCCAACTGCAGCAGGCCGAAGCGCGAGTCGGTCCAGGGCGAGCGGGCCGACGATATCCCGGGAGCCCGTCGGTGGGTCCCGTCCACGGGAGCGCTCACGGGACGCCGGTGACGGCGCCAGTCGGAGTCGGGATCGGGGTCGGGGTCGGCGTCCCGTCCGAGCAGGCGCCCGGCCAGGGCGTAGTGGACCAGTTCGGTCCGTGACAGGATGCCGAGCTTGTCGAACACGTGGTTGAGATGCCCCTCCACCGTGCGGGGGCTGATGCCGAGCTGGTGGGCGATGGCCTTGTTGGACATCCCCCGGGCGACGAGCCGGACCACCTCCGCCTCCCGGATCGTCAACCGCTCGTCGTCGGGGCCCAGATCGGCCAGGTCCTTCTCGCCTTTGCCGCGCGGTACCGCCGGAGCGGAGGGACCGGCGGCGCAGGCGTCCCGCAGGGCCGCCACCAGTTCGTGGCTCGGCAGCGTCTTGAGGAGGTAGCCCGAGACCCCGGCGGCCAGCGCGGCGCGCACGTAGTGCTCGTCGTCGTAGGCGCTGAGGATGACGACCATGAGGCCGGGATGGTCGTCGACCAGGCGGCCCGCCAGGTCGATGCCGTTGGCGGTGGGGAGCCGGATGTCGGTGATCACGAGATCGGGTCCGGTGTCGTCCACCACCGAGAGAGCTTCGTCGGCGTCGGCCGCCTCACCCACCACCACGAAGCCGTCGGCGTCGTCGAGGATGCCCCGCGTGCCGGTACGCAGGAGCTCGTGGTCGTCGACGATGACGGTTCGGAGCGCAGCTGCCGCCGTAGGGGGATCGCTCGGAGCGGAACGGTCCATCCGACCATCGTAGGTGGGTCAGGTGGCGACGATGAGGGACACGGCGAGGGCCACGACGATCCCGGTCACCAGCGGGACCGAGGCCACAGGTGGCCGCCCGGTCCCCGGCGGGAGGTCGCCGTCGGCCGCCCTGCCGCCGCTCGACACGCGCAGGGCGGCCCACAGCACGACGAGGCAGGCGGCCTCGGCCAGGATCCACGCCACCGTTCCGGCCACGACGGCCGTCCCGGACACCCCTCCGACACCGCCCAGCCAGCAGCCGGCACCCGGGAGGAGGGCCCGTCCGTGCCAGAGCGGGTCCGAGCAGTCCGGGTCGCCGGCGCGGAGGACGGCGAAGGCGGCCGCGCCGGCGACGACCCCCACCAGCGACCAGAGCGCCACCGGCCAGTGGTCGAGCCAGAGTCCGGCCACCGCTACGAGAACCAGGCCCGCCCCGGCGCCCACCGCTCCGACGGAGAGGGGCGTGCGGCTGCCGCCGTACTCGATGAGCGCGCCGGCGATGGTGGCGGCGGCCAGGACGCAGTACCCGGCGGTCAGGGCATTCCCGTGCCAGGCCCAGGCGACCAGCCCGAAGCTGACCGCGGTGGCCGCCTCGACCAGGGGATAGCGGACCGAGATGGGCTGGTGGCAGGTGTGGCACCGCCCGCGCAGGGCGAGCCACGACGCCACGGGGACGTTCTCCCACCACGCCAGCTGACGGTCGCAGGTGGGGCAGAAGGACCGGGGTCTGGAGACCGACAGGCCGAGGGGGGCCCGGTACACCACTACGTTGAGGAAGGAACCGACCAGGAGGCCGAACAGCGCGGCCAGGCCGATGACCAGCCATTCGAGGGTGCCGTGGGGGGCGCTCACCGGTGTGCGGGCGACGTCGGACACCCACGACACCGACCTCGGAGGGCGGGTGCCGGGCCGGCGGGATGGATGGTGGTGTGTCCCGCGGGGACCCCCATGGTGGAACCTCGTCAGCTCGCCGGGTGGAGGGCGTCACCTTAGCTCCATGACCTCCTACGACCGGGTGACCGCGTCTCCGGCGCGGGTCGGTCCGGTGGCCCGGAGGAGTCGGATCCGCACCTGTTCCGCAACCGTCCGGCAACGGTTGATCGGCAGGGGGGACCGTGGAATTGCATCGAAGGACGTGGGGGTCGCCCAGGCGTCGACGGGGGCGGGGTGGCCTCCGTGGGAACCACCCGAGCGGAGGGCGGGGTCCGGAGGCGATCCGACGGGCCGGCGCCCGGCGGACGGGCACGTCGGACAATCCCATTCAATCTCCGCCCCGAGTGTGCCGATGGGAGTGCCATGAGCGACGTGGAAGCCACGAGGTACATGGCGAGCGAACGCGAGATCGAGTTCGTCGACCTCGACACGTACGGTGTCGACCCGACCGCGGCGGCCATCCTGCCCGTCGACCTCTCGCGCCGCCTCCGCGTGGTCGCCGTCAAGCGCAAGTTCGGGACCCCCGTCGTGGCCATGGCCGATCCTGACGATCTGATGGCCGTCGACTCGATCCGGGCCTCCCTCGGCCGGGAGTTCATCTCCGTCGTGGCGGCGCCCGAGCAGATCGACCACTACATCGAGTCGGCCTGGAGCACCGGCGGTCCGGTGGCCCCGGTGGCGACGTCACTGGGTGACCTGGCTGCGGAGATCGCCACCCCCGACGACGCCTTCGACCAGGCGTGGGCCGGCCTCGAGCAGGCGCCGACCGTCGTCCCGCCGCCTCTTCCTTCCATCGATCTCCCGACGTCGATCCCCGATTTCGGACCCCCGCCCGTCGATGTCACCCGGACCAACGGCCCGTCGGAGGCCCCGGCGGCCGAGGACCAGCTCGCCGACCTCGCACGCGCCCTCGAACAGGGCGTCGACACCGCACTCGCCCCGGAGCCGTCGGAGGTGCTCGACACCGAGGCGGACGCCGCCGATCTGGTGGCCGAGGCGGTGGCCAGCTACCACGACCAGAATCCGGAGGCCGCCCCTCCCGACGGCGAGCTCCTCGCCGCGTTCCCCCGTTGGCCAAGGCCCTCGTCGAGGGGGGGCGGGTGTCGGTCGATGCCATGAGCCTGGCACTCGAGGAGCACCACCTCACCGGGGCGAGCATCGCCCGCATCCTCACCAACCAGAAGCTGGTGACCGAAGCCGACCTGATGTGGGGCATGGCCCAGGAGATGGGCCTCCAGTTCGTCGACCTCGACACCGTGGGCGTCGACCCGTCGGTGGCCGGGGTCATCCCCGAGACGACGGCCCGTCACCACAACGTGATCGTCATCGCCCTCGACGCCGGAGTGCCCGTGGTGGCGGCGTCGAACCCGACCGACGTCTTCGCCATGGACGACCTGCGGACGATCATCGGCACCAACTTCATCCTGGTCGTCGCCACCCGATCCCAGATCAGCGCCTACATCAACCGCTCGTTCTCGAGCGGCGACGCCGCCGACATGGCCATGGAGGCGTCGCTCGGCATCGAGGGGGGTGCCGGCGAGTCCGGCGTCGACGACATCCAGACCGCCACCGAGACGGCCCCGATCGTCCGGTACGTGAACCTGCTCATCCTCCAGGCGCTCAACGAGCGGGCCTCCGACATCCACATCGAGCCCACCGAGACCGACCTGCGCATCCGGTACCGCATCGACGGCGTCCTGCACGACGTGTCGACCGGTCCGAAGGCCATCGCCGCGGCCGTCACCACCCGACTCAAGGTCATGGCCGACATGAACATCGCCGAGCACCGGGTACCCCAGGACGGCCGGATCTCGCTCAACGTCGGCGCCAAGGGCATCGACCTCCGTATGGCCACGCTGCCGACCATCTACGGCGAGAAGATCGTCATGCGGGTGCTCGACAAGTCGAGTGTCGTTCTCGGGTTCGCCGAGCTGGGCTTCGATCCGGACATGCTCCGCTCCTACGAGGAGCTCTACACCAAGCCGTACGGCACCATCCTGGTCAGTGGGCCGACGGGCTCGGGAAAGTCGACGACCCTCTACACCACGCTGACCGCCCTCAACTCGCCGGAGAAGAACATCATCACCGTCGAGGACCCGGTCGAAGTGCCCCTGAAGGGCGTCAATCAGGTGCAGCTCAACGTGAAGGCCGGCCTCACCTTCGCCGGTGCCCTGCGGGCCATCCTGCGTTCCGACCCCGACATCGTCCTGGTGGGTGAGATCCGCGACAAGGAGACGGCGTCGATCGCCATCGAGGCGGCCCTGACCGGCCACATGGTGCTCGCCACCCTCCACACCAACAGCGCGGCGGCCACCCCGATGCGCCTCATCGAGATGGGCATCGAGCCCTTCCTGGTGACGTCCGCCCTCTCCGGGGTGGTAGCCCAACGACTCGCCCGCCGGCTCTGCATGCACTGCAAGGAGCCGTTCGAACCCACCGAGGCCGACATCTCCGCGGCGGGCTGGACGCTCGCCGAGGTGGAGGCGGCCGGGGTCCTCGGGATGGTGAACCGCTCCGTCGGATGCTCCGCCTGCTCCCAGACGGGCTACCGGGGCCGTCTCGCACTTGCCGAACTGATGCCTATGACCGAGGAGGTCGAGCGCATGATCATCGAAGGAGGCTCGGTGGAGGACATCCACCGGCTCGCCGTCAGCCAGGGCATGGTCGCCCTCCGCCAGGCCGGACTCCGGAAGGCCATCGACGGGGAGACCACGCTCGAAGAAGTGCTGCGGGTGGTCGCATGACCTCCGTCACGTCGAGTACGCGTCACCAGTGGAACAGTCGGCTGGCCTCGGCTCTGGTCGAGGCGGGCTACGAGACGTCCGCGGGCGTCCAGCCCCTGGTCGAGGAAGCCGACGCCACCGACCAGTCGCTCGGCTACCTGCTGATCAGCCGTGGTCGGGCCCTGGCCAGCGTCGTCGTCGGGACGCTGTCCCAGCTCGCCCAGCTGCCGGCCGTCGACCTGTCGGCCTTCACGCCGCAGCCCGAGGCCGCCGCTGCGCTGCCGGTCGAATTGGGTGTCGCGTTCGGTGCCATGGCGGTGCAGATCGACGGCCGTGCGCTCGTCGTCGCCTTCAGCGACCCGCCCGAACCCTCCGAGATCGACGACCTGGCCGGTCGGGTCGGCTACCGCATCCACCCGGTGCTGGCCGACCCGATGATCATCGCCCACCACCTCGGTACCGACGGCCCGCAGCCCGCGGCGGCTCCCGAAGCCGCTCCCCGGTCACGGGAGGCCGTGGTCGACGATCTCCTGGAGAAGGGGATCGATGCGGCGGGCAAGGACGATTCGGTGCCCCTGCACATCGACGACCTGCTCCGGTACGCGGTGTCCGTGGGCGCCTCGGATCTCCACCTCACGGCGGCCATGCCGGGGACCATCCGGCTCCATGGCGCGCTGCGCGGGATCGAAGGGTGCCCTCCTCTCGACAACGAGACCATCCGGGACATGGTCTTCGGCATCCTGCCCGGCTCACAGCGGGAGCGGTTCGAGGACGAGCACGAGCTCGACACCTCCCACACCATCCCCGGGGTGGGTCGGTTCCGGGTGAACGTCGCCCTGCAGCGGGGGACCATCACCGCGGCCCTCCGTCCGATCCCGCACGAGATGCCGGTGTTCTCCAGCCTCGGGCTCCCCGACTGCATCCGGGCGTTCACGGAGCTGCGGCGCGGCCTGGTCCTCGTCACCGGTCCCACCGGCTCGGGCAAGTCGACCACCCTGGCGTCGCTGATCGACATCATCAACCGGACCAAGCCGCTGCACATCGTCACCGTCGAGGACCCGATCGAGTTCCTCCACGACCACAAGCGGTCGATCATCACCCAGCGGGAGATCGGGGAGGACACCGACTCCTTCGCCGAGGCGCTCCGCCGGGTGTTGCGTCAGGATCCGGACGTCATCCTGGTCGGTGAGCTCCGCGACCTCGAGACGATCTCGATGGCCCTCACGGCCGCCGAGACCGGCCACCTCGTCTTCGGCACGCTCCACACCCAGGACGCGCCGCAGACCATCGACCGGATCATCGACGTGTTCCCGACCCAGCAGCAGGAGCAGATCCGGGTCATGCTGGCCTCGACGCTGGAGGGTGTGGTGACCCAGCAGCTCGTTCCCACCGCCGACGGCGCGGGACGGGCGCCGTGCGCCGAGGTGCTCGTGTGCACGTCGGCGGTGCGCAACCTGATCCGCCAGGCCAAGACCCACCAGATCTACTCCCTCATGCAGGTGGGTGCCTCGTTCGGTATGCAGACCATGGACCAGGGGCTGGCCGCTCTGGTCAAGAGCGGGATCATCTCCGAGTCCATCGCCTACGACCGGTCCTCCAACGAGGAGGACCTCCGCAACCACCTCCATCACGCATGAGGACCACTGACCGAGGAATCGGGGAACCGTGTCACTGACATTCGACTACAAGGTCCGGGACAAGTCGGGCGACCTCGTCGAGGGACAGCTCGACGGCGACAGCATGGCCCTCGTGGTCCGGCGCCTGCGCGAGATGGGGTACATGCCCATCTCGGTCACGCCCAAGTCGGTGGTCAGTCTGAACACCGAGATCAAGATCCCGGGGATCACCGGCCGGATCAAGCTGCGGGAGGTCGCCGTCATGACCCGCCAGCTGTCCACCATGGTGGACTCGGGTCTGTCGGTCGTCCGCTCGCTCGGGATCCTGGCCAACCAGGTGGAGAACCCGGAGCTGGCGCGGATCCTCAACGAGGTGCGGACGGACCTCGAGCACGGCTCGTCGTTGTCCGTGGCCTGTGCCAAGCACCCGAAGGCATTCTCCAAGCTGTACTGCACGCTGATCCAGGCGGGTGAGGTGGGCGGAAATCTGGACGAGGTGCTGACCGGAGCTGTCC
Source organism: uncultured Acidimicrobiaceae bacterium (assembly GCA_963841885.1). Taxonomy (GTDB): domain Bacteria; phylum Actinomycetota; class Acidimicrobiia; order Acidimicrobiales; family RAAP-2; genus Bog-756. The sequence continues at coordinate 148,756 of CAWJEK010000009.1, forward strand.
GAGACGATCGAGAAGCAGGCGGCGCTGAACAAGACGATCAAGTCGGCGATGACCTATCCGTCGGTCGTGCTGTCGGTGATGCTCGTCATCTTCTCGGCGATGATCATCTTCATCGTCCCCGTGTTCCAGAACCTCTTCAAGAGCCTGGGAGGGAAGCTCCCCCTGCCGACGCAGCTCCTGATCGACGTCTCGAACATCATGACGAGCGTCTGGGTGCTCGCCGTCATCGCCGGGGTCGTCGTCGTGATCGTCGCCGTCCGGAAGTGGATCTCCACCGAGAGCGGCCGGCGGATCTGGGACAAGCTGATGCTGAAGCCGCCGATCTTCGGCGAGCTGTTCCACAAGGTCGCGCTGGCCCGCGTGACCAACACGCTCGGCTCGCTCATCAGTTCCGGCGTCCCGATCCTCGAGGCGCTCGACATCAGTGCCGAGACCGTGGGCAACGTGACGATCGGCGACGTCCTCTTGGAGGCCAAGGCCGGCGTGCGGGAGGGCCGCCCGCTGGCCGACCCCCTGCGGGAACACGAGAACGTGATCCCGACGCTGATGGTCCAGATGATCGAGGTCGGTGAGCAGACCGGTGAGCTCGACGGCATGCTCAAGAAGGTCGCCGGCTTCTACGACCAGGAGGTCGAGATGACGGTCAACAACCTGACCGCCCTGCTCGAGCCCCTTCTGACCGTGGTCATGGGAATCGGTGTCGGCATGATGGTCATCTCCCTCTACCTCCCGATGTTCGACTACATCAAGCTCGTCCCCTCGTCCTGATCCCCATGGTCTCCTCTGTCGGGACCGGGCGACCGGACGGGTCGGCCTACCGGGGTGACGGGCCCGGGAGTGGCTGCTCAAGTCGGCGGTGGGACCTGACGATTGGAATGACATGAGTTCGATGAAGGCGGAAATCGTCGAGGAGCGGGCGTCGCGTACCGCAGCCGGTGACCGGGCCGACGGTGGCGTCGCCTCCGGTGCCCGGACGGTGCGGGTGCTCGCATGGAGCGGCCCCGAAGGCTGGAGGAGCCGTCACCCCCGACTGGTGGCGGCGTCCCGCGGCCCGCGGGGGGAATCCGATGCGGGCTTCAGCCTGATCGAGCTGATGGTGGTGCTCCTGATCATGGCCATCCTCCTGGCGATCGCCATCCCCACCTTCCTCGGGACCACGGGAGCGGCCGACGACCGTTCGGCCCAGTCGGACCTGATCACCGCGTTCACCGACGCCAAGACGCAGTACCAGAACTGGGGCCAGACCTACGGCACCAGCCCCACCGCCCTCGCCACCGCCCTCGAGGGGGCGCAACTGGACCTCGACTTCGTGGCCGGTACGGCGGGTAACAACTATGTCACCGGGGGAAGTTCCGGCTCGGAGTCGAAGGTATCCGTGGCCGTGTCCACCGACGGTAACGGCGCGGTGCTGGCGGCGTTCTCCGTTCCGGGTAACTGCTTCTACGTGGTGGACAACACGCAGGCGATTACCGGGGCGGTCGCGGCCACGTATCCGTATGTCAATCCGAGTGCCCCGACGACACCGGTCACGACGACCAGGCGGTCGATCTCCGGTGCCATCGGCCTCCCGACCTCGGCGGGAACGTCGTATGTCACGGTCTCCGGCGATCTCGACAAGAACGACTGCAACGCCAACACGCCCATGGCATCGGGCTCCCAGGCGACGGCCGTCTATCAGATCGCGGGATTCGCGCCGGCCGTGGACAACTGACCGAGCGTTCCGCCGCCCCGTCGGGGGAATGTCGACCCAGGCCACGACGAAATAGAGCTGCTCCCGTTTAGCAACCAGATCGGCTCCCATATTGCAACCGAAGCCTCTATGCGTGAGCCACTTGACCGGCTGTCCCGGGTCGTCAGGCGCTCCCATCCGGGTCATGTACGGCGGCACGCACGTGACCCCGCTCACGCCGGACAGCTGGCGGAATGCTGGTTCGGTTGCTGTTTGGGAAGATGCACCTTTTTCTCTCAAGTTGCCGCGGGACCCGGACGATGCAGGTATCGGGAGTCGATCACGACGACCGTCCATAGATGCGGTACATATCGAAAGAGGAGAACACAATGCTTTCATCGGTTATGCAGCGCCTGAATGACAGGCGTGACGCGGCTGCCGACCTGGGAGAGGATGCGGGCTTCACCCTCATCGAACTCATGGTCGTGCTGCTCATCCTGGCCATCCTGCTCGCCATCGCCATTCCCACCTTCCTCGGTGTGACCGGTGGTGCCAACGACCGGGCCGCCCAGTCCAACCTCAACACCGCCCTGACCACGGCCAAGGCCGCGGCCGCCAACAACAGCCAGACCTACACGGGGATCACCGTGACCGGCGCCACGAGCTCGTTCCAGGCGAACGAGCCCAGCATCAGCTGGCAGACCGGTTCGGTGTCCACGCAGGGCCCGGTGTCGGCCTACGTGACCAATGACGGCAACGGCGTCATCCTGGCGACGTGGTCGAAGAACAACGGCGGTACGTGCTTCTACGCCGTCGACAACCAGGCGGCCGTGACGGTCAACGCCCTCGACCTGGCCTGGGCCACCGGTGGTCCCAACCCGGCTCCCACCGCCGCCGGTACGTACTACGGCGAGGCTCAGAAGCAGACCACCTGCAACGCGGACGCTGCGGTGCCGACCCTGGACAACGCTGCACCCAACCAGTGGGTGCTCCAGAGCAGCCTGCTGAAGTAGTAGCAGTCACCGGACGGGGCGATCGACCCTGATCGTCCCGGCCACCAGCGTCGACGGTGCCCCCTCCCCGTGAGGGGGCACCGTCGCGCCCGGCCCCGGGCGGACCTACAGGGGCCCGACGGTGTGCTTCCGTCCGGGCAGGGACTCTCGCCGGGACGCCAGCAGATCGAGGGAGTCGGCGACCACCCGCCGGGTGTCGGCCGGGTCGATGACGGCGTCCACGAAGCCCCGCTCGGCGGCCTGGTACGGGGTGAGGAACCGCTCGGTGTAGGCCTCCTGGAGGGCGGGACGGTCCTCGGGCTCCACCCGGCGGTACAGGATCTGCACGGCTCCCTCGGCTCCCATGACGGCTATCTCCGCACCGGGCCACGCGAAACAGAGGTCGTTCCCCAGTCCCTTCGAGTCCATGACGATGTAGGCGCCGCCGAAGGCCTTGCGCAGGATCACGCAGATCCGGGGGACCGTCGCCTCCGCGTAGGCGAAGGCGAGCTCGGCCCCGTGGCGGATCATGCCCCGCCATTCGAGGCCCTTGCCGGGTAGGAACCCCGGCGTGTCGACCAGGGTGACGAGGGGCACGTTGAACGCGTCGCAGAAGCGGACGAAGCGCGCCCCCTTCTGGCTGGCGGCGATGTCGAGCGTGCCGGCCAGGGCCTGGGACTGGTTCGCCACGAACCCGACGCTCCGGCCGCCGATCCGGCCGAGGGCGGTCACCAGCTGGGGTGACCAGCGCGGCCACAGCTCGGTCACCTCACCCCCGTCGGCCAACGCCGCCGCCACTCTCCTGACGTCGTAGGAGCTCGTCGCGCGGTCCGGGATCACCGACGTCAGCCCGGTGTCGCCGGGCTCCTCCCCGGGGTCGGCACGGGGTGGCAGCTCGTCGGTGTGGGCGGGCAGCAGACCGAGGATGTGGGCCACGTGCTCCAGGCCCTCCTCGGTGGAGGCCACCTCGACGGCGCACAGTCCGCTGGAGCGGGCGTGGATGGCGCTTCCGCCCAACTGGTGCACGCCGATGCGGATGCCGGTGAACTCCTCGACCATGGCCGGCCCCGAGACGTAGGCGTAGGCCTCCGGGGTCATGAGGACGAGGTCGGCCAACCCGAGCAGCAGGGCCGGGCCGGAGAGGGCCGGCCCGGTCACCACCACCAGGACCGGCACGACACCGGAGCAGGCGGCGACGGCGCGGGCGGCCCGGCCCCAGCCGTGGAGCGAGGCCACGCCCCCCGACACGTCGGCTCCGCTCGAGGAGAGCACCAGCACGAAGGGCAGCCGCAGCGAACGGGCAACGGAGGCGGCCTGGGCGAGCGTGTCGCCGTCGTCGAGGGAGAGCGCGCCCCGGCGGATGTCGGAGATCGAGCGCACCACCATGGCGGGACGCCCACCGAGGTCCTCGACCCCGGCATCCACGTTTCCGGGAACCCGGCGCCGCAGCCTCGGCACATCCGGAGCGAGCGGGACGTTCAGGGTCACCCGACCATGGTAGGGACCCCGGGGCTCCGGCCGGGGCACTCGGCCGATCGGGTCGGCCGGGGCGGATCGGGCCCCGACCGATCGGCCCGGCCCAGGACGGACCTAACCGAGCTCGTTGCGACCGTCGGGATCTCCGGGGGGCGTCGCCGGCAGGTCGTCTCCGCTCGCGCTGCCGTCCGTGGGCTCCGTGTCCACCGGAGCCGGCCCGGACTCGACGGGCGGTCGTCCGCGCCGGTCGACGCGCTCGAAGTGCCGTTCGACGTCCGCCCACACCAGCGGGTCGGCGGGTCCGAGGTCCTCGTCGGAGTCCGGCGCCCGGGCCAGCTCCACCCCGGCGACGCTCATGAGGACGAAGAGGAAGGACAGCTTGGAGACGAACCCGGCCACCTGCTGGTCGTTGAGCGGGCGGAGGCGGATCACTTCCACCGAGTGGGAGAACATGCCGTACAGCGGCTTCGGCGAGAGGATGAAGATGAAGGAGAGGAAGACCGGCACGATGGCCTGGGCCACCAGGTAGACGGCGCGGATCATCGGGCGCGGTCGGGGGATGCCCGGAATGCGACCGAGGATGGGCAACCAGAGCACCGTGCCCGTCAGGACGGCGAGGAGGGCGAATCCGGCCCGGGCGGCGGCGGAGGAGGACTGGGCGGCCACGAGCCCGGGAGCCATCGACCCGACGAGCAGCACCGTCACGGTGATGACGGCGACCGGCGGGCGGACGATCCGGACGAGCACGGCGTCGACGGGCGCCGGCCGGGTCAGCCACCGGAGCAGGTCGTCGGACAGGCCGGACAGGAGCAGGGGGGCGACGGCCAGGACGAGGATGCAGCGCTGGAGCACGAGGGCCGAGAGCGACCAATGGGCCGCCAGGTCGCCGAGCGGCCACCCCATGCACACGCCGATCAGGACCAGTCCGCCGGCGAATCGCCGGCCCCGCTCCCGGGGCCAGGGGAGCGGATGGTCGCTGCGGCGGGCGAGCCGCCGGTGCCCGAGCACGGTGACGGCGCCGACCAGGACGAGCACGCCCCATGACAGGAGGTGCGGGTGCCAGGCCCAGGGGCCGGTCACGGCACGCGCTCCGCTCCCCGGCCCGTAGATTGGCGGGAATGGCCCACCCTGACCGACTCGAACGCGTGACCGACCTGCTGCTGGTCCTGCTCGACACCGGCCGACCGCTCAGCCTGCGGGAGATCGCCGACCGGGTGCCCGGCTACCCGGAAGGACACGACGCCCGCCGCCAGGCCTTCGAGCGGGACAAGCGGCTCCTGCGCGACGAAGGGGTGCCGGTGCTGGCGGAGTCGATCGAGTCCGACGACCAGGTCGGCTACCGGGTGGACCCCGACGCGTACTACCTGCCCGATCTCGGCCTCGAACCCGACGAGCAGGCGGCCCTGAACCTGGCGGTGGCCGGCGTCCACCTGGGTGAGCCTATCGGGAGGGAGGCGCTCTCCAAACTGGGCGTGGGCGGGGCCTGGCCCGGGCGCAGCGCCCCACCACCCCTCGTCGACCTGCCCCTCGGAGACGGCCTCCCGGCCCTGCCGCCGCTCTTCGAGGCCGTGCGGACCGGCGCAGTCGTCGGCTTCACCTACCGGGGTGCCGTCCGCTCCGTCGACCCGGCCGGTATCCGCTTCCGCGGCGGGCACTGGTACCTCGTCGGTCGTGACCGCGACCGGGGGGAGGCCCGGACCTTCCGGGTGGACCGGATCGACGACCTGCCTCGTGTGGGACCGGCCGGCTCGGGTGAACTGCCGGAGGGCTTCGCCGTCGAGGAGCAGTTCTCGCGGGAGCCGTGGACCTTCGGACCGGGCGAGGCGGTGGAGGTCGATGTGGCCGTCGACCCGGCCGAGGCGCCCCGCGTGGTCACCGAGCTCGGTCCGGACGCGGTGGTGGAGCGCTCCGCCGACGGGTCGGTGGTCGTCCGCCTGGTGGTGACGGACGTCGAGGCACTGGTGTCCTGGGCGCTCGATCTCCTCGACCACGCCGAGGTGCTGCGCCCCGACGTGGTGCGTGCCGCGGTGGTGGAACGGCTCGAGGCGTTCGAGACGGTGGGCGGGGGGACCTCCCGATGAGTCCGGCCGGCGATACCGCCACCCGTCTGCGGCGCCTGTTGGCCATCCTCACCTGGCTGGCCCAGGAGGGAGAGGCGCCCGTCGACGAGGTGGCGGCGCGGTTCGACCTGACGCCGGCGGCCCTGGTGGCGGAGCTCGAGATGGCCGCGTGCTGCGGGGTGCCCCCCTACACCCCGGACCAGCTGCTGGAGATCGTCGTCACCGAGGACACCGTCTCGACCCGGGTGGGGACGGATCTGGCTCGTCCCCGCCGGCTCAGCCCGAGCGAGGGCCTGGCCCTGGCCGCCTCGGCGCGGGCCCTGCTGGCCGTACCCGGGAGCGACGAGGACGGTGCGCTGTCGCGGGCCCTGTCCAAGCTCGACCGGGCGCTCGGTCAGACCGGGATCGAGGTGGAGCTCGATACGCCGGACCTGCTCGACGTGGTCCGGGACGCCGTCGCCGCCGGCGAGCGGCTCCGCATCACCTACTACTCGGCATCCTCCGACCAGACGTCCGAGCGGACCGTCACCCCGAGGCGCCTGTTCGCCTCGGAGGGCCACTGGTATGTCGATGCCCGGTGCGAGGTGGCCGACGGGGTGCGACGCTTCCGGGTGGACCGCATCGCCACGGCCGTACCCGCCGGACCGGCCGCCCCCGACGTCCTGGCCGAGGAACTGCCGCCCCTGTCGGGGCGTGACGAGGCGGCCCCGGCCGGCGGCATCGGGGCCTTCGTCCCGGGTCCCGACAGCCGCAAGGTGCGGATAGTCGCCGACCCGTCCCGTGGATGGCTGTTCGACACGATCCAGGCGGCCGGATGCGGCGAGCTGGACGGTCGGCCGGTGTGGGAGGTGTATGTCGGCGGTGACGCCTGGCTCGAGCGCCTCCTGCTACGGCTCGGACCCGAGGCCGAGGTCGTGGAGCCGGCCGAGGACCGTGACCTCGCCCCCGAAGCCGCCCGGCGGATCCTGGGTCGCTACCGGACCACGGCGGCGGGGTCCTGACCGGGAGTTCAGAACATCAGAATGACATGAAATGCATTGAAAGGTAGGGTGGCCGCGGAGGTGGCGCCATGCCCGGTACCCGGTGCTGAGGGTCCATGTCGTGCGGGGGACGGGTGTCGACTACTACGTGGCCGACCTCGTGCCCGGGCGGGCCGAGGGGTCGCCGGTGGCCGGCGAGTCACCCGGCAGGTGGGCCGGTCGGGGGACGGCCGACCTCGGGCTGGCGGGTCGGGTCGAGGGTCGAGACCTCGCCGGGATCCTGGCCGGACGCGACCCGACGGGTGAGCGCACCCTGCGCCTGGCCGCCGGGCCGCGACCGGTGTCCGGCTTCGACCTGGTATTCGCCGCCCCGAAGTCGGTCAGCGTTCTCCATCTGCTGGCCCATCGGGAGCTCGGAGCCGCCACCGGCGAGGCGCACCGGGGTGCGGTGGCCGACGCCCTGGGCTACCTGGAGGGCTCCGGTCTCGGCGTCCGCCGCTCCGACCGAGGGACGGTTCGCCACCTCGCCACCACCGGGGCGGTGGCGGCCGACTTCGTGCACCGGACCAGCCGGGCCCTCGACCCCCACCTCCACACCCATCTGGTGCTCGCCAACGTGGCCCGCGGGGTGGACGACCGGTGGTCGGCACTCGACAGCCGCCGCCTCTTCCTGCACCGTCGGGCGATGCGGTCGGTCTACGACGCCTCGCTCCGCCACCACCTGTCCCGGTCGGCGGGCGTGGCGTGGCGACAGGCCCCGACCGGAGGGTGGGAGGTGGTCGGCGTCGACCCGGTGCTGTGCCGGCTCTTCTCCCAACGGGCGGCGTCCATCGACGAGTCGGCCCATCGGCTGTCGGGGGGGCGGGGGTCGGCCGGCGTGCGTCGGGTGGCCTTCCACGCCGACCGGCCGGCCAAGGACCGTTCGGTCACCCCGGACGAGCTGCGCACGGATTGGCGCCGGCGGGCGTCGTCGTTCGGACTCGACACCAGAGCACTGGTGCGGGTGGTCGGACGGGCACCGCCCTCCGATCCGGCCCTCGTCGTCGATGCCGAGGCGCTGGCCGACCGGCTGGCCCGGCTGACGCGGGACCGGGCGCGGGTGACCACCCGGGACCTCGTGGAGGCGGTGGCCGACGCCGCTCCCCACGGGGTGGACGGGCGGCGGGCCCGGCAGGCGGCGGTGGCCCTCGGTGCCGCCGCCGGAGCGGCCGAGGGGGTGGTCGGAGCCGAGGGGCGTTGGGCGCCCGCCGCCGTCGCCCGGGCGCTGGCGGCCGACGTGGACGTGGTGGCACGCGCCATCGGTGGGTGTCGCACCGGGTCGGAGCGGACGCCGTTCGGACCGTCCGGGGGGCTGGGCCGGGCGCCCGGTGGCATCGCGGACGGGCTCGAGGTTCCCGATCGACGACCGTCCGGGCGCGAACGGTGACGGCACGTCCCGCCCGGGGAGCGCGGTCACCGACCGAGCTCGTCGTGACCGGCCGCAGCGGCCCGTCCGGACCGCGGCCCGTCGAGGCTCCGCCCCGGTCCGCGCATCGAACGCCACGGCTCGGCCAGGTGCGCGGGAGCGAGCGGGAACCAACCGGGTTGGTTCCGGGCCCCGAAGGCCAGGGCGTATCCGGGGCGCCCGCGGGTGATGTCGTCCGGGGCCAGGCGCCGCCGCCACTGCGTTCCAAGCTGCTCGCCGACCTCGGGGCGTCCGGCGCCCAACAGGTCGGTGATCGGCCGGCCGGACAGCGCCCGGCCCCGCGACACCGACCTCACGACGACCTCGTGGTCACCCGTCAGCAGCGACAGCGATTCCAGCGTCCGCACATCGCCGATGCCCGGGAGCACCACCGTGGTGCCGAACAGCGACGGGAACCCGTCGGCCTGCCCCGGCCATCGGTGCCTCGCCTGGGAGAGGTCCTGGAAGCACGCCAGGGTCACGAGACCCTGGCCGCCGCCCTCGCTGACCATGGAGGGCAGTTCGGGCAGCGGGGCGATGTTGGCCAGCTCGTCGAGGGCGAGCACCACCGGCGGACCGTCCCGGTGGTCGCCATCGGTCGCCCGGGCGTACGTGGCGCGCCGGACGTCGTCGAGCAGGCCGACCACCAGGGGCGCCACCAGGGCCTGGTGGTGGGCCGGCGCCGCCACGTAGACGGTGTCGCCGGAGGCCACGAAGGTGGCGGCGTCGAAGTCGGGATCGCAGGTGGCGGCCAACGCCTGCTCGGACCGGAAGCCGCCGAGCGCTCCCGACGCCGTGGACCAGATGCCGCTCAGCTCCCGTTCGTCGGTGGTGACGATGCCGTCGAGCACGTCCCGGGCGATGCCGGCGTCCCCGCCGGACATGCCGGACAGTGCCTGCTGGGCCGGCAACGCCTGACGACGGTCCACCCATGCCAACAACGTGCGCATGTCGGCGCCTTCCAGGGCGGCGGCATGCAGGAGCGGGGCCAGCAGGGCCTGGGCCCGTTCCGTCCAGTGGGAGGCGTCCGACCGGACGGCACCGGTGCCGGACGAGCCCACGATCACGAGCGAGCGTGCCGTGGTGAGGGCGGTCCGCCACGATGTGCAGGCGGGCAGCGGCGACCAGCGGAGCCGGTGGACCCCGGGACGGTCGTCTACCGATCCGGAAGGATCGAACAGGTGGCACGTGCCCGACGCCGACCGCGCGGCGCGGGTGGCGTCCAGCACGTCGGGTTTGGTCGACGTGGTGACCACCGCACCCTCGGCCGACAGGACGTTCGGGATGAGCAGTCCGGACGTCTTTCCCGACCGCGGTGGACCGAGCACGAGGACGGAATGCTGCGGTTCGGCATGGTGCCATCCGTGTGCGTCGTGGCCGAGGTAGAGACCGTGACGCGCGTGCGCTCCCCGTGCCGCGCGACGACGCGCGATGTGCCATTGCTGCGCGAATCGCGCACTGATGTAAAAAAAGTTTTCACGCGTGTCCTCCGCGTCATCGTGGCCCGCGTGGCGGGCAGAGTGCGGCGGATCTCGAACTCCGCGAAAGGATCGTGCTCGAGAGTAGGTCGAAAAACCGTTGGTGCAAAAGGGAAATTTCTCCTCCCCGTCTCCAGGTCCGGACGTCTGCCTCGAGGAGCGGTAGGTCGCGGGCCGCGGACACGTGCGCGCCAGGTGTGGCGACCGCGGTGGCAGCGCGCGTCGTAGTGCTTGACCTGCAGTCAAAAAGCCATTTGGCTAGTAGTCGGTTACGTAGCGCTGAGGAGATCAACGTGAACAGGTCTCAGCTCGTCGATGCGGTGACCGGCTCGTCAGGTGCGAGCCGTCGCACCGTCGAAGACGTGGTGGAGCAGCTGTTCGGGAAGATCATCATGGAGGTTCGATCCGGGCGGAAAGTGACGGTTGTCGGATTCGGGACATTCACCCCGACCCGGCGGGCCGCCCGAACGGGTCGGAATCCCCGGACAGGCGAAGCGGTACGTATCCCAGCGTCGAGAGGAGTCCGGTTCGCCACCGGTTCGGCGTTCAAGTCGGCGTTGACCCCTAAGGAGGGAGTGTCCATGGCAGTAAAGAAGGCAGCAGCCAAGAAGGCCCCGGCCCGAAAGGCACCGGCCAAGAAGACAGCAGCCAAGAAGACCACCGCGAGGAAGACTGCGGCGAAGAAGACGGCTGCCAAGAAGGCGGTGAAGAAGGCTCCGGCCCGCAAGGCTCCGGCCCGCAAGACCGCGGCGAAGAAGACCACGGCCCGCAAGACCACTGCCAGGAAGGCTCCGGCCCGCAAGACCGCGGCGAAGAAGACCACGGCTCGCAAGTCGACCGCCAAGAAGGCTCCGGCCCGCAAGACTGCGGCGAAGAAGACCACGGCCCGCAAGACCGCGGCGAAGAAGACCACGGCTCGCAAGACCGCGGCCAGGAAGGCTCCGGCCCGCAAGACCGCCGCCCGCAAGGCTCCGGCCCGCCGGTAGTCACCCGGCGCGGCGACCGACCGTCGCCGTCCGGCGTCCGATGGGGGCCTGCGGGCCCCCATCGTCGCGCCCGGGCCCCGGCCCCGTCCTCCGTCTACAGACGGTCGATGAGGTGGAACGCCTCGCCGGCGTCGAGACCGGCCAGGGCACCGTGCTGGGCCAGCTGCCAGGCGATGCGCGACGAGAACACCCGGCGGTCGGTCCGTCCGCCGGACCCGTCACCCGGAGCGACGCCCATCGTGGTCTCGTGCTGGCTGCCGTGACACAGCAGGGCCTCGACCTTCACGTCCCCCGTGTCCGGAACCCCTTCGACGTGGTTGGGCAGATCGGCCTCCCACAGCAGCAGACCGCTCGGACGATGCGGCTCGAGTCCGAGGTCGGGCAGGAAGTGGGGATCACGCGCCGCCACGAGCGCGTCGAGGGTCAGGAAGCCGGCGGCCCGGTGGTCGGGATGGAGGCGGTAGCGACGCCAGGGGTCGTGGGCGAGCAGGACGTCGGGGCGCACGGTACGGATCACCCGGGCCACGGCGCGCCGCTCGTCGGGACCGTCCACCAGCTCGCCGTCGACGTAACCGAGGGCGTGCACCCGACCGGCCGCTCCCTCGTCACCTCCGGCGATCACGACCGCGGCCCGCCGGCACTCGTCCAGGCGGGCGGCGACGAGGGCACCGAGGTCGGCGGAGGGGTCCCAGCTGCCCTTCGAACCGTCGGTGAGGACGAGGTGGTGCACCTCGCACCCGGCGGCCGACCACTTGGCCAGCGTGGCGCCCGCCCCGAACTCCACGTCGTCGGGGTGGGCGCCGACGGCCAGGGCCACGGCCGGGACGGGCAGGTCGACCGTGACGGTCACGGTGTCGAGGAGGTCGCCGGTCGGCAGTCCGGACACCAGTCGGGTCGGTCCGTCGGCCGTGGGATGCGGCACCGGTGGATCCTGCCCCGTCGGACCCCCCGTCGTCACGGGGCGGTCCGCGGACCCACGGGAACCATGTCGGCCGGCTCGTCGACGTCCCAGGCGAGATCGGGGAGGTCCAGGACGCGCGCCGGCATCCCCAGACGCTGGGACTCGGCGAGGTGCCGGGCGAAGGAGCCCGGACCGTAGGAGAAGCGGAAGCCGGCGGTCGCCGGCACGGCGATCACGTTGGTTCCGTTGCCGTAGCGGTCGGGCACCAGGGTGATGCCGGGGGCCAGACCGACCGCCGCCAGCCCGTGGGCCCGGGGCAGGTCGGCATGGGAGACCGTCACGTGGTCGACACCCGCGTCGCGCAGGTGGTCGACGCCGGACTCGACGGCGCCATTGAGTCCCCGTCCCGGCTCCCACACGACCAGTGCACCCCGCTCCCGGGCCCATTCGGCCACCTCGTTGTCGTCGCAGACGACGGCGACGGCGAGCGGGGCCGCCGCCTCGAGCACCTGGGCGGCCATCGACCGGGCCAGCTCCGCCCGTTCGTCGGGTCCCAGCGCGTGGTCGAGCCGCCCCTTGGCCTCGCGGAAGGCCTTGATCGGCACCAGGACCACCCGGGGCCCGAGGCCGAGACCGGTGCTCGACGGGTGCTCTCCGGTGGCGGCCACCCGGCCAGTGTAGGCACCGGCCGATGGCTCACCGGCGGCCGCCCGGACGACCTAGGGTGGTCCGGTGCCCGCCGACCCGCCATCCGTGGAGGACGAGGACGGCGACATCGCCCGCGTCGAGGCCCTGGCCCGGGTCCGCTACCTGCTGTTGGAACTCGGCTGCCCGGACGAGGAGATCGACCGCGCCGTCGAGGACGACGTGCTCGACCTGCTGGTGGTCGATCACCTGCTCGTCCCGACCGGGCACCGACTGACCCAGTCCGATGTGGCCGAGCGGACGGACATCCCCGTCGACGTGGCCAAGCGCTTCTGGCGCGCCCTCGGCTTCCTCGACGTGGACGAGGACGAGCCCGTCTTCACCGACATGGACATCCAGGCCGTCCAGCTCTTCCAGTCGCTGGTCGGCCTGGGCATCGTCGACCTCGACACCGCGGTGCAGATGGCCCGGGTCATCGGCTCGTCGATGGCCCGGATCGCCGAGGCGGAGACGGCACCGGGCATGACGCCGATCATGAGGGGCACGGGGGACAGCGTCCTCGACGCCGACGAGTTCGCCCGTCAGGCGGAGTCCTCGATACCGGCGATGGCCCGTCTGCTCGAGTACGTGTGGCGGCGCCACCTCCAGGCCGCCACCCGGCGGGCGATGCTGCACCGGATGCGCGGGCCTGACGAGGGCATCCGACCGGTGATGGCCGTCGGGTTCGCCGACATGGTCGGGTTCACCGTGCTGAGTCAGCACCTCGGTGACGAGGAGCTGGCCGCCGTGGTGGCCCGGTTCGAGGAACTGGCCCACGACACGGTGGTGGCCCTCGGCGGACGCGTGGTCAAGATGATCGGCGACGAGGTCATGTTCGTCGTCCAGAACGCCACCGGAGCCGCCCAGATCGGGCTGAGCCTGGCCGAGGCGTACGCCGGTGACGACCTGCTGTCGGACGTGCGGGTGGCGCTGGCCGTCGGACCGGTGCTGGTCAAGGACGGTGACTTCTACGGGCCGGTGGTCAACCTGGCCAGTCGCCTGGTGAACGTGGCCCGACCCGGTACCGTGCTCATCTCCGACGAGTTCAAGGCGGCCCTCGACGGCGAAGGCGCCCCCGGCATCGACACCCGGGCGCTGCGCACCCGGACCTTGAAGGACCTGGGCCGGGTGCAGATGTGGAAGCTCATCCGCGCCGGCTCCGAGCCCGGGGCCGACAGCCGTCGTACCATGCGCTGGGAACGACTCGGCGAGGTGCTCCGAGAGCTCGACGAACTGCGTGAGCGGGGTGAAGCCGCCGTCGAGCGCTCAGCGCCCGTCCAGCCGGGCGGTGGCGATCCCGTGGGCTCGTAGCGGGAACGATCCCTCGAACGGGTCGACCGGACGTCCCCGGAGGTCGACCAGCCAGCCCGATCGTCCCGGCAGCGTGACCGTCGTGGGCTCGTCCGTCGGGTTGAACACCCGTACCTCCAGGACGCCGGCGTCCCGACGTACCGCGGAGACCTCGGCACCCTCGACGGTGAGCTCGGTGCCCCGATCGGTCCGGTCCCCTCCGCCGAACGAGGCCGTCACCTGGAGCGGCACGAGCACGTCGTCGGCCAGCGCGTAGGGGTCGTGGTCGCCCACCGCCAGCGCGTAGGTGACGTCGACCGGGCCCAGCATCTGGGGACCGTCGAGGGCGTCCATGGGGCCGGCGGGCAGTGGCCGCAATGACATGCCGAGGCGCGACAGCATGCCGGTGGCCCGCAGGAGGGTGAGGGCGAGCGTGCCGGCCGCCGGGCCGGAGCCGTCGGCCCGGTCCGCGATGTCGACCAATTCGTACTCGAGGAGGCCCTCGTGCACGACGGTCAGTCCCCCGGCCCGCACGAAGCGGCGGGACGGGAAGGTGGGCAGCCCGAACTCGTCACTCCGCCCCTCGGCGGTGAGTCCCCGTTGGACCACGGTGAAGGCGCACTCGGCCTCGGACGTGGCGGCGGGGGAGGGCAGGGGTAGGTGGACCCGGAGCCGGTGGTCGCGGGAGGGGTTCACGAAGCGGGTGCGGACCCGCACGAGTGGCTCGTCGGCCCGGACCTCCACGGTGGTCGTGACCGTGACGTCCCGGACGCCGGCCCGGGCGTGGGTGTGGCCGTCGACGTACTCGGGCCAGGCGTAGGTGGCGGTGATGTCGACGCTGGCGCGGACGGGCCCGGTGTCGCCCGGCGTGACCACGACCGAGGTCGGCGTGTCCACCACCGTGTCGTGGGTGGGCGGGGAGTAGTTGTAGGTGTCGCCGTGGTCACCACCGTCCACCAGATGGCCGAAGCCGGGCACACCGTCGATCGAGAACGTGCCGTCGCCCGGTGCGACGTCCACGGCCACCAGGCCGTTGGCGAGGGTCACGCGGGTGTCGTCCTCCTGGTCGAGGCGCACCGGGTGCCCGAGCGGAGCGGGCGTGAAATGGCCCCAGCCGAATCCGGGCACCGCCGCCGGTCGGGCGAGGATCCGACGGATCGGCGGCTGATCGATGATCAGACGGACCTCGGTGTCGGGTCGGGCCGTCAGTCGGGTGTAGAGCTCCCGCTTGACCTCTTCGATCGGCGCCCCCTCCCGCGGCTCGGGGCCGACGACCATCGTCACGTCGAGCCCGGTCTCGTCCTCGGCCAGGCTCACGTCGGTCACGTAGGCCTGGTCGTCGATGCGTGCGCCCTGCAGCAGGCCCAGCATGTTGCGCACCGTCTCACCGTCCAGGGTGATGGACCCCGGCATCCCGGACCGCTCGGAGAGGACCTGCACGTCGGGACCCACCTCGCCGACGGCGGGGACGACCACCTCGACGAGGCCGGAGCGGTCGCGGGCGGTGGGGTTGACCACGACCGGGCCGGCGGTGGCCATCGACCGCCCGACGGCCTGCAGCGCCTGTTCGGTGAGTCCGTCGCCGATCTGCCGGGCCTCGGCGTAGCGGTGCAGCACGGCGTCGACGACCTCGTCGGCCGAGCAGGCGCAGATCGAGTCGTGCGCCGCGTTTCGCACCATCAGGGTCCAGGCCAGGTCGAAGAGGGTGGACGGCCAACGTTCCGTCGGCACGAAGAGGGCCGTCAGCGGCTCCGACAGCCGCTCGAGCGACCGCTCGGCGCGCGAGGCGGCCTGCTTGACGTCGACCCGGTTGGAACCGACACCCATCAGCACGTTGGAGCGGAAGCCGGAGCGGAGCTCACCCGTCCACTCGACCAGACCGTCGGTGCCGCGCCCGGCCAGGTACTCCGACAACGAGGAGATCTGGAGCTCGAAGTCACCCTGGAGCTCGTTGGCCTCCGCGACGACCCGTCCCAACCACGGCTGGGGGCGCAGGTGGTCGGAGCCGTTCATGAGCAGCATCGGACCGTCGGCCGGCAGGAACGAGGCGAACTCCTCCTGCAGGGCGGCCAGACGGCGGACCAGCTGCTTGGCGTCCTCGGGCAGGGCCGCGCCGTTGCCGTAGCCGGCGACGAGATACTCGGCCCGGACACTCGACCCGTCGGGGGCGGTCCACACGAAGGCCGTCGAGTCGACCACCGAGGGCACGCCCCGCCAGACCACGGCGTGGCCGAGGCCGGCCTCGGCGAGGAGCTGGGGCATCTGGGCCACGTGGCCGAACATGTCGGGCAGGTAGCCCACCTCCATGACGCCACCGAAGGCACTGCCCCGTCGGATGCCCTTCTGCAGGTTCCTGACGATGGTCTCCCCCGAGATGAGGAACTCGTCCATGAGGATGTACCACGGTCCGACCGTGATCCGTCCGGCGGCGGCCAGGGCCCGGAGCCGCTCCTCGTTCTCGGGACGGATCTCCAGGTAGTCGTCGATCGCCGCCAGCTGACCGTCGAGCAGGTAGTGGCTGTAGGAGGGATCGCGCTCCATCAGGTCGAGCAGATCGTCGACGAGCCGCACCAGATTGAGGCGGAACGTCTGGAACGGCTCGTACCATTCGCGGTCCCAGTGGGTGTGGGGGACCACCGCCACCCGGCGGCGGACACCTCCCGTCGGGTGGGCGGCCCCCGCCGTCACGGCTGCAGGTTCCCGTACTCGGCCTCGTACGCCTGCAGGTCGGTGACCAGGCGTTCGACGTCGGCCCGGGTGGCGTCGGTGCCGCGACCGACCCGGTCGGCGTAGAGGGCGGCTCCGAGGTCGTGGAGCATGCCGTCGGCCTTGTGCTTCGCCGTCACCTGGTCGAGCTTCTCCTGGCCGGCCTTGGTGGCCTCGTTGGCCTTGGCCAGGCCCACCTCGGCCTGGGCCTTCACCTTGTCCATCAGTCCCATGTCGCCTCCTTGCATGGTCGTCGACGACCATGGGCTAAGACTATGGCTCCGCCCGACCCGCCGCGGGTGGGCAACCGGTGGGCGCTCCGGCGCCCATTTCGACGGGACGTGGAGACCACCGTGCGACCCTGGCGCGACCAACTCGATGCGGACGATCCCCTGGCCGGCGACGACCGGCCCGACGCGCCCGGCCTCCGGGCGGGCGGCACGCTGCTGCGTCGCTGGGCCGGTCGGTGGGAGTCGGACCCGTCGGCCCGACTGTGGAAGGAGGGGGACCGGTGGTGGACGGCCGGCGAGTTCGACGCCGCCACCCGCCGGGCCGCCGGTCGGCTGCGGGCCGCCGGGCTCGTTCCCGGTGACCGGTTGGTCTGGTCGACCGGCTCCTCGGTCGACGCCCTCGTCGCCCACGTCGGGGCCCTGCGGGCCGGCCTGGTGGTGGTGCCGGCCAACACCGCGTACTCGGAGCGCGAGCTGACCCACATCGTCACCGATGTCCGGGCCGCCGGGGCGGTGGTCGACCGGCCCGAACGGGCCGGGTGGGTCCGGGCCGCCCGGCCCGGAGTGCGGGTGGTGTGCGGGCCCGGCCTGGATCTGCCGGACGGTGACCCCGGAGCGTTGGACACCGCCGGTGAGGACGACGCGGCGTTGATCTGCTTCACGTCGGGGACGACGGGGGTCCCCAAGGGTGCGGTCCTGCGCCACCGTCATCTGGCGGCCGGAGTGGCGTCGGTCACCCGGGCCTGGCGGATGTCGCCCGAGGACCGGCTGGTCCATGCCCTGCCCGTCTTCCACGCCCACGGCCTGGTGGTCGGCGCCTACGGCACGATGACGGCCGGCGGGTCGGCGGTGCTCCTGCCCGGCTTCGAGGCCGACGCCGTGGTGACCGCCGCGCGCCAGGAGTCCGCCACCCTGTTCTTCGGTGTACCGACGATGTACCACCGGTTGGTGGCCGCCGGCCGGGCCGCCGAGCTGTCCTGCCTGCGGCTCTGCGTGTCGGGCTCGGCACCGTTGCCGGCCGACCTCCATGCGGCAGCCAGCTCGGCCATCGGCAGCCCCGTCCTCGAGCGCTACGGGATGACGGAGACGCTGATGAACACCTCGAACCCGTACGTGGGGGATCGTCGGGCGGGCACGGTGGGCTTCCCGCTGCCCGGCGTGGAGGTGTCCTTGGACGCCGACGGCGGCGTGCTGGTGCGCGGTCCCAACGTCTTCGACGGCTACTTCGAGCGGGACGCGGCCAACGCCGAGGCCTTCCGCGACGCGACGGACGGCGGCGCGCCGTGGTTCGTCACCGGTGACCTGGGGGCCGACGAGGACGGCTACCTGGTGCTGCGCGGCCGGTCCACCGAACTCATCATCTCGGGCGGATTCAACGTCTACCCGACCGAGGTGGAGGATGTGCTCGCCAGTTGCCCGGGAGTGGCCGAGATGGCGGTCACGGGCACTCCCTCGGACGAGTGGGGGGAGGTGGTGACGGCGTGGGTGGTGCCCGACGGGACGGCCCCCTCCCTCGACGACCTGGTGGCCCACGGTGCCGCGCGGCTCGCCCGCTACAAGCTCCCCCGCCGGCTCCGGGTGGTGGACTCGCTGCCCCGCAACGCCATGGGCAAGGTCGTCCGCAGCCGCCTCGGGTGATGACGTCCGACGCCCGCCCGCCGAGGTATGTTGCGGCATGGTCTCACCGACGCTCCGCCTGGAGCGGGGTCTCCTGCGCTCGGGTACGGGCCGGCTCGGCGCCATGGACGAGGTCGGGCGCGGCTCACCGGCCGGGCCGCTGTACGTGGGACTGGTGATCGTCGACGCCGCCACCGGCCGGCCTCCCCCGGGGATCCGTGACTCCAAGCTGCTCGCCGGGCACGAGCGCGAGGCGCTGGTGCGCCCCATCCGGGCCTGGGCGGCGGCGTGGTCCATCGGTACCGCCGACCCCGGGGAGATCGACGCCATGGGTCTCAGCGCCGCCCTCGGTCTGGCCGGAGCCCGGGCGCTGGCGGCTCTGGCCGACCCACCCGACCTGGTGGTGCTGGACGGCAACTACGACTGGCTGACGCCCGCCGTCACCGGGGGGACGGCCCCGGTGCCGGGGGTGATGACCCGGGTGAAGGCCGACCTGACCTGCACGTCGGTGGCCGCGGCGAGCATCCTGGCCAAGGTGGCCCGCGACGCGGTGATGGTGGGACTGGCCGCCGAGCACCCCGAGTACGGCTGGGAGTCCAACAAGGGCTACGCGACGGGCGACCACCTGGACGCGCTGCGCCGCCTGGGTCCGAGCCCCCACCACCGGGTGTCGTGGCGCCTGCCGGACCGCGTCTGACCGGGCGCGCCGAAGGTCGACGTCCGACCGCACGGGCGGCCTACCCGGGGGCGGGCTCCTTCGGCAGGCCCAGCACCCGCTCGCCGATGATGTTGCGCATGACCTCGTCCGAGCCGCCGGCGATGCGCATGCCGGGGACGCCCAGCAGGTACTGGGACCACGCATAGGTTCCCCAGGCCCCGGTGTCGGTCACCAGGGCCGGCCCGAGGATCGACGACACGGCCTCGTAGGTGCGCACCATGTTGGCGGTCAGGGACAGCTTGCCGAGGGACATCTCCGGACCGGGTAGCTGCCCGGCGGCGATCTTCGCCATGGCCCGCCGGTTGGTGTAGCCGGCCACACGCTCGTTGATGACGATCTCGGCCAGCTGCTGGCGGATCAACGGATCGTCGGACCGACCGGCGGCCCGGGCCGCTTCGATGAGGCGCGTGGACTGGGGGAGGCTCAGGCCCCCGCCACCCCCACCGATGGCCGCCCGCTCGTTCATGAGGGTGGTGAGGGCCACCGTCCAGCCGCCGTTCACCTCACCGAGGAGGTGGGAGTCCGGCACGCGCACGTCGGTGAAGAAGACCTCGTTGAACGAGGCGCCACCGGTCATCTGGCGGAGCGGACGGACCTCGACCCCGGGGGCGTGCATGTCCACCACGAATCCGGTCAGGCCACGGTGCTTCGGCAGGTCCGGATCGGTGCGGCAGATGATCTCGCCGATCTCGGACACCTGGGCGCCGGACGTCCACACCTTCTGCCCGTTGAGCACCCACTCGTCGCCGTCCTTGACCGCCCGGGTCTGGAGGGACGCCAGGTCGGACCCGGACGACGGCTCGGAGAAGAGCTGGCAGCCCACGATGTCGCCGCGCCACATCCGACGCAGGTAGGCGTCCTTCACCTCGTCGGTGCCGTGGGCCAGGATCGTCGGCGCCACCATGCCCAGTCCGATGCCGTAGATGGACAGGGAGGGCGTCCGGTACTCGGCGGCGACGGCGGCCCAGATCCGCTGGTACTCCACCGGCAGTCCGCGCCCGCCGTAGCGGGTCGGACCGGTGATCCAGCCGAACCCGGCGTCGAACACCTTCTGGGCCCAGGCCCGGGAGACGGCCAGGTCGGCCACCTGCTGCTCCGGTGTCCGCTCGGGGAAGAGGCTCACGTCGTCGGAGCCCTGACCCCATATGAACGTCTCGGCCGGACGCCGTTCGGCGTTGGCGTCGAGGAAGCCCCGGGCCTCGGCCTCGAACGCCTCCGGCGTGGGGACGGCCGCCGCGCCGGTCGACTCGGTCTGCTCGGTGACGCTCATGTCCGGAACCCCTTCGATCGGTGCCCGTCTGCGGTGGGCGGGCCAAGCGTATCCGGGGCCGGAGCGAGCAGCCGTCCGCCGCCGGACGGCGTGCCCGGGGATGGCCGGTCGTCCCTCAGCCGGCGGCGACCACCGAGCGCACGGCCTCGTCGAGGTCGGGATGGCGGAACGTGAATCCGGCGGCGGTCAGGCGACGGGGCACGGCCCGCTGACTGGCGAGGACCATGTCGGTGGCCATCTCCGAACCCAGTGCCAGCTTCAGGGCGAAGGCCGGGACGGGAAGCACGGCCGGCCGGTGGAGGGCGGCCCCGAGGGCGCGGGCCAGCTGCCCGTCGGTGGCCGGCACCGGAGCCGTGGCGTTGACCGGTCCCGACAGGGTGTCGTCGTCCAGGCAGGCCAGCAGCACCGCCACCTCGTCGTCGAGGGTGATCCAGCTCCGGAACTGGCGACCCGAGCCGATCCTGCCCCCCACGCCGAGCTTGAAGAGGGGGAGCTGCTTGGCCAGCGCACCCCCCGTCGGGCTGAGCACGATGCCGGTCCGGACGTGGACCGTCCGCACCCCGGCGGCCTCGGCCGGCGCTCCGGCCGCCTCCCACGCCTCGCACACCCCGGCCAGGAACCCGGAGCCGGCCGGCGCGTCCTCGTCCAGGACCTCGTCGCCCCGATCGCCGTAGTAGCCCACCGCGGAAGCGCTCACCAGCACCCGGGGGAGCGGGTCGAGGGCCGCCACCGTCCTGGCCACGAGATCGGTCCCCCGGGTGCGGCTCCCGAGGATCTCGCGCTTGCGGGCGTCGGTCCACCGCTTGTCGCCCACCCCGGCACCGGCCAGGTGGACGACCCCCTCGACGGGGCCGGCGGCGGCCAGCCGGTCGAGGTCGACGTGCCCGGCCTCGAGGTCCCAGACCGCATCGGTGACCCCCGCCCGGGTCGGTCCGCCCCGGCCGGCCGACGATGCCCGCACCAGCCGGGTGACCGTGTCCCCCCGGGCCAGCGCGGCGTCGACCAGCGCGGTGCCGATGAGTCCCGAGGATCCCGTGACGACGAGGTGCATGGCTCCGTTCTACCGTGGGGCGCGGGGCACCCGGCCGACCGCGGCCCGCACGAACCGGGCGAAGCCGTCGGGGTGGGTGAGATGGGCGCCGTGGGCCGCTCCCTCGATCTCCACCAAGCGGGAGTCGGGCGTGTGCTCCACCAACCAGTCGGTCGAGGCCTGCTGGTAGGGGAGTGACTCGGTGCCGCGCCCGAAGACGGCGGGCACGCCCAGACGGGTGACGTCGAAGGGTGCATCGGTCGTGCGGATGGCGGCCAGCTCGCCGACCAGGGCCGGCCCGTCGGCCCGGCGGGCGGCCCGGGTGGTCTCGGGCAGGCGCTCCCAGGCGCCGTCCCCCATCATGCGGCGGAAGAAGCGCTCGGCCACCTGCCCCGGGTCCTCGTCGGGCGAGGCGCCGTCCGGACCGGGCCGTCGGGGCCGCGACGCCCAGGCGCCGAGCCAGGGCATCGGGGGCTCGAAGGCGCCGATCGCCACGATGGGCCCTGGGCCGTCCGGCCGGGACGCGGCGGCCAGCGTGATGGCGCCCCCGTAGCTGTGGCCGACCACGACGGCCGGCCGGCCGTCGATCACCGTCAGCAGGTCGTCGACGTGGCCCGCCAGCGTCTGGTGGACCGGTACGAGGTGGCGGGACCGGTGGTATCCCCGCCGGTCGTAGGTGACGGTGTGGAGGTCGCCGAGGCGACGCACGACGCGGGCGAAACTGCCCGCCCGGTCGAGGGAGCCGTGGACGAGGACGACGATCGGAAGGGCCGCCGTCGCACCATCGGGCACGTGCTCGGTGAGGGAGAGGCCGTCCGGAGGGGTCATCCCGGCCAGCCTGACAGGGCACCCGCCGGTGCGGCCATTCGGAGGGAGGAGGGACGCGGAACCGCCCAGTTCAGGGCTCCCTGGCCCCAAATGCACACATCCGGCCGCCAGATCGTGCATTGTTAGGGCTTCCATTTGACCAAGGAGAACCAGTGCCCCTTACCAAGACCGATCTCATTGCCGCCGTCGCCGCCCACACCGGGTCGACGTCCAAGGACGTCGCCACCGTGCTTTCCGGCCTCGAGGATGTCATCGTCGCCAACGTGGCGAAGGGCGAGAAGGTCGTCATCACCGGCTTCCTGACCTTCGACCGGGCCCAGCGTGCCGCTCGCACGGGTCGCAACCCCCAGACCGGTGAGACCATCAAGATCAAGGCCTCGAAGAGCCCCAAGGTGTCCGCCGGCGCCTCGTTCAAGAAGGTCGTGAACGGTCAGGCCCCGGCTCCCAAGATCACCAAGGCCAAGTAGTCGCGAACCGAGGGGGGTGGTCCGGGACACGGTCCCGGGCCACCCCTCCGTCGCGTCCGGGCCCGGTTCCGGCCACGATCGCTACAGCTGCCCGATGGCCTTGTGGGTCTGGGGCACCACCCGCACCCGGGGATGGATGCGCAGCGCCCGCTCGTGGAGTTGGAGCACCTGGTCGGGGGAGGGGCCCGCGGTCGACACGCCGAACGGTGACAGGGGCTGCAGGAACACCTCGACGGGTGACGGGAGCCCGTCCGATGCCCGGGCCGCCAGCATGATGCTGGCGTCGAACTGATCGGGGTCGGTGTCCGGACCGATGACGACCTTCACCCACGTGGTGGCACCGGAGTCCAGTGCCACGCGGAGGAAGCGGGCCTGGGTGGCGGGGTCGACGCGTTCGCCGTCCACGCTGTCGAGTTTGAGGTCCATGCTGACGTAGGTGACCCGTCCACCGATACGGCGGAGGGGTGGCACCAACGTCCCGTTCGTCTCGAGCATCACCGGCCAGCCCATGTCGTCGAGCCGAGCGACCAGTTCCTCCACGCGGGCGCCCTGGAGCAGGGGTTCGCCTCCGGTGAGGCTGATGGAGTGGTGGGGCACCTGGGCCCAGAGTCGCCCACCGCGTCGACCACCCGGTCGACGGGGAGGGGGCTCGCCTCCACCGACCAGTCGCGCCGGCCGGCCGTGCACTCGATGCGGCACGGGCCGGGCGCCCGCTCGAGCGCCTCGGGCTGGTCACAGTAGACACAGCGGATGTTGCAGCCGGTCAGGCGTACGAACACCTGGCGCTCGCCGACGAGGGCGGCCTCGCCCTGGATGGCGCTGAAGACCTCGGACACGAGGACGTCCTCCACCCGCGTCGCGGGGCGCCCGTCGGGGGTACCGGCGGACGGGGGCGCGTCGGTCACGGCAGGGCCGGGTCCTCCACCCCGGCCGCCGCGAAGCCCTGGGCCCGCAGCCGGCACGCGTCGCAGGTGCCGCACGGACGGTCGCCACCTCGGTAGCACGACCAGGTGAGGTGCAGCGGGGCGTCGTGCGTCACGCCGAGGCGCACGATCTCCTCCTTCGTGCAGGAGATCAGTGGCGTGTGGATCCCGACGGGGCGTCCCTCGACACCCCGCTTCTGCCCCGTGGCGGCCACGCCCCGGAACGCCTCGATGAATTCGGGACGGCAGTCCGGGTAGCCGGAGTAGTCGATGGCGTTGACGCCGATCCAGACCCGGTCGAGGTCGCGGGCCTCGGCCACCCCGAGGGCGACGGCGAGGAAGATGCTGTTGCGGGCCGGGACGTAGGTCACCGGGATCCCGTCCCCGGAACCCGCGGCCGGCACGTCCACCGCGGGATCGGTGAGGGCCGATCCGCCCCACGCCGAGGTGTCGAGGTGCACCACCAGATGTTCGGCGCGGTAGTGGCCGGCCACGCCGGCCGCCCGGTCGAGCTCCACGCGGTGGCGCTGTCCGTAGTCGAAGGTGAGGGCCAGGGGAGCGGCGGGCGCGGCGGCGGCGGCCAGGGCCATGCACACGGTGGAGTCGAGGCCACCCGACAGCACCACGAGGTCCCCGCCCACGGTTAGGCCCCCGGTTCCGCGACCAGATCGACCCAGGAGTCCGTCGTCTCCCAGAGCCGGAGGGCGGCGGGTTCGATGCCGGCGGCGGCCAGCAGCTCCCACGCCCGGTGGGCCAGCAGCTCGGCGGTGGGGTTGTCGAGGACCTCGTTGAGGTCCCGGTGGTCCCAGACGTCCACCACCTCGGACCGGACGACATCCTGGAGCGTGTCGAAGTCGAGCACCACCCCGTTGGCGTCCAGCGGACCCTCCACCGTCACGTCGAGCCGGTAGGAGTGGCCGTGCAGGTTCTGGCACCTACCGGGGTGCCAGGCCAGTCGGTGGGCGGCCTCGAAGGTGAACGTGCACGTGACCCGGGTGCGCGGTGCAGGCATGCGCACGACGCTACTCGGCGCTCCGCGGGGCCCTTCCACCGACCTCGGCGACTGCGGGCTCCCGGTAGTCTGGTCGGCACATGGACACCCCCCAGGATGGAGACGCGGCGGTGCAGGACGAGGGTCGGGACGGGAGTCGGAGCGGACGGGGCACCGCCGGCACGGGGGCGTTCGGACCCAACGCCTGGCTGGTCGAGGACATGTACGAGCGCTACCAGGCCGACCCGTCGTCGGTCTCGCCGTCCTGGAAGGAGTTCTTCGCCGACTACCGTCCGACCGGCAGTGTGCCGGTGGTGACGGCGTCCCCACCCACGTCCACGACCGCCTCCGCCCCGCCTGCGCCGGCGCCCACGACCGCCGCCGCTCCGCCGGTTCCGGCCGTGTCGGGGCCGACGACGGCCACCCCCTCGGCCGGAGTGGAGGGGGCCACGCCGCTGCGGGGCGCGGCCGGTCGCATCGTCACCAACATGGAGGCCTCACTGGGCGTGCCCACGGCCACCAGCGTTCGGGTGGTGCCCGCCAAGCTGCTCGAGGTCAATCGCACCATCGTCAACAACCAGCTGCGACGGACGACCGGCGGGAAGGTCAGCTTCACCCATCTGATCGGCTACGCCGTCGTGAAGGCGCTCCTGGCCGTTCCCGCCATGAACGCCGCCTTCGTCGAGGACGCCGACGGGAAGGGTACGCCGGGCGTGCTGCGCCACGACCACGTCGGCCTCGGACTCGCCGTGGACGTGGAGAAGGGGTCGGGTCGCACCCTCCTCGTCCCGTGCATCTCGGAGGCCGACACCCGCGACTTCCAGAGTTTCGTGGCCGCTTACGAGGACCTCGTCCGCAAGATCCACACCAACAAGATCGCCCCCGACGACTTCGCCGGGACCACGGTGACCCTCACCAACCCCGGGACCCTGGGCACGGTCCAGTCGGTACCGCGGCTGATGCCCGGCCAGGGTGTGATCGTGGGCGTCGGCGCGCTCACCGTGCCGCCCGGCTTCGAGGCGTCCGACCCCCGCATGCTGGCCGAACTCGGCGTGGGCAAGACGGTGACCGTCACGTCGACCTACGACCATCGGATCATCCAGGGTGCCGAGTCGGGACTCTTCCTGGCCCACGTGTCCGAGTGCCTGATGGGCAAGCACGGCTTCTACAAGGAGGTGTTCGAGTCCCTCGGCATCCCCTACGAACCGGTCACCTGGCAGCCGGACGACCATTCGGGCCTCGAGGACGCCGAGGGCGGCCACGAGCGGCTGATCAAGCAGAACCACGTCCAGACCCTCGTCAACATGTACCGGGTCCGGGGCCACCTCATCGCCCACCTCGACCCGCTCGACGCCGAGCCCGTCGGACTCCACCCCGAGCTGGACCCCCTCCACTACGGACTGACCATCTGGGACCTGCCCCGCACGTTCGTGGCCGACGGACTGGCCGGCAAGGGCGTGGCCACCCTCGACGAGATCCTCTCGGTGCTGCGCGACGCCTACTGCCGGACGCTCGGGATCGAGTACATGCACATCCAGGACCCCGGCCAGAAGCGGTGGATCCAGCAGCACGTCGAAGGCGTCTCCTCGGTGACCGTGCCGGACGAGCAACGCCACATCCTCGACCGCCTGAACGCCGCCGAGGTCTTCGAACGCTTCCTGCACACCCGCTACGTCGGCCAGAAGCGGTTCGGCCTCGAGGGTGCGGAGTCGGCCATCGTGATCCTCGACGCCCTGTTGAACGAGGCGGTCACCGAGGGGCTCCACGAGTCGGTCATGGGCATGTCCCACCGCGGGCGCCTCAACGTGCTCGCCAACATCGTGGGCAAGTCCTACGGCGAGATCTTCGAGGAGTTCGAGGGCAATCTGGACCCCGAGTCGGTCCAGGGGTCGGGTGACGTCAAGTACCACAAGGGCGCCACGGGCCGATTCACGGGACGTAACGGCGGCAGCATCCCGGTCACGATGGCCTCCAACCCGTCCCATCTCGAGGCGGTCGACCCGGTCGTGGTCGGGATGGCGCGGGCCCGCCAGGACGCCCTCGGGGGCGAGCGGGGGACCGGGAAGCGCCTCGTCGACGGACCCGGTGACCCGTTCCCGGTGCTGCCCATCCTGCTCCACGGCGACGCCGCCTTCGCCGGCCAGGGGGTGGTCGCCGAGACGCTGAACCTGTCCCAGTTGGCCGGCTACCGCACCGGTGGCACGGTGCACGTGGTCATCAACAACCAGTTGGGCTTCACGACGGCGCCCGAGGCGGCCCGCAGTTCGGTGTACCCGACGGACGTCGCCAAGATGGTGCAGGCTCCCATCTTCCACGTGAACGGGGACGATCCCGAAGCCTGTGCCCGCGCCGCCCGGCTGGCCTTCGGCTTCCGACAGGCCTTCCACAAGGACGTCGTCATCGACATGGTCTGCTACCGCAAGCACGGCCACAACGAGGGGGACGATCCGAGCTACACCCAGCCCCTCATGTACGGCCTCATCGATGCCAAGCGCTCGGTACGCAAGCTGTACACCGAGGCTCTGGTGCGCCGCGGCGACATCTCGCTGGAAGAGGCCGAGCAGGCCCTCGACGACTTCTCCGCCCGCCTGCAGACCGCTCTCGACGAGACCCGGGCCGAGGCCGAGATCCTGCCGTCCGCCCCGCTGGCCCTGCCCGCCTACGTCCAGCCCGACCTCACGATCCCGAGGATGGAGACCGGGATCGAACCCGAGACGGTGTCCCGACTGGCCGCCGTGGTGCGCACCGTGCCCGACGGCTTCGTGCTCCACCCGAAGCTGGCCCGGCAGTTCGAACAGCGCGACAAGGTGGTGGCCGACGGCGAGATCGACTGGGCGCTGGGGGAGGCGCTGGCCTTCGGCTCCCTGCTGCTCGAGGGGACGAACGTCCGGGTGACGGGTCAGGACACCCGACGCGGCACGTTCTCGCACCGCCACGCCGTCCTGGTGGACTACCAGACCGGATCGGAGTTCGTGCCCCTCGAGGGTCTCGACGGGGGCCGGTTCACCATCCGGGACTCGCTGCTGTCCGAGTACGCCTGCGTGGGGTTCGAGTACGGCTACTCGGTCGAGGCCCCGAACGACCTGGTGGCCTGGGAGGCCCAGTTCGGCGACTTCTGGAACGGTGCCGAGATCATCGTCGACAACTTCCTGGTGGCCGCCGAGGACAAGTGGGGTCAGCGCTCGGGCCTCGTGCTGCTGCTGCCCCACGGCTACGAGGGCCAGGGCCCCGAGCACTCCTCGGCCCGTATCGAGCGGTTCCTGACGCTGTCCGCCCGGGGGAACCTGCGGGTGACCGAGCCGACGACGGCGGCACAGTACTTCCACCTCCTGCGGGCCCAGGTGCGCATCCCGGACCGCAAGCCGCTCATCGTCTTCACGCCCAAGTCGCTGCTGCGGGCGCGCCAGGCCCGCTCGCCCGTCTCCGCCTTCACCTCGGGAAGCTTCGCCGAGGTGCTGGACGACCCGGTGGCCGAGTCCGAGGGGTTCGACCGGTCCCGGGTCGACCGGGTGGTGCTGTGCGCCGGCAAGGTGGCCTTCGACGCCTTGGCCCGCCGGGACGAACTGGGCGAGGCCGGGGCCCACGTGGCCGTGGTCCGCCTCGAGCAGCTGTACCCCTGGCCCAAGGACCACCTGTCCGAGGTCCTGGCCCGCTACCCGCAGGCCGAAGAGGTGGTGTGGCTGCAGGAGGAGCCCGAGAACATGGGGGCCTGGAACTTCGTGCACAGCCGGCTCCACCGCCTGCTGCGCAACAGCCACATCCTGAGCCATGTCAGCCGGGCCGAATCGGCCAGCCCCGCCTCGGGCAGCGCCGCGCTCCACCGACTCGAACAGGAGGACCTGCTGGTGCGGTCGGTGGGCTGAGCCACCGCCGCCGCGGGCCGGTCAGCCCAGGAAGTCGCGGGCCAGGGCGATCCACATCTCGGTCGAGAGGCGGAGCGACTCGACGTCCACCCGCTCGTCGATGCCGTGGAACATCGCCCCGTACTGCTCGAAGCCGATCGCCGTGCTGTGCAGGCCGAAGCCGTAGGAGACGGAGCCGAGGGTGCGGGTGTAGCGGGCGTCGGTGGCGCCGACGGTGAGGAAGGGAACCGTCGTCGACCCCGGATAGAAGCCCTGGCTGACCCGCTGCAGGGCGTCCCACAGCGGGGTGTCGACCGGTGAGGTGGACGCCGGCTCCTCGGACCGGAAGTCGATCTCCACGTCGTCGGCCAGGTCGCCGAGGACGTCGTCGAGCATGGCCCGGACCTCGCCGGTGTCCCACCCGGGCAGGGCGCGGATGTCCACGGACAGCTCGACCCGGTCGGGGATGACGTTGAGCTTGGTGCCGCCGTGCACGATGGTCGGCGCCATGGTGGTGTGGGTGCAGGCGTGGGCCTGGCGGGCCAGACCCAGCAGGGGCAGCTCGTCGCAGAACTGGTCGATCCGATCAGGGTCGAGCAGCGGCTCGCTCAACTCGGGTGGGAACCCGAGGCCGTCGATGAAGCGGACCCAGGCCTCGTGCAGCTCCGCCCGCGGACGGTACTCGTCGATCCGCCGGACGACCTCGGCCGCCTTGACCAGCGCGTTGTCGGTGCGCAGCGGCTGGCTGGCGTGGCCGGGGGTGCCCTTGACGGTGAGGACGCACCAGAAGACCCCCTTCTCGCCCACGATCACGGGTAGGCGGGGGAGTCCGTCGCTGCCGACCATGGGGAACCCGCCCGACTCGGTGATGACGTAGTCGGTGCGGATGTCGTCGCCGTGTTCGGCGCACAGCCACCGGGCGCCGTAGGTGGACAGCGCCTCCTCGTCGGCCACCGCGATGTAGGTGAGGTCCCCCTTCGGCCGGAAGCCGTCGAGGGCCAGGTGGCGGAAGGCGGTGGCCATGGTGGAGGTGAGGTTGAGCATGTCGATGGCGCCCCGGCCCCACACCACCCCGTCGATCAGCTCGCCGCCGAAGGGGTCGTGGGACCAGTCGGCGGCGTTGGCCGGCACCACGTCGGTGTGGCCGAGCAGGGTCAACGAGGGCGCGTCGGGATCGGTGCCGGTCAGCTTGGCCACCAGAGTCTTGCGGCCCGGGGAGGGCTCGTAGGTCTGGAGATCAGCTCCGGTGCCCTCGAGGTAGCCCCGGAGCAGGTCGGCGCTGCGGGCCTCCTGGCCGGAGCCGGGCGTGCCGTCGTTGACGCAGCCGTTCCGGATGAGGTGCCGCAGCAGATCGGTCGTCTCGTCGGCCCGGCGGGTGTCGGTGGTCACGGTCTGATCCTACGACCCGCCCCGTCGCCGGTGCGGTGGCCGGGCGGCCCGGACCAGGGGGCATGTCCGGAGGGCGGCCGACCAGGTGGTTGACTGGGGACAATTATGGAATCAGAAACCCCTGCCCGCCGGCGGATCGTCGTCGACGGGTCCAATATTGCAACTGAAGGTCGCACCCTGCCGAGCCTGGCCCAGTTGAACGAGGCGATCGAGACCTTCCTGGAAGAGTTCAAGGGGTTCACCGCCGAGGACGTGACCGTGGTCGTCGACGCCTCCTTCGGGCACCGGATCGACCCGTCCGAGGTGCGTCAGTTCGAAGAGGCCATCGAGCACGGTGAGATGGTCACGCCCCCGGCCGGAGCCATCGGCCGGGGTGACGGCTTCATCCTGCGCATCGCCGAGAAGTCCGGCGCCCTGGTGCTCTCCAACGATTCGTTCCAGGAGTTCCACGCCGAGCGACCGTGGCTGTTCGAGGCGGGTCGCCTGATCGGCGGCAAACCGGTTCCCGGCGTCGGTTGGGTGTTCACCCCCCGCACGCCGGTCCGGGGACCCCGCAGCCGGTCGGTCACCGCCCAGTCCAAGCGGGAGGCGAAGGCGGCGGCGGCCTCGCTCGACGGGGCCGACGGCGGAGCGGTGGCCACCGACGACGTGGCCGAGCCGGCGGCTCCGTCCCGACGCCGACGTTCGTCGAAGAAGGCGGCGACCGTCGAGGCTGCGGCTCCGTCCCCGCCGGCGGTGGCATCGGACACCGCGGATGCCGATGACGCCTACGAGATGGTGGACGGGGCGAAGCCGACCAAGGCGGCCAAGGCCACCAAGAAGGCGACCAAAGCCACCAAGGCGGCAACGGTCAAGAAGGCTACCAAGGCGGCGCCGGCCAAGAAGGCGACCAAGGCCACCAAGGCCACGAAGGCCACGAAGGCGACGAAGGCCACCAAGGCCGCACCGGCGAAGAAGGCGACCAAGGTGACCAAGGCCGCGGCGGCGCCGACCCCGGATGCCGCGCCGGCCGACCGCCGTCCCCGGGGTGGGTCCGGGGAGGCCCTCAACGACCCGATGACGTTCATCACCTTCGTGGCCGACCACCCGATCGGCTCGACGATGGAGGGCGATGTGGTGTCGTTCACGTCCCATGGGGCCCACATCGACGTGGGCGGGATGCTGTGCCACGTGCCGCTGCGGGGCCTGGGCGACCCACCCCCGGCCCGGGCCCGCTCCGTCCTCGCCAAGGGTGAGACCCGCACCTTCGAGCTGGTGTCCCTCGATGCGCCGCGCCGTCGGGCCGAGCTGACGCTCCCCGGGATAGGCGACAGCGCCACGGCCTGATCGGGCCGTCGGGCGGTGGCGGCCCGGTAACCTCCAGGCCGTGCGAGCCGACGACTACCTGCCCCACCGCGACCCCTTCCTCTTCGTCACCGAACTCCACTCCCTCGAACCCGGCCGGTCGGCCACCGGCGCGTGGCAGCTGACCGGCGACGAGGCGTTCTTCGCTGGTCACTTTCCGGGGCGCCCCACCCTGCCGGGCGTGCTGATGGTGGAGTCGCTGGCCCAGCTCGGCGCCTGCGCGGTGCTCGCCGACCCGGCCTTCGCCGGCAAGCTCCCCCTGTTCGGCGGGATCGAGCGGGCCCGCTTCCGTCGCCAGGTCGTCCCCGGTGACCGGCTGGAGCTCGAGGTGACGCTCGGGCGCATGTCGGCCCGCGCCGGCAAGGGGTCCGGGCGGGCCACGGTGGGCGGTGAGCTGGCCTGCGAGGCCGAGCTCCTCTTCGTCCTGGTCGACGCCGAGCCGGCGGCGGGGGGCTGACGCCCGGTGCGGATCGCCACCTGGAACGTCAATTCCCTGACCGCCCGGCTGCCCCGGGTGGAGGAGTGGATCGCCTACGCCCGGCCGGACGTGCTGTGCCTGCAGGAGACCAAGCAGGCCGACGCCGCCTTCCCCCACGGGGCCTTCGCCACCCTCGGCTACGAGTCGGCCCACCACGGCGACGGTAGGTGGAACGGGGTGGCCATCCTGAGCCGGGTCGGACTCACGGACGTGTCGACCGGCCTCGGCTCCTCCGACGACGACGAGGGGACGCGCCTGATCGCGGCGGACTGCGGCGGCGTGCGCGTGCTGTCGGTCTACGTCCCGAACGGGCGGTCCCTCGACGACGCCCGCTACCCGGCCAAGCTGGCCTGGCTGGCCCGTCTGCGTGAGCTGCTCGACGAGACGACGTCCCCCGACCGACCGGTGGCCGTCTGCGGCGACTTCAACGTGGCACCCGAGGACCGTGACGTGTGGGACCCGTCGCAGTTCGAGGGGATGACCCACGTGAGCCCTCCCGAGCGCGCCGCCCTCGCCGCCCTCGAGTCCTGGGGCCTGGTGGACGCCTTCCGCCGGCAGTACCCCGACGACGACGAGCTGTTCAGCTGGTGGGACTACCGCGGCGGCTCGTTCCACCGGCACCGGGGCATGCGGATCGACCTGATCCTGGTGACCGACGTGCTGGCCCGGAACACCCACTTCGCCCTCATCGACCGCCAGGCCCGCAAGGGCGAGAAGCCCTCGGACCACACCCCGGTCTTCATCGACACGTCACCCGTCTGAGGTCCCGGGGTCTCGGGTCAGCCCTTCAGGTTGGACCGCAACTCGGCGAACCGCTCGGCGGCCTCCCGGGGGCGCGCCGGGCGGTGCCCTCGACGGCGGCCCCCGACAGTCCGGCCAGCCACGGCGAGGGCCGACGCTCCATGGGCCGGCCGCCACCCAGGGCCCGGGACCGGGCCCACGAGCACTCGAGCACCCGGGCGGCCCGGGTGAGCGCCACGTAGAGCAGTCGCCGCTCCTCGGCCACCGCCCCGGAGTCGACCGCATGGACGATCGGCACGAACCCCTGCTCCAGGCCGACCACCGACACCGCCTCCCATTCCAGACCCTTGGCCCGATGGAAGGTGGCCAGCTCCACCCCGCCCCCGGGATCCTTCCGGCCGGACGACGACAGCCGGGCCGCCGCCGCGCCCGCTCGCCGGCGCCGGCGCCTCGGTCTCGACCGACTCCGGAGCCCGGCGCGATCCGACAGGGGATCCCGGCCTCGTCCAGCGCCCGCCGGACTCCGGCGAGGAGGTCGTGGGTGCGGGCCAGCACGGCCTGGTCGGACCAGGCGCATGCCCGACTCGGCCCGCTCGAGGATCCGGGCGGCCACGGCCTCGGCCTCCGCCCGGTCGTCCTCGAAGGCGGTCACGGTGGGCATCGGACCGTCGGACACGGCCGATCGCGGTGGAGCCACCGCGACGCTCCCGAGCGCCGCCACCGCGGCGGCCACCACCTGGGGGGTGCAGCGGTGGTTGTGGTCGAGATGGATCACCTCGAGCCCCACGACGCGCTCGGGCAGGGAGGCCAGAAGTCCGGGGTCGGCACCGTTCCATCCGTAGATCGCCTGGTTCGGGTCGCCCACCGCACACAGGTCGACCCGGGCACCGAGCAGGGCCTCGATCAACCGGAACTGGGCCGGATTGACGTCCTGGAACTCGTCCACGGCCACGTGCCGGTAACGCCAGTGGGCGAGCTCGGCGGCCGCGGGATCGTCGCGGAGGAGGTCGGCCGCGCGCAGCAGCACGTCGTCGAGGTCGAGGAGGCCGCGTCGGACGAGCCGGTCCTCGTAGGCGGCATACAGCTCGGCCACGCGGTCGATGGGCAGCGCCGGGCCGCGGCCGGCGGCGGCACCGGCGTAACCGTCCGGGTCGAGACAGCGGGCCTTGGCCCACCCGATCTCGCTGTCGGCGGCCGCCGCGGTGGACGCGGTCGCCGCACAGTTCGACCAGCACGCGCCGGCGGTGCTCGACGAGGGAGGGCGGGGGACGCCCGGTATCAGCCGCCCGGCGTCGGAGCAGGGTGAGGGCGAGCTGGTGGAGGGTGCCGGCCCGGACTCCCGGGGTCGGGACGCCCGAACGGCCGCCGGGGGTGGAGACGGGCACGCCGTAGCGGCCGAGCCGGTCCCGCAACTCGACGGCCGCCTTGCGGGTGAACGTGCACACCACGGTGTGGTCGGCCTCGGCCGAGCCGTCGAGGATGCGGCGGGCCACCCGCAGGGTCAGGACGCGCGTCTTGCCGGAGCCGGCCCCGGCGACGATGCAGACCGCGTCCGCCGTCGACGCCACGGCCCGGTGCTGGGCCGCGGTGAGCTCGGCGCACGCCCGCTCGAAGCGGTCACCCGCACCCGGTGGGCTCGTTGGCGCGGTGGATTCCACGGGGCCCGAGGCTATCGGTGGGGTGTCGCACCAGCGGACGGTCGGCGGCATCGTAGATTGAGCCGATGGCCGGACGACCCCTCGAACCCGCGGCCACGGCGGTCTGACGGGTGCCGGCCCGACCCCCGCGCCTGCCGGGCGAGGAGATCCTCGTCGACATCCGCCCCCACTGGTCGTTCCTCACCGGGCCCCTGCTCGTCTCCCTGGCGGCGGTGGCCATCGGCGTCACCCTCGACGTGGCCATCCCCCACACCTCGGTGGCCCTGCACTGGGTGGAGGGTGCCCTGGTCGCCGTCCCCTGCCTGTGGTTGGCCGGCCGGGTCGTCCGGTGGCGACGGTCCTGGCTGCTGCTCACCTCCTACCGACTCGTCGACCAGTGGGGGGCGGCCAGCGGCAACCGGATCGACATCCCGCTCGACTCGATCGAGCGGGTGACCGTGGACCAGAGCCTCCTGCGCCGTCTGGTGGGAACCGGGAGCATCGATGTCGTTGTGTGGGGCCAGGGCGTGCTGCACCGGATCGAGGACGTCCGCAAGCCGGTGGTGCTGGCCCGCGTCATCACCCGTCGACTCGGGCCACCGCCCGTCGGGCCACCCGGCGGTGCATGGACCTGACGGGTCGGCGCGTCGGGGCACGAAACGGCACGAAGTGATCGACGACCACTGCATCCACGGGAAAAATCCCCGCCTGCCGGAATAAAGGAGCCACCCTGCCCTTGTATGGGGTGTGTCCATCCGTCACTATGGGCAATCGAGGGGTCGACGGCCATGTCCGATAGCCACGGACAGGCCGGAGTGGAAGGAGTGTCGGATGGTGGATGTGGCAGGAGTGCGGGCGATCGGCGAGCCGGGCGCGGAATGGGCCATGCGGTCCCAGCAGCCCTACGACGATCCCAAACGGCGGCTCGACCAGATGGTCCCGCTGCTCCACGAGCTCATCGCTTTCGATCTGGTCCAACGGGCGGAGGACGGGAGCTTCACGCTGCGCCAGGACGTCCAGGAACGGCTGGCGGCGTTGACCGCCGACCGGCCCTACCGGTCGGCCGAGGTGTTCGTCGGTCGCAAGTGCCAGGTGTGCGGGAGCGTGAAGCTGACCCGGATGGTCGACGGTGTGCGGATGTGCTCCGCCTGCAACCGGGCCGCCCTCGCCCCGGCCGTCGTCGCCGATCCCGCCCTGACGTCGGGCAAGGCGTCACGCGGGGTTCTTCCACCGCCACCGCCCGGCCAGCTGAGTCCCGCCGCGTGAGCGGCCGGGGTCAGCGCACCGGCCGGCGGGCCACGGTGCCGTCGACCGGTGCCACGCGCCAGGCGGACGCGCCCAGGTCCGGCGGCTCGAGGGCGCCAGGTTCGGACAGGACGACCACGCAGCCACCCCAGCCGGCTCCGGTCATGCGGGCGCCCAGCACGCCGGGGCGGCCCCGGAGGTCGGAAACCAGGTGGTCGACGACAGGCGTCGAGGCGTCGAAGTCACCGGCCAGGCTGGCGTGGCTCTCGTCCATCAGGGCTCCGGCCGTCACCAGGTCCCCGTCGGCCAGCGCGTCGGCGAAGGCGTCGACGCGGGCACTCTCACTGACCACGTGGCGCGTCCGGCGCCGCAGCAGTGGGTCCCGCAGCCCGGCGATGTCGTCGGGGCCCGCCAGTCCGAGCGGCCCCACCACGGAGGATGCCGCCCCGCACTCGGCCACCCGCAGGGCGTAGGCGGACGTGGCCAGGTCACGCCGGACGCCCGTGTCGACCACGGTGAACTCGGCCCCGGGTGGCACGGGCACCAGCCGGGTGGCGTCGGTGGCGGTGTCGATCCACAGGGCGTGGCCGGCCCGGCCGCCGGCGCACACCAGCGGATCCATGATCCCGACGGGTACGCCGACACGGTGTTCGGCGGCCTGGCAGAGGCGGGCGACGACGAGCGGCGGACCGTCGACCCCGAACGCCTCGCTTCAGCGCGACGGCCACCGCCGCACTGGACGACAGTCCGGACCCCCGGGGCAGCGTGGAGGCGAGGTGGATCGAACCGGCGGACTCCGGCCGGGCCAACGACGTCACCGCGGCCACCAGTCGGGCCCACGCCGGCTCGACGTCGGCGATCCGGTCGGCGTCGGTCACCAGGGGGAAGGTGGAGGACTCGCCGGGATAGGCGTCGGACTCGACGGTGACGGTGTCGCCGCCGGTCGGCCGGAGGGTGACCGTCACGCCGAGCGCGATGGCCATCGGCAGGGCGCGGCCCCCGTTGTAGTCCGTGTGGTCGCCGATGAGGTTGACCCGTCCGGGCCCGAAGCAGGTCCTCACCGTGCCCGCCCCCACTGCCTCCACGCGTGGCTCCCCGACTCCCGGCGGTGCCCGGAAAGGGCGGTCCGCGACCGCGCCAGACTACCGGGCGCCCCCGGCCGGACCCCGAAGGCGTCCGGCCCGGGGCCCCGCGCGAATACCATGCGATCGATGTTCGACGACCTCCTCCTCGCCAACGACGCCTATGCCGACGGGTTCGCCCTGGGTGGCATCCCACCGACGGCGGCGAGGGGGTTCGCGCTGGTGACGTGCATGGACAGCCGGATCGAGCCCCTGGCCATGCTCGGTCTGGTACCTGGTGACGCCAAGATCCTCCGCAACGGCGGTGCGCGGGTGACGCCCGACGTCCTGCGGGGCCTGGTGCTCGCCACCCACTTCCTCGGAGTGGAGGAGATCGCCGTGATGCAGCACACGGACTGCGCACTGGCCGGTCAGGACGACGACGAGGTGCGGGCCCGCCTGGTCCGGTCCGGGGTCGCCGACGTCGACGCCTGGGAGTTCCTGGCCATGCCCGATCCCGACGCCGCCCTGGTCGAGGACGTGGCCCGGGTCCGGGAGTGCGCGCAGCTGGCCGGGGGGGTACGGGTCGAGGGCTGGCGCTACGACGTCGCCGACGGACGTATCCTCCGGATCGTCCCCTCCTGAGGGGAGGGGCACCCCGGGGTCGGTCCGGCGCATTTGACCCGCGGTCGGCGGTGGGACACCATCCCGCCATGCCTCTTCGTGCTCGCACCCATCCGACCCGGGCCCTCCCGCCCGCCCCGACGCCCCCCGGCCCGACCCGATGTGGCGGTGCCCGGTGAGCGGGCCGCTCGAGGGCGTCCGCATCGTCGAGCTTGCCGGCCTCGGTCCGGCACCGTTCGCCGGGATGATGCTGGCGGACGCCGGGGCCGACATCATCCGGGTCGACCGGGCCGACAGGGCCACCTACCCGGCGGTCGACGGGGCCCATGTCGACCTCATGAACCGGGGCCGCCGCTCGGTGGCCGTGGACCTGAAGCATCCGGACGGCGTCGCCCTCGTACTCGACCTCGTCGCCGGGGCCGACGGGTTCATGGAGGGGTTCCGGCCCGGGGTGGCCGAGCGCCTCGGCTTCGGCCCCGACGTCTGCCTGGGGCGCAACCCGAAGCTCGTCTACGGCCGCATGACCGGTTGGGGACAGGACGGTCCGATGGCCCAGACCGCCGGTCACGACATCGACTACATCGCCCTCTCGGGCGCCCTCGGGGCCATCGGCCGGGCAGGGGAGCGGCCCGTCCCGCCGCTCAACCTGGTCGGTGACTTCGGTGGCGGCGGCATGCTGCTGGCCTTCGGCATGGTGGCCGCCATCCTGGGCGCCCGGGTCACGGGAGCCGGACAGGTGGTGGACGCCGCCATGGTCGACGGCGCGGCCTCCCTGATGACCATGACCTACACCCTGCGCTCGGCCGGGATCTGGCAGGACGAGCGGGGCACCAACCTGCTCGACACCGGGGCCCACTTCTACGAGGTCTACGAGTGCGCCGATGGTGGCCACTTCGCGGTCGGGGCCATCGAACCCCAGTTCTACGCCGAGCTGATGCGGCTGCTGGGCCTCGGCGACGAGGACCTCTCGACCCAGATGGACAAGTCGACGTGGCCCGCCATGAAGGAGCGGTTCGCGGCCATCTTCGCCTCCCGCACCCGGGACGAGTGGGAGAAGCACTTCGCCGGGACCGACGCCTGCGCCGCCCCCGTGCTGTCGCCCGGCGAGGCACCCGACCATCCGCACAACGTGGAGCGCGGCACCTTCACCGAGGTGGCCGGCGTCGTCCAGCCCGCCCCGTCGCCCCGCTTCCTCGCGACCCCCGGCGAGATCCGGTACCCGCCCCCCTATCCCGGCCACCTCGGCGACGAGGCGCTGGCCGACTGGGGGGTGCCCGAGGACCGGGTGGCCGCGTTGCGTTCGAGCGGCGCCATCTGCTGACACCGACGTCCCGGCCCGGGCGGCAGGGCGGTCCGGGCGCCGGTGGTCCGGGGGCTACAGGTTGACGACCGGGCAGGTGACGGTGCGGATGATGCCCTCGATCAGTTGGATCCGCCCGACCACCATCTCCCCGAGCTCGTCGACCGTGGTCGCCTCGGCCCGGGCGATGACGTCGTAAGGTCCGGTCACGCCTTCGGCGGTGGCCACGCCGTCGACCTGCTGCACGGCGCGGGCCACGGTGGCGGCCCGCCCGACCTCGGTCTGGATGAGTACGTAGGCGCTGACGGACACGGCCATCTCCTGGTGGGGCGCACGGGCGGGGCGCACGGGCGGGGCGCATCAGCCTACCGCCAGCCCGGTCCCGCATACCATGCCGCTATGGGCGTGAAGGAACGAGGAGACCAGTTCCGGCGCCTCGTGCGGTCGGCCGTCGACGATCTGTTCGACCAGCGCAGCCCGTTCGGCCGGCTGGCCCTGACCCACGTGCTGATGACGGCGGGTGACACCCTGTTCGCCGTCTCGCTGGCCGGGTCCCTGTTCTTCTCGATCTCGCCGACCGCCGCCAAGGACAAGGTCCTGCTCTACCTGCTGTTGACGATGGGCCCCTTCGCGGTGGTGGCGCCCGCTCTCGGTCCTCTCATCGACCGGAGCCGGGGGGCCCGTCGGGCCATGGTGGTGACCTCGGCCCTCGGCCGGGCGGTGCTCTGCCCCTTCGTGGCCCGGGACATCCACTCGCTGCTGCTGTTCCCCGAGGCCTTCGTCATGCTCGTGCTGTCCAAGGTCTACCTGGTGACCAAGGGAGCGCTGGTCCCCGAGATGGCCGCTCTCGAGATGAGCGACGCCGGTTCGGACCCGTCGGCCCCGGTCGTCGGGGCCGAGGCCGGGGAGCCCACCGCCCGCGGCCCCGATCCGACCCCTCCCTACGGCACTCCGCCGACCGTGCACGTGGACGACCCGGTGACCGGCCGGGACGTGGTCGAGCCCGATCTCGCGACCCTCAATGCCCGTCTCGGACTGCTCGCCTCGCTGTCGGGCTTCGTCTTCGCGTTGCCGGCCGTGGCCATCCTCAAACTGGCCGGCTCGCCCGCCGTGTTGTTGTCCTGTGCCGTGGTGTTCGTGGCCGCCGTGGTGGCCGGCCTGCGGCTTCCGGTCCGACGGGCGGCGCGGGCGGCCCGGGCCGCCGGTGGGTCCGCCACCTCCGAGCGGCCGCGGGCCGCCGCCGAGCCCGCCGCCCCGGTGCAGTGGTCCCCGGACGTCGACGACTGGTGGGTCGACGAGCAACGGGACCTGGCCGCCTTCCGTCCCATCGCCGGGACCCAGGTCATCCTGGCCCTCACGCCGATGTCGGTCCTGAAGGGCCTCCTCGGGTTCCTCACCTTCCTCTTCGCCTTCGGGCTCCGACGCGAGGACGCGGCCACCTGGTGGTACGGGCTGCTCATCGGCGCACTCACGGTGGGAGCGGTCATCGGCGTGCTCCTGGTCGGGCGCATCCGTCGGGTGCTGACCGAGCAGCAGATGTTGACGGCCGCGCTGTGGCTGGTGACCGCCGCCGGCCTGCTCGGGTGGCTGCTGGCGGACCGGGCGCTCCAGGCGCTCGTCGCCGTGGCCGTCGGGGCGGCCGGCGCGGTGGCCAAGCCCTCCTTCGACGCGCTCGTGCAGCGTCACGTGCGGGAGTCGGATCAGGGGAGGGCGTTCGCGCGGTTCGAGACGCGTCTGCAGCTGATGTGGGTCATCGGGTCGTTGGTCGGGGTCGTCCTGTCGCTGTCGATCCCGGCCGGCAATCTGGTGCTGGCCGTGGTGGCCGCGCTCGGCGCCCTGTCCTACATGAACTCGTTGCGCTCCGCCTCGCGGCGCAGCTGACCACCACCCCGCAGCTGACCACCACCCCGTCGTGACCCCGACGCGCACGAGGGGCCGGTCCAGGCCGGCCCCTCGGAAACGGTTGCGGCGGGCCGGGCGACCTAACCGAGCTTCCGCTCGAGTTCGTCGACCTCGGCGGCCAGCTCGGACGGCAGCTTGTCGCCGAACTGGGCGTAGTGCTCACGGATGGAGGGGACCTCCGCCTTCCACTCCACCGGGTCGACGTGGAGCAGGACCTCCATGTCCGCCTCGGACACGTCGAGCCCGTCGGTGTTGATGGCCCCCTTGGCCGGAACGAGCCCGATCGGCGTCTCTACGGCCTCACCCTTGCCGCTGACCCGCTCGAACACCCATTCGAGGACCCGGCTGTTCTCGCCGTAGCCGGGCCACAGCCACCGGCCGTCCTCGTCCTTGCGGAACCAGTTCACGTAGAAGATCTTGGGGAGCTTGTCCGGATCGGCGTCCTTGCCGATGTCGAGCCAGTGACCGAAGTAGTCGGCCATGTTGTAGCCGCAGAAGGGCAGCATGGCGAAGGGGTCGCGACGCAGGTTGCCCACCGCGCCGGCGGCGGCGGCCGTCGTCTCCGAGGCCATGATCGAACCGAGGAACACGCCGTGGTTCCAGTCCCGCGACTGGAAGACCAGCGGCACGACCGAGGCGCGGCGCCCGCCGAACAGGATGGCGTCGATCGGCACACCGGCCGGGTCCTCCCACTCCGAGGCGATCGCCGGGTCCTGGGAGGCGGGCACGGTGAAGCGGGCATTCGGATGGGCGGCCGGCGTGCCGGACTCGGGGGTCCAGTCCTCGCCCTTCCACGAGGTCAGGTGGGCCGGGGCCTCGTCGCTCATCGACTCCCACCAGACGTCCCCGTCGTCGGTGAGGGCGGTGTTGGTGAAGATGGCGTTGGCGTCCATCGTCAGCATGGCGTTGGGATTGGTGTAGGTGTTGGTCCCGGGCGCCACGCCGAAGAACCCGGCCTCGGGGTTGATGGCACGCAGCCGGCCGTCGGGCCCGAACTTCATCCAGCAGATGTCGTCGCCCACCGTCTCGACCTTCCAGTCGGGGAGGGTGGGGATGAGCATGGCCAGGTTGGTCTTGCCGCAGGCCGACGGGAAGGCCCCCGTGACGTAGCGGGTCTCGCCGGCGGGAGACGTGAGCTTCAGGATGAGCATGTGCTCGGCCAGCCAGTTGTCGTCCCGGGCCATGACCGAGGCGATCCGCAGGGCGAAGCACTTCTTGCCCAGCAGGGCGTTGCCGCCGTAGCCCGAGCCGTAGGACCAGATTTCGCGGGTCTCGGGGAAGTGCACGATGTACTTGTTGTCGGCGTCACACGGCCACGGCACGTCGGCCTGGCCCTCGGCGAGCGGCATGCCGACCGAGTGGAGGCACGGGACGAACTCACCCTCGGTGCCGAGGACCTCGAGGGCGCCCCGGCCCATACGGGTCATGATGCGCATCGACACGGCCACGTAGGCCGAATCGGTGATCTCCACGCCGATGTGGGCGATGTCGGAGCCGAGCGGCCCCATCGAGAAGGGCACCACGTACATGGTGCGACCCTTCATGGACCCGCGGAAGAGGTCCGAGAGGAGCGTGCGCATCTCGGACGGGTCGCGCCAGTTGTTGGTGGGGCCGGCATCGGACTCCGCGGCCGAGCAGATGAAGGTGCGGTCCTCGACCCGGGCGACGTCGCCCGGGTCGGAGTGGGCCCAGTAGCTGTTGGGACGCTTGGCGTCGGACAGCTTGGTGAAGGTGCCGTTGTCCACCAGCAGCTGGCACAGGCGGTCGTACTCCTCGGCCGATCCGTCACACCACACGACCTCGTCGGGTTGGGTGAGCGCGGCGACCTCGTCGACCCATGCGATCAGCTTCTTGTGCTCGGTGGGGGGCATGGGCTGGTTCTTCCTCCTCGATCGGCCGTCGAACCTGGCGGTTCGGCGGCCTCTGGTCTGTGGAACTGCTGGGCGGCTGTCTGCACGACCCGACGATTCTAGTGGGATCGGGACAGGGACAATGCTAGGCAAGTCAGGTGCCCACACCCAATTCGGCCCCCCCGACGACCGTCGGGTCGAACCGTGACCTGACGACCCCCGGACGCGCCCCGGCGGCCTCGGAGGGGGTGCAACGGGGGTGACCCCGGACCGCGACGAATTCGAGGTCATCGACGCCCTGCGGTCCCGGTTCGAGGCGACCGGGACCCCGCTCGGTGACGCCGAGGTGGGGATCGGGGACGATGCCGCCGTCGTCACCCTCCCGGGTGCCGGACGGGTGGTGCTGTCCACGGACATGGTGGTCGCCGGTGTCCACGCGGACCTGTCGACCAGCTCCCCCGAGGACGTGGGATGGAAGGCCCTCATGGTCACCGTCTCCGATCTGGCCGCCATGGGCTGCCGGACGACCCACGTGCTGTTGTCGGTGGCCGCGCCGACCGGCTTCCCCATCGAGCGCCTCGGGGACGGCGTGGCCGAGGCCGCCGCCGCCGCCGGGTGCACGGTGGTGGGCGGGGACCTGGCATCCTCGCCCGGCGGACTGGTCGTGTCGGTCACCGCGGTGGGGCCCGTGGGGGACGGCCCCCCGCCGCTCCTCCGCCGGGGTGCCCACCCCGGCGACCGGGTGCTGATCACCGGTCCGCTCGGTGCTTCGGCCGCCGGACTGCGCCGGCTGGCCGCCGGAGACGGGCACGACGTGCCCGAGGCCCTGGCCGAGGCCCACCGCCGCCCCCTGGCCCGTTGGCGGGAAGGGGTCGTCGCCCGCCGGGTGGGGGCCCGGGCGGCGATCGACGTGTCCGACGGGCTGGCCGCCGATGTCGTCCATCTGGCCCGGGCGTCCGGGGTCGGGCTCGATCTGGTGCTGGGATCCGGGGCGGTGGCCGCCGGGGCGGAGCGGTCCGAGGCGCTGTCCGGGGGCGAGGACTACGAGCTGGTACTGGCCACACCCGAGGCCGACCGCCTGCGCGCCGGATTCGAGGCGGCGGGTCTACGTCCACCGATCGACATCGGGATCTGCACCGACCGGGAGGGGGAGTGGCGGCTCGACGGGCGACCGCTGACGGTGACCGGGTGGCGCCACCGCTTCTGACCCGTCCGGGTACGCCGACGCCGGGGCGCGGCCCCCGGGGGAGTGCGGGTCGAGGGGGCTAACGGAGGGCCGGGTGGACCGGACCGCCGGAGGGTACCGGAGGTGGCGGGGGTCTCAGCCCGGGAACGAGCGGATCGGGCGCTTGGTGACCTTGCCCGACCGGATGCACGACGTGCAGACGTTGAGTCGCTTCGGCGCGCCGTCGACGACGGCCCGCAC
This sequence comes from uncultured Acidimicrobiaceae bacterium, assembly GCA_963841885.1. Lineage (GTDB taxonomy): Bacteria > Actinomycetota > Acidimicrobiia > Acidimicrobiales > RAAP-2 > Bog-756. The sequence continues at coordinate 192,335 of CAWJEK010000009.1, forward strand.
CTTCTGGACATTGGGATCCCAACGACGCTTGGTCCGCCGGTGGGAGTGACTGATGTTCATCCCGAACGACGGCTTCTTGCCGCAGACCTCACACACCGCTGCCATGTCACTCCGACTTCCTCTGAGAACCTCTGGGTAAGTCGCAAAGGTTAGCATCCTGCCCATGGTCGCCCCCGACGCCCTGGATGCAGGGAAACTCTGCCGTGTCATCGGCACCTTCCGGGACGGCCTGCGCAGCCACCAGCAGGTGATCAACCGGCTCAATGTGTACCCCGTCCCGGACGGTGACACCGGCACGAACATGGCCCTCACGCTCGAGTCGGTCGTAGCCGAACTGGACGGACTCGAGTCCCCCGATCTGGCGGACGCCTGCCGGGCGATCGCCCACGGCTCGTTGATGGGGGCCCGCGGCAACTCGGGGGTCATCCTCAGCCAGTTGCTGCGCGGCCTGTCCGACGGGCTCAACGTGGACCACGCCACCCCCGGTGCGCGGGAGTTGGCCCAGGCGCTCGTCACCGCCGACGTATTGGCCCGGGAGGCGGTCCAGCGTCCGGTGGAGGGGACCATCCTGACCGTGGCCCGCGGGGCGGCCGACGGAGCCCGTCGGGCGGCCGACGAGGGTGGGACGCTGGTGGTGGTGGCCGAGGCGGCCCGCACCGGCGCGGCCGACGCCCTGGCCCGGACCCCGAGTCTGCTGCCGGTCCTCGAGCAGGCCGGCGTGGTCGATGCCGGCGGCACCGGCTACCTCCTGTTGTTCGACGCCCTGCTCACGGTTCTCGACGGCCGGGACATGCCCACTCCCCCCGAACTGCCGGAGGTCAACGCCGGGTCCGGCCCCGGCCCGGCGAACGAGGACGAGGCCTACGCCACGCTGGCCGGCCTGCGCTACGAGGTGATGTACCTCCTCGAGGCCCCCGACGAGACGATCCCGGCCTTCAAAGAGGTGTGGGCCGGTCTCGGTGACTCGATCGTGGTCGTCGGCGGCGACGGCCTGTGGAACTGCCACATCCACACCGACGAGGTCGGGCCGGCCATCGAGGCCAGCCTGGACGCCGGTCGTCCCCGGTCGATCCGGGTCACCGACCTCCTGGAGGAGGTCGAGGAGGAGCGCTGGGTGCGCGAGGGTGCGGGTGACGAGGCATCGGGACCGTCCGAGGCACCGATCGGGCCGACGCCGACCACCAGCGTGGTGGCCGTGGCCAGTGGGGACGGCATAGGTCGGATCTTCCGCTCGCTCGGTGTGCAACGACTGATCGCCGGCGGTCAGTCGATGAACCCGTCGATCGCCGAGTTGGTCGAGGCCGTCGACGAACTGGCCTCCGACGAGGTCATCGTGCTGCCGAACAACGGCAACATCCGTCCGGTGGCCAACCGGGTCGACGAACTGAGCGCCAAGCGGGTGTGGGTGGTCCCCACCGAGACCATCGCCGAAGGCTTCGCCGCCCTGCTGGCCTACGACCCCGAGGCCGGTGGCGAGGCCAACGCCGCGGCCATGGAGGCGACCGCCCGCAAGGTCGTTCCCGGGGAGGTGACCCGGGCGGTGCGCGACTCGGAGACCGACGCCGGTCCGGTGCGCACCGGTGACTGGCTCGGTTTGTCGCGGGACGGTATCGAAGTGGTCGGTGACACGTTGCCGGACGCCGCCTGTGCGCTGCTGGACCTGCTGGTGACCGGGGACCACGACCTCGTCACCATCATCGAGGGGGAGGGTTCGGGGGCCGCCGACACCCGTCGTATCACCGAGTGGCTGAAGGAGGCCCGACCGATGGTGGAGACCGAGGTCCACCACGGTGGCCAACCCCTCTACCCGTACCTGTTCTCCATCGAGTGACGGCTGCGTCCGCGACCCCCGGCCCCGCCGACCTGCCCCCGGGGCGTCGCCTGGGCCAGCTGGCGGAACTGCCGGTCACGGTTCTCCGGGGGGTGGGCGACGCGGCGGCCGCCGATCTCGCCGAACTGGGGATCGCCTCGGTCCTCGACCTGGTGACCCACTACCCGCGTCGCTACATCGACGGCACCCGGATGGTCACCATCGACCGGTTGGCGGAGGGCGAGAAAGCCACGGTGCTGGCGACCGTACGACGGGTCGACGCCCCACCGTCCCGGCCCGGACGGGGCCGCCGGGCGCCGTCCCGCGTCCAGCTGGACATCGTGGACGGCGCCGGCCGGATGCGGGTGGTCTTCTTCAACCAGGCGTGGAGGGCCCGCCAGCTCCCGACCGGCACCCTGGCCCTCTTCTTCGGACCGGTGACGTCGTTCCGCGGCGAACTCCAGATGGCCAACCCGACGGTGGAGGTGCTGCGCGGGGCCGACGAGTCGGCCACCGCCGACGACGGTCCCTCCAGTGGCCGGATCTACCCCGTGTACCCGCTGACCGAGAAGGCGTCGCTGACGTCGGCCCGGATCGGGCGGCTGGTGCACGAGGCCCTCGACCGGGCGGGGGTGTTCGCCGACCCGGTCGACGTGGAGGTGCGTGACCGCCTCGGACTCCTCGACCGCACGTCCGCCTTCTCCGGGATCCACCGGCCGGGCTCCATGGGCGAGGTCGAACCGGCGCGCCGCCGGCTGGCCTTCGACGAGCTGCTGCGGCTGCAGCTGGCCCTGGTGCTGCGCCGTCAGCGGCTCCACGAGGACGCCCGGGGCATCGTCCACGTCACCTCCCGCCCGGACGGGCCGACCCTGGTCGAGCAGTTCATCGCCGGCCTGCCCTTCGCCCTCACCGACGCCCAGGCCCGGGCGGTCGGGGACCTGGCGGAGGATCTCGGTGCCCCGCTGCCGATGCACCGCCTGCTGCAGGGCGACGTCGGCTCCGGCAAGACGGTCGTCGCGGTGGCGGCGATGCTGTTCGCGGTCGAGGGTGGTCACCAGGGTGCCCTGATGGCTCCGACCGAGGTGCTGGCCGAACAGCACGTCGCCGAGGTGCGGCGGCTCGTCGAGGGCCTGACCGTCCCGGACCCCGGCACCCTGGCCGGGGAGCGTCCGGTCCGGGTCGCCCTCCTCACCAGTCGCACCGGGGCGGCGGAGCGGGCGGCCGTCCACGAGGGTCTGGCCGCCGGCACGGTCGACCTGTTGGTGGGTACCCACGCGCTGCTCACCGACAAGGTGGTGTTCGGTTCGCTCGGGGTGGTGGTCATCGACGAACAGCACCGCTTCGGCGTCGAGCAGCGGGCGGCCCTGCGCGACAAGGGCCGGGGCGAGGACGGTCAGGGACGCGACCCCGACCTCCTGGTCATGACCGCGACCCCCATTCCCCGTACGGCCGCCATGGTCGTCTTCGGTGACCTGGACATGACGGTCGTCGACGAACTCCCGCCCGGTCGTCAGCCGGTGGTGACGGCCTGGCGGCGGACCCCGCTGGAGGCCGGGGAGGCCTGGTCGCGGGTACGCGAGGAGGTGGCCACCGGCCACCGGGCGTTCGTGGTGTGCCCGTTGGTCGAGGGATCGGACCGGGTCGAGGCGGCGTCGGCCACCGCGGAGGCCGAACGGCTGGCCGCCCACGAGCTCGCAGGGCTGTCGGTCGGCCTGCTCCACGGCCAGATGAAGCCCGCCGACAAGGAACAGGCCATGGAGGCGTTCCGGTCCGGGGACCTGGACGTACTGGTGGCCACCACGGTCATCGAGGTCGGCGTCGACGTCCCCGAGGCCTCCGTCATGGTGATCGAGGACGCCGACCGCTTCGGGATCGCCCAGCTCCATCAGCTGCGGGGTCGCGTCGGCCGGGCCGGCGAGCCGGCGTGGTGCTATCTGCTGTCCGAGTCTGACTCGCCCGATGCGGTGGCCCGGCTCGAGGCCATGGAGGCCAGCACCGACGGGTTCGTGCTGGCCGACGTCGACCTCGAGCTCCGGGGGGAGGGGACCATCCTGGGGGCGCGCCAGAAGGGTCGGTCCGATCTCAAGCTCGCCCGACTCCTGTCCGACCGCGACCTGGTCGTCGACGCCCGGGCCCTCGCCGTGGACCTGGTCGGGGAGGATCCCCACCTCGACGACCACCGGCTGTTGGAACAGGAACTGCGGCTGTTCGTCGACGATGACGAGGCCGAGTTCCTCTTCAAGAGCTGACCGCCCGTCCCCCGGCGCTCACGCAGGGTCGCCGGCGTCGGCCGGGCGACCACGGGGGTGCGGGGGACGGGTGGGGTACGTTGCGAACCATGTCGACCGCCGACTTCGGGCCGTTCTTCGGGGCCACCGCGGCGGTGGCGGGGGCGCTGATCGGGCTGCTGTTCGTCGCCCTCTCGGTGAAACCGGAACGGACGGCCGCCGAGGAGCGGGTGGTGGACGACGTGCGGGCCGGCATCGCGTTCTCCTGCCTGGTGAACCCGTTGGCCGTGTCCCTCTTCGCGCTGATCCCGGAAACCGATGTGGGTCAGGCGGCCGGCGTCATCGGGGTGGTGAGCGTAGCCAGCTGTGGCGCCCTCGCTCTGGTGCTGCTGCGCGAGACGGAGGCGGGCCCGGTGCGGCGACGCCAGTGGCTGCGACTCGCGGTGCAGGCAGCCGTCTTCGCCTACGCGGCCGTGGTGGGATTCGAGCTCGCCCACCGTCCGCACGACCTCGGCCTGGAGCAGACGCTCTGCGTCCTGATCGTGGTGCTCTTCCTCGTGGGTATCGCCCGGGCGTGGCAGCTGATCGGCGCCCGCGACACCAGCCTCGTCGGCGAGGTGGCCCGGACGGTCGGCTCGCGCCGGGGATCGTCGGACTGAGGCGACCGTGAGGCGACCGCCGACGACCGCCCACGAGGGCGCGCCGGTAGGGTGGACCCATCGCGCGTGATCGGTGGGGAGTACCGGGGACGCCGGCTCAACGCTCCCGTGGCCGAGCACGTCCGGCCCACCTCGGACCGGGTCCGGGAGGCCATCTTCGACATCCTGTACAGCCTGGGTGGGGTCGAGGGTCTGCTCGTCGCCGACCTCTTCGCCGGCACCGGTGCGCTCGGTATCGAGGCGCTGTCGCGGGGCGCCGCCTCGGTCACCTTCGTGGAGCGTGATCCGCGGGCGATCGACGCGGTACGGGCCAATCTCACCTCGGCCGGCCTCGGCGAGGCCGAGGTGACCGGAGACGCCACCGTCGTCCGGGCGGACGTCGACGCCTGGGTGGGCCAGACGGCGTCGCGTTACGACCTCGTACTGTGCGACCCCCCCTACGCCTATGCCGGATGGGAGTCGCTGGTGGCCCGGCTGCCGGCCGATCTCGTGGTCCTGGAATCGGGTGTCGAACTGCCGACCGTCCCGGGCTGGGAAGTGCTCAGATCCAAGCACTATGGAGGTACCATCGTCACGGTCGCCCGTCCGGAACGGGCCTCCCAGAAAGGTGTCTCGTGAGGATTGCGCTCATCCCGGGGTCGTTCGATCCCGTCCACAACGGACACCTCGAGGTGATCGAGCGGGCGTCCCGGCTGTTCGACGAGGTGGTGGTGGCGGCCCTGCGCAACCCCCAGAAGAGCGCCGCGCTCTTCGACGACGACGAGCGCCGCGAGATGCTCGAGGAGACGGTCACCCACCTGGCCAACGTGCGGATCGTGGCCATGAGCACCCTGGTGGTGGACGTGGCCCAGGAGGTCGGCGCCACCGCCATCGTGAAGGGCCTGCGGGCGGTGTCCGACTTCGAGAACGAGCTGCAGATGGCCCAGATGAACAAGCAGCTCTCGGGGGTCGAGACGCTCTTCATCCCGACCAGCTCGCAACACTCGTTCATCGCCTCGCGCCTGCTGCGGGAGGTGGCGAGGTTCGGGGGCGACGTGACCGCCTTCGTACCGAAGACCGTGGCCCAGCGCCTCGAGGAGAAGTTCGCCGATGAGTGACGTGTTCGACGACCTGGACCAGGAGGTGGCCGACGGCGAGCAGGCCGACGCCGAGGCCTACCTCCGCAGTGCCCTCGACATGGTGCTCACGGCCAAGCCCATGCCGCTGTCGTCCTCGGTGCGTGTCGAGCGCGACGAGCTCGTCGAGCTGCTGGAGGGGGCGCTCCAGCGCATCCCCGAGGAGATCCGCCAGGCCCGCTGGATGCTGAAGGAGCGGGACGACTTCCTCGCCGAGTCGAGGCGCAAGTCCGACGCCATCGTCGAGGAGGCCCGGGTCCAGACCGAGCGCATGGTCCAGCGCACCGAGGTCGTCCGCCAGGCGAACCACGTCGCCCAGCGGATCCTGGACGACGCCAACGAGGAGGCCCGCCGGCTCCGCCACGAAGCCGAGGACTACGCCGACAAGAAGCTCGCCAGTTTCGAGATCGTGCTCGACCGCACGTTGAAGACCGTGCAGGCCGGGCGGGAGAAGCTCCAGGTCAGCCCCATCCCGGCGGTCGAGATCGGGGACCAGGGCGACACCTCGCTGGCCGCCGACTCCGGACGGTCGGACGACGAGCCGGACGGCTTCTTCGACCAGGACCTCGCCTGAGGACCGCCGTGCCCGTGTCGGACCTGTCGCGCCCGGTCGAGCGGCGGCCGTTCCAGGTCCAGGTGGCCGCGTTGCGCAAGCAGAACGGCAGCACCCGCGACGAGCACCGCGAGGGGATCATCCCCGACCTCGGGGCCGTCTCGGTGGTCGTGCCGGAGGGGGCGCCGGTGGTGCTCGACCTGACCCTCACCTCCGACCCGGGGGGCATCACGGCCAAGGGCACGGTGTCGGCCCCCTGGCGGGGCGAGTGCCGTCGCTGCGGCGGTCCGGTGGAGGGGACGGTGGTGGCCGAGGTGCGCGAGCGCTACGCCCCGGTCGGTGGCGCCGATCGGGACGAGGAGGCGTATCCGCTGTCCGGTGACGAGCTCGACCTCGAACCGCTGGCCCGCGACGCGGTGCTGCTCGAGCTCCCGCTCGCCCCGCTCTGCTCGGAGGACTGTCAGGGCCTGTGCCCGGTCTGCGGGGCCAACCGGAACACCGAGCCGTGCGGGTGTGCCCCGGTCGCCGACCCCCGCTGGGCCGCCCTCGACGCCCTGCGTGACGCCGGCCCTCCCGAGTGACCTAGGATGTTCCCCTTATGGCCGTTCCGAAGAAGAAGACCTCGAAGGCGAAGAGCCGCAGCCGCCGGGCATCCAACTGGGTGCTGAAGGCGCCGGCACGCTCCGTGTGCCCGCAGTGCACCACCGCCAAGCTCCCCCACATCGTGTGTCCCAACTGCGGTTGGTACAAGGGCCGGCAGGCCGTCGACGTCGACTAGTGGCCCGGGGCGCCCCCCGGCCGACCGGCGACGCCTTCCGGGCGCTCCCGGTGGCGGTCGACGCGATGGGAGGGGACAAGGCACCCGGTGAGATCGTGGCCGGCGCCGCGCCAGGTGGCCGAGGCCGGTTCCGTGGGAGTCCTGCTCGTCGGCCTTCCCGACGGCATGGGGGACACCGGCGACCTGCCGCGACTCGAGTGCAGCGAGGTCATCGGCATGGACGACGACCCCGCCCAGGGGGTGCGGCGCAAGAAGGACTCCTCGCTGGTACGGGCGGCCGAGGCCGTGCGCGACGGTCGGGCCATGGCCATGGTCTCGGCCGGCAACACCGGTGCCACCATGGCGTCGGCGCTGTTGCGCATGGGGCGCCTCCCCGGGGTGATCCGGCCGGCCATCGCCACGCCCATCCCCGACTTGAAGAAGGACTACCCGACGATCCTGCTCGACGCCGGCGCCAACGCCGAGACGACCTCGGCCATGCAGCTCCAGTTCGCCCAGATGGGAGCGGCCTACTCGACGAAACGCTACGGAGTGCGCCGCCCGCGGGTGGCGCTGCTCTCCATCGGCGAGGAGAAGTCGAAGGGCACGCCGCTGGTCAAGGAGACCCATGCGCTGCTGGCCGAGGGCGGCCACGGCGACTTCGAGTTCGTGGGCAACGTCGAAGGTCGCGACTTCTTCTCCGACGAGGCCGACGTCATCGTCACCGACGGGTTCACGGGGAACGTGGCCCTCAAGACCCTGGAGGGCACCCTGCGGTTCCTCCTCGAGACGCTCACGGACATCTTCACCAGGCCCGAGGTGGCGGACGCCGCCGCCGTCCTGCTGCCGCATCTGCTGCCGCTGGCCGCCACCCTCGACCCCGAGAGCACCGGCGGCGCCATGCTGCTCGGCGTGGACGGGGTGTGCGTGATCAGCCACGGGTCGTCGTCCTCGGTGGCCATGGTCAACGCCATCACCGTGGCCCATGACGTGGCCGTGGGCGGCCTGGTCGAGGCGATCGCCGCCTCGGTGCGGACCGCCGACGGGGACACCGAGGCCGTCGCCGGCTGAGGTTCAGTCCCGGGCGAAGGCCGCCAGGTGGCGGGCGGTGTCCCGGCTGATGTCCGGGCAGATGAGCGCCATGAGGTCGGAACCGTGCGCCGTGCCCATCTGCTGGCGGCAGCGGGCCGGGACGCCGGCCCGCAGGAGTAGCCGGAAGAAGGCGATCCCCTCGTCGCGCAGCGGGTCGCACTCGTTGACGGCGATGACCACCGGGGGGAGACCCGCCACGTCCTCCTCGGTGGCGAACAGGGGCCAGGCCAGCGGGTCGCCCGCCTCGAACGCCTCGATGCCGTAGGACATGGCGCCCCGGTTGGAGCCGACGGTGATGAAGATGCCCTCGTTCTCGGTGGAGGACGGGAGGTCGTCGCGGGGCCACGAGCCGGCGATGTAGGGGCACAGCGCGTAGAGCCCCTTCACCCGGCCGATGTCGCCCGACCGCAGGAGGGACAGCCCGGAGGCCAAGGTGAGGTTGCCGCCGCCGCTCTCGCCCGCGATCACGATCCGGCCCGGGTCGATACCCAGCTCGGTGGCGTGGGCGACCGTCCAGTGGAACCCGGAGAGGCAGTCGTTGAGCCCGGCCGGGTAGGGCGCCACCTCGGGGACCGACGAGGGCGAGATGGAGTTGCGGAAGTCGACCATCACCACGGCGACCCCGTTGGCGGCCACGAGCCGGGCCCACGCCCGGTAGGGGCCGTCGGTGCACGAGCTGCTCGCCATGCCGCCGCCGTGGATGTAGTACACACAGGCCACGGTCTCCCGGGTGTCGGGCCGCACGACATGGAGCGGGATGGTGTTGCCGTCGGGCGACGACTCGATCTCCACCTTGTCCACCCGCAGGCCGGCGGAGGGTGCCACCTCCTCGGAGTCGAACGGTTCCGAGAGCTCGCGCGATCATCTCGAGCACGGCCAGCCCTTCGGGGCTCTGCGCCTCGGCCAGTATCTGCTCCCGGTCGGTGACGTCGGTGGCCGGCACGGCCGGAATCAACGAGAGGATCGCCTTGATCCGGGGGTCGATGCGGGGGTCACCCTGGACGTCGTGCGGCATGGTCGGACTCCTCTCCGGTGGCCCGCCCGGCGCCGGCCCCGTCCCCGCGACCTTATGGTGTGCGGCGGAGCAGGTCCTTGGCGATGTGGGTGACCTGGATCTCGTCGGTGCCCGCGTAGATCTGGAAGACCTTGGCGTCCCGGGCCAACTGCTCGACCCGGTACTCGGCGGTGTAGCCGTTGCCCCCCATCAGCTGGACGGCCTCCATGGCCACCTCGCTGGCGGCCTGGGCCGAGTAGAGCTTGAGGGCCGAGGCCTCGGCCAGCGTCATGTCCTTGCCGGCGGCCGACGTCTCGATGTGGCGGAACACCAGGTTCTGGACGTTGAGGCGGGCCACCTCCATCCGGGCCAGCTTGAGCTGGATCAGCTGGAAGTCACCGATCGGCTTGCCCCACAGGACCCGGTCGCGGGCGTACTGGACCGAGAGCTGCAGGCACTCCTCGATCACCCCGAGCGCCATGGCGGCGACGCCCGCCCGCTCGGTCACGAAGTTGGACTTGGCCGACTCGCGCCCGCCCTGCCCGGTGGGCTCGGCCTCGCCCAGCAGGTGGTCCCGACCCACCCGCACGTCGCTCAGGAAGAGCTCACCGGTGGGGGAGGAGTGGAGGCCCATCTTGCGCAGCGGCTTGGACTGCTCGAGCCCCGGAGTCCCCTTGTCGAGGACGAACGTGAGCACCGGCCGTTCGCGCATGGGGGTGTCGGAGCCGTCGTCGAGCTTGGTGTACAGCACGATGGTGTCGGCGTACGGGCCGTTGGTGATCCACGTCTTCGAGCCGTTGATGACGTACTCGTCGCCGTCACGCCGGGCGGTCGTGGTCATCCCGCCGAGGGCGTCGGAGCCGGAGTTGGCCTCGGTGATGGCCCAGGCGCCGATCTTCTCGGTCGTGAGCAGGTCGAGACCCCACCGCTCCATCTGGGCCGGTGTCCCACCCTTCATGATGGTGCCGGCGGCCAGACCCACGCTCACGCCCATGGAGGTCACGATGCCCGGGCAGTGCCGGCACAGCTCGATGATGGGGATCAGGGTCATAGCCGCCGCGCCGCCGTCACCGGTCCGTTCGGCGCGCTCCTCGTCGGTCTCGGTGGTGCCGGCCACCTTCCGCTCGAGCTGCTTCTTGAAACGGTCCCGGGCCATCTGGTCCATGCCGAACGTGGCGTAGAGCTTGCGGATGATGTCGTAAGGGGGAACCCCCTCGTGCTCGATGGCGTCGATCTGGGGGACCACCTCGGCATCGACGAAGCGCCGGATGGCGTCCCGGACCATGAGCTGCTCTTCGGACCACTCGTACATGGCGACCTCCTGTCGACCCACCTGCCCCGGCACTGGAACACGTTCTGGTGCGCCCGAGGCTAATCGCCCGCCGCCTACAGTCGGGGGCGTGCGACTGAAGCGCAAGTCCCAGGGAACCCCGTTCGAACGTTGGGGGGGACAGCCCTTCTTCGACGCCCTGGTCGAGCACTTCTACGTCGGGGTGGCCACCGACCCCCTGCTCCGCCCGATGTATCCCGACGACCTGGAGGAGTCCAGGTCCCACCTGGCCCTGTTCCTCGGGCAGTACTGGGGCGGCCCCGAGACGTACAACGAGCTGCGGGGCCACCCGAGACTGCGCATGCGCCACGCCCCGTTCGTCATCGGGCGCGCCGAGGCCGAGGCCTGGATGCGCCACATGGGCGCGGCGGTGGACGCCATGGACATGGCGCCCGACGACCGCGCCGAGCTCCTCGATTACCTGTCGATGGCCGCCCGGTCCCTCCAGAACGCCCACTGAGGCCGGTCGCCGCCTACCAGGTGGCGCCCAGCACCGATCGCATGGTGGCCTCGAACTCGGCATCGCCGAGGGCGGCCCGGGCCCCCAGCACCATGGCCGCGTCCTCGCCCACCGGGACGCGCAGCGGGGTGTCCGGGTCCTCGACGGCGGACCGGATGGCTGCGGCCACCGACTCGGGGCCGGGTCGGCCCGCGGGCCCGGTGACCAGCCGGTCGGTGTGCTCCCACTGCTGCCACAACTCGGTGTAGGCCTCGTCGCCCTCGGTGCGGTCGCCCGCCAGCATGCCCGGCGCCGTGTAGCCGGGCTCCACGATGACGACCCGGATGCCGAAGTGGCCGAGCTCGTAGTGCAGGGTCTCGCTGAAGGACTCCAGCGCGTACTTCGACGCCGAGTAGGCGCCGTCGAGCGGGGTGGCGACCCGGCCCTGGATCGAGCTGACGTTGACGATGACCCCGGACCCCCGTCGTCGCCAGGCGGGCAGCAGGGGCTGGACCACCCGGAGCATCCCGAAGACGTTGGTGGCGAAGATCGACTCGACGGCGTCGACCGGGAACGACTCCAGGGGCCCCTTGCCGTTGCGGGCGGCGTTGTTGACGACGGCGTCGAGGTCGCCGGCGGCGTCGAGGGCGGCCGCCACCGAGGCCGGGTCGGTGACATCGAGGGGCAGGCGGAGGGCGACGTCGAGCTCGTCGAGGAGCGCCGGGTCGCGGGCGGTGGCCACCACGTCGTGGCCGGCCCGGGCGAGCTCGGTGGCGGTCGCCGCGCCGATGGCCCGCCCCGCCCCGGTGATGAGGATCCGCATGCCGGGCAGGCTACGACAGCGGCCCGGCCCGACCGGGGAACGTCGAGGACTCCAGGGCTAGCCTCCTCGGTATGACGACCGACGAACTCATGGACCGCGCCTGCCCGATCATCCGCGATATCGGCTGGGCCCACTTCTTCTCGCCGGAGGCCGAGTCGGCCGCCGCCCGGATCGGCATCGACGTGTTCACCCTCTACGCCGTCGGCCGGGGCGGGGTCCTCGGCGATGTCGAGCCCGTCGTGGTGGCCAGTGCCTTCGGCTACTTCAACCCCGAGGTCATCGACGCCCTCTGGCGGGCGGGAACGAAGGCGATCGCCCCCCGCGAGGCCGCCCGCGTCTACCTCGACTGCGCGGCGGAGATGGGTCGGCGCCTGCTGTCCGACATCGAGGGCCTCGAGGCCATGGTGGCCGCCGCCGATGCCGTCAACGAGGCGGCCGACCCGGTGGGTCTCGCCCTCTACTCCGGTTACCGCGGCGAGCTCCTGGTGGACGACGCACCCGGCCGGGCGCTGCAGATCGTGACCGTGCTGCGCGAGCTGCGCGGCAGCGCCCATCTGATCGCCCTGCGGGCGTGCGGCGTCGACGCCCGCACCGCCCACTTCATCAAGCGCCCCGCGGACGGTCCCATGTTCGGCTGGCCGGAAGGCTTCCAACCCGAGATCAGCGACGAGCAGCGGGCCGCCGCCGAGCGCGCCGAGTCGCTGACCGACGATCTGGTGCGCCCGGCCTATGCCGCGCTCGACGAGGACGGTTCCGCCGCCCTGTTGCGGGGCCTGGACGACATGGCCGTCGCCCTCGGGGGCGGACCGGACTGACGGCGGGGCGACGTGGGCCGGCTCAGGCGGCTGTGTCGCTCGGGACCTGGCGCACGTCGACCGCCACGTCGAGGGAGTGGGAGCCGCCACCCCCGAACACGATGCCCTTCAGGGGTGACACGTCGGCATAGTCGCGACCCCAGGCCGTGGTGACGTACGTCGGGCCCACGATCTTGTCGTTGGTCGGGTCGAGGTCGAGCCAGCCCCAACCCGGCACGAACACCGACAGCCAGGCGTGGGAGGCGTCGGCGCCGACCAGACGCTCCCCGCCGGGCGGCGGGGCCGTCTCGAGGTAGCCGCTCACGTAGCGGGCGGCCAGGCCCATCGACCGCACGCAGCCCACCGCCAGGTGGGCGAAGTCCTGGCACACACCACGGCGGTGGCGGAGCACCTCGTCAACCGGGGTGGTCACCGTGGTGAACCCGGGGTCGTAGACGAAGTCGGCGTGGATCCGCTCGGTCAGGGCCGTCACCGCCTCCACCAGGGGTGCGCCCTCGGTGAAGGAGGGCTCCGCGTACTCGCGCACGACCCGGCCGGTGGTCACCAGCGGCGACTCGAAGCAGAACTCCCGGGCGTCGAGCATGTCGGGGCTCAGGTCGTTGGTCAACAGGTCGAGCGCCTCGCTCCAGCCCGGTCCGGTGGCCGGCAGCGGGTCCCCGTCGACCACGTCGACCACGCTGGTGGCGGTCACCGTCATGACGGTGAAGGGCCCGTCCACTACGAAGGCGGCCACCGGATTGCCGTAGAAGTCGGAACGGTCGCTCCACGAGGTCGGAGTCGGATCGACCACCAGGTCGCTCGTCACGCAGGTCTGGCGTTCGGTGTCGCGGGGGCGCAGGTGGGCCTCGTTGCGGCAGCGGGTGACCGGCGCGTCGTAGCGGTAGCCGGTCTGGTGTTCGATGCGGTACCTCATGCGTCGTCCCCGATTGGTCCCTGCCGGCCACCGGCCAGCACCGAGAGCCTCTCATGGGCGAAGTAGGTCTCCTGCAGGGAGTCGAGGAGGTCGCCCAGCAGATCGTCGACGGTCTCGAAGACCGAGTCGAGCTCGGTCCGGCGCCCCTCGGCGGGGTCCACCGCCGCCAGTCGGTCGGCGTCGGTCAGGCGCAGCCGGGTGGTGGCCTCGAGGGCGAGGCGCTCCTCGTTGCCGAGGCGCTGGGCCGACGAGCGCTTGGGCAGCCGGGCCAGGTGGTCGGCCAGGCGGTCGAGCTGGAACAGCACGCTGCGCGGATTGGCCACGTCGTAGATGAGCAGGTCGAGGGCGCCCGACACGTGCAGGATGGAGCCGGACCGACGACGGAAGATGATCAGGCTCTCGGACGTCTTCAGCAGCGACTCGACCAGGAGGTCCTCGACCACCCCGGCCCGCTTCTCGACCAGGACGGCCCGGAGCAGGCGGACCAGGGACCGGGCCCGCTCCAGGCGTCGTCCGCCGTCGAGGAACAGCCAGGCCGGATCTCGCTCCATGTTCTCGGCGCACACCCCGGCCAGGGCGAGCAGTGACCGCTGCAGGCGCAGCAGGCTGGGCTGGGCCCCGACGAACTGCGTCGGCGGGCGCCGGCGGAAGAGCCCCAGTTCCTCCTCGATGTCACCGACCAGCTGCCACGTGTCGGACGACAGCTGCTCGCGCACCGAGTAGGCGGCCTCGACGAGGAGACCCAGGGTGGAGACGAGGCTCCCGTCGATCCCGTCGTCGAACAGGAGGGCCAGGGCGGTGCGGTCGTTGGGAAGGACGCCTTCGGCCACCGACCCGGTCGTCGGATGCGTGCCCGAGAGCGCGACCAGTTCGTCGGGCTCGGTGGACGGGTCGAACCCCGAGGCCGAGCCCAGCGCGGAGAGCAGCACCTGGAGGGACTGCGCACCGCCGTCGTCGCCGGAACCCAGGGGCTGGTCGAGACGGGCCAGGACGGTGCGGATCAGACGGACGACGAGCTCCGCGTGCTCGGCGCTGCGGCCCACGGTGAAGAGTCGGGCCGCCACCCGCCCCGGCAGCGTGGCCGGCAGCTCGGGGACGACGACGGGGCCCGGGACCGTCCGGCTCGAGGGGAGCCACGGGCTCTGCTGGAGCGCCGGCTCGGTGGACGCCACCCACGTGTCCTTGCTGGTGCCGTCGCCCCGGCTCGAGATCACCAGCGAATCGGCGCCGGCGCCCACCCGGGTGAGCCCGCCGGGCAGGAGCCGGAAGCGGCGGGCCTCCGACCCGAGCGCCGCGTCGTCGGCCACCGCGAAGGTCCGCAGCACCACGGGCCGGGGCACGAGGGCGCCGTCCTCCCCGACGGTCGGCATCGTCGACGGGGCGAGGATCTCCTGCCCGACCCAGTCGGTGGGACGGGCACGAACCCGGTCCGCCAGGGTGGCGCGCTCGGCCGTCGCCAGCAGGCCGGGCCGCAGGGGACGCCCGCCGGCCGCCGGCTGGACGGGGAGCAGCAGCAGATCGTCGAAGTGGGCGAGTACGTGGCTGAGGCCGTCGGGCCGTCCGCACCACCAGCTGTCGGGGCCGCGCAGGGCGAGCTCCTCGCCGAGCAGGGCGGGGGCCACGTCGCCGAGCAGCCCGTCGAGGGCCGGGTTCTCGAGGATCCCGGAGCCGAGCGGATTGAGGACGGCCACCCGCCCGCGCCGGACGACCTCGAGCAGTCCGGGTACACCGAGCAACGAGTCGGCCCGCAGTTCCACGGGATCGCACCACACGTCGTCCACCCGGCGGATCACCGCATCGACCGGATCGAGCCCGGCCAGCGACCGGAGCCAGACCCGGTTGTTCTGGACCACCAGGTCCCGACCCTCGACGAGGGGGTAGCCGAGGTAGGAGGCCAGGTAGGCGTGCTCGAAGTAGGTCTCCGAGAGTGGGCCCGGGGTGAGGATGACGACCCGTGGCTCGTCCACGTCCTCGGCCACCGCCCGGGCGATTCCGGCCCGGATGGCCCGGAAGAAGCCGGCCTGGCGCTCGACGCCGGACGCCCGGTGCAGTCCCGGGAGCACTCGTGACAGCGCCGACCGGTTGACCAGCGCGTAGCCCAGCCCCGAGGGCGCCTGGGCCCGGTCGGCCACCGCCCGGAAGCCGTCGGCCTGGCGCACGACGTCGATGGCGGTCAGGAACAGCCGGTTGGTGTCGGGGCGGACGCTGTCGGCGCACGGTCGGAGGAAGGCGGGATGGCCGAGGACGACCTCGGCCGGCACCACGCCCCGGGACACGAGGGTCCGCTCGCCGTACAGGTCGGCGTTCACGAGGTCGAGCAGGGCGGACCGCTGCACGACGGATCGCTCGAGGGCCTCCCAGTCCCCGGCGTCGAGGACCAGGGGTACCGGGTCGAGGGTCCACGGCCGACGGTAGCTTCGTCCGTCGACCCAGGCGTTGTAGGTGGCGCCCTCGTTGCGCAGCAGCCGGGTCAGCTCGTCCCGGCGTGACACCAGGCCGTCACGGCCGAAGTCGTCCAGGGCGGTCGCCACCTGGCGCCAGCGGGGACGGACGGAGCCGTCGGCGGCCAGGAACTCGTCCGCCCGCCCGTCGGGCGCGCTGTAGCCGGCCACCGGGGGCGGTGGCGCCATCCCGTCCGGCGGACCCAGGGGGCCCGCCGGTGCCGCCGTGGTCACCGTTCGGCGGCCGCCGGCTCCCAGCCGACGAAGGTGGGCCGGAAGTAGGTGTCGTCGACACGCTGGTGGATCTCCACCAGCGCCAGCTGCACGTCCTCCAGGAATTCGCTGAGTCCGCCTACCGCCAGTCGGGTGACGGGGGCCGAGGCGACCACCATCGACGCCTCCCGGCACGAATCCTGGGCCCGTTCGGAGTGGGGGAGTGCCTTCAGCTGGGCCCGCGCCTCGGTCAGGCAGGCGCCGACGGCGCGGGGGAACCGGTCGTCCTGGAGCAGGAAGCGCAGGGTCGAGCCGCCCTGGGGGCGCGCCGGCATGGCTCGGCGGAACGGCTGGTACGCGGCCAGCGACCGGAGCACGGCCATCCAGTGGACGACGTCGTAGGGATCGTCGGCGCCCGGGGCGTGGAGGGAGTCCGACCGCACGTCGAGCACCCGGGTGGTGAGGTCGGCCCGCTCGATGTTCTGGCCCAGGACCAGGAACGACATCGCCTCGTCGCGGCTCATGGTCCCGAGCAGGATGCCGTGGATGCACTGGCATCCGGCGATCACCCGCCGGAGCCAGCGCACCCGGCCCTCGCGCGATCCCGCCTCCGCCAACAGGTCGTTGCTGGAGAGCCACAGGTTGTTGACCGCCTCCCACGCCTCGCGGGGGACCACCGGACGGGCGGTGCGGAGATTGGCCCGAGCGGCGGTCAGGGATGCCAGGATCGACGAGTCGTTCCCTTCACCGTGCAGGAGGAACTCGATGACGTCCTCCTCGGCGGCCCGGGCGTCGTCGGGACCCGACGCCGACTGGTAGCGCTCGGCGAACTCCGAATCGACGCCGGCGATGGCCAGGAGCGGCTCCCATCCGACGTCCTCGCCGACCGGCAGGTCCACGTGGGCGTCGGTGTGGACCTGGACGATCCTCGCCGTCCCCTCGGCCCGTTCCAGGTGTCGCCCGGCCCAGTACACGGCCTCGGCCATTCGCGCCAGCAGCATCGTCCCGCTCCCTCCGTCCTCGAGTTCATCCGCGTCCCCGGCGATCCCGCCCCGGTCGGTGGGGACCCGGTCGCCCCCGGTGCCGGGAGCCGTGGCGGGCCCACCCGGGATCTCCTCCGTCCCGATGACTCCGCTCGGTGGGCTCATGCCCGCCCCCGGTCGGTGTCCGGCGGGTCGCCCGCGGGGTCCACCACCCAGGTGTCCTTGCTGCCGCCCCCCTGGGACGAGTTCACGACCAGCGATCCCTGGCGCCGGGCGACCCGGGTGAGCCCGCCACGGGTGACGTAGGCGCCGTCCGGGCCCATCAGGGTGAAGGGGCGCAGGTCGACGTGACGCGGTGCCACCTCGCCCTCGCACAGGGTCGGTGCCGTCGACAGTTTGATGATGGGCTGGGCCACCCACCGGTTGGGCTCGTCCTCGATCTGACGCGCCGCCACGGCGAGTTCGGCCGGCGACGCCTGCGAGCCCACCAGCACGCCGTAGCCGCCGGACTCGTTGGCCGGCTTGACGACGAGGTCGCCCAGGTTGGCCAGGACCTGGGCCCGGGACTCGGGGTCGCTGCAGCGATGGGTCGGGATCGTCCAGAGGATGGGTTCCTCCTCCAGGTAGAAGCGGATGATGTCGGGGACGTAGGAGTACACCTTCTTGTCGTCGGCGATCCCGGCCCCCGGCGCGTTGGCCAGCGCCACCCGCCCCGCTTTCCACGAGCGCATCAGTCCGGGCACGCCGAGCATGGAGTCGGCCCGGAAGGCCTCGGGGTCGAGGAAGAGGTCGTCGACCCGGCGGTAGATGACGTCGACCCGCTCGAGTCCGTCGATGGTCCGGGCGTAGACGCAGTCGTCGTCCAGGACGACGAGGTCCCCCCCCTCCACCAGTTCGACGCCCAGCTGCTGGGCCAGGAAGGCGTGCTCGAAGTAGGCCGAGTTGTAGATCCCCGGCGTCAGGACGACGATCGTCGGGTCACCGGTGGCGGGGGACACCGAGGCGAGGGTGCTGGCCAGGCGGCCGACGTAGGGGTCGACCGGCTCGATGCTGTAGTGGCGGAACATCTCGGGGAAGATGTGCTTGGTGACCATGCGGTTCTCCAGCAGGTAGGAGACTCCCGACGGCACCCGCAGGTTGTCCTCCAGGACGTACCAGAATCCCTGATCGTCACGGATGAGGTCGCTCCCGCAGATATGGGCCCAGATGCCGCCCGGTGGATCGACCCCCACGCACTCCCGTCGGAAGTTGGGCGAGCCCGTGACCAGGTCGGCCGGGACCACGCCGGCGCTGACCGCCCGCTGGTCGTGGTAGCAGTCGTCGATGAACAGGTTGAGGGCGGCCAGCCTCTGCACCAGGCCGGCCTCGATGACCTGCCACTGGTCGCGGGGGATGATCCTCGGGATGATGTCGAACGGCCATGGCCGGTCGACGCCGACACCGTCGTCGTAGACCGTGAAGGTCACCCCGAGCGCCCGGATCTCCCGGTCGGCGGCCACCTGGCGCTCGACGAGGGCGTCGGGCCCCAGCTCCGAGAAGTGGTTCCACAGGGCCTCCGCCGACGGGCGCGGGGCACCGTCGGGCGCCACCAGCTCGTCGTAGAAGGGCGACGGGTCGTAGGTGGGCCACGCCGGCGCCACGGTCCCGCCCGAGGGCGCGGGGGAGTCCGGTCGGTCGTGCACGGACCCGAGTGTCCCCGACGGTTGGGTCGGGTCCGTTGCCGGAGTGTTACCTGTTCGTGAACGACCCATGGGCCCCCAGTCTCGCCGGTCCGGGCGGCCGCCGTCGACGCCCCGGGTGGCGATGCGGGCGTCGACGGCCCGACTAGCGCCCCCGGGACGGTTCCGACATGATCCACCCATGACGCCATCCGAGCCGGCCACGTCGTCACGGGACGTCGGGGGTCACCGCCCATGATCGACTGGAGCGCCTCCGTCCTGCTCATCTCGGGGTACGACAACGAGGGTTCCGGAGGCCTGTTCACCTTCGACGGCTCCGAACTCGGCAAGATCGATGCCCTCAGCTGCATGGGGCTGGCCGTGGGGGAGCGCACGGTGGGAAGACTCCTCCGGGCGCCGGTCGACGTCGACAGCGCCACCGAACTCGTGGTCTACGACCGGCGGGGGGTGCTCGAGTACCGGCGGATCGACGACATCGTCGACCCCCACGACGTCGCCTGGTTCGACGGGTCGTGGATCATCGTGTCGAGCGCCAACAACTCGGTGACCAGGCTGACGCCGGACGGTCGCCTCGAGGTGATGTGGCAGCCCTCGACGGTCGTCGACTCGTGGCACCCCAATTGCGTGGCCGTGGTCGACGGCCAGGTCTGGGTGACGGCGTTCGGTCGTTTCGACACCCACCGGGGGTGGGCGGGTGACGTCAGCCGGGGGGCCGGCTTCCTCCGGAACCTCGCCACCGGACAGGAGATCGGCGGGCTGTCCCATCCCCACTCGCCGAGATGGGTCGCCGGTAGGTGGACGGTCTGCAACTCCCAGGAGGGGACCGTCGTCACCTGGGACCCGGCCGAGGCCCGCTGGGACCGCCGTGTCGAGCTGGAGCAGTACCCCCGGGGCCTGGTGGTGGACGACCGGATGCTGTACGTCGGGGAGAGCGCCAACCGGGGAAACCCCGACGAGCGCGCCTCCCTCGCCGTGGTCGAGGGCGACCGGGTGGTCGACCGGGTGCCGCTGCCCGCCCGGGAGGTCTACGAGGTGGTGGTGGCGCCGGTGGCGGCGTTGGACGGGCTCCGACGCGGTTTCAACACCAATCCCCACCGGTTGGCCACCGCGGTGGCCGACGACCTGCTGGGATCGGTGGGCGACCGTGAGCTGTTCAGCGGTATCGGGCAACCCCTCGACGCCGACGGGATCGCCACGAGGGTCCGGTGCCGGCTGCCCGCCCGGGTGGCCCGCTCCGCCCACGTCCCGCTCGAGGTGGAGGTGACCAACCTGTCCGAGGCGGCGTTGGCCAGCGTCCCGCCGCACCCAGTCATGCTGAGCTATCAGTGGCGGAACGACGACGGGACCAGGATCGAAGGCCCGCGGACGTCGCTCGGCCGGGTGCTGCTCCATGACGACACGGCGTCGTACGGCGTCGACCTCCACACGCCCGGTGGGCCCGGTGACTACCAGCTGGTCCTCGGCCTGGTGCAGGAAGGGTGCATCTGGTTCGACGAGATCGACCGCTCGAACTCCTGCATCGCCGTCGTGACGGTCACCTGACCCCGGACCGGGGCGGGCGGACGGACCGTGCGATCGGCCCTGGTCGCCTCGGGTAACCTCTTTCCAGCCCAGGGGCCCGGTCCGGACCCCGGAACCGAGACCGACACAGGAGACGCCGTGCCCGCTGAGACCCATGTGGAGAAGGGTCCCATGGACCGCCAGCAGATCCTGGAGCTCATCCGCGAGCTCCTGGCCGACATCCTGGAGATCGAGCCGTCCACCATCAGCGAGTCCTCGTCGTTCGCCGAGGACCTCGACGCCGACTCGCTGGCCCTCATCGAGCTGGTCGAGGGCCTGGAGGAGGAGCTCGGGGAGCGTTCGGTGGGATTCCGCATCGACGACGAGGACCTGGAGGAGCTCCGCACGGTCCGCGACGCTGTCGACTACGTGCACGCCAAGCTCGAGGAGGCCTGAGGCGCCCGATGGCGCCCGGGCCGCCGGCGACGGACCCATCGTCCGCCGAGGCGCTGGCCGACGCGCATCGGACACCACTTCGCCCGTCCCGAGCTCCTCGGGCAGGCGCTGGCCCACCGGTCGTGGTGCGCCGAGCACGCGGGACGCGACTCCAACGAGCGGCTCGAGTACCTCGGTGACGCCGTCCTCGGACTCGTCGTGGCCGAGGACACCTTCCGCCGCTACCCCGGGCTGTCCGACGGATCGCTGTCCAAGGTCCGGGCCTCGGTCGTCAACGCCCAGGTCCTCGCCGAGGTCGCCCGGGAACTCGGCATCCCCGACCACCTGCGCCTGGGCAAGGGGGAGGACACGTCGGGTGGCCGCACGAAGGTCTCGATCCTGGCCGACACCATGGAGGCCGTGATCGGCGCCGTCTACCTCGACGCCGGCCTCGACGCCGCCCGTGACCTGGTCATCTCCCTCCTCGAGGAGCGGATCGACGCCTCGGTGGGGGAGCCGGGCGTCTCCGACCACAAGAGCCGCCTCCAAGAGGTGGCCGTGGCCCTCGGACGGGGCGTCCCCCGCTACGAGGTCGAGGGCTCGGGACCCGATCACGCCCGGAGGTACCTGGCCACGGTGTACGTTGCTGACCAGCGCCTCGGCAGGGGGGAGGGGCGTTCCAAGAAGGACGCCGAGCAGGCGGCCGCCCAGGCGGCCTGTGAATCGTTGGAAGCCGAGAGAGGCGGGGGAGATGCCTGAGCTTCCTGAAGTCGAGACCATCCGAAGAGATCTCCAGGGCGAGGTCGTCGGACGGAAGATCAAGGCAGTCGAGGTGCGCAACGGCCGAACGGTCCGGCGCCACCCGAGTGCCAAGCAGTTCCGCGCCCAGCTCGAGGGACGGACGATCACGGCCATCAACCGGGCCGGGACGTACATCCTCCTGGTGCTGGACGACGGAGCGACCCTGGTGGTCGAGCTGGGGGCCAGCGGACAGCTGCACCGGGTCAAGAACGCCAAGGAGGCGAAGGTGCCGCACACCCATGCGGTGATCACCTTCACCCAGGGCGGCCAGCTGCGCTTCGTCGATCCCAAGACCTACGGCGAGCTCTTCGTGTCGGCGGCTCCCGCCGAGGGCGCCCCGGCCCTGCCCGAGCTCGCCCACCTGGGGTTCGACCCGCTCGAGGACATCATGAGCTGGGAGAAGTTCTGGGTCCTGCTGTCGTCCCACGACTCGTTGCTGAAGGACCTGCTCATGGACCAGGAGTTCGTGGCCGGGATCGGCAACATGTACGCCGACGAGATCCTCTTCGCCGCCGGGCTCCGCTACGACCGCCAGTCCAACTCGTTGTCGTCCCAGGAGGTCCGCCGCCTCTACCGGTCGATGGTGGAGACACTGGCCGAGGCGGTGAAGCGCCGGGGCTCCTCGGGAGCGGGCGAGCAGTACCGCGACCTGTTCGGCGAGGAGGGCGACTTCCAGGACCAGCACCAGGCCTACGACCGCGAGGGGCAGGCCTGCCGTCGCTGCCGCTCGACCATCGTGAAGGTCAAGGCCGGCGGCCGTGCCACCTACTTCTGCGAACATTGCCAGGTCTGACCAGGGGCTCCCGCGGCTCCCACCCCGTGCCGGTAGGGTGAGCGCCCGGTGTTCCTGAAGTCCCTCTCCCTCAAAGGATTCAAGTCCTTCGCCGATCCGGCCGTGCTCGAATTCGAGCCGGGCGTGACCGTGGTCGTGGGGCCCAACGGCAGTGGCAAGTCGAACGTGGTCGACGCCGTGGCCTGGGTGCTCGGGGCCCAGGGGCCGCGTACCGTGCGCTCGGCCAAGATGGAGGACGTCATCTTCATGGGCACGGCCAACCGGCCGGCCCTGGGACGCGCCGAGGTCTCCCTGACCATCGACAACACCTCGGGCAAGCTCTCGGCCGACCTGGCCGAGGTGACCATCACCCGGACCCTGTTCCGGTCGGGTGACTCGGAGTACTCGATCAACGGCGCCCCCTGCCGCCTGCTCGACATCCAGGAGCTCCTCTCCGACACGGGCGTCGGCCGACAGCAGCACGTCATCATCAGCCAGGGACACCTCGACGCCATCCTGGAGGCCCGGCCCGAGGACCGGCGGTCGGTCATCGAGGAGGCCGCCGGCGTCCTCAAGTTCCGCCGACGGCGGGAGAGGGCCGAGCGCCGGCTGGCGAGCACCGAGGAGAACCTCGAGCGTCTGTTCGACCTGGTCCGCGAAGTCAAGCGGCAGATCCGACCGCTCGAGCGGCAGGCGGCGGCCGCCCGGTCGTACACGGGGCTGGCCGAGGAGCTTCGGGCGGTGCGTCTCTACGTGGCCGGCTCCGAGCTGGCCGCCCTCGACGAGCGGCACGATCAGGGCCTGGCCCACCAGGAGGAGCAGCGGGCGCGGGAGGTCGAGCTGACCGCGGCGCTGGGTGCCCTCGACGCCGACTCGGTACGGACCGCCGACGAGCTGTCCGCCGAGCGGGAGTCGGACCTGACCGCCGCCCTGGGCCGCACCGAGGGGATGGTGGAGCGGGCCCGGGGGCTGTCCGGGGTGCTGCGCGAGCGCCAGCGGTCCCTGGCGAGGGCGCTCGACGCCGCGGCCGACGCCGACGTGGTCTCCACCCTCGAGGCGGAAGGGGCCCGGCTGGCCGAGGAGCTGGCCGCCGCCGAGCAGGAGGCGACCGACCTGGCGCCCGAACAGGACGGCCTGGCCGCCGCCGAGGCCGCCCTGGCCGCCGAGCTGGAAGCCCATCTGACCACCCGGGGCGACGGATCGGAGCTGCGGTCGGCCGAGGAGGCGGTGACGGTCGCCCGCGGTCAGCTCGCATCGCTCGAACACGCCCTGGAGCGTGACCGGCGCACCCTCGACCAGCTGGTGGCGCGCCAGGGGGCGGCCGAGCGCCGGGCCGGAGTGCTGGAGGGCGAGGACCACGAGCTGGGTGAACGCCTGGCCGAGACCGAGCAGGCCCGCCACCGGCTGCAGGCCACGCGGGCCGAGGCCGAGGCGGCCCAGGCCCGGGCGGCCCGACGCCTGGAATCGGCCGAGGAGGCGCTGCGGCAGGCCGAGCAGGAGCACGCCCGGTCCCAGGCCCGCGCCGACGCCCTCGAACGCGCCCTCGACGAGGCGCGGGGGGCGGCCGGCGCCGAACTGCTGGCCGGTGTCGACGGGGTGGTGGGCACGCTCCTCGATCTGGTCGAGGTGGACAGCGGGTGGGAGGAGGCCTTCGAGGCCGCCGCCGGGGCGTCGCTGGCCGCGGTGGTCGTATCGGGCAGTGAGCCCGCCCGGGCGGCACTGTCCCGCCTGCGCCAGGGCGGGGCGACGGGCGCGGTGCTGGCGCTGACGGGCTCGGCGTCCGGGCGTCCCGTGCTCTCCGGACCGGCGGTGCCGACCGGCACCGAATCGATCCGCGGCCACGTCCGGCCCCGGGCCGGCGGGGCCGGATTCCCCGGGCTCGACGGCGTACTCGACACACTGCTGCACGGATCGTGCTGCGCCACCCGGGGCTGGTCGGAGGCCATCGACCTCGCCCTCGCCCGACCTGATCTGGTGGTGGTCACCCGGGAGGGCGACCGGTTCTCGCCCACCGGGTGGCGGGTACGGGCCGGTGGCGGCGTGGTGACCGCCGCGGTGGTCGACGAGGCCCGGGACCGGGCCGAGGTGGCCCGGGGTGAGGTCGGGCGGGCCGCGGCCGAGCGGACGTCCGCCCGGGCCGAGGTCGAGGCCACGCGTGACGCCACGGCCGATGCCGTGCGGGCCGACGACCGCAACGAGGTCGCCCACCAGGCCGCCCGGGTGGGCCGTGCCCGGGTTTCAGGCGACCGCGACCTGCTGACCACCGAGCTCGAGGAGATCCGCCGCAACCGGGCCGAGCTCGAGGACCGGATCGGGCGGGACTCGGCCCGGGTGGCCGAGTTGGTGGCCGGTATGCCGGCGCTGGAGGACGAGCGCGTGGCGGCGGCGGCCCGCGTGGCCGCCGCCCGGGAGGAGCGCCGTCGCATCGAGGTCGCGCTGGCCGCGGCCCAGGGTGACCGCACCGAGTGGGAGGTGCGCACCGCCGGGCTGGTCGAACGTCGTCGGGTGCTGACCGAGCGCCTCCAGGAGGTCGAGCGCCGGCTCACCGGTCACGCCGAGGAGCGGGAGCAGGCGGCCGAGCGCCGGCGGAGGCTGGAGTCGGATGCGACCGCCGTGGAGCGCCTGTCGGGCGTGGTGGCCGAGGCTCAGACCGGACTGGACTCGCTCCTGTCGGCGCTGCGGGACCGGCACCGCCGACAGCTCGAGGCGGTGCGCGCCGGAGGTGCCCGACTGGAGGAGCTGCGCCGCCAGCGGTCGGTGAACGAGCACGAACTGGCCGCCACCCGGAGCCGACTCCAGAAGGCCGAACTGGACCTCATGGAGGCCTCGGTCCGCCGCGAGGCGGTCGTCGAGGCGCTCCGTCGGGAACTCGGCTGCGAGCCCGAGGACGCCGTCGGCGCACCCGCGCCGGAGCTGGCCGAAGGTGTCGATCCGGTCGGCCGAGCGGCCCAACTCGAGGCCGAGCTGGCCGCCATCGGTCCGGTCAACCCGCTGGCCATGGAGGAGCTGAGCGAGCTCGGCGAACGGCACCAGTTCCTCGAGTCCCAGGTGGAGGACGTCCGCAAGGCCCAGCGGGAGCTGCGTCAGGTCATCCGGACCCTCGACGAGGAGATCATGCACGTCTTCGACTCGGCCTTCGCCGACGTGAACGAGCACTTCTCCGATCTCATCACCTCGCTCTTTCCGGGAGGGACGGGCCGCCTCTCGCTGACCGACCCCGAGAACCTGCTCGATACGGGCGTCGAGGTGGAGGTCCGGCCGGCCGGCCGCAACGTGCGGCGACTGTCGCTCCTGTCGGGCGGCGAGCGGTCGCTCGTCGCCATGGCCTACCTGTTCGCCGTCTTCCGCAGCCGGCCCTCGCCCTTCTACCTGATGGACGAAGTCGAGGCCGCACTCGACGACGTGAACCTCATGCGCTTCCTGGCGCTGGTCAACGAGTTCCGGGAGGAGGCCCAGCTGATCATCGTCAGCCACCAGAAGCGGACCATGGAGGCCGCCGACGCCCTCTACGGCGTGACCATGGCTCCCGGGGGCTCGTCCAAGGTGGTCAGCCAGAAGGTCCCACGCGATCGCACGGCGGTCGACACCCTGGGCGCCCGGCCGACCACCAAGCTCGACGTCGCCGCGGTCGCCCCGGTCGACGTGCCCGAGCTCGCCGGGGGTCGGGGGGACGACAGGGGCCGAGGGGATGAACGGGACCGAGGGGCCGACCGCCCTGCCGGGTCGCCCGGCCACACCGGGTCATCCGGTGGCACCGGAGCCCACGAGGTCGACCGCATCGGCGGTGGGAACGGCGTGACGGCTCCCGAGGACGGAGCGCGACCGGCCACGGCGCCGATGCCATGGGCACCCGCGACGGCGACGGGGTGGCGACGCCGACCCCCGACCCCGACTCGGTGGCCACCGACGACGTCCTGACGGTCGCCGATCTGCTCGACCAGCCCGCCCGGCGCGGGGGACCCGGGATCCCCGCGCCGGCACCACGTGCCGAACCCGCTCCGGCCGGCCCGGCCCGGGTGGAGTCCGCCACGGCGGATGCGTCCCCCCGGACCCGGCTCCCGGACCGGCCCACGGAGCGGGAACCGCGTTCGGTGACGGCGGTCCCGGCACCGCCCCGGACCGATGACCGACGCCGTCGTGTTGACCGCGGCGTCCGATGCCATCCTGGCCGTGGTCATCGCCGTGCCCGTCCTCCTGGTGGGTGGCGGGATCGCCATCGCCACCCGTCGACGCGGCTCCGGTGCCGCCCCGGGGGCCGCCGACGGGACGTCGGGCGGCGTGGCCGTCGCCGAGCCTCCGACGACGACCGCACCGACCCCGGCGCCGACCGGGGTGGCGCCCACCGAGGCTCCGGTCGAGGCGGCCCCGACCGTCGTCGAGCCGCCCGCCCCCGAGGTCCCGGTCGCCGAGCCGGCTTCGTACCGGGGCCGGCTGGGCAAGGCGCGCGGACTGCTCTCCGGCTACATCGGCTCCGTCCGGGCGAAGGGGCGCATCGACGCCGCCACGTGGGACGACCTCGAGGAGGCGCTGATCCGGGCCGACGTCGGGGTGGGGGCCACGGACGCCCTGCTCGACGACCTCCGGGGTCGGGTGAAGTCGGGCGAGATCACCGGGCCCGACGCCCTGGTCGACGCCCTGAAGGCCGACCTGGTCGCCATGCTGTCGACGGGTCGGGCCGGACTGGCCGTGGTCGGCGCCGACCGCCCCCCACCGGCCGAGGGCGAACCGGCCCGCACCGTGGACGTGTGGCTCTTCGTGGGGGTGAACGGCGTGGGGAAGACGACGACCGTGGGCAAGGTGGCCACCCGGCTCTCGGCCGCCGGCACACCCGTCCTGTTGGCGGCCGGCGACACCTTCCGGGCCGCGGCGGGCGAGCAGCTCAGCCTGTGGGCCGAGCGGTCGGGTGCCGACGTCGTGCGGGGCGCCGAGGGCGGCGACCCGAGCTCGGTCGTGTTCGACGCCGTCCAGCGGGCGGCCTCCAAGGGCACGAGCTGGTCCTGGCGGACACCGCGGGCCGGCTGCACAACAAGGTCAACCTGATCGAGGAGCTGAAGAAGATCCGCCGGGTGTCCGACCGCCCGCCGGGCCGGGTGACGGAGGTGCTGCTGGTCCTCGACGCCACCACCGGCCAGAACGGCCTGGCCCAGGCCAAGGTCTTCCTGGACGCGGTGGACGTGTCCGGGGTGGTGCTCACGAAGCTGGACGGAACGGCCAAGGGCGGCATCGTGGTGGCTATCCAGCGGGAGCTCGGCCTGCCGGTCAAACTCGTCGGCCTCGGCGAGGGTGCCGGTGACCTCATCGACTTCGACGCCGAGGCGTTCGTCGACGCCCTCTTCTGAGGCCGGACGGTGGCGCGGTCGGCGTACGACCCCACCAGCACGTTCGGGTAGCCTGAGCACCCCATGTTCGAGAGCCTGACCGACCGATTCGAAGGCATCCTCACCCGCCTGCGGGTCGCGGACGGCTGTCCGACGCCGATGTCGACGAGGTCCTGCGCGAGATCCGCACCGCCCTGCTGGAGGCGGACGTCGAGATCGGGGTGGTGCGGACGTTCACCACCGCCGTGCGCGAGCGGTGCGTGGGGCTCGAGCTGTCGCAGAGCCTGAGTCCGGGCCAGCAGGTCATCAAGATCGTCAACGAGGAGCTGGTCGCCATCCTCGGCGGCGAGACCCTCCAGATCCGCTACGCCAGCCGACCCCCGACCGTCGTCCTCCTGGCCGGACTGCAGGGCTCGGGCAAGACCACCGCCTCGGCCAAGCTGGCCCGCTGGTTCAAGCAGCAGGGCCGCAACCCCATGCTGGTCGGCGCCGACCTCCAGCGTCCGGCCGCCGTCGAGCAGCTGCGGGTGCTCGGCGGGCAGGCCGGGGTCAGCGTCTTCTCCGAGGCGTCGGATCCCGGTCGCGGTGGCCACCGCCGGCCTCGAGGAGGCCAAGCGGCTCGGCCGTGACGTACTGATCGTCGACACCGCCGGCCGTCTGTCCATCGACGAGGAACTCATGGACGAGATCCGCCACATCGCCGGCGCCGTCCAGCCCGACTACACGTTCCTGGTCATCGACGCCATGACCGGCCAGGACGCGGTATCCACCGCCGAGGCGTTCCACGAGGCGCTCTCCCTCGACGGGGTCATCCTGACCAAGCTCGACGGCGACGCCCGCGGCGGTGCCGCCCTGTCGGTCAAGGAGGTCGTGGGCCGGCCCATCGCGTTCGCGTCCACCGGGGAGAAGCTCGACGACTTCGACCAGTTCCACCCCGACCGCATGGCCGACCGCATCCTGGGCATGGGCGACGTCCTCAGCCTCATCGAGCAGGCCGAGCGCACGATGGACAAGGACGTCGCCACCAAGGGCGCGGCCGCCATCATCGAGGGTCGGTTCACCCTCGAGGACTTCCTCGAGCAGTTGCAGCAGGTCGAGAAGATGGGCTCGATCTCCGGGATGATGTCGTTGATCCCGGGCGTCTCCAAGGACATCAAGAAGGCGTCCGAGGCCGTGGACGACGGCCAGATCGGCCAGGTCAAGGCCATCATCTTTTCGATGACCCCCCAGGAGCGGACCGACCCGTCGATCATCGACGGCGGGCGTCGGGCGCGGATCGCCAACGGGAGCGGCACGACCACCGCCGACGTCAACGCACTCCTCAAGCAGTTCAAGGAGATGCAGAAGATGATGAAGGGTTTCGGCAAGGGCGGCATGGGTGGCGCCCTGGGCGGCCTCGGAGGTCTGCTCGGACGGGGCGGACCCAAGATGTCCCCGAAGGGCATGGCCGACATGGCCGCCATGATGGGCGATTCCGACCTCGCCGCCCTCGGCGCCGGGGCGCCGGCGGGTGCGGGCCGGCCCTCCGCCGACCATGGGGGCGGCGCCCCGGGGCGGTAAGAAGGGCAAGGGGGGCAAGAAGGGCAAGGGGGGCGGTCGGGTCACCCCGAAGTCGCGTTGAGTCGACCTCCGACGACCCCACCGGGGCCGGGGCCCCGATTTCACCCGTGGTGCACACGACCCCCCGCTTTGGTGGGAGACTATGCGTCGCCCGCGGCCCGGAAGGCCGCACCGCGTTCGTACCAACACCCAGTGCTTCCGCCGGAAGACACCATGCAACAGAGGAGTTCACCGTGGCAGTAAAGCTCCGCCTCGTGCGGATCGGGAAGAAGAAGCAGCCGACGTACCGGCTGGTGGCCGCCGACAGCCGTTCGCCCCGCAACGGGCGCTTCATCGAGATCGTCGGCACCTACGCCCCGCGGGGCAAGTCGCTGGCCGAGCCGGACGCCGTCGTCGAGATCGACAACGCCAAGGCCGTCAAGTGGCTCTCCCAGGGCGCCCAGCCCACGGAGCGGGTCGAGAAGCTCCTGAAGCAGTCGGGTGCCCTCGACGAGTTCGCCACGGCGAAGGCCGCCAAGTGAGCGACGAGATGACGGCGGACTCGGTCGACGACGTGAACACGATCGACGAGGGGTTCGACGACGACGACGATGCCGGAAACCGCGTGTCGGGCGGCACCCCGCTGGCCGTCGTGACCTATCTGGTCAACTCCATCGCCTCGGACACCGAGGCCGTGGTGATCAACACCGAGGAGCGGGGCGACAGCGTCCGCTTCCGGATCCACGTCGCCCCCGAGGACATGGGTCGGGTGATCGGCCGCCGTGGCCGCGTCGCCCAGGCCATCCGGACGGTGGTCGCCGCCGCCGGTGCCCGCGACGGGGTCCAGACGAGCGTCGACATCGTCGACGACTGAACCGGCGGTGCCCACCCCGACCCCCGGCGACCGCGCCGACGGCGTCCGGGGCAGCTCCTCCCGGGCCGACCCGGGCACCATGCGGCTCGCCGTCGGAAGGATCGTCAAGCCCCACGGTCTGCGGGGCGACGTGATCGTCTCCCTCACCACCAACCGCCACGAACGGGTGGACCGCGGCTCGGTGCTCTACGCCGACGACGGGCGTCCCTTCGAGGTGGTGCGCTCGTCGCCCCACCAGGGTCGGTTCATCGTGACCTTCGCCGGCGTGGAGGGGATCGAGGCCGCCGAGGCCCTCCGGGACACGCCACTCAGCGCCCCTCCCCTCGAGGACCCCGACACGCTGTGGGTCCACGACCTCATCGGCTCGTCGGTCGAGGATGCCACGGGAGCCGAGCTCGGGCGGGTGTCCGGCGTGGAGGCCAACCCGGCCAGCGACCTGCTGGTCCTCGAGGGTGGTGGGCTGATCCCGCTCCGCTTCGTCACCGGGTCGGTGCCGGGGGTGCGGGTGACGGTCGACATCCCCGACGGACTGCTCGATCTGCCGTGAGCGCCCCGGGGTTCCGGGTCGACGTGTTCACCCTCTTCCCCGAGGTGGTCGAGCACTACGGGGCCGCCTCGATCCTCGGCCGGGCCCGTGACGGCGGTCGGCTCGACCTCCGGACCCACGACATCCGCGACGCCACCCACGACGTGCACCGCACGGTCGACGACGCCCCATTCGGCGGCGGGGCGGGGATGGTGCTGGCCCCCGGGCCCGTCTGGGAGGCCGTCGAGTCCGTCGGGGACCTCCCCCGGCCCCTGCTGCTGCTGTCCGCCTCGGGTCGGCGCTTCGACCAGGCGGCGGCCCGGGAACTGGCTTCGGGCCCCGGCTTCTCGCTCCTGTGCGGCCGCTACGAGGGAGTGGATCAGCGGGTGGCCGACCACCTCTGCGACGGCGAGCTGTCGATCGGGGACGTGGTGCTGGCCGGAGGGGAGCTGGCGGCCCTGGTGGTGGTGGAGGCGGTGGCCCGCCTGCTGCCCGGGGTACTGGGCAACGAGCGCTCGACCGACGAGGAGAGTTTCGCCGCCGGGCTGCTCGAATACCCGCAGTACACCCGTCCGGCCGAATTCCGCGGCTACGGGGTGCCGGACGTGCTGCGCTCGGGGGACCACGGCCGGGTCGAGGCCTGGCGGCGGGCCCAGTCCCTGGTCAGGACGTTGCAGCGGCGTCCCGACCTGCTGGCGGCCCGTGGCGGGCTGACGCCCGAGGAGGTCCGGCTGCTGTCCGACCACGGTGAGGTGCGCCTGCTCCGCGAACACGGCTACGATTGAGGAGCCTCGTCGGCGCCGGGTCGCACCGGAGTCCACACCGACGCCCGCTCCACGACGTACTCCCTCGCCGGGGTGCCGTGCCCGGGTCGCCGACGGGGGTGTGATCGAACGAACGCCGAAAGAGACGCGCCCCATGAACCCGACCGACATCATCGACCGCGACAGCCTGCGGGACGACATCCCCGAGTTCCGCCCCGGTGACACCGTGAAGGTGCACGTACGGGTCGTCGAGGGCACCCGCGAGCGCATCCAGGTCTTCCAGGGGGCGGTCATCCGCCGCCAGGGCACCGGGGTCCAGGAGACCTTCACGGTGCGCAAGGTGAGCTTCGGCGTCGGGGTCGAGCGGACGTTTCCGGTCCACTCCCCGGTGATCGACCACCTGGAGGTCGTCTCCTACGGTGACGTCCGCCGGGCCAAGCTGTACTACCTCCGCGACCGGCACGGGAAGGCCGCCAAGATCAAGGAGCTGCGGACTGCCCGCGCCTGAGCGTGCGCCGCGGACGCCGGCCGGTGGCCGTTACCGGGGCATGAGACGCGCCCCGCCCGCTCATGAGCGAAGAGGACCTCGAGCGGTACGAGTCGGAGATCGAGCTGGCCCTGGTGCACGAGTACCGGGCCGTCGTCCCGCTGTTCTCCTATGTCGTCGAGACCGAGCGCCGGTTCTACCTGGCCAACACCGTCGACGTCACGGTCCGGTCGGACACCTCGCCGGCGTGCGTGGAGGTGGTGCTCAACGACGCCTGGGTGTGGGACATGTACCGTCCGGCCCGCTTCGTGCCGTCGGTGCGCATCCTCACGTTCCGCGACGTCAACATCGAGCGGCTGCCCGACAAGGACCTGTGAGCCCCGGCGTCCCCGGAGGGGACGGGCCGGCCCGACGGGCGGCGGTCGGTGCGGAGGGCGAGGCCACCGCGGCCGCCTGGTACGAGGCGAACGGCTACGAGATCCTGGAGCGGAACTGGCGCCGTCGCGAGGGCGAGGTGGACCTCATCGCCCGCCGGGGGCGCACGGTCGTCTTCTGCGAGGTCAAGGCCCGCTCCACCGAAGCGTTCGGTTCGGGCGCCGAGGCGGTACTACCGGCCAAACAGCGGCGGATCCGGCGTCTGGCCGCCCGGTGGCTCGCCGAGCTGACACCGCAGTCGGGCCGGGCGCTGGTCGACCTCCGGTTCGACGTCGTCTCGATCACCGGGCGGGAGGTCGATGTGATCGAGGACGCCTTCTGACGAGGGACCATCTCCTAGGCTGCGCCCATGTCCGACACGTGGGAGACCCTGATCGTCGATCGCACCGACGGGGTGGAGACCGTCACCCTCGATCGGCCTGACCGCAAGAACGCCGCCAACGGCACCATGCTGCGCGAGCTCCAGGCCGTGTTCGACGACGCCGCCACCGATCGCGACGTCCGCTGCCTCGTCCTGACCGGCGCCGGTGGTGCCTTCTGCTCAGGGGCCGACCTCTCGGACCCGTCCGACGGGGCGGGTCGGCCCGGCGACCCGTTCCTGGTCCAGATGCGGGCGTTCGCCGACGTGGCCCTCCGGTTGCACCGCCTGCCGAAGCCGTCCATCGCCAAGGTGGGCGGCGTGGCCGCCGGGGCCGGTATGTCGCTGGCTCTGGGATGCGACCTGATCGTGGCGTCGGCCTCCTCCCGGTTCTCGCAGATCTTCGCCAAGCGTGGCCTATCCGTCGACTTCGGCGCCTCGTGGCTGCTGCCGCGTCTCGTCGGGCTGCACCGGGCGAAGGAGTTGGCCTTCTTCGCCGACATCCTGACCGCCGAGGAGGCGGCGTCCTTCGGGCTCGTCAACCGGGTCGTGCCCGAGGCCGAGCTCGACGGCTTCGTCGACGACTGGGCCCGTCGGTTGGCCGAGGGTCCCACCCTGGCCCTGTCGATGACGAAGACGCTGCTCAACCACTCGATGGCCGTCTCCATGGACCAGGCCCTGGAGGACGAGGCCCGGGCCCAGGCGGCCAACCTCGCCACCCGGGACACCCGGGAGGCGCTGTCCGCCTTCGCCGAGCGGCGACCACCGGCCTTCGAGGGGCGCTGAGCTGGTCCGTCCTGGTTGCCCGGCGATCCACCGGCCGCGGTGCCGGATGGGACTCAGCGATGCAGGTAGTCCAGGTAGGGAGCGGCCGGCAGCTGCAGGAAGGCGGCGATCTGCTCGGTCTGGTCGATGGCCGTCTCGTAGGCCGCACCCCCTCCGCGGCCCTGGTCCATGGAGTAGACGTAGACCTGGAGCCCCTCGAGATCGGCCACGCATGTCGCCACCGCTCCGGGACTGGCACCGTCCCCCGTGCCGTCGAGGAGCAGGTACTCCGACGCTTGGGCCAGGTCGAACACCGTGGCGTCGGCGGTGAACGCCGTCGGATCGAGGCCGAACTCCTGGCGGGCCAGGTCGTAGCCGGTGCGACCGGCGACCCCGGGTTCGACCGCCGGGAATGCCGACACCAGGGAGTAGGTACTGCCTCCGTTCCGGGGGTACAGGGCGATGACCGGATTGACGGGGGTGACACCCACCGGAGTGCCGAACATCGGTTGGACCTGGGGGTCGAACGGGGCCGACCCGTAGGCGAAGACGCCGCCGTCCCGGGCCACGATCCAGTACCCGTGCCCGTCCGGCGTGGCGGTGATACCCGAGACCGGTGCCACGAGTCCGATCGACGCCGCGCTGCCGTAGAACGGTGCACCACCGAAGGCGAACACACCCCCGTCGGCGGCGACCAGCCAGTAGTCCTGGCCGCCGGCCGAGGCGATTCCCACGATGGGGGCGTTCAGCCGCTGACCCCCCATCGAGCCCTTGAACGCCGCGTGTCCGTAGGCGAAGACGCCGCCGTCGGCGGCGACCAGCCAGTACCCGTCACCCCCACCGTCCGCCACCATGCCGACGATCGGCGAATTCAGGCGTTCGGTGTTGGCGCCCCCGAGGTAGCGGGCGTCGCCGAAGGCGAAGACGCCGCCGTCGGCGGCGACCAGCCAGTAGCCCCGATCGTCCGGAGTGGCGGCCATGCCCACGACCGGTCGGGCGAGGCGGAGGCCCAGGCCCGGCACCGAGCCGTAGTAGCCGGCGGCGCCACAGGCGAACACACTGCCGTCGGCGGCGACCTCCCACCCGCCGGCACCATCCGTCAGCCCGACGGCCCCCACCACCGGGGAATCGGACAGTGTGCCCGCGACGCACCACGAGGTCGGCATCTCGGGGGCGGGCAATCGCAGCAGGTACCCCGGAGGCAGCGCACCGGTCTGGGTCCGAGCGGCCAGGGCCGAAGGACCGCCGAGGCCCGTGGCGGCCCGGGCGCTGCCCCCGATCGCCATCGACACCGCAGCTACCGCCAGGCACGTGGACACGAGGCCGATGCGGTGCAGTCGAAGCATCATCTTCATTCCCTACCCCCCGGTACGGTCCGCGCATGGCGCTCCCCGGACTCTACGTCAGGGGCGGCCGCTCCGCACCCCGGGCGGGGGTTCCTCGCCGACACCCTGTCGCTGCCCCTCTGGCGGGCGTCGTCCAATGGCCGTCGAGGGCCGAACGAGAGGAGCCGGGCCCCACGCGCGACACACCCGGCCCGTAGGGTGCGGACGGTGCCTCGAGGGCCGTCGGTACCGGAGCGTCACCGCGGCACCCGCCCTCCCGAGACCCACCGTGCCCTGGGAGGCACCCGTGATCGCCAGCATTCCTTCCGCCATCCTCCGCGGTGTCGACGGCCGACCCGTGTCGGTCGAGGTGCACGTCGCCAACGGCCTGCCCGGATTCACCGTCGTGGGCCTGCCGGACGCGGCCGTGCGGGAGTCCCGCGACCGCGTCCGGGCCGCCTTCACGTCGAGCGGTCTGCCGTGGCCCCGTCGGCGGATCACGGTCAATCTGGCGCCGTCGGGCATGCGCAAGGGTGGCGCCGGCCTCGACCTTCCCATCGCCGTCGGAGTCCTGGTGGCCTCGGGTGTGCTGGACGCCGCCGCGGTGGCGGGCCTCGCCTTCGTGGGTGAGCTGGGCCTCGACGGCTCCCTGCGTGGCGTCCCGGGGGTGTTGGTGCTCACCGACGCGTTGGTCGGCAGCCGGGTCGTGGTGGCCGACGTCGACACCGACGAGACGGCAGCCGCCGACACCGACGTCCTGACCGCGCCAAGCCTGTCCGAGGTCGTGGCCCGGTGCACGGGCCGGCGCCCGTGGGCCGGCCCGGCCCGGCAACCCGTCGGCCCGACGGGGGGAGCCCCGATGCCCTCGGGGCGGGGTGATCTCGCCGACGTGCGCGGCCAGCTGCTCGCCCGACGGGCGCTCGAGGTGGCCGCCGCCGGCGGCCACCACCTGCTCCTGGTCGGACCGCCCGGTGCCGGCAAGACGCTCCTTGCCACCCGGCTGCCCGACCTGCTGCCCGAACTCGACCCGGCGACGGCCCGCGAGGTCAGGCGGATCCGCTCCGTCGCCGCCGAGGCCGGCGTCGCGGTCCGGCGGGACACCCGACCGCCTTTCCGTGCCCCGCACCACGGACTGTCGTCGGTGGCCATGATCGGCGGTGGTGGTGGCGGTGGCGGTGCGGCCCTGCGCCCCGGTGAGATCGGCCTGGCCCACGGCGGCGTGCTCTTCCTGGACGAGCTCGGCGAGTTCCCGACCGCCGTGCTCGACGCGCTCCGCCAGCCGCTCGAAGAGGGCGTGGTCCGGCTCAGCCGGTCGGGCGCCACGACCACCTGCCCCGCCCGATTCCTGCTGGTGGCGGCCATGAACCCTTGCCCTTGCGGCGAGGGGGGTCCGCCCGGCGCCTGTCGGTGCCCGCCGGCGTCGCGGGCCCGCTACGCCCGGCGGCTCTCGGGCCCACTGCTCGACCGGTTCGACATCTGCCTGGCCATGGACCGGACGGAGGCCGACCAACTGGTCCTGGACCGGCCGGGCGAGTCCACGGCCGTGGTGGCCGCGCGGGTGGAGGCGGCGAGGGTCCGGGCCCGGCGCCGGGGCGTGACGGTCAACGGCGAACTCGCGGCGGCCACCCTCGACTACACCGCGCCCCTGGACGACGGGGCCGCTGATCTCCTGGCCCGCCACGTGCGTTCCGGTCGCCTCAGCGCGCGTGGCCTGCACCGGGTGCGTCGCCTGGCCCGCACCCTCGCCGATCTCGACGGTGCCGGCGGGGCTGTCGAGATCGCCCACGTGGCCGAGGCCCTCGTGCTGCGCGGCAGCCGCGGCGTCCTGATGGGGGAGGTCGCCTGATGACGGGTGACGAGTCGGTCTGGTCGGCCGCCCTGCTCGACCTGCCGGGTATGACCCCGGTGCGCCTCACGCGGCTCCTCGACGGGTTGGGACCCCGACTGGCCTGGCAGTCCGTGCGGGCCGGTGCCCATCCGGCCGACCGGGAGCGCCACTTCCGGTCGGCGGCCCGGGGGATCGACCCCGCGGCGGCACTGGCCCGCTACCGGGCGGCGGGTGTCCGCATCCTGCGGCCCGACGGGGCCGGATACCCGCCCGCGCTGGTGGGCGATCCGGGCGCCCCGGCGGTGCTCACCGCCATCGGTGACCCGACCGCGGTCGAGGGCCGTCCCGCGGTGGCGGTGGTGGGCACGCGCTCGGCCACCCCCTACGGAACCTCCGTGGCGGCCGAACTCGGCCGGGGTCTGGCGGCATCCGGTGTCGTGGTGGTGTCGGGCCTGGCCATCGGCATCGACGCCGCCGCCCACGCCGGGGCCCTCGACGGCGGAGCCGGCGCCGCCCCGCCGGTGGCGGTGGTGGGTACGGGCCTCGACGTGGTCTACCCGAGGGCCAATGCCGCGCTCTGGCAGGAGGTGGCCCGGCGCGGGGCCGTGCTGTCCGAGGCGGCGCTCGGCACGCCGCCCCGACCCCGGGTCTTCCCGGCCCGGAACCGCATCATCGCCGCCCTGGCCGACGTCGTGGTGGTGGTGGAGTGCCATGGACGGGGCGGCTCGTTCCACACCGTGGAGGCCGCCGCCCGTCGCGGTGTCCCGGTGGGAGCCGTGCCCGGCTCGGTGCGCAGTTCGGCCTCGCGGGGCACCAACGGTCTGCTCGTCGACGGATGCACGCCGATCCGGGACGTCGACGACGTGCTGACGGCGCTGGCCCTGGTCCGGGGCGGCCGGCCGGTGGAACCGTCGGGACCGGTCCCGACGGTCGGTGGGCCGCCGTCGGACCGGGGGGTGGCCGGGCTCCGACACTTCGAGAAGGCGGTGTGGGACGTGCTCGACGACACGCCGACGACCGTCGAGACGGTGCTGCTCCGCACCGGGTTGTCGCTGGCCTCGGTGGGACTGGCGGTCGGAGGACTCGAGGAGCGGGGCCTGGTGGTGGCGGGGGCGGGCTGGTGGTCGAGGGCCTGAGGGGCACGGCCCTCACACGGTGGGGAACGATCCCTCGCGACCAACCGACCGAGGAACTCGAGACGACTCCCGGGGTGGGGGTGGGCTCGATGGGCTCGGCCACGCACGTGCCCCCGCCGGTCCGGGCCCCGTACCAGGTGCCGCTGTCGGGTGCCTGCCAGGCGAACCAGCAGGTGCCGTCCGAGGCACGGGCCGCCAACGTCACCGCACCCGACAGGTCGCTGGTCGACGCCACGCTGACCGATCCCGGACCCGTCGACGCGCCGTCGGTGAACTGGAGGGACGGCTCGGAGGCCGTGAGCTCGGCCGCATCGATGCCCACCAGGCTCCCACTGGACCCCGAGGCCGCGGTGACCGCACCGAGTGCGGTGGAGAGCGCCTGTTGGGCCTGGGTGGCCTCGGCGGTGGACACCGGTTGGTCGACGGCCTTCGCCGCCGACCCCGCTGAGGACGACCCGAGGGTGGCCTTGGCGGCGATGAGCACCAGGAGGGCGACCCCCACCATGCTGATCATGGTGACGATCATCGAGAGGCCCTGGTCGTCGCGCTCGGCGATCGCGGGGATCGGGGATGCCGTGCGCAGTGGCCATGGTCGCTCTCCTGGTTGGCAACGTCTCGACGGGTGCGGGCTGCAGCCGTTGTCCGACGCATTATCACGTAGAGTATTCATTGTAATGCTGAGAGTGGTCGTCCACCAGGGGCCGGCCCGCGCCGGGCCCGGGCAGCGGCTACCGCCACGGCTACCGCTACTGTGCGGATGATGACGACCGGAACGCCAGGACGGCTCACCGGTGTCGGCCTCGTGCTCGGCGCCCCGGAGCCCGGGTGGCGGCCCGGCGACATCCTGGAACGGGCCGTGGCCGTGGCGGGGGCCGCCGAGGCGGCCGGCATCGGCACCCTCTGGGTGGAGGAGACGGTGGCGGAACCGCCGGCACGGGTCTCCTACGAGGCATACTCGCTACTGGGTGCGCTCGGCGCCCGCACGGAACGCCTCCACCTCGGGGTGGTCGCCGACGGCGCCCAGCGGAGGGCGCCGTCGATACTGGCCAAGATCGTGACCGGGGTGGACGTGGTCTCCCACGGTCGGGCCGTGCTCAGCCTCGACGGCGACACCGATCGCCCCGACGACGCCGACCGGCTCGCCGAGGCGCTCGAGGTGTGCCGGGCGCTGCTGGAGGACGAGCACCCGCGGGTGGAGGGCCGCATCTACCACGTGGAGGATGCCGTCAACCGGCCGGCGCCCGCCCAGGCGGGCGGCGTGCCGCTCGTCGTCTTCCTGGCCGGTCGGGGCCCCGGGCGGGACGACCTCGGGTCGGTGTGCGCCGCCAGGGCCGACGCGGTGGTGGTGGAGGGCTCCGACGGCGTGGTCGACGTCCTCGCCCGGCTGGCCCGGGAGGCGGCACCCCGACGGCGGGCCGGAGACCGCCCGCTCGTGCTCGGCCGCCTCCCGTCCGGCTCGGCCGGTCCCGACGCGGTCGGCCGGATCCGGGCGGCCGGCGCCGACGGCTGCCTGGTCGGACTGACGGCCCCGTGGACCCCCGGAGAGGTCGGGGCCCTGGCGGCTGCCTGGTGACCCGGCCGCCGGCGGTCGGGTCAGGCGTCCTCGGCCTGCATCACGACCTTGTCGGCGTGGACCACGTAGGTGACGCGCTTCTCACCGGGCTGACGCATCGGGTAGGTGTCGACCCCGAGGTACTTCTTGGCGAGCCGGTCGATGTGCTCGTCGGCCCCCTCCTCGACGGCTTCGACGGTGCCCCGCAC
Organism: uncultured Acidimicrobiaceae bacterium; assembly: GCA_963841885.1. Classification (GTDB taxonomy): domain Bacteria; phylum Actinomycetota; class Acidimicrobiia; order Acidimicrobiales; family RAAP-2; genus Bog-756. Next base: position 231,803 of record CAWJEK010000009.1, read on the forward strand.
CACGACCACGTTGTACGGGTCGTCGGGGTCCACGACGGATACGGCCACGTGGGGGTTGGCGACCAGGTTGGCGTCCTTGGCCCGGCCCTTGGCGGTGTTGAAGACGAGGTCGTCACCCCGGCGGTCGATCCACACCGGCGTCAACTGGGGCCGTCCGGCCGCATCGACGGTCGCGATGTTGGCGAGCACGGGGCGGTCGACGAGGGTCTTGGCCTTCTCGGTCAGCTGGGTCGTCACGGATTCCTCCTGGGTCGATGGGGTCCGGCCGGGTGGGCGCGGAACCTGCTCCCGACAGGGTAGAGGGCCCAGGCCGTGCTCCGTGCCGGGGCTTCCGCCCGGATGGCGACGAGGGCGCCGCTGCTACGGTGCGGCCATGCTGATCGGAGCGCACGTCCGGGCGGGCAAGGGACTGGTCCCGGCCCTGCAGCACGGAGCCGACATCGGGGCGGACAGCATCCAGATCTTCACCCAGAGTCCGCGGATGTGGAAGCCGTCGCAGTACAGCGACGAGGTCCTGGCCGCCTACCGGGTCGCCCAGGCCGAGCACCCGTCGGTCGTCTCGACCTACTGCCACGCGACGTACCTGATCAACCTGGCGTCACCGGACCCCGGACTGGCGGCCAAGTCCCGGTCGTGCCTGACGGCCAACCTGTCGACGGCCGACGGCATGGGGGCCGAGGGCCTGGTGCTCCACATCGGCAGCCACCGGGGGAGCGGATTCGAGACGACCCTGCCGGCGGTGGCCGAGGCGCTCGTCGGGTCCCTCGACGAGGTCGACACCGACGTCGAGGGCTGCCCGATCCTGTTGGAGAACGCCGCCGGGGCCGGCGACACCGTCGGACGCTCCTTCGAGGAGCTGGCCCAGGTGATCGATGCCGCCGGGGGCGACGAGCGACTCGGCGTGTGCCTCGACACCCAGCACCTGTGGGCCTCGGGGATCCCCTTCGCCACGGTGGGGGAGGCCGACGAGCTCATCGCGCTCATCGACGGCACCGTCGGCATGGAACGCCTCCGGTGCCTGCACCTGAACGACTCGAAGGTCGACTTCGGGGCGAACCGGGACCGCCATGAGAACATCGGCGACGGGACCATCGGCGCCGACGGGCTGGCCGCCCTGCTCGGGCACCCGGCCCTGCAGAACCTGCCGGCCATCCTCGAGGTGCCGGGCGAAGGGGACGGCCCCCGGACCGAGGACGTGGACACCGCCCGACGGGTGCTCGAGGCGGGTCTGGCCCTCCGGGCGTGACGCTCCGGCGGTCCCGGGGGCGCGTGGGCAGGTCGTAATCTGTCGGGCGTGCGCGCCGCCGCACCGCCCGAGCGCAAGGAGAGCAGCATGAGTCAGGACATCCGCACCGAGACGGACAGCATGGGCGCCATCGACGTCCCCGCCGACCGCTACTGGGGTGCCCAGACGGCCCGGTCGCTGCACCACTTCCCCATCGGGGACGACCGGATGCCCAAGCCGCTGATCCGCGCCATCGGCATCCTGAAGGAGGCCTCCGCCCAGGTCAATGCCGACCTCGGCAAGATGACCCCCGAGAAGTCGGCCCTCATCGTCGCCGCGGCCCGGGAGGTGGCCGAGGGCAAGCTCGACGACCACTTCCCGCTCAGCGTATGGCAGACGGGCAGCGGTACCCAGTCCAACATGAACGCCAACGAGGTGATCTCCAACCGGGCCATCGAGCTGGCCGGCGGTGTCCTCGGGTCGAAGGATCCGGTCCACCCGAACGACGACGTCAACATGTCGCAGTCGTCGAACGACACGTTCCCCACAGCCATGCACATCGCCGCGGTGGAGGAGATCACCCACCGGCTGCTGCCGGCCGTCCGCCACCTCCGCGACGCCCTGCAGGCCAAGTCCGAGGCCTACGCCTCGATCACCAAGATCGGGCGCACCCACCTGATGGACGCGGTCCCCCTCACACTCGGCCAGGAGTTCTCGGGCTACGTGGCCCAGCTCGACGCCGACGTGCGCCGGATCGAGGCGACGCTCGACGACCTCTACGAGCTGGCCGCCGGCGGCACCGCGGTGGGGACCGGGCTCAACACCCACCCCGAGTTCGGGACCCGGGTGGCCGACGCCATCGCCGAGCTCACCGGGCTGCCCTTCGTGACGGCCCCCAACAAGTTCGCCGCCCTCGCCGCCCACGACGCCCTGGTCAGCACCAGCGGTACCCTCCGGGTGCTGGCCGCCTCGCTGATCAAGATCGCCGACGACCTGCGGTGGCTCGGCTCGGGTCCCCGCAGCGGCCTGGGCGAGCTCGATCTGCCCGCCAACGAGCCCGGCTCTTCGATCATGCCGGGCAAGGTCAACCCCACCCAGAGCGAGGCGATGATCATGGTCTGCATCCAGGTCTACGGGAACGACGCCGCCGTGGCCATGGCCGGCGCCCGGGGCAATCTCGAGCTCAACGTGTGCAAGCCGGTGATCATCCACAACGTCATGCACTCGATCGAGCTGCTCACCGAGGCGTCGGCCGCCTTCACCCGGTTCTGCGTGGAGGGTCTCGAGCCCAACGAGGCCCGGATCCGCCAGCACCTCGAGAACTCACTGATGCTGGTGACCGCCCTCAACCCGCTCATCGGCTACGACAAGGCGGCCGAGGTGGCCAAGAAGGCCCACAAGGAGGGCACCACCCTGCGGGAGTCCGCCCTCGCCCTCGGCTACCTGACCGGCGAGCAGTTCGACGAGGCCGTGCGTCCCGAGTCGATGACCCACCCGTGAGTGGGTCGGACCCCCGATCGGCCCTCACTAGGCTGCCGGCGTGACAGATCTCGCGAATGCAGCAGTCGGGGCCGACGGATCGGAGCCGCGGGGCCTTTCGTCCTCGAACCCCGGACGTGACGTGCAACGGGTCGGCACGGCCCGCTTCCTGGGCCAGGACGTCGCCAAGATCCACTACCCGGTGTGGGCTGTACTCGGCAACCTGGGTGACAGCCAGTGCTACCTGGGCGTCCAGGCCAAGGTGGCCGCGGTGCAGGCGGCGATGTCCCGCCGGATCGCCGCCGACGACCTGGCCGTGCGCCTGATCGCCCCGGCGTTCACCCTCGGCGTCTCGGACGGTCAGCTCAACGGGACCCCGGAGATGCGGTTCTCCCTCATCGGCCGCGAGCTCGTGAACGACGCCGTGTCGCTCCACCTGGCCGCCAACCGAGTGGCCGGACTGGTCGCCGTCGTCGCCTGCGACAAGCCCCCCGTCGGCACCGTCGCCGCCCTGTTGGAGCACAACGTCCCCTCCGTCGTGCTGTCGGACGGCTCGATCAGGCCGGGCCACGATCCGGTGACGGGGGAGCCGATCGATCTGGTCGACGGCGTTCCAGGTGGCGGGCGATCCCGACGACGAGCTGCGCCTCCGCTTCGCACTGCACGCCTGTCCCGGCCAGGGCAGCTGCGGTGGGATGTTCACCTACAACACCATGCAGTCGTTCATCGGGGTGCTCGGCCTCGAGCCCCTTGCCATGGTGGCCCCGACCTCGGACGACCCCCGTCGCACCGACCAGTTCCCCGACCAGCTCGTCGACTGCCTCGTGACCATGGCCGAGCGCGGCATCCGCCCGCGGGACATCGTCACCCCCGCCTCGCTCCGCAACGCGTTGACCGTGGCCATCGCCATGGGGGGATCGACCAACGTACTGCTGCACAGTGTCGAGATCGCCCGGGCCGCGGGCCTCGACCTGTGGGAGGACGTGCTCAGCCAGGACGAGTTCAACGCCCTGTCCCGCCGACTGCCGGTGCTCGTGAATATGCGACCCTTCGGGGCCTACTCGATGGTCGACGTCGACGCCTCGGGGGGCCTGCCCACGGTGGTCGGTGAGCTGCTGCAGGCCGGCTACCTCGACGGCGACACCATCACCTGCACGGGTGAGACGCTGGCCGGACAGATCGCCCGGCTGGCCCCCCCGGCCGCGGACCACCGGGTGATCTACTCGACGGCCCGACCCTTCAAGGACACGGGTGGTCTGCGACTCCTGTCGGGGAACCTCGCCCCCGAGGGAGGGGCGATCCTCAAGTTGGCGGGGGTCGAGGGTGGTATGACCGGAGGCGTCTTCGTGGGGACCGCCCGGGTGTTCGACGGCGAGCGGGCCCTGATCGAGGCCCTCGACGATCGACCGGAGTCGTTCGGGGACAACGACATGGTGGTGATCCGCTACGAGGGCCCGCGCGGCGCCCCGGGGATGCCCGAGATGCTGGACCCGACATCCAAGATCACGACGCTGTGCCGCCAGCGGGGCATCACCATCGCCCTCATGACCGACGCCCGCTTCTCGGGTGGATCCGTCGGGCTGGTCATCGGCCACGTCGCCCCCGAGGCGCTGCTGGGCGGCCCCATCGCACTGGTGGAGGACGGCGACACGATCACGGTGGACGTCAACGGGGACCGACTCGACTGTGCCGAACTCGGGGACGCCGGCATCCTCGCCCGCCGCACGGCGGCCTGGCGGGAGGCGGCTGAGGCCAACGGGGGACTGCCCCCCGAAGCCGTCACGGTGACCGAGCGGGTGCTCGCCAGGATGCGCGCCACCGCCCGGCCGGCACTGCTCGGCGGCGGCATGTCGGCTGGATAGCGCCGGAACGTCGCCGTCAGCTGACGCACCGTCAGACGCCGCTGTATCCTTCGCCGTACCCGGTAGTCGGGCACCGTCATCCGTGGCCGGCCCCGCCGTGGCCCACCACCCGACAGTAGGAGCACCATGACCACACCCCCTGTCGACCTGAAGATCGGCCTGACCGACGGCACCTTCTACGGTGGCGATCCCTTCCCGGCCTTCGCCTGGATGCGCGCCGAGGCCCCCGCCTACTTCGACGAGCAGGCCGGGGTGTGGGGCATCACCCGCTACGCCGACATCAGGGAGATCTCCAAGGACCCCGACACCTTCTCCAACGCCGGCGGCATCCGTCCCGACAGCGACGCGCTCCCCATGATGATCGACACCGACGCCCCCGAGCACGTACGCCGTCGGCGGCTGGTCAGCGAGGGGTTCACCCCTCGTCGGATCCGCGAGGCCGAGGAGGGCATCCGCATGATCTGCGACGCCATCATCGACCGGGTCTGCGAACAGGGCCAGGCCGACTTCGTCCGCGACATCGCCGCCCCGCTCCCCATGATCGTGATCGGCAACATGCTGGGGGTGGCCGCCGAGGACCGCGCCGCCCTCCTCGGCTGGTCCGACGACATGCTGAAGTCGCTCGGCTCGCCCGACCCGACGGCCGTCGACCGGGCGGCGGCGGCGGCCATGGAGTACGCCGAGTACATCCTGGCGGTGGTCGAGCAGCGCCGTCGCGACAACCAGACGAACGACCTCATCGGCACGCTGGTCCATGCCGAGATCGAGGGTGACAGGCTCGACGACTCGTCCTTGATCTACGAGTCGCTGCTCATCCTGATCGGTGGTGACGAGACGACCCGCCACGTCATCAGCGGCGGCATGTACGAGCTGCTGACCCACCCCGACCAGTTCGCCCGGCTGGTCGCCGAGCGGGACCGGCTGCCGCTCGCCGTCGAGGAGATGCTGCGCTGGGTCAGTCCGATCAAGAACATGGCCCGGACGGCGACGCGGGACGTCGAACTCCACGGGGAGACGATCCTCCGGGGCCAGAAGCTGCTGCTGCTGTACCCGTCGGCCAACCGGGACGAGGCGGTGTTCGCCGATCCCGACCGGTTCGACACCGCCCGCACCCCCAACGACCACATCGCCTTCGGCTTCGGCTCCCACTTCTGTCTGGGCAACCGGCTGGCCCGGTTGGAGCTGCAGGTGATGTTCGACCGGCTGTTCGAGCGACTGCCCGACCTGGCCCTGGCGAGCGACGCCGAGCCGCCGAAGCGGAACGCCAATTTCGTGTCGGGCTACGAGGAGATGCCGGTCACGTTCTCCCCGACGGCCCCCGTCGGGGCCACCGCCTGAATGGCCCGGCCCCGGCCGCTCGACCCCTCGGCGCTGGCCGATGCCCTCGCCGCTCCCGACGCCCCGGCCTGGGAGCTGGTCGACGGGCAGCTGGTGAAGGAGGTCACCTGCACCGGGTTCGCGGCGGCGCTCGACTACGTGATGGCGGTCGGTGCGCTCGCCGAGGAGGCCGACCACCATCCCGACATCGACATCCGCTGGCGGACGGTGCGCCTCGCCCTCACCACCCACGATGCCGGCGGGATCACCGGGCTCGACCTGGCGCTGGCCCGGAGCATCGACGCCCTGGGGGACGGGACCCCGTAGGGCCCCGTCCCGCGGACGTCGTCGGGGCGGTCAGTAGCCGCCGCCGCAACCGTTCTGGTCGGGGGCCCAGTCGGGATCACCCGTGTAATACACGGCGAAGGCCACGGCCACCCGGATCTGCTGGAGCGGTGTGGCGTAGGCGGCGTTCGAGGGGAACCCGAACGTGTTGAACTGCGCCCAGTTGGCCCGGGTGAAGCCGAGCCCACCGGCGAAGGTGGAGCCGTTCACGTACCAGTCGCCCCCCTCCTCGCAGATGTTGACGCGGTCCCAGGCGGCGATCTGGTACGACGAGAGTCCGTAGTCGATCACCACCGGCGGGGCGATCGGGGCCGGGGGCGGGGGCGGCGGAGGAGGCGGGGGCGGGGTGTAGACCGTCGCGGCGCCGAGCGACCCGTAGAAGCCGACCGTGCCGAAGTTGAACACCCCGCCGTCGGCGGCGACGTCGATGTACCCGCCCCGGATGGCCGACGTGGCGACGATCGGCTTGTTCAGGTGGAGGCTGGCCAGCGAGCCCCCGAAGTACGCACCTCCGAAGGCGAAGGCGCCGCCGTTGTCGGCCACGATGCGGTAGCCGGACGTCTGGGAGGCGATGCCGACCGCCGGAGCGATGGTGGGGGCGTTGCCCTCGAACCGGGCGTCGCCGAAGGCGTAGACGTCACCGTCGGCGGCCACCTCCCAGTAGCCGTGGCCGTCGGCCGTCGGCGTGATGCCGGCGATCGGGCTGTTCGGCGACAGGTGGGTGGCGTTGCCGTAGTAGCCGGCGTCACCGAAGGCGAAGACCCCGCCGTCGGAGCCGACCAGCCAGTAGCCGTCGCCCCCGGCCGTGGCGGCCATCCCGACGATCTTGCCGCCGAGGGCGTCGCCGCTGGCCGAGCCGTGGAAGCCGGCGTCACCGAAGGCGAAGACCCCGCCGTCGGCGGCCACCTCCCAGTAGCCGCGGCCGTCCCCGGTCGACGTCATCCCCACGACGGGGCTGACCAGGTGGAGGGCGGCGGTGGAGCCGCGGTAGCCGGCGTCACCGAAGGCGAAGACCCCGCCGTCGGAGCCGACCAGCCAGTAGCCGTGCCCATCGGGGGTGACGGCTCCCGACACGATGGGGGCGTTCAGAACGAGCCCCGCCCCGGTGGGCAGGGCCGGCGGCGGCCAGGGCCGAGGGGGCGGTCCCGACCAGGGACGCCATCACCGTGGCGGACAGCGCCACCGATGCGAGGCCGGCGGTCGTCGCCCGGCTGCGTCGGGAGCGCTTCTCCCGACGCCGGACGGCGTTGGTGGTGTGGGTGCGGCGGCGCGAGTGGGCGTGCCGGGGGCGGGTAGGAGTACGTGGGGATGCAGGGGTAGTGCGGGATGCCGGAGGCATGGGGGGTGACCTTTCCTTGGTCGGTCGGGGCCGGGCCGCGGACGGCGGGCTCTGACTCTCTTCTGGTTGGGTGGACCCCACGTCTGCGCATTCAACGCCCCAGCCGGGCACCGGGAAGGGTGGACCGACCTGGCTACAAGAGCCGGGTGTGCTAGCGGGTGTTCATGTCCGTTCGCGGTGTGTGGTTACGTGCCTCGCTCCTCGGCGTATCGTCCGGCGTCGGTCTCCGGCGGGCGTGGTGCCGTCGGTGCGTTCGGAAGGCGCAGAAGCGCTCCCGGTCCGGAAGCCGATGATTGTACCGGGGTTTCCGGACGGTTGCGAAGTCGGAAGGCGCCCCGGCTGTCGGCCCGAAAGTGGATATCCTGTGGATAAACCCCGGAACTTCCAGGTCGTCGTCGATGCCCGATGGAAGTGATCCGTCCGGATAAAACTTTCGCCCATCGGATCGGACCGGGGGCCCGACAGGGTCAGACCGGGGCGGTGGCCACCCGGTGGCCGGCACCGCCCAGGACGTCGATCGCCTGGTCGAGGTCCGCCTCGCGGACCAGCACCAGGTCGGTGTCGTAGGTGGACATCACGAACACCCCGACCTCGGCGGCGGCCAGCGGCACGGTGACCGAGGCGATGATCCCCACCAGGTCGAAGGCCAGCGGTCCGACGATGCGCAGCGTCCGCCACCCGCTCTCCACCTCGGCGCCCGGGGGCTCGTCCCCGGCGACGCACAGGACGGAGAGCTCGTCCGGGGTGCGGGTGACCGAATACAGGCGGGCGGCCGCCGGTGGCTCGGGCCACGGAGCGCCGGGGTCGAGGCGGCAGACCGAGTAGCGGTCCGGCTCGATCAGGAGTTCCACCTCGGACCGGCTCAGCCGACGGGCAGGTCCCAGAGGGGGAACCAGCGGTCGAGGTCGGTCTCCACCTTCAGGTCGTCGGCGAGGAGACTGCGCAGCTTGAACTCCTCCTCGGTCGAACGCTGCTCGTGGCCGGTGGGCACGAAGGGGTAGAACGTGCCCCGCTTGAACAGGTAGACGAGGTAGGACGTGGAGGCGAGCACGGTGCCGTCGCCGACCGTGGCCCCCTCCCGGGCGGCGTCGTCCGGCGAGGCGTCCGGCAGCCGGGCGAGGCCGAAGACCGAGCAGAGCAGCTGCGGGCCCCAGCCGGCATCCGCCAGGGACGAGTTGACCAGGTGGATCTGGGTGACGAGGGCCTCCACGTCGGGATCCTGGACGACCAGCCACTGGTAGCCGAACGAGTCGGTGCTCGAGGTGATCCCGGCCGCCCCCTCCATCGAGAGGAGCTTGACCACCTCGGCCTGCATGTCGGCGAACCCCTGGCCGGAGGGCGGCTTGAAGCAGACACCGGCATGGCCGGAGAAGGTGGTGGCCGACGCACTCTGCAGGGTGATGGAGGCCGAGGGCAGGGCGAAGAGCGCGTCGAGGTTCGACTGGACCGGCTTGGTCCGCCCGAGCAGCGTGTCGAACAGCCCCATCAGGCGTCCCGGACGGGCACGGACCGGAGGCTGGGGGAGCTCACGAGGGCCGGCCCATCTCGGCCTCGAGGGCGGCGAGCTGGGCCAGGCGCTGGTCGAGCGACGGATGGGTCGAGAAGAGGGTGGAGATGCTGACCCCCGACTTGGCGACGGCCGGCGTGAAGTAGAAGGCGTTGAAGGTCTCGGTGGAGCGCAGGTCCCGGGTCGGGATCCGGGCGATGTCCCCGGTGACCTTGACGAGCGCCGACGCCAGGACCGACGGCTGACCGGTGAGCAGGGCGCCGGAACGGTCGGCGGCGAGCTCCCGGTAGCGGGACAGGGCCATGGTCAGCAGGAAGCTGATGGCGTAGACCACGACCGACACCACGAGGATGGCGAGTTCGACCATGGCGGCGTTGTCGCCGCCCTGGTTGTTGTTGCCGCCCCGGCCGCCGCCCATGCCGCCGCCGAACCCGCCCATCATCCCGGTCCAGAGCATCATCCGGGTCACCAGGCCGGCCAGCATGCCGAGGAAGCTGGCGATGGTCATGACGGCCACGTCGCGGTGGGCCACGTGGGAGAGCTCGTGGGCCAGTACCGCCTCGAGCTCGGGCTCGTCGAGGCGGCGCATGAGCCCGGTGGTGGCGCAGACCACCGCGCTGTTGGGGCTGCGTCCGGTGGCGAAGGCGTTCGGCACGTCGGTGTCGGCCACGGCCACCCGGGGCTTCTTCATGTCGGCCATGGCGCAGAGCCGGTCGATGGCCCCGTGGAGCTGGGGAGCCTGCTCGGGGGTGACGATGCGGCCGCCCATGCCGTAGAGGGCGATCTTGTCGGAGAACCAGTACTGGCAGAACAGCAGGGCCCCGGCGATGATCAGCACGGCGGCGTAGGAGATGCCGACGGCGATGAGCAGGCCGATGACCGCTCCGTAGAGCAGGACGATCATGAGCCCGGTGGTGAACATGCGCAGGGTGAGGCCCCGGTCGTTCGGGATGTTGCGGGCGGTGCTCATGGCGCGGTCCTGGTGCGGTGGGCGGACGGACAAGGTCAGACGCGCTCCCCGCCGGGCTCGTCGAGCAGGGCCTTCGTCTCCGACAGGGTGGCGTCCGAGAACGGCACCACGAGGTCCGAGGCGGTGAAGGAGTCGGGCGGGCAGCAGCGAGCCGACCGACCGGACCTCGGCGATCACCGCCGCCAGGGCCGCGGCGAAGGCACCGTCGTCGTCCCCGTCGACGGCCGCGTTGAGCGTGGCCTCGAGCTCACCGAGGGCTCCCCGGTCGGCGTCGGGAACGTCGTACTGGCCCTCACCGAGGATGCGGACGATCACTTCGGGGCCTCGGCATCGGCGGCCGGCGCCGCCGTCCTCGGCCGGGCCGAGCTGGGCCGGGGCGGTCCCGCCGGTGCCGATCTCGGCCTTGAGCGCGGCCAGGTCGGCGTCGACCGAGCTGGCCGAGGAGACCTGGTCGAGCTGGGCCTGGATGTCGTCGACCGGATTGGCCAGGTCGGTCAGGGCACCCGAGGAGAGCAGCTCATCCATGGCCCCGGCCCGGGCCTGCATGCTGTCGATCTTGTCCTGGGCCCGCTGGACGGACATACCGGCGTCGCCCATCGACTCCGAGATGCCCGACACGGCCTCGCCGATCTTGGTCTGGGCCTCGGCCGCCGTGTAGGTGGCCTTCATGGTCTCCTTCTTGGTGCGGAAGGCGTCCACCTGGGCCTGGAGGTTCTGTGCGGTGGCGATCAGCTTGGTCTCCTGGTCGGCCACCTGCTGGTGCTGGGTCTGGAGCTCGGCGAGCTGCGGGGCGATGGCCGCCCGCCGGGCCAGGGCCTCACGGGCGAGGTCCTCGCGGTTCTGGGAGAGCGCGTCCTTCGCCTGCTGCTGCAGCTTGTCGGCCTGACCCTGGAGCTGGGTGGCCTGCAGTTCGATCCGCTTCTTGGCGGTGGTGACGTCGGCCACGCTGCGCCGCACCTTCTGGAGGTTCTCCAGCAGCTTCTGGTAGGAGAGGTCCAGGGACTCCCGGGGATCCTCCGCCTTGTCCAGGAGCTTGTTGGTCTTGGCCTGGAGAATCCCTGACATCCGCTTCATGACACCCATTGGCGACGGTCCTTCCTCACGCTCAACCTGCAGTGTATGCCCCGGCATCCCGGTAGCGTGATCGGCGTGCCCGCCGAACGCTGTCTGCTGACCGTCCACGCCCACCCCGACGACGAAGCCTCCAAGGGCGCGGGGACCGTCGCCCGCTACCACGCCGAGGGCGTGCACACCGTGCTCGTGTGCTGCACCGACGGCGCCGAGGGCGAGATCCTGAACCCGGCACTCGACACCCCCGAGGTGCGGGCGCGACATCGCCGCCGTGCGGCGCCGCGAACTCGACGACGCCACCGCCGTCATCGGCTACGACGAGGTGGTGATGCTCGGCTACCGCGATTCGGGCATGGCCGGGTCGGAGGCCAACGCCAACCCGGAATGCTTCGCCGCCGCCCCGCTGGACGAGGCGACCGGCCGCCTGGTGGCGATCGTCCGCCGCACCCGGCCCCAGGTGATGGTGATCTACGGGGACGACCAGTCCGGCTACCCGCACCCGGACCACCTGCGGGTCCACGAGGCCGGTCTGGCCGCCTTCCGCGCCGCCGGGGACCCGGCCCGGTACCCCGACGCCGGCGCCGGCCCACCAGCCCGCCAAGCTCTACTACTCGATCCACTCGGCCGCCCGGTTCCGGGCCATCCACGACAAGTTCGTCGAGCTGGGCATCGAGTCGCCGTTCGACGACGACTGGCGGGCCCGGTGGGACACGATGCCCGACGAGGTGGCCACCACGGTCGTCGACATCACCGGGTACACCCACGTGCGGCGAGAGGCCCTGCTGGCCCACGCCACCCAGGTCGACCCGACGTCGCGGTTCTGGTTCGGGCTGCCACCCGAGGTGATGGAGACCATCCAGCCCCACGACGACTACCGGCTGGCGTTGGTCGGCGATCCCGACGGCGCCCTGTCCGGAGCCGACGCCGAGCGGGGCCGTCGAGACCGACCTCTTCGCCGGCGCTGGCCGCGGTGTCCGCCCGGTGACGGCCCCGCTGGTTGACCGACGGCTGGTTCGAGGCGGCCGGCTCCGCCCTGGAAGGGCTGGCGCGGTCCGCCCACCCTGGAGGGCACCGTCGTGGTCGAGGTGGTCGGTGGTCCCGACGGCGACGCGGCCGGCCACGCCGCCTTCGCCGGGGGGCGCCTGGTGAGCGTCGGCGCGGGCCCGGCGGCCGCACCCGACCTCACCCTGACCCTGTCCGACGCCGACGCCCGGGCCGTGGTGTCGGGTGACCTCGATCCCGTCGGTGGCGTTCATGCAGGGGCGGATGAAGGTGGCCGGCGCCATGGCCCCCCTGCTCGACCTGCTGGCCCTGGCGGGCACCGACGAGGGCCGGGCGCGCCTCGGGCGGGTGGCCGAGCTCACCGAGTTCTAGGGTCGAGCCGCGGCCGGCCAGCCGGCCTGGCGGAGGCGAGGCGAGCCCCGCCCCCCAGGAAGGGGAGGTGGACGACACCGGCGCTCTGCAGGAGGATCAGGGTCACGGCCGTGACCACGACCACCACGAGCAGCACCACGAGGAAGGGCTGGACCCGGTCCCATCCGGTGCGCCGTATCCGACGGCGCAGGCGGGCCGGGGCCACCGTGGTGACCGTGGAGAGTCCCGGCCGGTCCCCGGTGGCGGACGGCGAAGGCGTCCCGATGACGGGCGGCCAGGTCGGCCGGGTCGGTCCCCGACCGGAGGAACCGGTAGGTTCCGGTGCGGGTCTGGACGCTCATGCAGGGCCCCGGCCTCGGCGTGGGGGAGGCGGCGGTCCGCCGCCGGTCGGGCGTCGGACCCGGGCGGGTCCACCGGCGGCGGCGCCGGCCGTCCGCCTCGGGCCGGTCGCGCTCCGGGTCGACCCACCACGCCGGGATCACCCCACCGCCCACGGCTCCACGGCGTGCGCCACCACCGACTCCCACGGCAGGATCCGGGGGCTCCCCCCGCCGGCGGACGACGCCGATGCCGGTGTCGTCGACCACCACCGAGTCGATGTGGGTGGGGTCGTAGCCGTGGGGATCGAGCAGCAGCAGGCCGGTGACGGTCACGGCCTCGGGGCGCGGGTCCGACCGGACCGGGTGCGCCGGGCCCGGTCGCCGTGGTCACGGTCGGACGGGATGGCGCATGGCGTCGCGCAGGGGTCGGTAGCCGATGGGCTGGGCCCCGGCGGCGTCGATGGCCGCGGCCACGGCGGGATCGTCGACCAGGAGGGCGAGGTCGGCCACCCTCGACGGCCCAGTCCGCGGTGGCGGCCCGGAGCTCGGGGCTGTCCACGGCCGGATGCAGGGTGATCTCGGTCACGCCGGGCCCGAGCGAGCCGAGCGCGTCGAGCAGCGCCTCGCGGCCCCCGACGGCGGGCACGGTGACCGCCCGGTCGGCGAACAGGACGCCTTCCTCGGCGGCCAGCCGGCGGATGGGGAAGCCCACGTTGGGCTCGACCGCGTCGTCGGGCAGGCGGAGGGGGAGGCCGAAGTCGACGGCGAGCTCGAGGTAGACGTCGAAGAACTCGGGCCGGAGCACCAACGCGTCCATGTGGGCGTCGAGGTGGCTGATGTCGAAGCCCCACAGCACGGCCCGCTCGACCTGGGCCCGGCACTCCCGACGTACCTCGTCGAGGTCGGCGTGGTCCCACACGTCCGTGACCGTGCGGGGGAATCCGCCGTCGCCGTCGAGGAGCGACGGTGCCTGCGTGATCGGTCCCCAGCGGTAGAGGTCGTGCTCGGCGTTCAGGGTGAGGCGCACCCCCACGTCGTCGCCCCGGAACCGCGATGCCGCTTCGCGGGCCCATGGAGCGGGGACCAGCAGCGAGGCCGAGGTGGCAGCCCCTCGCGGAGCGCGTCGTAGACGCCGGTGGTGGCCGCGTGGCACAGCCCGAGGTCGGCGCAGTTGAGGATCAGGAAGCGGGTGTCGGGGGCAGCCCCGAGCCGCTCGGCCACGGACGACATGCCCCGAACCGTAGTCGGCGACCGGTCAGGCGGCGCGTCCCGGACCGGCCCGGAGCCGGGCCCGGGCCTCGGCGACGCCCCTGATGCCGACCTGGCGGGTCGTGCGTCGTCGAGCCGCCATGGACGCTCGTCGTCCCCTCCCTCGCCCGTCGGTCGGCTGCCGTCGCCCCCGGTGCCGCCCGGGTCGGGCAGGGCCGCCGGGCCGGACGCCGGATCGGTGTCGGTCAGGGGGAGCGGGAGCTGCACTCCCCGGATGCGGGTCACGCGGTCGGTGCTCATGGGAGCAGTGTGCCGGAAGGGTGTAATACGGAGGCCATGACCGCAGACGTCGCCACCGACCCGCCCGCCGGGGCCCGCCACGGGATCACCGTCCCCTTCGACGGGATCCCGCTCACCGAGCACCGCCGTTGGTACGAGGACCTGCTCCGCCTGGGCTACACCGACGTCTGGTCGGCCGAGACCGACGGTCTCGACGGATTCACCCCCCTCGCCCTCGCCGCCGCCTGGACCCCGGCCCTGCAGCTGGGCGTGGCCATCATCCCGGCGTACACGCGGGGGCCGGCGCTCCTCGCCCAGAGCGTGGCCGCCCTGGCCGAGGCCGCCCCCGGCCACTTCACCTTCGGACTCGGGACCTCCTCGGACGTGATCGTGACCCGTTGGAACGGGGTGCCCTTCACCGAGCCCTACAAGCGGGTGCGGGACACGATCGCCTTCCTGCGGGAGGCTCTGGCCGGAGGCAAGGTGGACACCGCCTACGACACCTTCGAGGTCCGGGGGTTCCGTCTGGCCCGCCCGGTCGAACACCCACCGCCCATCTTCCTCGCCGCCCTGCGCCCGGGCATGCTCCGCCTGGCCGGCCGGGCGGCCGACGGGGTCATCATCAACTGGCTCTCGGCCTCGGACGTGGCCACCGTGACGCCCGAGGTCGGGGCCGACGTACCCGTGGCCGCCCGGATCTTCGTGATCCCGAGCGAGGACGCCGACATGTGCCGGGCCATCGGGCGCCGGATGATCACCGCGTACCTGAACGTCGGCGTCTACGCCGAGTTCCACCGGTGGCTCGGACGGGAGCACGCGCTCGGCGACATGTGGCGGCTGTGGAAGGAGGGGGACCGCAAAGCCGCCCTCGACGCCGTTCCCGACGAGGTGGTCGACGACCTGATCGTGCACGGATCGTTCGCCGAGTGCCGTGACCAGGTGGCCCGATACGTGGCCAACGGGGTCGACATCCCGGTCCTGGCCGTCCTGCCCTTCGGCGTCGATCTGGCCGACGCCGTGGAGGGACTCGCCCCCCGCTGACGCGATCGGGGCGTCAGGCGGCGCGGCCCGGGAGGGCCGCCAGGCTGTCGACGGTGCGGGCGCAGGCCCGGGCCGCCTCGATCCCCTTGGTCCTCAGGTGGTCGGCGAAGAACCCGGAATGGGCGTCGTGCCCGTGGAACTGGTGGGGGGTGAGGACGACCGACAACACGGGCACGTCGGTGTCGAGCTGGACGCGCATCAGGCCCCCGACCACCGCCTCGGCGACGAACTCGTGACGGTAGATGCCACCGTCGACGACCAGACCGGCCCCGACCACGGCGGCGTACGCTCCGGAGCCGGCGAGCCGCTTGGCGTGCAGCGGGATCTCGAACGCACCGGGAACCCGGAAGAGATCGATCCGGTCCGGATCCGTCCCGAGCCGGGTGATCTCCTCCACGAAGGCGTCGCGGCAGCGGTCGACCAGTTCACCGTGCCACTCGGACTGGACGAAGGCGATCCGGGCCGGGGCCGCTGACGGGCGTCCGCTCGGGTGCTGGGCGGGACCGGGCATGGGGACTCCTCGGGAACGGGAAACTAGAACAAGTTCTAGTATAGGCCCGGACGTCCCGATGTCCAGGGTCGGGGACGGCGCGGGGCGACGGCCCCGGGAACGCCTGCGAGACCTAGCCCTGGGCGTACTTGGCCTCGACCTCGGCATTCATGTCGCGCACCTGCTCGGCCATGTTGGCGATGTACCGGTCCAACTCGGACGCCAGGCGCGGGTCGGACAGCGCCATGATGCGGACGGCGAGCAGCGCGGCGTTGCGGGCCCCGTTGATGGCCACCGTCGCCACCGGGATCCCCTTCGGCATCTGCACCATGGCCAGCAGCGAGTCCAGCCCCTGCAGGTTGGCCAGGGCGATGGGCACGCCGATCACCGGCAGGGGGGTGGTGGCGGCCACCACGCCGGCCAGGTGGGCGGCACCGCCGGCGGCGGCGATCATCACCTTGACGCCGCGGCCGGCGGCGCCGCGGGCGAACGCCACGGTGTCGTCGGGGGTGCGGTGGGCGGACAGGACCCGGATCTCGACCGGGATATCGAACGAGCGCAGGAGCTGGACCGCATCGTCCATGACGGACGCGTCGGAGGAACTCCCCATGAGGATGGCGACGGACATGTCCTCATTCTGCCCGATCGGTGGCGCTCGTTCACCCGGGCGGCGCTCCCGGTGTCCGCGCCCGTGTCGTCGGGGGTGCCGCGCCCCGGTACGGTGGGGCGGCACCGGCCGTCCACCCCGTGGGCCGGGCTGGGGTCGTGGCGACGAACGGGGTCGGACCGAAACGAGGCATGGATGCGCATCGGCGTGATGTTCGACACCGAGCAGCCCTTCGACGACGTGATGACCCAGGTGGCCGGCTTGGCCGACGCCGGGATCGAGGTGGCCTGGGCGGCGCAGATCTTCGCCTACGACGCCCTGACCGTCCTGGCCGCCGCGGCCCGGGAGGTGCCGTCCATCCGTCTCGGCACCGCCGTCGTCCCGACCTACCCCCGCCACCCGGTGATGCTGGCCGCCCAGGCCCTGACCGTCCAGGCGGCCAGT
This sequence comes from uncultured Acidimicrobiaceae bacterium, assembly GCA_963841885.1. Taxonomy (GTDB): domain Bacteria; phylum Actinomycetota; class Acidimicrobiia; order Acidimicrobiales; family RAAP-2; genus Bog-756. The sequence goes on from CAWJEK010000009.1 coordinate 248,682, forward strand.
GGTGGCCGGCTGACCCTGGGGATCGGGCTGTCCCACCAGCTGGTGATCGAGAACGTGTTCGGGCTGTCGTTCGAGAAGCCGGCCCGGCACATGCGCGAGTACCTGGAGGTGCTGATCCCCCTCCTGGAGGGCGAGCAGGCCAGTTTCGCCGGCGAGACGGTGCGGGCCTCCACCTTCGGTCCGCTGCAGATCACCGCCTCTCCACCCGACGTGCTGGTGGCCGCCCTCGGAACCGTGATGCTGGAGATCGCCGGCCGGATGGCGTCGGGGACGATCACGTGGATGACGGGCCCGTCGACCGTCGAGGCCCACATCGTGCCGACCATCACCGCGGCCGCGGCGGAGGCCGGACGACCGCTGCCCCAGGTCGGGGTCGGCCTGCCGGTGTGCGTGACCGACGACCCGGCGACCGCCCGGGCGAAGGCCGCCGAGGTGTTCGCCGTGTACGGCAACCTGCCGTCCTACCGGGCCATGCTCGATCGCGAAGGGGCCGGCGGGCCCGCGGACGTGGCCATCGTGGGCTCGTCGGCCGAGGTGGCCGCCGAGGTCCGGCGCCTGGCCGGCATCGGGGTCACCGACTTCTGCGGCGCGCCCTTCGGGACGCGGGACGAGATGCGGGCCTCGGTCGACACGCTGGCCGGGCTCGTCGGGGTGTAGCGGAAGAAGAAGCTCAAGACCCCGACGACCGTCGAGGCGACCTTTCCACTCGCCATCAGCGCCCCGGCGCCCGGTCCCGGGTCAGCGCGACAGGCGGGTGTGCTTGAACTCGTTCAGTTCAGGATGGTCGCCGATCAGGCCCAGGACCCGGTCGATCGTGTCGCGGGCCAGGGCGCCGTCGCCGTCGGACCGGTTCATCAGCCGGGCGAACACGGCATCGTCACCCACGATGAAGGTCGGGACCCCGAAGACGTCGAACTGGTCCACGCAGCGCTCGTGCTCCTGGCGGACGACCTTGGCCGGCCAACCGGCGTCCACCTCGGCGAGCACGGCGTTGGCGTCCACGCCGGCCACGTCGAGCACCGAAGCCACCACCTCGCGGTCCCTCAGGTCGGCTCCGTCGACGTGTCGGGCGTCGAACAGGGCGCGGTGGACGGCGAGGAAGTGCTCGGGCAGACGGTCCCGAACGACGACGGCCACCTCCAGAGCCAACAGGTCGGCCCGGTGGTCCGGATCGTCCCACGTGTCCTGGCCCTCGAGGCCCATCCCCTGGTTGAGGAAGTAGGGCACGAACGTCACGTCCCATTCGGCGCCGGCCTCCAGCCCGTCGAGCAGGTGCTCGTGCCCGTTCCGGGCGAAGGGACAGCGATAGTCCCAGGTCACGGCGAATGTCTGCGGAACGCTCATGGGCGGTCCAACCCCGGGGCCGGGGCATCCATTCCCCGACCGGCTCGGTGCCCCCGGAGCGGTGCCCCGGCCCGGTGGCGGCCGGTCAACGGAAGCGCCGGACGGCCAGTCCGAGGGCGGTGCCGATGACGACTCCGCCCACCACGTCGGAGGCGTGGTGGTGGCGCAGGTGGATGCGGCTCACCCCGATGAGCGCCGCCGAGCCGTAGAGGAAGGCGTTCCCCCGGCGGTCGCCGGGGCGGCTGAGGACGGCGGCCGAGCAGAAGGCGGCCAGCGTGTGCCCGCTCGGGAAGCTGCTCGTGCGTGGGTGCCCGGACCGGGATGCCGGTATCGGACAGTCGGAGGTCGGTGGTGTCGGGACGCTCGCGGTCGACCACCCGCTTGATGCCGGCGTTGAGCAGGCTGGAGGAGACCCCGGCCACGCCGAGGGACCGCACCGCCGCCCGCCGCGCGGGCCCGGATCGTCGCCCCCGCCAGGCGGCCACACCCGTCCACAGCCAGCCGTGGTCGCCCAGGGCGGTGACGACCTTGGCCGCGGTGTCGAACGCGGGGACACCCCGCAGGGGCTCGAACAGGCGGTCGACCCGGTCGTCGACGGTCGGCCACCACGGCCAGGAACCCGGTGTCCGGTCGGAGTGACGTCGGTGTCGCGGGGATCGCCACCCGAAGCGCCGTCCGGCGGATGCGCCACGACAGCCGTGGCCGCCCAGCTGCCCCGGGACCGGTCATCGGGACGCCGCCCCTTCGCCGAGGGCGGCCGCGGCCAGCGACGGGTCGCCGCCGTACGCCGGACAGAAGTCCCGGAAGCGACAGAACCGGCACAACGGCCCCGTGCGGGGCCGGAAGTCCTCGTCCCGACAGGCCCGCTCGATGGCGGACCAGACCGCCAGGGTCTTGGTCCGCTGCCCGCGCAGACCCTGCTCGGTCGGCTCGGCGATGATCATGGTGGGTTCCTTGAGGTGGAGCAGCCTGACCTGGACCGGCCGGCGGCCGAGGACCTCCTGGCAGAGCAGCGCGTAGGTCTGCACGCCGATCAGCTTCGACTGCACGTAGGCGTCCGACGGTGCGCGCCCCGTCTTGTAGTCGACGACCACCAGCTCGCCCTCGGGGGTGAGGTCCAGGCGGTCCAGGATGCCCCGGAGCCGGACGTCCCCGAGCCGCGCCTCCAGCGTCAGCTCGATGCCGACGGGAGTGACCTCGTCGGGGTCCTCCAACGCGAAGTAGTTGGCCACGAGGTGCTCGGCATCGGCCAGGAAGGCGGACGCACTCGTCCGGGTCGAGGCCGAGGGACAGGAAGTCGGGGTCGTCCTGCAGGTTGACCCAGGCGGCGTGGAGTTCGGCGGCGGCCGGCTGCGGGGGTACGCCCACCCTGGGCATGGTTCCAGAACAGGCCTTCCAGGGCGGTGTGGACCAGCGTCCCCTTGACCGTCCACACGGTGGCCGGGTCGGGCAGCCGTTCGATGGCGGTGAACCGGAAGGCCAGGGCGCAGTCGCGGAACGACGTCACCTTCGAGGGCGACAGCGACCGGGGGGGCTCGAAGGGCACGGCCAGAGACTACGACGGGGGTGCGACGTCGTGGGCGCCCAGGGCCCGGACCACACCGGCCGCCACCTCGCCGGGTCGCTCCAGGGGGCCGAAGTGACCGATGCCGCCATACGCCTCCACCGTGGCGTGCGGCATCCGGGCGGCGTCCGCCTCCAGGAACGGACGGCCGAACGCGTCGGTCGACTCCCCGAAGGCGAGCGTGGTGGGACAGTGGACGTCGCCCAGCCGGTAGAAGGCACCGTGGCCGAATCCCTGTTCGTACACGGTGGCCTCGTCCTCCCGACGGCAGCGCAGCCGGACGGTCGACCCGTCACCCCCGTCCGTCCCCGGCACCACTTCGAAGCCGTCCTCGACGTACCGGCGCAGGACGTCGGGGTCGAGACCGTCGAACGGTGGCTTGGAGGAGAAGTTGACGAAGGCCTCCTCGGCCGCCGGGAACGTCTCCCGGCGACGACGCGCCCCCCGGGAGAGCGGGTTCTTCTCCACCGGGAAGGACCGGTCCCGGTCGGGGAGCACCACCGGCTCGAAGAGGTAGAGCCCGGCGAACGTGCCGGGCCGCGCCTGCTCGGCCAGGAGGAGGGAGGCCCCACCGCAGGAGTGACCGAACCCGAACGGGCGGTCGAGGCCGAGCCGGTCCACCACCGTGAGCACGTCGGTGGCGAAGCCGGACCAGGCGAAGTCGCCGTCGGCCGGGCGCCCCGAGCGCCCGTGGCCCCGGAGGTCCAGGGCACGGCAGCGGAACCGGCCCGACAACGCGCTGGCCAGGGGTAGGAGGACACCGGCGCAGAAGCCGGTGGCGTGCACCATCAAGAGGTCGGGCCCGGTCCCGCCGAAGTCGTAGACGGCGAGATCCACGCCGTCGGGGCTGGTGCAGCTCAGGGCGGGGATCGACCGCGTCCGGCGGCTCGATGGGCACGGGCCGACGGTAGTCGGCGGGCCGGGCGGCCCGGGCACGGGCCCCGCCGGGTCGTACCGGGGTCCACCGGACACCGACTAGACAATGGGCACCTATGGAGAACTTCCTCTACCACTACAGCTATGCCGCCATCTTCGTCCTGAGCTTCATCTCGGCGATGGGCCTGCCGGTGGGCTCGGAACTGGCCGTCATCGGTGGGGGTGCCCTGGCCAGCGGTGAGGTGCACAAGGTGGTGAACGGGTCGACCCTGCCCCACGAGGTGTACCACCTCTCGCTGGTGGCGGTCATCGTCCTCGCCGTGGCGGGTGAGCTGCTCGGTTCGTTGGCCGGCTACCTGATCGGCTACTTCGGGGGCCGGCCGCTCGTCGACCGCTTCGGCAAGTACGTCCTGCTCACGCACAAGGATCTGGACCGGGCCGAGGCGTGGTTCGACCGGCACGGCGACCCGCTGGTCCTCTTCGGCCGGTTCATCCCACTGCTCCGGTCGTTCGTGTCCTTCGCCGCCGGCCTCGCCGAGATGGCCATCGCCAAGTTCGTCGTCTTCTCGCTGATCGGCTGCGCCATCTGGTGCACGGCCCTCGCCCTGTTGGGCGACTCGCTCGGGTCGAGCTACGACCAGGTGCAGAAGAAGTTCAGCGACGCCGGCTACGTGATCCTCGTCCTGGCGGTGATCGCGGTGGCCTTCGGCTTCTGGCACCGCTACCGCACCCTCCGAGAGGAGCGGCGCTGAGCCGGGGCACCTCGTCGGGGGCCAGGAAGGCGGCCCTGGCGGCCGCGGGCCACCTCGAGCGATCCGAGGCGTGGAACGGACTGCGCACCGGTGACCCCGTGGTGGTCGCCGGGATCTCGATGCGGGGCGCCACGTGGGAGTTCCGGGCCCATGTCGTCAACACCAAGAACGGCACCGAGTGCGTCGAGGTGGTGGGGGGCCGACCGGGCGACCGGTCCATCCGCTCGTTCGGACCCGAGCGCATCTTCGCCGCCTCGGCGCGACGCCGTTCCTCGGCCAAGACCACGGCCGGCCAGCTGTCCCTGGCCGAGGAGCCCCAGCTCCCCTTCGGATGACCGACCGCTAGGGTCGGTCCATGGCCACCGTCACCTTCTTCCACGCCCATCCCGACGACGAGGCCATCGCCACCGGGGGGAACCATGGCGTCGCTGGCGGACCAGGGTCACCGCGTGGTGCTGGTGACCGCCACCGGTGGCGAGCTCGGGGAGGTCCCCGAAGGTCTCCTGGGTCCCGACGAGACACTGGCCGAGCGCCGGGCCCGTCGAGCTGGCCGAGGCGGCCCGGATCCTCGGTGTGCAGCGTCAGGCGTTCCTCGGGTACGAGGATTCGGGCATGGAGGGTGAGGAGAGCGCGTCCCGGCCGGGCTGCTTCGCCACGGCCGACGTCGACGAGGCGGCCCGGCGGTTGGCCGACCTGCTGGTCGAGGAGGGCTCCGACGTGCTCGTCACCTACGACGAGCACGGTGGGTACGGCCATCCCGACCACGTCCAGGTGCACCGGGTGGGCATGGCCGCGGCCGACCTCGGCCAGACCTCGGTCCTCTACATGGCGACCATGGACCGCGACTTCATGATCGAACTGCGCACGCAGGCCACCGAGACGGGGATGGTCGACGAAGGGGAGATGGAGGGCGCCGACACCATGGGGGAGCCGGGGACCCGGATCACCACCGAGGTCGGCGTGACGCCGTGGCTCGGTGCCAAGCGCGATGCCATGCGGGCCCACGTCAGCCAGATCCCCGAGGACAGTTTCTTCCTGTCCATGCCCGACGACGTCTTCGCCACCGTCTGGGGGCAGGAGTGGTACGTCCGGGTGCGCCCCGAGCCGATCGGTCTGGGCGACGGGGTGCGCGAGCCGGGCCTGGTCCTCGACCGCACGGGCGACGTGCTCGGTGGTGGGTTGGCGAACGAAGGGGTGGAACGGTGACGAGGCACAAGGTGCTGCGGGTGCACGGTGGCCGGCTGGTGGTGGCCGAACGTCGGGTGGAACTCGAGGGGGAGCTGGACTCACTGGCCGCCCAGGGGTTCACCCTGGTGAACTCCTTCGCCGTCGACGACAACGTCTACCTCGTGCTGGCCGCCGCCGACTGACGGCGAGCCGCGTCACTCGGTGAATGCAGCGATGGAGACGACGCGGTCGCGACCGGAGTTCTTGGCCCGGTAGAGGGCCTGGTCCGCCCGGTCGATGAACGAGACCGGGTCCTCGATGCCGTCCCAGCTGGTCAGGCCGGCCGACAGCGTCACGCCGAGATTGGTGGTGGAGTCGCGTCCGCCCGCCCGTAGCTGGTCGAGCAGATGGTGGCCGCCGAGCAGGTCCGTGTCCGGCAGGACGAGGCAGAACTCCTCGCCGCCGTAGCGGGACACCGAGGTCCTGATCGCGCGTATTGGAGACCATCATGGCGGCCACGGACCGGAGCACCGTGTCGCCGGCCACGTGTCCGTAGCGGTCGTTGAACTCCTTGAAGTGGTCGAGGTCGATCATGGCCAGGGTCAACGGAGTCTCGGACCGGAGGGCGTGCGACATCTCCATCTCGATGCGCTCCATCAGGCTGCGCCGGTTGGCCAGCCCCGTGAGCGGATCGGTGCGGCTCTCGGTGTGGAGCCCGTTGACGAAGTTGACGCGGCTGGTGACCCGCAGGAACGCGGCGCCGAGCAGGTCGGCGGCCTCGGCGGAGCGGAGGTCGGCGCCCGACTGGGGCGAACTCGCGCTCGATGACCATGACCAGCTCGCCGTCGGACGCGTAGCCCACCGGGAGGACGCAGAAGCGCGAATCGATCTGGACGGTGTTGTGGGCGAGGACGGTCGCCACCGCCGGGAGCCGGGCCAGGTCGCTGCAGTCGGCGGTGAGGTCCGGCCACGCGGCAAGGAGGGTGAGGCGCTCGAGCGAGCCCGACCTCGAGAACACGGCGACCCGCTCGGCCGGCAGGATGCTGGCGACGTAGGGCATCCCCCGCGAGAAGATCTCCGCGAAGGTCTCGGCCGAGGAGCCGGCCACGTCCATCCCCACTTCGTCGAAGCACTCGTTGAGCGAGTCGAGCGCCTGGGTGAAATTGATCTGTCCGCTCAACGAGCCGACGGTGCGGGCGCAGATGTAATTGACCACGGCGATCGTCGAGGCGTAGACGACGATGGACACGGCGAACTCGGCGCCCCGCAGATCCTGGACCCAACCGATGACCGCGATGAGGGCCAGGGCGAAGATGTCGATGACGAGCTGCATCCGCCGGTCGCCCACGATGGCGACGAAGATCACGCCCACCAGCATGGCCGGGGTGTAGAGGGCGGCGGGGCTGGCGGTCGACAGTTCGATGCAGGCCAGTCCGGCCATGGCCAGACAGGCGATGATGAACCACGAGTTGGCCTGCGACTCGACGCTGGCCGAGCCGCGGGACACCAGGCTGAAGATCGTCTGATAGAGGATCGACACGAGGATGCAGGCCACGGCCCCGGCCATGTAGCCCCAGCGCACCTGCCCGTGGTCGACGAACGTGACGGTCAGCAGGACCGGGACCATCATCGACTCGGCGATGAGCCCGCAGGTGACACCATCGCGCAACTGCCGCGACGTCGGATGTTCGAGATCGAACCTCACAGTGCAGGTATCGGCGTGTCCGCCGCTGAGCTTGAATGCGCTCGACGCCTGGGCCGCGCACCGCGCCGGACGGCTGCCGATCGGACCGACAACCCCCGTTGCCGGGCTACGGAGCGGTGGCTACGTCCTCGCCGCCGCGTTGCTCCTGACCAGGGGGTTCTTCGGCCTCGGCGCGCCCCACGGCTTCCTCGGGCAGCATCCGGCCCAGAAAGAGGGCCAGGACGATCACCAGGGCCACGACCGACAGCGCGGTCCGGAGGCCCTCGAGTCGGGCCGCGGAGTTCTCGGCGACGATGGCGTCCTGGGTTTCCGGGGGGAGCGAGGTGGTGGCGAGGTCCTTGCGCAGCTGCGTGTCGGAGACGAAGGGAATGCCCGCCTCCAGCTCGACGGATGCCCGGGACACGGTGGCTGCCGGGATGGCGCTGTTGTGGGACACCCCGGTGAGGAAGCTGGACGTCAGGCTCCCGATCAGCACGGCCCCCACCAGGGCCGTTCCGAGCGATGCCCCGAAGTTGGTGAACGTGTTCTGCAGACCGCCGACCTCGGCGCTCATGGCGTCGGGTTGCGCGGACACCGTGACGGCCCCCAGCTGGGAGGCGAGCACGCCGATGCCGAGGCCCATCAGGGCCATCGGCACCAGGACGATGGCGGCATCGGCTCCGGGGTCGAGTCCGCCCACCAGGAGGATCGTCCCGACCAGCATCGACAACAGGCCGAGCCGGACGACCCGGCGGGGCGAAGCGGTCGGCCACAGACGGGGGACGGCCATGGCGGACGCCAACAGGGCCAGCGACAGCGGGAGCAGGCGGACACCGGTCTGCAGGGCGTTGAGTTCCAGGACCACCGACAGGAAGAGCGGGATGGTGAAGAAGACACCGGACTGGATGAAGAACTGGAAGCCGAACATGACCAGGCCGCCGGTCATCTGCCGGTTGGCGAACATCGAGGGCCGGAACAGCGGCTCCCGTCCCGATCGTTCACGGTGGACCTCCCACTCGATCAGGCCGCCGAGCACCAGGAGGCCACCCACCACCAGCCAGAACACGAGCGACACGCCGGCAATGGTCGGGGCCCCGGGCTTGGGCCGGACCCATCCCCAGCTGCCGGATCGCAGGACACCGAACACCGTCATGGCCAGGCCGGCCACCGACAGCAGGGCGCCGAACCCGTCGAAGGCCACGCGCCCCTCCGGCGGCGTGTCGCGCACCGTGCGCAGGAAGGCCAGGATCACCAGCACGATGACGACCTCACCCACGAAGACCCACCGCCACGAGGCGAAGGTGGTGACCGCCCCGCCGATGAGGGGCCCGGCGGCCACGGCGATGGCGCCAGCGGCGGCGATCAGGCCGTAGGCGGCGGCCCGGCCCTCCCGGGGGACGTTGCCGGCCACCAGGGCCACGATGGCCGGCATGATCAGGGCGGCACCCAGCCCCTCCAACAGCGACCAGCCGATGATCAACACGGTGAGATTGGGGGCGAGGGCCGTCACCATCGACCCGCAGGCGTAGACCACGAGACCGATCCCGAAGGCGCGACGTCGACCGACGATGGCACCGATCTTGCCGCCGGTGATCATGAAGGCGGCCATGACGAGGGTGTAGAGGGTGATGGCCGTCTGGATCCCGGTGACCGTGGTGTGGAGATCGTTGGCCACCGATTGGATGGAGACGTTCATGACCGAGCTGTCCAGGGTCATGACGAACTGGGCGGACGCCAGGATCAACAGGACCGGGGAGCGACCACTCGGGCTGGCGGTGCTGCCGTCGGGACCGCGGTCGGAACTCGGGTGGCGACTCACGACGGCGAAGCTAGCCGCCCGCCGGAGCGGACACGGACCTGGTCAGGGGGCGGGAAGCGTCATGCCCACGCGGGCGGCCGCGGCGCGCAGCTCGGGGCAGCGCCCTCGGGTCGGCGGCCCGCTCGATGAGCAGGTGGGCCTGTTCGACGTCGCTCCGCCCGAACACCTCGGCCGCACCGTGCTCGGTGACGATGACCGAGTGCTGGTAGGACGTGGCCGGCTCGGCCAGGCGCGGCACGATCGTGGAGGTGTCACTGCGGTCGTGCCAGGAACGCAGGGCCACCACCGCCTGTCCCCCGGGGGAGTGCAGGGCACCGGAGACGAAGTCGGGCTGGCCGCCGAATCCCGAGTAGAGGCGGGCGTGGACGTAGGAGGCGTTGGCCTGGTCGTAGAGATCGACCTGGAGCGCCGTGTTGACGGACAGCATGGCCGGCTGGGCGGCGATGACGGCCGGGTCGTTGACCACTTCGGTGCGGCGCATCACGAGGCGCGGGTTGTCGTCGGCCCAGGTGTAGAGCTCCGGGGACCCGAACAGGAACGACGCGCTGATGGGCCGGTCGGATCGAGGGCACCGGCCCGGTCGAGACCGAGGACCCCGTCGCTCATCATCTCCGACCACACCCCGAGCCGTCTCCGGGCCGCCAGCGCTCCGGCCGCCGCATCAGGTATCTGCCCGATGCCCAACTGGATCGTCCCTCCGTCCGCCGCGTACCCGGCCACCCGCTCACCGATGGCGGCACACAGCGGGTCGGGGGCCCGGGGCACGGGGGAGGGGAGTGGGGCATCCACCTCCAGGGCCAGATCGATGCGGTCGACGTCGATCAGCCCGTCGCCCCGGGTGAACGGCATCCGGGGGTTCACCTGGGCCACGACCAGACCGCCGCGGGCCACCACCGCCTCGATGGCGGCGGGCAGCAGGTTGACCTCGATGCCGAGGGACACGACGCCCCGGCGGGGAGGCGAGGTGTGGAGGAGGACGGCGTCGGGGGACGGGAGGACCCGAACAGGCGCGGCACCAGGGACAGGCGCATGGGCAGGTACTCGGCCGACGGATCCCCGCGCACGCCGGGCCCGACGAACGGCGTCTCGGTCACGAAGCCGGGGCGCCGGGGCCAGCCGTCCTGGATGTTGAGCGAGAAGGCCCGTATCCGGGGACGGCATCCGTCGAGGATCCGGACGAGCTCGCGGGGCACGGCGAAGTTGCCGGCCACCACGACCCGGGGCTCGACCCCGGGTAGCGCGGCCAGACGCCCGGCCACCACTGACTCGCTCGCGAATTCCACGGTCGACCCTGTCTGCCGCGCCGGACGCGGCGGTTGTCCGCCGCGTGACGGCCTCGGGCTGGAGCACCGATCGTACCCGGCAGCGGTCCGACGGCCCCTAGCTCTCGGTGAAGTCCACCCCCGTGGCGTCCGTCGTCGTGGTGACGGTGGCGTTGGCTGACGCGGGGGTGAAGGTGTGCCCGGTGGCGCTCGGCGTCACCAGGTACGTGGTGCCGCCGGCGCTGGCCGACACCGCCGAGAACCCGAAGTAGCCCTGGCTGTCGGTCGTGACCTTCGTCGTCGGCTGCGTGCCGCCGGTCAAGGTCACCGTGTCCCCGGCCACGCCGACCCCGGCGGTCACGATCCGGCCGATGATGTAGGGGCCGGTCACCATGATGAAGTCCTGCTTGGGCACGGTCGCCCCGGTGACGCTGGTGGTGAGGCTGGTCGGATCGGCCACCTGGCCCGTCTTGGTCGGGGTCACCACGTAGCCCGTTCCGTTGGGCAGGGAGCCGAAGGCGTAGTAGCCGAGGAGGTCGGTCGTCTCGGCGAGGGTGGCCTGGCCGCCACCGGTGCGGGTCACGGTGACGCCGGCGTCGCCCGTACCGGTCGAGGTCATCGTCTGCCCGGTGATCGCCACACCGGAGTAGGCGAGGAACTCCTCGTTGGCGACGCCGGCGCCCCGGACCGTGACCGTCAGCGTGGCGGGTAGGAAGGTCGTACCGGTCAACGTCGCGGTCAGGGTGTACTTGCCGTCGAGCGTGTTGGGCAACGTGTAGGCCCCGGTGGAGGTGGTGGTCGCCGTCACCGTGGGCTGGTTGTTGCCGGTGCGGGTGATGGCGACGCCGGCGACTCCGGCCCCGGTCGGGTCGACCACCGACCCGGACACCGTGAAGACGTCGGGATCGAGGATGTAGCCGGCCTGGTAGTTCACCGGGATCACCACGCCGACCGGATTCTGGAGGTACAGGTAGTAGTACTCCGGACCCTGGACCAGGGTGTTGGAGTTCACCACCACCGTGACGGTCTGGGACGTCTAGCCCGGCGCGAACACCAGGGTCCCGATGGTCGGCTGGTAGTCGCCGCGGCCGGCCAGGGCCGAGCCGTCCGAGGTGTAGTAGTCGACCTGGACGCTCTGGGTCTGCGGGGCGTCCAGCGCCACCGTGAAGACCGCATTGACGGTGCCGCTGTCCCCCTTGATGACCGCTGTAGGCGAGGCGATCGACACGTCCGTGCTCGGGTTCGGATTGAGCAGGTAGCCGACCCCGTTCGGCCGGATGACCGTGGCCGGGCCACCGAGCACGGTGATGCTCAGGTAGAAGGCCTTGTCGGTGGAGGCGATCGAGTTGGCCGGCACGGGCACGGTGACCGTCTTCTTGGTCTGACCCGGCGTGAACTCGAAGGATCCCCGGGTCGCCGTGTAGTCGATGCCCGCCACGGCCGAGGAGTCACTGGTGGCGTAGCGCACGGAGACGCCCGACGTCGCCGCCAGGCCGAGGCTCACGGTGAACGTGGCGGTGGTCGACCCGGTGGCCGGTACCACCGCCACCGCATCCGACACGGTGACGTAGGACTTGCCCACCACGGGAGCCACCTGGTCGATCAGGTAGCCGGTGGCGGAGGTGCGCTGCAGTTGGGCATTGACCGCCGCCGACAGGTTGACGGAGTAGTAGAGGTCCGTGGTGCTGGCCGAGTTCGCCGCGATCGGCACCGTCACCGTCTGGGTGGTGGTGCCCGGGGCGAAGGTGGCGGACCCGCTGGTGGCGGTGTAGTCGGTCGGAGCGTGGGCCGTACCGTCGGCGGTGGCGTAGTTGACGGTCACCGTGTTGGGGCTGGCCGGCGCCAGGGTGATGGTGAAGACCTCGGAGGCCGAGCCGCTGGTGGGCCTGGCCACGGACACGTCGCCGATGGACAGACCCGGGTCGACGGCCGTGTTGAGGATCTCCCCGGTCCCGTACCCCGGAGTGGCCACGGTGGCGTTCGTCGGCGTGGACAGGTTCAGGTAGAAGTAGCGGTCCGCCGACTTGACCGTGTCCGGCAGCACGGTGACGGGGACCGTCTGGGTGACGACGCCGGGGGCGAACGTGACCGTGCCGCTGACCGCGGTGTACTGGCTCCCGGCGACGGCCGACCCGTCCTGGCTGGCGTAGTGGACGGTGACGGTGTTGGTGGTGGGCGACGTCAGGGACACCGTGTAGTCGAGGGTGGTCGAGGTCGGGCCGGCGGCCACGCTCGGGTTGTTCGCCGACACGTACGGTTGCACGGCGTCGTCGAGGATGGTGTCGGTCCCGCTGCTGGAGATGATGGTCGCATTGGTCGCGGCCGAGATCGACAGGGTGAAGTACCGGCTCGCGTGGGCGATGGTGGTGCCGTTGATCGTGACCGCCACGGTCTTGGAGACCGTGCCCGGGCGCGAAGGAGAGCGAGCCGCTGGTCGCCACGTAGTCACCGTTGGCCACGGTGGCCGACCCGTCGCTGGTGGCGTAGTTGACCGTCACCGTCTGCGTACTGGCGCTCGAGAGCTTGACGGTGAACGAGGACGTGGTCGTCCCGGTCAGGGGCGCGTAGACGGCCACGTTGTTGACCGACAGCGTGGGGTTCTGGTTCGGGTTCTCGATGTAGGCGGTGGCCGAGTTGTTGCCGTCGAGCAACGCGTTGGTGGGCGAGGAGAGGGTCAGGTAGAAGTAGAGCGTGGCACCCGCCACCGTGTTGCCGTTTACGGTCACGTCGACGGTCGCCGACGTCTGCCCGGCCGGGATCGTCACCGGGCCGGTGGAGGCCACGTAGTTCCCTCCGGCGGCGGTGGCCGATCCGTCACTGGTCTGGGCCATCACCGTCACCGGGTTCGGGCTGACGGCTGACAGGTGGACGGTGAACGCCGCCTTGGTCGTGCCACTGGCCGGCTTGGCCAGGGCGAGCGAGTCCACCGACAGCACGGGCTCGAGGTTGCCGTTGGAGATCTCGCCGTAGGAGGAGGCGCGCTCGAGGGTGCGCTCCGGTCGCCGCCGACAGGCCCAGGAAGAAGTACTTGTCGCTGAAGGTCGTGGTGTTCCCGACCACGTTGACGCTGGCGGTCTGGGTGGTCTGGCCGGCGGTGAAGGTCAGGGTGCCACTGGTCGCCGCATAGTCACCGGGGGCGGTCGCCGTGCCGTCGCTGGTGGCGTAGTGGACGGTGACCGTCGACGTGGCGGCCGGAGCCAGCGTCACGGTGAAGGTGAGGGCAGCCGTTCCCGATGTCGGTCGCACCACGCCGACGTCCCCGACCGTCAGCTGGTGGTAGGCGGCGTTCGGCCCACCGATGTAGCCGTAACCCGTGGAGCGTTCGAAGGTCGCGCCCGGCCGACGCGTTCTCGAGGCTCAGGACGAAGTACTTGGTGGGCGCGGTGGACAGTTCGGGTGGAGATGGGGACGGACACGGTCTGGGACGTCGTGCCCGGCACGAAGGTGAGGGTCCCGTCGGTCGTGGTGTAGTCGCCGGCGAGCGCCGTCGCCGACCCGTCATTGGTGGCGTAGTCGAGGGTCACCGGGAAGGTGGCCGGAGACAGCAGGCGCACGGCGAAGTTCATGGTGCCGGCGGTCGTGGTGCTGGCCGTCACCGAGGTGTCGTCGACCGTGATGTACGCCGTGTGGTTGGAGTTGAGGATCGTCCCGAGGCCCTGGCTGACGCCGAGGGTCGCGTTCATCGGACTGCTGAGGTCCAGGTAGAAGTACTTGGAGGCCGAGGCGACCGTGGTGGCCAGGACCGGAACGCTGAGCGACGCCGTGACCTGGCCGGCGCCGAGGGTGTAGGTGCCGGAGGTGGCCGTGTAGTCGATCCCCGCCGAGGCCGTGCCGTTCTGGGTGGAGTACCGGAACGTGACCGGGTAGGCAGTGGCCGCGCTCAGGGTGGCGGTGAAGGTGGCGACGGCGGACGACGCCCGAGCCCTCGACCGCGCTGGCATCGCCCACGTCCAGGTACGGGCTCAGCGTGGGATCGATGATCGTCCCGGTGCCGGAGCCGTGGTTGACGACGGCGTTCACCGCCGACGACACGTTCAGGTAGAAGTAGAGGTTCCCGGTGTGCAGCGGATCGGCGGCCACGGGCACGGTCACCGTCTTGGACACCGTGCCGGGCGCGAAGCTGAGCGCCCCCTGCTCGGCGGTGTAGTCGTGGGCCGAACGGGCCGTGCCGTCCGACGTGTAGTAGTACACGGTGACGGTGTTGTTGCTGGCGTTCTCGAGTGTCACCGGGAACACGAAGTTGGTCACCCCGGTGGTCGACCGGGCCATGGTCACGTCGCCGACGTCGACCCCCGGTGCGCTGTCGGCCGAGGCGGGCGTCGCTCCGAGTCCGATGGTCAGGGCGCCGATCAAGAGCGCAATCAGGGCAGTGGTGACACGACGGATCCGCACGTTCGCCTCCTCGGCATATGGCGCGCCGAGGAGAGCCGCACCTGCCCACGACGGTCCCCGATATGGCGTGCACCCCTCGTAGCGGGGTCTAACATCTGCCCGGCGGAGGGTCAATCGTGGTTTCCCGCAGGTGGACCGAGCGTGGCGGCTCCGGCGCGGTGGGCGTTCGCGTCGCCGTGACGTCACGCCGCTGTCACCGCGGATCAGGGCGACGACGGCGGCGGGCGGGCGGAGGTGGCGGTGACCCGTGACCGGTGACCGTGCCTCCGGGAGGGGCGGCCACCGATCGCAGAGGGTTAGGGGCTATGGCATCGATCGTGACACCCGTGCTCACGGCTATGACGATTGATGCCAGACGTCGTGGTCTCACAAATGGAGCCCCGTTTAGCCCGGATCGTCGCGGGTGGCCTGGCGCCCCGGGTGGCCGGACGGCCGTCCGGCGAACGGGCCAGATGGCGTTGGAGCGGGTGACGGGAATCGAACCCGCATAATCAGATTGGAAATCTGAGATTCTAGCCATTGAACTACACCCGCGAGGTGTGGCGGCGATCCTTTTAGCGCGGTCGGTGGAGTTCAGGGGCTCCGTCATTGACCGGCAACTGCGGGATGGCCGGACCAGACTGTAGCAGCGGTGTGTCAGGCCCCGGCCCCACCTCAGCCACCCTCCGGCGACCAGAGCGGCTCCTCGACCGTGAATCCGACCGGCGTGCCCCAGTGGTTGCGGTACGACACCTCGTGGACCGGTCGCCGATCGGCCACGCCCCACCGTCCCGTCGGATAGCCGAAGCTCACGCAGCACGCCATGATCCACTGCTCGTCGGTCGGCACGCCCAGGATCTCGAACGTCTCGTCGGGGTGCCAGAACCCGAGGACGGCGGTCAGCGAGCTGCCCACGCCGTGGGACCGGGCCGCCAGCTGCGCGCTCCAGACCGCCGGGTAGATCGAGCCGCCCGTCGGGTCGCCCTGCACGAAGGCGAACAGGAAGAGCGGCACCTCGTCGAAGTGGTCGGCCAGCCATTGGGCGGAGCGCTGGACCTTCAGCATCTGGACGCTCTCGGCCAGGTCGGGATCGGCCGCGGCCGCCGCCAGGCGGTCGGCGTACACCGTGGTCCACAGCTCGCCGATGGCGTGTCGGTACAGGGGGGCGATGCGCCCGATGACCTCCTTGTCGTCGACCAGGAGGAAGCGCCAGTTCTGGGTGTTGCCGCCGGACGGCGCCCGGACGGCGGCGTCGAGGATCCGGGCCTGGACGTCCATCGGGACGGGATCGGGGCGCACCCGGCGCATGGCCCGTGTCGTGTACAGCGCCTCTTCGATGTCCATGTCGCCCTCCGGGGTTGCGGGGCCGCCGTCCGGCGGCACCGGGGGCCACCGTACCGTCGCACCGCGTCGCCCGGGTGCTAAGAACCGGGCATGGTGACCCCCCCGGCCGCGCCGGACGACGTGCTCGAGCTCGAGGTGGGCCGGATTGCCGCCGGGGGTGGGTGCGTCGCCCGGGTGCCGGACGGCCGGGTGGTGTTCGTGCGCCACTGCCTGCCGGGCGAACGGGTCCGGGCCCGCGTGACCTCGGAGGCCACCTCCTTCCTCCGGGCGGACGCCGTCGAGGTCCTCAACCCCTCGCCGGACCGGGTCCCCGTGCGTTGCCCGCATGCCGGTCCGGGCCGGTGTGGTGGCTGCGACTTCCAGCACGTCGCCCTGCCCGCCCAGCGGCGACTGAAGGAGGACCTGGTGGCCGAGCAGCTGTCCCGGCTGGCCGGCCTCGACCTCCGTCCCACCGTCGAGGAGGTCCCCGGGGCGCCCGACGGACTGGGGTGGCGGACCCGGGTCGGGTTCGCGGTGGACCGGGAGGGCACCGTCGGCCTCCATCGCTACCGCAGCCACGACATCGAGCCGGTCGGCTCCTGTCCGATCGCCACCGGGGAGGTCAACGGGGTCGACGTGGCCTCGGTGACCTGGCGTGGGGCGCGTCGCCTCGAGGTCATGGCCTCCCCGTCCGGCGGCCCGCCGGTGGTCCTGGTCGACACCGGCAAGCAACGCCTCGACGGCCTGCCCGACCTCGAGTGCGGGCTGGTGGCGAAGGGGCGGACGCTGCGGGCGCCGGACCACGTCACCTTCGTGGTCGGTGATGACCGGTTCGAGGTACGGGCCGGTGTCTTCTGGCAGGTGCACCCTGAGGCCGCAGCCACCCTCGCACGGGTGGTCCTGGAGGGCCTGGACCCCCGGCCCGGCGAACGGGCGGCCGACCTCTACGCCGGCGCCGGGTTGTTCACGGTGGCTCTGGCCCGGGCGGTCGGGCCCTCGGGTTCCGTGGTCGCCGTGGAGCGGAGTGGCCCGGCCGTCGCCGACCTGGCCAGGAACACGGCGGGGCTCACCGGGGTGGAGGTGGTGCGGGCCGGGGTCACCGCCTCCGTCGTGGACCGCCTCGGCAGCCCGGACATCGTCGTGCTCGACCCTGCCCGGGCCGGTGCGGGCCGTGACGTGATGACCGCCCTGGTGGGCCTCGACCCGCCGCCCCGCCGGGTGGCCTACGTCTCCTGTGAGCCGGCCCCGTTCGCCCGGGACCTGGCGACGGCGGGGGCCGCCGGGTGGGCGCTGTCGTCCCTGCGCGCCTTCGACCTCTTCCCCATGACCGAGCACGTGGAGCTGGTCGGGGTGCTGGAACCGCCCTCCCGCTGATCCGGGCGGGCGACCGGGGGTGGAAAAGGCCCGCTGGTACGCTCCGACCGTGCGCGGCAGATCCCTGGCCATCGTGGTCGTGGCCGGACTGGTGGCGACGGGCTGTTCCGGCGGTCCGGCCGCCACCGGAGGGTCGTCGTCGACCCAGGCGCCGAAGCCGGCCGGCGCCACGCCGTCGCCCATCTCGGTGCAGGTGTGCTCGGAGGAAGCCCAGCACGATATGGCCGCCGCCCTGGGCGAGTCGGCCCGGGTGTCGACGCCCACGTGGATCGATGCCCGCTACGCCTGCACGTACGACTACCCCCATGCGACCCCGGCCGGCTCCTTCGAGCTGTCGGTGAAGGAGCTCTCGAGCTGGGGCCAGACCTACGCCTACTACGGCGCCCTGGCCGCCCGGCTCGGCAAGGTCCGGGACCTCCAGTCGCTCGGCCAGGCCGCCTTCCAGACCACCGACGGGTCGGTCGTCGTCCGCAAGGACTGGAAGGTCCTGGAGGTCGACGACACCGGTCTGCCGGCGCAGTTCGGCGTCCCGCCCACCGACAAGGCCGCCATCTCGGTGACGGTGGCCGACGTGATCCTCGGGTGTTGGGCCGGCGACTGAGCTGGGGACCCAGGGGTGGTGGGTGCCCCGCCGGCCCGGGCGACGGGGTGGTCTCGGGGACCCGCAGGGCTACGGTGGAGCCATGGCCACCATCCTGGACAAGACCGCCACCGTCGGGCTGCTGCGTGGGGAGTTCGCCCAGCTGACCGGGCTGTGCGCCGATCTCGACGCCGGTCAGTGGGACACCCCGACCTGCCTTCCCGGATGGACGGTGCGCGATGTGGTCAGCCACGTGATCGGCGTCGAGGCCGGGTTGCTCGGCGAGCCCGCACCCGACGTCGACATCTCCCACCTCACCCATCTGCGAAACCCCATCGCCGAGGCCAACGAGCTGTGGGTGGAGGCCAACCGCGGACTCGACGGCCCTCGGATGGTGGCCCGTCTGGAGGACGTCACCACCCGCCGGTTGGCGGTGCTCGACGCCATGGACCAGGCCGCCTTCGACGCCCCGTCCTGGACGCCGGCCGGCAAGGACGAGACCTACGGGCGCTTCATGAGGATCCGCCACTACGACTGCTTCCTGCACGAGCAGGACATCCGACTGGCCCTTGGCCTGCCGGCCAGGGACGCGGCGGACGATCTCGAGTCCGCCCTCGACGAGGTGGCCACCGGACTCGGCTACATCGTCGGTCGGAAGGCCGGCATGCCCGACGGGTCGCGGGTGCGGATCGACCTCACGGGGTCGGCGCCGCGCACCTTCCTGGTCCAGGTCGAGGGCCGGGCCTCGGTGGTCGACGCACTCACCGGGGAACCGACGGTCGCCGTTGAACTGCCGGCCATGCGCTTCCTGCGGCTGACGGGCGGACGGGCGGACGCCGGTACCTCGCCCACCGATGACGTCACCTTCTCGGGGGACCGGGCGCTGGGCGAGCAGCTGGTGGGCAACCTGGCCTTCACCATCTGAGCGAACGGCCAGCTCCCCCCACCGGGGGCCCGGGGCCGCATGCCGCGGAGCACCCGACCACCTCCTGGTTGACGATCCGGACGCCCTCGCGCTCCGGGGGCCGGCGTCGGAGCTGAGGTTCACCGGCCCGAGGGCTCCGAGTCGGGCCGGTACGAGGGTGCGGTCGTCGGTCCGGACGGCACGGACCTGCGGTTCGGTCCGCCGACGGGCTGACGGATGCCTCCGGCGGTTGGGAGGTGGCCGGAACGCCAACCGTTACAGTCGTCAGGTGGCCAGGACCGCCCGACGTGAAGTGATCGGCCTCCTGATGGAGAAGAAGGTCACCTACACCGAGGTCGAGGCCGATGCGCTCCTCGATCAGGCGAAGAGGCTGGCCAGGGAAAGTGGCAGGTCCGTGCGGGTGGAGGCCGAATCCCTGCTGTCGAGGAACCGGAAGACCCGACTGGGGGACCATCGGGACAAGGCGCGGGGAGTGGGCGAACTCTTGGCGGCCCTCGCTGCCGAGTTCGATGATCTCCGGGCCGAGTCCGGTGACGACGACGGTGAGCTGGCGGCCATCGTGGCGATGCTGGCCGCCTCCTTTGAGGCCTTCACCTCCCGTCCGCCGGATCATCCGTACTCGACGACCGGGGCCGCCGAGCCGGGAGCGGGTGCGCTCCTTCCGGAGTCGGTCGACGCCCTGGACCATGACACCGGACACGGGCCCAGCACGGTCACCGGACCGCGGAGCTGATCCTCACAGTCAGCCCTGGGAGACGTACTTGACGTGGAATGCACCGTCCCGGTTGAGCGGGTTCACCTTCAACTGGACGGTCTGCCCGTCGACCTGGTCGTAGCCCATCGGGTCGAGCTGGGCCCACGTGGCGCCATCGAAGCTGATCGGGCCGAACTTCAGCTCGGCGAACTTGGGGAACGGACCCGCCTGCGCCTCCTGGAGCGCCTCGACCTCGGTGACGCTGAATCCGGGCCCCGTCCTGGAGATGGAGCCGGAACTGGAGTCCGTCAACGTGTACGACTCCACCGTGGGGCTCACCGTCGCCGCGAACGTGACCTTGTCGCCCGCCGACACCGGCTCGGACACGCTGCTCCCGAGCGAGGTGGTCACCGTCGCCGTGTAGTCCGGCTTCCCGCCCGGGCACGTCGTGGAGATCTGTTCGTATCCCTCGCCGGACGGACCGACGAGGCCGAAGGTCGTCGTGAGGTAACCGTCGAGTCCCTGCCTGTTGAGGCATCTGGCCGCGGGGACATTGACGGAGCCGTCGAAGGTGACCGCCCGGGCCCCGAACTGGGCGATGTACCCGGCGGAGATCGGGTTGCTGCCGGTGGCGCCGGCCCCTGACGTGGGCGCCACGGCCAGGAACGTGGCGATTGCCAGTGAAGCGACCGGGACAGTGCGTCTCATGGGGATCCCCTGTGATCGACGAGCAATGCGGCCATTCGGTCCTGATCGAGAGCCTACACATCGCACCTCAATCAGGCCGCTGGGCGGTCGGGCTCCGATGCGAAGACGATCACGGCGAACCGATCGGCCGGCTCGCCGTGGTTCCCGGTGACTCGGAGGGTTCGGCGGTCCTCGTCCGTCCTCGGACCACGTGGGGGAGACCGATACTGCCCGGCGGGTTCCAGGGCTCACCTGAATGCGACTCGACCACTAGCGTGACCACTGTGGACGTGGCGGTGTTTGTCGCGGTGTTCGTGACCATGATCGTCGGCGGTGCCGTGCTGCTCTACCGCCCGGACCGGCGCATGGCCATGGGTCGGGCCGTCCGTAAGGGTTCGCCGGAGCCGGCGGCCAATCGTTGCGCCTCGTCCTGCTGCACGCTCGATGGAGCCCCGCCGGAACCCCGTCGGACAGCCGGTACCGGGTCCACCCGTTAATCGACACGGTCCCCAGAACTCGGCGGGCTCGGTGTCAACGGTGGCCTGGACCGGAAGGGCGCCTCCTCTCCCACTCCTTGACCGCGTAGCGCTGGCAACCACCGGCCCCTTGTCACCCGGCATCGGCTGCGCTCATCGCCCGCCATCCGCTTGCGTCGGTTGTGGCTCCGTTCCTATCCGCATACCATTTCCCGCATTCGGCGAAGCGGGGCGGAGTCGTAACCGGGCGGTGCCGTTCCTGCCCGGTCGGGCGGCGCCGGTCCCCGGCGAGGAGCGTGCCCCATGCGTGATCCCAGACGTGTTGCCATGAGTTGCGGCGTATCTGTCGCCCTCACCGTCGGAGTCCTGTCTCTGGCCGGACCATCTGTCGCTGGGGCTGCCCCGACGCCGGATCCGGTCGCCGCCACAAGTCGCTCGGGACCCTCGCCGGCGCAGCCGGCCGGCTACACGGTCGTGTACAGCACGACCTTCGACAACCCGATCGGAGGACTGGACGTCGGTTCCGTGAGCTGCCCCGCCGGCACGGTGGTCTGGAGCGGGGGAGTCCTCACGTTCGAGGGACTCGGGCAGGTCGGACAGAACGTGAACAGTTCGTGGCCGTCGAATGCGACGACGTGGAGTGCCTGGGTCACGAACACCGGTGGCACCGACGAGACCTTCAACGTCTATGCGGTGTGCGCCGACCGACCCCAGAGGTATGCGATCGCCACATCCGCCAGCCTCACCGTTTCCCCCAGCAGCGTCGACGGCACGGCGGCGACCTGCGCCAAGGGGACCGTCGTGCTCGGCGGGGGCGCCCTGTCGAGCCAGCCCGCGCCCGGATCTTCGCTCGATCTCAACCTGAACGACAGCTTTCCGACCCTCGTCGGCGTGAAGAGCAAGACCTCGGCGTGGGAGGCCGCCTCGAACAACGGGGAATCCGTCAGTTCGTCGCTCGAGGTCCTGGCCGTCTGCGCCAAGAAACCGAAGAAGTACTCGATCCAGATCGGAACGGCCGTTGACAACAGGTCGGACACCGCCACCAGGGCGGACAGTCCCCCATGCCCGGTCGGCGTTGTGATCGGAGGTGGCCTGAGCTCTGACGCCAGCGTCTTCGCAGACCTCGCTTCGACGATCCCCGACCCGGACAACTACTGGACCTCCATCGAGGACAACTACGCCTTCTTCTCCGTCGGGGCGAACCCGATCGTTCCGTACGGGATCTGCGCGGAATAGGACTGCGGGTCTGGATCCCACGCCCCGCCGCGTCCGTGCCCGAGGTCAGGTCCCTCGTCCCCTGATCACCGGCTGAGGGAGCCGGAGACCGTCACCTCGGGTCGACGGCATCCAATCGGTGTCGAACCTCTGACGTGTCCACGCCGAGAGCGCCCAGAAGCACCGCGGCGGGATCTGGTGGCCGGAGGGTGAGCACCTCGGCCAGCACCTGCTGGGCCGTGAGGTGGAGCCTCCGACGGTTGGGCTTGGCTGCTTCCTCGAGCACGTGTTTCGCCGCGGGCGTGATGCGGAGGCGATCCTGTCGTGCGACGTCTCTGAGCCTCGGCTTCCTCGGTACGGCGCGCATCGGCAGTGGAGGAGCGTCGGTGACCGGCGCCAGGCCCAGCGAGTCCAGGGCGTGGTGATCCAACGATTCGAGAGCCCGGCGGGCCTGCTCCAGGCTCACGCCCAGGACGACTTCGACGGAGGGATCCTCCAACAACGCGAGCAAGAGGTGATCGGTGCCGTATCGGCGGTCACCCCGGCGCCGGGCCTCCTCGCCTGCCCGCAGGCAGATGGCCCACGCGTGGAGCGCCTCGGGCGCAACGGACTCCGTGGTCATGAAGACTCCTTGTTGTACTTCGCGTGCACGGACTGGCGGGTGACGCCCAGGGCGTCTCCGATCTGCTGCCACGACCAGCCCTTTTCGCGGGCGGACGCGACGTACTTCGCTTCGACCCTCTGAGCCAGGCGACGGAGCGCCAACGAGGCGCGAAGTCCGACCGCCGGGTCATCCGAAGAGAGACTCCGGCTGAGATCCTCGGCATCCATCGGTGTCAGTGTAAGCTGACACTCGGAGTTGTCAACCTAGATTGACACAAGCCTACGCATCAGAACGGAGACGTTCATGGGTGGTGCCGGGGCTGGACGACGGGGTGCGTCCGACACCGGGAGGGATCACCGGTCCAGTCGGCCGAACCGACGTCGACGGGCCGGTCCCGGTCATTCGGCGCGGCGTTCGGTGGACCCCAGCGCCGCCAGCGCCTCGCCGGTCAGCCGGTACCCGGTCCACTCCTCCATCGGCACCGCCCCGATGGATTCGTAGAACCGGATGGCGGATTCGTTCCAGTCCAACACGGACCAGTCGATTCGGGCGTAGCCGTGGGCGTGCGCCTCGTCGGCCAGGGCGGCCATGAGGGCGGCGCCCACGCCGCGACCACGCGCTTCCGGGCGGACGTAGAGATCCTCCAGATAGATGCCGAGCCGTCCCGTCCAGGTCGAGAAGTTGCGGAACCAGATCGTCATGCCCACGACCTCCCCGTCGTCGTCGGCGACGTTGGCGAACACCGCCCGGGGTTCGTCGAAGAGGGCTGCGGACAGCAGATCCTCATCGACCTCGACGGCGTCCGGCTCCCGCTCGTAGGCGGCCAGGTCCCGGATGAGAGCCACCAGTATGGGGACGTCTTCACGGAGGGCGGCCCGGACGATCACGGCAGCAGGAGGACGCGTCCGAAGGCGTGGCGGCTCTCGATGTAGGCGTGGGCCTCGCCCGCCTGTTCGAGGGGGAAGCGTCGGTCGACGACGACGCGCAGGTGACCGGCGGCGATGTCGTCGAGATGGCGGGCGATCATGGCGTGGGCCCGGGCGCCGAAGAAGAGTTCGGCTCCGAGGAAGTAGCCGACGAGGGTCTGGTTGTTGGCCCGCATCGAGGAGATGTCGAGGGTCGACGGCGACTCCCGTCCGGCGTCGCCGAAGCTGACGCACCGCCCGCGGTAGGCGAGGCACTGCAGGCTCCGCTGCAGGTTGGAGCCGCCGACCGAGTCGACGATGACGTCGGCCCCGCGTCCGCCCGTCAACTCCCGCACCGGCTCCACGAAGTCGGTGGTGGTGTAGTCGATCCCGTGGTCGAGACCGAGGTCGTGGAGCCGTCCGATGCGGTCGGCCCCTGACGCCGTGGCCAGCACCTGCGCGCCCGCCCGCTTGGCCATCTGGATGGCGGCGATGCCGACCCCTCCGGCGCCGGCATGGATCAGCACGGTCTCGCCCTCGGCGAGCCGACCGAACTCGAAGAGGCAGTCGTCGGCGGTGCCGAAGGGGACGGGTACACACGCCGCCTCCTCGACGGACACCCCGTCGGGCACCGACCAGCAGAACGAACGTCCGGCGACCCGGAGTTCGGCGTGCGAACCGTCGAGCCCGACGGTGACCACCCGGTCGCCCGGCGAGATGTCGTCCACGCCGTCACCCACCTCGAGCACCTCGCCCGCGCACTGGTAGCCCACGATGTGGGGCACGGAGCCGAGGTCGCCCCCCAGGCGGTTCAAGGTGTCGCCCCCCTCGATACTGATCGCCTGCACCCGGACGAGCACCTCGCCCGGTCCGCACGTCGGATCGGGAACGTCCTCGTAGCGGAAGACCTCGGGGCCACCCGTCTCGTAGTACACCGCTGCCTTCATGGTCCTCCTTCGGTGGGCCGTCGGGACCACCCTAGGCAGGTACGTGGACGGCGGGTCCGGGACGATGGAGACTACGGGGATGGAACGAGGGGGCCCCCGGTACCGGCGTACGAAGGTGGCGGCGGTGGCCGTCGTCATCTCGATGGCCGCGACCATGGGCGTCGTGGTGGCAGCCGCGCCGCCGGCTACCGGGGCGTCCGTGCCGGCCATGCCGACCGCTCCGACCGCCTCGACGGTCCGGACGGAGTCGACCTCGGGACCCTCCCAGCTGGTCGTGGGCTCCCAGACGCTCGTCCGTTGCGGGGTGGCGCCGCTCACCTACTGCGGACGCCTCCCGGTGCCGCTCGACCGCTCCGAGCCCGGTTCCCCCGACATCACCATCGCCTACCGCTGGTACCCGGCGACCCACCCCGAGGGTGCCCCGGCGGGCACCCTGCTGCCCGTGGAGGGCGGACCGGGGTATCCCTCCGCCGGTTCGGTCCGCGGGGGGTACGACGTCATGTACGGCCCGCTCCTCGCCGAGTGGAACCTGCTGGCGGTGGACCTCCGCGGCACCGGCGGCTCGACCCCCATCGACTGTCCCGGGCTCCAGGACTTCTCGGGCCAGCCGAGCGGTGCGGCCTATGCGGCGGCGGCCGGGGTGTGCGGAGCGTCCCTCGACCACCGGTGGAAGTACGCGTCCGGGGCCTACGTGCACGCCTCGGACCTCTTCACCTCGGCCACGGCGGCCGCCGACGTGGCCGAGGTGATCCAGGCCCTCGACGTGCCGTCCGTCGACCTGTACGGCGACTCCTACGGCTCGTGGTTCGCCCAGGTGTTCGCCAACCACTACCCGGGGCTGGTGCGGTCGGTGATCCTCGACTCCACCTACTCCACGGTGGCCCTCGATCCCTGGTACCGGAGCACGATCGCGGACATGCCCGGCCGACTTCGACGCCGCGTGCTGACCGCAGCGCCGCGTGCTCGGCGGCGGAGGACGAGCCGGCGTGGACGCGGCTCAGCCAGCTGGCCGTCCAGCTGCGCCGCCACCCGGCGAGCGGTGTGGTGCCCGACGCCACCGGCCACGACGCCACCGTCACCATGGATGTGGTCGGCCTCGTGGACCTGGTGAACGACGCCGCCGGCGATCCGGACATCTACCGGTCACTCGACGCCGCCGCCCGCGCCCTGCTGACCGACGGTGACCCGGATCCGCTGCTGCGCCTCTATGCGCAGCGCCTGGCCTACGACGAGGACTACGTCGGCTCCGCCCCGTCGAGCTACTCGGCGGGCCTGTACCTGGCCGTCTCCTGCCTCGACTATCCGCAGCTCTTCTCGATGGCCGACCCCCCGGCGGCCCGTCGGGCCGAGCTCGCCGCCTCGATCGCCGGGCTCGCCCCCGGCACGTTCGCACCGTTCACCACCGGGGAGTGGCTCCGCCAGGACCAGAACACCGAGGCCTACACGGTCTGTACGAAGTGGCCGTCACCCGTGCACGACGTGCCCCCCACCACCGGGACGCTGCCGCTCCTGCCGGACGGGATGCCGGTGCTGGTGCTGGGCGGGGAATTCGACACCTGGACCCCGCCGAGCGACCATCCGGCCATCCTCGACCAGATCGGGGGCGACAGCCGTTTCGTCGAGCTCGCCAACTCCACCCACGTGGTGGGGGAGGGTGACCAACCCTGTGCCTCCACGATCGTGCAGGGCTTCGTCGAGGACCCCGCGGCCATCGCCACCCTCGACACGTCGTGCGCCACCGCGGTGCCTCCCATCCGCTCGATCGGGACCTATCCGGAATCGTTGTCGGCCGTCACGCCCCTCCAGCCCGGAGCCGGCAACCAGGCCACCGCCACGGGCCTCCGGCTCGGCGCCGCCGCGGTGGCCACGGCCGGGGACGCCGTCGACCGGAAGTCGGCGATCGGTGCCGTACCCGACACCGGGCTGCACGGCGGCACCGTCTCGTACTCCCAGGGCGGCCGACTGCTGCACCTCCACCAGGTGGAGTTCGTGCCGGGCGTGTCGGTGACCGGCACCGTGGTGGCCACGGCCACCAAGGACGTGGCCGATGTGACCGTCACCGGCCCGGACGGGACCTCGGCTTCGCTCACCGCCCGGTGGGCGCCGACCGGCGCCGCCGGGTCCGCCGACGTGGATGGCACGGTCGGGGGAGTGGTACTGACCGGCGCCTGCCCGGCGCCCTGACCGTCCGGCGCGGTCAGCGGGCGAGCCGGGCGAAGGTGCCGCGCTGGGCCTTGTAGAGCGCCGGGAACTCGGCGGCCAACTGGTCGTAGACCCCGGTGGCGCCGGGGTCCGGGCGGTGGGTCGCCGCCACCGGTACCAGGTCCCGCACCTCCGACGGGTCGATCGCCCCCAGGGTGAGGGCGGCGATCAGGGCCGCGCCGCGCAGGTTGGCCAGTAGGGGCTCCTCCACCTGCTCCACGTCCCGGCCGAGCACGCTCGCGTAGATGGAGCACCACAGGTCCGAGGTGGCACCTCCGCCGATGGCCCGGAATGTCCCGAGGCGTCGTCCCACCACGTGCTCGACCCCCTCCGCCAGCCAGCGCGAATTGAGCGCCACACCCTCCAGGACGGCTCGGGCCAGGTCCGCACGTGTGGTCCGGAGCGACAGGTTGTGGAAGCCGCCCCGAGCTGACCGGTCGTCGACCGGCGAGCGCTCGCCGGCCAGCCAGGGGGTGAAGAGGACCCGCCCGCTGCCGGGCTCGGCGGTGGCGGCCAGGGCGGTGAGGTCGTCGTAGGTCGGCGCTTCGCCGGTGACCGCGTCGGCGGCCACCGAGTCCCGGAACCACTCGAGCGCCCGTCCCGCCGTCTCCTGGTTGTTCGCCACCAGCCGCAGTCCGGGGAGGATCCCCGGAACGGTCGCCATCTGACGCAGGACGTCGGTCTTCTTCTTCGGGAACGGGCAGCTGACCCAGCTGGTGGTGGAGATGGTCACATGGGGCTGGAGCTCGAGCACGGCGCCCGACCCGACGCAGGCCGAGTGGAGGTCGGGGGTGCCGGCCACCACCACTACGCCGTCGGGCAGTCCGAGTTCGGCCGCCACCGCGGGCATCACGGTGCCCAGCCGGCTCGCGGTGGCCCGGAGCGGGGGAAGCTTGCCGGCCGGGACGCCGCTCGACCGCACCAGGACGGGGTCGTAGTCGAGGAGGTCGGGACGCCGGTTGTCGGTCAGCCAGGCCCCGGTCATGGAGGCCGGCGTGGCCGCGGCCCGGCCGGTGAAGCGCATCGACAGGTAGTCGACGGGCTCCAGGTACCAGCGGGCGGCGGCGGCCACCTCCGGCTCGTCGTACTCCAGGTGGAGGATGTGCCCGATCGGGTCGGCGCCCGACGTCGAGGGGGCGCCGCCGCTGTGGCGGATCCACCGGACGGCGGCCACCGGGTCGTAGCCGGCGACGGGTCCGGCGATGACCCGGCGGGAGTGGTGCGCACCGCGGGTGTCGGACCACAGCTGGCAGGGTCCGACCGGCACCCCGTCGGCGGCGACGGGCACGGTGCTGGCCCACTGGCCGGTGCACGAGACCGCCACCACCCGGGCCGGGTCGACGTGGCCACCGGCCAGGCCCCGCCGGGCGCTGGTGCGGATCAACTCCCACCACTGTCCGGCGTCCTGGGTGGCCCCTCCGTCGGAGGAGGTCTCGGTCGCCACCGGATGATGCTCGTGCCAGGCGATGGTCCCGGTCAACGAGACCAGGCCGACCTTCGGGCCGCCGGTGCCGAGGTCGACGGCCAGGACCCAGGCGTCCTGGCGGTCCCCGCGCTGGCGCGTGGTCACCCGGCGTCGGGGCCCGGGTGACCCGGAGGGTCCTCAGGCATCGACGGGCAGTGCCTGCTGGTCGTCCATCATCTGGCCCATCACCATCCGGATGAACTCGTCCGCCTCGTCGGTCATCCCCCCGGCCACGCCGCCGTAGATGGCACCCGAGGCGGGGGCCTCGGACGCGTGCTCGACGGCGTAGGCGACCGCATCGGCCAGGTCGGTGGCCCAGGCGGCGGCCACCCCGGGTGCCGTCTGGGGCCGGGTGACGGCCATGTGCAGCGCGTTCGGGTACTGCTGGCCGTTGAGACGCCAGCCGCGGGTGCGCAGGAAATCGTTGACCAGGTAGATGTCGAAGTCGTCCGAGGTGAAGCTGAACAGGAAGCTCGGCTCGCCCATGATGCGGAGCTGGGGGTGGCTGCGCACGGCGGCCTGCATGGCCGCGGAGGTGGCGAAGATCTGCTCGGCGTAACGGCGGTAGCCCTCGCGGCCGAGCTGGACCATCGAGGCCCACGTGGCCGCCAGCAGACCTCCCGAGCGGGAGCCGTCCATTCCCGGTGAGCAGTACTTGCCCCCGCTCCACGAGGTGTTGAAGAAGTACTGGGCGTTGCGGAGCGCCTTGTCCCGGAAGGACAGGACCGAGGTGCCCTTCAGGGCGTAGCCGTACTTGTGGGTGTCGGCCGAGATGGACGTGACGCCCGGCACCCGGAAATCGAACACCGGGATGTCGTACCCGAGCTCCTGGCCGAAGGGGAGGATCCAACCGCCGAGGCAGCCGTCGACGTGCAGGCCGATGCCGTGCTCGAGGGCGATGTCGGAGAGCGCGTCGATCGGATCCACGGTCCCGTAGCCGTAGTTGCAGGCCGATCCCACCAGGGCGATCGTGGCGTCGTCGACCGCATCGGCGACCCAGGCGGTGTCGACCCGGGTGGTCACCGGATCGACGGGGGCGACGCGGAGCTCGATACCGAACAGGTGGCAGGCCTTGTCGAACGCCGGATGGGCCGTCTCCGGCTTGATCACGTTGGGCCGGACGATGCCCCGGGTGGCCGAGGCGTGGTCGCGGTAGGCGAGCACCGCGTGACAGATGCTGCCCGTGCCGCCCGACGAGACCAGTCCCACCGGTTCGGTGCCCTGCACGGCCTCGGCATGGAGCAGGTCGAGTGTCATGGCGATGATCTCGGACTCGAACCGGGTGGCGCTCGGACACATGTCCCGTTGCAGCACGTTCACGTGTGAGAACAGGGCGAACGCCTGGTTGAGGAAGTCGTAGTGGTCGTGGTCGCCGCAGTACATCGTGCCCGAGCACCGGCCCGACTCCCAGGTGGCGTCCTCCGCCGACGCCATGGCCGCCAGGATGGCGAGGACCTCGTCCCGGGGGAGCCCGTGATCGGGCAGCGTGCGGTTCACCGGCGCCAGGTCGGCGTAGGGGGCGGGGCTCATGGGCGACTCCTCAGGGGTGCGGGACCGGTCGGACCGGTCTCCGCACGGTACTGCGCCCCCGTCCCGTCGTCGGCCGCGGCGGTGGGTCCGATCCTGGGTGGCGGGGGTTCACGTGGAGCGCTCGAGCATCGCCCGGGACAGTCGAAAGAGTTCGGACCGGAGCGTGTCGTCGTCGAGGTCGGCCACCAGGGGATGGGTCACCGCCCCGCCGATGGCCGACGTGATCATCGCCGCCCCGACCCGGTCCCGGGGGCTGGTCCCACCTCCGAGGAGGACGCCGAACAGGCGTTGCATGAACTGTTGGAAGGGTTCGAACTCGCCGAGGAGCCGGACGATGACCGGATCGTGCTGCAGGGTGCCCACCATGCGACGCCGGGTCACGGCCAGCTCGATCACCCGGTGCAGCAACGCCTCGACGGTCTCCGGGCCCGGTTCGCCGGCCTCGGCCGCCGCCAGGGCTCCGTCGAGATTGGCCAACTCGATCTCGACCGCCCCGACCACGATCGCCTCCTTCGTCTTGAACTGGTGGTACACCGCCGCCTTGGTGACCCCGAGGTCGTCGGCGATCATCTGCAACGACGTCCCGTGGACACCGTGGGCGGCGAACAGGTCGAGCGCCACCACCAGGACGCGCATCTGCGCCTCGCTGTACCGGAGTGACCCGACGCGGTGCATGTGGTCAGGCTCCGCGGGGGTCATCGGCCCGACGCTAGCTGTGTTGTCCATCCACGTTGGTAGGGCCGTCCGGTGCCGCTTGGCCCGGGGTAGCCGATCGGCTACTCTCGATCCACCGGCGACCTACCGAGGGGGACCAACGTGGCCGAAGAACCCCGAGACCACCAGCTCGACGAGTTCCTGGAGATCCGCAAACCCGGCGCCCACCTGGAAGAGGGCGTCATCGAGGACGACTTCGTCCTCATGCTGGGCGTCGACCTCACCAACTTCCCCAAGTTCCCGCGGGTCGACGACGACGTGACGTACGCCAAGGGCGCGCTCGACATCCGCGACCAGCTCGACGTCGACTCGGGGGCCGAACTCCCCGACTACAGCGGTCCGTACCGGGCCGATCTGCGCTACACCGACTTCTCCGTCGAAGCCCTGGCCACCCGTTTCCTGCCCTGGGCCGAGGCGTACCGGGAGGCGTGCATCGACGCGTGGTCGGCCGAGGTGGGCGATCGCTACGGCGCCGACGTCGCATCCGAGATCGAGTGGACCGCCTGGAACGATCAGATCCGTCCCGAACTCGAGCGGATGGCGGGCGAGTTCCTACCCACCGGCACCGTCTACGAGGATCCCAATCGACTCGTCCCCCCCGAGGACCGGATCGGTACACGGGTCGTGTACACGGGCCTCTTCACCCCGGGCCCCGGCGCCGTCGGGCTCTCGAAGTCCGAGCTGGTCACCTGGCTGCTCGGCAGCCACGAGTACCTGCTCCAGTGCATCGAGGGCTGGGCCGCCCAGATCGTCGTCCGCTACGGCCTCGACTCCATGTTCGACATCCAGTGGGCCATCTGGGGCGACACCGTGCTCCCGATGGCGAAGCGGCTCAAGGCCGAGTACCTCGGGATCACCGGCGACACGGTGGCCGACTGGATGAAGGACCTCCAGGTCGATGCCACCGCCATGCCGGGCAAAGCGTTCGACGTGTCGTTCGAAATGCCGGAGCCCGATGTCGGGATCATGACCTTCAACCGGTGCGTGGCCGCCGACCAGTGGGAGACGATGGGTCGGCCGGACATCCTCGAGAAGAACTGCCATTCGACCTGCCCGAAGTCGATGATCGAGACCACCAGGATGTACAACCCGAACATGAAGGTCGACATCCTCGCCATCCCGCCCCGCAAGGACCCGGGCGACGTCTGCTGCAAGTGGCGCTTCAGCATGCGGGACGAGGCCGACCCCGAGTACGTGCCCGTAACCCTGACCACCAAGCCGGATCCCCTACGCCCCTAGCCGGGCCCCGGGCCGGACGGCGCTCCCGAGGCACCCGGTGTCGGCGGGTCCGTCGCCCCTAGTCGGAACCGAATGACTGGGGCAGCACGTCCCACGCCGCTTCCGACTGGTCCTCGACTCCGGGCTCGCCGGCCCGGAGGAGGTCGCTCCCCCCGGCGCCCGACGCGGCGGCGGGCTCTTCGGGCACCAGGGGCCCGGACACCGCGGTGGCGGGCGGCGGATCCGTGGACTCGACCGCCCCGTCCTTGACCAGTGACGTGGGCACACCGTCGGAGAACCAGCGGTACTGGTGGAGTCCGAACGGGTCCTCGTACCATCCCTCCGCGGTCACGTCGCTCATCGGCCGACCCTACCGCTCACCGGCACGGAAAACGTCCCGGATCACCGGACCGGGTTCCCGCCGGTCGAGCCCGGGCGGAGCGACGGACCGATGGTGCACTCGCCTACAGTGCGCCTCGACCGGCGGATCGTGGCTGCGGAGGACGATGAGATGGCGACCTATGTTCTGGTGCACGGTGGGGGACACGGGGGCTGGTGCTACCAGCGGGTGGCCCGGCTCCTGCGGAGCGACGGCCACGAGGTGGTGACGCCGACCATGACCGGCCTCGGCGAGCGGTCCCACCTGCTCGACGGTCGGGTGGATCTGAGCCTCCACATCGAGGACATCGTGGCCGTGCTCCACTACGAGGACCTCACGGACGTGATCCTGGTGGGCCACAGCTACGGAGGGATGGTCGTCACCGGCGTGGCGGACCGGGCCGCCGGGCGGGTGGGGAAGCTCGTCTACCTCGATGCCGCCACCCCCCGGAACGGGCAGTCCCTGGTGGACGTGGCCGGCCCGACGCTGGAGCTCGCCCGTCCCTCCGGGCGGACGGTCGACGGAATGGAGCTCGTGCTGCTCCCGTCGCCCGATGCCGGGCTGTTCTACGGGGTGACCGATCCCGAGGACCTCGCCTGGATGGCCGACCGGCTCACTCCGCAACCGTGGGCGTGCTTCGAGGAGAAGCTGGAGCTGGTGCACGAGGACGAGCTGGCCGCCATCCCGCAGTACCACATCGTCTGCACGTCGACTCTGGCCACGCCGGGATCCGGAGCTCATGGAGGACGCCCGCCGGCGGGGTCGCCTCTGGGACGTCGACACCGGTCACGACCTCATGATCACCGAGCCCCGACGGGTCGCCGACGCCCTCCTCGAGGTGGCGCGGGGCCTGAGGGATCGCGGGCCGGTCAGGGACGCCGGGCGAACGGCATGATCTGGGCCGTGCCCCACTGGTCGAAGGTGTTGAGCTGCACGACGTCGCCGGTGGCCTCCACGATCCGATCGCCACCCACGTAGATCGCCGTGTGGTAGACGGTCGTCCAGTCACCGGTGTCGGTCCCCCAGAAGACCAGGTCCCCCGCTTCGAGCTGGCCCAGGGTGATCTGGATCCCGGCCGTGTGGTACTGGTCGTCGGCCACCCGGGCGAACCCGATGCCGGCCCCGTGCTCCCACGAGGCGAGGGCCAGGCCCGAGCAGTCGTAGCCGACCGGTCCGTTCCCGCCCCAGATATAGGGCTTGCCCAGCTGCTGGAACGCGAAGAGCACGGCCTCGTCACCCGGGGTGATCGGTTGGAAGAGCAACGCCTGGGGAGGGATGGTCTGGCCTGCCGCCCCGCCGTAGGCCTGGGCCGTGCCGTTCTGCTGGACGATCCAGTAGCCGTTGTCGGTGGACGTGGGAACCAGCCGGCGCACCGGTTCCGACGGCGAGGCGGCGCCCGAGCCGAAGTAGGAGGCCTCGCCGAACGCGAAGACCCCACCGTCGGCCGCCACCATCCAGTAGCCACGCCCGTTGACCAGGGCGGTCATCGCCACGATCGGCTGGTTGAGCACGAGGTTGCCGGTCGACCCGTAGAAGCCGGCGGTGCCGAACGCGAAGACCCCACCGTCCCGCGCCACCAGCCAGTAGCCGCCGCCCCCGGGGGCGACCGCCATACCGACGATCGGTTGGTTGAGGTGGAGGTTGCCGGTCGACCCGTAGAAGCCGGCGTCCCCGAAGGCGAACACCCCGCCGTCGGCGGCCACCAGCCAGTAGCCCCGGTCGTCCGGAGTCTGGGCCATGCCGACGATCGGCTGGTTGAGGGCGATGTTGCCCGTCGAGCCGTAGAAGCCGGCGCTGCCGTAGTCGAACACCCCGCCGTCGCTGGCGACCAGCCAGTAGCCGGTCAGCGCATGGTCGGTGACGGCGGCCACGATCGGCCGGTTGAGTAGGGGGGGTGCACCGTAGGACGGGACGCCGTAGGCCTCGACCCCTCCCGACGGGGTGACCAGCCAGAAGTTGTCGGAGACGCCCACCACGCCGGGCACCGAACGGGGTGCGGCGGCCCCGGCCGGTGGAGCGGTGGGCGCCAGCGGTCCGAGGGTCACCACGGCCAGGACGACCGCCACCGCCACCGCCCATCGGCGCCCGCCCGCATCGCTGAACCTGCCCATCGTGCCTCCCACGGTCTGGTGGTAGACCACACTCTAAGTGGTCAAGCTACCACCCACCGTGGCGAAACGACCAGGGCCGAACGGGCTGCCGGGACGCCCCGGTCAGCCGACGGTGGCGATACCCCCGTCTACCGGGATGATCGCCCCCGTCAGGTAGGCCCCGGCCCGCGAGGCCAGGAAGATGGTGACCCCTGCCATATCGTCCGGTCGGCCGATGCGCTTGAGCGGCGCCCCTGCGGCGATCTGGTCGCCGAAGGCGTCGAGGGTGGCGGCCATCATCTTCGACTCGAACGGTCCGGGGGCCACGGCGTTGACGGTGACGGAAGGGGCCAACCGGCGGGCCAGGTGGCGGGTCAGTTGGTGCACGGCGGCCTTGGACGCCGAGTACGAGTACGACTCGAGGACGGGAACGTGGATCCCGTCGATCGACCCGATGTTGATGACCCGGGCCGGATCGTCCTCGCTCGAGGCGGCCTCGAGGAGGGGCAGGAAGAACTTGGTGGTGTGGAAGACGCCCTGGACGTTGAGGTCGAGCACGCGGGACCACGAGGCGGTGTCGTGTTCGGCCAGGGGCGCCCCCCACGTGGCGCCGGCGTTGTTCACCAGCACGTGGACGCGGTCGTGGTCGGCGGCGACCTCCTCGGCGAAGACGCGCGCCCCCTCCTCGGTCGACAGGTCGGCCGCCAGCCCACGGCACCGGCCGAAGGCCGAGAGTTCCGTCACGGTGTGCTCCACCGCGTCCGCCTTGCGCGAGGCGATCACCACGTCGGCCCCGGCGCCGACGAAGCCCGCGGCGATCATCCGCCCGATCCCGCGGGAGCCGCCGGTGACCACGACGGTCTTGTCGGCGACGTCGAAGAGGGCGGCGGGCGGCGTGGGTGCGGTGGGCGGGGTCATGGGAGGGGAAGGTACCCCACCCCGGCCGGGCGGGTATCGTCCGCAGCCATGGGAACGCCACCGTGTACCTCGCCCTGAACGACGCGCAGCTGGCGCTGCAGGCCGAGCTTCGCACCTACTTCGCCGATCTGGCGGCCACCACCCCGGGACCCGGCGGTCGTCCCGACTACGTCGCCACCATCCGGCGGATGGGGGACGACGGCTGGCTGGGCATCGGCTGGCCGGTCGAGTACGGGGGGCACGGGCGGGGGCCGATCGACCAGATGATCTTCGTCGAGGAGTCGCACTGGGCGGGGGTGCCCCTGCCGCTGCTGACCCTCAACAGCGTGGGTCCGGCGATCATGCAGCTCGGCACCGACGAGCAGCGGGAGCGTTTCCTGCCGGCCATCCTGCGGGGGGAGGTCCACTTCTCGATCGGCTACACGGAGCCGGGGGCCGGGACCGACCTGGCCTCGCTCCAGACCCGGGCCGTGCGCGACGGCGACGAGTACGTGATCAACGGTCGGAAGCTCTACACCAGTGCCATCCAGTACGCCGACTACGTCTGGCTGGCCGCCCGCACCGACCCGGACGCTCCGAAGCACAAGGGGCTCTCGGTGTTCATCGTTCCGGTCGACACCCCGGGCTTCAGCTGGACGCCGCTGCCGACGATGGCCGGGGAGTTCACCAGCTCCACCTTCTACGAGGACGTGCGGGTGCCCGCCGCCAACCTGGTGGGGGAGGAGAACGGCGGGTGGAAGTTGATCACCAACCAGCTCAACTTCGAGCGGGTGGCCATCTGTCCGGTGTCGGGCATCCTGCGCAGCATCACCGAGGTGCGTGGGTGGGCCCAGGAGACCCGGTCGGCCGACGGCCGGAGGGTGATCGACCAGGAGTGGGTCCAGATCCAACTGGCCCGCCTGTGGGCCCGGGCCGAGTACCTGAAGCTCATCAACTGGAAGGTCGCCTGGGCCGCCGACAAGGGTCTCAATCCGGCGGATGCCTCCGCCACCAAGGTCTACGGCAGCGAGTTCGCCCTGGAGGCCTACCGGGTCCTGCTCGAGATCGTGGGCCAGGCCGGGTACCTGGCCGAGGGATCGCCGGGGGCCGTCCTGGGCGGCCACCTCGAACAGCGGGCCCGGGGCCAGACGATCTTCACGTTCGGCGGTGGGACGAACGAGATCCAGCGGGACATCATCGCCTGGGTGGGCCTCGGCCTACCGCGGGCGGCGCGCTCGAGCCGGACCCGGCCATCCGGTGCCCGGCGGTGTCGCCGGAGCGGGAGGACGAGTCGGGGCCCCGGACCTCGGAGAGGCGATCGACCGGGAATGCCAGCACGGGGACGACGATCATCTCGGGTCGTGAGAAGTCGGTGCGGTCGGTGCGGAAGTCCGGCCCGTGGTGGTCGGTCGATGCCATGTGGTTGACGTCGGAGCGGTGGCGCCCCACCTTGACCGCATCCGTCCGATTCAGGACCAAAGGCCCGCCGGCCCCCGCCTACACTTCCTCCCGGACGCGACCCGCGAGCGGGGTCGGGGGAAGGATCCACATGGCGACTGCAGCGGTCAACGGGGCGACCATCGCCTACGACGACACCGGCGGAGCGGGGCCGATCGTGGTCCTGGCCCACGGCTTCCTCATGGACCGCTCGATGTTCGACGACCAGGTGGCCGCGCTGCGCGACCACTACCGGGTGGTCACGTGGGACGCCCGGGGATTCGGCGACACCGTCTACGACGGGCGGCCCTTCACCTACTGGGACCTGGCGCGTGACTGTCTCGCCCTGATGGATCACCTCGGGATCGAGCGGGCCGTCGTGGGCGGCATGTCCCAGGGTGGGTTCGTCGGCCTCCGGGCCGCCCTGTTGGCACCCGAGCGGATCCGGGGCCTGATCCTGCTCGACACCCAGGCGGGTCCGGAGGACGCCGAGGTCGTGCCGATCTACCAGGGCATGATCGACGCCTGGGTCACCGACGGACCCTCCGACGAGCTCGCCGACGCCACCGCCGCCCTCATCCTGGGCGAGCCCGGGTTGTCGGCGACCTGGACGGCACGGTGGAAGGCGCTGCCCCAGGAGTCGGTGCGCAACCCGGGCCAGGCGCTGGTGGAGCGCGAAGGTATCGAGGACCGGCTGGAGGAGATCACCGCCCCGGCCCTGGTCGTCCACGGAACCGCCGACGTCTCGATCTCCATGGACAAGGCCGAGCGGCTGGCGTCCGGACTGGTCGGTTGCCCCGGAGTGGTGAAGATCGAGGGCGGCACCCACGCCGCCAACTTGACCCATCCGGGACCGGTGAACGCGGCCATCGTCGACTTCCTGGCCGGACTGCCCGGCTGAGCCACGGCGGGCACACCGGCCCGGTGGTACCGGGCGCGCCTCGGCCGGCGGCCGACGGGCACGGCGGGGGTGAGGTCCCTCGCCGCCCGGATCGGTTCAGTAGAGACCGACGATGTCGCCGTGTTCGTCGAGGTCGATGTCGAAGGCGGCCGGGTGGGATCCCAGACCCGGCATGGTCCGCATGTCGCCGCAGATGGCGTACACGAATCCGGCTCCGGCCGAGAGTCGCACCTCCCGCACGGGCAGCCGCCACCCTGTCGGAGCCCCCTTGAGCTCCGGGAAGGAGGAGATCGACAGGTGGGTCTTGGCGATGCACACCGACAGCCCACCGAAGCCCGCCTCCTCGAGCTGGTCGATCCGCCGGCCGGCCGGAGTGGAGAAGTCGACTCCATCCGCTCCGTAGACCTCGGTGGCGATGGTCTCGATCTTCGCCCGCAAGGTGGCCTCCGAGGGGTAGAGGGGGTGGAATCCCGACGGCTCGGCGGCGGCTTCGGCGACGGCCTCGGCCAATTCGGTGGCCCCCCGCCCACCGTCGGCGAAGTGGGTGGTGACGGCGCAACGGACGCCGAGGGAGTCGGCGACCTGGCGGATCACCTCGTACTCGCTCTCGTGGTCACCGGGAAAGGCGTTGATGGCGATCACCGGCGTCACCCCGTGGAGCTGGACGTTGCGAACCTGCTTCACCAGGTTGGCGGCGCCGATACGCACCTCCTCCGGATTCTCCTCGAGCAGGGCGGGTGGCAGGGGGCGACCCGCCACGATCCGGTGGGCCCCCGAGTGGGCCTTCAGGGCGCGGACGGTGGCCACGACCACCGCGGCGTCGGGGGTCAGCCCCGACACGCGGCACTTGATGTTGAAGAAGCGCTCCGCGCCCATGTCGGCGCCGAAGCCGGCCTCGGTGACCAGGAATTCACCGGTGTGGATGCCGATCAGGTCGGCCACCACCGAGGAATTGCCGTGGGCGATGTTCCCGAACGGGCCGGCATGGACCAGGACGGGGGTGTTCTCGAGCGTCTGCAGCAGGTTCGGCTGGAGGGCGTCACGCAGGATGACGGCCATGGCGCCGGCGCCACGGAGCTGCTCGGCGGTGACCGGCCGACCGGAGCCGTCGAACCCGACCACGATCTCGCCCAGACGGCGGCGCATGTCGCCCAACGATGTCGACAGGGCCAGGACGGCCATCACCTCGGACGCCGCGGTGATGTCGAAACCCGACTGGCGGGGCACGCCGTCCTCCGCCGTGCCCAGTCCGATCACGATGTTGCGCAGGGCCCGGTCGTTGACGTCGAGCACCCGGCGCCACGAGATGGCGTGGAGGTCGAGACCGAGCTCGTTGCCATGGTGCAGGTGGTTGTCCACGATGGCCGAGAGGGTGTTGTGGGCCGCCGTGACCGCATGCATGTCCCCGGTCAGATGGAGGTTGAACGCCTCGAAGGGGGCGGCCTGGCTGTAGCCGCCGCCGGCGGCCCCTCCCTTGATCCCGAACGTCGGACCCATGGAGGACTGGCGGATCGCCGCGGTGGCCGGCCGGCCGATCCGGCTCAGACCCTGGGCGAGCCCGAGGGTGGTCGTGGTCTTGCCTTCTCCGAGCGGGGTGGGGGTGATGGCGGTGACGACGACGTACCTGGCTCGGGGCCGGTCCGCCAGGACCTCGACGGCGTCGAGTGACACCTTGGCCACATAGCGGCCGTAGGGCTGCAACAGGTCCTCGCCGATCCCCATGCCGGCGGCCACCTCGGTGATGGGCAGCAGCGTGGCCCGCCGCGCGATGTCGAGCGCGGTGAGCGGTGGGGCGTCAGGCATGGGGTCTCCTCGGCCCGGTTCGACGGGGAGCGATTGGCGGGGGCTCGGGCCGTGCCGGACTGTAACGCGACGGGCCCCCGGGGCTCCCGCCGGCTGTGTCGGCGTGGTGGCGCCGCCGTCGGACGTCGGCGCCGCCTCCGATGGGACATCGCACCTCCCCCCGATGTCCCGGAGCCTCGGGTGCCCGGGTTCCCGGGCCTTGGAACTCCCGATCCCGAGCCTCGGAACCCGGGATCCCGAGGGTCGGAGACCGACTTCCCCGGCCTTCGGATCCGACGCCCGACGAGAAGCGAGTTGACGGCGCCGGAGAATTATAATCGTGCTTGCGGCAACCCGACTTCCATGACAGCATGACCCAGCCCAGGGGGAGTGGCGGAGAGCGCCAGGCGGTGAGGGGGCCCGGGACAGCCGGGGTTCACCGTCCGACGGCTCGGGCGTCGACGTATGCAGGCCGTCCCTCCTTCCGGGTGCGTCACACGGATCAGAACGGAAACGGGGAATGCCATCATGAGGTCGGAGCCAGCACGGGTGAACGGGACCGGACGGGCCGGAGGGCGGACCAGAGGACGACGGGCGGTCAGCTCGGCGGCGGCCGGATCGTTGCTGGCGCTGGCCGGACTGGGGGCCGCCATCGCCGGGCCCGGGGTGGCCGGAGCGGTCAACAACAATCCCCCCGGCAACCCGACGAGTCCCGCGGTCTCCTACGAGGCCGACTGCACCAACTCGCTCGCCGGCAAGCAGGTGGCGCCATTCGTGACCCAGCTCGACGCCAACACGACCACGGACACCGCGGCACCGACCGGGGCCACCTTCGGCCTGTCGGGTACGGCGACCACCACCCTCTCGGGCGCCTTCGTCGCCAACATCGAGTCGAACGGGGTGGGCTCGGCCACCGTCACGCTCGGCTGGGTCGAGAACATCGGATCGACCGACGGCAACGCCACGGGCAACTACACCTACACCTCGCCCACCCTCTCCCAGGCCAACGACGGGGGGACGGTCACCAAGGTCTCGTGGACCAGCGGTTCGACCACCATCACCGGTAACTTCTCCAAGGCGGCCGTGGGCGAGTCCGTGGCCTCGAGTGGAGCCGGGTTCCCCGCCACCGCCACCATCACCTCCATCACCGGTAAGGCGTCGGCCGTCATCAGCATCGCGCCGACCGCCTCGGCGTCGGGGGAGACGGTCGGCTACGCCAGCGCTCTGACCTACACCGATCCCAACTTCAACACCGGCAACGTGTTCACCACGGCGGGAACGGGTGGAGGCACCGCCGGGGTCGGCGTGACCAGCATCACCAAGTTCGACCTCGGTGTGGCGCTCCCGCTCACCTTCGGAGGCGCCACCGGCAACGGTCCGGCCAACTGCCAGGAGACCGGTTACGCCGGCTACACGGTCGGCAGCCCGGCCGGCCCGGCCCAGACGGGGGGAGCCACCCCGCCGTTCGCGACCGCACCGGTCCTGTCCCCCGGGTCGACCACGGCCCTGGTGAGCGCGTCGCCCCTGCAGTTTCCCGCCGCGGCCTACGTCAACCTCCTCGGGGCTCCCGGAGCGCCCACCAACGTGGTGGCCACGTCCGGCGACTCGAGCGCCGGACTGACCTGGAACGCACCGTCCAACGACGGGGGATCGACCATCACCGGGTACGTCATCACCCCCTTCATCGGGACGACCGCCCAGACGCCGATCGACGTCGGTGATGTCACCTCGGACACCGTCACCGGACTCACCAACGGAACGGCGTACACCTTCACGGTGGCGGCCACCAACACGTCGGGTACCGGTACGGCGTCGGCGGAATCCAACGTCGTGACGCCGGCCACCGTGCCCGGGGCCCCGACGAATGTGGACGCCACGGCCGGCAATGCCAGCGCCACCCTCACGTGGGACGCACCGGCCTCCGACGGGGGATCGCCCGTGACGGGTTATACCATCACCCCCTTCATCGGGACGAACGCCCAGACTCCGGTCGACGTCGGTGACGTCCTCACCGATGTCGTGGTCGGACTCACCAACGGCACCGCCTACACGTTCACCGTGACGGCCACCAACGCGGTCGGTTCGGGATCTCCGTCGGCGGCATCGAACTCGGTGACGCCGACCAACGCCGTCATCCCGCCGGGGCCCCCCACCGACGTGGTCGCCACCTCCGGTGACGCCAGCGCCTCGCTCACCTGGGCGGCACCGGCCTCCGACGGCGGATCGCCCGTGACGGGATACATCATCACCCCCTTCATCGGGTCGACGGCCCAGACCCCGGTCGATGTCGGTGACGTCCTCACCGATGTCGTGACCGGGCTCACCAACGGCACCGCCTACACGTTCACGGTGGCGGCCACCAACACGGCCGGCACCGGGACGGCGTCGACCGCCTCCAACGCCGTCACGCCGGCCACCGTTCCCGGCCAGCCCCTCAACGTGACGGCCACGGCCGGCAACGCCAGCGCCTCGGTCACCTGGACCGCGCCGACCTCCGACGGGGGATCGCCCGTGACGGGGTACGTCATCACCCCGTTCATCCTCGACGTCCCGCAGACCTCGATCACCGTCGGCAACGTCCTCACCCATGACGTGACCGGGCTCACCAACGGCACGGCCTACTCGTTCCGGGTGGCGGCCATCAACGCGGTCGGTACGGGAGGAGGGTCCAACTCGTCGAACATCGTCACTCCGTTCACGTCGTTCGTGCCCGGCTACTGGATGGTGGCGGCGAACGGCACCGTCTACGCCCATGGCACGGTCCAACCGCTGGGCGCCCCGGCCACCCTCAACAGCCCGATCGTCGGCATGGCCCCGACCACCGACAACCTGGGCTACTGGCTGGTCGCCGCCGACGGCGGGGTCTTCAACTACGGCAATGCCGGCTTCTTCGGTAGCCACGGCAATGCGCCGCTCAACCAGCCGGTGGTGGGCATCGCCCCGACGCCCGACAACCGGGGCTACTGGCTGGTGGCCGCCGACGGAGGGGTGTTCGCCTACGGGGACGCCACCTTCTACGGCAGCCACGGCAACGCACCGCTCAACCGGCCCGTGGTGGGCATGGCGGCCACCAGCGACGGCCATGGCTACTGGCTGGTCGCCGCCGACGGTGGAGTGTTCTCCTACGGCGACGCCACCTTCCACGGCAGCCACGGCGATGCGGCGCTCAACAGCCCGGTGGTGGGCATGGCCGCCACCAATGACGGCGGCGGCTACTGGCTGGTCGGTGCCGACGGCGGTGTCTTCAACTACGGCGACGCCACCTTCGACGGCAGCCACGGCAATGCGCCGCTCAACAGCCCGGTGGTGTCGATCGCCGCCGGTGAGAACGGCGGGTACAACCTGTTCGCCAGCGACGGAGGAGTCTTCTCCTACGCCACCACCTACTACGGCTCCCAGGGTGGGACCTCGCTCCCGAGCCCGATCGTGGGCGCCGCCGGCTGATCCGACGGTGTCGTCGTGTCCGGCCCGGCGGATGTCCGCCGGGCCGGACACCGTCACCCTCTGACGGGTTCACCGCCCCGGTCCGATGACTGTGGGCCGGGTGTGCATCCAAATAGAACGGCGTTCTCGTTTCGGGCGAAGCATGATGGAATCAACTGACGGCCCGTCAGGTGGACGAAGCGACAATCACCGTGCATCCTCAACCCGACCGTCCAGTAATAATCCAAAGAACCAGGCCTGGATTTGGGTTGAATTCACCGTATCCAAATGGTAGAACGACGTTGGCCTTCGAAAGAGAGCCAAGTTCACGTGCACGGTCAAACGGGCTTTGCACACTCTGAGATGGAGGGGGAATACATGCGTCGCATGTTGCTAACTCTGGCTGCATTGACGATCCCGGTCACCGGGGTCGCCGTGGTCGGGATGAGTGGAACGGCAGGGGCGGCCGCCGCCAAGATCACCTGCACGACGATCTCCGGCCCGGCCGCCGGACCGGTCACTATCAGCGGCTGCACCGGAGGGGATACCGGCGGCGGTTCGGAAGCCCTCGCGGCCCTCGAGACCGGCGGTCCGATCGACTGGACCAGCGGGAGTATCACGACGACCGGGGCGCCTAGCGTGTCTGCCACCTCGGCCAAGAAGTGCCCCGGCTACTCCAAGGTCAAGGGTGCGACAGAGCCGGCCGCATTCAAGCTGGCCGGGTCCGTGACGGGGGACAGCGGTGACGGACTGAAGGTGCCGGGGACGTTGTCGGGCGAGATCTGCCTCTCCACCAGCGGGAACCTGTCGATGCTCAAGGACTTCAAGTTCACCTAGGCCGAGCGTCGGCGACGTCTCCCGGTACGTAACCCCCCGGGAGGGCGTTCACAACAGCAGCACTGCACGACGCCCCCCGGTCACCCGGGGGGCGTCGTCGTGTGCCGGCGACGGCGGGGAGGTCGGGAAACCGGACTCTGCGTCCCTCTTTACGGAAAATTCCACCTACGGTCCACACCGGTGGACACGCTCCGTGGTCGAGTGGACAGCCGCTCCGATAGCCACGGGTGCAAATGGTTGTCTTCCGCGAACTCCGGTGGTACAACGTCGTTGGCACTCATACGGGGGCCACATTCACGTGTGGGGTCAAATCGGCTCTGCAATCTGAGATGGGGGGATTACATGCGTCGCATGTTGCTAACTCTGGCCGCATTGACGATTCCGATCACCGGGGTCGCCGTGGTCGGAATGAGCGGTGAAGCAGGGGCTGCCGCTGCCAAGATCACCTGTACGACGATCTCCGGGAACATCGCGGGGGACATCACCGTCAGTGGCTGCACGGGCGGTGTCACGGGGGGAAGTTCCGAACCGCTGCCGGCCCTCACGCTGGCCAGCGGTGGGACGATCACCTGGACGAGCGGTAGCACGACGACCATCGGCGCTCCTACCCTGTCGTCCACCTCGGCGAAGAAGTGCCCGGGCTACTCCAAGGTCAAGGGTGCGACGGAGCCCACGGCGGAGAAGTTCACCGCCACGGTCACGGCCGACACCGGTGACGGCCTCAAGATTCCCGGGGTGGGCACGGGTGAGGTCTGCCTCGGAACGGATGGCAGCGTCACCGCTCTCAAGTCGCTCAAGACCACCTGAGCCGGACCCGAATCCGGTTCCCGGTGGGTTGACTTTTCACCGGGGCCGGCCAGAAGGACCAGCATCATACGATCGGGCCCCGTCTTCGGCGGGGCCCGATCGTATGGGCGACCAGCCGGTTCGAGCCGGACTCCCGATCCGGCGGCGGCCCGGATCGACCCCGGTCGACCGTTCGGCCCGGGCCGGGGAGACTGAACCGGTGAGCAGCGTCGACCAACTCCCGGCCCGGCCGTCCCCGTACGTCACCCTCTTCGGCCACTGGGTCTGTCCGTACTCGGTGCGGGTCTCCTTCGCCCTGGCCGAGCGCGGCATTCCCCACGACATGGTCGACGTGCCACCGACGGCCGTCCGACCGGTCGGGTACGTCGTCCCCGACGAGTTCGTGGCGAACTCGCCCCGGGGGGAGATCCCCCTGGTGCGGGTGGACGGCGAGTACCGCGCCGACTCGCTGCCCATCCTCGAGTGGCTGGAGGAGCGGGTCGAAGCACCGCCCCTGCTGCCGTCGGACCCCGACCACCGGTCCCGGGTGCGCGAGCTGATGGCCTGGATCGACGGCCGGGTCTTCCCCCCGATGATCGGCGTCTACTACGGCACCGACGCCGGCCGCATCGGAGAGGCGGCCGATGCCCTGGCCGCCGCCCTGGTCGAACTGGGGGAGTGTCTGGGCGACGCCCCGTGGCTGGTGGGCGCGGGCCCGACGCT
Source organism: uncultured Acidimicrobiaceae bacterium (assembly GCA_963841885.1). Classification (GTDB taxonomy): domain Bacteria; phylum Actinomycetota; class Acidimicrobiia; order Acidimicrobiales; family RAAP-2; genus Bog-756. Next base: position 293,635 of record CAWJEK010000009.1, read on the forward strand.
GGCCGAGGCCGCGCTGGTGCCGCTCTACGTCCGCCTCGCCGGCCTGTCCCGTGCCGGGTTCGACCGGGCCCTCGACCCCCGCATCGCCGCCCACCGGACCCGGGTGGGCGAGCTGGTCGGAGGTCGGGCGGTCGCCTGGTCGGCTTCCCAGACCGAGGAGTTCGTCACCCGGATCGGGCGCTACCGCGCCCGCCGGACCGCGAGCGCCCCGGACGCCGGGTAGGCGCCACACCGGGCACGGTCCCGGTCGCCGGGCCGGACTCAGGCGAGCACGGGCTCCTGGGCCGGGCCCCAGACCTCGCGGTTGTCCGCCCGCAGTACCCAGCGGCGCGGCCGGATGTCCAGCAGCGGGTCGAGCCCGGCCCCGACGAAGAGGCTGCGCACGGTCGCCTGCTCGTCGGCGCCGGCGGCTGCGAAGGCGTCCTGGACCCGCTTCACCAGGAAGACCCGGTAGGGGACGACGCCCACGGTCATCGGCCGGCCCCGCCAGTCGAACGTGGTGGTGCCGCTGATGCGCCGCTTCGGCTTGCCCAGTACCACGTCACCCTCGGCCGTTTCGGGGTTGTCCGCCAGCCAGGCGTCGACGGCGGCCACCTGGGCGACGGCCTCTCCGACGTACTCCGTGCCGATGTAGCCGAGCAGCGCCACCAGCGAGTCGGGGACGGACCCGTCCGCGAAGAGTTCCTGGCTGCAGTCGCCGTACTCCGACGCGTCGAGGACCGGGGCGTTCATGCGCTCGACCCACCGCCAGACCCGCTGGGCGCGTTGCTTCATCAGGAGGGAGGGATACGGGTCGCGGGCCAGGTGCGCGTAGAGGGGCCCCATGAACCCGTAGTCGGCGATGGTGGGCTTGCCACCCAGCAGGTAGGGCGAGCCGGCCAGGTGGGCGTCGAACAGGTCCAGGAACTCCTCGTAGGACGTTTCGATCTCCGGCACGACCTCCGGAGTGACCCCGAAGGCGGCCGTCGCGCTGCGCATCCGCTCGGACGCGAAGGCGAAGACCGCCTCGCGGGTGGCGTCGTCGGCTCCGACGGCCAGGGCGGCGCTGAAGTCCTTGGCCAGGAAGGGCACGTTCACCTCGTCGAAGTCCCAGCGGTAGTGCATCGCCGGCCGCAGCAGTCCCTCGCCCCCGAACAGTTCGAGGAGGTGGGCGACGGTCCGTAGGACACCCCCGGTGGGATAGGCGGAGCGTTCCGGCGGGACGGTGGCGTCGAGGTGGTCGATGATGTCGACGGTGTCCTGCACGATCGATCCGTCGGGGGTCTGCAGCACCGGGATGATCCAGCGTCCGATGGCCGGTTCGATCTCCCCGCTGTAGCGGGGGTCGCCGGGAGCCCGTTCGACGTAGTCGATCCGGTGGGTGCGCAGGTACGACCGGGCCTTCCCCGAGTAGAGCGAAGCGGGCATGGCGTACAGGACGTAAGGGTCCATCACGGTTCTCCTGTTCGTGGGCGGTCGACCGGGGCGGGATCGGCGGGGCGGTCCCTCCGCCCCGGTTGCGAGTGTATCTTCTGACAGCTACCGTGACACATGTCATCGAAAATGACAGAAGTCGCCCGACCCGGCCGGGTCCGGGACCCGTGGGAGGACGCTCCATGGACATCGAAGTCGACCGGGGGGACCTCGGGCACTGGCGAACCGTGGAGCGCGATCCGTCGCCCCTGGCCCAGGGCGAGGCCCGGTTGCGCATCGACCGGTTCGGCTTCTCGTCGAACAACGTGACCTACGCCGTCCTCGGCCACCTGTTCCACTACTGGGACTACTTTCCGCCGTCGGCCGCCGATACGCCCGACCGCACACCCTGGGGACGCGTACCCGCGTGGGGGTTCGCCGAGGTGATCGAGACCCGGTCGGCCGACGTCGCCCCGGGGAGCGGTTCTTCGGTTTCGTCCCGATGTCGACCGAGTTCGTCGTGACGCCGGGCCGGTCCGACGCCGAGGGGGTCACGGACATATCGCCCCACCGCGCCGGTCTGGCCGATCCGTACAACCGGCTGCGGCGCTGTGTCGCCGACCCGGCGTGGCGACCCGACCGCGAGGAGCTGCAGATGCTGCTCCATCCGCTCTTCTTCACGTCGTACCTGATCGACGACTTCCTGGCCGACCAGGACGACCTGGGTGCCGGTCAGGTGATCATCACGAGTGCCTCGGCGAAGACCTCCATCGGTCTGGCCCACCAGCTGCACCGACGTGGCCAGCGGGTGGTCGGGCTCACCTCGGTGGCGAATGCCGAGTTCTGCCGCGGCCTCGGCGTCTACGACGTCGTCCACCCCTACGACGACCTCGACGGGATCGCCGTCGAGCTGTCGCTGCTGGTCGACGTGGCGGGCGACTGGGACGTGGTGCGCGGGGTGCACGGGCGGCTGGGGGACCGACTCGTCCACTCCATGATCGTGGGGGGAACCCACTGGGACCGGGCGGCACCGTCCGGCGACGACCTGCCCGGGCCCGCCCGACGTTCTTCTTCGCTCCGGGTCACGTCACCAAGCGCTCGGCCGAGTGGGGGGCGGCCGGGCTGGAGGAGCGGATCGCCACCGCCTGGGAGGCCTACGCGGAGTGGGTCGCGACGTGGCTGGAACTCGACCGCGTGTCCGGGCCCGACGCCGTCACGACCGTGTTCGGCTCGCACCTGTCCGGCCGGGTCGACCCGCGGCGCGGCACCGTCTGCACCCTCGCGACCGGGGAGGTCCCCTCGTGAAGTTCGGCATCGTCTTCGCCAACACCGGCCCGTTCACGGACGCCCCGGCCGCCATCGCCATGGCCCGCGCCGCCGAGGCCGCAGGATTCGAATCGCTGTGGACGGTCGAGCACACCGTCGTGCCCGCCGGTTACGAGTCCACCTACCCCTACGACCGCTCGGGCCGCATGCCCGGGGCCGACGACTCGCCGATACCCGATCCGCTCGTGTGGCTGGCCTGTCTGGCCTCGGTCACCTCCCACATCAACCTCGCCACGGGGATCTTGATCCAACCCCAGCGGAACCCGGTGGTGCTGGCGAAGGAGGTGGCCACGCTCGACCACCTGTCGGGAGGGCGTGTCCAACTCGGGGTCGGAGTGGGCTGGCTCGAGGAGGAGTTCGACGCCATCGGCGTGCCGTTCACCGAGCGGGGGCGCCGCACCGACGACGGCATCGCGGCCATGCGGGCGCTCTGGAGCCAGGACCGGGCCAGCTACCACGGCGAATTCACCTCCTTCACCGACTGCATCTGCCGGCCGCAGCCCGTCGGCGGCACGGTGCCCGTGCACATCGGCGGCCACACCGAGGTGGCGGCCCGTCGGGCCGGACGCATCGGTGACGGGTTCTTCCCGGCTTCGGGCAGCCACCGGACCTTCGCCGACCTGTTCGCCCTGGTCCGGGAGACGGCCGCCGTGGCCGGCCGCGATCCGGCCGCCATCGAGATCACGTGTGGGGGCGACGGCGTCTTGGGCCCGGCGCCCTGGAGGAGGCGGCGGCCCTGGCTGATCTCGGAGTCGACCGGATCGTGGTTCCCTCCTTCCTGTTCTGGAAGGACACCGAGGCCGCGCTGGCCGCCTTCGGTGACGAAGTCATCGCCCGGGTCTGACCCGCTTCCCAACGAACCACCCGACCGACACGACACGCCCGCCGCGGCGGGCACAGGATGGAGACAACCATGGAACTCGACGGACGAACCGCCGTCGTCACCGGGGCCGCCTCGGGCATCGGCCTGGCGCTGACCGAACGCTTCCTGTCCGACGGCATGTCGGTCGTGATGGCCGACATCGAGCAGCCGGCCCTCGAACGGGAGTCGGCGCGCATCACCGACGCCGGGGGCGCCGTCGTGCCGGTGGTGTGTGACGTGTCCGACCCCGACCAGGTCGCCGGCCTGCGGGACTCGGCCCTGGCGGCCTTCGGCCCGGTCCACCTCCTCTGCAACAACGTGGTGTGGCCAACGGACAGCCCAACCACCGGACCAAGCCGGCGGTGTGGGACTGGGTGGTGGGCGTCAACGTGCTCGGCCCGGCCTACGGCGTGAGTACCTTCGTCCCGCTGATGTTGGAGCAGGGGGAGGGTCACGTGGTCAACACCGCCTCGGAGGCCGGCCTGACGTCGTCCCCGGTGCTCGGCCCCTACCACGCCACCAAGTACGCGGTCGTGGGTCTGTCGGAGTCGTTGGCCCTCGAACTCGAGGGCACGCCCGTGGGCGTCACCTGCCTCTGCCCCGAACTCGTGGCCACCCGGATCTTCGAGTCGTCACGCAACGCCCCGGCGGCGCTCGGATTCCCCCCACCCACCGAGGTGCCCATCGAGCAGATCGCCGCGTTCATGGGGACGGTGGCCATGGACCCCGCCGACCTGGCGGCGGACGTCAGCTATGCGGTCCGGGCGAACCAGTTCTGGGTCCTCACCCACCAGTCGACGCTCGGACGCGTCCACGATCGGAACCGGCGGCTCGAGCAGGGGCGGAGCCCCAGGTTCGGGCACGGGAACTAGGACGGTGACGGGAGCGGGTGGGAGCACCGGGACGGTGCCGGAGCGGGCGGTGGACGGACGATCGGCCATCCGCGACCGGAACCACGACGCCGTGCTCGACGCCGTGCTCGACCTGTTCTCCGAGGACAACCTGAGCCCGGGCCCCGAGGAGGTCGCCCGGCGGGCCGGACTCTCCGTGCGTTCGGTCCATCGCTACTTCGACGACCATGACTCGTTGTCCAGGGCGGCCATCGACCGCCAGCTCGAGCGCCTGGCGCCCCTCCTGGTGATCCCCGGAATCGGTGAAGGCGACCGCCGGGGCCGGATCAACCCGGTTCGTCGACTGCCGCCTCCGGTTGCAGGAAGCCGCCGGTCCGGTGCTGCGGGCGACCCGTATCCGGGCCACGTTCGACCCGGTGGTGCACGACCAGTTCGAGGGTGACCGGGGTCGGCTGCGCGAGCAGGTCGCCCGCCAGTTCGCCCCCGAACTCGGAGGCATGTCGACCGGGCGGGCGGCGGCCCGCCTGGCGGCGATCGACGCGCTCTGCTCGTTCGAGTCACTCGACCACTACCTCGTCCACCGTGGCCTGGACCACCACCACGTCCACGCCATGCTCGACGACGCCCTGTCCGCGCTGCTGGAGGCCTGAACGGCGACGGCGCCCACCTCACCCAACTCCCCACCTCACCCGACTCCCCACCACACCCAACTTCCCACCTCACCCAACTTCCCATCGACCACCCGGCGGCCCTCGGGCCCGAGAAAGGAACGGAACCATGGCAGACAGGCTGGAGTACCCCTTCGGGTCCATCGACGTCGAGACGGCGGGCCGGTGGCTGCAGATGTCGCCCGCGGACGACGGCCCCGTGTGGATGCTGAACCTCATGAAGTACAAGCCGGTGGCCGACTACGGCGAGGAGGGGGGCCCGGCCATCTCCGGTAGGGAGGCCGACGACATCTACGCCCCCACCGCCATCCTGGCCGATCTGGGGGCCACCGTCCCGCTGTTCGGCGACGTCATCGCCCAGGTGGCCGACGACGTGGCCTGGGAGCGCGTCGCGATCGTGCGCTATCCCAGCCGGGCCTCGTTCTTCGCGATGCAGGAGCGGGGTGACTTCCAGGAGCAGTACGTGCACAAGAAGGCGGGCATGGAGACCACCATCGTGATGGGATGCGTGCCCCGGTGGGTCGCGGGGAGCCAGGACGCCGGTTCCGGTCCCGTGGTGATGCGGGTGCGCCGGTTCGCCGGGGGCGCCGGGCCGGGTCCGGACCCCGACGGGGTGACCCCGGTGGCCCGGTTCGACGTCGACGGGGTCATCCTCGGGGACGGGCGCCGATGGGACGACGTCCGATTCGACCGGGTGGAGGAACGGGCGCTCGCCTCCTTGGTCGACGCCGACGGCGTGGCCGACCAGGTCGTCGTGGTGATCGATCCGCTGCTCGAGGACCTCGTCGGCTCGGTCCGCACGGCGGGGGAGTGAGCACCATGGACGTCCTGCGTACGCCCGACGAGCGGTTCGAGAGGCTGCCCGACTACGACTTCACCCCGCACTATTCCGAGGTGGAGGCGGCCGACGGCACCCGCCTGCGCGTCCACTTCATCGACGAAGGTCCCCGCGACGCGCCTCCCGTGCTCCTCCTCCACGGCAACCCGTCCTGGTGCTACCTGTACCGCCACATGGTCCCGGGACTGGTCGAGCGGGGACATCGGGTGGTGGCCCCCGACCTGATCGGCCTCGGGAGGTCCGACAAGCCGGTCGACCGCGAGGCGTTCACCATGGCCGCCCACACCTCGTGGCTGGGTCAGTGGCTCGAGTCCGAGGACCTGACGGGGGTCACCCTGTTCTGCCAGGACTGGGGCGGGTCGCTCGGTCTCCTGCTCCTGCCCGCCCACGGGAACCGCATCGACCGGGTGATCGCCTCCAACACCGGCCTGCCGGAGGGCCGGGGAGCCAACAAGTTCCTGGAGGACTGGCTGGCCTTCAGTCAGTCGGTCGACGTGCTCCCCGTCGGGGCGCTCGTCCAGGCGGGCAGCACCCGGGAGCTGTCCGACGCCGAGCTGGCCGCCTACGACGCCCCGTACCCGGACGGCTCCTACCAGGCCGGCCCGAAGCGCTTCCCGGCGCTCATCCCGGTCCAGCCCGACAATCCCGGGGTTCCCCAGGCCAAGGCGGCGTGGGCCTTCCTCGAGACCTGGGAGAAGCCGTTCCTCACCGTCTTCGGCGACCGGGACGCGGTGGCCTTCGCCGCCGGTGCCCACACGGTGCTGCAGCGACGGATCCCGGGGGCGCACGGACAACCCCACCGGGTCATCGAGGGGGCGAGTCACTTCATCCAGGAGGACGCCCCCGACGAGCTGGTGGCCGTCATCGACGGGTTCGCCTCCACGTAGTCCCCGGCCGACCGGACCCGACGGTACGATCGGCCCGGACCCGGACCAGGCCGGGCCGCAGACCAGGGGGAGCCACATGGCCACCGTCGCCACCGTCCGGGGGCCGGTCGACGCGGCCGATCTCGGCCGCACCTACATGCACGAGCACATCTTCGTGCTGACCGCCGAGGTCCAGCAGAACTACCCCGACGAGTGGGGGGACGAGGACGTCCGGGTGGGGGACGCTGTGGACAAGCTGCGCGCCCTGGCCGCCAGCGGGGTCCGCACCATCGTGGACCCCACGGTCGTGGGCCTCGGCCGGTACATCCCGCGTATCCAGCGGGTCGTGGAGCAGGTCCCGGATCTCAACGTGGTGGTGGCGACGGGGTGCTACACGTATCACGACGTCCCCTTCTTCTTCCACCACCGCACCCCGGACGTGGGGAGGCTCCTCGGGCGGCAGGAGCCGGAGCCGATGGTGCCGATGTTCGTCGGCGACATCACCGAGGGCATCGCCGGCACCGGCGTCCGGGCGGGCATGCTCAAGTGCGCCATCGACCGGGACGGGCTGACCCCGGGCGTCGAGCGGGTGATGCGGGCCGTGGCCCGCACGCACCTGGCGACCGGCTGCCCGATCACCGTCCACACCCACCCGGGCACGGAGCGGGGCCTCGACGTCCGACGGGTGATGGCCGACGAGGGTGTCGACCCCGGGGCGGTGGTCCTCGGCCACAGCGGTGACTCCACCGATGCCGATCACCTGACCGCACTGGCCGAGGCCGGATTCTGGCTCGGCATGGACCGGTTCGGCATCAACCTGGAGATGTCCTTCGAGGCCCGGGCCGACATCGTGGTGGAGCTGTGCCGCCGGGGACTGGCCGGGCGCATGGTGCTGTCCCACGACGCCGCCTGCTACATCGACTGGGTCGACCCCGAGGTGCTGCCGATGCTGCCGCAGTGGCACTACCTGCACATCGACCAGGACGTGCTTCCCTACCTGCGGGCCCACGGGGTCACCGAGGAGCAGATCACCGCCATGCTCGTCGACAACCCGCGCCGGATCCTGGCCGGCGCCTAGTCCGGACCGGCGTGGGACGGCTGCGCCCGACCGGACGGTCAGCCGCCGTCGCCGATGAGCGCGGCCTGGCGCTCGCACAGTTCGGGGATCACCGCGGCGGGCAGGTCGTGGGCCATCCCCTCGACCACCCACAGCTCGGCGCCCGGCACGGCGTCGGCGGTGGCTCGACCCCCCGCCGGGGTGACGAGCGGATCGGCCGAACCGTGGACCACCAGGGTGGGGACCGCCACGTCCGCCAGGCGGTCGGACCGGTCCGGCGAGGCGAGGATGGCGGCGAGTTGGCGGATGGTCCCGTCCGGGTGGTTGCCCCGGTCGTAGTGCCGGGCGGCCCGTCCCCGTACCTCCGCCTCGTCGAAGGGGAACCCGGGCGAGGCGAGGATCCGGGACACCTCGACGGACTGGTCGATGACGGCGTCCCGTCCCTCGGCCGGCTCCACCAGGAGGGCGGCCATGGCCTCGGGGGTGGGCGGACCCACGGCCGGCCCCGGCGTCGACATGATCGATGTCAGGGTCCGGGTCCGGGTCGGGTGGTCGATGGCGAACTGTTGGGCGATCATCCCGCCCATGGACACCCCGAGCACGTGCGCCGACGCGATGCCGAGGGCGTCGAGCAGGCCGGCCGCGTCGGCGGCCATGTCCGCCAGCAGGTAGGGGACCGGCGTCGCCGGGTCCACCAGCAGACGCGCCGACGTCGGGGACGCCGGCATCGTCGAACCAGGTCGACTCGCCCTGGTCCCGGTTGTCGAAGGTGATCACGAAGAAGCCGGCTTCGACCAGCCCGTCGACGAATGCCGCCGAGAAGTCCGTCATCTGGGCGCCGAGGCCGTGGATGGTCAGGAGGGGGGGCGACGACGGGTCCCCGTGGGTGGCGTAGGCGATGTCGATGCCGTTGGCTGGGGTGGTGGGCAGGGTCGACTCCTCGTCCGGTCCGCGTGTGCTGGTCGAACCTACTGCGACAATGATGCGGTTCGAGCAGCCGGGCACCCGCCCGGCCCACCCGCGGGAGGACCATGACCATCGAGCCCACGCCCACCCACCCGGCTCCGCCACGCGTCGCGCTGGTGACCGGGGCCAGCCGGGGGATCGGCAAGGCCATCGCCGTCCATCTGGCCCGCGCCGGGTTCGACGTGGTGATCGGCGCCCGCACCCTGAGCGAGGGCGAGTCCCGGGAGCACTCCTCCACCGTGTCCGCGTCGGACACCTCGCCACTGCCCGGCTCGCTCGACGCCACGGCGGCCCTGGTGGTCGCCGAGGGAAGGCGGGCGCTCCCCGTCTACCTCGACCTGCTCGACCGGACGTCCCTCGGTTCGGCCGTGGCGACGGTGCTCGAGCGGTGGGGACGGATCGACGTGCTGGTGAACAACGGTCGCTACGTGGGGCCGGGCCACATGGACCGACTGCTCGACACCCCGGTCGAACTCCTCGACCGCCACCTGGAGGCCAACGTGATGGCTCCGGTGATCCTGGCCAAGCTGGTGCTGCCTTCCATGGTCGAGCGGGGCGACGGCGTGGTGATCAACCTGGCGTCGAGTTCGGGGGCGATGGACCCGCCGAGGCCCGCCGGGAGCGGCGGGTGGGGTCTCGGCTACGGCATGTCGAAGGGTGCGCTCCATCGCATCGCCGGCCTGGTGGCCGTGGAGCTCGGTGACCGGGGCATCGCGGCCTTCAACCTCAGTCCCGGGTTCGTGGCGACCGAGCGGATCGCCCAGGACATGGCTGCCTTCGGTTTCGACGCGTCGGCCGGGCGCCGCGCCGACGTGGTGGGCGCGGTGGCCGCCTGGCTGGTGACGAGTCCGGAGGCCCGCCAGCGCAACGGCGCGTGGATCGAGGCCCAGGAGGTCTGCCGGGACCTCGACCTGCTACCCGGGCTGGCCGCCCGGGCCGCACCGGTCGGTGACACCGCGCCGGCGCCCCTGGCAGGATGGCGCCATGGCCACCGAGTTCCCGGTCCCGACCACCGACGAGCTCGACGCCCTGTTCGAGTCGCTGCAGAACTGGGACCGCTGGGGGGAGGGGGACGAGCGGGGCACGCTCCACTTCCTGACCGACGAGCGGCGGGCCGCCGCCGCCCGGTCGGTCGTGACCGGGGAGACGGTCAGCCTGGCCCACGACCTGGCCACCGAGCCGCTGCCCGAACACCCCCATCCCGTCCAGCACCACATGCTGGCCTCGGGGGACGCCCGGGACTCGAACGGCATCGCGGGCTACGAGGCGGCCCGGGACCATCTGGCGCTCGACGTCCACGGTCTGTGGACCACCCACGTCGACGCCCTGTCCCACATGTTCGTGCGGGGCCGGATGTACGGCGGTCGGCCGGCCATCGACGTCCGCAGCGACGGGGCCCGGTCCAATACGGTGCTGACCCTGGCCGACGGCGTGGTGGGCCGGGGCGTGCTGCTCGACGTGCCCCGGGCCCTCGGGTGCGACTACCTCGACACCGGTGCAGGTGGTGACGGTCGCCGACCTCGAGGCGGCCGAGACGGCCCAGGGGGTGCGGGTCGGGATCGGGCGACATCCTGATCGTGGCGTGGGGACGCGAGGCGCGGCGGCGGGCCACCCGGGGATTCGACGGGTTCTCGGGCCTCCACGCCGAGTGCCTGCCATGGCTGGCCGAGCGCGAGGTGGCGGTGCTCGGCAGCGACGGGATCTCCGACCCGATGCCATTCGTGGGCACGCCCGGCTGGCCGTTCCCCGTCCACCAGATCGGCATCGTGGCCATGGGCCTCCACCTCATCGACAACGTCCGGGTGGCTCCGTTGGCCGCCCGGTGCGCCGAGCTCGGCAGGTGGGCGTTCCTCTTCACCATGGCGCCCCTGCGCATCCCGAAGGGGACCGGGTGTCCGGTCAACCCCGTGGCGGTCCTGTGACCGGGCCCGCCGCGCGGTGGCGATCACGAGGAGCTGCGCGGACTGCTGCAGCGCTACGCCCGGGCGGCCGACGAGCGCGACGTCGACGCGCTGGCCGCGCTCTTCCACCCGGCGGCCGAGGTGACCGGGGCCCGTGGGACCCAGAACCTCGAGGAGTGGCTGGAGTCCATGCGGGCGCCCCGCACGTTCCCCGACCAGCATGCATCTGATCGCCGATCCCCTCATCCGGTTGGGACCGGGGCCCGACGAGGCGGTGGTCGACGCCTACGCCGTCGTCCACCAACTGGGCGATGCGACGGCGGGCGGCGGTGATCTCACGCTCGGCATCCGCTACCTCGACGACATGGTGCGCCTCGACGGTCACTGGGTGATCCGTCGCCGGACGGCCCGCACCCTGTGGATGCGGTGAGCTACCGGTAGGCGGCCGCACCGGGGCCGCCTCCGGATCCGGTGCCGACGGCTCGTGTCCCCGTCACCGGTCCCCCGCAGACGGGTTTGCGGGTGACGAAGCATGGCCGGCGCGGATGGGCCCGAGGTCCAGCGAGTCCTGACCCACGAAGACGGCCCCGGGTCCGAGGGCCCGGTGCAACTCCTCGAACAGGCGATCCTGGTCGTCCGGCGACGGCATGTGGTGCCGCGCCGAGCCCGGGATCGAGTTCGACGGCCGTGACATGGGGGACCCGGCTGCGGAGCATGGGCGTCGAATCAGGCCGGGACCCGCCGCAGCAGCCGACCGGGGGTGGCCCCGGTCGGCTCGCCGCGGTCGATGGTGACCTGCCGGCCACCACGGTGGCCAGGAAGCCGACCGAGCGCTGCTCGAGCCGCCGGCCACCGGCCGGCAGGTCGTCGACGAGGGTGGGCACGGCCGGACCTACGGTGTCGGGGTCGAAGACGTTGAGGTCCGCGTCCATGCCCGGTCGCAGCAGGCCCTTGGTGGAGAGGCCCCATGCCAGCGCCGGGGCGAGCGTCACCATGCGCACAGCCTCCTCCAGGGTGAACTCCCGACGGTCCCGCACCCAGTGGCCCAGCAGGTGGGTGTGGATCGACGAGTCGGCGATCTGGCTGAGGTGGGCACCCGAGTCGCAGAAGGTCATGACGGTCCGGGGGTGGCGGAGGGCCCGCAACAGGACCGTCTCGTCCTGGGGGTACAGGGTGGGCTGGATGAACAGCTGGTCACCCCCCGAGGCCACGCACAGGTCGATCATGGCCTCGGCCGGGTGGACGCCGCGCTCCCGGCCGACGTCGGCCACCGACGGGTTCGGCGGCAGACCGTGCTCGTAGACCCGGATGCCTTCGAAGTCCGGGGGACGGGCCTGGGCCCCCACGCCGGTGTAGGCGGCGTAATCGGCGTGCACGGCGGCCTCGACGTAGGGGACGCCGGCGTTCGGGATCGGCGAGCACGGCGACCTGCTCGTCGACCGGTCGGGCCCGCAGGTCGGCCCAGGCCGGGAGCAGGTCGAAGGGCAGCCTGGTCTTGAGCGACAACAGGACCGAGATGCCCCGGCAGTGGGTCTGGGCGATCATCCGGGCCCCACGGGCGGCGGCGTCGTCCAGGAAGTCGACGAGATAGCCCGGCCCCCGTGTGGCCACCAGTCCGAACGTCATCGGAACGCCGGTGGCGGCGGCCAGATCCGTCATGCGGTCGAGGGACCGCGGCCGCACGACGGGGTCGGGCGCCGACATCCCGCGTCGGCCCCCTCGAAGATCCCGGTGCCCAGGTCGCCCATCACGCCGACCAGGGACACCACCTCTTCCCACGACGCCAACCGGGACGCCACCGGCCGGCCGTCCGACGTCTCGTGGTGGACCGTCCGCGACGTCGAGAAGCCGATGGCGCCGGCCCGCAGGGCCTCGGTGAGCTGGCCCGCCATGGCGGCCAGGTCGTCGCGGTCGGCCTCCTCCTCGAAGGCCCGCTCGCCCATGGCCCAGGTCCGCAGGGCCGAGTGGCCCACGTTGGCCGCGAAGTGGATGCCCTTGGGCAGCCGGTCGACGGCGTCGAGGTACTCCGGGAAGGTCTCGAAGCTCCAGTCGATGCCGGCGGCGAGGGCGGCGGGGTCGATGTCCTCGGCCCGCTCGAGATTGCGTACGACCAGGGCCCGCTGATCGGACCGCACGGGGGCGAGGGTGAAGCCGCAGTTGCCCATCACGGCCGAGGTCACCCCGTGCCAGCACGAGCTGGATCCGGTGGCGTCCCAGAAGACCTGGGCGTCCATGTGGGTGTGACCGTCGACGAATCCCGGGGTGACGACGTGGCCGTCGGCGTCGATCTCCCGTCGGGCCGATCCCGTGATGCGGCCGACCTCGGTGATGGTCCCGTCGGTCACGCCCACATCGGCGGGGTAGGAGCCGAGGCCCGAGCCGTCGACGACGACGCCGTTGCGGATCACCAGGTCGAATGCCATTTCCTCATCCTTGCCGACCGGCGTGGCCGGTGCCGGATCCGATCGCCGGGGATGCTCCCGCGAAACGGTGGCCCCGGGTGTCTAGATTGGCGGAATGCCGACGTCCGCGGAGATCCATCGCTCCCTCGACCATCCCGTGATCGACAGCGACGGCCACATGGCCGAGCATCTCCCGACGCTCGCCCCGTACCTGGAACAGGAGGGGATCTCCCTGGACGATCCGGCCCTCCGCCGCCTGGTGCCCCCCTATACCGGGTCGCAGGTGCCCTGGCACGACCAGACTCCCGATGAGCGTCGGGCCACCCGCACGCCGCGGGGGCCGTGGTGGAGCGCTCCGGCCCGCCGCACCATCGACCTGGCGACCGCGCTGTTCCCGGCCCTGCTCCACGAGCGGCTGGACGAGATCGGGATCGACTTTGGCGTCGTCTATCCGAGCCTCGGCCTGGTCTTCCTGCACGCGGCGGACGAGGGGTTCCGGCGGGGGGCCTGCCGGGCCCTCAACCGCTGCAACGCCGAGCTCTTCGCGCCGTTGTCGGACCGCCTCACGCCGGTGGCCGCCATCCCCATGCACACCCCCGAAGAGGCGGTCGCCGAACTGGAGTATGCGGTCACCCAGCTCGGATTCAAGGCGGTGCTCTGCGCGGGCTACGTGCAGCGACCGATCGAGGCGCTGGCCGGCCACGATCCCGAGGTGACGCGTTACGCCTACTGGATCGACCAGTTCGGCATCGACTCGGCCCACGACTACGACCCGGTCTGGGCGACCGCCCGTGACCTCGGCGTCTCCATCGCCTTCCACTCCGGCTTCATCGGACTCACCCCGTTCCGTTCGCCCACCAGCTACGTGGCCAACCACCTGTCGATGCTGGCGTCCGGCCAGCAGGCCCTGGCCACGTCCCTCTTCCTCGGTGGCGTGACCCATCGTTTCCCGACGATGAACTTCGCCTTCCTGGAAGGCGGGGTGACGTGGGCCGCCGCCCTCTTCAGCGACATCGTCGGCCATTGGGAGAAGCGGAACATCGCCGCCCTGCGCGAAACCTCGACCCCTCCCTGGTCGACCGCGACGTGATCATGGCCATGCTCGCCCGCTTCGCCCCCGACGCCAGACGGCTCCCTCCGCAGCTCACCCGCCGGCCGGCCGAGCCCGAGGACCTGCTCGACGAGTTCGCGGCCTGTGGCATCGACCGTCCCGAGGACATCCGGGCCCGCTTCGCCGAGCGGTTCTGGTTCGGCTGCGAGGCGGACGACCCGATGACGTCGCTGGCCTTCAACACCGCGGTCAACCCCTTCGGCTCGGAGCTCCAGGTGATGTTGGGATCGGACATCTCCCACTGGGACCTGCCCGACGTGTCCGAGGTGCTGGAAGAGGCCCACGAGATGGTGGAGCACGGCTGGATCGACGACTCGGCGTTCCGTGACTTCGTGTTCACCAATCCGGCCCGCTTCTACACCGGAACCAACCCGCGGTTCTTCGAGGGCACCGTCGTCGGGCCGGCGGTGGCCGATCTGCTGGTCGGGGGCTGACGTGGCCGATCTGGTGATCCGCGGTGGCCTCGTGGTGGACGGCACCGGGGCGCCCGGGCGGATGGCCGACGTGGCGGTCACCGACGGACGGATCGCGGCCGTGGGAGAGTCGACGGGTCCGGCGGTCGGGTGATCGACGCCACCGGCCGGGTGGTGTGCCCGGGGTTCGTCGACATCCACACCCACTACGACGCGCAGCTGCTGTGGGACCCGACGGCCAGTCCGTCGGTCCATCACGGCGTGACCACCGTGGTCGGGCGGCAACTGCGGCTTCTCGGTGGCCCCCCTGGGGCCGGGCGACGCCGAGTACGTGCAGTCGATGATGGCGGTGGTGGAGGGAATGCCCCGCGCCGCTTTGGAAGGTGGCGGTCGCTGGACGTGGGGAGCTTCGCCGAGTACCTCGACCGCGTGGACGCCGGACTGTCGGTGAACGCCGGCTTCCTGGTCGGTCACTCGACCCTCCGGCGGGTGGTCATGGGGGAGGCCGCCTCCACCGGGCGGGCCGATGCCGACCAACTGGAGGCGATGCGCCGGCTGCTGGGGGAGTCGCTGGCCGGGGGTGCCCTCGGGTTCTCGTCGTCGCTGGGGGAGGGTCATCTCGACGGTGACCACCGACCGGTGCCCTCGAGCCAGGCCGGGTTCGAGGAGTTCGTGGCGCTGGCCGGCGTGCTGGCCGACCACGCGGGCACCACGCTCGAGTTCATTCCGGCGATCGGCCCCATCCCCGCCGAGCGGGTCGAGCTGATGGCGGACATGTCGTTGGCCGCCGACCGGCCCCTCAACTGGAACCTGCTGGGCAGCCTGGCCAGCGAGGAGATCTGGGAGGGCCAGCTGGCCGCCTCCGACGTCGCCGCCGCCCGGGGCGCCCACGTGGTGGCGCTGGCCCTTCCGGACATGATGCGGATGCGGTCGAACACGCTGCTGCCCGGACTGCCCGGCTGGCGGGACGTGACGGCCCGGGACCCGGCCGGTCGGCGGGCGGCGGCGGACGACCCCGCGACCCGGGCCGCACTTCGGGCCGGTGCCGAGCAGGTGGCGGCCCGGGCCATCGGCGTCCTGGCCGATTTCTCCCTCATGGAGGTGGCGGAGCCGACGTCGCCGTGGGTGGGACGGTCCCTGGGGTCGATCGCCCGGGAGCGGTGCACCGACGTCGTCGACGTGCTGATCGACGTCGTGCTCCCCGACGACCTCACCCTCTACGTCGTCCTGCCGTCGTTGACCCCGTCGCTCGGCCAGACCGACGAGGGGTGGGCGGCCCGGGTGGAGGTGTGGAAGGACCCCCGGGTGATGCTCGGGGGATCGGACGCCGGGGCCCATCTCGACCTGATGTGTCACGCCAACTACCCGACGCGTGTCCTCGGTGAGGTCGTCCGGGAGCGGGGCTGCTCGAGGTGGAGGAGGCGGTGGCCATGATGACCGACCGCCCGGCCCGTCACTACGGGCTCCGCCACCGCGGCCGGATCGCCCCCGGGTGGCACGCCGACCTGGTCGTCTTCGACCCCGCCACCGTCGACTCGGAGGCCGCCCGACTGGTGGCCGACATGCCGGGTGGGGGCGAGCGCCTGGTGGCGGGGTCGGTGGGGATCGACCACGTCGTCGTCGCCGGTGAGGAGGTGGTGGTCGACGGGGTGGCCACCACCTCCCGGCCCGGGCGGGTGCTGCGATCGGGCACCGACACCGAAACGGTGTCGCTGGCCGACGTCAGGCGGTGGCGGCCCCGTCGATGACGAGTGTCGTGCCGCTGACCGTCCGGGCGTCCTCCGAGGCCAGGTAGGCGACGGCCGCGGCCACCTCCGCCGGTTCGACCCGCCGGCCCATCGGCGACGAGGCCCGGGCGAACAGCGACAGGTCGGCATCCTCGGGGAGCGAGAAGTTCCGGAGGAACGGCGTGTCGACCGACGCCGGGCAGACGGCGTTCACCCGCACCCCGGCGGCGGCCAGCTCGATGGCCAACGACTTGGTGAACAGGATCACCCCGCCCTTGGAGGCGCAGTAGGCCGCGTTGTAGGGCGTGGCCCGGAGCCCGGCCACCGATGCCATGTTGACGACGCATCCCGTGGACTCGACCAGGGCGGGCACGGCGGCCTGGGTGAGCAGGAACGTGCCGGTCAGGTTGACCTCGATGATGCGGCGCCACACGTCGGGGTCCACGTCGGTGATGCGCGACGCGACCCCGATCCCGGCCACGTTCGCCAGGATGTCGAGACCGCCGTGGGTGTCCACGGTGTGCGCCACCGCCGCCGCGGACGAGGCCTCGTCGGTCACGTCGCAACGCACGCCGTCACGGACGGGCTCGAGGTCGGCGCCCACCACCGTGGCCCCCTCGGCCTCCAGACGGGCGACCACGGCGGCGCCGATGCCACCGGCGGCGCCCGAGACCAGGGCGACCCGGCCGGACAGACGGGACGGAGGAACGGGTGAGCTCATGGGGGAAACGTATCCGCTGCGGTCGTCACCGGTACTGTGGCCCGGATGGGAGCTCTGGAGGGGAAGGTCGCGGTCGTCACCGGCGCGGCGATGGGCATCGGTCGGGCCGCGGCGCTGATCTTCGCCCGCGAGGGCGCAGCCGTCGTCGTGGCGGACGTCGACGAGGAGGGTGGCCGCGAGACGGTGGCCATGGTGGAGTCGACCGGGGCCGGAGCGGGGTTCGTCCGGACCGACGTGAGCGTGAAACGGGACGTGGAGGCCATGGTGGCCTATGCGGTGGCGGAGTTCGGCGGTCTCGACTGCGCCCACAACAACGCGGGGATCGCCGCCCCCCTGGCCGCCCTGGCGGACTACCCCGACGACGGGTGGCACCGCACCCTGGACGTGATGCTGACCGGTGTCTACTACTGCATGAAGGCCGAGATCCCGGCGATGCTGGCGCGGGCGGCGGGGCGATCGTGAACACGGCCTCGGGCGTCGGCCTCGTCGCCTACCCCCACCAGGCCGCGTACACCGCCTCCAAGCACGGGGTGATCGGGCTGACCAAGGTGGCGGCCCTCGACTACGGGTCCCAGGGCATCCGGGTGAACGCCGTGTGCCCCGGCACGGCCCGGACGCCGATGGTCGACGAAGCGGTGCGCCGCCAGCCGTCGATCGACGCCCACCTGAAGGCCCTGCACCCGATCGGACGCATCGGGGAGCCCGAGGAGGTCGCCGAGGCCGCGGTGTGGCTGTGCACACCGGCCGCCTCGTTCGTGCTCGGCGTCGCCCTGCCGGTGGACGGCGGCTACGTGGTCCCGTGAGGACGACACCGACGTCGGCCACGGTGAGCCGCCTCGCCGCCCAGGGCCACCTGATCGGCGGCCGCTGGTGCCGTTCGGCGTCCGGTGGGGCCCACGACCACCGCTACGCCGCCACCGGGCAGGTCCAGGCGGAGGTGGGGCTGGCCGGGGCCGACGATGTCGACGCCGCGGTGGCCGCCGCCCGTCTGGCCCAGCCGACCTGGGAATCCCTAGGGGCCGACGGTCGGGGGCGGGTGCTCCATGCCCTCGCCGATCTGCTCGACGGTCACCGGGACGAGGCCGCCGACCTGGCCGCCCTGGACAACGGCACGCCGGTGTCGGTGCTCCGACCGGGAGCGGCGACCGCCGCCTGGGTCCGGTTCTACGCCGATCTGGCCGCCACGGTGGTCGACGAACCCCTCGATGTGGCGAAGGGCACGGCCACCGTCCGCCGCCAGCCCTACGGGGTGGTGGCGGCCATCCCTCCGTGGAACGGCTCGATGATCGGGATGGGGCAGAAGTGCGGCCCGGCTCTGGCGGCGGGCAACGCGGTGGTGGCCAAGCCGCCCGAACTGGCCCCGTTCGGCGCCCTCCGGTTCGCCGAGCTGGCGGTGGAGGCGGGCGTGCCGGCCGGCGTACTCAACGTGGTGGTCGGAGGAGCGGAGGCCGGCGCCGCCCTGGCCGCCCATGCCGGGATCGACAAGCTCACCTTCACCGGTGGGGCGGCCACGGCCCGCCGGGTGATGGCCGCGGCGGCGGACCACCTGACCCCGGTGGCGCTGGAGCTCGGGGGCAAGTCACCGACCGTCGTCTTCCCCGACGGCGACCTCGACACCGCGGCCGCCCTCGTCGCCCGGGCCGGGACCGGGCTGCTGTCGGGTCAGGGCTGTGCGCTGCCCACCCGCACCTATGTCCACCGCGACGTCTACGCCGCGTTCGCCGACCGGGTGGTGTCCCGGGTGGCCGAACTGGTGGTCGGCGACCCGCTCGATCCGGACACCTTCGTGGGACCGGTGGTGAGCGAGTCGGCCCTCGAGCGGATCCTGGGGGTGATCGACCGGGCCCGGGCGGACGGGGCAACGCTCCTGTCCGGAGGCCACCGCCTGGGTGGCGATCTGGCCGACGGGTGGTTCGTGGCCCCGACGGTGTTCGGCGACGTCCGCCACGACAGTGGACTGGCCCGGGACGAGGTGTTCGGACCGGTGCAGGCCCTGCTGCCGTTCTCCACCGAGGACGAGGCCCTGGCTCTGGCCAACGACAGCGTCTACGGGTTGGCGGCCTACGTGCACACGGCCGACCCGGACCGGCTGGAGCGGTTCGTGGCCGGGCTGGACTCGGGGGTGGTGGTGGCCAACGGGTTCGGTCGTCTCGGCCCGGCGACCCCGTTCGGAGGGGTGAAGCAGAGTGGGTTCGGCCGGGAGGGGGGCCGCGCCGGCTACGACGAGATGGTCCGGGGTAAGACGGTCCTGACCGACTCCTGAGGCCGTCGGCGTCCCGCAGCGTGGCGGTCGTCGCGCCCGATGTCGCGAACGGCGGCAGCGGGGCTTAATCATGACCTTTTCGCTTGACTTTCCAGGTACCCGTCCTTATCCTCACTAATCCAGTAGGAATTATTGGTATAGGGCAGGGGCCTCCTCGAGGTCGTCGCGTCCGACCCGAGCAAGGAGACCCCCGTTGCGTAGATTCACCATCCACAGGAGTGCCCGGGTGGCCACGGCCCTGGCTGTCGCCGCCGGCACCGCCGGATTGGCCACTCTGGTCAGCGTGTCCGCGACCTCCGCCCAGGCCGACCCGTCGTACACCACCGGCTACGTCGGCGTCGGATCCGATGTCACCCAGGACGTGTTCGCCGCCCTCACCGGTGATTCGAACAACAACTTCTACCCGGCGCTGCACTCGTCGAGTGCCACCGGGGGCCTGACCATCGAGTCCTTCGACGCCAACCCGACCGGGGGCACGACCACCAACCCCGGGGGCATCGCCACCAAGCTCGGGGGGGCGACCTTCGACCGGCCGAACTCCTCGACCGCCGGCATCAACGCCCTTCTCGCCGCCATCAACGGCACCGGGTGGGAGAACAGCTCGGCGTCCTACACCGGCAAGCCGGTCAACGTCACGGGTCAGATCGACTTCGCCCGTTCCGCCCGCGGCCCGAAGTCGTCCGGGTCGACGCTGACGTTCGTCCCCTTCGCCCGTGACGGACTCGCCATCCTGGTCTACGACCACGGCGACGGGCACGTCGACTCCCTGACGACGGCCGAGCTGACCGCGCTGTACTCGTCGTCGACGGGAACCACGACGATCGGCGGTGACACCGTGTACGCCTGCATGACGATCTCCGGGTCCACCCCGAGGAGCAACCTCGAGGCGATCACCGGCCTGACCGACGCCCAGGTGAACACCGCCGCCAACGCCGCCGGATGCAACAACCTGGTGCAGAACAGCGGCAACAGCTTCTGGTCGTTCGCCGGCAATGCCACGGACGTGCCGGCCGGCAGCGCCGCGGTGGTTCCGATCTCGGCGGGCAGCTGGATCTCGCAGAACAACGGCCTCGCCGTGGACCGCTCCAACCTGGCCCGCACCGGTGGTGCCAACCTGGCCTCCATCACCGACGGCTCCACCGTCCTCGGTCTGCCGTACACGGGGTCGGGCACGTCGGAACTGCCCAACACGACCTACTACCAGTCGCCCAACTACGGGTACAACCTGTACACGGTCCTGCCGACGTCGGACCTGTCGGGCTTCACGCAGAACGCCGGCCTGGAGAGTCTCTTCTCCGGTTCGACCTCGGCGCTCTGCCAGTCGTCCGTCCAGACGCAGATCATCAACACCTTCGGGTTCGACTCCCTGGTGGGTACCGAGGGCACGTGCGGCTCCACCTCCACCACCGGTAACAGCTGAGCGGGACCGGACAGCCCACCACCACCTCGTCAAGGAGCAGAATCATGCGTATCGGACGCGCCGTGCACCGCGGCGCCTGGCTCCCCGCGGGTCCTTTCGGACCCGCGGGAGCCGGGCCGCCGTCTCCATCCGGGCCCTGACCGCCGGCCTGGTGGCGGTGGGATCACTGACCGTCCTATCGGTAGCCGAGTCGACAACGGCTTCGGCATCGACACTCAACGGAGTGGCGACCATCGCCAATCCGGTCACCCTGGCGGCGGACACGTCGGGGGGCTCCAACACCCAGTTCACCGTCTCTCTGCCGGCCGGCGCCTCCTGTGACGGAGACTCCGCCTCAGACGGGTACTACGTCTACAGCTACCTCGTACCCGAGGGGACCAACGTCTCCTCGTTGACCTTCAAGCACGTCCCGTCGGGCGGTTACGGATTCGTCAGTCCCTCCGGCACCTACTACGGCCCGATCAACACGGCTATCGGCACCGGCCAGGTCAACACCATCCCGGGTGACCTCGAGTTCGGGCCGCTGGTATCGGACGACGGCATCGCGCTCTCCACCCTGCTGTACACAGGTTCAGGAACCACGGCGTCAGGTGTCTGGGAGGCCGGAATTGCCTGCGCCAACGGAAACGACAACGGCGTGCTCACCGACAACTGGAACACCGAGGTGACCTTCGCCGCGAACTCCTCGGACCCCAACGGTTTCGTGTGGACCACGGTCCCGGGCCCGAGCGGAAGCTCCCCGGCGGCGTTCACCTCTGCCAGCTCGGCCACCTTCCTCGAGGGGACACCCGGCAGCTTCACGCCGTCGGCTTCGGGTAGCCCGACCCCGGTGATCACCGAATCCGGGACCCTGCCGAGCGGCGTCAACTTCACCGGCGGCGTCCTCTCGGGCACCCCGACGACCACCGGAACGTTCCCGGTCACGTTGACGGCGACCAACGGCATCGAGTCGCCGGCGACGCAGCACTTCGTGCTGCAAGTCCTGCCGCCGGCTCCGACGGTCGCGGGTATCTCCCCGACGTCCGGACCTCTCGGCGGGGGAACCAGCGTCGTCATCTCGGGGACGAACCTGGGCTCGGCCACCGCCGTCGACTTCGGTTCGACGCCGGCCACGGTGACCGCCGACTCCGCCACGTCGATCACGGCCACCGCCCCCGCCGGCGCCGTCGGCCCGGTCGACATCACGGTCTCGACACCCAGTGGAACGTCGGCCACGTCACCCGCCGACGTGTTCACCTACGGCATCGGCCCGAGCGTCCAGTCCGTCTCCCCGGCGTCCGGACCTCTCAGCGGGGGTGCCAGTGTCGTCATCTCGGGCGCGAACCTCAGCTCGGCCTCCGCCGTCGACTTCGGCTCGACGCCGGCCACGGTGATCGCCGACTCGGCGTCGTCGATCACCGCGACCGCACCTCCGGGTGCGGCGGGTCCGGTCGACATCACGGTCACCACTCCGGACGGAACCTCGGCCACGTCGGCCGCCGACCAGTTCACCTACGTGCCGGCTCCGACGGTCTCGGGCGTCGCCCCGGCGTCCGGGCCCCTGAGCGGCGGAACCAGTGTCGTCATCTCCGGCACGAACCTGTCCTCGGCCACCACCGTCGACTTCGGTTCGACGCCGGCCACGGTGACCGCCGACTCCGCCACGTCGATCACGGCGACGGCCCCCGCCGGCGCCGTAGGTCCCGTCGACGTGACGGTGGCCACCGCAGGAGGCACGTCGGCGACATCGGCCGCCGACCAGTTCACCTACGTGAGCCCACCCGCCGTCACCGGTGTGAGTCCGGCCCTCGGCCCGGTCGCCGGCGGAACCAGTGTGTCATCTCCGGCACGGACCTGTCCTCGGCCACCGCCGTCGACTTCGGTTCGACGCCGGCCACGGTGACCGCCGATCCGCCACCTCGATCACGGCGACGGCCCCCGCCGGCGCCGTGGGCCCGGTCGACGTGACGGTGGCCACCGTGGGAGGCACGTCGGCGACATCGGCCGCCGACCAGTTCACCTACGGAACCGCCCCGGCCCTCACCTCGGCCAGTTCGGTGACATTCGTCGAGCGTCCCCGAAAGCTTCACGCCCACGGCGTCCGGTAGCCCCACGCCGACCATCACCGAGTCGGGCGCACTTCCCGCCGGCGTGACGTTCTCGGACGGCGTGCTCTCGGGCAAGCCCACGGTGACCGGTTCGTTCCCGTCACCCTGAGCGCATCGAACGGTATCGGTGGCACGGTCGACCAGAGCGTCACGCTGAACGTCGTCGCCATCGAGATCACCACCACGTCACTGCCGGCGGCCACGGTCGGTGCTACGTACTCGGCGAGCCTGGAGCAGACCAGTGCCCTGACGCCGGTCAAGTGGACGGTGAGCCCGAAGCTCCCAAAGGGCCTGAAGCTCGACAAGACCACCGGGGCCATCACGGGGAAGGTCTCCAAGAAGGCGACCACCGGGTCGGTGTCCGTCACCTTCACGGTGACCTACAAGGCCAAGAAGGTGGTCGACACGGCGACCCAGACGATCACCCTGCAGGTCGACCCCTGAGACGCCCGCGACCGGCCCGCCCTCGGGGGCGGGCCGGTTGCGACCCTGCGTTCCGATCCATCCGAAGCACCGACAGCAGCAACCAGACAGCCGATCACCCAGACAAAGGGAACCCACCATGGACAGAGACCACAGGTCGAACTCGCCCCACGGATCACGGAGCGCACGCCGGATCCTCACCGCCGCCCTGGCCGGATGTGCCGGTGTGGCCACGCTGATGATCGCCACCACGGTGCCCGCCTCGGCCTCCACCGTGAACGGGGTGGCCACCATCGCCTCACCGGGCACGACCACCGAGCTCCCCTCGGGCGGCTCGACGACCCAGTTCACCGTGTCGCTGCCGGCCCAGGCGGCCTGGACCGACGACACGGCCACCAACGGCTACCACGTCTTCAGCTACCTGCTCCCCCTCGGGACCTCGCTGTCGGCGTCTCGTTCAGCCAAGGTCCCCAAGGGGCTCGGACTCTTCGATCCGCTCGGCACCTACTACGGACGGGTGAACACGCATCGGAACGGGCCAGATCATCGGCATCCCCAACAACTTCGAGTGGGCGCCCATCATCACCAACAACTACATCCCCCTGACCGGGACGGGTGGTCTCTCTACTCGGGATCGGGTAGCGGCGCCTCGGGTATCTGGGATGCCGGGATCACCTGTGCCAACTCCAGCGGGGTACCGGTGGACAACTGGAACTCGGAGGTCACCTTCCTCGCCAGCTCCTCCGATCCCAACAAGTTCACCTGGACGGCGGTTCCCGGGACCGGTACCGCCCCGCGTTCACGTCGGCGAGCTCGACGACGTTCACCAAGGGCAGCACGAACACCTTCACCCCGACCGCATCGGGCACCCCGGCGCCGGTCATCACGGAATCGGTTTCTCGTCGTTCT
>CAWJEK010000010.1:0-25058 GCA_963841885.1 uncultured Acidimicrobiaceae bacterium
CGTTCGAGGCGATACCCACGACGACCTCCTTGCCCACGGCCACCGGATTCGACGTGATGATCGCCGCCGGGTTGTCGTCCACCTCCTGGCTCCAGATCAGGGCGCCGGTCTTGCGGTTCACGGCGAAGAGGTGCGCCCCGCCGCTCTGCGCACCGCCGGCGTTGTCACCGAGGATGAGCTCGTTGCCGTCGACCAGGGGGCTGTTGCGGGACACCTGGCCCGGTTCGCCGTCGTACGCGGAGATCTGCTGTTCCCAGATCAGGTGTCCGTTCTTCGCATTGACCGTGTTGAGGTAGCCACCGAAGTCGGGGAAGTAGACGGCGCCGTCGGCGACCGTCGGGGTGGCCGACACGTCGCCGTGGTCGGTGAACGTCCAGTCGAGTCCGAGGCTGCCGACATTGGCGGTGTTGATCGACGTCACGGCCTGCGCCCGGTTGCCCGACAGACTCTGACCCGCCGACGTCCACTCGCTCGAGAGGGGCGTGGCCCCGGCGCTGGTCGACATCGCCGCCGGCAGCATCCCGATCAGCAGGAGGACGGCGAGGGTCGCCGCCCGACGGAGTGATCTCCGGCCACGGTGTCGATGGTCTCGCGAGTGGACGGTGGTCCCTCCGGGTTGATGGTTCATCGTTCGGTTCTCCTTTGGTGACGTCGCGGTGAATTGCCCTGGTGCATCACGCGGTCAACGAGGAAGTCCGCCCGAATCCGGGCGGCGGCGAATGCCGCTCGCCCTCCCATTGGATTCCGCCGGAACCGCCTCTATCCGCCCTGCACCCGATTGCCGGGTTCGAAGGTCTATTGACCCTCAGACATCAGGATACGGACCAGATTTACCATGTCAATAGTATTCGGCAACCAACCTGCAACCGTTGTTTCTCGTGAATACCCCGCAACGAGTGCAGCACCATTTCCTTGTGGTCCACTGGGCGACGTCCGGCGGCGGCGGCCCCCGTGTACCGGAACGGAGGGGCGGAAGGCCGCCAAAATCCGGGGCGCGAGCCAAGATCCGGACCGACAAGGGTCGAAGGGTCGATGGGCGGCGGTCGCCCCACCCAGCGCCATATAGAGTATTGCTACCAATGGTAGCGGGGTCATTTTGCACCGGATTTCTGGGGCTGAGGGAGTTATTTGACAGTCGATCATCAGTGCCTCCGGCGGAACACGGCGTCCGATTCCGTCCGGATTCCGGATCTCGTGGCAGACAGTCCGGCGTGGAACGGCCGTTCCGCGGCCCATGATCACGGCCGTGCCGATCGGGTACGGATGGCGGGCGGCTACCGGCGGGCCGCTGGCCGGCCCCGCCGGTACCGTCAGGCGACGGTCGGGCCGGGGACGTCGGATGCCCTGGCCGGAGAGCGTGTTCGCTCACCGACCAGGGCATCCACTGCGTGGGCCGGGAAGGATTCGAACCTTCGAAGGCAGAACCGGCAGATTTACAGTCTGCTCCCTTTGGCCACTCGGGCACCGACCCGCAGGCGGGCAAGGATAGCGCCTCCCACGGAGCTACTGTTTCGCCATGCCCACCTTCGATGTCGTCTCCGAAGTTGACATGCAGGAAGTTCGCAACGCCGTGGACCAGGCCAACCGCGAGGCCACCACCCGTTTCGATTTCAAGGGCACCGACTCGACCATCGAGCTCAACGACAAGGAGCTGATCCTCGCCTCCTCCACCGAGGACCGCCTGCGCGCGCTCTACCAGGTCCTCCAGGAGAAGATCGTCAAGCGCGAGGTCTCGCTCAAGTCCTTCGACGTCGGCAAGGTCGAGGAGGCGTCCAAGGGCTCGGCCCGCCAGCGGCTCGGGATCCAGGCCGGCATCTCCTCGGACCACGCCAAGAAGATCAACCGGTTCGTCAAGGACCTCGGCCTGAAGGGCGTGTCGTCCCAGACCCAGGGCGACCAGCTCCGCGTCACCGGCAAGAAGCGCGACGACCTCCAGGCCGTGATCACCGCGCTGAAGGGCGAGGACTTCGGGATCCCGCTGCAGTTCAACAACTTCCGGGACTGACCCCGCGGCGCACGCCGGGAGTGTCCGGAACGGCGGCGCCCGGCGGCCGCGGCATACTCGTCCCATGGACACCCCCCGCAGCGCACTCGTCACCGGTGGCTCGACCGGCCTCGGCCTGGCCACCGCCCACACGCTCGCCCGGCTCGGCCTCGGCGTACCGTCACCGGACGGACGCCCGACACCCTGGACGCCGCGGTGGAGGAACTGCGCGCGTCCGGGGCCGACACGCTCGGCGTGGTGGCCGACGCCGCCGAGTGGGCCGACAACCAGCGGGCGGTGGCCGAACACATCGCCCATCACGGAGGCCTCGACGTGGTCGTGGCCAACGCCGGGTTCACCGCCTCCGGTGACCTGGCCGACGGCGATCCCGACCAGTGGCGGTCCATGGTGCTGACCAACGTCCTCGGGCCGGCGCTCCTGGTCAAGGCCGCCCTCCCCCACCTGACCGCCCCCGGCGGCCAGGTCGTCCTGGTGGGCAGCGTGGCCGGACGCATCATCCGGCCCGGCAGCCTCTACGGGGCCACCAAAGGCCGCGGTGGCGGCCATCGCCGAAAACCTGCGGCCCCAGTTGACCAGCTCCGGCATCCGGGTGGCCCTGGTCGAGCCCGGCATCACCGACACGCCCTTCTGGGGCGACGCCGGGGCGCCGCCCTTCGCCCTCGAGGCGGACGCCGTCGCCGAGGCGGTGGCGTACATCGTGAGCCAGCCGGCCGGTGTCGACGTCAACGAGCTGATGGTCCGGCCGGTCGGTCAGCCGATCTGACCGGTGGTGGGTGGGGCGGCCCGGTCAGGGCGAGCCGCGCCGTGCCGCCTTCGCCACCGAGGCGACCAACACCAGGGAGACCAGCACCGGCGCCACGAAGGCGGCGACCGTGTGCAGGCCCGGTGCCAGGCAGAGGAGGGCGACGATCCCGACGACGGCGACGGCGCCGACGAACAGCTCCGGCGTGTCGCCGATCAGGAACTCCCACCAGAAGTGCCCGAAGGCGGCCGGCCAGCGCCGGAGACCGGATCGGGTGCCGTCGGTCGGCTCAGCCATGGGCCGACCCCCCGACCGGGACGCGCTTCCGGCACCCCGACGGGCGAGCGCGGTGACGAGCAGCCAGGCCACCAGGCCGTACCAGGCCACCAGCACCGGGATGGCCAGCTCCGAGCCCGGCCAGGCCACGTGGACCCCCTCGGCCGACCAGAACGTCCCGAAGCTGACCAGCATCAGGCCCACGCCCATCTTCATGGCGTTCTCGGGCACGCCCGACAGCTGGCGGTGCACGACCAGTCCGGCGACACCCACCACCAGGGCCGCGGCCGCCGCGGCGGCCGCGCGGCCAGGCCCAGGCGGTGGGACGTCGTGCCCAGGGTGATCACGATCACCACCACCTCGAGGCCCTCCAGGAAGACGCCCTTGAAAGCCACCGTGAAAGCGGTGGCGTCACGCCCCGGGGTCGGCTGAGGTTCCTCGGCCAGCTCGGCCACGTGCTCGGCGTAGATGGCGTCCTCGTCGTGCTTGGCCTTGAGACCGGCCGAGCGCAGGATCGCCTTGCGCAGCCACTGCAGGCCGAACACCAACAGCAGCGCACCGACGATCAGGCGGAGGGCCGACAGTGGCACCCAGTGGACGAGAGCCGGCCCGAAGACGGCCACCAGGGCGGCGAGGACCAGGAGGGCGGCGGCCACCCCCTCGAGGGCCGACCGCCAGCCCCGGGTCACCCCGACGGCCAGGACGATGGTCAGGGCCTCGACCATCTCGACGGCGCTGGCCAGGAATACGGCGACCGCCAGGACGACCGCCCCGGTGGGCGTGGCGGTGGCCAGCAGCACGGGCGTCCGGGGTCAGGCGGCCTCGACGAGCTCGTCGAGCTCCTCGAGCGGGTGCACCTTGAAGATGCGGTTGAACACCAGGAACTTCGCCACCCAGAAGATGGCGAACGACATGAGGTTGGCCAGCTCCACCAGGACCGTCTGCTCGAAGTGGCTGAGGCCCAGGCGGTGACCGATGTGCTTGGCCACGGCGGCTCCCACGATCGAGAAGGCGACCCCGAGGGCGGACATCGTCCAGAACGGGATGATCTCCTTGACCAGGTGCGATCGACCGCTCTTGCCCCACACCCAGTTCCGGGTGAGGAAGTAGGACGGCACGCTGGCCACGATGTTGGCGAACACCGTGCTGCCCACCTCGCCCCAGATGTGGAGCACGCCGAAGACGAGCGCCAGAACGGCCACCGACACCGCCGTCGAGATGACGGACACCATGCTGTAGCGGATGAGTTTGCGGCCTTCGGGAGTGTGGCGCTTCTCCCACACGTGGACGATGCGCTCCGGAAGGCTGGGCCGTGCCTCTACGGCGACGTCTGGGGTCTCGGCCATCCCAACCACCTTAGTCGTGGCCGGGCACGCCACCGGGGGCGCGGTGGCCGTCCGGTCCGGTGGCGGCGCGGTGACCTGGTCCGGTCAGACCGTCAGGCCGTTCGCCCTGGCCACGGCTCCGAACCACCCGGCACTGGGCTTGGGCCGGCGCTCGAACGTCGTCCCGGTCCACCGCCACCAGGCCGAACGTCGGTCCGTAGCCGAGGACCCACTCGAAGTTGTCCAGCAGACTCCAGCAGAAGTACCCCCGCACGTCGATCCCGTCGTCCAGGCACTCCCGGACACCGGCCAGCGCACGCGTCACGTACTCGATGCGGAGCTCGTCGTCCTCGGTCCCGATGCCGTTCTCGGTCACGTGGACGGGCACGCCCCCGGTCACGTCGGTGGCCCGGCGGATGGTCGCGGCCAACGCCTCGGGCCACACCTCGTAGCCCATCTGGGTGGTGCGCACGCCGGCCTCGGCGTCCAGGGGGCCGTCCGGGCCCACCCGCATCCGCGTGTAGGTCTGGACGCCGACGAAGTCGTCACCGCCGGTGGCCTCCAGGAACACGTCCTCGTTGGGCCCCCGGAGCCGCTGGAGCCACTCCTCGCCGCCCGGCTGGAGCTGGAAGTCGGTCATCGACACGGTGATGCCCACCGGGAAGTCACCCGGGCCGGAGCGGATGGCCTCGACGGCCTTGCGGTGGGCTGACACCAGCGCCGCGTTGACCGCGTCGCGTCGGGTTCGGTCGCGCACCCGCGGCGGGAAGATACCGAGGCGCCAACCCATCATCGCCACGACGTTCGGCTCGTTGATGGTGCAGGCCATGCCGACCAGGTCGCCCAGGTGGGCGGTGACCCGCTCGCAGTACCGGGCGAAGCGGTCGGGGGCGTGGAGCGCCTCCCAGGTGCCGGCGGCGGCCAGCCACCGCGGATGGGTGAAGTGGTGGAACGTGACGACGGGGAGGACGCCGTGCTCGTGGCAGGTGGCCGCCATGCGCCGGTAGTGGTCGAGTGCCACCCGCGAGAACTCGCCCTCCTCGGGTTCGATGCGGCTCCACTCCAACGAGAAACGGTAGGCCCCGAGACCGAGACCGGCGACCAGCGCGATGTCCTCCCGATAGCGGTTGAAGGAGTCGCACGCGTCGCCGCTCACATCGGCGCAGTTCGCGGCCGGATCGTGCTCCATCGCCCACCAGTCGTTGTTCACGTTGCCGCCCTCGATCTGGTGGGCCGCCGTGGCGGTCCCCCACAGGAACCGGTCGGGAAAGACGATGTCGGGCACACGTCAAACCTAACGGGAATGGATCGCGACGTCCCGTGCCCGCCGAGGCTCTGCTTGCGCGGCGACCGGACGGGAGGGGCGGGCGACCTGACAGGATGGGAGGCGTGAGCGACGCACTCGAACTGCTGGTGGACCTCCTCGATCTCGAGCCCATCGAGGTCAACATCTTCCGCGGCGCCAACCTCCGCGAGGAGCGCCAGCGCATCTTCGGCGGCCAGGTGGCCGCGCAGTCACTGATGGCGGCGGGTCGCACGGTCGACCGGGGTCGTCCCCATTCGCTCCACGCCTACTTCCTGCGGCCCGGCGACCCGAACATCCCCGTGCTCTACGAGGTCGACCGCATCCGCGATGGACGCAGCTTCACCACCCGACGGGTGGTGGCCATCCAGCACGGCCGGGCCATCTTCAACCTGTCCGCCTCGTTCCACGTCGACGAGCCGGGCCTGTCGCATCAGTTCCCCATGCCCGAGGTGCCCGACCCCGAGACGTTGCCCACCCTGGCCGAACGGCTCGAGCCCTACCGCGACAAGGTCGGGGACTGGTTCGATCGTCCGCACCCGATCGACCAGCGCCACCTCGGCTCGCTCCCCTGGATGCACCGGGCCAGCGGCGAGTCGCGCCAACGGCTCTGGCTCCGGGCCGACGGGACCCTGCGTGACGACCCGCTGCTGCACAGCTGCGTCGCCGCCTACGCCTCGGACATGAGCCTCTTCGACACCATGCTCGCCCCCCACGACGTCGGCTGGGACGACCCGGACTTCATGGGCGCCAGCCTCGACCACTGCATGTGGTTCCACCGGCCCTTCCGGGCCGACGAGTGGCTCCTCTACGACATGGACAGCCCGACGGCGTCCGGTGCCCGCGGTCTGGCCCGCGGCTTCATGTTCACCCGGGAGGGCGCACTGGCCGTATCGATGGTCCAGGAGGGTCTGATGCGCCAGGTGACCCTGCCACCCGGCACCTGAGCCGCGTCCCGGCTACCGCTCGGCGATGGGCACGTAGTCCCGCTCGTCGGCACCGATGTAGAGCTGACGGGGACGGGCGATCTTGGAGTCCTGGTTGAGCATCTCCTGCCAGTGGGCCAGCCAGCCCGCCGTGCGCGGGATGGCGAACAGCACGGGGAACATCTCGAGCGGGAACCCCATGGCCTGGTAGATGAGGCCGGAGTAGAAGTCGACGTTCGGGTACAGCTTCCTCGAGGTGAAGTACTCGTCGGACAGGGCGATCTCCTCGAGCTTCAGGGCGATGTCGAGGAGCGGGTTCTTGCCGGTGATGGCGAAGACCTCGTCGGCCGTGCGCTTGATGATCGTGGCCCGGGGGTCGTAGCTCTTGTAGACCCGGTGGCCGAAGCCCTGGAGCCGTCCGCCCTGGCCCGACTTCACGGAGTCGATGAAAGGCTGGACGTTGTCGATCGAGCCGATCTCGGTGAGCATGCGGATGACCGCCTCGTTGGCGCCGCCGTGGCGTGGCCCGTAGAGCGCGGCCGCCGCTGCGGCGGTGGCCGAGTACGGGTCGGCGTGGGACGACCCCAC
This sequence comes from uncultured Acidimicrobiaceae bacterium, assembly GCA_963841885.1. GTDB lineage: Bacteria > Actinomycetota > Acidimicrobiia > Acidimicrobiales > RAAP-2 > Bog-756. The sequence continues at coordinate 7,166 of CAWJEK010000010.1, forward strand.
CACCCGCATGGCGGTGGTGGAGCAGTTCTGCTCGTGGTCGGCGTGGAGGATGAACAGCACGTCGAGCGCCCGGGCCAGGACGGGGTCGGCCTCGAACCGGGGCTCGGCGATCTTCCACATCATGGACAGGAAGTTGGAGGTGAACGGCAGCGAGTTGTCGGGGTAGACGAACGGCATGCCCACGCTGAAGCGGTGGGCGGCGGCGGCCAGGGTGGGCATCTTGGCGATCAGCCGGATGATCTGCTTGTCCCGGGAGTCGGGGTCGAAGATGTCCTTGGCGTCCAGGTAGAAGGTGGAGAGGGCCGCGACGGCGGATACGAGCATGCCCATCGGATGGGCGTCGTAGTGGAAGCCCTCCAGGAACCGTTTGCGGACGTTCTCGTGGATGAAGGTGTGGAGCGTGATCTCCCGCTCCCACACCTCGAACTCCTCGGTGGTCGGGAGCTCCCCGTTGAGCAGCAGGTAGGCGACCTCGAGGAACGTCGAGTCCTCGGCGAGCTGCTCGATCGGATACCCCCGGTAGCGGAGGATGCCGGCATCGCCGTCGAGGTAGGTGACCGCGCTCTCGCACGCCGCGGTGGCGGTGAAGGCGGGGTCGTAGAACCAGATGCCGGGAAGCAGTTTGGAGAAATCCGCCGCCGACACACCCCCGTTCTCGAGGGGGATCTCGAGTGACTGCCCCGTCCGGTTGTCGGTGATCGTGATGCTCTCGGCCACTCGCCTCTACCCTCCGTTGGGTTCCTCTTCGTCGTTGGGCCCGATCTTAGATGCTGACCTGCGGTCGCTGACCAACCGGGGGGCCCGCCGACGGGCTCAGGAGGCGACCTGGACGAGGAATTGCTGGGTCGAGCCGGCCGGGTCGGCCTGCCCCGGCGGGAGCGTGACGGCGACCGTCACCGAGTAGGTGTGCCCGTCGGCCACCGGGAGCGGGGCCAGGTCCGGTGCGGCCGACGTCCCCGAGGCCATGTCCACCGTCGCCGAGCTGCGACCGCCCCGTCGGCCCGCCGCCGGTGGGGCCGCTCCCGGGGCGTCGGCGGGGGTGACCGTGACCGTGACCGGGACATCGGACTCGGGCACGTTCCCGCAGTTGGTCACCGTGACCAGCGCCGTGATCGTCTGCGTCGGCGGCAGAATCGTCGGTGTTGCGCCCGGGACCGTCGACTGCGGAGCGATGCAGTCCGTCGACGCCGTCCCCACCGCTCCGGTCGGCACGGCGGGGGGGGAGAGCCCGACGGCGGTGACCACGAGATGGTGGAACGCCACCAGCGCCGGTGAGGAGGCCAGGGCGGCGGCCGTGGCGCCCAGGGCCGCGCTGCCGAGCGGCGCCGTGGCGACCGGTGGCGGAACCCAGACCGAAGGATGCAGACGGACCGGCAGGCGTTGGGCGGTGGCCGACGCCTGGAGGGCGCGGAACAGGTCGTCGGACTGCTCGAAGGCGCGGCCCTCGGCCTCCATCTCGGCGGCCGCCTGCTCGGAGGAGATCTGCGTGGTGGACGGCGACGCCGTGGGTGGGGTCGAGGCGCCGGCGACGGGCAGGGGCTGCATCCCGAGCAGCCGGTCGATCGTCGTCCGCAGCGCGGCGGTGGCCGTGGCCCGCAGCTCCATCACGCGGCTGAAGCGGGGGCCGAGGTCGCCCTCGGGAGGCGGCGACTGCAGGTTCTGCGCCTGGCTCGCCTGCCCGGCCGTCTCCTGGACCGCGACGTCGAGCCCCTGCTCGAGGACGCCCCGGGCCGTGTCGGGGAAGGCCCCGTTGGTCAGGGTGGGGGCGCTGGCCACGAGGGCCGACAGCTCGGAGCCGGTACGGGTGGAGGCCAGGCCCACCCGGTCGGCCAACGCGGCGTAGCCGGCGGTGGTCGAGCGTGCGGTAGCCCTGGGACTGGGTGTGGACGGCGATCAGCGACCCGCCGACCAGTACCACCGTGATCGTCACGGCGATGGCGATGAGCACCGACTCACCGAGGCCGCGCCCGGGGGGGCGACGACGTCTGCGGCTGGCTCTCGGCATCCTGACGACGATAGTGCCGACCCCGGGGCCCGGCCCCTACGGACGCCCTTCCGTCAGCACCGCCTCAGCGGACTTCGGCGGCCTTCGAGGTGCCCGGATCGGACGGCGACTCACCGTGCGAGCCGGCCGTGACGAGGGTCGACGAGGTGCTCCGCCAGTCCACGGTCGGCAGGATGGCCGCCGGGTCCACCGCGTCCTTGTGCTTCTCACACACGGCGAGGATCGAGCGGACGACCGACGACGTCAGGAGGTGGGGCACGAGTCCGAGGTCGAGCAGCTTGGTGTGGGCCGCCCGGTAGTAGTGCTCCTCCTTCTCCACCCGCGGCGTCGGCGGGTGTTCGATGGTGACGGGACCGGAGTACTGCTCGGCCACCATCTGGGCCATCTGCTCCACCGAGAAGGACTCGGTGAACTGGTTGAACACGCGGAATTCGCCCCGGTCTGCCGGGTTCTCACAGGCGAGCTCGACGCAGGCCAGGGTGTCCAGGATGTTGAGCATGCCCCGGGTCTGGCCACCCGATCCGTAGACGGTCAGGGGATGGCCCGTTACGGCCTGGACGCAGAACCGGTTGAGCACGGTGCCGAAGACCCCGTCGTAGTCGAACCGGGTCGCCAGGTCCGGGTGGAGGACCGTCTCCTCGGTCTCGTGGCCGTAGACGATGCCCTGGTTGAGGTCGGTGGCCCGCACACCCCAGATGCGGCAGGCGAACATGATGTTGTGGCTGTCGTGCACCTTGGACAGGTGGTAGAAGGAGCCCGGCTGCTTGGGGTAGGGCAGGACGTCGGTCCGGCCGCGGTGGGTGACCTCGATGAAACCCTCTTCGATGTCGATGTTCGGCGTGCCGTACTCACCCATCGTGCCCAGCTTCACCAGGTGGATGTCCCGGTCCTGCTCGGCGATGGCGTAGAGCAGGTTGAGGGTCCCGACCACGTTGTTCACCTGGGTGTACACCGCGTGCTTGCGGTCGATCATCGAATACGGGGCCGAGCGCTGCTCGGCGAAGTGGACCACGGTGTCGGGCTCGAAGGAGGCGAGGGTCTCACTCACGAACGACGGATCGGTCAGGTCGCCCACGTAGATGTCGATCTCGTTGCCCGACACCTCCTTCCAGCGGCGCACCCGGTGCTGGAGGCTCACGATGGGGACGAGCGAGTCGACTCCCATCTCGAGGTCGTAGCCACGGCGGGCGAAATTGTCGACGACACCGACCTTGTGGCCCTTGCGGGACAGGTAGAGAGCCGTCGGCCAGCCGAGGTAGCCGTCTCCTCCGAGTACCAGGATGTTCACGCAATGTCTCCTTTGTTTACCGACGCTGCAGTCCTGGACCGGGAAGGGCGTCAGCGGTGGCTATCGACGTTCGATGACGAGTCAGACAGCCTCTTTCTAGCGCTCCCACCTTGGAATCCCATGAGAATCGCAACACAACCGTAACGGATCGGACTTCCGGGGCACGAATCCACGGGGTCGCGCCTCGCGCCACCCCGTGGTCGGACCCGCATGGTCACCCGGGCGGTTCGGCCAGGGGCCCACCGGGGGTGACCGCGCCGTCCCCGACCGGACCGCCGGCCACCGTCGCCACCAGCTCGGGGGCCTGGAGGGGTCGGGTCACGATGTCGACGGGCAGCGGCTGGACGGGCTCCCGCTCGCCCGCCCCCACCACCCCCATCTCCACGAACCGGCGCGCCGTCACCAGCACCCGTCCCTCGAGGGATCCCACCGACCGGTTGTAGGCGGTGACCGCCGCCGTCAGGCTGCGGCCCACGCCGGCCATGTGCTCGCCCAGCACCGAGATCCGCTCGTACAGCTGGGCCCCGAGGACCTGGACCTGGCGGGCGTTCTCGGTGAGCGCCTCCTGCTGCCAGCCGTAGGCCACGGCGCGCAGGAGGGCGATGAGGGACGTCGGCGTGGCGAGCAGCACGTGGTTGGCCACGGCGTACTCCATCAGACCGGGCTCGTGCTCGAGCGCCGCGGTCAGGAGCGGGTCGCCGGGGATGAAGGCCACGACGAACTCGGGGGAGGGGTCGACCCGCTTCCAGTACTCCTTCTTGGAGAGGGCGTCCACGTGGGCTTTCATCTGGCGACCGTGGGCGGCCAGATGGGTCCGGCGCACCGACTCGTCGTCCGCCTCGTTGGCGTCGAGGAACGCCTGGAGCGGCACCTTGGCGTCGACCGCCACGTTCTTGCCCCCGGGAAGGTGGACCACCAGGTCGGGCCGCATCCTCCCGGCGTCGCCGTCGGAGGTCACCTGCTCGGAGAAGTCGCAACGCTCGAGCATGCCGGCCATCTCCACCACCCGGCGGAGCTGGAGCTCGCCCCAGCGGCCCCGCGTCTGCGGGCTGCGCAGCGCGGTGACCAGATTGCGCGTCTCGCGCTCGAGCCGCTCGTGGGAGCCGGTCAGCTGGCGCATCTGCTCCGTCAGGGCCGTGTAGGCCCGTTGACGTTCGACCTCGAGCCGTCGCACCCCTTCGTCGTAGCGGCCCAGTTGGTCGACCAGCGGGGACAGGAGTCGGGTGATCTCCTCCTGGCGGCGGGCCAGGTCACCCTCGGCCGCCTGACGGGTCTCGCCCATCCGGGCGTCGGCCAGCTGCAGGAACTGGTCGGCGTTCTGGCGGAGTGCCTCCGACGACAGCTTGGCGAACTCGCCGGTGAGCTGGCGACGTACCTCCTCGGCGGTGGCCTGGCGTTCGGCGGCGGTGTCCCGGGCCCGGGCCAGTTCGGCCTCGAGCCGGGCCTGGGTGGTCCGCGAGCGCGTCGACTGGCCGGAGCGCACCAGGAGTCCCACCAGGAGGCCGAGGACGCACCCGGTGAGCAGGCCGATCAGGAGTCCGGTGAGCATGGTGGGTCCTCTCGCGTGCCGCGGCCTCCCCGGCCCGGGCGGGCTCGGGCGCCGCCCCGCCACGACACGGGGCGAGCGACGCGGATGCCGCGGATCGTACCGAGGGGGTGTCACGTCGACGGGGACGGGTGGGTCCCGGCGGGCCCTGTGCCACGATGGTCGGATGCATCGGGTCGTCGTCGTCGGGGCCGGCTTCGGGGGACTGAACGCCGCCCGCGCCCTCATCGGCAAGCCGGTGGAGGTCGTCGTCGTCGACCAGCGCAACTTCCACACGTTCCAGCCACTGCTCTACGAGGTGGCGACCGCCGGGCTCGAGTCCGGAGACGTGGCCTACCCGATCCGGGTCATCTTCGGGAAGGCCGACAACGTGTCGTTCCGGATGGCCACGGTGGCCGGGGTGGACTGGGACCGCCGTGAGGTCCTGCTCGAGGACTCGGCCTCCCTGCCCTTCGACTCGCTCGTCGTGGCCAGCGGCGCCACCGCGAAGTACTTCGGCATCCCGGGTGCGTCCGAGCACAGCTTCCCGCTGTACACGCTGACCGACGCCCGCCGCCTGCGCGACCACATCCTGCGCCGGCTCGAGGACGTCGACGCCCATCCCGAGGGCGCCGCGGCCCGCGGCGCGTTGACCTTCGTCGTGGTCGGTGGTGGCCCGACCGGGGTCGAGGTGGCCGGAGCCCTGGCCGAACTGCTCGACGTGGCCGTGCGCCACGACGGCTTCCGGTTCGAACGGTCCGCCGGGCGGATCGTGCTGGTGGACGGCCTCGACCGCCTGCTGACCCCGTTCCGCGAGTCGGCGGCCGAGTACGCGGGGTCCACTCTGTCCGGCCGCGGGGTCGAACTGCTCCTGGGGCGGATGGTCAAGGCGGTCACCGCCGAATCGGTCGAACTCGACGACGGGACCGTGATCCCCACCCGCACCGTGGTGTGGGCGGGCGGCGTCACGGTCGAGGGCACCGTCGCCTCCCGGATCGACGCCCCGACCGGGCCCAACGGACGGTTGGAGGTCGACCACGACCTGGCGGTCCGCGGCCACCGGGACGTCTGGGCGGTGGGCGACGCGGCGGCCGTGCTCTGGGGCGGCACCGGGCCCATGGCCGAGACGGTCTGTCCGCAGGTGGCCCAGGTGGCGATCCAGTCCGGCGGACATGCCGCCCGCCAGATCCTGGCCGGACTCGAGGGGCGGCCCACCACGCCGTTCGCCTACAAGGACAAGGGGATCATGGCGACCATCGGCCGGCGGGCGGCCATCACCCAGTTCCGCAGCGGACGACTGCTGCGGGGCACGCTGGGCTGGCTCGCCTGGCTCGGGCTCCACCTGGTCTACCTGATCGGCTTCCGCAACAAGATCGTCGTCTTCATCAACTGGTCGTGGCGCTACCTGTCCTGGGGTTCCGGGCCGCGCATCATCGTCAGCGAGGAGACCGTCACCTCGCTCGAGGGAGACGACCACCCGCCCGTCGACTGATCCGGCCGGTCCGCTCCCGAGCACCGATCCACCGGCGGTCACCACCGGGAGCCGGGATACGGTGGGGGGATGGAGTCGCCGCTCGAGCAGATCGACCGGAAGGTCCTGCAGCTGTTCGCCCTCGTGGGTGATTCGGTGTCCGGCGCGACGCACGCCCTCCTGGCCGGTGACCGCGAGGCCGCCAAGGCGTTGGCCGACCGGGACGAGGTGGTGGACTCGCTCTGCCACGACATCGAGGAGCTCGACACTCCAGCAGTTGACGGTGGCCGGGATCACGTCGCCCGCCCAACTGCGCTACCTCGTCACCGTCATCCGGATGCTGCCCGACCTGGAGCGCAACGGCGACCTGGCCGAACACGTCGCCCGACGCGCCGCCCGGGGCCTCGGCGCCGAGCTGTCGGCCCGCAGCCGTGGCCTGCTCGAGCGGATGGGCGAGGTGGCGGTACACATGTGGCGGGCGACCACCGACGCCTACGCCGAGCGCGAGCCCGGCGGCTGGGCGCTCGTGGACGACCTCGACGACGAGATGGACGACCTCCATGTGAGCCTGACCGTCGAGGTGGTGGCCGGCACCATGCCGTTACCGGTGGCCGTCGAGCTGGCCCTGCTGGCCCGCTTCTACGAGCGGTTCGGCGACCACGCCGTCAACCTGGCCAAACGCGTGGCCGTGCTGTCCCGCACCAACCTGGTCACCGGCGACTGAGGCGCGTGCGTCCGGGTGCCCCAGGTGCCCCGCCGACCGGGTGTCAGGCGACGATGCCGAGCCGCACCAGCGACTCGGCGATCTGGACGGCGTTGAGAGCGGCTCCCTTGCGCAGGTTGTCGCCGCTCACGAACAGGGCCAGTCCGTGGGGTACGCCGTCGGCGACCCGGATCCGCCCCACCAGGGTCGGGTCGATCCCGGTGGCCCGCAGCGGCGTGGGCAGTTCCGAGAGCTCGACGCCTGGCGCGCCGTCCAGGAGCTTGACCGCCTCGTCAGGGGCGATCACCCGGTCGAATTCGGCCACGATGGCCAACGAGTGCCCTGTGAACACCGGCACCCGAACGCAGGTGCACGTGACCACCAGGTCCGGGATCCCGAGGATCTTGCGGCTCTCGTCGCGGAACTTCTGCTCCTCGTTGGTCTCGCCCGAGCCGTCGTCCACCACCGACCCGGCCACGGACAGCACGTTGTGGGCGATGCGGTCGGGGAAGACCGTGGGCGGTGGACCGGTGACGGCGGCGCCGTCGAAGGTGAGGTCGGCGGCCCCGGCCACCGTGGCCTGGAGTTGCCCGTCGAGCTCGGCCACCCCGGCCAGGCCCGCACCGGACACGGCCTGGTAGGTCGAGACGACCAGGCGTGTCAGTCCGGCCGCCTCGTGCAGCGGCTGCAGCACCGGCATCGCCACCATGGTCGTGCAGTTGGGGTTGGCCACGATTCCCTTGGCGATGGTGCCGAGCGCCGCCTCGTTGACCTCGGGCACCACGAGGGGGACGTCGGGGTCCATGCGCCACGCCGACGAGTTGTCGATGACCACGGCGCCGGCCGCCGCGAAACGCGGAGCCAGCTCGCGGGAGGCGGTGGCCCCGCTCGAGAACAGGGCGATGTCGATACCCGTCGGGTCGGCCGCCGCCGCGTCCTCGACCACCAGGTCGGCGCCCCGGAAGGCCAGTGTCCGGCCGGCCGAACGGGCCGAGGCGAACAGGCGCAGCTCGTCCACGGGAAAGTCGCGCTCCTCCAGGATCGCCTGCATGACCGTACCGACCTGACCGGTCGCCCCCACCACTCCGATGCGCATGCCCCCAGTCTACGGGCCGCCCCGGGGACCGATCGGCGCCGACCGGACCGACGGGCTCAGGCGAGCTCGAAGGCGGCGTGCAACGCCCGGACGGCGTCCTCGGCGCGGTCGGCCCGGATCAGGCACGAGATGCGGATCGACGAGGTCGAGATCATCTCGATGTTGATGCCCACGGCGGCCAGGGTCTCGAAGGTCAGAGCCGTCACCCCGGGGTGGGTCTTCATGCCCACGCCGATCAGGGACACCCGGGCCACGTCGCCGTCGCTCACCACGCCGCTGGCCCCGAGCTCGCCCACCAGCTGCTCGCACACCTCGGTGCTGGAGGCCAGGTCGGTCTCGGGGATGGTGAAGGAGATGTCCGTCGTCCCGTGGAGCGAGATGTTCTGGACGATCATGTCGACGTTGATGTTGCGGTCGGCCAGGCCACGGAAGAGCTTGGCGGCGAGGCCCGGCTTGTCGGGCACCCCCGTGACGGTGACCTTGGCCTCGGTCAGGTCATGGGTGACCGCGGTGACGACTGCCTGCTCCATCTGTGCATCCTCCTCTTCGACCCACGTCCCCGGCTCCCAGGTGAAGCTGGACCGTACGTGGAGCGGAACGTGATGGTTCCGGGCGAATTCGACCGACCGCAGAGCCAGGACCCGGCCCCCGGTGGCGGCCATCTCCTGCATCTCCTCATAGCTGACCCGGTGCAGCTTGCGGGCCTCGGGCACGATGCGCGGATCGGTGGTGAAGACCCCGGAGACGTCGGTGTAGATCTCGCAGGCGTCCGCACCCAGGGCGGCGGCGAGCGCCACCGCGGTGGTGTCCGAGCCGCCCCGGCCGAGCGTGGTCACCTCCCGGTCCAGGGAGACGCCCTGGAAGCCGGCCACGACCGGCACGCCACCGGCGGCCAGGGTCTCCCGCAGGCGGTCGGCCCGCACCTCCATGATCTTGGCGCGGGTGTGGGCGGTGTCGGTGATCATGCCCGCCTGGCTACCGGTGTAGGACGCGGCGTCCACGCCGAGCTCGGCCAGGGCCATGCACAGAAGGGCCATGGAGATCCGCTCGCCCGAGCTCAGCAGCATGTCGACTTCACGACTGGGTTGGACCGAGCTCACATCGTCGGCCAACCGCACGAGATCGTCGGTCGTCTTGCCCATGGCACTGACCACCACGACGACGTCGTTGCCGGCCCGGCGTGTCCGGGCCACGTGGTCGGCCACGGCACGGATGCGGTCGGCGTCCCCGACCGACGTGCCTCCGAACTTCTGGACCAGGAGCGACATGGCGACACAGGCTACAGCCCGACGCCCCGCCCCCGGCTGGCCGCGGGCGCCGGGGGCGCTCCGGCGGCCCGGGTCGGACCGGCTACCCTGCAGGACCGTGGGTACCGAGAAACGTGAACGTCAGAAGGCCGGTCGCCAGGCCCGTCGGGAGGCGGAGGAGCGGGCGGCCAAGCGCAAGCGGGCGATCCGCAGGGGCATCACCATCGTGATCGCCGTGCTGGTCGTGGTGGGTGTGTCCGTCCTGTTGTTCAACCACAAGGGCAAGACGAACACGACCGCCACCACCACGACCCCGACGACCTCCGTGTCGGCCGCCCAGCAGAAGGCCGACGAGGCGTCGAAGGCGGCCGGATGCCCGTCGAGCCCGACGACCACGCTCCCCAACCAGCAGTTCCCGACGCCGCCGATGACCATCGACACCTCGAAGACCTACACGGCGACCATCACGACCGACCTGGGCACGATCGTGGCCAAGCTGGACGCCGCCACCAATCCGGTGGCCGTCAACAGCTTCGTCTTCCTGGCCGACAAGAAGTACTACAACTGCCTCACCTTCCACCGGGTCATCCCACAGTTCATGAACCAGACCGGCGACCCGACGGGGACCGGCAGCGGCGCCGTGGGCTACACCGTCCAGGGCTCGGTGCCGGCCACGGCCACTCCCCAGTACCCGCTCGGGTCCCTGGCCATGGCCAAGACGTCGGCGGCGCCGGCCGGGACCACCAGCAACCAGTTCTTCATCGTGGCCGGTCCCGAGGGCGAGTCGCTCCCGCCCGACTACTCGCTGTTCGGCCAAGTGGTCTCCGGCCAGAGCGTGGTCGAGGCCATCAACGCCGACGGTGACGCCAGCGACAACGGCACCCCGCCCAAGGTCACCCACCGCATGTTCTCGGTGACCGTCACCGCGTCCTGACCCGGGCGCCCGCCCGCCGTTCCCGACCCCGAACCACCAGGAGGTGGACCATGGCCCCCGAGGCTCCCGCAGCAGACGGTTCCAGTCCCAAGACCCAGCGATTCGATGCGGCGCCGCCGATGATCATCGACCCGACCAAGGCGTACACGGCCGAGATGCTGACCAGCAAGGGTGCGCTGACCATCGCCCTGGACGCCATCGGTGCCCCCCGGACGGTCAACAACTTCGTCTTCCTCGCCCGCTGGCACTACTACGACGGGATCGTCTTCCACCGGATCATCCCCGGCTTCATGTGCCAGGGCGGCGATCCCGAAGGCTCCGGCCGCGGCGGCCCCGGCTACCGCTTCGAGGACGAGCTGCCGATGCCCGGACGGTACGAGATCGGCTCGGTCGCCATGGCCAACGCGGGGCCGAACACCAACGGGAGCCAGTTCTTCATCGTGAGCGGGCCCGACGGCGTGGGCCTGCCGCCCCAGTACTCGCTGTTCGGCAAGGTGGTGAAGGGCCTCGACGTGATCAAGGCCATCGAGTCGGTGGGCAGTCGCTCCGGTGCGCCCTCCGAGCAGGTCGTCATCGAGTCGGTCACCGTCACCGAGGGCGACTGACCGGCTGCACCGGGCGCCACGGCGGGTCAGGTAGGCAGAGAGGCCAGACCCTCGGGCGCCGTCGCACCACCCAGGAACACCGCCACGTCGGCGGCACCGGAGGCCCGCCAACGTCCGTCGGGGTCCCGGATCAGGGCCGTCCGCTCGGGGATCCCGACCACCGGGGTGGCCGGCGGGGCGAGCAGGACGGCCCGGTGCATCTTCTCCCCCGTGCCGTCTTCGGCGGCGTCGCCGAAGTGGGGCACCACGGCCACACCGCTGACGAGGCCGAGCCCGATCGTCAGGCCGCCGCCGCGGGCGTCGACCATGGGGTCGGTGAGCGCCATGGCCGCGCCCGACGAGCCCACCACCACCGCACCGTCGCCCCACGCCGCCACCAGGGCGTCCCACACGGCCGAGTGCTTGAGCACGCTGCGGACGTGCATGGGGCTGCTGCCCGCCAGGTAGATCAGCCGGGCGCGACGCAGGATGTCGGCGGCGCCGGCATTCTCGGCATCGGCCCGGCTCAGCACCATCAGTCCCTCGACCTGCCCTCCCAGGGGTTCGAACCACTCGGCGGCCCGCACGACCAGCCGCTCGGGGTGCTCGTAGGCCGCCGCCGTGGGCAGCACCAGCACCTGGTCCGTGCCGGCCGCGGCCAGGAACTCGGCATCGAAGTCACAGCCCTCCTGCCACTCGCCGCCGCCGACCAGGGCCAGGATTCCGGGGGTCACGTCCATGCCCGAAGTGTAGGGGCCGGGCACCCACGCCTCCGGCGGAGTGGGTCGGTCGAGCGGACCAACTGACTCATCGGTAACATGTCTCCCCATGTCAATCACACGCGTGGGAATCGTCGGGTCGGGAATCATGGGGTCGGGCATCGCCGAGACGGCCGCCGTCAACGGGTTCGAGGTGGTCCTCCGCTCCCGCAGCCAGTCGACCGCGGACGCCACCCTGGCCGCGCTGGAGAAGTCGCTGAACCGCCAGGTCGAGAAAGGCAAGAAGACCGAGGAGGAGCGGGACCAGGCCCTCGCCCGCGTCACCGGCACGTCGGAGCTCGACGCCCTGGCCGGCTGCGACCTGGTCATCGAGTCGGTGGTCGAGGACCTGGCCGTCAAGAAGGAGCTCTTCAGCGACCTCGACCGGATCACCGACGACCACGCCATCCTGGCCACCAACACGTCCACCCTCCCCGTCATCGAGATGGCCATCAAGACCGGGCGCCCCGACCGGGTCTGCGGCGTCCACTTCTTCAACCCCGCTCCGGTCATGGCCCTCGTCGAGGTGGTCCGGCCGTTGACCGCCTCCGACGCCACCATCGCCGAGGCCCGGGCCTTCGCCGAGGCCTGCGGGAAGACACCGGTCGAGGTCAAGGACCAGGCCGGATTCATCGTCAACGCGCTGCTGTTCCCCTACCTGAACAACGCCATCCGCCTCTACGAGCAGGGCGTCGCCTCCATCGAGGACATCGACACGGCCATGAAGGGCGGCTGCGGGTTCCCCATGGGCCCCTTCGCCCTGCTCGACCTGGTCGGCCTGGACACCTCGCTCGCCATCCTGGACGCCCTGTACGCCGAGTTCCGCGACCCGAACTACGCCGCCGTCCCCCTGCTGCGCCGCATGGTGACCGCCGAGCAGCTCGGGCGGAAGTCCGGCCGGGGCTTCCTCGACTATCGCAAGTAGCCGGGGCTGGTCCGCGTGCCGGGACGCGGCGACAATGGGGGGATGAGCGACACCGGACAGCACGACCCCGCCACCCCCCCGACCCGGGACAAGCCGTGGGTGATGCGCACCTACTCGGGGCACTCCACGGCCAAGGCCTCCAACGAGCTCTACCGGACCAACCTGGCCAAGGGCCAGACCGGTCTGTCCATCGCCTTCGACCTGCCGACCCAGATCGGCTACGACCCCGACGACCCGGCGGCGGCCGGCGAGGTCGGCAAGGTCGGCGTCCCGGTCGCCCACCTCGGCCACATGGCCGAGCTGCTCGACCAGATCCCGGTGGAGTCGATGAACACGTCGATGACGATCAACGCCACCGCCGCCTGGCTGCTGGGCCTCTACATCGCCAACGCCCAGACCCGGGGCGTCGACCCCCGCGTGCTGTCCGGCACCACCCAGAACGACATCGTGAAGGAGTACCTCTCGCGGGGCACGTTCATCTTCCCTCCACTGCCCAGTCGCCGGCTGACCGTCGACACCATCGCCTACACCGTCCGCCACGTCCCCAGGTGGAACCCGATCAACGTCTGCAGCTACCACCTCCAGGAGGCGGGGGCCACGCCCCACCAGGAGGTCGCCTACGCCCTGGCCACGGCCATCGGAGTGCTCGACGCCGTGCGCGAGTCGGGACAGATCCCCGAGGACGAGTTCCCCTCGGTGGTCGGACGCATCTCGTTCTTCGTCAATGCCGGCGTCCGTTTCGTCGAGGAGACGTGCAAGATGCGCGCCTTCACCGAGCTGTGGGACCGGGTCTGCACCGAACGCTACGGCGTGACGGATCCCAAGCTCCGGCGCATGCGCTACGGCGTGCAGGTCAACTCGCTCGGGCTCACCGAGGCCCAGCCGGAGAACAACATCCAGCGCATCGTGCTGGAATCGCTCGGGGTGACGCTCTCGAAGAAGGCCCGCGCCCGTGCCCTGCAGCTGCCGGCCTGGAACGAGGCGCTCGGGCTGCCGCGCCCGTGGGACCAGCAGTGGTCGCTCCGCATCCAGCAGGTCCTGGCCTTCGAGTCCGACCTGCTCGAGTACGGCGACATCTTCGACGGTTCGGTGGTCATCGAGAAGAAGACGGCCGAGGTGGCCGGGGCGTCGTGGGCGGAGCTCGAGGACGTGCTGGCGCTGGGCGGTGCCTTCGAGGCGATCGACGAACTCAAGTCCCGTCTGGTCGGGAGCCAGTCCGAGCGGGTCCGCCGCATCGAGACCGGCGAGCTCCAGGTGGTCGGCGTCAACTGCTTCACCGAGACGGCCGACTCCCCCCTGGCCACCGCCGGCGGCGAGGGCGGCTCGATCATGCGGGTCGACCCTGCGGTGGAGTCCCACCTCAGGGAGGACGTCCGGGCGTGGCGTGACGCCCGGGACGGAGCGGCCGTCCAGCGGGCTCTCGACGACCTCCGGCGCGCCGCCGAGGGTACCGAGAACGTGATGCCCGCCACCATCGCCCTGGCCCATGCCGGGGGCACCACCGGCGAGTGGGCCGGCGCCCTGCGCCAGGTGTTCGGCGAGTACCGGGCCCCGACGGGGGTGGGCGGTGGCGTCGGCCACCGGGGCGCCGAGTTCCAGGACGTGCTGGCCCGCTCGAGGGCGCTCGCCGAACGGGCCGGTGGACCACCCCGGCTGCTCGTGGCCAAGCCCGGCCTCGACGGCCACTCCAACGGGGCCGAACAGATCGCGGTGGCCGCCCGCGATGCCGGCTTCGAGGTCGTCTACCAGGGGATCCGGCTCTCCCCCGCCGAGATCGCGGCGGCCGCCCGCGACGAGGACGTCGACGTGGTGGGGATCTCGATCCTGTCGGGCAGTCACCTGGAGCTCGTTCCCGAGGTGGTCGACCGCCTGCGGGCGGAGGGCGTGGAGGCGCCGGTGGTGGTCGGGGGGATCATCCCCCCCGAGGACGAGGCGGTGCTCCTGGGCAAGGGCGTGGCCCGCGTGTACACCCCGAAGGACTTCGAGATCGGCCAGATGATGGACGACATGATCGACCTCGTCGAACAGCACCGGGGAGCGGCCGTCGGCTGAGGCCGGACCCGACCCCCATCGTCCACGGGAGTCGTGGACGGCGTTGGTAGGGTCACGCCGTGACTCCCCGGGACACCCGACCGCGCCGCTCCTCGGGCATCCTGTCGGGGCCCGTCGATGCTCCGGCGGCCGACCGTCTGGCCCCTGTCTTCCCGCAGGTACCGGCGGTGGTCGGCATGGCCCTGGTACACCGGGCCAGCGGGTTCAGCGGCACCCTGGTGCGCATGGAGGGCGGCGGGGTCGAACTGCGCGGGCGAACCGGACAGGAGCGGGTCTTCCGGCTGGCTCCCGGGGCGTTCGCCGTCGACGGCCGGGCGGTCAGCCTGGTCCGCGGTCCGTCGGCACCCCCCGCCCGCCGCCCGTCGGTGACCGCATCGGGTTCGGTGGCGGTGGCCGGGGCGCGGGCCCGGGTCGCCCGGGCCGGGCGCCTGTGGGTGGAGGGCGTCCACGACGCGGAGCTCGTAGAGAAGCGTGAAGGTGCGACAGGTTTCCGCGCAGAGCGGGTTTTCGCTCATTGAGCTCATGATCACGGTCTCGATCGTCGCGATCCTGGCGGCGATCGCCATCCCGAGCTACACATCGTTCACCCGCTCGACCAACCGCACCGATGCCACCAAGGCGATGACCTTCGACGCCCAGGCTCTGGAGCGCTGCTATTCGCAGAATTTCACTTACGTGGGGTGCGCCGCTGCGCCTGCGGGAACCGCGAATTCCTCGCAGGGCTACTACAGCATCACGATCGCGACGCCCACCGCCAGCAGCTTCACGATCACGGCGGTGCCCATCCAGCCGCCGCAAACCGGGGACAGCGCCTGTGCCAGTTTCTCGCTGAACAGCGCGGGAACCCAGCAGGCGCAGACCAGCGGCGGCACGAGCAACACCCAGGCGTGCTGGGGATCGACCTGACCGCGTCCAAAAGGCCCTGATTGGGCCCACTCCCGGGCATGACATATGCCCCCGGGAGTTCGAGGAGCGGATAACATTGTTACGGCGCGTCAAGTGACGGCATCCAACGGAGGCAGCTTCTGAACCCCCGATTTGTGTGACTTTGGTCGCAATTCGGCCGATAAAAGCCGCCGCCGTCAGGTTCAAGCAAGTTTCCTTCTCTAGGATGGCGCCATGGATCACAGTCTGTCCAAGGCGAGCGCAGGCTTCACGATGACCGAATTGGTCATCACCATGCAATCATGGCGATTCTCATGGCCATCGGCGTCCCCTCGTTCAAGTACGTCACGACCTCGAATCGGATCTCGACCGAGGTGAACGGCCTGCTGGGGGATATGCAGTTCGCACGCAGCGAAGCCATCAAGGAGGGCCTGCCCAGGCTTTTCAGCAGCTCCTTGAGGGGTATTTTGGCCGTGAGCGCCGGGATCATCGGCAGGGCCAGCGCTGCAAGCAGGGCGATGGCGGCACCCTTCTGAAACGGAAAGACAACCATGTCTTCCACATTCTTGAAGCTGGTGGACATGTCCGCGAGCGAACTCACATCTGCCGTACCTTTAGCAGCTCTCCCACGTTCTCTTTGCGACGGGCCATCCACTTTTCCCGGAACTGCAAGGAATGCAGTTCCGCGGAGAGACCCGTAGTTCAGGCTTCCTTCCTTCTTTTCCCTGATGAGCTTCGGTGTGAACAGCAGCAGTGGCAGAAAAAAGATGAGGACGACCAGAATGGCTAGCAACGCGGCCGGCAGTTTATAGGATCCCAACGTGGCCGTGCCTTCGACCACCTGCCAGCGCCACGTCGCTCCAATCACCGCGGAAATCGCCAGCACCAGCGGCACGAAGGCCTTCGGAATCTGGAGCCAGGAAACCCGAGACCGCCGGCAAGGTCGCCATCGGTCGAATCCAGCTGAAGATCGAGTCGCGACAGGTCCCAAAGCACAACAATGCAGATCACCCCCTCAACGGCCAGCCCAGCAAACTGGGAGCAGCGGGTGCCGACACACAGGGAGTAATAGCCGGCCAGCATGGGCGTACCAGGTCCCGGCTGCATGGCCCAGGAGGTCAAGGGCAGCCCTCCGGACTCGAGGGAATAACCGATCTGCACAAACACGGCAATCAGGATGACAATTTCAGGCCACCAGGCGTCCCGCAATCTGCGCGCCTTTCCATAATTGCCCGGAACCGGGACAGATCCCCCATGCGCACCAGATTGGCATCGAGGAAGTGCTGGGACATCTCACGAAAGTGGGACTCCATGGTGATTTGGCCAAGGATGAGCAGCGGAATGGTCGGGATTTTCGAGTAGATGAACTGAATCTTCTCTAGGCTGCGTGGCACAAATACCGTACATCGCCACCACTACACCCAAGGAGTTCAACAGCGCGAGACTCGTTACTGCACTTTGCCTATGATCACGCTCAGTCAACCGAAGGTGAAGGCGACGATCGCTCGCTGTGTGTCTCTATGCATCATGACGCGGCTCGTATTCTTATTATGTCTCCCTTATAATTTCACGGTAATACGGGGTGGATGCGTAGGACATTTCTTCGTGACTGGGGGCCTCTATCTTGGTGTGCTTTCGTCTCCGTCCCAGATTGGTTGTCTCATTCGAAGATCAGATCCTTGTCTCTTTAGGAGGTGCTTTCTTATTCTCAGGCTCCGCAGATAGGGGTAGCTCGTCATCTGTAGCGACGCGCACAGGAATGTATCTGGTACCATCGGTTACTCGTACCTGGTCTACCATCAGATTCGGTCACTTCCGCATCCGGCAATGCATACATCCATGTGAGGGCACGTCTGCTAGCTTCGCCGCAGAGGAAAGCGTCTTTTGCTTCAATTTTTACCTGGATAGATGACGATATCCATGATCCGTCTTTATCCTCCTGTTCTTGTCGGATCGTTCTGACTGGTCGCGAGCTTCCCGAGCGTACACACATCCAGTAGGTTCCGTCAGTAGTAGCGGTAGGTTTACTCCATAGCAGTCGGTGATGCATGGCACCCATGAACCACGCCGCCCGTAATCGACCCCCTCAGCAGCGGGGTGTTGAACCCCTTCAGCAACACATCCACTGCGTTCCATCATCGCCCAGGCGGATACATGGCGCATGTCTTCGCGCTCAACTTCCACATCCACGTGTATTCCACCACACCCGGTGGTTCGTGTACACGTCAACCCATTCGCGATCACGATGCTCAACCCTGAGTTCTTTCACAAGCAATTCGCTGTTCGGGTTATGGAGTTTCTCAGTGGCGCGCTCTGCTGCTTCAGCGGATGCAGGCGGCCGGGGGGGGGGGGGGGGGGGGGGGGGGGGGGGGGGGGGGGGGGGGGGGGGGGGGGGGGAAACGACAGAGAGAGAGAGACGA
>CAWJEK010000011.1:0-64578 GCA_963841885.1 uncultured Acidimicrobiaceae bacterium
AAGCATGCTCGGCGTTGGGCGGCTCCCCCGCCGCGAACCGAATGTTGTGGGGCATGTAGGCGCTAGCTGTGAATCAGCCATTGAGCGTCGGAAAGCGCACCTTCCAAGACGATTCCTGCCTCTTGCCAGGGAGGCACGTGGGCTGATCGGATCGCAGCCAGCGGTTGTGCACGACCTGCACACCTGCCACTTCCAGCCACCACTTCATTTCAGCGGTTGTCGGGTTCCAGTTGGAAGTGTTGAGGTATCCGGCGATCACGGCCTGAGCATTCGCTAGATCTCCGGAGTCCGAGTGGGCGGCCCTGAGCAATGCGACAAATACGGCACGAGCAAGATCGAGTCCCCGAGGGGCAACTTGTGCTTGTTCCCAGTCGATCAGCACAGCCCTGGTATCGGACTCTAGGTCGTTGCCGTCCCCCCGGATCGCCATGAGTCACTACCAAGGGTCCCAACGATGGAGTTGGCTGGCAACAAGCGGCTACGGCGAGCCGACTACCTAGTGCGGTGGTCTTGTCCTGGTGGGACGCAACAAGTCGAGATTAGTCGCAGACGGGCAAGCCCGAGCCTGTCCACGGTACGCCTTGCAACCGCTGGAGCCTCTGTCCCATCCGGCCCCATGACGCTGGAGAATGCGGTGGTTTGCCAACAATGCGTTCAGTCACCAAGCAACGTGCGAATGGTTCATCTCCGACTCTTCCTGTCCCGAACCAATGAACCCTAGGCACATCCACCTCCTTCTGGTACAGCCACGAGAGTGCTTGGTGCTCAATCCCGAGACGCCCAGGAGTCTGTTCGACCTTCAGCACAACGGGGATCCCTGATCCCGCCTCTACTCCAAAGAAGACACGGTGAGCTAGTCCAGCGGGAGCTGCCTCCAGATCATCCACTGCATACCCATCGGAGAATTCGGCTGCGAGACCCACTGTCACGACCATAGAACTACGAATCTCGACTCGCTTCGATGTGCCTGGTTCCGGGCGCATGCAACTTTTCGCGACCACCAAGGTCGCCGGAGGGACTTCTCCGGCTCATATGACGCCCCCGGAGACGACAGGGACTGGGAGTGGCGACGGATGTCAGTGCACTTCTATTCGGCGATCTCGCGTCTCCGATCGGCTTCAGAACGACGCTCCAGAACGACCGCCGTCGCCACCCTGGCCGCAGCGCAGAACGGCACGTCCGGCACGCTCGCGTACGGCAAGCATGCTCGGCGTTGAGCGGTTTGGGCCACGCCGCGAACCGGTGATCGGGGGCTAGTTGCGTCGCGAGAAAGTTCCTTGGCTGTTGGTCGAGTCCCGCCTGACGTGCTTACCCGCCTAGCGCCGTCAATTGAGCAAGGGCCGCCACAGCCTGGTCCAGACCGTCCTGAGCGACTTCGGCGACCTCGCCACGTCGCCGCTCGTATTCGGAGTCAAACGACCGTCCGATGTCGTTGAGGTTGATCACTCGGGGGCCGGGATCGGGGGGAGCTGTGGCGAAAGCCTTATCCCAGGAGCCCGCCACCGCCAAGATCGCTCGCTCCAGCGGCTTGTTGCCGGTTCGTCCCGCACTGTCACGTAGGCCCTGACCGATGAACTTATTCTCTTGATCCTCGAAAAACGCATCGTCGTCGCCGCCTCGACTGACTAGATCCTGGAATACAGCCCGAGAAGCCTCCAACGCTGTGCGCGTCTGACTGGGATCTGAACCCAAGGGGTCAAGGGCGGGACGAGGAGAAGGCAACGCAAGGCTCAGTGTCCACTCGTCGTCCCCCGCTGCACACTCGACTCGGACGAGCAGCTCGGGCAGCTCCTCGGCAGCCCCGCAGCAGAGCGTGAAGCGACCTTCCTTTGTCAATGCGAGCGCGCCGAGGTCGATCTCGTCCTCGGCATATCCGGCTCCGGCGCCAGTTACCACAATCGGGTACGTGATGCCGTCCGGCGGCTTCGGCCGGAACACGGTGACCCGATCGAGATCTTCCGGTCCCTCGTTGCGCAGTCGATAGATCACGTTCTCGATCGGTGCCTCGGTGGGGTAGTCGAGCAGCAGCCGTAGATGAGGCGTACGTTCGCGACGGTCAACCGCCTCGGCGGCGCTGGCCGAGCGGTCAGACGCCTTGGCAGACTGCCTGGCGTACAGTGCGGCGGCAAAGGCAACGAGCAGCGCCGCCACGCTGAGAATGATGCTCCACACGACGATTGCCTCCGATCAGTAGGTCTTTCGCCACCGCTTGAGATTTTATGCCCGTCCAAAGTAATCGTTGTCATGAATACCGGACGGCATACCCCTAGCCCGAAAGTGCCGGGGCGCAGCAACAGGAGCAAGCACGGGAGGCCGCCAGCGCCGGCCGAACAGCATGCGGAACCACGCTCGGCGGCCCGTGTTGTGGGTGCCACCGGCCGTTCCCGCTCGGGCGCCGAACGGAGTGCCAGAACGACGGCCGTCGTCGCCCTGGCCGCAGCGCAGAACGGCACCTCGGGCGTGCTCGCGGACGGCAAGCATGCTCGGCGTTGGACGGCATTGCCCCCGCCGCGAACCGGTGTTAGGTGACACCCAGACTCACGCAGTGATCGTCGCCTGCAGATCCGCGAGTCGGGCCCGGTTGAGTGAGTACCAGACCCACTTCCCCCGGCGATCGCCGTGGACCAGACCGGCCTCGCTCAGGATCTTCAGGTGGTGGGAGACCGTGGGCTGGCTCTTCCCCAACGGACCCACGAAGTCGCAGACGCACACCTCGCCCTCGGGGGCGGCGGCCAGGATGCTGAGGACTCGGAGCCGTACGGGGTCGGCCAGGGCGGTGAATCCGTGGGCGAGTTCAGCGGCATCTGCCTCGTCGAGCGGCGCGGCCAGGACCGACGCACAGCACGCGGAGGTGTTGGTGCTGGGGAGCGAAGCGGGCGACGTGCGCATGGCGATCTCCTATTGACAGTTGTCGATGCATCATCCATACTCAATGCATCGAACAGTGTCGATTCTACCGGAGGTCGCCCCCATGTCCAGAGTTCAGCTCGCCCTCAATGTCTCCGACCTCGATGAGGCCGTGGCCTTCTACTCCAAGCTGTTCGGCGCCGAGCCGGCCAAGCGCCGGCCCGGCTACGCCAACTTCGCCATAGTCAACCCACCACTCAAGCTCGTGCTGATGGAGACCGAGGACGCCCGCGGGTCGGGGGTCGCCGGCGCGCTCAACCACCTGGGCGTCGAAGTGGAGTCCACGGCAGAAGTGACAGCCGCCACCTCCCGCTTGAGCGCCGAGGGGCTGGAGACCGAGGTGGAGGACCAGACCACCTGCTGCTTCGCCGTCCAGGACAAGGTCTGGGTGAACGATCCCGATGGGGCACCGTGGGAGGTCTACACCGTGCTCGCCGACGCCCCCGCCGAGTCCGGGCTGGCCGGCGATGGTACCTGCTGCATCCCCGAGGCCATCACCAGCCCGGTGTCCGTGGGTGCGGGTTCGTCCCAGTCGTCGTCCTGCTGCTGAGCTGCGCCCCGGCCGATCACGGGAGCTGAGGAGAACCGGTGCGGGACACCATCTTGTGGCGACGGCTGCTGGCCGAGTTCTTGGGCGCCGCGCTGCTCGCCGCCATCGTCATCGGTTCGGGGATCGCCGCTCAGACGCTGTCGCCCGGCAACGTCGGCCTGCAGCTCTTCGAGAACGCCGCAGCTACCGCAGCCGGACTATTCGCCATCATCTTGATGTTCGGGCCCGTCTCGGGGGCCCACTTCAACCCGGTGGTGTCGTTCGTCGATGCCGCCTTCGGCGGCCTCTCGTGGCGAGATGCCGGTGCCTACCTACCGGTCCAAACAGTCGGGTGCATCGCCGGGGCGATCCTCGCCAACGTAATGTTCTCGGAGGCGGCCATCTCGATCTCGACCAAGCACCGGGCCTCGGGTCCCCACTGGCTGTCCGAAGTGGTGGCCACCATCGGCCTGATCCTGGTGATCTTCGCGCTGGCCCGTTCTGACCGCGCCCACCTGGCTCCGGCCACGGTCGGGGCCTACATCGGAGCCGCCTACTTCTTCACCAGTTCCACCAGCTTCGCCAACCCGGCCATCACCGTGGGGCGGATGTTCTCCAACACCTTCGCCGGCATCGCCCCGTCCTCGGTCCCGAGCTTCATCTCGGCTCAGGTAGTGGGCGGGGTGGCCGCCTTCGGGCTGATCAAACTCCTCTATCCCGGCATCACGCCGGTCGAAGCGTCCGACATCATCGTCGCCCATCACGAGGTGAGCGACGACACGATCCCGAAAGAGGCGTCATGAGCCAAGACCACCCGGTGGTGTTGTTCCTCTGCATCCACAACTCAGGCCGGAGCCTGGCGGCCCGGGTCCTGCTCGATCACTACGCCCAAGGCCGCATCCGCGTCGAGTCCGCCGGCTCCGAGCCGGGCAACCATCTCAACCCGTCGGTGGTGACGATCCTCGAAGAACGGGGGCTTGACGTCTCCAAGGAGTTCCCGAAGCCCCTGGTTGACGAAACCGCCCGTGAGGCCGACGTCATCGTGACCATGGGGTGCGGCGATACCTGTCCGGTGTACCCCGGCAAGCGTTACCTCGACTGGGAGCTGGTCGACCCGGCGGGTAAGCCCGTCGACGAGGTGCGGCCGATCATCGACGACATCGACCGGCAGGTGCGCGACTTGATGGACCAGCTTCAGATAAGCCAGCCGTAGGGCGCTCACCGACTGCCCCACTCGTGCCGGTAGGGGCGCAGCAACAGGAGCAAGCGCGGGAGGCCGCCAGCACCGGCCGAACAGCATGCGGAACCGCGCTCGGCAGCCGGTGTTGCAGGCCCGGACCTGTTGGTCCCGCTCTTCAGCCTCAGAGTTGAAACACAAGACTGAACGCTGAGGCCGCGCACCTTCACCGACGCAGGCCTCTTTCACTTGGAGATTGCCAGTGGCGGTGTGATAGCGGCCGGACAGGAGTGGGCCTCCTTGGCCTCGCCGTTGGCATTGCGGAGCTTCTCGGCGACCACGTAGTGGCCGCCGCCCCGTAGGAGATAGGCCCGGTTGGCCGCCGAGTTGAAGCCGGGCCGCCGACATTGAGAGACGAGCGGTTGGATAAACCGCTCGTCACATGTCCCTACAAACGTCCCTACTACTCGGGAGCTACCCGGTTCCGTCCCGTTCCGTCCGCCACCATCAAACAGCGGTTGACCTGCGGAAACGTCCGGTTGACCACCGTCCGGTTCCGTCGTTTCTATGCCCCAGGGCCATTCCTAAACCGTGCGTCGCAGGTTCGAATCCTGCCGTGGGCACGTTCGGCTTGAGCGATGGCGTGGTTTCCTACTGCCAGCCGCCCGGGTTCCAGCCGGCCGCATAGGCGGTGGGCGCCGAGGCGAGTGAGTTCCACAGGGCGTGGGTGGCGGTCACGTGGTACCAGATCGGAACCGGAGGCACGGCCACCATGGTCGGGGCCGTGCCGACACCCGTCACCGTCGTGACCGCATTCGTCGAGGTGTTCAGGATCTGGACGTCACCACAGGAGTAGTTCTCCGGAACTATGAGGTACTGGTTGTCGGGGGTCACCTGCATGGCCTGGGGGTCCTGGGTCTCACATGTCGTCGTGAAAGCCAAGGCTTCGGTGTTCGTCGACGTGTTGATGGTGAAGATGTCGTTCGACGGCCAGTCCGCCACATAGACCAGGCAACCGTTGGGCGACATGGCCATGTCGATGGGCCCCGATCCGCTTCCCGTCGAGATCGTGGCGCTGACCACGTCCGGCGTGGCGCTGAGGGCGGTGGACACGACCTGGACCTCGGAGGTGCCGTACTCGGCGACGTAGACCGACCGTCCGTTGGGGAGCATGGCCAGGAGGTTCGGGTCACCCGACGTCGTCTGGTTGGCGTCGTTCAGCCCCCCGGAGGCCAACGTGACGTGGGCGGTGACCACGTTCGTCGACACGGTGATGTCGTCGATGTAGCCGTTGGCCCGATCGGCGACGTAGACATGACTCGAATCGAACGTCGACACCAGGGCGATCGGGTGGGGATCCGTGCCGGGAAGGGCGATGGTCGAGGCGGTCCCGGTGGCCGTGGCGATGGCGGAGACCGTGTTCGAGTTGTAGTTCGCCACGTACACCTCCGTGCCGTTCGGGGTGACCGTGATGGCCGTCGGGTTGGCTTGGTGTTGGACGGCGATCGCCGTGCCGGCGGTGCTCGAGGCACCGTCGAGGGTCACCGGCGTGACCGACCCGTTGGTGGTGGTTCCCGGATCGGACACCACGTAGGCCACGTAGTAGCCGGACCCGTTGGCGATCGGGTCGATGGCCACTGCGGTCGGGTCGGCGAGGGCGATCGACTTGGCCACGGACCACGCCGTCCCCGACCACGTCAGTACCTGTACCTGTCCGGCCGTGTACTCGGCGATGACGGCGGTGAGCCCGTCCGGTGTGATCTGGATGGCGTTGACCTCGTTCGAGGCGGAGCCGATGGTGAGCGCCGCTCCGGCCGACAGGGTGCTCTCGGTCAGGGGATACGCCTGCTTGGCGGTATTGGCGATCAGGGCGACGGGGGAGTTCGTCACCGTGGGCGTGTCCGCGTAGGTCGTCGGAGCCGGATTGCCCGACGTGGTCCCGGCCGTGGCGTACGTGCCGCCGGATGTCGAAGCCCGGCCCACCGTGTATCCCGAGACCAGCGCACCTCCGCTGGCATCGGCGATCCCGGACTGGGCGTCCGTCCATGCCAGCGTGGTGTTGGTCTGCTGGTTGGTGCCGGTGCATCCGCCGTTGGCGACCGTCGGCGTGGTGGGCGTCGACGAGAGGGCCGCGCTGACGAGGGACTCCGGACCTCCGGAAGCCTGGTTGGTGAGCAGGGCCCAGGCGGTCCCGGACGTGACCGTGGCGAACGTGGCGGCCCCGAGGAGGAGCACCGCGACCTGTCCCACCCGTCCGGTCGGCGGCCGAGGGAGGCGCCGTCCACGCGGTTCTCCCTGGCTCGGGTGACGTGGTGCGACGCCGGGAGGAGAACGGCGTGCCATCACGATCGCCAGATCATGCGGAGGGCGAGGGCGCCGGCCAGCAGCACCATCGTCAGCAACGTCACCAGATGCACGACCGGAGAGCGGAGCCATGCGCTGAGGAAACCGACCCCGGGCACCACGGCCCTGACGACCCACACGGTGGAACCGAGGACGCGGACGCTCCCCCACGGGTCGTCGACGTTGTTGGCGTCACCTCTGGTGGTGATCCACAGGCCGGCGTGCGCCCCCGTGGTCCGTCGGACGGCCACCACGCGGTGCGTCACCGTGAATCCGTCCTTCGGCGGATGGAAGGCGATGATCTGCCCGGTGTGCAGTGATGACGCCGGTTCGGGCCGGAGGATCTCGATATCCCCGGGTTGGATACCGGGACGCATGGATCCGGTGAGCACGACCTCGGTCCTCCAGTGGCCCGTCATGCTTCCCAGTGTCAACACGGCGGCTACGACACAGACGGTGAGCAGCACGATGTCGGCGATCATGTGTTTCGGCCGGCGGCCCCGGCGCTCCTTGGTCGCCAGAGGTTCGCTCCGGTCGTCGACATCGACGTCGACGTCGGTGGCAGCTCGGGTGGATCCGGTGTGGTTGAACTCGAGAGTGGTCACGGTGACTCCAGGGCAGGTGGTCGACGCGACGGAGTGCGGGGAGCGAGCCCCCCGCACTCCGTCATGTGATGCGGGATCCGGGCCCTCCTACTGGCTGGCTCCGGCCCGCTGCGTAGCGGTGAAGTTGTACGTCACACTGAGCGAGCAGTTCTGCAGCTGCTCGGACACCCCGGCCGTCCCTCCGGTCGAGCAGGCGCCCGAGTTGTAGCTGTAGGCGTCGGCGTAGGTCGTGGGCAGCGTGACCGTCACGACGTAGTACGTCGAGGCACCCTGGTTCGGGGCCGTCGAGGTGATGTCCTGGGCTGTCGTGTCCAGCGTCTTCAGGGGCACGTTGTTCACGATCGTGGTGAAGCCCGGGGTGCAGGCGTATGTCCACGGCCCGGTGGTGCCACCGGTCTCCGTCGGAGCGCTGCTGCAGGACTGGACCGTCACGTGGAGTCCGTTGGTGGCGTCGGTCACGATGTCGGACCCGGCGTTCGTGCCGGTCACGGCCGACTGCAGGGTCAGGCCGTTCACGGCGGCGAGCCCGGTGGTCCCGGTGGCGCCCACCGACGTGTTGTTGGTGAGTTGCACCACCCGGGCGACGGTGTCACCCTCGGCCAGGTTGTTGATCGGACCCACGGTGAGCCCGCCGTGATCACCGGTGGGAGTGGCGAGGACGATGTGGACCTGACCGGTCGAGATGGACTCGGGCCCACCCGCCGCGGTGTCGGTGAAGTTGGCGAACACGCCGCCGATGGTGGCGAGTGCCGCCAGGACGACGGTGCCCGACAGCACCAGCTTGGTGGTCGATCGGCTCTTCGGCGATCGGGGTTCGGTAGTCATGGGTTCCTCAAATTCATGGTCTTATGGAGATCAATTTCCAACTTCTAGGCTTTCGACAACGCCGGTTGCTTCCTTGAGCGAAAAGTTGGGCATCACCACGTCTCCTCGGACCACCGGCGATTCAGCCGGTCGAACCCGGGACTCGTACGCCCCTGACCTGCCCGTCGGGACGGTGCCGTCGCCGGCTGGCCCCCCGGGTGGCACCGGGGCCGGCTGGCAGGCCATCCGTGGATGGCACTCCGCAGGCCGCGGGGTGGCTTGGCGGCGGCGGTGGTGGGCGACTTGCCGTACCCGACCGGAACCACGAGGTCGGAGGGTCCACCCGGGCCGACCGGTCAGGTGCCGGACCCGGAGCATCGGGTGGCGGAACCGTCAGCTCGACGGGTCCGGCTCGCTGGACGTTACCGGAACGTGAACGTTGTGTGACATAACGCCGCTGCACCCTGACCCGGACCCCTCCGTCTCCGTCCGGAGCACCTGGCGGGCCTGTCGGCGACGGGAGAGCGACCCGGTCCGACGCCGTCTGCCATCCTGGCGACATGGGTGACGACATCTGGGCCGGCCTGGCCGACACCTTCGCCGACGAGGCGTACGCCACGGTGAAGGGGTACGTGCGCACGTACGTGATGCACCGGCACCTGCTCGAGCATCTCCCTCCACCTCCGGCGACGGTGCTCGACGTCGGAGGTGGCGCCGGCCACCAGTCGTTCCCGCTGGCCCACGCCGGCTACGACGTGACCCTGCTCGACTCCTCACCGGCGATGTTGGACAAGGCCCGCCAGCGTCTCGACCGGATGCCCGAGGGGGCCCGGGGCCGGGTGACGCTGGTGCAGGCCGACGGGCTGGAGGCCGACGCGGCCCTGGGTGGTGGGCGCTTCGACGCCGTCCTGTGCCACGGCGTGCTCGGGTACCTGGATGACCCCGAACCCATGGTCGGCCAGCTGTGCCGTTGTGCCGCGCCTGGTGGTCTCGTCTCCATCATGACGGGGAACGCCCATGCGATGGCCGTCCGCCCGGCCATGGAACAGCGCTGGGACGATGCACTGGCGTCATTCGACGCCACGATCGAGATCGGTGTGTTGGGGGTGCACGGCCGGGCCGACACGGTGGAGGGTCTCAGCGCCCTCCTGGAGGTCCACGGCGTGCGACCCCACGACTGGTTCGGCGTGTGGCTGTTCGTGGACTGGCTCGAATTCAGCGGCGTCGATCTGGATCCGGGCGACGCCGCCCGGGTGGAGGCGACGGCCGCGGTCGAACTCGAGGCCAGCCGGCGGGACCCCTACCGACGCCTCAGCCGTGTCTTCCATCTGCTGGGGCGCAAGGGTCCGGCCTGACGGGTGGGCCGGCCGGGCGGCCTCCGGCTATCCCCGGCGACCCGGGCCCGAGCGTAGCCACGGGCTCACGTGGGGCCCGGGGCCGGGAGCGGCGGGCCCGGTGATCTCGAGGTGGGCGACCGTGGCGAGCGTCCCCTCCGGCTCGCCGACGCTCGAGAAGGTCCCGTAGCCGGCCAGCGTCGACAGGTCCCCGTTGCCCGTCCCGCCCGAGGCCACCAGGAACGTGCCCGTGGTCAGGCCGTCGGCGGAGACCGTCCCGTACACGCGGAGGGCGACGGAACCATGGTGCCCCTGGAAGCTGCACACGGCGCACGTCTCGTAGGCGGTGAAGGAGACCGAGCCGTCGGGGCGGGTGGTCGACAGTACGGCCTCGCCCGACGATCCTGGCGGCTGGTCGAGGTCGACGGTCAGCACCCCCTCGAGGCCCGATCCGGCGAGTCGGACGTTGTTGAGCTGGGCGACCAGCGTGTCGCCCGATGACGTCACGCCGAGGGGCAGTGTCTCCACGGTGGGACCGATCTGGGTCCGCGTCCCGTGGTACTCACCCATCGTCCGGGTCGGCACCGAGATGTCCTCGAGCACGCCCCCCGGCCCGGCCGGATTGGCGACCTGCAACCCGAAGGCGCACTGACCGCCCGCCCAACCGGCGACCATGTTGGGGGATCCGGTGCTGTCGCCGTACTGGACCGTCTCCACTCCACCTGCCGAATTGGCGACGCAGGTCAGGGCACCTCCCACCAGGTTGCTGGCGACCTCCATGGCGTCGGGATCGGCCATCGTGTTGTGGACGAGGGTGACACTGCCGCCGACCTGGTTCCGGAGCGTGCCGAGCCAGCACGACTCGAGGTCGGCGATGGTCAGGCCCCCGCCGATCGAGTTGTCCTCGAAATCGGTGTACACCGGCGTGTAGTCGAGCGACGCGTCGTCGGACCACGGGGCCGGGGCGCCCGTCGCCGGGGGAGTGGCGGGCGTCGCATCGCAATTCACGCCCCCACCACCGCCGACGATCGACACGTTGCCGCCGATCGCCGCGGAATGGACCACGACGCCGAGGGCACCGACGGCGTCGAGGTTCCCGGCGATCCGGTCGTAGCTGACGCCCGGCGGGTTCCCGCAGAAGATGTTCGGCGAGCAGCCGAAGAGCAGGGCCGCCCCGCGGCCCACCCAGACGTTTCCGCCGATCGACACGGTCGCCGGCACCACCGGGGCCCCGGACGGGTCTCCGGGAGTGGCGGCGTCGAGGAGCGCCCCCGGGGCGACGGTCAGGTCCCCTCGGACCTCGACGGTGCCGGCCGGGGTGTAACAGTTCCCGGTGACCAGGAGCGAGGCGTACGTGCCCGGCGGGACGGTGCCACCGGAGCAGACGTAGGACGACCCCGGTCGAGCCGTCGGCAGGGGTGACGCCCCGGCCGAGCTGGCGCCGGCCAGCACCCCGGTCAGTGCCAGCACCGCGACAGGCACCAGGCGCAACACGGTCTTGGACACGCGAGATCGTTCCATGGGCTCTCCTCCGCCGAGGTGTGTCAGTGTCT
The DNA here is from genome assembly GCA_963841885.1 of uncultured Acidimicrobiaceae bacterium. Lineage (GTDB taxonomy): Bacteria > Actinomycetota > Acidimicrobiia > Acidimicrobiales > RAAP-2 > Bog-756. The sequence goes on from CAWJEK010000011.1 coordinate 11,253, forward strand.
CCTGTTACGAACGCACGATGTCGGAGTGATGTCAATAGGTAGTGATCGCGCGGGCGGCGAAATGGCCACTGATCGTGAGGTAGCGGCCACTGATCGTTGAGGCGGCCGGGACGGGACCGTCCGGAACCGCCGGCTCGGTGCTACCCCTTGCCGACCTCACCGGGGTGGGAGAGCAGGTCGGCGTAGTCCCGGCCCGGGACGTGTCCCGACGCCAGGACGTTGCGCAGCAGGGTGGTGGCGTCGGCCAGGCCCTGGCGCTGGTCGCGGTCCTTGGGCACGGCGGCCCGGTTCGCTACGCCGCCCTTGGCCATGGTGATGGCGCTCAGCACGCCGGCGCAGTACATCCCGTGCCGGTCGACCTTGTTCTTGCCCCTGGTCGTGTGCTCGGTGTGGGCCTCCATCTCCTGGCGCGCCCAGCGCTCCAGGCCACCCACCCACAGGGCCGTGCGACGTTTCGAGATGAAGCCCATGGGACGCCTCCTGGAGCGGACGGGGAGACCCCGGAGTGTAGGGCGCACCAACCGGAGCCACCGGCCACGACGGCCGGACGGTGCGTCCGCCTACCCGGAGGCACCCGGCAGGACCAGCGGCTCGATGCGGTCCTCGACGGCTGTGCCCGACTCGCGCCGGACGGCATAGGCCCCTTTGCCCCGGACCTCGGTGACGGCTCCGTCCAGGCTCGTGCCGTAGTAGACGAGTCCGACCCCGTCATCGGTGGCGTACCCGTCGGGCAGCGTCCCGTCGGCGACCAGCCGCTGGAACAGCGGCCGCCGCTGGGGTTCGGAGTCGTAGTGGACGCCGTTGGCATAGGGGAGGAACCCGAGGCCGTCGGTGACCGCCCGGAGATCGGGTCCGAACGAGTCGGTCGTGCCCCCGAGGTGCCAGCAGATCGACCCGGCCGACACGCCGCCGAGCACCACCCCCGCCCGCCAGACCTCGGCGAAGACGTCGTCCACGCCGTGGAGCCTCCACAGGCTGAGGAGATTGGCCACACTGCCGCCACCCACCCAGACCACGTCCTGGTCGAGCAGCAGCCCGAGCGGGTCGTCGACGCTCGGCATGGGGAACAGGTTGAGGTGGACCACGTCTATGCCGCCGACGTGGCCGGCCTCGTCGAGCCAGGCGTTCCACCAACGCTGGTCCCCACCGGCCGTGCCCAGGTGACACAACCTCGGCCGGCGACCGGTCACCCCGGAGAGCTCGATGGCATGGTGCACGAGCGGTGCGAACTCGACATCGGTGCGGGACCCGCGTCGGATCCCACCCGAGGTGGCGACGATGGTGGGTCGGTCGGCGGCCATGGAGCGCAGCGTAGTGACGCTCCACGCCGACCGGCTCGGACCCAGGATCAGCCGGCCAGCGGGGCGACGGCGTCCTCGAAGATCCGGCCGTGGAGGTCGACGTCGGCCTCCGTCGTCTCGGGGCACATGAGGACCATGTTGTGGAACGGCGTGATCAGCACGTCGCGGTTCGACAGGTAGAGGTGCAGGTACTCGTCGAGCTCGGGATCGTCGGCGTCGTTGGACTCGGTGCCGTTACGGGGCGCCGGGGAGCGGAACCGGTACTCCGCCCGGGCTCCGAGCCGGGTGATGGTCCAGGGCATGTGGTGACGGGCGATGGTGGCCTCGGCCTGATCCGTGAGGCGGGCGGCCACCGCCTCCATCCGGGTGAAGGCCCCGTCGGTGAGCACCTCGCCGAGGCAGGCGCGTGCCGCCGCCATCGACAGGGCGTTGCCGGCCAATGTGCCACCGATTCCGCCTACGTCCTCGATGTCGGCCTGCTCGTCCTCGACCAGCGCCAGGATGCGGCCCGCCAGGTCGTCCCGCAGGCCGAACGCCCCGATGGGGATGCCTCCGGCGATGGCCTTGCCCAGGGTCACGATGTCCGGCTCGAGGCTCCAGGCGGCGGTGGCGCCGCCGGGCCCGACCGACAGGGTGTGGGTCTCGTCGATCATCAACAGGGTGCCTGTGTCGTCGCACAGCTCCCGCAGCCCGGCGTGGAATCCGTCCTCGGGGGTGACGATGCCGATGTTGGTCAGCGCCGGCTCGGTCAGGACCGCGGCGATCTCGCCCGTGTGCAAGGCCCGGGCCACCGACTCGAGGTCGTTGAACTCGACGGCCACCGTGGTGGTCGCCGGATCGACCGCCGGGCCCACGTTGCCCGGGCGCGAGCGGGTGATGCCGTCGGGCCCCGCCACCACGAACGTCTCGTCCACGCTGCCGTGGTAGCAGTAGGAGAAGACCAGCACCTTGGGTCGCCCGGTCACCAGTCGGGCCAGTCGGAGCGCCCACCGATTGGCATCGGTGGCGCTCAGGGTGAAGGACCACTGGCCGACGCCGAAGCGGCGGGTCAGTTCGGCGGCCACCCATTCGGCGTCGTCACTCGGCAGCATCGCGGTGATACCACCGAGCGTCTCCACCCGGCGGCGGATGGCGGCGACCACCGGGGCCGGGGAGTGGCCGGCCATGGCTCCGGTGTCACCCAGGGCGAAGTCGACGTAGGTGTGCCCGTCGACGTCGGTCACCCGGGCGCCGCGGGCTTCGGCGAGGGCCAGGGGGAAGGCGCCCGCCCAGTTGGCCATCCATGTCATGGGCACCCCGGTGAGGAGGTGGGTGGCACCCGCGAACTGCGCCCGGGAGCCAGGGTTGCGCTCGAGGTGGATGGCGCGCTCGATCTCGAGCAGTTCGGTCAGTCGGTCCCGCTCCATGGGGTTCCCTCCGGCTCGGTGACGCGGGACCCGCCCGCGAGGTCCCCATTCTGCCCACCGGGTCCGGCGCCGGCGGACGCGGTGGGCGTCGGTCAGACGCCGGGCGGCGACGCCTTGTCCGGCAGGGCCTGGATGAGGCGGCTCACCGCCGAGTAGCGGCCTTCCCGCCAGGCCTCGGCGATCGTCTGGTCATCCAGCTCCCGGTGGCGGGTGAAGTTCCACCACCGGGTCACGTCGCTGTCGGAGTAGCCCTTGTTGGCCAGGATGATGTTGAGGCGGGTGGCCTCCCATGCCGCCTCGTCGGTGCTGAGCGCCCCGGACGGCTCGTCGGGGGCCACCGGGGCATCGGAGCGCTTCTCCATCTCGTGGACCAGCTCGCGGTCGAGGTCCCGGGACACGTGTCCCCGGATGGTGGGCAACGACCCACCCGTCGCCGTGTGGCGATCAGTCACCCGGCGCTCGCGCTCGGCTTCGAGGCTGCGGGACCAGAGGTGCTGCGCGGTGTCGTCCACGTCCTCGGCCGTCACCCGCAGCCGGAGGCGCCGCTCGATGCGCTCGGCTGCCCGGTGGGGGGCGTCGTCGTCGTGGGTCGGGCGTGGGTCGGCTTCGGCGGCGTCCACCGGCCGACGGTCGCGGGGACGGCGACGGCGCTCGAGTTCGTTGGGGGTGGGCCCGGGCGGGACCGGCGCGGTGGCGGCGATCCCCTCGTCGTGCCGGCCACCCGGTTCGTCCCGGTCGAGCCGGCTGGGTGCGGCGTAACTCTCCGGGCCGAACAGATCGTCGACCGTGCCGGCGATGGCGGCGGACAGGTAGGAGGTGGCCCACCGGCTCTCGCCCACCGTCACCGCGGCGGCGCCGGTGGCGGTGAGCCGGGCGAGGGGGACGTCGAGACAGGCGGCCGCGGCGATGGCCTCGGTGAGACCGATCCGCCGGTTCGTCGTCTCCACCTGGGCGACGGTCTCGCGCGTCCAGGGGACCCCCCGTAGCAGCATCTCGTCGGCCAGCGCCTGCTGGGTCAGGTTGGCCCTGGCCCGCAGCGCGGCGATGTTGCGTCTGACGATGTCTTCGATGCTCGTCGCGCCCTCACCGTTCATGGGGGAACCCTACCGCTGTCGGGTGCGTTCATGCGTGCCATTCGTGTAAGGAATCTGAACAACATTTATCGTCATCGTGGGTATTTCAATACAGTGACGTGGACTTTTCCCAGTGTTAGGGGAAAACCTGTGGATCATCTCTTAACAATGAGTGCGACGCTCGGTCGCAGCCCGACCACGCAGAGCGCCCGCCGTGGCCACCCCGGGAGCCACTCAGTTGCAATCCGTCCGTCGGACTTCAGGTGGTCCCGGACCGGTCCGATAGTTCACCTGTACGGCGGGGACTCCCGGCAGGACCGGGTACAGGGAAGGAATCGGCACGAGCGGCCGATGACGCCGATGACGACAGCACATGAGGGGCAGGAACCACAGTGACCATCGAACCACACACGCAGCGCGTCCTCCGGGACTGGCACGACCACGACTTCGACCTCGACGACCTCGGTGACATGACGTTGCCGGAGCAGCGCACCTGGCAGCGGTGCGGTGCCGTCCACTGCATCGACCACGGCCCGTGGATCGGGACACTCGTGTGCTGCATCCGCCGGAGCGGTCATGCCGACGACCACTCGATGTCGCTCGGTGACTTCGGGCAGATCGACTACTGGCAGGAGAGCTGGTTCTGACGCCTGACGCCGGCGGGGGACGGACGCCGAACCGGTCAACCGCGGACGACGACCGCCCGGTCGGGTCCGAGTGTCCCCGACCAGCCGGGCGCCGGTGACGGATCGTCCGAGGCCACCAGCACCTCCGCCCCGATCCTCCCGAGGCCGGCCACGTCGACCTCCTCGTCGAGGAAGTTGACCAACACCGTGCACGCGTCTCCCGTCGCCCCGCGCCGGTAGGCGAGGGTCCCGTCGGGCGAGTCGAGGAGCTCGAATCCGCCGAGCACCAGCGAGGGCTCGGCCCGACGCACGGCCAGGAGCCGCCGGTAGAGGTGGAGGATCGAACCGGGATCGGCGGCGAGGTCGGCACGGTTGCGCGTCCCGGCGTCCCGAGGGAAGGGGAGCCACGGTCCGACGCCGGTGGTCGTCGCCCATCCGTGGTCGGGCGACCCGTCCCACGGGATCGGGGCCCGGCATCCGTCCCGTCCCCCGGGGTCCACCCGGCGCTCGTCGGGCACCTCGGCGTCGACGAGGCCGAGTTCGTCCCCCTGGTAGACGAACGGCGTGCCCCGGAGGGTCAGCAGCAGTACGGCGGCCGCCCGGGCCCGCAGCTCGCTGCGCCGCGCGGTGGTGGCCGGGTCCTCGCCGGCCCGCGCCGCCCCCCGGTCGTACCGGGTGCGGTGGCGGGGGTTGTCGTGGTTCGACAGCACCCACGTCGGCCAGGCGCCCCGGGGATCGAGCCAGCGGTGGACGTCCTCGATGCAGGCGGCCCATCGGTCCGCCTGCCACGGGGCGAACAAGGGTGGGAAGTTGAAGGCGAGGTGGAGTTCGTCGTCGCGGCCGTAGTAGGTGGCGACGGCTTCGGTGGACATCAGGAACACCTCGCCCACCATCATCCGGTCCCCCGGGTAGTCGTCGATCAGCGTGCGGATGCGTCGCAATCGCTGGTGGGTGACGGGAACGTCGTTGAGCGCGCAGTGCGGGATGCCGGCGGTCTCGGGAGGATCGTCGGGCAGGGCCGGATCCTTGCCGATCCCGTGGACGACATCGGCGCGGAACCCGTCGACGCCGCGGTCGAGCCAGAACCGCAGGATGTCGTGCATGGCCGCCTCCACGGCCGGCTCGTCCCAGTCGAGGTCGGGCTGGGCCGCCTCGAAGAGGTGGAGGTACCACTGTCCGGTGGGCTCATGGAAGGTCCACGCCGGGGCCGTCAGGTCGAACGCGGCGATCCAGTTGTTCGGCGGCGACCCGTCCGGGTTCGGGTCGCGCCACACGTACCAGTCTCGGTGGGCACTCCCGCGGGACGACGCGGCGTCGACGAACCAGGGGTGCCGGTCGGAGCTGTGGTTGGGGACCCAGTCGATGACGACCCGCAGGCCCAGGGCATGGGCGTCGGCCACCAGCGCGTCGAAGGTGGCCAGGTCGCCGAACAGGGGGTCGACGTCGCAGTAGTCGCTGACGTCGTAGCCGAAGTCGGCCATCGGCGAGCGGAAGAACGGGGAGATCCAGAGGGCGTCGACTCCGAGCCAGGCGAGGTCGGCGAGGTGGGCGCGGATGCCGGCCAGGTCCCCCACGCCGTCGCCGTCGGAGTCGGCGAAGGAGCGGGGGTACACCTGGTAGAAGACGGCCCGGCGCCACCAGGGGATGTGGTCGTCGCCGGCTCTCATCGTGCCGATCCGTCGACCCGGGGCGGCGGGGCGGGTGCCGTCAGGACGGAGGCGCGGGCCATGGGCCGACGTTACCAATCCGGTGCCGGGATCCCCCGGCCACGCGTTTCAGTTTCGGTCGCCGTCTGCCGATGGTGACTCCAGGTCAGGTCGCCGGAGGGCGTACCTGAGGGTTGGGACTCCAGAGGTCGATGCACCGCCGGAGATGAGCAAGGAGAGCGGGTGGCATGGTGGAACGTCGAATCGCCGAGGATGGCTCGATGCTGGCTGAAGGCCTGTCGGGGGCGATCCCCCCGGAGTCCTTCGGGACCGGTCGGGTCTGTATCGAACCGTCGTGCGGCGTGCGCCTGTCGCGCTACAACAGCACCGACTGGTGTGCGCTCCACGAGAGCCCGGCAGCCACCGGTCGGCCCTACGACACGTCGATCCGTCCCCGCGGACGTCGCCGCAACTCGCGGCGCCGCACTCAGAAGTCAGTCGCCTGATCCGCGGGCCCGCCACCGGGCCGGCTGTCCCCCCGGGGCGCCTCGGTACACTGCGTCGCTGACACCCACCCGGCCGGGTGGGTGGCGACCGGGACGGAGGACCTCCCCATGACGGATCGACTCGACGACACCGTGGCGCTGGTCACCGGGGCTTCCAGTGGCATCGGCGAGGCCACGGCCGTCGCTCTGGCCGCCGAGGGTGCCCGGGTGGCCGTCGCCGCCCGCCGCGGCGACCGACTGGAGGAACTGGCGGAGCGCATCGGGCGCGACCGGGTGCTCGTGATCCCGACGGACGTGACCGACGAGGCCCAGGCCCGGGCGATGGTGCAGCAGACCGTCGACGCCTTCGGCGGCCTCGACACCCTCGTCAACAACGCCGGCGTGATGCTGCTCGGTCCCATCGTCGATGCCCCGGTCGAGGAGTGGCGGCGCATGGTCGAGCTCAACCTGCTGGGCCTCCTCTACACCACCCATGCCGCGCTGCCGCACCTGTTGGCGGCGGCCGACGCCGCACCCCGCAAGGTGGCGGACGTCGTCAACGTCAGCTCGGTGGCCGGGCGGTTCGCCCGCCAGGGCAACGGTGTCTACAGCGCCACCAAGTTCGGGGTGATGGCCTTCTCCGAGTCGCTCCGTCAGGAGGTGACGACCCGCCACGTACGCGTCTCGCTCATCGAGCCGGGGGCGACCGCCACCGAGCTCGTCGTCCACAACCGTCCCGAGGTGCTCGAGCAGCTCGCCGCCACGTTCGGGTCGGTAGAGACGCTGCAGGCCAGCGACATCGCCGACACCATCGCCTTCACCGTCACCCGACCCCGGCACATGACGGTCAACGAGGTACTGGTCCGACCGACCGAACAGGAGCGCTGAGTGGGATTCAGCGCCTACCCGCCCCCGGAGCACCTGCTGGGGGACATGGGGATGGAGGCCGAGCTCACCACCGAGGAGTCCGGCCGGGTGCGGACCCGGGTGACCCCCTTCGTGACCACGCCCGACGGGGGTGTCCGGGTCGGGGTACTCGCCACCCTGGTCGACATCGTCGGTGGCGCCGTCGCCGCCCGCGTGCTGCGGCCGGACTGGCTGGCCACGGCCGATCTGGCCATCCAGCGCACCGGAGCCGTGCACGGCCCGTGGGTCGAGGCCCGGGGCACGCTCGTGCGGCGCGGCAGGACGACGCTCGTCATCGAGGCGCTGGTGGTGTCCGTCGACGACGACGGCCGCGACGTGGTCGTCGGAGGCGAGCCCGCCGGGCCGGTGGCCTGGGCGTCCATGACCTTCGCCGTGCTGCCGGCCCGGAACCCCGCTTCTTCGGTGCAGATGGCGGGAGATCTGCCGGTGCGGTGGTCGTTCGACGGTGGCTCCCTCGACGTGCCCATCCTCGACGCCCTGCCCGTCGAAGTGCTCGACGGACCGGATGGCCGCGTGTCCGTGGCCATCCGGCCCTACCTCCACAACTCGTTCAGCGCCATCCAGGGCGGCGCCATCGGGTTGATCGCCGAGGCGGCCGCCGCCGAGGCCCTGGGGGCCGCGGCCGGCCGGGATGCCTCGTCGGTGGTGGTGACCGATCTCCAGATCGCCTACCTGGCCCTCGGGCGCGTCGGACCCGTGGTGACCTCCACACGGGTCCTCGGGACCGGGCCCGACGGCCACGGGAGCGCCGTGGTCGAGCTACGCGACCGGGGGGCGGACGACCGCCTGATGACGGTGGTCAACGTGGTGGTCGCCCCGGCCGAAGCGCTCACGGGATCACGGGCGTGACGGGTGACGCGGTAGACGAGGGGACGGCGCGGCTGGACCGTCGGCACCACGTCAGCGAGTACCTCCGCCTGGAGCGGTGGGAGGTTCCGTCCGAGGTCGAGGGGGTCCCACCGGTCGTGCTCGGGCGCGCCCCGATCGACGACCACCTGCGGGGGGTCGGCGGGGGACTGCGCACCGGGGCCCTGCTGACCAACCTCGACTCGCTGGGCGGTTTCACGAGCGGACTCGCCGCGCTGCCGCAGTGGATCGTCACCACGTCCCTGCTGGTGACCGTGTCGGATGTCCGTCACGTCGGCCCTCTCCGCTTCCGGGCCGAGGTGGTGCGTCGGGGCCGGTCCTCGGTGGTCACCGCGCTCGGCGTGGTCGACGAGGGGGCCGCCGACCGTCGCGTGGCCGCGGCCACCATGACCTGCGCCGTCCTCGACCCGGGGGCCATGGAGCTGCAGTTCGAGCGACCGGTCGCCATCGCCATGCCACCTCTGCAGTCCGATCCCGTGGCTCCCGAGGAGTTCTTCCGCATCGATCCCGGCGAGGGAGCGGTCACCCGGCTGCGCCTGGCGGACGAGCTGCGCAATCCGTGGGGGATCCTCCACGGTGGGGCCGTCGCCATGCTGGCCGACGAGGCCGCGTGCCGGGCGGCGGCGGCCGTGCCGGGCGCCACCGGGCCGGCCGGGGTGGCGGCGGCCGATGCCGTGCTCCACTACCTGCGACCCGTCAAGGCCGGCCCGGTGGAGGCCCGCTGCACGGTCCTCGGCACCCGGGCCGGACGCACGACGGTGCGGGTGGCCATCCACGACATCGGTGCCGAGGGTCGGATGACGACCCTCGGCACCGTGACCGTCCTGGCTGTCTGACCCGGACGTCCTGGCGGCGCCCGGTGCCCGTCACCGGGCCTAGTGGGTGATCGTCACCACGGCACCGCCGTCCGCGGTTCCGAGGGGGGCGACGACCGACGTGTGGATGAAGTTCAGGTGCCCGTAGTTGTTGACGTGCCACGCCTGCCCGGTCGGGGGCTTCCGCGACGGCTCGCGTCCGAGGACGTCGTGGGAGAAGGTCAGCGTCCCGCCGTGCTGCACGATGCCGGCGCACGGTGTCCCCCAGTCGTTGGCCGGCAGCAGCATGGTGCTGTTGATCACCACCACGGGCTGGGGGATCTTGACGTCGTCCAACAGGAAGCTCCCGGAGCTGGAGTCATGGTCGAAGGTGAGGGGTCCGGTGAGGGGCTCGTTCACGTTGATGCGACCCTTCCAGGTGGAGTCGGTGATCGTGATGTTGCCGGTGCCCATGTTCGGGAGGTCACTCTCGAAGTCCCAGGCGCTGTCCGCCTCCGACACGATGTCGACGTGGCTGAAGGTGGCTCTGGAGACGAAGGCGGGGGTCACCCCCTGCCGACCGGCCCGCGTGATGGTGAGCCCGTCGACGGTGATGCCGCCGTCCTTGCCGCCACCCGCCGCGTTGGCGAGGACCAGTCCGTCGCCGTAGGTGTCGAGGGTGGTCACGTCCGAGATGGTGACGTCGGACGACGAGCGCACGTCGATGCCGGACTGGCCGACGAGGGTGGGGTGGTAGCCGCCCCCTGCGTTCGCCCCCACCAGGTTGACGTCCTCGATCGTGACGTCCGACGTCTGCTTGACCAGGATGACGGGGTGGAGGCTGGGTGCCTCCTGACCGGGCACCCGTGCCGGCACGCTGTCGGCATCGTCCTTGAAGGTGCCTCCGACGATGCCCAGGGGATGTTCGACCAGGACACCTTCATCGACCAGGTAGCAGGCCGAGGCCGGCGAGGTGAAGACCGAGCCGTCGGGGAGGGAGTCCAGGTAGGCGTCGAGGGCCGCGGATACGTCCGTGCTGCAGTCGGAGGCGATGGAGGGGCGCGCCGACGGGGTGGCCACCGTGGTGGTGGTCGTGCCGGACCCGACCACCCGTGGGGACACGGCCGGGACCGTGGTCGCCACGGCCGGGACCGTGGTCGGCGGCACCGTCGCCGTGGTGGTGGTCGAAACAGATCCGGAGGCGCCGTTGGACGCGGAGCGGTGGTTCGAGGGAGCCGTGGTGGTGGTCGTCGGCGCCACCGTGGTGGACGTCACGGTGGGTACCACGGGGACCGGGGTCGTCGGCCCCACCGGAGTGGACGTCGTCGTGGTCGTCGTCGCGACGGGTGCGGTGGTCGACGTGGTCGGGCCGATCGACGACCGACCGATGGTGGTCGGCGGACCGGCGTCGGCCGGGCCGGTGAGGGCGACGACCGTCGCCCGACCGGAACTCACCGGGGCGGCCACCCCGTTCGAACTGGCGGCGAAGCCCCCGGTGGCCGTTCCCAGCACCACGAGGGTGCCGACGGCGACCACCGCCGCAATGCGACGGCGACCGGATCTTGCGACCAGTGCATGGTGGACGCGCGAATTCAGTTCCTTGCCCATTGCCCCTCATTTCTTCCGAGGGGCCGGGCCGGCTATCGCCATGCCACGAACAGCACAGTTGATTCGGCAGCCCGGCTAACTCGGAGAGTCCCGTGGTTTTGCGTCCCCGCCTCGCAGCGGGTTTGCCATTTATCGTCATTCGGTCCGGTACTTCTACTTCATTGGACCTATTTCCATGATACGTCCGGGCGCGCGACCCGCACAAGGTCGAAAGTCCCAACCTGCAGCCGCGCCGACGACCCAAAATGCGCTTGAAAACTTCTGGCCTGTATGGCGCTATGGGCCTCCTGGAAGTCGCCGTCCACCGCGGGTAGCCGATCCCGGCACGGGACGGTCGGACGACGAGTGATCCCACCAGGCGCACTGTCCGGCGGCGGAGGCCTACCATGGGCTCCGCACGACTCCACCGGATGAAACGGGATTGATGACATGGCGAACGAATGGGGCCCACTCGAGGCGTTGATCGGTGAGTGGGAGGGCGAGGGCGGACTCGACAGCTCCTTCTCCCATGCCCGGGGTGAGGTCGTCGCCACCCCCTACCTCGAAAAGGTGTCGTTCAAGCCGTTCGGACCGGTGGACAACGGCAGTCAGCACCTGTACGGCCTCGACTACAAGACGGCCATGTGGCGGGGCGAGGAGGAGAACCCGTTCCACACCGAGGTGGGCTACTGGCTGTGGGACGGGTCCACCGGCGAGATCATGCGAGCCTTCGCCGTCCCCCGGGGCATCGCCGTCCTGGCGGGGGGCACGGCGACGGCCGACGCATCGACCTTCACCCTCCGGGCCGCGGTGGGCGACGCCCGCTACGCCATCGGCGAGAACACCTACCTGTCCGCCCACGCGAGCTCGGTCACCTTCGAGTCGACCGTAACGCTGAACTCCGATGGTTCCTGGTCCTACGAGGAGACCACGATGTTGCGGATGACGGAGTTCCCCGACCTGCTGCCCCACACCGACCACAACACCCTCCACAGGGCCGGCTGACGGGCGGGACGGCCCCGGCGACCGGAGCGGCCCCCGGGGTTGACATGGCCCTTGAATTAGGTCAGCCTAACTCCATGAGGTCGCCACACCTTCGGTGTGTAGCCGGATGATCCCCACCTTCGTGATCTTCCTGCGTGAGGGGGTCGAGGCCAGCATGATCGTGGCCATCCTGCTGTCGTACCTCGACCAGATCGGCCAGCGTCGCCACTTCCGGGACATCTTCCTGGGTGTCGGCGCGGCCCTGGTGCTGGTGCTCGGGGGCGGGATCGCCGCCTACAGCCTGATCCACCAGTACGAGGGATCGACGGTGCAGACCGTCTTCGAGACGATCACCTTCCTGTTGGCGGCCAGCGTCCTGACCTACATGACCTTCTGGATGCAGAAGCACAGCCGCACCATGCGCGACGAGCTGCAGCGCCGATCCGAGGAGGCCCTCGAGGGTCGCACCCGGTGGGGCCTGGGCCTGCTCGCCTTCCAGGCGGTGGGTCGCGAGGGCCTCGAGACCATGGTCTTCACCCTCGCCATCGTCTTCGCCTCCTCGTCCCAGGCGCCCACGACGTCCCACGGCCACGGGCTCCTGCTCGGTGCCGTGCTCGGTCTGGCCCTGGCCCTGGCCATCGCCTACGTGATCTTCAAGCTCGGCAGGCGCCTCAACCTCGGGATCTTCTTCCGGGTCATCGGCATCGTGCTGATGGTGTTCGCGGCGGGACTGCTGGCCGACGCCGTCGAGAACATGCAGCAGCTGGGTTGGCTCCCCTTCCTGGACCACGCGATGTGGAACACCAGCTCCTACCTGAGCGAGGGCAGCTCGATCGGGGACGTCTTCCACAGCCTGCTCGGCTATGCCGACCAGCCGACGGCGCTGCAGTTCATCGTGTGGGCCGTCTACCTGATCGTGGCCACGACGGCCTTCATCCTCCGGGGTCGCCAGAAGAAGAGCACGCCCCGGCCGGCGTCGCCCGGGGCCACCGTTCCGGCCGCCTCGACGACGACGGCGGCCGACCCCGTCGTCGCTCCCGCCGCCCCGCCGGCCCCCACCGCCGTCCCCCACCCCCAGCCGCAGGGCTGACCGCACGGTCCGCAGGCGCTACCGTCGGCGGCGGGCCCGACGTCCGGGCCGCCTCCCGACCGGTCAGGACCACCATGCGCTCGAAGGCACCCGACATCCCCCGGATGGACGGCTCGACCGTCGTGATCACCGGCGGCAACTCCGGGATCGGCAAGGCGGCCGCCGTGGCCCTGGCGACGGCCGGCGCCCGGGTGGTCATCACCGCCCGGAACGAACGACGGGGTGCCGCCGCCCGGACCGCCATCGCCGAGGCCAGCGGATCGGACGCGGTGGAGCTGTCGGTGTTCGACCTCGCCGACCTATCCTCGGTGCGGGCTGGGGCGGCCGACCTGCTCGACCGGTGCCCCCGGATCGACGTCCTGCTCAACAACGCCGGTCTCATCCTCTCGGAGCGCACGCTCAGTGCCGACGGCTACGAGGCGACGTTCGCCATCAACCACCTCGGACCGTTCCTGCTCACCCAGCTGCTGCTCGACCGCCTGCGGGCGTCGGCACCGTCACGCATCGTGAACGTGGCCTCGGTGGCCCACACCTACGCCCGCCGGGGCATGGAGTTCGACGACCTCATGGCGGAGCGGGACTACAAGGCGATGAAGGTCTACGGACGCAGCAAGCTGGCCAACATCCTGTTCACCAGCGAGCTGGCCCGGCGGCTGGAGGGCACGGGCGTGACGGCCAACTCGCTGCACCCCGGCTCGGTCGCCACCGGCTACGCCCGCGATGGTGACACCACGGGGTTCATGGCCTGGGGCGTCAAGGTCTTCGCCCACCTGCCCATCAGCCTCTCGCCCGAACAGGGCGCCCGGACGTCGGTCTACCTCTGCTCGTCACCCGAGGTGGCGGGGGTGACCGGTACGTACTTCGCCAAGTGCCGGCCGAAGACCCCCTCGGCGAGCGCCCGGGACGCCGCCGCCGCCGCCCGGCTGTGGGAGGTCAGCGAGGAGCTGATCGCCCGGGCGGGCGCCTCCTGAGTCGGTCCGACCCGACCCGCGCGTGGGCCGACCCGGCGCCGCCCGCTGACGGTCAGAAGGGCTCCCCCTCGCCCAGCTCCGTGATGGCCTCGGACACGGCCTCCTCGGTGGCGGCGGCGTCGAGTGGCTGCCCGCCACCCGCGTCGGCCCACAGCTCGGGAACCCGCCAGAGCAGGACCCCTACCCCGACCACGCAGGCCAGGCCACCCGACCAGACGGCGAATTCCGGACCACCGATGGCCGCCGCCACCCCGGTCTCGAGGTCGCCGAGGCGCGGCCCGCCGGCCACCACGGCGAAGAACGTGCCCGACAGTCGCCCCTGGAGGTGGTCGGGAACGGCCCGCTGCTGCACGTTCTGACGGAACACCGCCGAGATGACGTCGGCCCCTCCGGCCACGGCCAGCAGGGTCAGTCCCACCCACAGGACGGGGACGAGTCCGACGATGGCGATGGTGCCACCCCAGACGACGACGCAGGCGGCGATGGCCCGGCCCTGGTGGCGGATGCGGGCCGTCCACCCCGTGAAGAGCGATCCCACCAGGGCACCGGCTCCCGGGGCCGCATAGAGCAGCCCCACGACGCCGGCCCCACCTCCGTAGAGGTGGACGGCGAGGGCGGGGAACACGGCCCGGGGCATCCCGAAGATCATGGCGTTGAGGTCGATCCAGTAGGTGGCCGACAGCAACCGTTCGCCCTTGAGGTGGCGGAATCCCTCGGCCATCGACCGGAGGCCCATGGGGGTGCCGCCGCCGCTCGGGACCAGTCGGGGCAGCAGTCGCACCACGGTCAGCGACACGGCGAAGGAGGCGACGTCGATCAGGTAGACCGGCGTGAGGCCGAGTCGGGCGATCAGCACCCCGCCGAGTGCCGGACCGACCACCATCGACAGCGCCATGGTGGAGGTCTGGAGGGTGACGGCCGCGGTGACGTCACTTTCGTCCACCAGCAGGGGGAGGGCGGCCCGGCGGGCGGGCCAGTCGATCCCCTGGAATCCGGCGCTGGCCGCCGCGCAGACGAAGAGCACCCAGATCCGGGGACGGTCGAGGGAGGCGTTGAGGGCGAGTCCGCCCACCGCCAGCGCCATGGCCGTCTGGGTGAGGGTCAGGACGCGGCGGCGGTCCCAGGCGTCGGCCAGGGTGCCACCCCAGAGCGCCCCGGCGAGCAGAGGGATCAGGCCGACGAACCCGAGGAGTCCGACCATGAAGGTGGAGTGGGTCAGGTGGAAGGTCTGGTAGGCGAGCGCCACCAGGGTGAGCTGGCTGCCCATCGCCGAGATCGTCTGGCCCGACCAGAGGCGCCGGAAGTCGCGCGAGTGGCGCAGGGGCGAGACGTCGGCGAAGAGGGCGGCCACCCGTCAACGGTAGCGGGTGGGTCCCCGTCCCCCACCGGGGCTGCGGCGCCGGTGGGCTCGCGGACGGCCCCCGGCGCCCGCAGAGTTCACGTCGACGAAACACGTGTGCCCCCATCCGGAGCGTGGCGGTCGGTAGACTGCGTGCACATGGGAGCAGGGCACACTACCGGAACGGACGTCGGGACGGACGGCCGCAAGAGGCGTCAGCGTCTGGCCATCGTCGAGTCGGCCGGTGCCGAGGAGCGGCCCGCCACCGACCCCGAGGCACCTCCCATGGCCGTCTCCATCGCCGGCGTGTCGACCGCCTGCAGCAAGGACGCCCTGGCCTCGAGCGCCGAGGCCGTCCGCAAGACCCTCGCCCCGGAGTGAGCCGGACGGCCCCCGGCCGTCGTCCTACCAGTACCCGGCCATGAGTTCCTTCGACCACGCCGGCTGGCGGATCTCGCCCCGGGGTCCGAACTCGGGCAGGTAGGGCTTGACGTCGAGCACCGGCGTCCCGTCGATGGCGTCGAGACCGACCACGTCGATGGCGTGGGGGCGGACGCCGACGACGCGGCAGGTCGTCACTCCGATGCGGTTGGGGCGGTCCTTGGCCCGCTGGGCCAGGATCCCGACCGAGGGCCAGTCGCTCCGTCCCCGCGGGTGGCGGGTCCCCCGGCAGACGGCGTCCTCGTCCACCCGGTCAAAGCAGAACACCACCTCGATGTGGGAGAACTCGGTGAGCCCGTCGGTCGCCCCGGCCTCGAGCCGGTCGGGGTCGAGCTCGATGGTGCAGGTCACGGCGTCCCACTGGTCGTCGATCGCCTCCTGGCGGCCTCCGACCACCCGGCCGATGGGTCGTACCGTGATCGATCCGTCGTCAGCGGTCACAGGGCCTCCCGGAAGTCGGCGGTGAACTCGGCGTCGGCCGTCTCGTCGGCGGGCCAGCCCTCGTCGGCGTCCTGGCCCTCGAACTGGATGCGGTAGAGCTCCGCGTACTGGCCCCCGGCGGACAGGAGGTCCTCGTGGCGACCCTCCTCGACGATCCGGCCCTGGTTCAGGACCAGGATCTTGTCCGCTTCCCGGACCGTGGACAACCGGTGGGCGATGACCAGCGAGGTCCGTCCCTCCAGCGCCGTGGCCAGGGCCATCTGGACGGCCGCCTCGGACTCGCTGTCCAGATGGGCGGTCGCCTCGTCGAGCACGACGATCTCGGGCGCCTTCAGCAGCAGCCGGGCGATGGCCAGCCGCTGCTTCTCGCCCCCCGACAGCCGGTAGCCGCGGTCGCCCACCACCGTGTCCAGTCCGTCGGGCAGGGCGTCGACCATGGTGGCGATCTGGGCCCCGGCCAGGGCCGACGCCAGCTCGCCCTCGGTGGCTTCGGGCCGGGCGTACAAAAGATTGCCCCGGATCGTCTCGTGGAAGAGGTGGGCGTCCTGGGTCACCACGCCCACCGTGGCGGCCAGTGACTCCTGGGTGGCCTGGCGGATGTCGAGCCCGTTGATGCGGATGGCACCGGCGGTCACGTCGTAGAGCCGGGGCAGGAGCTGGCTGATGGTGGTCTTGCCGGCACCTGACGGTCCGACCAGGGCCACCATCTGGCCCGGTTCGACCGTGAAGGACACGTCGTGGAGGACCTGGGTCGACACCGTCGTGTCGAGGACGGCCACCGACTCCAGGGAGGCGAGTGACACCTCCTCGGCGGAGGGGTAGCGGAAATCGACGTGGTCGTACTCGATGGTGGCCGGACCGGCGGGCACCGGACGGGCATCGGGGGCGTCGACGATCATGGGCTCGAGGTCGAGGACCTCGAAGACCCGGTCGAAGGAGACCAGGGCCGTCATCACGTCGATCTGCACGTTGGAAAGCGCCGTCAACGGCGCATAGAGGCGGGTGAGATAGGCGGCGAGGGCGACCACGGTGCCGACGGTCAGTGCCCCGTCGATGGCCTGGACGCCGCCCCAGCCGTAGACGACGGCCGTGGCCAGCGCCGCGGTCAGGCTGAGCGCGGCGATGAAGAAGCGGGCGTACATGGCCTGGGTGACCCCGATGTCGCGGACGCGGCCGGCCCGGCGCTCGAAGGTGCCCAGCTCCTCCGACGGCCGGCCGAACAACTTGACCAGCAGCGCACCCGAGACGTTGAAGCGTTCGTTCATCGTGTTGTTCATCTCGGCGTTGATGGCGTAGGACTCCCGGGTGATGACCGAGAGCCGGCGACCCACCCGCTTGGCCGGTATCACGAAGACGGGCAGGATGACCAGGCTGATCAACGTGATCTGCCACGACAGCAGGAACATCACGATGAGCACGAGGGTGACGCTGATCAAGTTCGAGACGATCGACGACAGGGTGTCGGTGAAGGCCTGCTGGGCGCCGATGACGTCGTTGTTGAGCCGGCTGATCAGGGCCCCGGTCTGGGTGCGGGTGAAGAAGGCGATGGGCATCTTCTGGATGTGCTCGAAGACCTTGGAGCGCATGTCGTAGATGAGGCCCTCGCCCACCGAGGCCGACACGTAGCGGATGCCGATCGACAGCCCGGTGTCGATGACGGCGATCAGGGCGGCCACCACGGCCAGGGTCACGATGAGGCGCTTGTCGGGATGGCTGCTGGTGAGGCTGTTGATGATCGACCGGAACAGCAGCGGATTGACGATCCCGACGAAGGCGTCGACGATGACGAGCACCAGGAACCAGGTCAGGATGGCCCGGTAGGGGCGGGCGAAGCGGATCATGCGGCGGGCGGTGCCCTTGGTGACGTGCTGCGCCTTCACCGACTCGTCCCGGCGCATCGACCGCATGACCGATCCGTACTGGCCTCCGCCCCCTCCCATGCCGTGTCCGCTCATCGCCATCCGCGGACTCCTGGAGCCGTGCGACCGGATGGGAGGCGAGCCATGGGCCGGACCCTACCAACCGCGCCCCCTGCGTCGATCTGAAACGCTTCTCGAGGGGCCCGCGAGGCGCCGCACGACCGTCCCGCGCCGGGACCCATCGGGAGGCTCAGCTCAGACGACCAGGCCCCTCCCGTAGACGGTGGGGATGTCGAGCGCGGTGAGCAGCCCCGGTCGGCCCTCGACCACGGCCGGCACGGCGTTGACGAGGCGCATGGCGGTGGCCTTCAGACCGCCGGTGTTGTGATCGCCGTCGCGACCCATCAGCTGCATGTCGACGGTGTAGGTCGGCTCTCCGGTGAGGGTGACGCGGTAGCACCCCTGGCCGGCCGGCTGGGGCCACTCGGGGGCCAGGTCGTCGCGCAGCCGGGTCACGTGCTCGAGGACGATCACCGGCCGGCCACCCTTCATCCCCCGCAGCTCGAAGTGGAGGGCGGCGGCGGTGCCGGCGGGGATGGTGCCGGCGTCGACCTCGAAGTCCTCGGGGGCCGCCACCCGCTCGTACCACTCGACCAGGTCGCCCTCGAGCTCCACCCCGAGCCCGGCGGCCAGTTGGCGGACGACGCTGCCCCAGGCCATGGTCATGACGCCGGGCTGGAGGATCATGGGGACGTCGTCGATCGGGCGTCCGAAGCCCATGATGTCGAAGAGGACCATGCCCTGGTTGTAGGTGGCGTAGTTGAGGATCTCGGCCACCCGGACCTCGTCGATCTGCTCGCACACGCCGGACAGCACGAGCGGCAGGGCGTCGTTGGCGAAGCCGGGGTCGACGCCGTTCACGAAGATCGAGACCCCTCCGGCCTCGGCCGCCTCGACGGTCGGGGTGATCATGCCGTCGTCGACCACGCCGTAGGGATACTGCAGGAAGACCGGGCCAGAGGACAGCACGTTGATGCCGGCCCGCAGCATCGACTGCATGTCGCCGAGCGCCTCGAACAGGCGGTCGTCGGCCATGGCCGAGTGGATGATGGCGTCGGGGGCCAGGGCGAAGAGCGCCTCGACGTCGTTGGTGGCGGCCACGCCGAGGGTGCGGTCGAGCCCGGCCAGCTCGCCGGCGTCGCGGCCGACCTTGTCGGGGTTGGAGACCCACAGGCCCACGAGTTCGAGATCGGGGCGGGCGTCGATGCCGGCGATGACGTGGCGGCCCACGTTGCCGGTGCTCCAGGCGACGACTCGGTAGGTCTTGGACATGGCGTACTCCTCGGGTTCGGTGACGGGACGGGTGGATCCGGCCGGGACGGACGGTTTGCGGCTCAGAGGTCGGGAAGGCCCAGCGGCAGGGTGGGCGCTTCGATCCCACCGTCGACCTCGAGGATCTTGCCGGTCACATAGGACCCGGCGGTGGAGGACAGGTAGACGATGGCGGCGGCGATGTCCTCGGGGTCGCCGATGCGCCCGAGCGGCGTGGCCTCCTCCATGGTCGTGCGCATCTCGTCGACCTGCATCACGATGTCGAGGGCCGAGGTGGCCACCGACCCCACCGCGATGGCGTTCACCCGGATCCGGGGGGCGAGGTCCGTGGCGGCCAGCCGGGTGTAGTGGGCGAGGGCGCCCTTGGCGGTGCCGTAGGCGACGAAGCCGCGGTCGGCCATCCGGCCCATGGCCGACGAGATGTTGACCGCGGAGCCGCCCCCGCCCTCGAGCATCAGCGGCACGGCGGCCTGGAGGAGGGTGTGGGCGGTGGCCACGTTGAAGTGGAAGGCGGCCTCGAGCACCTTCGGCGACGTGTCCATGAAGGCCTGGGGCATGGTGCCGCCGACGTTGTTGACCACGATGTCCAGCCGGCCGAAGGCCTCCCGGGCGTGCGCGACCAGCCCGGCCACCGCGTCCAGGTCGTTGAGGTTGGCCGGGACGGTGACCGCCCGGCGTCCGGCCGCCGTCACCCGAGCGGCCACGTCGTCGAGCTGCTCGGTCGTCCGGGCGGAGATCACGACGTCGGCCCCGGCCTCGGCCAGGGCCACCGCCGTGGCCGCCCCGATGCCGCGTCCCGCCCCGGTCACCACGGCGACCTGGTCGTCCAGCCTGAAGCGATCGAGAATCATGAGTCCGTCCCCCTGACGCCCGCGGGTGCGGACGGCTGTAGTGCTACCAGCCCGAAGGACCCCTCCGCCACGTCGGTGACCGCTTCAGGTCGTCCGCCAGGCGACGCCGTCCCAGCGGACGGGATGGGACCACCGGGTCCCGTCCCACCACTGCATCCGCTGCGGATCGCGGTCGACCATGTACCAACCGGGTGGTGCGGCGACCGTCGCCGGCGTGGGTCGGAGCGGTGGAGGGGGCGGGGGAGCGAGCCCGGGGAGGCCAGGCGGGAGGCCGGCGTGGTCGGGCACGGTCGCCGGAGCGGTGGGCAGGGAGGGCACCGCCGAGGGCACGGGTGCGGGGGACGGGAGCGCGGGGCCGTTCCGATCGACGGTCGTCCGGTAGGCGGACGGGGGGGCACCGCCCGGAGGGACGCCCCCGTAGGGATCGGCGCCGACCGGCGCGGCGGGCGCCTCCACCCGCATCGGAGCGACGCAGCCCCAGGGTTTGATCTGCGGACGCCAGGGGGGTGGGCAGTAGCCGACCGCGCCCGGCCGCGTCAGCTCGCGGGCGGCGTGGCGGCCGAGCAGGAAACAGGCGATGCCGATGCCGGTGGCGAACACCGCCCCCGAGACCCCCAGGCGGATGGCCTCCCCGAGGGAGCTGGCGATCGACGCCCGGGACGGCGAGGGCGACACGCCGAACAGGGTGATGAACCCGTCGTGCACGGAGTGGATGGCCACGGCGATGAGGAAGGCCACGACGCCCGCCCCCGTGACGGCCCGCCCCCGCCGCCATGCCGCCAACCAGATGACGGCCCCCGCGAAGCCGGTGACGAATACGTGGGGCAGCTCGGCCGCCGGGCGGACGAGGGCGAGCTGGAGGTGGAACCACGCGTAGTGGGGTCGGGCCTGCCACTCGGCGCCCTCGATGGCCCCCGTGGTGGCCCCGCTCACGAGGACCAGGTAGAGCCCGGCCAGCGGATCCTTGAAGCGGGACGAGCCGAAGGCGAGCAGGAGGAACGGGACGAGGAGCTTCCCGCCCTCCTCGATCGGGCCGGTCAGCCACAGGGTGGCCACCGCACCGATGTGGTGGAGGGTCAGGGACTCGAGGCCGAAAGCGATGGCGAATCCGACCGCCCCGCAGCCGATGCCGATCACCGTGAGCCCACCCCGACGGGGCAGCCGGTCGATGGCCAGGTAGCGCACCATGACCTGGACCGTCCCGACCATGAAGGCCGAATAGCCGACGATCGACGACCAAGACCAGGCCGCCGAGCCCGTGTAGCCACTGACCACCCCCGGGGCGATCACGAGCACCTGGCCGACCACCAGCCACCACAGCCACGACTGGCGCAGGAAGGCGAACGGTGGAGGCGGGCCCGGCAGCTCCGGAGCCCTGTCCGTGTAGTGGATGTCCCCCGTCCAGGCGGTGCCGTCCCACTCGGCGAGCGAGGCGACGGCCCGGTAGCAGTACCAGCCGGGCGGGTCGTTCAATCCGCGACCGCTCCCATGGCCACGATGCGGGCCGGCCGCAACCGCACCACGAGCTCACCGGGCACCCCGTTGCGGGCGCCGTAGGCCTCGGCCTGGTCCTGCCCCATGTAGTGGCCTCCGATGACGGTCGCCCAGTGGAGCAGCTCGCCCGGGTCCTCGCTGAGCGACACCGTCCCCTCGACGATCACGAAGGAGTACGGAGGCCGGTCGTCGTCGACGCACAGGGCGACGCGGGGGTCCCGGGCCAGGTTCCTCCCCTTGACGGTGTCGGTGCCGGTGTTGAACACCAGGTCGCCGACGGGCGCGTCCGGGCCGGCCGTCGAGCGGTCGAGGACGAACCAGACCGGCGCCACGTGGGGACGCCCGTCGGCCCGGACCGTCGCCAGCTTCCCGGTCCGGGCGGGTCGCGCCCCGAGGAAGGCCGCCACCTCCTCGTCGTCCATCGTGTGGGCCATGGTCGTCCCCGCTAGGCCGGGCGGGTCGACGGGAGACCGAGCTTGCGGTGGTCCCAGGTCACCGTGCGTTCCACGTTGACCTTGGCCACGATCCGCTTGTTGAGCATCACCTCCACCATCGGCCGGAGCTCCTCGCTGTAGGCGCCGTAGTAGCGCTCGAACAGGTTGACCCCGAGCTCCCACTTCTTGTCCGCGTCCTCGACGATCTCGGCGTGGCCGACCAGCTCGACCCCCCGGAGCTCCTCGTAGTAGTCACCGTCCTCGAACATGCAGGTGATCCGGCCGTCGCGCACGAGGTTGACGGCCTTCTGGGCCTTGGCCTTCGTCTCGATGGCGATCGTCCCGTCGAGGAAGCCGTACCACATGGCCACGGCGTGGATCGAGCCGTCGTGGTTGATGGTGCACATGGTCATCGGTCGCCGTTCGTGGAGGAAGGCGTCGACCTCCTCGGGAGTCATGCGGATGACGTCCCGCTGCTTGACCCCATGGCCCATCTGGTGGTCGGGTTGACTGGCTGGCGACTCGCTCATCGTTCCTCCGCGGCTCGGTGGCGGGTCGTGACCGCCCTTCCGGTGCCACCGTACCGGGACGGCGCGCCACGCGGGACGGGACCGTGGCCACCACCGGGCAGAATGAGCCGGTGCCGAGTCCCCGCCCCGCGTGCTCCGACCCGATCCGGGTGGTCTTCGTCTGCACCGGCAACATCTGCCGGTCCCCGATGGCCGAGGTCGTGCTGCGGGCCATGGCCGACGCCCGAGAGCTGGTCGACGGGTCGACGCTCGGGGACGGGCTGGACGTCTCGAGCGCGGGCACCGGCGGTTGGCACGCCGGGGAGGGCATGGATCCCCGGGCCCGGTCCGCCCTCGAACGCCGTGGCTACACCGACCACGGCCATCGGGCCCGGGCGTTCGAGACGGCGTGGATGGACGACACCGACCTGGTGGTCTGCCTGGACCGCGGCCACCGGCAGACGTTGGCCTCGATGGCCCGGGCGCGGGCCGGCGACTACCGCCACGACGACCGGCTGGTGATGCTGCGGAGCTTCGATCCCCGGGCCGGCGGTGACGTCGACGTCCCCGATCCGTACTACGGCGACGATGCCGAGTTCGAAGCCTGCCTCGACCTGGTGGAGGCCGGCTGCGGGGGCTGGTCGGCCAACTGGCCGGGGCCTCGGCCGGCGGAGCGGACCGTGGCTCGATGGTGCCATCCCGGTGGCCGACGCACGGCCGACGGCCCGGCCCGCGAACCGGTCTGGTGACGGGCGGCGCCCGGACCTCCCCGAAGTCGTCGCTCCAGGTGTCGATGGTTCGGTCGAAGGTGACCCACCGGCGCTCGCCGTCCCGCCAGCGAATCGGTGGTCGGGCTGACGGGCGAGCCAGGTCGAGCCTGACCGGCCGCGGTCGGACGCGTCATGCTCCACGGCGCACGTCGGGCCGGGGTCCACGGCGCCGACGTGGTCGACGGGGTCACGCGAGCGGCCACGGTCCGATCCGGGCGCCAGGACGACGGCGTGGGCCCCGCCGCTACGTACCGACGCGGAGCGTGGACCCGAGCACGTCGGGCAGCCGGCCGGGCGAGCTCTCGGTACGCTGGTCGCATCGAGCTACACGACGGCCGTCTCGGTCTTCGCCATCGCCCTGGCGGTCGTGGGCGTCGCGCCGTTGTGCTCGGAGGTGCTGCGACGGTGGCGCGTGCCGAGCGTCCTCTTCGAGCTCCTGTTCGGGATCCTCATCGGTCCCGACGTCCTCGGCTGGGCCCACCTGGACCCGTTCGTCAGCGGCCTGTCCACCCTGGGGATCTGCTTCCTCTTCTTCATGGCCGGCTACGAGATCGACTTCGCCAAGCTCTCCGGCGAGCCGCTGAACCGGGGGATCGTCGGCTGGCTGGTGTCGCTGGTGCTCGGACTCACCGTCGGCATCGTCCTCCTGCTGTCCGGCTACGTGATCTCCAGCCTGCTGATCGGACTGTCCCTGACCACCACGGCGGTGGGCACTCTGCTGCCCATGCTGCGCGACCGGGACATGGTCGAGTCGCCGTTCGGCAAGTTCCTGGTGGCGTCGGGAACGGCCGGTGAGTTCGGGCCCGTGCTGGCGGTGACGATCCTGCTCGGCGCCTCCAGCCCCGGGACCGAGCTCGGCCTCCTCGTCCTCTTCGTGCTCCTGACCATAGGCGTGGCCTGGCTGGCCTCCCGACCCCAGCCGCCCCGGATGGTGGAGACGCTCCAGCGCCAGCTCGGCACCTCCACCCAGCTACCGGTGAGGATCGTCCTCCTGCTGATCACCGGTCTGGTGCTCATCGCCTCGTCGCTGAGCCTCGAGATCCTGCTGGGTGCCTTTGCCGCCGGCCTCATCGTCCGGATCGCCTTCGACCGGGACCAGGCCGTGGCCATGCAGCCCCGCCTCGAGTCGATCGGCTTCGGCTTCCTCATCCCGGTGTTCTTCGTGGTGAGCGGCATGGAGTTCCATGCCCACGCCCTGTTCCACAGTTCGGCCACCCTGGAGCGGGTGCCGATCTACCTCGGCCTGTTCCTGATCGTCCGGGGCGTGCCCGCGCTGCTCGTCTACGCGCGGGTCCTGAAGCTGCGCCAGCGGCTGTCGATCGGGGTACTGCAGGCCACCGCACTGCCCCTCCTGGTCGTCATCAGCCAGATCGGCATCGCCACCCACCGCATGCTGCCGGTGAACGCCACCGCCCTCGTCGGGGCCGGCATGGTCTCGGTGCTCGTCTTCCCCCTGGTCGGCTTCGCCCTGGCCGGCCCCGATGCCGGGCCCGTCCAGGCGAGGCTGCAGGACCAGACCGATCCGGCCCGCGACTTCCTGTAGCGGGAGCGGGCGGGAGGGCCGGAACGCGATCAGGGGAAGGTGACGAACGACTCCCGCTCGTAGGCGAGCAGCCGCTCGTACTGCTCGCGCAGGGCCCCGGCCCGCGCCGGATCGTTGGCCAGATTCTCCAGTTCGTGGGGATCGACGTCCTGGTCGTACCACTCGTGGTCGTTGTCGTCGAAGGCGCAGTCGACCCCGAAGAGCTTGGCTCCCGGTGGCCTGCCCCACAGTCCGGTGCCGGGCTTGCCGCCGCCGACCCCGTAGTAGCGGGCGTACTTGTGGTGCCCGTCGAAGAAGCCGCGCAGTGCATAGCGGAGCGTGTTGAGGTTGGTGGTCTGGGCGGAGTCCTGGGCGAACAGGATGTGGTCGCGGACCGAGGCCGTCGGGTCCTCGAGCACCGGGCCGAGGTCGCGGCCCTGCACGGTGGAGGCGGTCGTCGTCGGGTCGACCCCGGCCAGCGCGCAGATGGTGGCCGCCAGGTCGACATGGGAGCCCAGGGCCGAGGTCTGCGTGCCGGGCCGGGTGGTACCCGGCACCTTCATGTAGAGCGGCACCCGCATTATCTCGTCGTAGACGAACGGGCCCTTGGACCGCAGGCCGTGGGAGCCGCACATGTCGCCGTGGTCGGAGGTGAAGATCACCACGGTGTCGTCCCACGCCCCCGACGCCTCGAGCGCACCCAGCACCGTGCCGAGGCTCTGGTCCGCCAGGTGGTGGAGATGGACGTAGTAGTCGAGGTGGCGCAGCCAGGAGGCGGTGTCCGACGGGTCGATGTAGCCCATCAGGCCGTGCTGCTGGTCCCACCGCCACTGTCGGTGCGCCTCCGGCTTGGCGTGGAGGGGGTCGTCGAAGTTGGCCGGCAGCCGGTCGCAGACCTCGGGGTAGGGCTCCCGGTACACGGGCAGCGTCTCGTCCTCCTTCCAGGCCGCCGATTCGAGGACCCGGCGGATGTGGGCCACGTCCTCGGGGTGGCGCTCCTCGTAGCCCGGCTGGTCCACCGGGAACCACATCACGTCGTGGGGGTTGACCAGGGCCACGGTCAGGAACCAGGGCTCGGCGCCGTCGTCGGCACCGCCGGCATGGTCGGTCAGCCAGCGGGCGGCGTTGGAGGCGATGATCGGGTCGAAGTGGACCCCGGTGCCGGCCCAGCCCATGAAGTGGCGGTCGTTGCCGTCCCAGTCGGCGAAGCCGTAGGCCTCCATGTCGGGGTGGGGGGCGTGGGACAGGTGCCACTTGCCGATGTAGGACGACCGGTAGCCGGCCCCCCGGAGCAGCGAGCCGAGCGTCGGCGTGGTCGTGGGCAGTTCGTCGTGCTCCGGCATGATGACGTTGTCGAGCACGCCGTGACCGGGCAGGTACCTCCCGGTGAACAGGCTGGCCCGGCTGGGCGAGCACGGCGACGAGTGGGTGAAGTAGTCGGTGAACTCCAGACCTTCGGCCCGCAACCGGTCCCGCCAGGGCAACGACGTGCCCTCCGGCAGCCACGAGCGCTGGCGCTCCTGGTCGGAGACGACGAGCAGGATGTTCGGACGCCGGTCGGTGGTGGAGGTGTCGGCCATGGCTGCACGGTACCGCCGCCGGGTCCCACGGGTGGGCCCGACACCGGCCCCACCCGAGGAATTCGGACCGCTGGGAGGCACAAAACTGAAATCTGTTCTACATTTCGTCCGTCACGTTCGCCGCACGCCAGGGGGAGGCCCGACATGGCCGACAGTGAGGTCCTGCACGCCGAGCACCGGCTCGAGTACCCGTACTCGCGCTCGACCGGCCCGATCATCGGGGCATTCCTGACCGCCCTGCGCGACGGCCGGTTCGTGGGCGCCACCGGGAGCGACGGCCGGATCGTGGTGCCACCGACCGAGTACGACCCGATCACCGGCGACGACGTCGGCGAACTGGTCGAGGTCGGCCCCGGCGGGGTGGTCGAGTCGTGGGCGTGGGTATCGCACCCGCTGCCCAAGCACCCGTTGCAGACACCGTTCGCCTGGGCCCTCGTCAAGCTGGACGGCGCCGACACCGCCATGCTCCACGTCGTCAGTGCCGACGGCCCCGAGGCCGTGTCCACCGGGGCCCGGGTGACGGCGAAGTTCCGCCCAGAGGCGGAGCGCACCGGTTCGATGGCCGACATCGAGGCCTTCGTGATCGAGGGAGGGGCATCCTGATGGCCGACGAGTCGACCGAGCGGGGGCCCGTGACCACCCTGGCCACCCCCATCCGCCTCGACTTCGACTTCACGCCCGGCGTGGCCCAGTCGAAGTTCCTCCGGGGGCTCTCCCGGGGCCAGTTCATGGGCCAGCGGTGCGCGGTGTGCGGCAAGGTCTACGTGCCCAGCCGCGGGTCGTGCCCGACCGACGGCGTGCCCACCACCGAGGACGTGCTGCTGGGCAACTCGGGGACGGTGACCACCTACTGCGTGGTGAACGTGCCGTTCGCCGGCCAGTCCATCGAGATCCCCTACATCTGTGCCCAGGTCCTGCTCGACGGGGCCAACCTCTCGTTCATGGGCCTCATCCAGGAGATCCCCACCGACCAGATCCGGATGGGCATGCGGGTCGAGGCGGTGTGGGTCGACGAGTCCGAACTCACGCCGTCCCTCGCCTCGGTCAAGTACTTCCGGCCCAACGGTGAGCCGGACGCCGACTACGAGACCTACAAGGAGTACCTGTGAGCGCCGCCGGAAGGACCGTCCGTCCCGTCTCCATCGCCTCGTTCGCCCAGAGCCAGCTCGTCCGCCGGGACGACGAGCGCAACGAGGTCGAGGGTCTCATGCCGGTCATCGCCGAGGTGTTCGGGAACATCGGCATCACCAAGGACGACGTCGACTTCATCTGCTCGGGATCGACCGACTACCTGATCGGCGGACCGTTCAGCTTCGTGATGGCCCTGGACGCCGTGGGGGTCTGGCCGCCCCGGTCGGAGTCCCATGTGGAGATGGACGGCGCCTGGGCCCTGTACGAGGCGTGGGTGCTGCTCCAGGAGGGCAAGATCGACGCCGCCCTGGTCTACGCCTTCGGTCGCTCGTCGCTGGGCGACCTGCGCGAGATCCTCACCCTCCAGCTCGATCCCTACTACGAGGCGCCGCTGTGGCCGGACATCATCAGCCTCAGCGCCCTGCAGGCCCGGGCCCTGATCGACTCGGGGAGGGCCACCGAGGCCGACTTCGCCGCCATCGCCTCGCGGTCCCGTCGGGACGCCCTGGCCAACCCGAAGGCGCAGGTGCGCAGGGACGAGTCGCCCGATGACCTGCTGGCCGACGAGTACGTGGTGGCCCCGCTCCGGCGCCACGCCCTGCCGCCGATCACCGACGGTGCGGCGGCGATCGTCCTGGCCGCCGGGGACAAGGCCGCCCAGTGGTCGGAGCGGCCGGTGTGGATCACCGGCTTCGACCACCGCATGGAGACCCACGCTCTCGGCGCCCGGGACCTGACCGTGTCGCCGTCGACGACGACGGCCGCCGGGGTGGCCGGGGTGGCCGACGGCCAGGTGGACATCGCCGAACTGCACACGCCCTTCGCCCACCAGGAGATCATCGTCAAGGAGGCGCTCGGCCTCGACGACTCGGTGGTCATCAACCCGTCGGGCGGGCCGCTGGCCGCCAACCCCCTGATGTCGGCGGGCCTGATCCGCATCGGCGAGGCGGCGAGTCGGATCCGGGCCGGCCAGGCCGACCGCGCCGTGGCCCACGCCACGTCCGGTCCGTGTCTCCAACAGAACCTCGTGTGCGTCCTGGAAGGTGCGTGATGGCAGAGCGCTGTGCAGTCATCGGAGTGGGCCAGACCCACCACAAGGCCAAGCGGGACGACGTGTCCATCGCCGGTCTGGTACGCGAGGCGGCCAAGATGGCCCTGGCCGACGCCGACCTGACCTGGTCGGACATCGACGCCGTGGTCATCGGCAAGGCCCCCGACATGTTCGAGGGCAACATGATGCCGGAGATCTACCTGGCGCCCGCCCTCGGGGCGGTGGGCAAACCCATGTTCCGCGTCCACACCGCCGGCTCCGTGGGCGGGTCCACCGCCATCGTGGCCGCCCACCTGGTGCAGTCGGGCATCCACAAGCGGGTGCTGACCGTCGCCTACGAAAAGCAGTCGGATTCGGATGCCATGTGGGCGCTGTCGGTGCCCCAGCCCTTCGCCGCCCCGCTGCTGGCCGGGGCCGGCGGCTACTTCGCGCCGCACATCCGGGCCTACATGCGCCGGTCGGGAGCCCCCGACCACATCGGGCGGATGGTGGCGGTCAAGGACCGTCAGAACGCCATGCGGAACCCGTACGCCCACCTGCACCTGGCCGACATCGACATGAAGATGGTCGAGGACTCGATGATGCTGTGGGATCCCCTGCGCTACCTCGAGGCGTGCCCGTCCTCGGACGGCGCCGCCGCCATGGTGCTGGCCGCCGAGGACTCGCTCTCGGGTGGTTACCCGCCGGCGTGGATCCACGGCACGGCCATGCGCTCCGAGCCCACCATGTTCGCCGGTCGGGACCAGATCAACCCGCAGGCCGGACGGGACTGCTCGGCCGACGTGTACGCCCAGGCGGGGATCACCGACCCCCGGGCCCAGTTCGACTGCGCCGAGGTCTACGTGCCGTTCAGCTGGTACGAGCCCATGTGGCTGGAGAACCTGGGATTCTGTGACCTGGGCGACGGTTGGAAGCTGACCGAGTCCGGGGCGACCGCCTTCGACGGCGACATCCCCTGGAACGCCTCAGGCGGTGTGCTCTCCTCCAACCCGATCGGCGCATCGGGCATGCTCCGATTCCTGGAGGTGGCCATGCAGGTGCGCGGCCAGGCCGGTGAGCACCAGGTCGACGGGGCCAGGCTGGCCCTCGGCCAGGCCTACGGCGGCGGCTCGCAGTTCTTCGCCATGTGGGTGGTCGGGAGCGACAGGCCCTAACGGGGCACCGCCCCGATTCGGGGTGCCGTCAGGGGCGGCATCGGTGCGGTCGACGGGTGAGAAGCGTCAGCGTACGGGGCGTCGGGGATCGGACGTCGGGGATCGGACGGGTACGGCACGGAGGTCGTTCCGGCCCTCGGGCTACGATGGAGACCGTGATGTGAGCTCCGGTCGACCATGTCCCGTCCCGCGCACCGGTCCCGGAGGTCCTCCATGCCCACGTCACGTCGCACCCCGCCGGCCCATCGTCCCGACCCGGCCCCCGCCGCCACCCTGGTGGCCCGCTCCCTCAGCCAGGATCGCGGTGGCCGGACGATCCTGTCCGACGTCTCCCTGACGGTCGGCCCCCACGCCTGTGTCGGTGTCACCGGCCCCAACGGGGTGGGCAAGACCACCCTGCTGCGCCTGCTGGCCGGCATCGACGCGCCCGACGCCGGGTCGGTGACCCTCGACCCGCCGTCCTCGACCGTCGGTTACCTCGCCCAGGAGCACGAGCGACTGCCGGGGGAGACCGTCCGCGAGCTGCTGACCCGGCGGACCGGTGCCCGGGCCGCCGAGGACGAGCTGGCGGCCGCCGGGGCGGCCCTGGTGGACGGGACGCGGGCCGCCGAGCTCCGCTACGAGACGGCCCTCGAACGCTTCACCGCCCTGGGTGCCGGCGACCTCGACACCCGGATCGACGCCGTTCTCGACGACCTGGGCCTGGGCGCCACCGCAGCCGACCGGGAGACGGCGACGCTGTCCGGCGGCCAGGAGGCCAAGGTCGCGCTGGCGGCCATCGTGCTGTCGCGGTTCGGGGTCACGTTGCTGGACGAGCCCACCAACGACCTCGACTTCGACGGCCTGGCGAACCTGGTGTCGTGGATCGGGCGCCGCCGGGGTGGGATGGTGATCGTCTCGCACGACCGGGCGTTCCTCGAGCAGACGGTCTCGACGGTCCTCGAACTGGACGAGCACGACCACACGGCCCGCGAATACGGCGGCGGCTGGGCCGGCTACCAGGCGGAGCGGGCCACCGCTCGTCGTCGGGCCGAGGAGTCCTACGAGCTCTACGAGCGCAGCCGGTCCGATCTCCGGCAGCGGGCCGAACGGCAACGCCAGTGGGCCACGTCCGGGGTGGCCCGCGAGGCTCGGTCCCCCCGGGACAACGACAAGGCCCAGCGCGACTTCCGGATCAACCGGACCGAGAAGCTGGCGTCCAAGGCCCGCCAGACCGAGCGGGCGATCGCCGCGCTCGACGAGGTGGCGAAGCCGTGGGAGGGATGGGACCTCCGCTTCACCATCGGGGAGACGGCCCGCGCCGGGGCGGTCGTCGCCCGGCTGACCGGGGCGGTGGTCACCCGGGGCAGCTTCGTGCTCGGTCCCCTCGACCTCGAGATCGCCTGGGGCGACCGGCTCGGCCTCACCGGGGCCAACGGCACCGGCAAGTCGACCCTGGTCGGAGCCGTGCTCGGCACCGTCCCGCTCTCGGCGGGGGAGCGGTGGCTGGGTCCGAGTGTCGTCCCCGGGGTGCTGGGCCAGGACCGCCGCCTCCTCGGAGGGAACCGCGACCTCGTCCGCGAGGTGGGCGACCGGTGCGGGATCACGATGTCCGAGGCCCGCTCCCTGCTGGCCAAGTTCGGGCTGGGGGCCGAACAGGTGACCCGCCCGGCCGGCACGCTGTCACCGGGGGAGCGGACCCGGGCGGAACTGGCCCTCTTCCAGGCGCTCGGCGTGAATCTCCTGGTGCTCGACGAACCCACCAACCATCTCGACCTCCCCGCCATCGAGCAGCTCGAGTCGGCGTTGCGCACGTTCAACGGCACGCTGGTGCTCGTCACCCACGACCGGCGCATGCTCGAGTCGGTCGATCTCAACCGCACCCTGTCGATCGACGAAGGGTGAAGCGGTCAGGACCCCGTCACGGGGTGGTGGCCGCCCGGCGGCGCAACGGCGGCACGGTGGTCGGGGGCCGACGTCGGTCGGGGAGCTCGTCCAACAGGACGGCAGTGGCCTCGGCCACGGCCCGGACCGCCCGCGCCACCGCCGCCTCGGTGGCCGGCGAGGTCGACTGGATCCCGCCCACCTTGCGCACGTACTGGAGAGCGGCGGCTTCGACCTCCACGGGGGTGGCCGGGGGCTCGAGGCCGCGCAGGATGGTGATGTTGCGGCACATCCCCCGACTGTACGTCGGTGGCCGGGCCGACGCCGGGTCGGTCAGGCCGCCCCGGGCGCCCGGTAGCCGCTGAAGACGTCACGGCCGAACGTGCTGGTGACGGTGGCGGCCTGGCCGAGCCTCGGGAGCCCGAAGAGCTCCTCGATGGTGGCGAGGGTGGAGTAGTGGTTGTAGGGCACCGCGGTCACGGTGCCGGGTCGGATGAACGGCGACACGAGGACCGTCCCGATCCTTCCGCCGCCGGGCCCGGACACCCCGGGCAGGGCGGCGGCGGGGCCGGGCTGCTCGTTGCAGCAGGCCGTCGCATCGGCGCTCGGGCCCGTGGAGTCCGCCTCGTCGAAGGTGACGATCAGCAGTCCGTCCCGGACGAAGGCCGGTGAGTGCGTGATGATCGGCACCCAGGTCGACAGGAAGTCGTCGATGTTGTCGCCGGCCGTCGGTCCCCCGGCCTGGTTGACGCAGGGGATGTCGTGGCCGTCCTGACACAGGTTCGGGGTGATGAAGCTCAGGTTCGGGGTGGTCGAGACCTTCTCCAGGTCGGTGGCGAGGCCGGTGGTGCCGGGAGGTGCCGAGGCGGGCAGGGCACCGGTCGGCGAGCCGAGGGGGACGACCCGGGCGTCGCACAGCGCGGTGTCGTCGATGATCGAGTGGAAGTAGACGAACGGGTCGTGGCGGGTGGCGTAGCCGTCGCCGGTGACCGCCGTCTGGGTGTGGTCGGGTGCGCCCACCGCCGGATGGCCACATACCGCCGACTCCCGTGAGGGGTCGTTGCCCATGTCCTGCATGTAGGCCTTCCAGGTCAGATGGGCGGCGTCCAACTGGTCGGCGACGGTCGGCACGCTGGCGGGAAAGACGCAGCCGGAGCCGTCGATCTGGCCGTCGCTGGCGATGGTGGTGCCCGCCGGGAAGTCGTCGAACATCTGACAGTCGGACTGGTTGTCCGGATTGGGCGCCTGACCGGAGATGAGGGCGATGTAGTTGTCGTTGGAGAAGTGACCGATGGCGTGGTACTCGCTCAGCTGGGCGCCCGAAGCCGGCAGATCGGTGGCCAGGTAGGGATCGGCCGTCGGATCGCCGAAGGTGTCGGTGTAATCCTCGTTCTCCAGCACGATGACGAAGACGTGCCGGATGGGCGGTAGGCCGTTGCCCGGGGTGGTGGTCGACGGGGTCGTGGTGGACGACGTGGTGGACGTGGTCCCGGTCGCCGATCCACCGGACGAGCACGCCGCCGCCACGAGCGCCACTCCGGCGAGGACCGCCCCGACGACGGTCCGGGCGGCCCGGCGACGTATCGGTCGGGTGGGGCCGCCAGCGGTGTCCATGGAGGTGTTCTAGCAGTCCCGTCGTGTCCCGGCCGGGCCCCGGCGGACCGGTACAGTGGGCGTCTTCGCCGAACTCCCGGAGGGAAACCATGAAAATTGTCGTGGACTACGACGAGTGCGCCAGCAATGCCGTGTGCATGGGGATCGCGCCCGAGGTCTTCGAGGTCCGGGACGACGGGTTCCTCTACGTGCTGAACGAGCACCCCGGCGAGGAGCTGCGCGAGAAGGTCCGTCAGGCCGCCAACGGCTGCCCGACGGGTGCCATCACCATCGTCGAGGACGAGTAAGGCCCGGGTGGCCACCGGCACCCCGAGGGTCCGCTTCGCACCGTCACCCACCGGCTACTTCCACGTCGGGAGCGCCCGGACGGCGCTGTTCAACTGGCTGGTGGCGCGACAGTCCGGCGGCACGTTCGTGCTGCGGATCGAGGACACCGACGCCGAACGCAACCGCGAAGAGTGGGTCGACGGCATCCTGTCCGCCCTGCACTGGCTGGGCATGGACGCCGACGAGGGCCCCTACCGCCAGTCGTCGCGCAGTTCCCGGTACCACGAGGCCGTCGACGCCCTGTGGGACGCGGGGCTCCTGTACGCCTGTGGCTGCACCCACGACGAGGTCTCGGCGCGCAACAAGGCGGCGGGCATCCTCACCCCCGGCTACGACGGCCACTGCCGCCACCTCGGACTGGAGCGGGGACAGGGACGGGCCCTGCGCTACGCCACCCCGCACGAGGGGACGGTGACCGTCCCCGACGTGATCCGGGGCGACGTCGAATTCCCCTGCTCGGCCATGGACGATTTCGTGGCCGTCAAGGGCAACGGCGCCCCCCTGTTCGTGCTGGCCAACGTCGTCGACGACATCGACATGGCCATCACCCACGTGATCCGGGGCGAGGACCTGTTGCCCACGACGCCCAAGAACATCCTGGTGTGGGGCTCACTGGCCACCATCGGCTGGACGACGGACGGCACCTGCGGTCCGCCGGGTCGCCCCACCCCGCCGCTGCCGGTCTTCGCCCACCTGCCGATGCTGGTGAACGAGGCCCGCAAGAAGCTGTCGAAGCGGAAGGATCCGGTCGCCGTCGAGTCGTACCGGGAGCAGGGCTATCTACCCGACGCGTTCGTGAACTACCTCGGCCTGCTGGGCTGGAGCCCTCCCAACGACGAATCCGAGATCTTCACCCGGGACCAGATGGTCGACTGGTTCGCCCTCTCCGACGTCAACCACTCCCCGGCCTTCTTCGACGTGGCCAAGCTCACCCACATGAACGGCGAGTACATCCGCGCCCTGCCCCTCGACGCCTTCGTCGAGGCGTGCCGACCGTGGCTCGAGGGCGACGGTACCCCGTGGCCCGCCGCCGCCTTCGACGAGGCGGCGTTCCGGGCCATGGCGCCCGTCGTCCAGGAGCGGGTCGCGGTACTGGGCGAGGTGCCGGCCATGGTCGACTTCCTCTTCCTCGACGCCCCCGTGATGGATCCCGACGCGTGGGCCAGGGCCCTGGCCGGCGACGAGGCGGCGCCGGCCATCCTGGCCGCGGCGACGGCCGCCTACGGCGCCCTCCGTTCCGACTGGACGGCTGCCAGCCTCCACGCCGCCACCCTCGAGGTGGCCGAGTCGGTCGGCCGCAAGCTCGGCAAGGCCCAGGCTCCCATCCGGGTCGCCGTCACCGGACGCCGCGTCGGGCCGCCGCTCTTCGAGGCCCTCGAGGTGCTCGGCCCGGACCGGACCCTGACCCGCCTGGCCGCCGCCACCGACCGCCTGGCCGAGGGCACCTCCTCGCCGTCATGAGGCACCGGCCGTCCGTCACCGGCCCGGACCGCTGACCCCGGCCGCCACCGGCCTCGCGCTGTTCGCCGTCCGCATGATCCGCCTCCTCCTCAAGCTGCTCAAGTGGTTCCTCATCGCCGTGGTCGTCTACCTGGCGGTCACGGCGTGGCAGGTGTGGCGGACCGGCCAGCAGTACTCGCCGCAGGCGGCGGGGGCCATCGTGGTGATGGGGGCGGCCCAGTACAACGGGGTACCGTCACCCGACCTGCAGGCCCGCCTCGACCAGGCGGCACTGCTGTGGCACGAGCACTACTCGTCGACCATCGTCGTCACCGGGTACAAGGAGCCGGGTGACAACTACACCGAGGCCGAGGCGGGGGCCCGCTACCTCGGGTCGGTCGGGATCCCCTACCACGACATCATCCAGGCCGGTGGGCGGAATTCGTGGGAGAACCTGTCCGGGGCGGCGGCCGAATTGATCCCGCTCGGCAAGACCGACGTCCTGATCGTGACCGACAAGTTCCACGAGGCCCGCAGCATGGCCATCGCCTCGTCGGTCGGCCTGACACCGCATCCGACGCCGACCCAGACGTCACCCATCAGCGGGCTGTCCGCCGTCCCGTACTACGCCAAGGAGACCGTCGGGGTGGCGATCGGCCGGATCATCGGTTTCCAGAACCTCGACTCGATCCACTCCTTCGGCTTCGGCCGCCCGGCGGTCGGACCGACCTCCTGACCGACTGCCGTTGTCGGGACGGACGGCGTCAGAGCACGATCCCGGGCAGGTCGCCGATGGAGTCGAGCAGGTGGGTGTGGGGGGCGTCGCGCAGTTCCTCGGCGGTGTGGGCGCCGGTCAGGACGCCGGCCACCACCGAGGCCCCGGAACGCGTCCCCGCCACCAGGTCCGAGGCGGTGTCGCCGGCCACGGCCACCTCGGCGACGTCGTCGATGCGCAGGCGCAGCACCGCGGTGAGGATCATGTCCGGCCAGGGCCGGCCCCGGCCGGCGTCGGCCGGCGACAGTGCGAGGTCGATCCGCCCGGCCCAGTCGAGCGTGTCGATGATGCGGTCGCGGGTGGCGGGCGAGAAGCCGGTGGTGAGACAGACCCGCACCCCGGCGTCGCGCAGCGTGGCGAAGGTCCGCTCGGCCCCGGGGAGAGCCGTGACCTCGCCCCGGTCGACGGCCTGGTCGAAGGCGGCCTCGAACGCGATGTTGGCCCGCTCGGCCCGGTGGCGGTCGCCACCGAGCAGTTCGGTGAACACGGCGATCTTGGACTGGCCCATGGTGCGGCGGATGTAGGCGGCGGGATCGTCCGCCAGGTCGCCCGCCACCAGGCCGACGGCGTCGAGGGCGGACTGGAACGCCTCCTCCACCGCGCCTTCGTCGGCCACGGTGGTGCCGGCCATGTCGAGGGCGGCCAGTCGAATCGGCAGTGTCATCGGGTCAGTTCCTCCCACGTCTCCTCGGCGATGGCCGGCGACAGGGTCATGCCCCGGCCGGCCGGGCCCGTCACCACGACGACGCCGGGCTCCGGCGTCGTCCGGTAACAGATGCGGTCGTCGGTCGCCACGGTGTACACGCCGGCCCAGCGCCGCACCACCGGTGGCAACGACCAACCGAGCACGGACTCCGCCCGGCACACCAGGTCCTCGTAGAAGTGCTCGTCGACGGCGAAGTCGAAGGGCTCGTCGTAGACATGGGTGTCGCCGATGGTCAGCCCACCGGCCGCCCGTTGCGCGATCAGGAGCTGCATGCCCCACTCGACGGTGGACGGCGCCGGTTCGGGGAGCCCGGCCCGCGCGGGTAGGTCGAATGCGGGGTAGTAGCGCATCGAGTCGGCGTCGGCCACGGCGGTCGCCAGCCGCTCGGTGGCCGGGGCGGTCTGCAGCATCTGGAGTCGGCAACGACGCAGGGGGGCGGCGGCCAGAACGGCCCCGACCGTCCCCCCGATCCCCGAGAGCCGGTCCCCGATGCAGAGCACCACGGCCGAGCCCTCGTGTCGGTTCCCCAGGTGGTCGACGGCCGCCGGCGTGCCGCCCGGGGTCGTGTCGACGTCCACGACCTGGCGGTGGGGGAGCCACGTGTACCGGCCGGTCGACTCGAGCGTCACCCGCAGCGCGCCCAGCACCAGACCGGGCTCGACGACGGCGTCGCGGCGGCAGAGCAGGCCGCCGACCAGGTCGCCCCGGACGGCGGGGTTGGCGGCCCGGACTCCGGCCGGATCGAGCAGTTCGAAGCCCCGCAGATCGGCGTCGGGCTGAGCGGCCGCCTCGGCCATGAGGGTCAGCTCGGACTCGTGACGGGCCACGGTGAGAGAGCCGTCGGGTCGGAAGCCCACGGCGGGGGAGTGGGCGGCGACCCGCTCCCACAGGTCCCGGGCCCGCAGGGCGAGGGCCAGCTCGGGACCGGCGGCCCGACCGCTCACCCAGATCAGGCCGAAATTGCGCACCGAGGCCCGGCGGGGCCCGGCGTCCGCCTCCAGGTGGGTGACCTCCCAGCCACGCCGGCAGGCCTCCAGAGCGTGCATCGTACCGAGGACACCGCCGCCGACGATGACCACCCGCTGCGCGTCCACGCCGACGATCGTAGTGAGGTGCCAGGACGTAGCCCGACGGGGTGTCTCCGGGTCGGGAGGGTTGGTGCCGGACGTCTCCGATGGAGGTCGGGAACCTGACGGGGAGGGTGGGATCGGGCCGGCGCCGCCGACGCCCGCCAGGTCGGCTAAATTGGCGGTTCGCCCATTCGGGGGTGGCGCAACTGGCAGCGCGCGTGATTCTGGTTCATGAGGTTGGAGGTTCGAGCCCTCCCCCCCGAGCGCATGCAGTGGCCCTGGTCAGGGCCGTTGTGGCAGATTGCTCCCTCCGGAGCGGTCGACTGCAGCACGAGGTACCGGGGCTCCTTCGGGAGCTTCGACAGGGTCCCATCGTCTAGAGGCCTAGGACACCACCCTCTCAAGGTGGCGACACGGGTTCGAATCCCGTTGGGACTGCTCATCATCGTGGCTGGTCAGAGGCGGATCC
This sequence comes from uncultured Acidimicrobiaceae bacterium, assembly GCA_963841885.1. Classification (GTDB taxonomy): domain Bacteria; phylum Actinomycetota; class Acidimicrobiia; order Acidimicrobiales; family RAAP-2; genus Bog-756. The sequence goes on from CAWJEK010000011.1 coordinate 49,182, forward strand.
GCCGCTGACCAGCTCCGGCCGCCTTCCTCCTCCCGCTTATTCATCGTGCGCCCATCGATACAGAGCTGCGTGCCATCGATCTGCTCGTCCATCATCCGGCCGCACCGCGAAAGCACTCCCCGCTGATTTCCGAAGAGCCTGTATTAATCGCGGGCAGAGGTCATCAATGAATCTGATCAGCCTCGGCTGGCAGGAATGGCTGCAATCGCCCTAGTCGGGATCCGAGATCAGCTTGGCTACGAGACTGTCAAGCGCTTTTGCGACCCCGTCAGCACTCAGCGAGTGTCGGATGGCACGCCGTTGGGACTGGAACGATGAACCAGGGAGATCCACCCCGCCTGCTACGCCCTCGGCATGCGCAGCTGCCTCGACCAATTTCTCGGTGCAGCGAGCTTCCAGGTCGAAGGTCGGGAACGGGATCTCAAAGATGTACTTGTGGAAGTCGCGTGGATTGTGTTCGCCATGAGACTGCAGTGGACGACCGCGAGCGTGAAGGCGTCAGAGTTCATGATGCCAGTGAGGTACTGGGACTCCTCGATGGAATTCGTCGCAGCCCAATAGAGCTTTGTGTCGATCACGGCCTTAGGGTCATCGAGTCTGGAGGCAGCTAGATACATGCCCGACACGTGTTGTAGACGACCCTGTCCGCGGGCAGCGGGAATTGCTGGGAGAGTCCCTTTTGGTAGTCGATCCTCTCTAATAGACTGAGGCGCTCACTTGAGCGGTTCGTGCGCCACACACGATTGGACCTCTCGACCGGTGCTGAGGCCGGGGTAGTAGTCGAGGGCGTCGTCGTCATCGTCGAGGAGACGTTCGCCATCCCAGGGAAGCACAACTTCGAGTGGATTTAAGAGACGGAATGGCAAGAGCGTCTCTCCGAGGTGCATCGGGAAGATGAAGCGCGTCTCGACGACGAGGGGCTCGAGGTCGATTTCCTTCCAAGGCTTCTTCTCGTTGGCGGATCGCCTGGGTTGGACCGCACGCCGCCCTGCACCGACTCCGAGTGGCGATGCTGGGGCGTCGGTAACAACGAAGAGCACTCGCGGGACGATGGTCCGCCTTGGGAGATCGAGATGCATACCGCGACAGAGGACCGCCCGCCGCACGCATTGCTTTGCTGTATCAGCAGAAACAACAGTCAAGACATAAGCGACCGAATCCCACGAGGCGTTGTGGATCTTCACTCGTCCAGACCACTCGTCGGCGGACGGTGGCATGGGCGAGGCAGTCTGCGACCTCGATCCGAAGACGACGGAGGGCGGCACTGGAAAGATCGAGGGCTTCACCTTGTGGAGATCCCAAGGTGTGGTGAATGCGATTTTGCATGGATTGGTGGGGAGGGGGTAGTCGCCACAGGGCGCAGCCCAGCGAACTGACGTCGAGACAGGACCGCTTAGAGGCATTACGAAGCCAAAGTGACCTCCGAGGCGAAGGTAGAGTTCGCAGGGCGCGCACCAAGAACAGACCAGAGAGGTCTTGGTGCGTCGAGACGGCTGAGCCTGCCCATAGATTGCGCTCTTCGCTCATCTTCCTGAATGCCATCTGCATTGAATCAGGCATGAAGCGGTATGAGAGCCACGGTGGGTTGCCAACCAGCACGTCGACTTGGTTCTCAGGCAATGCCTGCCAGACGGGCCGAGCGAGGTTGCGCACGAAGTAGCCCCAGATGTGGTTTCGCCCTATATCGTGAAGTTCGCACATCGTGCGAAAGGTCGACTCGATGACGGGTTGGTCTGCTTCATCGATTGCATAGAGCCGGAACGTGGCATTGAGTGAGGGCTTTGAACCAGGCTTCCGATTGGCGGCCTTTCTCGCTAGTTCCTCAACCAGCTGATCGAAGCGCACGGGATCGACAAGGAGCTTCCGCGGGAAGTTGAGCGGTTGGCTCAGAAGCGAACCCTGTCCCCAGCCATGCTTCGTCGTGGTCTCGACCACGAGTGACTCTGAGGTCAGCAGGTTGGCCTCTTCGTCCCATTGAACGCTATCGCCCAGATACACCGGGATCAGAAGCTCCCCTCGGTCGCCTCGAAGTCTGGTCTTGCCGATTGCAAGCAGATAGGTGACTCGGGCCAAGGTGACGGCGACAGGGTGGACGTCAATGCCTGACACCGCTCGGCAAACACCATTCAAGGCAGCCGAATATCCGCTCCAACCTCGTCGGCGGTCGCAAGGAAGCGGCGGATCGAGTGAAACAAGAAAGTTCCCGACCCGCAAGCCGGATCGAGAACCCGTTGGGTGAGCGGCTCTGTAACGGGGCCAGCGACCACTGATCGGCGAGCCAGTCAGGCGTGTAGTACTCACCGAGATCGTGGCGCTGCTGATTGGAAATCACGGATTCGTAGAGGACCTTCATCACGTCGTGCTCGACGAGATCCCATCCAAAACGCGCCAAGCGGTGAGCGAGGGTCCGTATGAATTGTTCGCCCCCAGGGACTTCCAGTGGCCAATCGAAGAAATCCGATTCGATGACTCCGTAAATCTGGGCGTTCGTGAACAGCGATCCCGAGCAGATCACTTCAGGAGTGAGCACCGGATCGGTGAGGTGGGTAATCGAGCACAGCATGGGCGATGACCTGGCCGTAAGAACCAGGAGTGTGTGATTCACAAAGAGCAGGTCTGAATCTTCGATTAGTTGGCTCCCAAGGCTGTAGTCAGCAGGCGCCCCCAGAGCTCTCAGCTTGACTTTCACGTCTAGAGGTCTCGATAGGCGTCGTAGAGCGCCCCCAGGTCGGCGGCATCGAGAGCGTGAGCGGAGGACTGAGCACCCAGCCGGTCCTCGATCTCACGAGGTGTTGGATGTATCTGTTCTGCCGTAGCCAGGATCCCCTCAAGCCAGAGAAGGAGCCCCTCGACATCAGGGGCAGCTGGGTTCGCCATGAAGGTATTCACCAGGGACAAATCGTCCCCCTCAAGATGGTAGAGGTTCCACTCGGCGCCATCGGTCAGGACCCCTACATAGCGTTGGGCAACGTGATCGCGTCGTTCCCGTACGTAGCCAGCAAGCTGATCCACACCCTCGGGACGTACGTTGCCAATTCGAAGATCCTTCTTCACCTCGATGACGGTGCAGCCAGCCTCGATGTCGATTCGTCCCTTGCCGGAAGGCGATTCAAGGGAGATGCCGGAGGGCTTCAAGGCTGTCGGCGTCGAGATTGACTCGACCCGCGAGCAGCAGGGTCTTGATGCCCGCTTGCACGTCCGCTTCGGTTCTCGTCACGTCACGACTAGCGAGGTCAGTGATGAGCACTCGCAGGTCGATGAGCCCGGTAGGCGACATGGAAGAAGCCTAGGACAGGGCCACTGCGGACCCTGGTAGTCAAGAGCCGGCAGGCAGCGGCTTCAAGCTCATTTCATTGACTCCGCCGTTGACCAAGTGCCGCGTGCGCTTCATCCATTCGGGTCTTGACCTGTTGCCAATCCGGACGACGTCGTCGCCTGGACGACATCGAGTCGCCCGGCCGCCGCTCTGGCGCATTCGGGGGTCTGCTGGGGTCTCTCATCGTGTCGCCACCCCTTCCGGCGTCAATGGCACGTTGCGAGGCGCCGGCACGGATGGTGACCCTTCGGGTCGGCTCGTTCCTCGCCTCACCATCCGGCCTTCGCTTCTCACTCTCGCTGCGCTCGACCATGACCCCGGTGGGGTCCCCGGCGACCTCCTCTTCGGTACCCAGCGGCAACCGCCGCTCAACTGAAGGAGGCCGACATGGCTACTGCAACTGCTCGACGTTCACCCAAGCTCACGCCGGAGATGGCACACGATCAACTCGTTGCCGGTGTCGAGGCACTCACGACCTCGGACCAGTGGCTCGCCTACCTGGCCGTGGCGGCCAAGTTCACCCGCTACAGCGCCAACAACACCTTCCTGATCATGGTGCAGCGGCCGGACGCCACCCGGGTGGCCGGGTTCCACACCTGGAAGTCGCTCGGTCGGAGCGTGAAGAAGGGGGCCAAGGGCATCGCCATCCTCTGTCCCTGCGTTCGACGGACCACGGTCGAGGACGCGGACAGCGGCGAGACGAGCACCCACTCCCGGGTGGCCGGGTTCCGGGTCGGTTACGTGTTCGATGTGGCCGATACCGAGGGTGAGGATCTGCCCGATGACGGTCTGAACGTCGTACACCCGGTCGGCGTCGCCCCGGAGGGCATGTGGGACACCCTGGTCCAGCGGGTCGAGGAGGCCGGCTTCACCGTCCGCTTCGGTCCGGACCACGACGAGTCGCTCGGTTCCGCCTGGGGCCGCACCCACTACGGGGACCGCACGGTGACCGTCAAGAGCACGGCCGATCCTGCCGGAGCGTGCAAGACGCTCGCTCACGAGCTCGCCCACGTCCTGATGCACGAGCACCGTCTCTACGACCACCGGGGCACGGTCGAAGTCGAGGCCGAGTCCGTCGCCTACGTCGTCTCTGCCGCCTGGGGGCTCGACACCTCGAGCTACTCCACCGGGTACCTGACCGCATGGAGCGGGGGCGACGTCACCGCCGTCACCGCCACGGCCACCAAGGTGCTGAGCTGCGCCCGGACGATTCTCGAGGCCGACGAGTCGGGAGAGGAGGTGGTCCCGGCATGACCGGGCCCAGCGGCTTCGCCGCACAGGCCCACCGGGCGGACAACGTCGAGTCGTCCGCCCGGTGCTCTGGCGCCTTCGGGGGTCTGCTGGGGGTTCTCAGTCTGTCGCCACCCCTTCCGGCGTCAAGGGTCACTGCGGGACGCCGGCACGGAAGGTGACCCGTTCGGGCCGGCTCGTCCCTCGCCTCACCATCCGGCCTTCGTGTCCTCGTTCGCCCTTCGGGCGCCCCGTGACCCCGGCGGGGTCCCCGGCGACCTCCTCTTCGGTACCCAGCGGCAACCGCCGCTCAACGAAAAGGAGGCCGACATGGCCGATTCACGTAACTCCGCCGACTGCCCGTTCGACGAGCCGTGCAACATCACCGACGTGGACGGGATCGACTGGGACGCCGAGCTCATCCACCAGGTCGGCGAGTACGACGCCTTCGGTCCCTTCTCGGACCGGGACGCCTACCCCGGGCCGGCATGACCGGTCGGGGCCGGGCGGGGGCCCCTGCCGGTGGTCCGACCGGGTGGCCTATGGGAGGGCCGACCCCTCGGGTGCCCGCGCCTTCCGTGTCGGCTTCCCCTTGTGACTGTTGGAGTAGGCGTGGCGCTCGATCCAGCGGCAGTGGACTCAGCGGAACCGAGCCGAGCTGAACCGAACCGGGCCATTCGGGAGCGTCACACCGCCGCCGTGCGGCGCTCGGTGTGCGGAAAACGAACGTCACCCTCGGACTGAGGAACGTCACCCTCAACGTCACCTTCTCCTGGTCAGCGGGTTGTAAGTCACACACCGGCCCCTTGGCCGTCAAGGTCGACGCTCCGAGGCGCCGGCTCGGGTGGTGACCCTCCGGGCACGGCTCGTTCCTCGCCTCACCATCCGGCCTTCGCTTCTCACTCTCGCTGCGCTCGCTCCCTTGACCGCCGGTGCCGGCGTGGGAAATCGGCGTTCACCGATTGATGTCGGGCCAAGCGGGGCGAAAAGCGCCCCACCCGGCATCAACCGAAAAGGAGAAACACCATGGCAACCATCACCGCAGTCACCGTGGCAGGCAACCTGACCCGCGATCCGGAGATCCGCTACACCCGGGAGGGCCAGGCCACCACGTCCCTGTCCGTCGCCGTCAACCGCCGGTGGCAGGACAAGGAGACCAAGGAGTGGGAGGAGTCGGTCTCGTTCCTCGACGTCGTCTGCTGGAGGGACCTGGCCGAGAACGTCGCCCTCAGCCTGACCAAGGGCAGCCGGGTGCTCATCTCCGGTCGCCTGGAGCAGCGGAGCTGGGAGACCGACGCAGGTGAGCGCCGGTCCAAGGTCGAGATCGTGGCCGACGACATCGGGGCCAGCCTCCGGTTCGCCACCACCGAGGTCCACCGTGTCCCGCGCCACGCCGCCGACGACGACCAGAGCGCCGAGTCCACACCGGTCTGACCGCCTCAGTGATCGAACGGGCGGGGCCGGTGATCCGGTCCCGCCCGCTGGTCACGCGGTCCGAGCAGGCTCCCCGGGAGTGACTCCTCCCGGTGGGCCGACCCGGAGCACGAGGCCCCGGACTGCATCAATGAGCAGAGAACCAAGGAGACACACACCATGACAACCGCAATGCACGACAACGATGCCGCATCGGATGCGCCTACCGAGGCCGTGCGCCGACCCCGAGGGCTGGCAACTTCGCCAGGTGGACCCACGGACGGTGCTGGACAATCCCGACAACGCCCGCCGACCGGAGCGGGACCGGGAGGGACTCGCCCCCTCCATCGCCGTCCTCGGCATCCTCACCCCGCCGCTGGTGCGCACCACGGACACCGGGGAGCTGGTGCTGATCGCCGGGGAGCGCCGGAAGTACTCGGCCATTGCGGCCGGGCTGGCCACCATCCCCGTCTACGTCCGCAACGACCTGTCGCCCGTCCACCAGGTGGCCGGGATGCTGGTCGAGAACATCGGCCGGGACGACCTCACCCCGGTGGAGGAGGCCGTGGCCATCCAGCAACTGGCCGGGTTCGACGGCGTGACCCAGAAGGACATCACCGCCATGACCGGCATCAAGGCCGGAAAGGTGCGCCAGGCACTCGTCGTGGCCCGCAGCGAGGTCGCCACCGAAGTGGCCGGACGCTACGACCTGACGCTGGACCAGGCGGCCGTGGTGGCCGAGTTCGGGGACGACCCCGAGGCGGTCAAGCTGCTCACCGCGGCAGCGGTCAAGCAGCCCGAGCAGTGGCCCCACGTGGTGGCCCGGCTGCGTCGGGAGCGGGACGACCGCCAGCGGTATGAGGCGGTGGTGGCCGAGCTCACCGGGTCCGGCTGTCCGGTGGTCGACCTCGAGTCCGGCTACTGGCTGCCCGAGGGTGCCCGCTGGCTGGACGACCTTCCGCCGGTCAAGGGCAAGGCACTCACGGTGGCCAAGCACCGGACCTGCCCCGGCCATGCCGCGGCGGTCATCGAGTCCAGCGAGGACGACGGCTACGAGGCCGCCTACCTCTGCCTCGACCCGATCGGCAACGGCCACGTCACCCTCGACGAGGGTGACGGAGAAGTCCCAGGTCAGCCGAGTGCCGGTCAATCGCCGGTCGGTCACGATTCGGGTGGCTGGACCGAGGAGCAGAAGGCCGAGCGCCGCCTGGTGGTGGCCAACAACAAAGCCTGGGATGCGGCCGAGGAAGTCCGGCTGGCCTTCGTCACCGAACTGCTCCACCGGCGCACCACCCCCAAGGGCACCCTCCGGTTCGTGACCGAGACACTGCTGTCCGACCCGGCGGTCGCCACCTCCGGTGACGACCGGGACCTCGACAAGGTCCTCGGCCACCAGGAGCCCCGAGAGGGGGACTGGTGGGCACGACCGGCAGCCACGGCGCTGTTGGAGCAGGCCACGCCGGACGCCCGGCTGCCCATGCTCCTGCTGGCGCAGGTGGTGGCCGGCATCGAGGCCACCACCGGGCGCTCCTCATGGCGCACGCCGAGCGGACGCCTGGCCCGGTACTTCTCGTACCTGGAGTCGGTCGGCTACGGGGTCTCCGACGTGGAGCGGCTCGTCTTCGGAGAGGAGGGTGCCGGATCGCCGGACGCCGCCTGACTGTCACCAGGTTGTCCGCCAACGATGCCCCGGCATCGAGCCGGGGCATCGTTGTGTCCGAGGACGGGTCCACTGCGCCCGGGTCCCGCCTCCCCCTGTCCTCCCTCAGCAACCCGGACAGGTGTCGTCGGTGCCGTGGGCGATCGAGGCGGTCACGCCGGGCATTGAGCCCGCCATGACCGCCGTCCAGGCGCACGTAGGTCGGCTGCGCTGGAGCGGTACGAATCATCCACACACTGTGCACTCGATCGAGATGCCACGGCCGCATGTTCGATCGGATGCGTCCTCGCTGGCGGGTCCCGTTCTTCCGTGTGACCAGGCGATTCGTCGGTGAGGGTGACGTTCAGGGTGACGCCCATCCGGACGATGCGAGCCATGGAGCCGGTCACCGGACGCACCCATCGCGGGCGTCTCCGATGCTGTCGATAGGACGACTCGGCACCGCCGGCGGGGCCGAGTACTACCTCGACAAGGTCGCCAACAACGTCGACGACTACTACCTCGGTCGGGGCGAGGCACCCGGGCAATGGATCGGAGCGACGTCCGAGCAGCTCGGGCTCGTCGGCCAGGTCGATGCCGCAGGCCCTCCGGAACCTGCTGGCCGGGCACGTCCGCCATCAGGAGAGAGACCTCGGGCTCGCAGCTCCGTCCGGAACGACGCCCCGGCTACGACCTGACGTTCTCCGCGCCGAAGGGCGTCTCCCTGCTCTGGGCGTTCGGACCCGGACCAGGTCCGGGACGCCATCTCCGATCGCCCACGATCGGGCGGTCGGTGCCGTGCTCGACCAGCTGTCCAACGAGGCCTGCTACGCCCGCAGGGGCCGGACGGGCAACCAGCTCATCGAAGCCAACGGGTTCATCGGCGCGGCGTTCCGGCACCGCACCAGCCGGGCCGGCGACCCCCAGCTCCACACCCACGTCGTCGTCCCCAACCTGGTCCGGGGTGTCGACGGCCGGTGGTCCGCTCCCGATGGCCGGCACCTCTTCACGTGGAAGATGACCGCCGGCGCCCTCTACCGTCCGCCCTCCGGGCCGAGCTGGCGCCCCTCGGTCTTCGCTGGCAGGTGCGGCGCAATGGCCTGAGCGAGTTGGCGGACATCCCGAAGGCGATCCTTCGGGCGTTCTCCAAGCGTCGGGCCGACATCGAGCAGGCGATGGAGCAGCGGGGGATGCACGTCTGCCGCAGCGGCGGCGAAGGCGGCACTCGTCACCCGGGAACGGAAGCCAACGGTAGGCATCGCCGGTGACGTGTTGCGCGACGGTTGGGACGAGCAGCTCTCCGCCATCGAGCTCCCCGACGGCGCCGGTGGCACTCGGCCGGCCACCGTCGACGATCTCACCGCCGCCCTCGGCCAGGAGGTGACTGCCCCACCCGAGCCCGAAGAGGTCGAAGCGGTCTTCCGGGTCCTTGCCGGCGAGGGCGGCGTGTCGCTCGACGACTGGGAGATCGACGAGCAGCATCTCGCGGACTCCGGCACTCCCGGCACCCGGGCGATGCCCGTCACCCTGCTCGGATCGAGCTTCTCCCGGCGAGACGCCATCAGTGCCGTGGCCAGGGCATTCGACGTCACCCCCGACGAGGCAGTCGGCACTGACGGCCAGATTCCTCGATCGGGACGGCGTGGTGCGGGTCCTGCCGATCGCGATCGATCCGCTCTTGCGATGCGCCGGCACCGAGCACATCCGGACTCGGAGCGGTCACGTCGTCCCGGCCACCAGCGGCGACCGGCGCTACACGACCACCGAGCTGCTGGCCGCCGAGGAGCGGATCGTCGCTTCGGCCACCGTACGCGTCGGTGCGGGATGCGCACAGGTCGGATCGGCCACGGTCGACGAGGTCCTCGCACGCCACGCCCATCTGGACGGCGAACAGGCCCACGGCGTCCGCGCAGCTCCTCACCTCGGGCAACGGCTACGACCTGGTGATCGGGCAGGCCGGGACGGGCAAGTCGACCATGCTCGGCGCCGCCCGGATCGGCTGGGAGGAGGCCGGCTTCCGGGTCATCGGCACGGCTGTGGCGGCCAGGACGGCCGCCGACCTCGAGGGGGGCACCGGCATCCCCAGTTCCTCGCTGACCCAGCTCCTGGCCGACCTCCGGGAGGGCGGTGGACTCACCTCCCGGCACGTGATCGTCGTGGACGAGGCGTCCATGGTGGGGACCCGCCCGCTCGACCAGCTCCGCTCGTATGTGGATGCTGCCGGGGCCAAGCTGGTCCTGGTCGGCGACAACCGCCAGCTGTCCTCCATCGACGCCGGTGGGGCGCTGCGCACCCTGTCTGCCGAGCTGGGCGACCACGTCGTCACCCTCACCACCAACCGCCGCCAGGCCGGTGCCGACCAGCAGTGGGAGCGAGATGCCCTCGTTGCCCTGCGGGAGGGAGACGTGACCCCCGCCGTTGACGGCCTATGCCGAGCACGGCCGGGTGACCATCGCCGGCACCATCGACGAGGCCCGGCAGCGCATCGTCGAGGACTGGTGGGCGGTCCACCGTGACCGCGCCACCCGCGACCAGACGACCGCCATCCTGGCCGTCCGGCGGTCCGATGTCGCCGCGCTGAACGACATGGTCCGGGCCCGCCGCCAGGCAGCCGGTGAGCTGGGCGAGGAGCTCAGGATCGGCGCCAAGGCGTTCAGCGTGGGGGACAGGGTCATCTTCGAGAAGAACCAGCGGGTGCCGGCCGCAGACCTCGGTCAGTATCGTCCGAGCTGCGTCAGGCTCCGCAACGGCACGTTCGGCACCGTGGTGGCGGTCGCTCCTCCGAGAGACGTGGCGCCAACGGACAACGCTCTCACCAGGGAGGGTGACGTTCCCCGAACCCAGGGTGACGTTGCCAGCCGTGACGTTGCCGCCGGCCTCGAGGACGAGGCCCGCAGCCCAACCGACGGGGTCGCTGGTCGTCCAGCTCGACGACGGGCGGCGGGCCGTTCTCCCCCGCAGCTACGCCGAGGCCTCCACCAGCCTGGGATACGCCCTGACCGTGTTCCGCTCCCAGGGGATCACCGTGGACCACACCTTCGGTCTCGGTGGCGACAGCCTCTACCAGGAGGCCGGCTACACCCAGCTGTCCCGGGGACGGCTGTCGAACAACCTGTACGTCGCCTCCCCGGAGAACCCGAGGTGGGAGATCGGCCACCACGCCGATGACCTCGCCCAGCGCGATGCCCTCCAGTCCCTGGTCGACGCCCTGTCCCAGAACCGGGAGCAGACCATGGCCCGGGACCGACTCCCGAACTGGCCGACCGTGACGTCCGAGGACCTCGATGCCGCCTTCCGGGAGCACGCCACCCTCGGCCAGTGGATCGCCGATCACGCGCCGGCCGACGTGACCCGCCAGCTGGCCGACGCCTACCTCCGACCACTCGACACGTCGAGTGCCGAACAGTCCCGGCCCGGAGCCGATGACGACGTGAAGACCCTCCTCGCCGCGCAACGACGCCGCGAAGCATGGGTCGCCGCTCACCGCACGGAGATCGAGACCTGGTCCCGGCTGGACCAGGACCTCCGGCGTCACGAGTACCGGCTCGGCCAAGCCGCCGCCTACAGCCAACCGGACCACACGACGGAAGCCCTCGGTCCGCTTCCCGAGCGCATCACCGGTGTCGAACGGTGGCAGTCGGCGGCAGGGGCTATCGAGGCCTACCGGGGCCGTTGGGGCGTCGACGGCTCGGACGCGCTCGGACCTGAACCACTCGACCCCGAACAGCGTGCCCATTGGCAGCGGGCAGTCGGCGCCATGGAGGGGTCAGGCTTCACGGCGCTCGGTAGCTCCGAAGGCGAACCCGACCAGCCGTGGCTCTCGTCAATGTGGGATCGGCTGCACGCCCTCGACACCGCATGGTCGGAGGCGACGCGCTCCGATGCGGCCCGCGACGTGACGCCATTGCCGCAACCGCCGCCGTTCTCCTGGAGTCGCGACAGCGACTCTGGACGCGACCTCGGCGACGGCCTCGGGCTGTGACAGGCCGGTCACCTGATGATGAAGCAGGCCAGCGGTACGAACCGGCCACGCTAAGGCTCACGACCGCCTCCCTCACGTCCGACGGCTCGATGCCTCCCTGGAGACGGTCCGGGCACAAGGTGTTCGCGAAAAATTGCCTGCCCCGGAACGAATCCTCGGGAGTCGCTGTCCCGGGAGCGAGTGACCGCTCGTTCTGAAACAGGTTGGTTGGCCCGGACCCCGAGCACCCGATAACAGTCTCACAGGCTGATCAGGCGGCTCCGCCGTTTGACGATGATGGGTGGCTCGACGTCGGCCAGAGCCGATGAGGCGACACGCCGGTGGCGTACGGTTGAATGTCGCAGGCCCCTTGTACTATCGGGGGCATGTCGCAATGCACCGCTCCCGTGCGAGGCCACCGCTCGGCGGCAGCGGCTGCAGCTTGCCCGGCGTGCCGCTATCGCTACTCCGGGTACGGCCGCTCCTCGTACTCGCCCACCGGTCTCGTCGTACGGGAGCAGCGGGATCTTGTATCCGTGGTGGCGGATCCAGTGGAGGCGCTTCGTCCGGGGGGAGGTCAGGACGAACCCGGGCCGGCGAGTAGTTACCAACTCCCGACCGAGCTGGGGTCGATCGAGCCGGTCGCCCGCAAAGCGGCTGAGCAGGCGGTTTCGCACCCAGAGCGAAGGGACCTGTTTCTCTGTCATGCCGGGGACGACCGTGAGAGCAGCGCGGCCCAACTTTGCAGCGGCCTGGAGTCCAGCGGAGCGTCGGTGTGGTTCAGCGAGAAGGATGTCCCCCTGGGCACTCTGCTGATCCGCGAGATCGACAAGGGACTCCGGAACTCGCGGATCGGGATCGTGCTGGTCACCCCGGCGCTGCTCAAGAGCATCGAGCAGGAGCGCATCGCGGAGAAGGAACTCTCCGCTCTGCTCGCCACGGACCGGGTGATCCCGGTTGCCCACGGGACTACCTTCGAGGCCCTTCGGGAGGTGAGTCCGCTACTCGCCTCCCGGTCTGGCCTCAGCACCGCCGACTCGTCCCTGGCCGAAGTGGCGGCGAAGGTTGCCGCAGCCGCAGCCGCGTCGGCGACATCGACGCCTGACGCACCGCTCCAGTGCTGCGCCCCGAGCTGGGCCTCAGCAGCAACGATGGCAATGCCGAGCTACCGCTGAAGGGGATCAGGGTGTTGCTCCACAACTGCCGGCCCTTCCGGGCGAGCGCGAAACGGCACTGCCTTGTTCCGGCAGAGGTACCTCAGAACGTTCACACCAATGGGGGAGGCATAACACCGCCTAACCCCGGCTCGGGGTGCGTTATCCAGGCCCTGGTGCTTGCCGTCCGTGATCTGCCACCGACCGAGTGGGGCAACGCAGGAGCATGGTCCGACGGGCTAGGCCGACTCGCCGTACCGAATCGTTGTCGAGGGGTCCGGCACCGTCGATGAAGTGTGCGAGAAGGGTCCAAACGAAAGAGTCACCCGTAGATCGCCACCCTGCTTTGGCGTGCCCGTGGGAGGGTTCGACGGATTCCAAACTGCTGACATTGGCGCCTGCGCACCTGGGGTGAACAAGTTCGGGTGAGCGTAGGTCTGCGAGAACACAGGCTCAATGGCCATCATTCGCACGAGCCTGTGTCGCTGATCAATCCAATACTGAATCCGGATCGTGATCGTCTTGGCGGCTGGTCCCACCGGACCTGCAGAGGCCGACACGAGCTGAGGGTATTCGTTGCAAAGCTGCCAGAGTCGTGGTTCCCGAATACTTAGTTGCCTTGACTCCTCCTACCGACGCAGTGGGACCCCGCTCAAGGCCACTTGGCACGATGCGCATCAACTTTTCCACCGACGGATATAGCATTGCGCTGGTCGCCGAGAAGAGCGTGGCCGGCTCCCCGGAGGGCGTCTCCAGCCAGGGCTTCGCCGCCGTGGTTGGAATCGCAGGGGCGGCCCCAGCTCCGTATCTCGTATAGGTTGCGCTCCGGCTCACTATCGTCGACGGTGGCGGCAAAAGGCTGCAGCCAAGCGTCGATGCCTCGTAGGCCACGGTCCCATTCTGGAAGTTCGCCGTTCCAACGTATTTCAGCACCAGGGCGCTAGGACTTGTGTCGCAGCCTGGACCTGGCAATCGACTAACAACTGTGAATGAAGCCCCTCCTGACTTCGTGGTTGCGCGTGCCACGACTGTCCCAAATGCAGGTTGAGCCGTCGGAAGCGTGGGCGTCGCCCTGCCATTGCCTGGAGTGATCGCCAACCCGACGAGTACAGCCGCCAGCACGACGGCGGCCGCGATACCGAAATTAGACCTCTTCGGATGCGTCGGTGTCGACGCGCCTCGCGGAAGAGTGCTTCCGCATCCGTCGGTGCCGGACCAGCCTTCACTGGGGGCTTGTTTCCAAGACTGTCATGAAGCTACTATTGTTGGCGTCATGAGCGCTGTCAAGCCAGATTTCACGGACCTGACGACCGAACTCGTGTTACCCAAGTTGGCGAGAAGCAAGTCCATGCATCTTCACGACCAAGTCGCCGCTGAGATTCGTCGAGCGATCGCCGACGGCGGGGACCCGGCGAAAAGATTCCGCAAGCAAAGGACTTGGCGGCGGTCATGGGAGTGAATACCAATACGGTGCTGAGGGCATTGCGTTCCTCCTTCGCGACGAGGGACTGCTGGAGATGGGACGTGGTCGGGCCATCAGAGTCACAGGAACCCCGGACGACGGAGCGCTTGTAACCAAGGTCAATGATCTCCTGGGCTATGCCCGTCAGCGTGGTGACAAGCGAGAAGAGCTGATCGCTTTGATTCAGCAGCTCCCCGGCTAGACACCGTCCCAGGTACACCTGCCCCTGATCGCCGGGAGGGTGAGACACCCCTCGGGACGGGCTCTGCCTCGGTAGCCTGGGATCGTGGCAATCAAAGTGTTGCGTTGGATCGGCTGGGTGATGATCGCAGTCGGGATCGTTCTGGCGGCCTTGTTCGTCAGCGGACTGACGCATCCGGTGTCTGCGCAAGTGCCCTCAACCGTGGTGTCCTTCAACTCGCACCACCGATGGGTCGTAACTGGATTCGTCGTATCGATGGTGGGTGCGGCGATTCTTCTGGTGACGGAGACGTTTCGGCGCAACCAGAGGACGAGAAGTCGCAGCCGTCGACTACCCCAGTGGCCTAGCTCTCGATCGCCTAGGCAGGGTGCCCCTGACCGTCTGCGTCACAGTCCGGGCCATCGAGCCCCCGTCCAAGCGCCCGAGGAGTGTTGGGAGGATTCACCTTTTTGGCCGTGGACGACACTCATGACGATCTGCACAGCGTTTTCGTCGACTGGCCCCCGGGGTTCCGATTGACGAACCAGAGGTCCGATACGTCAGTCAGCTAAACGGCCAGTCGTACTCGTGGGAGGAGGTCGAGCGGATTCCGCACCCGACAGGCGAAGACCGCCTTCTCGCCAGCATCGAGGTCGTGTTTCGCCGAATCACCTGACTCTGTGGGTATCCCCCAACGCCGGGTCTGTGATTCATCAGTCACGTAGGACCAACCCCTGGGGCCGAGTCAGCCCACATCAACGCCAGGGAGGGCCGCCCGCAGCTCGCCGAGTTGGCCGGGTTGAAGCGGTACGTCCTGCAATCCCAGTCGCCTTAAATGTGGAAGATCGGAGGCGAACTTCAGCGCCTCCGCAGTCAGTGATTCCTCTTCAAGGTAAGGGATTGAGCATTTGCAGTCGTACCAAGACCTGAACGCCTCCATTCGTGAAGTTGTTGTCGAATGTCTGAAGATAGGTCAGCCCCGTTAGCTGACTGACGTACTCCAGGGCATCGTCGTCCAATCCGGTCCCGGCGGCGTACAGA
>CAWJEK010000012.1:0-16466 GCA_963841885.1 uncultured Acidimicrobiaceae bacterium
CACGCAGTGATCGTCGCCTGCAGATCCGCGAGTCGGGCCCGGTTGAGTGAGTACCAGACCCACTTCCCCCGGCGATCGCCGTGGACCAGACCGGCCTCGCTCAGGATCTTCAGGTGGTGGGAGACCGTGGGCTGGCTCTTCCCCAACGGACCCACGAAGTCGCAGACGCACACCTCGCCCTCGGGGGCGGCGGCCAGGATGCTGAGGACTCGGAGCCGTACGGGGTCGGCCAGGGCGGTGAATCCGTGGGCGAGTTCAGCGGCATCTGCCTCGTCGAGCGGCGCGGCCAGGACCGACGCACAGCACGCGGAGGTGTTGGTGCTGGGGAGCGAAGCGGGCGACGTGCGCATGGCGATCTCCTATTGACAGTTGTCGATGCATCATCCATACTCAATGCATCGAACAGTGTCGATTCTACCGGAGGTCGCCCCCATGTCCAGAGTTCAGCTCGCCCTCAATGTCTCCGACCTCGATGAGGCCGTGGCCTTCTACTCCAAGCTGTTCGGCGCCGAGCCGGCCAAGCGCCGGCCCGGCTACGCCAACTTCGCCATAGTCAACCCACCACTCAAGCTCGTGCTGATGGAGACCGAGGACGCCCGCGGGTCGGGGGGTCGCCGGCGCGCTCAACCACCTGGGCGTCGAAGTGGAGTCCACGGCAGAAGTGACAGCCGCCACCTCCCGCTTGAGCGCCGAGGGGCTGGAGACCGAGGTGGAGGACCAGACCACCTGCTGCTTCGCCGTCCAGGACAAGGTCTGGGTGAACGATCCCGATGGGGCACCGTGGGAGGTCTACACCGTGCTCGCCGACGCCCCCGCCGAGTCCGGGCTGGCCGGCGATGGTACCTGCTGCATCCCCGAGGCCATCACCAGCCCGGTGTCCGTGGGTGCGGGTTCGTCCCAGTCGTCGTCCTGCTGCTGAGCTGCGCCCCGGCCGATCACGGGAGCTGAGGAGAACCGGTGCGGGACACCATCTTGTGGCGACGGCTGCTGGCCGAGTTCTTGGGCAGCGCGCTGCTCGCCGCCATCGTCATCGGTTCGGGGATCGCCGCTCAGACGCTGTCGCCCGGCAACGTCGGCCTGCAGCTCTTCGAGAACGCCGCAGCTACCGCAGCCGGACTATTCGCCATCATCTTGATGTTCGGGCCCGTCTCGGGGGCCCACTTCAACCCGGTGGTGTCGTTCGTCGATGCCGCCTTCGGCGGCCTCTCGTGGCGAGATGCCGGTGCCTACCTACCGGTCCAAACAGTCGGGTGCATCGCCGGGGCGATCCTCGCCAACGTAATGTTCTCGGAGGCGGCCATCTCGATCTCGACCAAGCACCGGGCCTCGGGTCCCCACTGGCTGTCCGAAGTGGTGGCCACCATCGGCCTGATCCTGGTGATCTTCGCGCTGGCCCGTTCTGACCGCGCCCACCTGGCTCCGGCCGCGGTCGGGGCCTACATCGGAGCCGCCTACTTCTTCACCAGTTCCACCAGCTTCGCCAACCCGGCCATCACCGTGGGGCGGATGTTCTCCAACACCTTCGCCGGCATCGCCCCGTCCTCGGTCCCGAGCTTCATCTCGGCTCAGGTAGTGGGCGGGGTGGCCGCCTTCGGGCTGATCAAACTCCTCTATCCCGGCATCACGCCGGTCGAAGCGTCCGACATCATCGTCGCCCATCACGAGGTGAGCGACGACACGATCCCGAAAGAGGCGTCATGAGCCAAGACCACCCGGTGGTGTTGTTCCTCTGCATCCACAACTCAGGCCGGAGCCTGGCGGCCCGGGTCCTGCTCGATCACTACGCCCAAGGCCGCATCCGCGTCGAGTCCGCCGGCTCCGAGCCGGGCAACCATCTCAACCCGTCGGTGGTGACGATCCTCGAAGAACGGGGGCTTGACGTCTCCAAGGAGTTCCCGAAGCCCCTGGTTGACGAAACCGCCCGTGAGGCCGACGTCATCGTGACCATGGGGTGCGGCGATACCTGTCCGGTGTACCCCGGCAAGCGTTACCTCGACTGGGAGCTGGTCGACCCGGCGGGTAAGCCCGTCGACGAGGTGCGGCCGATCATCGACGACATCGACCGGCGGGTGCGCGACTTGATGGACCAGCTTCAGATAAGCCAGCCGTAGGGCGCTCACCGACTGCCCCACTCGTGCCGATCGGGGGCACCTGTCGAGCAGTCCGCCGCCGGTGACCTCCCTCGACTACATGGGGAACGGACTATGGGTCAGGTCGTTCGAACGCAACGCTCTGGCTGACACAAGCCCGGAGTCGGCCTGCCGGCGGCCTATCCGCCGGCACTGGTGCCCTGGAATCGCGACGCGGGCCGGGGGACCGTCACAGCGTCCTCGTACGCTCGCCCCGGCGGGACGACAAGGCGGGTGAAGAGCCATGGACGACGAACAGAGCAGCGATGCGCGGTGGGATGAGCTGATCGGGCCGTGCATCGACGCCGCCGGTGTCGCCGAGCGCTTGGACGCCTCACCACGCGAGGTGGCCCGCCTCACTGGCGCCGGGCACCTGCTCGCACTGACCACCGACGAAGCGACCGCATTCCCCTTGTTTCAGTTCACGGACATGGACTGGCGTGCGATGGGCCTGTACCTGTGGGCGATGGGCTACCACCGAAGCTCGGCCGGCCGCGCCCAGCGGATCGCCGCCTGGCTGCGGCTCCCGCACCCGCAGTTGGACGGGCGGACGCCGGTCGATGTGATCCGAGAGAACGGTACCGATGGGACGCTCCTACGCCTGGCTGGCAGCGCGAGCCTCCGCTTCCTCGACGACCCGCGCCTCACGCCGGTCCTGCGCCATGATCTCCCGATGCTGGTAGCCGGAGCCGACGTGTGGAAGGGCCGCTGGGTCGTCGTCTTGCTCGAGGACGACCGTGCCCCTCGGGCCTTCATCGCCAACACGATCAACGAGGCGGTCAGGGCCCTACCGCTGGCCGCGGCGATCGGCGTCGACATGCCCATCGGCCTGCCCACGGCCGGGGAGCGCCGGCCGGCCGACCTCGAGGCGAGGAGCTTCGTCGGTCCCCGGCGCAATTCGGTCTTCTACACGCCCTCCGCCGAACTCCTGGAGAAGGAGACGGCGGCCGACGCCAACGTCCTGGCCAAGGCAAAGGGATGGCCCGGGCTCGCGGCTCAGGCCTTCGCCCTGAAGAAGCAGATCCTCGCCGTCCAGCCGCTGGCCGCAGTCGACGACCGGATATGGGAGGTTCATCCTGAGGTCTCCTTCGCGGAGGCCCACGGCCGCAGCCTCGAGTGGCCGAAGTCGACCTGGAACGGGATCAATCTGCGTAAGGAGATTCTGGAGCACGAGGGGATCGTGCTCCCCGGCAACCTCGGGACTGGCGGGGCGGCCGACGTATCGGACGTGCTGGATGCCGCCATCGCCGCCTGGTCGGCCGGGCGCATCGCGAGGGGCGAAGCGCTGTCTCTGCCGCCAGGGTCCGAGCGGATCGGTGCGATCTGGCGGTAGACCTGCCAGGGAGCCGCCTCCTGGCATCAGTTGTCCCACAGGCTGTGGGACAACTGACCAATCGTCCAACAGCTTGTTGGACATTTGCGGACCCACGGCGCTTCTGGGGCCCCACCTGCGCAGATGAGGTCGGCAAGCCACGGACAATGCCCCAACAGCATCGGGAAAGCTCTCCCTGGCGGCCAGAGGAGTCGTCCTCGACCCGGTCGAGTCCGGCTGGAAGGGTAAGGGCTACAGCGTTACGGGTCGCCAAGCGCGGACCCCGCGAGTAACGCGGAGTAACCATCCGCGTAAACCGCCTGCAGCTGTGCCTAACTGGTGGCGCGGCAAGCCCCAACCACGAAAGGAGTCTCATGGCACCAGAGCGAACCGAGCAGGTGATGGTCAGACTTACGCCAGACCTCTACGAGGAACTGCGGGCCGAGTCAGAGCGCGAAGAACGGACTGTTGCTCAAACCGTGCGGCTCTTGATCCGCCGACACTTCGAGGAAAGCAGCCTCGCGGGTGCCTGACCTACCGGACGGGGACGGACGACCGAAGGGCTAGCGAGAAGAACATCGCCCGCCCTTCGCGGCGATGGTTGAACCGCCACACATACTCGTCCAGGTGCTGGCGGCAGACCGGGTGATGGACTCCCCACATCCCGCGCTTCACCTGCGACCAGACCCCTCGATGGTCTGCGTCGACCAGGCCACGATCGCCCCCAGGGGCGCCGACCGGGCCGGCTCGCTTCCCGCTCCACGACGGCTTCGAGGAAGGCCCGGTCGACGTACTTGCGCTCGACGTAACCGCCCTCGTAGTCGCAGAGCTCGGTGGAGCAGAAATTAAGGTCACCGCGCGCCCGGCGAGGGGCAATGCCTGGTCGGTGCCGACCACGAACCCGCCGACGTCGCTGTCCGCGAGGCCGTACCCCTTGGCCAACGAGCCGGCCACCACCAGGGCGGGCACCTCGTCGTCGGCCGCGGCCTCGGCCCAACGCCCGATGGCATCTCGATGGTGCCGCAGCACTGGTCCCTCCCGGTCGTCAATATCCTGTCAGGCGGTCCCCGCCGTGCCCTCTTCCTGTCGCGGAAACGCAGCCAACGATGGTTCCGACTGGAATGGCAAGAGCACGGGGCGAGACCGGTACCGCTTCAGGATCCTGCAGCTTCAAAGAAGCCGAGTAGTTCGGGCCGGTAGCCGATCATCCAGTTCCGCGCCGATTCCCGAGTCACGGTATTCCTCCGGTCTCGGACAAGAAGGCCCGCATGGACCAATGCGTCCACCGCCGGTACGTCTAGCCCTGTCAGCTCACGGAAGTACGTGACCGACAAAGAGCGTGGCGGAGGCGTCCGGCGGGAGCACTCCGCCTCCACGGACGCCCGTGTGACGAAAGTGGCGCCACTGGCATCCGTCTCCTCGTCGATCTCCAGCCTTCCGGCCTTCACCCACTGCACGACCGTGGACCGGGCCACGCCCAGTTCCTTGGCCGCTTCGCCAAGCTTCATGGCCCGGGAGCGCAGTTCAGCGGTCACTCGTAGGCACTCCAGGAGCCGCTCCGCCAACTGTGGGGTGAGGACCAGCACCCGTGCGTCGTGCGGGTCGCGCCCGGGCTCGATCCCGAGACGCTCCAGGGCACGAAAGGCGACGTGGTAGGGCACACCCGCTTCGGCGGCCAGATCAGGTAGCAGCCACTTGCCGGCGTTGCGGTCCCGGAAGGCCTCGACATCCGACAAATTGGCTCGCCAACCTCGACGCCCCTTGACGGCCGGGATGGCGTCGCCCATCAGCCGGCGAGTCGCATTCTGGGTCATCTGGAGCACCCGAGCCGCCTCGGTCACGCCGATCCGCTCACCGTCCTCGACTACCTGCCAGCCCAACTCTTCGAGCCAAGCATCCGTGCGCTCGACCATGTCATGCGGGACAACCGGCCCGTACTGGGGGCGCCGGACAGTCGGCACCATGACGGAGCCGGCGACCGCGTCGATCTCGATCTCGAGGGCACGGGCCACCGGGGCCAGATGCTTCTTCAGCCTCGGGTCGAGCGTGTACACCAGCGAGAACACGTCGCCCCCGGCCCGGTGGCCGACCGCCCGGCGGGCCAGGAGGTCGGAGATGCTCTCGTTCCAGGCTAGGTCGGTGGCGTAGCCCTTGCGGAGGTCGTGGGCGACCACGCCGGCCTCGAGGTCCGCGTCGGAATCGAAGGCCTCGCCCGCCGCGGCGTTGAACGCACTACGGAAGCCGCCCTGCCCCCCACCTTCCGCCTGGATGGTCGGGACGAGCCGGGCAGCGACGTCGATCCGGCCCTCGTCGTCGGTGTGGAAGGCGGCGATGGTGGCCTGGACGATCTCGGTCAGCTGGCGGGGAAGGGGGACGAGCGCGGGTGGCCGCGTCGGTCTTCCCGCCCACCTTCTTGTGGGTGACCTCGACCCCGCCATCCTCAGTCCGCTGGCGGAAGGACCGCCCGCCGAGGTCGGTGACGAGGAGGTAGCCGTGGCCGTCGCTGTCTAGGACGCAGTCCTCCACGTCGAGCCCGTAGGCCTCGGAGATGCGCAGGCCACCGAGGCGCATCAGCCACAGCACCAGCTGGTGGATCACGTGGAGACCGGCTGCGATGCGAACGGCGTCGTCGATACCGATCAACGGCGCCTTGCGCTTCGGACGGCCGATCGGCTTGAGTGCGGCGAGGGTTCCCCCGGCCGTGTAGTCGGGGACCTCCACGCCGCAGGACCGGGCGTGGTCGATCACCTGGTCCAGCACCCACAGCCAATTGGTGACCGTCCCCTTGGCGTAGGGGGGGTCGGCGGGAACGCACGG
Source organism: uncultured Acidimicrobiaceae bacterium (assembly GCA_963841885.1). Classification (GTDB taxonomy): domain Bacteria; phylum Actinomycetota; class Acidimicrobiia; order Acidimicrobiales; family RAAP-2; genus Bog-756. The sequence continues at coordinate 6,259 of CAWJEK010000012.1, forward strand.
CGAGTCGGGCGGGAACGGCCGGCGGCCCGACAACGTCCGGATCCAGTCCTTCACCAGCTGGCGGCCTGCAGCCAGATCGAGTTCGAACAGGTCCGCGAAGGGACCGAAGTGATGGAGCTCCATGTCCCGAAGCACGCCATCCTGACGCTCGACCCCCGCGTGCTCCATCTCGACGTACCACTCCTCGTGCCACTGCCGGGCGACCGTCTCAAAGGAGCCGACGGGCCGGCCACGTGGGCCGGCTGCGACACCGGTGTGCCGTACCGGCAGTTCGGGCTCCAGACCCCGCGCACGTCGGGCGAGCTGCTCGGCGATCCACGCTTCCCGGGCCGGCTCGCTGGCGAATGACGTCTCGACCCGTTTGGTCGGGTCGCTGAGGCAGGGCACGCCGCCGATCCAGAGATTCCCCCGACGCCTCCGGGTCCCGGTGGCCGGCCGCCCCATCACGCAGCTTTCTGTTGGCGCACCAGGCTGCGCAGGAAGGTGATCTCCTCGTGCGCCCGGTCGAGCAGGGTGTCGAGGCCAGCCACCCGGGCCTGTTCGAGGGCCACCTGCTGGCGCGCCTCCAACAGGTCCCGTTCGGTCCGGGTCCGGGCCACCAACTCGGGCAGGCCGTCGCCGGCAGCCACCGGGTCGAGCAGCCCGGCGGCCACCAGGTCCGACACGGGGATCTCGATGCTGCCGTCGGACCGGGTCCGTCGGTTGGGCAACCTGCCGGCCGCCTCGGCCCGCCGGATGGTGTCCGGGTGGCAGCCGGACGCCGCCGCCGCTTCCCTCCTTGTCAGGTACCGGTTCTCGCTCATCGGTCCGTCCTCCTCTGCCCGAGCGACGATCGCCCCGGCAGAGGGATCAGTGCGGGGCCTCCGGTGGGAGGCAATCGCCGCCACGGGGATTCCAGGACCCCGGGCACGGCACTGCACGGGGCAGCACAGCGAAGTGTGCGGCGACGGGGCCGGGAGGCCCGGCGGGAGCGGGGGTGGGCGGGGGTGGGCTGCCCCGGCAGCTGCACAGGGCTCGTCCGAGAAACCCCGGGATTCGTCCGAGATACGCCCCGTCCGCCGCCGGCTACCGCAACCCGGGCAGCACGAAGGCCCAGGTCAGCACCTGGGCCTTCGTCCGTCCGAGACGAGTATCTCGGAACATAGTGGCGGGGGGAGGATTTGAACCTCCGACCTTCGGGTTATGAGCCCGACGAGCTACCAGACTGCTCCACCCCGCGTCGTGTGGAGGGATAAGGGTACCACTCCCCGGTGGGGTTCCGTCCAGCGCCCCGGGATCCGGGGAACGGAAAGAGAGAGCCCCGTCGTACCGGACCGGCTCAGCCGTTGGAGTTGGTCGCCGGGTTCGTCGTGGTCGTGGTCGTCGTGCTGGCCACCGGGCCGCCGGTGAGGGCCTGCACCTCCTGCAGCGTGGCCTCGAGGCTGTTGATGTCGGTCTGGTAGGCGCCGAGGTTGCCCGCCTTGAGGTCGCTCTGGGCCTGCTGGTAGGCCTGCTGGGCCTCGGCCAGCAGGGCTTGGGCCTGGGGCGACAGCGTCGTCGATGTGCCGCCGCCGGTCGTCGGGCTCGTCTGGACGGGAGCCGCGAAGAGTTGCGTCAGGGCCGACGACAGCGTGTTCCCGATCGTGGCCGGCTGGTTGCCGTACACGGTGATCACCCGTTGGAGCACGGGGAAGGGGTTGCGCGACGACTCGACGTACAACGGTTGGACGTACAGGATGGCGTCCGCCACCGGGATCATGAGCACGTTGCCGAGCAGCACCGACGACCCGTTCTGGTTGAGCAGTGAGATCTGCTGGGACACCGAGGGCGTCGAGCTGATCCGGGACGGGGACGATGGCCGGTCCGTTGACAGGGTTGTCCCTCGGCGTCACGAACATCGTCAGTGCGCCGTAGTTCTCCGGGTCACAGCCGGCGATCAGGAACCCGGACAGGTTCTGGATCTGACTACCTGTGGTCGACACCGGGACGAGGGCGTCCAGGAGGTTGAACGACTGGGTGGTCTCGTTGGGGATCCGGAGGATCTGGTAGATCGGTGACATCTTGACCAGCTGGCCGGTCGAGACGACCTGACCCTGGGCGTTGACCGTCTGCGTGGTGGCCAGCGCCTGGTTGGGCGAACCCGAACCCGGATCGGGGGACAGCGTCCAGGCGTCGGCCGCCGAGTAAAGCTCGAGGCGTGGGTGATGTGGTACTTCCCGTACATCGTGGCCTGAACGGTGAAGATGTCCTCGGGATAGCGGAGGTGCTGGCGCAGTTCCGTGGGCATCCTGGAGGCCGGGGTGAACATGCCGGGGAAGGCCTTCTCGTACGTCTCGATGATGGGATCGTTCGGGGTCATCACGTAGAACGTCATCTTGCCGGTGTACGCGTTGATGACGACCTTGACCGAGTTCCGCACGTATTTGAACGGCGCGTTGTTGAGCCCGCTACCCGAAGCCACGGCACTGGTGTCCTCGTTCTGGGCGTACGGGTAGTTGTCGGTCGTGGTGTAGGCGTCCTGCACCCACTCGATGTTGCCGTTCACGATACCGGGTACGGATCCGCGTCCAGGCTCAGGAACGGTGCCGCCTTGGATACGCGGGCCTGGACACCGCGATCGAACATGAGCCGCGAGTCGTTGGTGATCTGGTTCGAGATGAGCAGGTTCAGGTCGTTGAAACGGACGGCGAAAATCACCTGGTCGAAGAACGAGGACAGCTGCACGCCACCGTCGCCGCGGTAATGGGTCTCCTCGTTGAAGCCGTTCGTCAACTGGTAGTCGATCTCGGGCTGCTTGGTGTTGGCCACCACGTAGCCGGTGTTGTCCAGACCGAAGTAGACCGAGGGCTGGGTGATGGTGGGCAACCCGTCCGTCGACACCGGCGGCACGTTGCCCACGGCGAACTGGGGGTCGCCGTTGGAGGTCTCGGCGTTGGCCGGCGACACGATCATCCCGTAGCCGTGGGTGTACTGGAGGGTGGTGTTGACCCACGACGTCGACGGCAGGTCCTGGTCGTTGATCTCCCGGACGCCGACGATCGCCGGCGTCTCCACGCCGTTCACCTGGTAGCGGTCCATGGCCAGCGTGTTGAACTGGTAGTAGGAGCGGGTGTCCTGCAGCTTCTGGAAGATGGCCTGGGTCTGGAGGGGGTCCCACAGCCGGATGTTGGCCAGGGTGTCGCTGTTGGCCGACAACTGTTCGGCCGTGAGCGTGGACGACGCGGGGTAGGACTCGCTGGCGACGTGTTGGATGCCCATCGCCGTCCGGGTGGCGTCGATGTTGCGCTGGATGTAGGGCCGCTCCAGCGTGTTCTGCGCCGGGTTCACCTTGAGTGCCTGGACGGCCGCCGGATAGATGGTGCCCGCCGTCAGGGCCACCAGGAACCACAGCCCCACGCCGAGGATCGGCAGTGCCCAGCCCTGGCGGCGGATGTTGTAGATCAGCAACGCGGCGGCGGCCAACGACACCAGGATCAACAGTTCGAGGGCCGGCAGCCGGGCGTGGACGTCGGTGTAGCCGGCGCCCTGGACGAAGCCGTTGGAGGAGAGGTCGAGGTTGAACCGGGCCAGGAAGTAGCCGACGGCCTTGGTGAGGGCGATGAGACCGAGGATCACCGACAGGTGGGCCTTCACCGCCGGGCGGACCCGGGGCCGCGGGCCCTGCATGCGGATGCCGCCGTTCAGGTAGTGGCTGAGTGCCGTCACCAACAGCACGACGACGAGGGCCACCAGCGTCCAGTGGACCAGGAACTGCTGGAAGGGCAACGTGAAGACGAAGTACGCGACATTGCGGTGGAACTGCGGGTCGGTGGCGTCGAACGGCGTGCTGTTGCGGAAGAGGATCCAGTTCTGCCACTGGCCCAGGGCCTGGGATCCGACGATCAGCGACAGGACGACGACGACGAGCGCCCGCAGCCACCGTGCGTAGGGGTGCACTACCTCGCGGTACCGCTTGACGAACTCGTCCTCGGCATCCATCGACGGGCCCTTGGGGGCCAGTCGCTCGGCCACCAGCAGGCTGATCAGCAGGAGCACCGCGAAGATGGCGCTGAAGGACAGGAACAGGCCGACCTTGATCTCGAAGAGCTTCAGCCAGACCGAGTGCAGATTGACCGAGGAGAACCACAGCGCGTCGGTGTAGAAGACGGCGAACGTGTGGAGGGAGGCGAACAGGAGCACCAGGATGACGACGACGGCGATGAGCCATCGCCGGCCCCGGTGGCTCGACGGACGGGTCGCCGGGGGCATGTCGCTCGGTGTACGCACGGGTGGCAGCCTAGGGGGTGACTGGGGCGAGCAGGCATCGACAGCCCGGATGGGCCGGCGGGTGCAGGTGCCCGGTGGGGAAGGTCCCTCCCCCGGCCTGGGCGCCGTTCAGCCCGTTGTCGTCGCAGTCGGGGCACGGTGTCTCGCCCGATCCGGCCACGGCGACCCACTCGATCTCCGCACCGCCCACCACGGCCAGCGTCCCGAGGGAGCAGGCCGCCACCACGTAGTCACCCGCCAGCCGCTCGATCCGCTCGCCCTTCCACTCCCGGAAGGCCGAGCCGATGTGCTCGGTCACGACCGACTCCTCGGCACCGTCGAGGCCCTCGGATTCGGCCAGCCGGCGGCGCAGCGGCACCACGATGGCATCGGCCAGCTCCTTGGCCACGCCCAGCACGGCATCGGTGGACGGTCGCTCGTCCGAGCCGCCGGCCAGGGTCGCCCCGGCGTCGGCGGCCTCCTCCAGGAGGGGCAGCGCCGCGGTGGCGAGGGAGTCGATCTCCTCCGTCTCGTCAGCCAGCAGGTCGGGGGACCAGGTCGTCCCCTTGGCACGCAGCTTGTCGAGCAGATCGTTCTGCGTGTCCTGGAGGGCCCGCTTGACCCGGCGCGAAAAGGGCGGTCACCACCGGCGCGATGAGCTCGTCGCGCTGCACCACCAGCGGGTGGCGGGCATCCGGGGGGCCCTCCGGCTCCTCGTCGTCGCCTTCCACGACCCCGTCGGGGGACTCGGACACCGGCTGGGCGGGGGCGCCCGCATCCCCGGCGGCCGGCACCCCGGGGGTGGCCGGCTCCGGGGACCCGGCCCCCTCTCCACCCTGGGCCGCCCTCAACTTGGCGAACAGGGCGTCGACCTGCTCCACCGGCGCGGCGGGCACGCCGGTCGGTGGAGTCGCCTCCGCCTCCCCTTCGACCCCGTCCTCGGCCGGGACGTAGACCGGCACCTCGGCCAGGACCTCGACCGTCGCCGCCTCCTCGGCCAGCAGGGTGGCGGCCATCTCTTCGGGACTCTGGTCGTCGGTCCGCCCGGCCGCCTCGCGTCCGGCGACCTCGGCGGCCAGGCGGGCGTCGTTCTCGGCGTTGAACAGCTCCTCGGCGATGGCGTCGACCGACCGTCGCACGTCGGTGATGGTCTCGGCGAGCCGTTCGCGGCCGGCCCGCAGCTGCTCGATCTGGGCGTGGAGGATCTTGCGTCGGCGGGACAGGTCGGCCAGCACGCGGGCCCGGAGCTGCTGGGCCTCCTCGACCATGACCCGACCTTCGGCCCGCGCCCGCTCGGTCAGCTCCTCGGCATCGGCGCGCACCTTGTCGAGGGCCGCCGCCACCTGCTGCTCGGTGCGCTCCCGCAGGGACGCCGCCGCCGCCTCCGCCTCCGACGTGCGCTCGGCCAACAGGGAGTCGGCCCGCGTGTGGGCCTGTTCGTTCACATCCGCGGCCTCGGCGAGCAGGCGCTCGGACTCGGCCCGGGCCTCCGCCACGAGACGCCCGGCCTCGGCCTCGGCGTTGGCGATCAGGTCGGCCGAGGCGTCGTGGGCGGTCTGGAGCACCCGGGCCGTCTCCTTGCCCACCGCCGAGGTGAGCATGGCCTCGTCGATGACCGGGTTGGCGGCGCGGTCCTCGGCCGCCGCCAGCGCGTCACGCAGCTCCTGTTCGTGCTCGGCCTGGGCCCGCAGGCCGGCGGCCAGTGACTCCAGGTAGTCGCGCACCTCGGTCGGGTCGAACCCCCTCCGCACCGAGGCGAACGTGTGCCGGGCCACCTCGTCGGGGGCCAGGTGGGATGACGAGGTGATGGTCAACCGACGTTCCTCAGGCATGCGCAGAGCCTACGACCGGCGGCCGCAGAATCGGCTCATCCCGCGCTGTTGCTGGATGCAGCGGTGAGGGTGGTGCTCGGCACATGACCGCCGATGGCGGTCAGCACCTGGAGGGCCTGGTCGAGGTTGGAGACGGCGTACACCTTGAGTCCCGGGCGGTCCTTCGACATCGCGGCCTTGTACTCCTGGGGAGGGACCAGGAAGACGCTGGCTCCGGCGTTCTCGACGGCGATCGTCTTCTGGGGCACCCCGCCCACGTCGCCCACGTCGCCCTCGGCGTCCATCGTGCCCGTGGCCGCCACCTTGTGACCGCCGGTCAGCTGTCCGCCGCTCAGCGTGTCGATGACCCCGAGCGTCATGGCCAGGCCGGCGGACGGGCCACCGATGTCCACGACGTCGATCGACACCGGGAAGGGATACCGGTAGTCGACCTGGTCCTCCGGCTCGATCCCGAGCAGCAGGGTCACGGACTCCCCGCCCACCTGCACGACCGTCCGCTTCAGGGTGATGGGCACCTTGACCGGTGCGCCGGTGCCGTTGCGCTCGACGGTGAAGACGACCGTCTGCCCGGAACGGTAGGGGGCGAGGGTCGACGTCAGGGCCTGGGCCGACAGGGTGGGCGTGCCGTCGACGGCGGTCACGACGTCACCCACGTTCAGGACCCCGTAGGCCGGCGTCCCGACGAACGTCCCGGCGATCACGGCGCCGGACGGAGTGGCCGGCACCGTGTACCCGAGGTGGCGTAACGAGGCGACCTTGGCCGCCGTCTCGGCCTGGGACATCTCGAGGTCACCCTGGGCGTCGAGCTCCGCGGGGGCCGTCCCGCCGGTGACGCTCTGGACCGGGTAGAGCGCGGTGTTCGACTGCAGCTTGAAGAACAGGTAATTGAGGGCGGTGACGCGGGCCTCCTCCACGTCGGTCAGCAGGACGGGCTGCGCCACGGGGTGGGCCTTCGACGGCGGGACCTTGATGAACGGCTGCACCGGCTGGGCGGTTCCCGGCTGGATGGCGTAGTAGTTGAGCGAGATCCGTGAGGCCACGAGCAGGCCGACGACCACGACGAGGATGGGCCCCCACACCGCCCAGTGGAACGTCGACGTGCGGCGCGCCCGGGGTTGGGCGCCGGCCTCCGGTCGTCCGGCGGGCGGCGGGGGAGGTGGCACGGGGCCCGGGGGCGCCGGCTCACCCGCCCCCGGGGCGTCCGGCGTGGTCACGTGCTCGTCGTCGGTCATAGTGGTGCCGTGCAGCCTGCCACGGAACCGGGGGACGGGAGCGTCACCGACCGGCGCCGCACGGTGGCCGTGGCCGGCCATCTGGGCGACGTCGCCACCGCCCGGGCGGGCTTGGCCGACCCGGCGCCGACCGTGCGGGCCACCGCCCTCGGCGCCCTGGCCCGGATCGGGACGCTCGGCGACGACGACCTGGCGTCCGGCCTGCGGGACGTCGACCCGCTCGTGCGACGGCGGGCGGCCGAGTTGGCCGCCGGGCATCCCGGCGTGCCGGTGGCCGATGGCCTCGACGATGCCGACCCGTCGGTGGTGGAGATGGTGGCCTGGTCCCTCGGTGAGCGCGAGGAGGTGGGCGCGGTCGGCGCGCTGGCCCGGCTGGTCCCGGCCGAGGGTGGCCACCCGGACCCCCTGTGCCGCGAGGCCGCCGTGGCCGCGCTCGGGGGCGATCGGAGATCCCGACGGTCTGCCGGCCGTACTGGCCGCCCTCGACGACAAGCCGGCCGTGCGCCGACGGGCGGCGGTGGCTCTGGCCGCCTTCGAGGGACCCGAGGTCCAGGCGGCATTGCGACGCTGCCTGGACGACCGCGACTGGCAGGTCCGTCAGGTGGCCGAGGACCTGCTCGCCGTCGAGTGACGGGTCGGTGCTCCGTCCCCCGACCCGGAGACGTCCCGGGTCAGGACTCGGCCGCCGCGAAGATGGGTCGCAGGCTGTCGAACGAGTCGAGGCACAGTCCGGCTCCGCGGACCACGCACTCCAAGGGGTCGGCCACCAGGTGCACGGGCACCTCGGTCTCCTGGGCGAGGCGCTCGGCCAGCCCCCGCAGGCGGGCGCCGCCACCGAGCAGGTGGATCCCCTCGTAGATGATGTCCTGCGCGAGCTCCGGCGGCGCCTCGGCCAGACAGCCGAGCACCGTGTCCACGAGGAGGTCGACCTGCTCGGCGAGGGCGAAGCGCACCTCCTCGGGCGTCAGGATCACCTCGCACGGGCGTCCGGTGGCGACTTCGCGCCCCCGCACCTCGGCTCGCATCTCACGTTCGTAGGGAAGGGCGGAGCCGATGGTCACCTTCAGCTCCTCACTGGTCTGGTCGCTGATGGCCACCCCGTACTTCTGACGTACGTACTCCTGCACGGCGGCGTCCATGTCGTAGCCGCCGCACCGCACGGCCCGATACGCCACGATGCCGCCGAGGGAGATGACCGCGGTCTCGGTGGTCCCCCCGCCGACGTCGACCACCATGCTGCCCACCGGCTCGTGGATGTCGAGTCCGGCGCCGATGGCGGCGGCCATGGGCTGCTCGATCAGGTGGGCGGCCGATGCCCCGGCCCGGCGAGCCGCCTCCTTGACGGCCCGGCGCTCGACCGAGGTGATGGCCGACGGGACGCAGAGCAGCACCCGGGGTCGGTTCAGCTTGGAGACGCCGGCCCGGCGGAGCAGCAGCCGGATGGTCCGCTCGGTGATGTCGAAGTCGGTGATGGCGCCCTCGCGCAGCGGCCGCACGGCCACGATGTACCCGGGGGTGCGACCGATGAGCTGCAGCGCGTCGTCCCCCACGGCGAGCACCTCGTGGCTGCGGGTGTTGAGGGCGATGACCGTGGGCTCCTCGAGGATGACCCCCCGCCCCCGGGCGAACACCTGGGTGTTGGAGGTCCCGAGGTCGATCGCGAGGTCCCGGGCCACCCCGTCATCGTAGGGCGGTCCGCGGGCCTCCCGGGCCGGTCCACCGCGGGGCGTGTTCGTCGGTCGGCGTTGGCGCCGCCCTTTCGGAGCCGGAGGTCGGTAACCTTCGCTGCGTGCACGGGGATCCACCAGACAACCTCGACGCGCCCAACGATGACGGTGACGAAGACGGGCCGTTGCGCGGCTGGGTCCCGCCTGACGACCGCCTGTGGCTCCATCCGTCCGAGCGGGCCGCGCACCAGAGCGCGGCGGCACCCCGACCGGCCGCGACGCGGCCCACGGTCGGGCGTTGGGTGACCGGAGGCGTGGCCGCCTGTGTGGTGGTCACGGTCGTGGTGGTCGGCGTGGTGCTGGCCACCGCCGGCGAATCGCAGCAGGGGTCGGCACCCACCGGCACCTGGGTGACGGGGGTACCCACCACCGAGGCCGGCATGGGCGTGGCGACCACCGCCCGCGAGCTGACCGCCGTGGCCGACCCGGCCCACGGCTCGACGGTTGCCCTACTCGTCCACCAGGTCCATCGCACCCTCGTGGCCACCGGCATCGTCGCCGAGGCGGGAGGAATCGTCGTGGCGCTCGAGCCCGTGCTGGCGGGCGCCCGGAGTGTGACCGTGGTGGAGCCGGACGGCACGCGGGACGCGGCCATGACGGTCGGCACCGACCGGGCGACCGGGATCACCGTCCTGCGCATAGACGACGACCTGCCGGCCGCCACCTTCACCGACGAGGATCCCGGCACCGGCTCGGTGGCGGTGGCCATGGCCGAGGGCACCCGGAGCGGTACCCGGTCCACCCCGGTCCTCCATCTCTACGCGGGTACCGTGCTGTATGCGGGGGTGGCCACGGACACCTGGCAAGGCACCGAGTTCTGCACCACCGGCGTCGATACCGCGCTCGACCCCCGGCGATCTGGGCAGTTCCCTGGTGGACGACACCGGGGCGGTCACCGGCATCCTCGACGGAGTGGTGGACATGGGCTCGAGGCCGGTCTCCGTCTTCCTCCCGGCCGAGCTGGTGGAGGACGTGACGGCCCAGATCGTCGACCACGGCTCGGTGGATCACGGCACGCTCGACGCCGACATGGCACCCCCTTCCGGATCCGGCGTGTCCGGGGCCGAGGTGACGTCGGTGACCCCGGACGGTGCGGCTGCGCAGGCCGGCCTCCGCCCGGGTGACGTGGTCGAGGCGGTCGACGGACAGGGTCTCCGATCGGTGGCCGAACTCGACACTCGTCTCTACGGTGA
>CAWJEK010000013.1:0-122307 GCA_963841885.1 uncultured Acidimicrobiaceae bacterium
ATCGCGTTTCCTCCAGGAGCTCCAGAGTGGCGATCTCTTTGGCCAACACGACCGGGTGGCGGTAGTCGTTACCGAACACGAAGGAGCCGACCCTCAGCTCGGTGGTGGCCTCGGCGGCGACGGTAAGGGCCACCAGAGGGCCGAACTGGTCCTCGAAGTGGTCGGGAATGAAGAGCGTCGTGTAGCCGAGTCCCTCGACGGACCTCGCCAGTGTCCCGCCAGGCCGCCCCCGAGGAGGCGTCGGAAAGCTGGACGCCGAAGCGGAAGGGAGTCATATAGCGAGCCTAGGGCCGGAGGCTTTACGCTGTGGGGGTGGCACCACTGACCCCCGACCCCGAAGACCACCGCACGTGGGCGCCGGATTCGTGGCGATCGCGGCCCGCGGCCCAGCAGCCGACGTGGCCGGACGAGGGCGCCCTCAAGCAGGTCCACGCCAGGCTGAGCGGGGCTGCCACCGCTGGTCTTCGCCGGTGAGGCCCGCCACCTGACCCGGGCCCCGGCCGCGGCGGCGGGGGTGGCGCCTTCGTGCTCCAGGCCGGCGACTGCGCCGAGTCGTTCTCCGAATTCACCGCCGACGGCATCCGCGACAAGTTGAAGGTATCTCCAGATGGCCGTGGTTCTGACCTACGGAGCCGGCCTGCCGGTCATCAAGGTGGGCCGGATCGCCGGCCAGTTCGCGAAGCCCCGCAGTTCGCCCACCGAGACGGTGGATGGCAAGGTGATCGACTCGTTCCGCGGCCACATGGTCAACGACGACATGCCCGAGCGCCGGCTCGGGTGCCCGACCCCGGTCGGCTCGTCACCGCCTACGAGCAGTCGGTCGCGACCCTCAACCTGCTGCGGGCCTTCACCAAGGGCGGATTCGCCGACCTCAGCCAGATCCACGCGTGGAACCAGGAGTTCGTGGCCACCTCCACGGAGGGCCGGCGCTTCGAGGACATCGCCGAAGGTATCGATCGCGCCCTGCGTTTCATGGACGCATGCGGCATCAACCTCCTCGACGAGGACACCCTCCATCAGGTCGACTTCTGGACCAGCCACGAGGCGCTCATCCTCGACTACGAGGAGGCGCTGACCCGACGGGACTCGCTGACCGACGACTGGTACGACTGCTCCGCCCACATGCTGTGGTGCGGGGACCGCACCCGGCAACTCGACGGTGCCCATGTCGAGTTCCTCTCCGGCATCCACAATCCGATCGGGTCGAAGGTGGGCCCGGGGGCCTCCACCGACGAGGTGCTGGAGCTGTGTGAACGCCTCAATCCCCAGCGGGTGCCCGGTCGACTCACCCTCATCACCCGGTTCGGGGTCGATGCCATCGACGACCACCTGCCCGGCTGCTGCGGGCCGTGACGACGCCGGCCACCCGGTGGTGTGGATGTGCGACCCGATGCACGGCAACACGTTCACCGCCGAGGGCGGACAGAAGACACGGCGCTTCGACGACATCATCGGCGAGCTCCAGGCCTTCTTCCGCATCCACCGGGCGATCGGCACCTGGCCCGGCGGCGTCCATATCGAGCTGACCGGCGACGACGTCACGGAGTGCCTCGGAGGGGTGGAGGACATCGTCGAGGGCCAGCTCGGCCAGCGGTACACCACGACCTGCGACCCCCGGCTGAACGGCCGTCAGTCGCTCGACCTGGCGTTCCGCATCGCCGACCTCCTGCGCGACTAGGGGTGTCGGTCGGGTCGGGACCCGGCCCGGAGACCCGAACCGCCACATCGACGTTGACCGCCACCCGTGGGCCGTCCCACAATGGACGGGGCCTCAACCCCGGAAGGCAATCGGCCGATGGAACCCTGAGTCGGATCGCACCGCCCTGCCGAATACCTGGAGTCACCTTCACCATGCCCGAGCCGAACCGGCCACCGACAAACACCCGATCGGGAAGCGGCCGCCACCACCCGGGGCCGTGGTCGCCGTTCTCGGCGCCCTTCTCCCGGTGGCCGCGGGGCCGACCCGACTCCGTCGAACTCGATCCCCGTCTCGTCGGCATCGACCACGACAACGGCGACCCCCACTCCCGTCGACGACCTCGACATCGACCTCCACATCGACCTCGACATCGACATCGACCTCAACACCGATGCCGACGACGCCGCCGGGCCGGGTCCACTCGAACGCCGCCGAGGAGCTGACCCCCCACTCGACCACGACCTCGGCCTACTGGATAGTGGCCGCCGACGGTGGCGTCTTCGCCTCGGCGGCACCCCGTACTACGGCTCGATGGGCGGCATACACCTGAACGCACCCATCGTCGGCCTGGCCCCGACCGCACCGGCCGAATGGGGCGGCTACCGGGAGGTCGCCTCGGACGGCGGGATCTTCACCTTCGGTGACGCCGGCTTCTACGGCTCCATGGGCGGCATGCACCTGAACGCACCCATCGTGGGCATGCAGGCCACGCCCGACGGCAGAGGCTATTGGCTGGTCGCCGCGGACGGCGGGGTATTCGCCTTCGGTGACGCCGGCTTCTTCGGCTCCATGGGTGGCACCCACCTCAACCAGCCCGTGGTCGGCCTGACCTCGACCGGCGACGGCAAGGGCTACTGGCTCGTGGCTGCGGACGGCGGGGTGTTCAACTTCGGCGACGCCCATTTCGAAGGATCGACGGGCAACCTCCAGCTGGTGGCTCCGATCGTGAAGATCACCGCCACCAGCAACGGAGACGGCTATCTGCTCGTGGCCGCGGACGGCGGGGTGTTCGCCTTCGGTGACGCCGGCTTCTACGGCTCGATCGCCTCGATCCCGCAGCCGGAGCCCATCGTGGGCCTGGCCAAGACGCTGGACGGAGGCGGGTACTGGTTCGTCAATCGCGGCGGGGGCGTCACGGCCGAGGGGGACGCCACCTATTGGGGATCGACGCCCCAGGTGTTGGCCGCACCGGTGGTCGGCATCGTGCTCGCACCGGGTAACGGCACCTTCACCGGATCCTCCTACCCGTCCGGAAGCTACGGCTACGACATCTCGAACTACCAGTGTGGTGACTACCCTCCCCCACCCCACACCGTCGGCATCGTCCAGGTCACCGGCGCCAGCTTCGGAGCGGTCAATCCGTGCCTGGCCAGCGAGGCCGCCTGGGCCGGTGCGGGCCTCAATCTCTACGCCTTCCTCAACTACGGGGCGGATACCGACGCCGCCCCGGGCTGCGCCACGTCCGTCGTGCCCTATGCGTGCAACTTCGGCTTCGGAGCCGGCGTCGACGCGTTCGCCAAGGCGCAGGCGACCGGGATCGACACCCAGGTCAGTTGGTGGCTCGACATCGAGAACCCGCCGGAGGGGATGACCCCCTGGTCCACCTACCAGGCGGCGAACGCCGCCCTCATCCAGGGGTACATGAACGCGCTGCACGCCGAGGGGATCAACAGCGTCGGCATCTACGCCAGCCCCGGGGTGTGGCCCGGCATCGTGGGCAACTACACACCGGCGGTGCCGTACTGGGCCGCTGATTGGGGCCCGCCCCCGGCCGAGACCTGCGGTGACATCCACTCGAATTGGGCGGGCCTGCCCTCCGGCCCCGTCGAGATCGTCCAGTACGGGATCGGTGTCGTCAACGGCACCGAGTACGACGAGGACTACGCCTGCTGAACGCGGGTGTCCGGCGATGACGTCCCGACGGACATCCACGACCGTCCGGATCCACCGGCGGGCTGCGTGTCGCCTCCGATCCCCTCGGTGCCCAGATGGTGCGCACCGTCGTTGTAGCCGATGAGCTTCCACGCGCCGTCGTCGACCTCCCAGGTGGTCAACGAGGCGTGCTGGGTGCGCAGCTTCATGCGGGCACCCTCCGTGCCCCCCACCACGGGCAGCTTGGCCAGGAGCGATGCCTCGACCACTCCGGCGTGGCAGGCGACCACGATCAGCTGACCGGGATGGCGGAGAGCCACCCGGTCGAGGGCCTCCGAGACCCGGATCACGAATCCGGTCCAGCTCTCGCCGCCCGGCGCGATCTCCCGGCCCGGATCGGTGTCCCAGTCCGGATTCCCGAATCGGGCGCTGAAGTCCGACCAGTCGAGGCCGTCGGCTTCGCCGGGATGGAGCTCGCAGAACCCGCACTCCTGGACGGGCTCGACGGGCCCGCCGCCGGCGGGACCGGCCAGGGCCGGGGCGAGGATCCGGGCCGTCTCGACGGCCCGGGGCAGCACGCTGGAGTAGAGGACGTCGGTTCCGGCCAGTTCCCCGGTCTCGGTGAGCCGGTCCCGCAGCACGGCCACCTGGGACCGGCCCCGGTCCGTCAGGCCGGTGCATCCGATCGGTCCTCCACACACCCCCGAGACGTTGCAGACGGCCTCGCCGTGGCGCACCAGCACGATCCGGGTGGCCGACGCCGGATCCGGGCCCATCGTGCGGATGCCGGCCGGTGGGGCCGCGGGACCCGGGCCTTCGGGGGCCCCGGTGCCCGCGCCGGTGAGGGAGTCGAAACCGCCCGCCGACGGGCTCACGCCAGTTCTCCGACGAACCGCTCGAGCTGGCGGAGCGTCCGGCACTCCACCACCTCCTCGCAGTAGGTGGCGTACTCCCCCACCACCGAGTCCCCCGAGTCCCAGTAGGCCCGGGGCTCGGGATTGAGCCAGTAGACGTGGCGGGCCCGGGCCTGCATCTCCTTCACCACCCACGCCCCCGTCGAGTGGTAGTTGTTCCGGGCGTCACCCAGCAGCAGGATGCTCGTCTTCGGGGTGATCTCCTCGCCCCAGCGCTCCCAGAACACCGTGAGGGCGTGCCCGTAGTCGGAGTGCCCGTCCACCCAGACCACATCGGCCTCGGTGTTGATCCGGTGGACGGCCTCGGCCGGGTCGTCGACACCGTCGAAGAAGCCGGTCACCTCGTCGATGCCGTCGATGAAGACGAAGCTGCGGACCTTGGAGAACTGGGAGCTGATGGCGTGGACGAGATGGAGGGTGAACCGGGCGAAGGAGGCGACCGAGCCCGAGATGTCGGCGATCACGATGATCTCGGGTTTGGACGGCCGCGGGTAGCGGAACTTCGGGTCCATCGGGACCCCACCCGTCGACAGGGCGTGCCGCATGGTCGAGCGGAAGTCGAGCGGTCCCTTGCGTCCGTGGCGCCGCTTGCGGGCCAGGCGGACGGCGAGTTTCCGGGACAGCGGGGCCAGTGACTTGCGCAGGGCGACGAGCTCGTCCCGGGTGGCGTGCATCACATCGATGTCCTCGGGCAGTGGCTTGCGGATCGACTTGGCCAGCGCCTCGCTGCCGCGGTCGGCGACCAGGCGACGCCGGATCTCGGCCTCGATCTCCTTGCGCAGCTGGTCGATCCGCGCCTGGTACTCGTCGCGCAGCAACCGCTCCTCCAGGCCGGTGAGGGCGACGTCGGGAGGGGTGGGCTCGTGGGTCCCCTCCTCGATGTGGGAGCTGGCCGAGCGCCGGGCCTGGTCGACGAGGCGGTCCATCACCTTGTCGAGGTCCAGGTTCCGCAGGGTGCGGTAGAGGTAGTAGGTGCCGCCGACCGGCCGTCCCGCCTCCATGCCGGCGTAGCGGTCGACCGCCTGACGGGCGACGGCCTGGACCATTGCCGGGTTGGCGCTGAGGAGCGCCTTGTACAGCATGTCGGCGAGTTCCTCGGGGGTCATCCCCTCGCCGCCCCCGCCGCCGCGGCCCTTGCCCTGACGACCACCCTGGCCCGGCTGGCTCGAGGATTCGTCGCCCGCCTCCGCCTCGGATGCGTCGACCTCCTCGTCAGCGATCGAGTAGTTGGGCCCGCGCATCGAGAAGTAGATCTCGAAGGCCGTCTCGTAGGCGGGCCAATGGGTCGACGACTTCACCAGGCTCGCGCCGAGGGTGTACTTGATCGCCTCGCGGTCCTCCAACGGGACGTGCTTCAGGGTCTCGGCCGCATCGAGGTGCTCCGTGAGCGACACCGGTATGCCGGCGGCCCGGAGTTCGGCGACGAACCCGGTTAGGAGGTCCAGCACGTCCGCTCCGGCTCAGTCGTCGGTGTCGAGGCCGGCCAGCTCCTTGGCCGCCCGGTCGATGTCCGAGCGGTACTTGAGCAGGATGTGCAGCGTGTCCTTGGCCTGCTCGGCGTCGATCGACTCGACACCGAGGACCACCAGCGTGCGGGCCCAGTCCAGGGTCTCGGACACCGACGGAGCCTTCTTCAGGTCGAGGGACCGGATCGAGCGCACGATGCGGGCCACCTGATCGGCCAGAGCCTGACTGATGCCCGGCACCCGGGTCTCGATGATGGCCCGCTCCCGCTCCATCTGGGGATAGTCGATGTGCAGGTAGAGACAGCGGCGCTTCAGGGCCTCGGACAGCTCACGGGTGTTGTTGGAGGTCAGGAACACCAGTGGGATCTGGCTGGCCCGCACGGTGCCGAGTTCGGGGATCGAGACCTGGTACTCGGACAGGATCTCGAGCAGCAGGGCCTCGGTCTCGAGCTCCACCCGGTCGACCTCGTCGACCAGCAGCACCACCGGCTCCTCCGCCTTGATGGCCTCGAGCAGTGGCCGGGTGAGCAGGAACTCCTCGGAGAAGATGTCGTCCTCGAGCTGTTGCCACGACTGGCCGGAGTCGGCCTGGATGCGCAGCAGCTGCTTCTTGTAGTTCCACTCATAGAGGGCCTTCGACTCGTCGAGACCCTCGTAGCACTGCAGTCGGATGAGTCGGCTCCCGGTCAGGCGGGCCACCGACTTGGCCAGCTCCGTCTTGCCGGTCCCAGCCGGTCCCTCCACCAGGACGGGCTTCGCCAGGCGGTCGGCCAGGTAGACCACGCCCGAGATCCCGTCGTCGGCGAGGTAATCGACCCCGGCGAGACCGGTCCGTACCGCGTCGATGGAATCGAACCGCGGAGGCCCGGCCTCGGGGAATCCGGTGCTGATCAGCCGGTCCTCCCGCTCGATGGGGGTGGTGTCCTGGCTCATGTCCGTACCTGACCTGTTCCTGTGACGACATATCTGATGGAGGTGAGCTCGCGCAGTCCCATGGGACCCCGTGCGTGCAGCTTCTGGGTGGAGATGCCGATCTCGGCGCCCAGTCCGAGTTCGCCCCCGTCGACGAAACGCGTCGAGGCGTTCACCACGACGGCGGCGGCGTCCACCTCGGCGGCGAACCGGCCCGCCGCCCCGATGTCGCGGGTGACGATGGCCTCCGAATGGCCCGACCCGTAGCGGGTGACGTGATCGATGGCGGCGTCCAGGTCGTCGACCACGGCGATACTCAGGGTGAGCCCCAGGAATTCGGCGGCGAAGTCCTCCGGGGTGGCCTCGCCCAGGCCCGGCAGGATCCCTCGCGCCACGGGATCTCCGAGCAGTGTCACCCCTTCGAGCGCCGCCGCCACCCGCGGCAGGAATTCAGCGGCCACGTCCCGGTGGACGACCAGCGACTCGGCGGCATTGCAGACCCCGGGACGTTGGGTCTTGGCGTTCACCACGATGCTCTCGGCCATGTCGAGGTCGGCGTCGGCGTCGACGTACACGTGGCAGTTGCCGATACCGTCGATCACGTAGGGCACGGTTGCGTGCTCCCGGATCGAGGCGATCAACGACTCCCCACCCCGCGGGATCAGGCAGTCGATGGCCCCTTCGAGCTGCATGAATGCCACGGCGGAGGCCCGACTGGTGTCCTCCACGAGCCCGACGGCGTCGAGGGGCAGGCCGGCCTTGACGAGGCCGTCCCGGAGGGCGGCGGCCACGACGGTGTTCGACGAGATGGCCGACGAAGATCCCCTCAGGAGCACGGCATTCCCCGATTTGAGGCACAGCCCGGCGGCGTCGCTCGTGACATTGGGGCGGTTCTCGTAGATGATGCCGATCACACCGAGAGGGAAGCGGACCCGCTGCACCCGGAGGCCGTTCGGACGGACCCAGCCCTCGGTGACCTCCCCCACCGGGTCGGGCAGCGCAGCCACGTCCCGGAGCCCGGCGGCCATGCCGGCGATCCGTCCGGCATCGAGCCGTAGCCGGTCCAGCGACGTGGCGTCGGCGCCATCGGCCGCGGCCCGCTCGACGTCGACGGCATTGGCCTCGAGGATCGTCGAGGTCCGGCCTTCGATGAGGTCGGCCGACGACCTCAGGGCATCGTTCCGGGAGGCCGAAGACGAGGCGGCGAGGACGCGCGCCGCCGCCTTGGCGCGGCGGCCCAGTTCGACCAGCGGGGTGGGGGCGTCCGGAGGCACGCAGCAAGCGTAGTGGGCGTCCCGGGAGGGGCGGTGCGGCCACCCGAGTTGCGGGCCCCCGTCCGGATTCCCACGACACTCCTCCCAGCTGGGGATACACGTGTTTCCGGCCTCGACGCCGCCCCACGGTCGGGGCGCGGACCGTACTCTGGGATGGATGGCCACCACTCAGCATGCGACTACCGACACCCCCCGGGCGAACGAACGTGCCCCCGATGCGCCGAAGCGCAAACTTCCCATCCAGCTGGCCAACGAGCGGAAGATGATCGACGGCGCCATCCACCTGTTGGTCGACCACGGGGTCGATGAGATCACGAACGTGGCGGTGGCGGTCGAATCACAGACCCAACCGAGTTACATCACCCGGTACTTCGGCAGCCGCGACCGTTTCCTGATGGCGGTCGCCGATGAGCTCTCCACCCGCGTGGCGTCGATGGAACTCGGCCTCGGCGTCCTGGCCGGTCTCTCGACCGGAAACGCCGGCATCGGCCCGATCTTCGCCGTTCCCGAGGTGGAGAGCTGGTTCAAGCTCTGGCGCTACCTGGCCGTGCGGGACCTCCCCTTCGCCGGTTCGAGGATGGGCGACGGTCCCATCGTGGCCGCCGGCATCCGGAACCTGGAGGAGAACCTGGGCCTCGCCAAGCGCGAGGCCCGGACGTGGGCGCTCCTCAGTCTGGTGACGATCCTCGGGTTCCGCGTGCTTCGGCGACGTCCTCGGCGCCACCGAGGAGGACACGACGCTGGCGGCCACCACGCTCGCCTCGGCTCTGGTGGCCGCCTCCGCCCTACCGACGGTCGCCGAAAACGGGGCCTGACGCCGTCCAGGACCGCTGATCCGACGGCGCCGTCAGCCGAGGACGACCAGGTCGTCGCGATGCACGACCACGGCCGATACGTCCTCGGGGAGTTCGTCGCTCTGCAGCCCGGCCCAGCCGGCCAGGGAAGCCGCCGGATGCCGCACCAGGCCCTTCGCGAACACGACGCCGTCAGGTCCCACGATCTCGACCGCGTCGTCCAGCCCGAAATCGCCGTCCACCGAGACGATGCCGGCGGGCAGGAGGGACCGACCACGCTCGACGAGGGCCCGGCGGGCTCCGTCATCGACCATGATCCGTCCGGACGCCCGGATGGCGAACGCGATCCACAGCTTCCGGGCGGGCAACACGACCTCCCGGGGTCGGAAACGGGTGCCCACCCCGGGCGTGGAGGCGGCCACCGCGGCCAGCACCCCGGGCCGGGCGGCGTCGGCGATCACGGCCTCGACACCTGACCACACGGCGATCTTGGCCGCGGCCAGCTTGGACCCCATGCCACCGCTGCCCACCGCGGAGCCGGGGCCGCCGGCGATGGCCTCGAGCTCGTGGTCGATCTCCACTACCTCCTCGATGAGGGAGGCGTCGGCCTCGTGGCGGGGGTCACCCGTGAGCAGCCCCGCCGTGTCGGTCAACAGGACCAGCTGACCGGCGCTGACCAGGTGGGCCACCAACGCGGCCAGGCGGTCGTTGTCCCCGAATCGGATCTCCTCGTCCGCTACCGCGTCGTTCTCGTTGACCACCGGGACGACCCCGAGTTCGAGCAGTCGCCGGAGTGTCTGGCGGGCGTGGAGGTACTGACTGCGGTGGACGAAGTCGAGGGGGGCCAGCAACACCTGGCCGGCGGTCAGTCCGTGGGCGGCCAGGGCATCACTCCACACCCGCATGAGCAGGTGCTGACCGACGGCGGCCACCGCCTGCAGGGTCGCCAGATCGTGGGGCCGCGGCCGCCCCGCGGCGAGGCTGGTCCACCCGGCGGCGATGGCGCCCGATGTCACCACCACCACCCGGTGCCCGGCCCGGCGGGCCTGGGCCACCTCACCGGCCAGCTTGTCGATGGCGGCGTTGTCCACCCCACCATCGGGAGTGGTGACCGAGGACGAGCCGATCTTCACCACCACGGTGCGCGACGGGTCCACGGACATCAGCGCCGCCGGCGGCGACTCGACGGTTCGCCGGTGAACTCGGGCTGGTCGCGGTACCAGACGAAGGAGAGCTCGCCGATGTGGACCACGTCGCCGTCGCGGGCGCCGGCCTTGGCCAGGGCCCGGTCCACCCCGATCCGCCGAAGGCGTCCCTGGACGTAGTCGGCGGCCTCGTCGGTGGTGACGTCGTTGAGTGCCACGGCCCGTTCTGCCACCTTGCCCACCACCACGAACTCGCCTTCGCCGATCCGCTCGACGGTGAAGCCCTCCGGCAGCGGGCGGTGGATCACGATGGTCCCGTCGGACTCGGGTTCGGCCGTGCGAGCCTGGTCGACGAGCGTGGCGAGTCGACCGACCAGAGCCGGGATCCCCTGACCCGTGACCGAGGAGATGACGAGGTCGGGTACGAAGATCGCCTCGTCGACGTCGTCCTGGTCCTGGTCCCGGTCGAAGGACTCCGGTCGGGTGGTGGGAGGCAATTCGGACGGATCGACCATGTCGGCCTTCGAGCCCACCACCAGTCGCGGCCGGTCCAGGAGGTCCGGCTGGTAGCGGCCCAGTTCGGCCAGGAGGACCCGCTCCTGCTCCCCCGGAGCCACCCCCGTGACCGGATCCAGCTCCACCAGCACCACCAGGGCCCGCGCCCGGGTGATGTGGCGCAGGAACTGGTGTCCGAGGCCCTTCCCCTCCGCCGCGCCTTCCACCAGTCCAGGTATGTCGGCCACCGTGTAGGTCGTGGCGTCGTCCGTGCGGACCACGCCCAGGTGGGGCTCGAGGGTCGTGAAGGGGTAGTCGGCAATCTTCGGCTTGGCCGCCGAGATGCGTGAGATCAGAGTGGACTTGCCGACGTTCGGGAAGCCGACCAGCGCCACATCGGCGACCAGCGCCAGCTCGAGGTCGTACCACTCCTCATGACCCTTCTCACCCTGCTCCGCGAAGGTGGGTGCCCGGCGGTTGTTGGACAGGAAACTGGCATTGCCCCGGCCACCCCGTCCTCCCTCGCCCGCCATCCAGCGGTCGCCGGAATTGACCAGGTCGCAGAGGATCGTCCCGTCCGCCCGGCGCACGCGGGTGCCCACCGGCACCGGCACCTCGAGGTCGGCTCCACGTTTCCCGTGCATCTTCTTTCCGCCGCCGTGGCCGCCGTTGTCGGCGCCCCGGTGCGGGTGGTCGCGGAACGGCAGCAGCGACGACTGGTTCGTGGTGGCGACCAGCCACACGTTGCCGCCCCGACCGCCGTCGCCGCCGTCGGGACCGCCTTTGTCGACGTGGGCCTCCCGCCGCATGGCGACCGCGCCGGCACCCCCGTCCCCCGCCTTGACGTGAAGCTGTGCCTCGTCGACGAAGCCGGACATGGGAGGGATCCTACCGATCAGGGGTCTGCGGCCCCGGAGAGGGCGGCGTGGGTGGTGGATGGAGGTTGGAAGTGGCTGTCGGGGGCGGAAGGGCCGTGGAGGCCGGGGAGGAAGTCGAAGGCGGAGTCGGCGTGGGGGCGACGACGGAGTGGGCGGGGCCCGGCAGGATCAGGGCGAGTCGGCAGGTCGTGGCCCACCGGCAGGAGCCGATCCCTCCGTCGGGCCGGATCAGGGAGCGACCAGGACCGTGTTCCGCAGGGTCTCGACCGACTCCCTCACCCCGAGCGAGTCGGCCAGTTCGTCGTAGGTGCCGTACCCGGCCCGCAGCTCGGCGAGGAACTGCTCCATCGTCTCGGGGACGACGTGGAGGATGGCGGGTGCGTACCTTTCGACCTCGTCCTGGGCTTCCGGGTACTCGGCCTTCAGCCTGGCGAGCAGGCGGTCCATTGCCTCGGCCGACAGTGCGTAATCGGACACGATGGTCTCGTCCGGCACCCCCAGGAACGCCAGCAGTAGGGCGGACAACACCCCGGTCCGGTCCTTTCCGGCACTGCAGTGCATGACGGCGGGGAGGGCGCCCGGATCAGCCAACACGTCGATCGCCGTCGTCAGCATGGCGCCACCTTCGGACACCATCGACCCGTACCGCGTGGCGACGTAGGACGCTTCCTTCCAGTCCGGAAGCGTCTCGGTGGCCGGCAGCACGTCAGTGAGGGGGAGCCCCATGTAGGACACCGGGAACCGGTCCACCGGGAAACTCCCGCGTTGCTCGGCTTCGTCGGCCGTGCGCAGATCGATGACGGTGGCGAGCCCGAGATCGGCCAACTGGACCAGGTCGGCGTCGCTCAGTTTGTTCAGGCCGTCGGCCCGGAAGAGGCGTCTCCACGCGACCGTCCGACCGTCGGCGGTCGCGTATCCCCCGAGATCGCGGAAATTGACACAGCCCTCGAACTCGAGGTTCCGCGAGGGCACCGGCCAGGGCTCAGGCGCCGGGCAGCACGTCGACCAGTTTGCGGCCCTTACGGCTCGCGAACTGAACGGTGCCGTCGGCCAGGGCGAACAGCGTGTCGTCCTTGCCGAGACCCACGTTGAGACCGGGGTGGAACTTGGTGCCGCGCTGGCGCACGATGATGGCGCCGGTGCGCACCTCCGTGCCGCCGAAGACCTTCACGCCGAGGCGCTGGGCGTTCGAATCGCGTCCGTTGCGGGTGGAACCGCCACCTTTGGTCTTGGACATGTCGGGAACTCCTTCGTGATGGTGGACGTCCGCCGAGCTGCGCCGCAGGGCGCGCCGGCGAGTCGATCAGGTGGTCAGCCGGCGGAGATGCCGGTGATGGCGATGGTCGAGTAGCGCTGGCGGTGGCCCCACCGCGTGCTCTGGTTCGACTTGTTCTTGTAGGTGAAGCCGCGGATCTTGGGCCCGAGCTCCTCGCCCTTCACGGTGGCGGTGACCGTGGCTCCGGCCAGCTGGGACGGTGTGGCCAGGACCGTCTCACCGTCGACGACGAGGACGGGCTCGAACGTCACCTCGGTGCCGGGCTCCTCGCCCAGCAGTTCCACGCGGAGTTCCTGGCCCTCGGCCACTCGCTCCTGCTTGCCTCCGGTTCTGATGACTGCGTACATAGGGATGACAGCCTACAGCTCCGGGTCGTCAAATACTATTCCCCTCCCCTGGCAGACCTCGCAGGTGGTGGACATCGACTCGATGAGGCCCTCGGAGACCCGCTTCCGGGTCATCTCCACGAGGCCCAGCTCGCTGATGTCGAACACCTGTGTGCGGGTCTTGTCCCTGGCCAGGGCGGAGCGCAGGGCACTGCCCACCTTGTCCCGGTTCTCGCGGATCTCCATGTCGATGAAGTCGATCACGATGATGCCCCCGATGTCCCGAAGCCGGAGCTGGCGGGCCACCTCGTCGGCCGCCTCCAGGTTGTTCCGGTAGACGGTCTCCTCCAGGTTGGTCGTTCCCACGTTCTTGCCCGTGTTGACGTCGATGACGGTCAGCGCTTCCGTGCGGTCGATCACCAGGGACCCTCCGGAAGGAAGGTGGACCTTACGGTCGAGTGCCTTGTGCAGCTGCTCGTGGACGTGGAACCGTTCGAACACGGGCAGCTGCTCGGCTTCGGGGTCGTAATACTCCACGCGGTCGGCCAGTTCGGGGTTGACCGCGCCGACGTAGTCCCTGACCTGCTCGAAGAGGGCACGGTCATCGATGACGACGGCCCGGTACTCACGGTTGAGTTCTTCGCGGATGACCCGCACGGCGATGGCCGGCTCCCGGTACAGCAGAGCGGCCCCCTGCCCCTTCAGCGAGGCGGCGGCGATGGCCTCCCACTGCTCGACCAACCGGGCGATGTCGTTCTGGAGCTCTTCGGCGCTGGCTCCGGCCGCCGCGGTACGGACGATCAGACCGTGCCCCTGGGGTCGAACGGCGTCCACGATCCGGCGCAGACGCTTGCGCTCGGCGTCCTCCAGCCGCTTCGAGATGCCGTAGGCCGTCGAGTTGGGGACGAGCACGACGAAGCGACCGGGCAGCGACACCTCCTGGGTGAGTCGGGCACCCTTGGCCCCGATGGGGTTCTTGGTGACCTGGCACAGGATGGTCTGGCCGGGCTTCAGCAGTTGCTCGATCCGCGGTTGACCCGAGCCCTTGGGCGACTCGATGTCGTCGGTGTCGTAGCGGACGTCCCCGTGGTAGAGCACGGCGTTCTTGGGCGTGCCGATGTCGATGAAGGCCGCCTCCATGCCCGGCAGCACGTTCTGCACCCGGCCCCGGTAGATGTTGCCGTCGATCTGGGTGGCGTCGTCCGACGCCCTCGAGATGTAGTGCTCCACCAGGGTGCGCCCCTCCAGCAGGGCGATCTGAGTCATGTCGGGGCGGACGTGGACGCAGATCTGGTACCGCCCGACCGCCTTTCCCCGGCGCTCGCGGCCACCGCGTCGACCCTCCCCCCGGGTCGGACCCGGGCGCTTGGCGTCCACCGGCGTGCGGACCGCGTCGCCTTCCACCGGCGTCGGGACCGGGCCGTTACCGCCTCCCCCGGAACCCGAACGGGACCCTCCGCCGGAGCGGGACCGGTTCCGTCCCCCACCGGACTTCGACGGGGTAGGCGCGGGCGGTCCGGCCGGTCCGGCCGGGGCCGGGCGACGGTCGCCGATGGCGGGTCGGGTGTCACCGATCTTGGGTCGGGTGTCCGGGGGCGCACCGGGTGTGATCGTGACCGCATCCGCCGCCGGTGGGGCGATGGTCGAGGAGACGGCCACGGGGGCGGCGTCCGGGTGTTCGGGAACCGCCCGCGGCGGTGTCGGACGCGCCGCCGCGGTGGGCGACTGGTCGCCTTCCGCATCACGGGGCGTGCCACCCTCGGCCCCGGTCCGGCCTCGGCCCCGTCCACCTCGGGATCCTCGCCGACGGCGGTTTCCACCGCCCTGTCCGGTCCCCTGGCCGCCAGCCGTTCCGCCAGGAACGGCGGACGAGCCGGCGTTCTCCGTGGACCGGGAGCTGCCGGAGGCGCTACCTGCCGCCGGCCCCTCAGACCCGCCGCTGGATGCGGCCCGAGACCCGCCGCTGGATTCGGCCGAACGGGGAGGTGCCCCGGACTGCGGCGTGCTGGATGGCGTCGGCGACGGAGGGGGCGTGGTCGCCCCCGGCGTCTGCCCGTTGGATGCTTCTGACATCGAGATCCCTTCTGATACTGCTCACGACGCACGCACCAGGGCGTGCACGGCGCGGTCGGCCCCGGCCGGGACGACCCGGCCGAGGAGCGGCTCCTGACGGAGCCCGTCGCGCTCGATCCACTGTTCTGTCCTACAGGCCCGGTCGACGACCGGGATACTCCCGGGCAGGCCACGGTCGGGCCGCCCGTCCATCGGTCGGGAGGCGGAGCCGCCCGACACGGCGATCAGTCCTCGCACCAGCTCCACGGGGCGGACGCCCCGGGGGCGGGTGCTGAGCTCGGCCACCAGGCCGACGGTGCGGCCCGAAGGGTCCTCCGAGGCGTCCACCGAGGCGTCAGCCACGGCCAGGGCGAGCACGGAGGGGCGGAGGTCGTCAACCTCCTCACGTCCCTTCCGCTCCCGGGTGATGGGCACGGAGTCGGCGGCCAGTAGGGCGCCCACCATCCCCGTCAGCTGGTCGCGGGAGACTCCGGCGAGGCGCATGGTCCACGAGCAGGAGGTCACCATCTGCTGCAACGAGTCCTTGGACCGCTCGACCGGGACTGCCTCCTCGATGTGGAGGCCGTCGGGAAGCAGGCCGTCGAGGAGAGCCGGCAGGTCGGCCGGCTCGATGCCCGACTCCAGGGCGCGGCCCGGGTCGAGGGCCACGTCGACGTACTCGGCCAGCGATTCTGCTCCGGTGGGCAGAGCCAGGCCGAAGCTGAGCTGCGGGCGCGGCGAGAAGCCCTCCGTGTAGGCGAGCGGTAGCCCGGCCCGTCGCAGTGCCCGCTCCCACATCCTGGCCACGTCCCGCTGGCTGGTGAATCGGATCTTGCCGAGCTTGGAGAAGCGAAAACGTATGCGCACGTCAGACCCTCCCCTCTCCGACCAGCGCGCCGGCGCTCCCACCCGGCCCGGGGGCCGGAGCGACGCCGGACGGCGCCGTGGCAAGGAATCGTACCGGCACCTGGCCCCCGGTTGAGAGATCCTGGCCCGTTCCCTGGCTGCCGCCGGCCGGGGGCACCGCCGAGGCCACCACGTGCTCGACCCCGTAGCCGGTGCAGGCACCGCAGTCGTAGCAGGGGGTCCAACGGCAGTCGGGGAGCCCGTGCTCGGCCAGGGCGTCCCTCCAGTCCTGCCAGAGGAAGTCCCGGTGAAGGCCGGCCGAGATGTGGTCCCAGGGCAGGACCTCGTCCTCTGTCCGGTGGCGGTAGACCGTGTCCTCCAGCGACATTCCGTGGGCGGCCAGGGCGTCGGTCCACAATTCGAGGTCGAAGTGCTCCGACCACTCCTGGAAGGTGCCCCCGTTACGCCACACCTGCTCGATGACGGCCCCCATGCGGCGGTCGCCACGACTGACGACGCCCTCCGCGGCCGTCGCCTTGGGGTCGTGCCAGCGGATGGTGAGGCCCCGCACCGGGCGGGCCGCGTCACGCAGCAGATGGACCTTCCGGGTCAGCTCCTCGATGGTGTTCTGGCCGAACCACTGGAACGGCGTCTGCACCTTGGGCACGAAACCGCCGACCGAGGCCGTCACCGTGACGCTGTTGTGGTAGCGCTTGCCGATCGCCACGCACTGTTTGGCCAGGGCCACGATGCCCAACGTGTCCTCGTCGGTCTCGGTGGGAAGTCCGATCAGGAAGTACAGCTTGACCCGTTTCCAGCCCTGGCTGAAGGCCGCATCGACCGCGGCGTAGAGGTCCTCCTCGCGGATGAGCTTGTTGATCACCTGGCGCATTCGCCACGTCCCGCCCTCCGGGGCGAAGGTGAGCCCCGTACGGCGGACCCGCTGGATCTGCGCCGCGGTCCCCACGGTGAACGCATCGACCCGGAGGCTGGGCAGGCTGACCGAGACCTGCCCCGAGCAGGCGGGGTCGTCGATGATCTCGGTGACCGTCTCCTGGATTCCCGAATAGTCGGCGCTGGACAGGGACGTCAGGGCCACCTCGTCGTAGCCGGTGCGCTCGAGTCCGGCACGGACCATGGTGCGGACCTGGTCGGATGGCCGCTCGCGCACGGGTCGGGTGATCATCCCGGCCTGACAGAAGCGGCAACCCCGGGTGCAGCCGCGGAACAGCTCCACGTTGAGTCGGTCATGGACCACCTCGATGAGAGGCACCAACTGCTGGCGTGGATAGGGCCACGCACCCAGGTCGGCGATCGTCCGCTTCTCCACCCGTCCGGGCGTGTCCGCATACCGGGGCGCTACGCCCGCCAGTCGCCCGGCACCGTCGTAGGTCACGTCGTAACAGGACGGCACGTACACGCCGTCGACCCTCGACAGCGCCCGCAGCAGGTCGGCGCGCCCGGATCCCCCGTCCGGAGGGCGGTCCCCGGTGCGGCGGAAATCGACCAGCACATCGTTGATCTCGCCCACGACCTCCTCGCCGTCACCGAGGACGAAGCAGTCGACGAAGTCGGCCAGCGGCTCGGGGTTGAAGGCGCAGTGCCCGCCGGCCATCACCAGCGGGTGATCGTCGGTACGGTCGGCGCGCCGGACCGGCACCCCGGCCAGGTCGACGAGGTTGAGGACGTTCGTGTAGACGAGCTCGGCCGACAGATTGAAGGCGATGACGTCGAAATCCGACGCCGGATGCTGGGCTTCGACGGAGAACAGGGGCACTCCGGCCGTCCGCATCGCCGCCTCCATGTCGACCCAGGGGGCGTAGGACCGCTCGGCGGCCGCGTCGGGGCGTTCGTTGAGGATCTCGTAGAGGATCTGCAGGCCCTGGTTCGGCAGGCCGACCTCGTACGTGTCCGGGTACACGAGCAGCCAGGACACCACGCCGGGTCCATGCTCCACCTGCTGGGCGCCCAGCTCACCGCCTATGTAGCGAGCAGGCTTCGTGACCTGGGCGAGGAGCGGCTCGATCTGTGGCCAGAGGGACTCCATCTCCCCCTCCATCCTAGGGGCAGGGCGCTGATGTCCTGGACAGGCGGGCGGGCCGACGCGCCTCAGCCCGGCTTGGTCGTCGTGGTCGTCGTGGTCGACGGGGCGGCGGTGGCGGGCAGCGGGATCGGAGTGGTGGCCTGCGACAGCAGCCGTGCTCGGTGGGACGGCGGCCGCGATGATCGGGTGCGCGGCCAGATAGGCGAAGATGGCCCGGACCACCGGGGCTGCCGCCGTGGCCCCGTACCCGGCCTGGTCGATGACGCAGACCACCACGTACTGGGGGTCGGCCGTGGGCCCGAACCCCACGAACCAGGCGGTCGGCTCCTTGCCCGGCACCGTGTCGGCCGTGCCCGTCTTGCCGGCCAGGCCGCCCGGGAAGTTGAGGCCCTGGAAGGCGCCGTACGCCGTGCCCGCGGGGCTCGCACTCTGGACGACACCGGTGAACCCCTTCAGCAGGGCCTGGTACGTCGAGGGCGAGATGGCGACGTGCCCGGTGACCTGGGGGTGAAGCGCTTGACCACCTGTCCGGTCGGACTCACGACGGCCGCCGCCACCTGGGGCGCGTAGCGGGTGCCGCCGTTGGCGAACGTGCTGTAGGCCACGGCCTGCTCGATGGGGGTGATGTAGGTCTCGCCCTGGCCGAAGGCCATCTCGATGTTGTCGCCCGGTGACCAGGGGTGTTGGGGAAGGCGGTCGGGTCCTCGGCGTGGAGCTTGACCCGCTCGGCCTGGCTGTCGACTCGTCCCTCGGCCTCGCCCGGAAGGTCGATCCCGGTCAGCTCGCCGAGGCCGTACTCGGCCGCCTGGTCCTGGATGGCGTCGCTCCGTACTGGGCGCGCTGCTCGTAGAACAGGGCGCCCAGGTTGTAGAAGAAGTCGTCGCTCGACACGGTCAGGGCCGTCGAGACGTCGTAGTCGCCGGTCGGGTCGCCGGAGCTGTTGTGGAAGATGCACGTCGTGCAGTTGTACTGACAGCCCGGGGCCTTGAAGATACCGCTGTCGTCGTACGTGGTAGCCGGGGTGATCAGGCCGGTCTGAAGGGCGGCGGTGGCCGTGTTGAGCTTGAACGTCGACCCCGGGGTGTAGAGACCTTCGATGGCCCGGTTGAGCAGGGGTTCGTTGTTCGCCGGAGCCGACAGCGCCGCATAGTCGGCGTCGCTGATGCCGCCCACCCAGACGGTCGGGTTGTAGCTCGGGTACGAGGACAGGGCGTAGACCGCCCCGGTCTGGGGGCTCATGACCACCACGGCACCGCCGGTGGCCGCCGGTTTGCAGCCGGCGTTGTTGTTGCACTGGGGGTCGTAACTGTTACGGAGAGTGGTGATCTGGGTGGCGAGGGCGTTGTCGGCCACCTGTTGGAGATTGGTGTCGAGATTGGTGACGATGTCGTCTCCCGGCTCGGCCGCCGTCGTCTTGAGGATGCCGGCCACCTGGCCCTGGGGATCCACCTCGAGTTCCTGTTGGCCCGGGGTGCCGCGCAGCTCGGGCTCGTACTGGTACTCGAGACCCGACTGGCCGAAGGGATCCCCGGCCTGGTAGCCCTGGGATGCGCGGGACTTGAGCTCGGCGGAGTTGATGGTGCCCACGTAGCCGAGCACCTGGGCGGCCGGGTAGAAGCCCTGGGCGGGTCCGGTCATCTCCAGCTGTGGGTAGGTGCGCTGGGTGGTCTGCACCGAGGAGACGCCGGGGAACTCGGTCGGGTGCTCCTTGATGTAAAGGATGTCCGACGTCGGGGCGTCCTCCATGATGGGGGCCGGCTTATAGAGGCTGTACTGCTGGTTGTCGAGGGCTGCCTGGACCTGCGCCGGGGTCTCGCCGATCAGGGCGGCCAGGTTCCCGATCACCGCCGGGTCCTGCGTCGCGGCCACCCGGGACAGGGTGATCTGCTCGGTGACCACGTTGCTCACGAGCGGGTTGCCGTTGCGGTCGAGGATGAGGCCGCGGGTGGGCTCGATGGGGACCGTCCGGATCTGGTTGGCCACCACGGCCTGGGCGGCGGCCGGCGCCTGGAGGACCTGCAGCGCCCACAGCCGGAGACCCAGCAGGGCGAACAGCGCCACCACGCACAGTCCGACGACCCGCAGGCGCAGGCCCGGCCGCGACTCGGTGGTGTCCGGGGCGTCCAGCATCGCCTCCACCGAGAACCGGCTCTGGCGCATCCGGGGCTGGCGGGTCCTGGTCTTGGACGGCTTCGAGTCCTCCGGAGGAACCGAAGATCCGCTTGTCACCGAAGGGATGGCGCAGTGAACGGCTCACGGGGCCCCAGTATCCCAAGTCAGCCGGGCGGGCGGTACGCGGCCTGTGGAGGGGACGGTTCTCACCGGGCGGCACCGACGCCGGCATCGGAGGTCGGCATGCCCTCGGTGGACGCCCGCGCCATTCCCCACGACATCAGTCGCACGGCGGGAAGAGCCAGGACGGCGTTGGTGACGGACACCACGACGACGATCCGGACGAGGGCCACGTGCAGCATCTGAGGTTGACCCAGGACCGAACCCAACGCCCCGTAGACCACCTCGTAGACGGCGCTCCCGCACAGGGCGACGAACGGCGCCAGCCACCATGCGGTGCGGTCGAGGGCCTGGGTGGCGAGCCCCACCGCGAACCCGAGCAGGCAGCCGACCAGTGCCGACAGACCGAAAGGTGTCGGCAGGAACAGGTCGGACACCAGTCCGGAGCCGAAGCCGACGGTGGCGCCTCGGGAAGGACCACCGATCAGTCCGGCCACGATCGGTAGGAGCACCATCACGTCCGGGTGCACCCCGCCGACGTGCAGGTCCAACATGATCGTCTCCTGGACGACCACGAAGAGCAGTACCACCAGGGTCAGGCGGCCGACCTCGCTCCGGTTCACGATGCCGGTCCCCACAGCACCACCGACACGTAGCGGAGATGGGCGAGATCCGCCACGGGCTCCAGACTCACGCTCTCCTGGGATGCCGTGGTGCCGGTGTGCGGGCGACACCACTCTGGCCACCGGGATCCCGGGGGGGAAGAGCGCGCCCTGGAGCCCGCTCGTGGTGAAGATGTCGCCTTCGGCGAGCGGTGTGTTGTTCGGGATGAGATCCGCACTGAGCGGCTTGCCGGCACCGGCGCCGTTCAACACGGCGAGCGACCCGGAGTCCGGGCCGTAGCGGACCCCCACCGACGACTGCCCGTCCGTGATCAGCCGAACGGTGGCGGTGTGGTGGCTCACCTCCACGACCAGCCCCACCAGGCCGCCGCTCCCGACCACCGGCATGTCGAGCTGGACGCCGTCGCTGCGTCCCACGTCGATGTCGATGGTGGCTGCGAAGTCACTGGTCCCGAAGTCCGTGACCTCGGCCGGGACGGTCTGGAGATTGGCCACGAAGGGCAGATGGAGGAGTGCGAAGAGCTGCCGGTACGACTGGGCCTGGTCGGCGGCCTCGGCGTTCTGCATCTTCAGCTGGTCGATTTCGGCCTGCAGCTTCTGGTTCTGCTCGCGGACGGCACCGTAGTGGACCGATCCGGCCAGGAAGCTCCCGATGGGCTCGACGACGGCGTCCACGCCGGACCGGACCGGGGAGAAGGCATCACTCGCCACCGATCGGACACCGGAGGTGACCACGTGGAAACCACCGCGCGCATCGAGAGTGATGATCGTGACTGCGGCCAGAATCAGGATCAGGAGCGTCGTGCGAGGACGGCGGGAGCGCCTCGGTGGCGCCACGAGACTGCGGGATCCCTGACGGTCAGCGGGCCGACGAGGTGATGAGGACCTGCTTCAGGGCCTCGAACTCCTCCAGGCACTGCCCGCTGCCGATGGCCACACAGTTGAGGGGATCACGGGCCACCACGATCGGCATCCCCGTCTCCTGGGTGAGACGGCTCTCCAACCCGTGGAGCAGAGCGCCACCACCGGTCAGGACGATGCCCTGCTCCATGATGTCGGCGGCCAGCTCGGGTGGCGTTCGGTCCAGGGTGACCTTGACGGCGTCGACGATGGCCGACACCGGCTCGTCGATGGCCTGACGGATCTCCTGGGTGGAGATGACCACGGTCTTGGGGAGACCGGTGACCAGATCGCGACCTCGGATCTCGGCGTGCAGCTCCTCCTCGAGCTCGTAGGCCGAACCGAGCGCGATCTTGATCTCTTCGGCGGTCCGCTCACCGAGAGCCAGGCTGTACTCCTTCTTCACGAAGGAGACGATGGCCTCGTCGAGCTCGTCACCGCCGATGCGGATCGACTGGCTGGTGACGATTCCGCCGAGTGAGATGACGGCCACTTCGGTCGTACCGCCGCCGATGTCGACCACCATGTTGCCGGTCGGCTCGTGGACGGGCAGGCCGGCCCCGATGGCCGCGGCCATGGGCTCCTCGATGATGTACGCCTTGCGGGCCCCCGCGTACTCGGCCGCCTCCATCACGGCGCGCTGCTCCACACCGGTGATGCCGGACGGAACGCAGATGACCATGCGCGGCTTCGCGAATCGCCGCTGATGCACGCGGTGGATGAAGTAGCGGAGCATCTTCTCGCAGATCTCGAAGTCGGCGATGACCCCGTCCTTCAGTGGCCGGATGGCCTGGATGTGACTCGGGGTGCGCCCGATCATCCTCTTGGCCTCGGCACCGACGGCGAGTGGCCGCCCATCCTTCGTGTTCACGGCGACCACGGAGGGCTCGTTGAGCACGATGCCGCGCCCGCGTACGTAGACGAGGGTGTTGGCGGTGCCGAGGTCCACGGCCATGTCACGTCCCAGAAGGGAAAAACTGTTGTCGCGCATCAGAGATGCACTCCTCCGTCGATCATCGGGCCGGCCGCAGCGTGTGCGCGTGGGAGACCCGGGCTTCCGCTGCGCTGGCAATTAGAGGCAGCTGGCATGTGCCTTCAGGCTACGGGAATCGACAGGGGGGCACAAGGGCGGTCCGGCCGCATCGGGGCGGAAACGCGCCTCCGACCCAGGTCAGAAGGGTTGTTCGGCTCCAAGGTCGACATCACGCCCCACTGCCCTGGGGACCCGGGACTACAGGTCGGGGAAGAAGAGGGCGATCTCCCGCTCGGCTGATTCGTTGGAGTCCGAACCGTGAACGAGGTTCTCGCCCATCTCGAGCGCCAGATCACCGCGGATGGTGCCCGGGGCCGCGTCGACAGGGTTCGTCGCTCCCATCAGGTTGCGCACCACCTTGTAAGTGTCGTCGGGGCCCTCGACGACCATCACCAGGACCGGTGACCGGGTGATGAAGACCACCAACTCGTCGAAGAACGGTTTGCCGTCGTGCTCCGAATAGTGCGCCTGGGCGACATCCGTCTCCAGGGTGCGCAGCTCCGCAGCGACCAGGCGGAGGCCCTTGCGCTCGAGCCGACTGAGGATCTCACCGGACAGACCGCGTTCGACGGCGTCGGGCTTGGCGATGACAAGTGTGCGTCCCACAAGCGGGGCAGGCTAGCCGATGCCAAAGGGGCCGCCGACGCGGTCGGACCACCCCCGACCGGCTAGTGGCCCGTCTGCCGTCGGTTCCCCCCTCTCCACTCCACATCCCCTCCCGCGTCGATACGGCCCCGTGTCACACCCCCCGGCCAAGGTCTCCCCATGGCACTGGAGTCCCCCTCCGAGCCTGCCTCCCCCGGCCTCACCTCGCAGGTGGCCACCCTCACCGAGGGCATGGCGTCGTTCCTGGCCACCCTCGATCCCGACACCCTGCTCGGAGCCGACGCCACCGCCCTCTACGCCGCCCTGGTGCGGCTTGAGCGGCTGGTGGGGGCGGCCAAGGTGCTGCTCGCCCCCCGCATAGCCACCTCGGGCCACTGGGAGAGCGAGGGCCACCGCTCCCCCGCCTCGCTGCTGGCCGACCTGGAGGGTGTCTCCCCGGGCCAGGCCAAGCGCACCCTGGCCACCGGCCGGCGCCTGGCCGAACTGCCCTCCACCGAGGAGGCCCTGCGCCACGGGCGGTTGTCGGGGCCCCAGGTGGCCGAGATCGCCGAGACGGCGGCCGTGGACCCCGCCGCGGAGTTGGACCTGCTGGCCGGGGCCGAGGGCGAATCGCTGGCGGCCACCAAGGAGCGCTGCCAACGGGCCCGGGCCCACGCCGCCCGGCACGACCCCCTGGTCACCGCCCGACGCCTCCACGCCGAGCGCCACTTCTCCCACTGGAACGACGCCGAGGGGGCGTTCTGCTTCTCGGGCAAGGACACCCCCGAGCGGGGGGCGGCGCTGTTGGCCCGGCTCGTCCCCGCCGCCAACCGTCTGCGCGACGCCAGACGGGCGGCAGCCCCTCCGGCGACGCCGTCGGCCGGCCCCGGGCCCGAGTCCGAGGCCGCCCTGCGGGCCGACGCCCTCTTCGCCCTGGTGACCGGGACCGCGGAGCCCGGCTCCGCCGATGCCACACCCGGCTCCTCCACCGTCCCCGGGCCCGGCTCCGGACCGGCACGGCCTCCCGCTCTGCTCCCCCGGCCCGGCCTGCGGGGGGCCGAGCACATCATCGACCGCCCGCCCAGCGCCACCGTCATCGTCCGGGTCGACCGGGACGCCCTGGTGCGGGGGACGGCCGCCCCGGGGGAGCTGTGCGAGCTGGACGGCATGGGTCCCATCCCCGTCCCCCTGGCCCGGGCCCTGGCCGTCGACTCGTTCCTGGCCCTGGTGTTCACCGAGGCCGGTGACATCCGCGCCGTGCACCACCACGGGCGGACCATCAACGCCACCCTGCGCACCGCCTTGGCCTTCCGGGACCGCGCCTGTGTGGTGCCGGGATGTGCCATGCCCTATGGACTGGAGATCGACCACGTCCGCCCGATCTCCCTGGGCGGCCCGACCACCCTCGACAACCTGGCCCTGCTCTGCACCCACCACCACCGGCTGAAGACCTACGACGGCTGGGTACTGGAACGCCACGGGCCGAGCGACGAGGACCCCGGGTGGTCCTTCACCCCGCTACCCGCCTTCGGCCAGGAGCCCGACCTCGGGCTGGACCGGCCCGGTGCGCCGGGGATGCCCGGGGGGCGCCCCCGACCCGGGACCGGTCCCCGTCCCGACGGGGCAGGATCGACCGGCCGCTATCCCGATCCACCGTCCGATCCACCAGGCGACCGGGTCCCACCCACCGCGGACAGCTTGTTCGACCGGGTGCCGGACTCCTCGTGGCGGACAACGAGCGCGGAATGATCCCGGTTCAAGCTCGCATTCCCGGGCTGGGACGGCCTGTTCGTGCCGCTCGGTCAGCCCTCTGACCATTCACCGCTCAGCATCTCCGAGGTGCTCGTTGACAAGTCCCGACGGTGCGCATGCCGCCCATGCCCCGGTCACCAAGTCCTGCAACTCGTCCAAGTCCACCTTCGACAACTGGACGAGGACGGC
This sequence comes from uncultured Acidimicrobiaceae bacterium, assembly GCA_963841885.1. Lineage (GTDB taxonomy): Bacteria > Actinomycetota > Acidimicrobiia > Acidimicrobiales > RAAP-2 > Bog-756. The sequence continues at coordinate 25,308 of CAWJEK010000013.1, forward strand.
GGCGAAGCCGTCGAAATGCGGAATCGTGAACACTGCGTCCGATGTCTCAGCCAGCAAAGCCTCCTTCTCGAGCAGGTCCTCGACTCGCAGGGCGACGATGGGTCCCGACGGTGGGTCCGAATCCCCGAACCGCTTCAGGTCGGCCTTGGAGAAGGGACGGTCCCACGCGAACGGCGTACCCCCGACGGACCATGTCACGTTCCGGTACCGGAGGCCCTCGGTCACCTCTGGCAGGCCCGTCACGATACGGACGACGTCGTCCCGTGTCGCCATTCCGTGGAACCTATCGCTGCCACGGCTGTTCGCGCCGGAGACTCGCCGGAATGCCCGAGCGAGATCCGAGCCCACCCGACGACCCGTCACCGACGTCCCTGGCGGTCGTTCACCCTGGCGGTGGTTCACGCTGGCGGTGGTTCACCCGGCCGGCCCACCCGAGGTGACCGGCAACGGGCGGGCGGCGTCCGCGTTCAGCTGTCGTCGGCGCCGAGGGCCTGGCGGGCGTCAGCCACGACATACAGCGAGCCGCACACGACCACCAGATCCTCTGGTGCCGAGCGTTCGACGGCCAGACGCACGGCCTCGGCCGGGGATGCCACCACGGCCACCTCCATGCCCAGACTCAGCGCGGCCTCCGCCACGGTCGGAGCGGGCAGCGCCCGAGGGCTGTCCGGGGCGCAGGCCACGACGGTACGGACCCCGGCGGAGACCAGAGCTTCGAGCATGGCCGACGGGTCCCGCCCCGTCAGCATGCCGACGACCGCCACCGTGCGCCCCTCCACGGTGAACTCCTCGCTCAGCGACCGGGCCAGCACCATCATGCCGGCGGCGTTGTGCGCCCCGTCCACCAGCACCAGAGGATGGCGGCCGATCACCTCCAGCCGTCCGGGCACCCGGACGGCTCCGAGCCCCTCGGCCACGACGTCCTCGTGGAGCGGCTCGCCGAAGAAGGCCTCGACCCCGGCCAGGGCACAGGCGGCGTTGTCCCCCTGATGACTGCCGTGCAGAGGTACGAGCAGCTCGCCGTAGGCGGCGCCGGGGGTGCGCAGATCGACCAGCCGACCGCCCACCGCCAGGCGATTCGAGGTGCAGGCGAAGTCGACGCCGCGGGCCCAGAAATTCAGCCACTCCCACCTCTGCCGCCACCCGTCGGAACAGGGAGACCAGGGCGGGATCGGTCTCCCCCACCACCACCCGGCAACCCGGAGTGAAGATGCCGGCCTTGTCGGTGGCGATGTCCTCCAAGGTGGGTCCCAACACCTCGGTGTGGTCGTAGCTGATGTTGGTGATCATCGCCACGGCGGCGTTGACGATGTTGGTGCAGTCCCACGTCCCGCCGAGGCCGACCTCGACCACGGCGACGTCGACGGCCTCGTCGGCGAACCAGGTCAGGGCGGCGGCCGTCAGCAGTTCGAAGCGCGTGGGCGGCTCGTCCATGAGGCCTTCGATCCGCGACAGCGTGTCGAGCAGATCGGTGAATGTCTCGTCGTCGATCGGTTCGCCGTTGCGGGCCAGACGCTCGTTGACCCGGGACAGGTTGGGACTGGTGTACGTACCGACGCGGAGGCCACGGGCGACCAGCAGCGAGGTGACCATGGCCGCGGTCGAGCCCTTGCCGTTGGTGCCGGTGATGTGGATCACCGGATAGGCGGTGTGCGGGTCGCCCAGCAGGGCAGCCAGGGCACGCATGCGCTCGAGCGAGGGCAGGCTCCGTCGCGAAGGCATGCCCGACTCGAAGTCGATGTGGCTGTCCAGCCAGGCGAGGGCTTCCGGCAGGTCGACGAAGGTCACGGGCGGGGCGGGGTCCGCCCCTGGGGGCGGCGGCCGGTCGCTACGAGGCGGCCCGGCGGCTACGGCTGGACTTGGCGGGTACCAGCGGCACCAGTGTCGGGTGGACTTTGTCCAGGACCACCGCCCGGTCCACCACGCACTTGGAGATGTCGGTACGGCTCGGCAGGTCGTACATCACCTCGAGCAGTACCTCTTCGAGGATGGCCCGCAACCCGCGAGCGCCGGTGCCCCGCAGAAGAGCCTGCTCGGCGACGGCCTCGAGGGCGTCGTCGGTGAACTCCAGTTCCACGTGGTCCAACTCGAAGGTCCGCTTGTACTGTCGGGTGAGGGCGTTCTTGGGCTCGACCAGGATGCGGATGAGCGCCTCCTTGTAGAGGTGGGAAACGGCGCTCACCACGGGGAGGCGGCCGATGAATTCGGGAATCAGCCCGAACTTCATCAGGTCCTCGGGGAGCACGTGGCGCAACAGTTCGGAGTCGTCGCGCTCGGATGCCTTGCGGACTTCGGCCCGGAAACCCATGCCCTTCCGGCCTATCCGGTTCTCGATGATGGTGTCGATGCCGGCGAAGGCGCCGCCACAGATGAACAGGATGTTGGTGGTGTCGATCTGGATGAATTCCTGATGGGGGTGCTTGCGGCCACCCTGGGGCGGGACGGAGGCCGTGGTGCCCTCGAGGATCTTGAGCAGGGCCTGCTGGACGCCCTCACCCGACACGTCACGGGTGATCGAGGGGTTCTCCGACTTACGGGCGATCTTGTCGATCTCGTCGATGTAGATGATCCCGGTCTCGGCCCGCTTCACGTCGTAGTCAGCGGCCTGGATGAGCTTGAGCAGGATGTTTTCCACGTCCTCGCCCACGTAGCCCGCTTCGGTCAGGGCGGTGGCGTCGGCGATGGCGAAAGGCACGTTGAGCATCCGGGCCAGCGTCTGGGCCAACAGGGTCTTGCCACACCCGGTCGGACCCAGCAGGAGGATGTTGGACTTCGCCAGTTCGACGTCGGTGTCGTGGGCCCCGTTACTTCCGGCCTGCACCCGCTTGTAGTGGTTGTAGACGGCGACCGAGAGGATCTTCTTGGCGTACTCCTGACCGATCACGTAGTCGTTCAGGAACTCGTAGATCTCCTTGGGCTTCGGCAGTTCGTCGAAACTGAGTTCAGTGGTGTCCGCCAACTCCTCGGCGATGATGTCGTTGCAGAGTTCGATGCACTCGTCGCAGATGTAGACGCCGGGACCGGCGATCAACTTCTTGACCTGCTTCTGCGACTTCCCGCAGAAGCTGCACTTGACCAGATCGCCACCGTCTCCGAATTTCGCCACGTCGGTTCCTCGTGTCCTTCTGTCGGCGGTCCCTGCTTATCGACCGAGCGCTGTCTACCTGTGTCGGCTGTCCGTCCCCCCGGGAAGCCAGTCGGTCAACCGGGACTCCGTCCCGGTCTGACTGGCTGTGCCGTCCGGAACACCAACTCTAGCGGCTGGCGTCCACCTGACCGGACCTTGCGGCGGGTCCCCTAGGCGGCACCGATCGCGTCGATGGGGAGGGTGTCGCGGGCCGTGATGACCTCGTCGACCAGTCCGTACTCCACGGCCTCGGCGGCGGTCATGATGAAGTCGCGGTCCGTGTCCTTCGAGACCCGTTCGGAGCTCTGTCCGGTGTCGTCGGCGATCATCCCGTTGAGCAGGTCGCGCATGCGCAGGATCTCCCGGGCCTGGAGTTCGATGTCGCTGGCCTGGCCCTCCACCCCGCCGAAAGGCTGATGCAGCAGGATCCGGGCATGGGGCAGGGCGAAGCGCTTGCCATGGGACCCGGCGCCGAGGAGGACGGCGGCGGCCGAGGCGGCCTGACCGAAGCAGAACGTCGACACATCCGGCTTGATGTACTTCATGGTGTCGTAGATGGCGAACAGCGCGGTGATGTCACCACCCGGCGAGTTGATGTAGAGGTGGATGTCCTTGTCCGTCTCCTCGGACTCGAGGAACAGCAGCTGGGCACACACGAGATTGGCCACCGTGTCGTTGATCGGCGTGCCGAGGAAGATGATGCGTTCGCGCGAGCAGACGCGAGAACAGGTCGTAGTTGCGCTCCCCCCGGCTGGTGGACTCGACGACCCACGGCACGCTGTACGCCTGCGCATCGATCGACCTACTTGCCTCCGTGAAACTCACTCCGGGTCCTCCTCGCCCTGGTTCACCTTCAGGTCGTCCCGTGACACGGGCGCCCCGTTCTCATCGACCAACTCGACGGACTCCACGAGCCAGCGCATCGCCTTGGCCTTGCGACGGTCCGAGCGTACCGCCGCAAGGCGTCCGGCCTGTTCCAGCTGGCTCCGCACCTGGTCGGCGTCCATCTCGAGGCGTGCCCCCATGGCGGCGAGCTCCTCGTCGAGCTCCTCGTCGGTGATCTCGATCTCCTCGGCCTCCACCAGAGCCCGAAGAGCCAGATCCGCCTTGACACTCTGGAGCGCGCCGGCCCGGAGTTCCTCCAGGAACTCCTCCTCGCTGCGGCCGGTGACCCCGAGGAACTGCCCGAGCGACATGCCCTGGCCCTCGAGCCGGTGGTTGAGGTCGTGGATCCGCTCGCGCAGCTCCTCCAGCACCAGCTGCTCGGGAATCTCCTCGGTCACCAGTTCGGTGAGGGCCTCCACCGTCTTCTGCTGGAGCGCCATCTGGGCCTCGACGATGCGGCGCTGCCGGAGCCGCTCGGCGATGTCCGCCCGCAGCGCCTCGAGCGTGTCGAACTCGCTCGCCTCGGCGGCCCACTCGTCGTCGGCATCGGGCAGGACGAGCTCCTTCACGTCCTTCACCACGACACCGAACGACACCGTCTGACCCAGGGCCTCGATCTCGGAGTCGAACGTGACGGCGTCGCCCGCCTTCATACCGACCAATTGGTCGTCGAGCCCCGGGACCACGCCGTCGGACCCGACCTCGTAGAGGAAGTCGTCGGCGGTCAGGTCCTCGTCCTCCCCCTCGTCGTCGGCGTCAGGGCGGGTGCCTCGGATGTCGATGGTCACCTGGTCACCTGTCTGGATCGGGCGGGTCACCTCGACCAGCTCGCCCGACGTCGCCCGCAGCCGGTCGATCTGGGCGACGATCTCCTCGTCGGACACCTCGAGTGACGGAAGCGTCACGACCAGCCCGCCGTACCCGGGGATGGCGACCACCGGGCGGACGAGCACGACGGCATCGAACGACACCGGACCGGACTCCTCACCCGAGGTGATGTCGATGTCGGGCTGGTCGATGGGGTCGACCTCCGTCTCGTCGACGGCCCGGGAGTAGAAGTCGGGCAGGGCCTCCCGGATGGCTTCACTCCGGAGGGCCGTGGCGCCGCCCATCCGTGTCTCGAGGACCTTTCGGGGTACCTTGCCGGGCCGGAATCCGGGGACCCGGATCTCACGCGACAGACGCTTCACCACGTCATCGAGGGCTTCGTCCATCTCGGCTTCGTCGATCTCGACGGTGAGACGGACCTTGTTGCCCTCCTCGGGCGCGGCAGTGGCTCGCATACGAATAGAGGAGTGTACCGGTCCCCGGGACCCCGACTTTCCGGCTCCGGGGCGCCGGTCACACGTTGGTGACCCGATCACGGGATCCGTGCCGACCGGGATCCCGTGCGGACAGGGATCTCCTGCGGACCGGCATCCCCTGGTGGAGCGGGATCCCCCTACCGAGCGGGATCCCCCTGCCGAGCGGGATCCCTCCTGGGGTGGGCTCAGGCCACGAACGCCATCGAGTCGAGGACCCGGTGACCGAGGGCGAGGTCTCCTTCGACCCGGGCCTGCCCGGACGCCAGAGCCTGTGACCCGGGGACCCGGCCGGAGGCGAGTCGCCAGAACGTCTCCTGGTCGAAGATGAGGCTCGTCGTCGGCCGCTCCGGCCCACGCCCGGCCAGGGCCGTGGCCCGCCGCCCGTCCACCGCGACGGTCATCTGGCGCCCGAGGACACCGGTCACGACGAAGCGGACGGTGGTTCCGTCGGGTGGGGCCACGCGCCGGCCCACCACGTAGGGCATCGTCCGCTCACAGCGGGCCAGTGCCGTCAGTTCACCCGTGCCGTTGCGCCCACCGGGGCGACCGAGGGCGCGCCGTACGTCCTGTTCGTGAGCCCAACACTCGACGACGCGGTCGGCCAGGAGGTCCCGGTAAGGGATCTCACCCCCGGGACTCCAAACCAGCTCGTCGAAGCGCTCCGGCAGTGCCGTGCGCAGTTCGTGGATCCTACGGCCCGTGACCGAGATGAACTCGGCCAGCACCTCGTTGCCGGGAAGCCGGCGCCGGAGCTCCACCGCGGGCTCGCCCGCCGCCAGTGGTGGATCCCCCTCTTCCGGGCGCCAGCCAACCGGGTCCGGGGCTGTCTCACCGAGGAGCGCTCGCTCGTCACCGATGAGCACCGAGATCTGGTCACGGACCGACCACCCGGTCCGGTCCGTGGGGAGATCCCATTTGGACGGCCCGATTCCGTCGCAGGCCGTGGCGAGCGAGGTCCACACCTCGACGAGGTGGTCGACGGCCGGCTCCTGGTTGGCTCGTCTGGCGTGCACGACCCTGTTCCCCTCTCCTGGTGCTCTCCTGGTGCGGCCTTGGCTCCCGTGGTCCGAGCTCCGGGTGGCGGTCCGGGCGAGTCCCGCCGCCGGCCAGCGGCCGGCAGGCCTCCGGCCCCCGATCAGCCCGGCAGGTTCGCCTCGATGGCGTCGATGACCTCCGGCGCCTCCGGGTCCACCATCGGGCGGAACCTCTGGATCACCGATCCGTCCGCCGAGACGAGGAACTTCTCGAAGTTCCACTGGATGTCACCGGCCTCGCCGTCGGCGTCGGGCACCGCGGTCAGTTCCTCGTAGACGGGGTGCCGACCGGATCCGTTGACGGCGACCTTCTCCATCATCGGGAAGGTGACCCCGTAGGTGGCCGAGCAGAAGGTGGCGATCTCGTCGGCACTCCCCGGTTCCTGCTCGCCGAACTGGTTGCACGGGAAACCGATCACGGAGAACCCCCGGTCGCCGTACGTCTTCTGCAGGCGTTCGAGTCCCTCGTACTGGGGGGTCAATCCGCATTTGGAGGCGACATTGACGACCAGCAGGGTGGTGCCCCGGTAGTCCCCGAGAGACGTGGGTTCGCCCTGGAGGGTATGGAGGGAGGTGTCGTAGATGCTCATGGAGCCAAGTCTATGGGCGCGCAACGTCGTCGTCCCCGGCCGTCACCGGGGAGTGTCGCCGACTAAAGCAACAGCTGCAGCGGGACGATGGTGGAAGGAGCACCAATCGCGGCGACGCGCCCTGCAGAGTGGAAAGGTCGGATGGGGAACATGACGCATGGAGTCGACGGCGAAGATCCATCGGCACCGGCGCGCCCCGGCGTCTCGGGGGCGGTCGTCCACGCTCTCGTAGCGCACATCCGCCAGGTGGCGGGCGAGTCGGGGGTGGCCCAGGCCCTGGCTCTCGCTGCGGAGGAGCGTCCGTTCCCGGCCCTCGGCGACTCCGCCTCCTGGACCCCTCCCGCCGACGCGGCCGCCCTCTTCGCCGCCGGCGCGTTGGTCACGGGCGACGGGGCCATCGGCCTCCACGTCGGTGAGGAGATCCTGTGGGTGGGGGAAGATCCTCCGGCCCCGCGTCTCGCCGGGCTCGGCTCACCCGAGGTCGCCGTCCGGCACATCGGTGCATGGATCGAACGATTCGAAGGAGCGACCGAGGCCGTCGCTCTGGAGGTGGGCCCGGGTCGGGCCCTGGTAGAGGTGGCCACCTTGGGTGAACGCCAGGCCCACCTCTGTGAGCTGACCCGGGGCATGCTGTCCCGGGTGCCCGTCGTGTTCGGCGGAGCGCCGGCCCGGGTGGTGGAGCACGAGTCCGCGGCGCGAGGAGCCCGCACCTGCCGGTACATGCTCTCGTGGGACCTGTCGGTGGACGAGCCTCCGGAAGGCCCGGCTGCCACGGTGGGCCGCCAGGAGGATCCGGTGAGGCGTACCCAGGTGGAACCGACCCCGGCGGCGTCGGACACCCAGATTCGACACGACAGCGACGGTTGGCGAGCCGACGAGCCACTCCAGGCGCGGGAGATGGAGATGCCCCACGGATCGAACGGATCGTTCGGTTCGCGCTCCGATCGAGCCGAGGGCGCTGCCCCTCCGGATCGTGCGCCCGAGCATCCCGATCACTTCGACGAGGCGGCACCGTTCGGCCGTGACCCGGCGTCGGAGCTCGGCCCGTCGGACCGGTCGGAGCCGTCGGAGCCGTCGGACCCGTCGGACCCGTCCTACCGCTTGAACCCGTCGAATCCGTCAGATCGGCTGGACACCCCGTACCGCACCGCCGGTCCCGGTGAGCACACCCCGGGTGGTTCCGTGATGACCGATCGTCCAGCAGGCGGGTTCGCTCCCGAGTCCGGGTCCGCCCACCGGTACGAGCCCGATTCCGGCAACGCGTCGCGGGTCCCCACGGCCGAGCAGCTGGCCGAGGAACTCCGGGCCGCCCGGGCGGCCCTCGTCGAGGCGCAGGACAGGGCGGCGCGCTGGGAGGCCGAGGCCATTGCCGGTCGCGACACCTCGGACGAACGGCGGCGGGCCGAGGTCGAATACGGTCGGTCCCGGGCCGAGGTGGCGCGCCTCCAATTGCTCCTCGAGGGCTCGACGAAGTCGACGCTCGAACTCCTCAACCACGACCTCGACCTGGTGGTGTCCGACCTCGCCGACCGGGCCGACCAGGTCCTCGGCGCCGACCGGTACCTGCTCATGCTGCGGGCCGGCAGCGGAATGCCCCTCGACATCCACTCCCGGGGACTGACGCAGGAGGAGGTCAGAGGGCTGGCCGCCGACCTCTGGGGTGGCAGCCCGGACCACGAGGTGGGCACCCGGCTGGTGGTGGACATCGCCTCGCCGCTCCGTCGCTACGGACGTATCGCCGAGTTCCTGGCTCCGGGCGAGGCCGACCCCGAGACCGAGGAACGGGTGCTCACGCTCTTCGCCCGCTACGCGGCCAACGTCCTCGACGTGTGCACCGTGTTGGGCGATGCCCGGCGCAGCGACTCGACGGCCCGGACGTTGCTCTCCTTCAGCGAGCAGCTCTCGGGTCTCACGAACCTGGCCCAGGCCCTGCAGATCCTGGCCGACACCGTCCCCGAGGTGACCGGCTGCGTACAGTCGGCCGTCTACCTCTGGGACCGCGAGCGCTCGCGGCTGGTGCTCGGTGCCTACACCAGTGACAGGACGGTGCCCGACGCCGGTGTCGACACCATCGTCCCCCACTGGCCGCGCTCATCGGCTACCCAGATCCATGTGGGACCCCGGCGGGACGGGACCGATCCCGACCCCGACACCCTGCAGGTCGAAGCGGACAACCCTCTCATCGAGCGCATGTTGAGCGGCCACGACGTGCTCGTCCTCGACGCCGCCACCATCGCCGATCCACAGTTGGCGACCCTCATGGAGGCGGCGGGGGTCACCGCCTCGGTGGTCGCTCCCCTCTTCGCCGCCGCCGAGTTCCTCGGGGTGATCGCTGCCAACTTCACGCAGGACGACCGGGGGTCGGCCGTCCACGACCCCGACGTCCACGAACGCCTGTCCGGCCTGGCCGACCAGGCCGCCACGGCCATCCAGAACCTGGAGCTCCTGGAGAAGGTGTCCCACATGGCCTGGCACGACTCCCTCACCGGACTCCCGAATCGGCGGCTCTTCGAGGATCGGGTCGAGCAGGAGCTCGTACGGTCCCGACGGGTGGGCGAGCCGGTGTGCATGTTCTTCGTCGACCTCGACAACTTCAAGACGGTCAACGACACCTTTGGGCATGCCACCGGTGACCTGCTCATCCAACAGGTCGGCCAACGCCTGGTGGAGACCGTCCGGAGCCAGGACACCGTCGCCCGGGTAGGTGGCGACGAGTTCGCCATCCTCCTGCCCGGATTGGTGGACCAGCTCTCCATCAATCAGTTGGCCGAGCGGACGCTCGACGCCATGCACACGCCGTTCGAGATCTTCGGCGAGTCCGTCTCCACGTCGGCGTCGGTCGGGATCGCCATCGCCCCCGAGCACGGCGACAGCTACGACGACCTCCTCAATCGGGCCGACGAGGCCATGTACCGGGCGAAGGACCTCGGGCGCGACGCCTTCGAGATGTTCCACCACTCCCCCGATCCCGCTCACCCGGGCCGGCGGGCCGTCGACGACCGGCAGCTCTACAACGATCTCATCGCCGCACTCGACGGAAACCAGTTCTTCCTGCTCTATCAGCCCTACATCGACCTCCGCACGGCGCAGATCGTGGGCGTCGAGGCCCTGATCCGCTGGGACCACCCGACCTTGGGCATCCTGGAGCCTCCCCACTTCATCCCCATGGCCGAGAAGAGTGACCTCATCGTCTCCCTCGACAGCTGGGTGCTGTGGCAGGCCTGCCGCCAGCTCCGCGCCTGGCAGGACCACGACCTCGACCCGCTGCGGCTGTCGGTGAACGTTGCCTCCCGTGACCTCGCCAATCCGGACTTCTTCGAGAGCGTGAGCCGAACGCTCTCGGACACCGGGATCGAGCCGTCCCTGCTCGAGCTCGAGATCACCGACCGGGTGGTCCTCGAGCGGACAGGTCCGGCCCAGGAGAACATCGAACAGCTACGCCGGCTCGGCGTCCGGTTCACCATCGACGACTTCGGCCAGGGCAACTCGTCCCTGGACCGGATCGGCAGCTTCCCGGTCAGCACGATCAAGATCGACCAGTCGTTCGTCCAGGTCCTCGGACCCAGCGACGAGGAGTCCAGCCTGGTGTCGGCCATCATCGGCATGGCGGGGCGGCTCGGCCTTTCCTGCGTGGCCGAGGGGGTGGAGACGCTGCTCCAGAGCCGCGTCCTCCTCCAGCGGGGCTGCACGACGGCTCAGGGCTACTACTTCAGCCCACCGCTGCCACCCGAGGGCGTCGAGGAGATGCTCGCCTCCCTCACTCCGGCGGAGGTGCCCGATGCCTTCGGCGAGCCGCCCGACGGCAATCAGCCGCCCGCCTGATCGACCCGGCGTCGCCCGACGACGGAGGCGGACGGGCCGCCATCGGCGGCGGACCCCGCCATCCCGGGCCCCGAATGACTGCTAGCTGGAGTTAGCACCTGGCCCTCCCATCCCCCGTTCTGCGGAAAGGGGCCGATACCGTCGATCCATCGGGTGCCCGCTCGGGCCCCATTCGGAGCAGGAGGAGTAAGTATGGCGACGTACGAGGGCTACTGCGTGAAGTGCCGGGAGAAGCGGGAATTCGACGGCGAGGTCGTCGAGATGGCCAACGGCCGGCGGTCCGCCAAGGGCAAGTGCCCGGTCTGCGGCACGGGTATGAACAGGATCCTGGGCAAGAACGCCTAGTCGGGGCTACGGCGGCGGGCCGTCGTCCGCCGCCCGACCCCGTCGTGCGTCGTCCACAGCACGACGACGTCTGCCGGCCGCCGATCCCCTAGGGCCGTTCGGCGGGCAGGGCGAGGCTGTCCAGTACGGCCCCCTCCCGCAGTCCCCACTCGCTGACGACGAGTCCGCGCAGTCCCAGGCATTCGACGAGGGTGGACAGCACCAGCGCTCCGATGGGGAGGAGGGGCGCCCGGCGGGCCTGGATCCCGGGCAGGGCCATCCGGGCGTCGAGGTCCAGGGTGGCCAGGCGGTCGGCGAGTTCGGCCAGCTGCCCGGATGGAACCTCCACCTGGTTGACCGATGGGGCCCCGGACGAACGGGGTGGTGGCCGGTGCAGTCCCATGGCCAACCGGGCCAGTGCCCGCACGGTGCCACCGCTGGCGATCACCCGTTCCGCGGCTGCGGGACGGGCCGCCACCATCGCGGCGATGGGACCGGCCCGTTCGACGGTCAGCGCGGCGATGGCCGTCCGCTCATCGGCCGTGAGCCGGTCCCCGGTGTCGAGCTCGCCCCGGATCCGGGCGGTGCCGAGCGCCACGCTCGCCACCGTCTCGATCGAATCGACGGTCCCGATGCCGGCCTCGAGACTGCCGCCTCCGAGGTCGAGGCCGAGCACCGGCCGCTCCCCGACCCACACTCCCGCCCGCTGGCCCAGGAAGCACAGTCGGGCTTCCTCCTCACCGCTCAGGAGCGTGATCGGGCTGCCCAGGATCCGTTCGAGTCGGCCGAGCAGACGCGTGCCGTTGTCCGCGTCCCGCAGCGCGGCGGTGGCCAGCGCCACGACCACGTCCGCCCCGGCGTCCTCGGCTGCCGCGTGCAGCCGCTTGACGGTGCGGACGGCGAGCGCCGATCGGTCACCGGGCACGCTGCCCGTGCGGGCCACCTCGGTGCCGAGGTGGAGGAACGAGCGGCGACGCAGGACGGGCTCGAGCCGCCCGTCCCGGGAGGCGTCCACCACCATGAGGTGGAAGGAGCTACTGCCCAGGTCGAATACGGCTACGCGGACGGTGGGCATCGGGGTGACGCTATCCCGCACGGCAGGGGTCGGGGGAACGGTCCGCCATGACCTACGCTGGGCCACGCCGCACGGGGCCGACAGGCCACCGGGCGACGGGGCGTGGCGCAGCTTGGTAGCGCGCCTGCTTTGGGAGCAGGAGGTCCTCGGTTCAAATCCGGGCGCCCCGACCACCTGCACCGATGTCAATGACGACGTCGGTGACGACATCGGCGCCGTCCGTGGCACCGCGTACGGCGCGGCCATGGGCCGTGCGCCGTAGTGGAGGCGGTGTCGACTCAGGCGCTGGTGCGGCCGGTGTGGGGACGTAGCTCCGCGGCCGGAACGGGCCGCGAGAACAGGAATCCCTGGGCGTAGTCGCAATCGAGCTCGCGCAGAAGCTCCAGCTGCCGCTCGGTCTCCACGCCTTCGGCCACGACCTCGAGTCCCAGGGCATGGGCGAGACTGATCACCGCCGACACGATCGCCCGGCCGCCGTTGTCCTCCTCGAGCTCGTGGACGAACATGCGGTCGACCTTCACCACGTCGAGGGGGAAACGCTGCAGATAGCTGAGCGACGAATAGCCGGTTCCGAAATCGTCGATGGCCAGCAGCACCCCCAGCTCCTTCAGGGTCTGCAACACGACCAGGGCGGCGGCGGCGTCCCGCATCAGGGCGTTCTCGGTGATCTCCAGGGTCAGGTACTCCGGGGGCAGGCCCGTGCGGGCGAGGATGGCCTCGATGGTCTCGACGATCGAGGGGTCGTCGATCTGGCGGGCGGACAGGTTGACCTGCACCGAATCGAGTGGCGCAGCACCGTCCTGCCAGTGGCGGAGCTGGTGACAGGCCTCCTCGAGGACCCATGCCCCGATGGGGATGATCAGACCGCTCTCCTCGGCCACCGCGATGAAGCGTCCGGGTGCGACCAGCCCCTGCTCCGGGTGGTCCCAGCGGATGAGGGCCTCCACGCCGACGGTCGTCGTCCCCCGTACCTCGACCACCGGCTGGTAGTGCAACAGCAGTTCGGACCGCTCCAGGGCCCGGTGCAGCGAGTGCTCGGTGGCCATTCGATCGAGCACGTCGATCCGGAGGGACTCGTCGAAGACCTCGGCTCCGAAGCCCCCTCGCCGTTTGGCCTGGTACATGGCCGCCTCGGCGTGGGCCAACAGGTCGTGGGGATCGTCGGCGCCGAAGGTGTTGAGAGCCACCCCCACCGAGGCGTCGAGGAACACCTCGACATCGTCGACCGGGATCGGGCTGGCGAGCGCCTCCTGCACCCGGGCGACGAACGCCGCGGCCTTCTGCTCGGCCCGGCCCGAAGGATCCGTGACGAGAGCGAGGAACTCGTCGCCCCCGAACCGGGCCAGCAGGTCGACGTCTCCGGCCACCTGCTCCAGACGGCGGGCCACCGACACGAGCACCTCGTCGCCCAGGGTGTGACCCATCGAGTTGTTGATGGCCTTGAAGCGGTCGAGGTCGAGTAGCACCACCGCCACGCTGCCCGGGGTGCCGGCGAAGGTCTCCGCCGAGGCACCCAGCCGCACCTGGTAGGCGGCCCGGTCGGCGAGACCCGTCAGAGGGTCACGCGACGGACGGCCCGGCACGTCCGGAACCGGGACGGTCTGCACGGTGGGGGCCCGGAGGAAGGCCGCTACCGAGCGGTCCCGTCCACTGCCCAGGACCACCAGGCGTGACTCGGCGCGGATCCGCCGGCCGTCACGGTGGCGCAGTTCGAGGGTCAGGTCGAGGGTTCCGTCGGTGGCCGACCCCGTGACCGGTCCGGAAGCGGCGCCCGTGGTGTCGGCGGCGAGCAGGCCGAACGGTGTCTTGGCGAAGGGTCCGGGCAGGAAGGAGTCGGTCACGAACGTGCCGAGCACCTCCTCGCGCCGCCAGCCGAACGCGGCTTCGGCCCCGCCGTTCCACTCGACCACCGTGCCGCCGCGGTCGATCTCCACGAAGGCGTCGGGCCATCCGGCCACGAGTCGTTCGAGCCGCAGGTCGTCGGCGCCGCTCCTCCGCACGCCCAGGGCGGGCGGACCGGCCGTGGAGCTGCGGTTCACGACGCCGGGGGTTGCCAGGTGGGCCACGGCAACCGTCCGAGTTCGTCGACCATCAGTGTGCGCTCCAACCGGCTCCGCTGGGGTCCCCGGTACGGGGGTTGCGGGTCAATCTAGGCAGCCGGAACGTTCCGTACAAGGACCCTGCCGGATCACGGCGGTCGCCGCGGCGGTCCCTCGGCCCGCTACACCGGTTGCCGCCGGAGGCGCGATCGACGGACGGGCCGGAAGGGGCGTGTACCGTGCCTGTCGTGGTGGTGGTGACGGGAACCGTCCAGAAGCAGGCGTGGGCGGACAACATCCTGCCCCCGGTGGAACAGGTGCGCCCGGGGCTGTGGTCCATCCCGGTGCCCATTCCGGACAATCCGCTGCGCTACGTGCTGGTGTACGCCCTCGAGCTCGACGGCGGCGGGGTGGCCATCGTCGACGCCGGCTGGGACACCGACGAGGCCTGGGGCGCCCTCACCTCGGGCCTGCGCGAGGCCGGCGGCAGCGTGTCCGACGTCCGGGCCGTGCTGGTGACCCACATCCACCCCGACCACTACGGACTGGCCGGTCGGGTACGCGAGGCGTCGGGAGCGTGGATCGGACTCCATCCCCACGATGCCGTGATGCTGGACTCGCGCTACGGCGACACGGACGACCTGCTCCACACCATGGTCGGCTTCCTGGCCGACTCGGGCGTGCCCGAGGACAAGCTCCCGGACCTGGCATTCGCGTCGATGGCCCTCAAGTCGATGGTCACCATGGCCAAGCCCGACGTGCTGTTCGAGGACGGGACGATGGTCGACCTCCCGGGCTGGCCACTGCGGACGGTCTGGACTCCGGGCCACTCCGCCGGCCACGTCTGCTTCTACAGCGCCGAGCAGCGCCTCCTGCTCTCGGGTGACCACATCCTTCCCCGCATCACCCCGAACATCTCGGTCCACGCCCAGCAGTTCCCCAACCCGCTGGGCGACTACCTCGAATCGCTGGCCAAGGTCCGGGACCTCGACTCGGACGAGGTGCTGCCGGGCCACGAGTACCGCTTCGCCGACCTGGCGGGTCGGGTCGACGAGATCACCGCCCACCACGCCGAGCGACTCGAGGAGATCGTGGGAGTCGTGCGGCAGCACCCCGGCTCGACCGCCTGGGAGATCACGCTGCGACTCCACTGGTCGCGACCCTGGGACGAGATCCAGTCGTTCATGCAGCGCCAGGCCAACGGCGAGACCGTGGCCCACTGCGTCCTGCTCGAGCTCCACGGCCGCATGCGTCGCGACGCCGGATCGCCGGCACGGTTCTTCCTCGTCGAGGAGTGACCGGTCCCGGGTCGAGGAGCGGCTCGTCCCGCCGGAGGGGTCAAGCCTCCTCGTCGATGACCTCCAGGTCCCGATCGATGCGGGCCCGCTGGCGCCGGCGCCGGCGCACCTCGAAGATGACGACAGCCGCCACCACCAGACCGACCACCAGCAACGACCACAGGCCGATCTCGGTCAGGATGTGCTGGAACGACACCCCCACCACGTAGCCGAGCATCGTGTACCCGACGCCCCAGCAGATGCCGCCCAGGACGTTCCAGAACAGGAAGGTGCGGTAGCGGAGCCCGCTCATGCCGGCGAGCCCGGGGATGACGGCCCGGGCGAAGGCGATGAACCGCCCCAGGAAGACGGCCGGACCGCCGTAGCGCTCGAGGAGGCCGAGCGTGTAGCGGACGGCGCTGTTCCCCTGTAGCGGGCGGTGGGTGGTGAGCCAGGGCCCGGCCTTCTTCCCGACCTCGAACCCGACCGAGTCGCCGGCGATGGCACAGATCACCACCACCACGATCATCACGCCGAGGTTCACCTTGCCGAGTCCCGCCAGGACGCCGCCGACCACCACCGCCGTCTCCCCCGGGATGAAGAAGCCCACCATCAGGCCCGCCTCGGCGAAGGCCAGGAACCCGATCAGGGCATAGGCAGCGGGACCCCCGAAATTGAGGAGATGTCCGGCGATCCCACCGGGGCCGGACGACGAGCCCGACGCCGTCGCCAAGACGGTGATCACCGCGACAGGGTCACACTGGTCCAGGTGCGGTGTCGGCACGCCGGACAGTTCATCCAGCGGTCGAAGGTCCGGAACGGCAGCCACGCACACACGGGGAGCTGGAGACTTACGAACTCGACCAGGCCCACGCGGGTGACCGATCCGCAGCGCGAGCAGGCCACGCGGAGAAGTCCCCGGGCCGGCAACGGATCGTCGGCCGTGGCCACGGCCGAGTCACGCTCGCGCTCTCCGGCGGGTGTGGCATCGGAGAAGAGGGCGTGCTTGCCGGCCGGCCGGGCGTGGCGGGCGCCCTGTGGGTGCGGCCGCGGGTCGGTGCCGGCTCCCACCCCACCCGGTCCGTCGAGGACGGCGTCCCCGTCGGCTTCGGGCTCGACCGGCATCCAGTAGAGCGCCCGCTTCCCGAGCGGGTCGGGGCGTTCGGCCATCACCCCGGGATGCCGGCTACGACCCCCGGGTGGAGCAACTCGGCGGCCAGCGCCCGGTAGGCCTGGGCTCCCGGTGAGTTGGGGGCGTGCTGGAGGATGGACTTGCCCCGGGCCGGCGCCTCGGCGAACCTGATCGACTTGCGCACCGGAGGTTGGAGGACGGGGATCCCGTAGCGGGTCTGGACCTCTTCGAAGATGTGCCGGGAGTGCTTGGTGCGGTCGTCGTACATCGTGGCGATGACGCCGCGCACGGTCAGTCGGTCGTTGGCGAAGGCCCGCACGTCCTCGATCGTCTCCAGGAGCTGGCCCACGCCACGGTGGGAGAGCGCCTCGCACTGGAGAGGGATCAGGACGGAGCGGGCAGCCGTCAGCCCGTTGATGGTCAGCACGCCGAGCGACGGAGGGCAGTCGATGAGGACGAGGTCGTAGGAGGCGAGCACGGGCTCGAGCGCCCGGGCGAGCACGTGCTCGCGCCCCGTCCGGGTGAGCAGATGGACCTCGGAGCCGGCGAGGTCGATGGTGGCCGGTAGAACATCCAGCCCGGGGACACCGGGGACAGGGAGCACGACCTCGGCCACACTCCGCCGGCGGACGAACACGTCGTGCAGGGAACTCTCGAGGGCGTCCGGGTCGAAGCCGAGGGAGAAGGTCAGGCACGCCTGCGGATCGAGGTCGACGACCAACGTGCGCCGACCGAGCTCCGCGGAGGCCACCCCGAGCGACTGCACGGTAGTGGTCTTCGCCACGCCGCCCTTCTGGTTGGCCACGGCCAGCACATCGGTCACGGGCCGAGTCTAGGCCCAAGGATCGACGGTGACCCCGGTCGCTCCCGGTGTCGGAGACGTGCTTCAGCATCGTGGTCGGGCGATCCGTCAGCGGCCGGCGGGAAGTGGGTGAGCCGCCGACGCCGACCCTCCACCACGTCCCAGAACCGTGCAACCGTGCCCCCGGCAGGAGTCGAACCCGCAACCTGATGGGTAGAAACCACCTGCTCTATCCAGTTGAGCTACAGGGGCGTCGGACGGAGCCGCCCGTGCTCGGGCCGGCTCCGGCGTGTGCCACACTAGAGGCTCCTTGGTGGCCGTAGCTCAGCTGGTCAGAGCGCCGGGTTGTGATCCCGGAGGTCGCGGGTTCGAGCCCCGTCGGCCACCCTTTGGTCTCCCGGGACCCGGTCGCCACGGCCGGGCCGTCGGGGGAACTACCGTAGGTCGACAGTCAACGCGCCTCTAGCTCAACGGCAGAGCAACGGACTCTTAATCCGCAGGTTCTGGGTTCGAATCCCAGGGGGCGCACCCACTCGCTGGCGCGACACGAACCGGTCCCGACCCGATACTCGTATCGTGACCGGCGCCACCCCGTCCAGCTCCGCCGTTCTGCCCGGGTCGGCGTCTCCGGACCCCTCGAAGCGAGGCATGCTGGCATCGTGCATCCGGCGACAGGGTTCATGGCGGTCATGGCGGCGACAGTCAGCGCCACCGATGTCGGCGAGGAAGTCCTGCTCTTTCTCGCGGTCGCCGCGTCCTGGGCGGGGGTGCCGGCCATCGGCACGGCGGCCCTGACGGCGGCGGCGGTCGCCGCCAGCCGTGGCCAACTCGATCTTGCCGTCGTCATCGTCGTGTCCACCATCGCCGGAGAGGTCGGCGGTCTCGTCGGCTACTCGATCGGCTTCCACTGGGGTCGCGATCTGGCGGAGCGGCCGGGCCGGCACCACGACAGCCGGGAACGCATGCTCGCCCGGGGCGAGCGGGCCTACTCCCGGTGGGGCCGATTCGCCGTGTTCTTCACCCCCGCCATCATCTCGGGGACGGCCAGGATGAAGTACGGCCAGTTCGCACTCTGGAACCTGGTCGCCTCCTTCGGATTCTCCCTCTCGGTGGGCGCCAGCGCCTACGGCATCGGACGGATCGCCACCGGTCACCACTCCGGCCGCGACATCGCCCTCCTCGTCATCGGCCTGGCCATCGGCACATTCATCGTCATCCGGACGAGGAAGAAGCGCCGGGGCGGACCATCCCGAGCGGCTCCCACATCCTGATCCGGACCGAAGGGCGGCCGCCCGCCGGGCTGGAGGGACTCGTCGGCCCAGGGCCGGTTTGTCACCCACCTGCGCGGGTAGCGCGAGCCTGGGGGCCGCGACCGGCCCCGACCACCGAAAGGAATGACACCATGCCCGATCCGACGTCGACCCGGAAGATCCACTCGAAGACGACCGCCGGTCCGCCGGCCGACAGTGCGGGCGAGTTGGCCCACTCCCTCGGGACGTTGGCGGAGGAGGGAGCGGTGGCGGATGGCCGATCTCGGGCCCAGAAGGCGGCCGGTTCGTCGGACGACCAGGTGCAGGACGTCTTGGACCGCGCCACCGACAAGGCCCAGCAGGCCACCGACAAGGCCCGGCAGGCCACCGACAAGGCCCAGCAGCAGGCCACCGACATCGCCCAGCAGGCGTTGGACGGCGCGGCCCAACGGGCCCAGGAGGCCCTCGCCCACCTGGGTGATCGTGTCCCCGAGCAGGTGGGCGACGCCGGAGCCCGTGCCCAGGAGGCGATCGGTGACGTCGGCGACTCGCTCGCCGGGCTGCGGGAGTCGGCCCCGCCGGCCGCCCAGGGCGTCGTGGAGTGGATCCGGCGCAACCCCGTGCCGACGGTGGTCGGTGGGGTGGTGCTGATCGTGCTTCTGCGCCGGATGACCCGCCGTCGCCGCTGAGGACGTGCCGCCCACCAACCCGTGACCGGCGGCACATCGACTCCCGGCCACATCGACTCCCGGCCAGGCGGTGCTCCCGGCTGCCGGAGCACTCCAAGGTCCCGGCTACCGGAGCCCCCCAGGGCGACCAGCGGAATCTCCAGGGCCACCGTCCCGCGCCGCTCGGACCACTACCGACACCACGACCGGGACACGTCCCGGGCCGCTCCTGGACGGCGATTACCGGAGCCACGCCCGGGCCGGCTTCCGCTCGAGCCGGTGCCACCGGTCCTCCCACTGTCGGCGGGCGGCGGACTTCCGGTTGGCTTCGTGGGCCGTCACCTGACCCGCGGCAAAGGCGGCGATGGCCGGACCGTCCTCCGACCAACGACGGAGCCACTCCCCCGCCGCCACCGCGTCCTGATGGTGCCCCAGGACGGCCTGCAGCTGCTTGGCCCGACGGGCGGTGCGGGTGGCCGGACCGCCGTTCACCGGTGCGGCCAGCTCCGCCCCGTAACGCAACTGCTTGGCGGCGATCCGCACTTCATGCAGCCGATGGTCGCTCGGATCCTTGCGGGCCCGGCGGACCCGGCGCCGCAACCTCGTCCACGCGGTCGCCACCAGGGCCGGGAGGACCTCTCCGGCCGGGGTTCCGGCCATCATCGGGTCGACGATCGGCGGCCGGATGCCCGAAGCGTGCAGCTTGTCGAGGAGTGTGAGATAGCGCTGGGTGTCGACCACCGCGGCCAGGGCCAGCGCCGCCTCGGTCCGTTGGATCCGGACGGACGCGGTCAGGACGGCGAGGCCCTCGGTGTCCACCGATCCGGAGTCCCGCTCCTCCGCCAGGCGGTCCGCCAGGACGTCGAGGTCCCGCACCCGGCCGAGCGAGCCCCCCACCCATCGCAGATCGTCGCTCACGTGGGCCACCCAGACCGGGTCCAGCAACGGCGAAAGGGTGCGGATGTCCGACCGCAGGCGTCGGGCCGCCACCCGGCCCTTGTGGACCGCTTCGACGGGTGGATCGCCCGGATGGAGGCGGAGGAGGAGGTCACGGTCCAGGATCTGACCCAGCGAGCCGCTCACGGCCTGCCGGACGACGTCGGCGATCGTGGACGACGCCACCTTCCCGTCCGCCCGGGCCCGGTGCGACGGTGCCGGAGAGCGGAACGGGTCAGCCGCGGACCCGAGAGCCCGACCGAGCTTCGGTGTCGACGGTCCCGGTCGGGCCCCGGCGGCGACCAGGCGATCGAGCACCTCCCGGGTCCGCTCGTCCCACGTCGGCACCTCCAGCTCCACCTCACGGAAGCGGTGCCCGTCCCGGCTCCCGCCGTGGACTGTGACGGCGTCGTCGTCGACCTCTCCCACCAGGGTGCCGTCCGGGTCCAGCAGGCGGACTCGGCGCCGCAGGCACTCGAGTTCGGCGACCACCCGCAGGAGTTCGGATCGGACGGTCCCACGGAGGAGCCGACCCACATCGTCGGGGACGTCCTCGACAGGGCCTTCCCACGTATGTTCGGAACGTTCGGTGCCGGTGTCGGCGGCACCGTGCGGAAGCTTCAGGGTCCAGATCCCCGGGGTTTCCCCTTCGCCACTGCGATGGCGCAGGGTGATGCCCCGCTCCCACAGTCGGAGGTCACGGGTGTCGAGGTAGCTCGACCACAGCTCGAGGGGTTCGAGCACCAGGGTCCGCCCGACGACCGGTCGCAGATCGGGAAGCACGAACCCCACATCGGCTTCGAGCTTCGCTTCCCGTTCGACCGCGACGTTCATCACCGTCCCGTACCCCCCTTCCCTCGGCCCAATCGGAGTCGACCGACGGCGCCCGAGCAGCCGTTGTGCGCCCCGGGCGGCGGCCATGCGCCCCGGGGGCGGCCCGGAGCGCCGGACGGACGGTCAGCCGTCGCCCTCGGGCCACTCGCCGGTGAGCCGGGCCACGCCGGTCGCCTCGGCCCGGCGCAGGAAAGCCCGCACCACGGCGAACAGCGCGCCCTCGAGGGCGGCGGCGAGGAGCACCGACGACCAACCGGCACCCTGGTCGGTCGGATCGGGCTTGCCGTCCTGGTTCGTCACCGCCGACCACACCCACCCGAACAGGGTCCGGGCGACGATCCCGCCCAACACGCCGACGGCGAGCGAGCTGAGACGGTAGAGCTGACGGCCTCCGGGCGACATCGACCCTCCGTCATGATCTCCCTGCGCTCCTGCGCGCCCGGTGCCGGACACCCTCACCGGAACCGGCACCCGATCACTGGAGCAACCACCGAGGGGGCTGGTGTGGAGTCGGCTCAGGAGGTGGGCCGGGTCCCGGTAGACGGAGGCGGCTCCGGCCTCGGACAGCTCGTGGCGACTGAAGCCGCCCGACTCGAGCGCGACGCAACCGATGCCGGCCGCATCGGCGGCCCGGATGTCCCACACGCTGTCAGCCCACGGCCAGACTCCGGGCGGGGTCCAGGCCGCCGGCCTCCATGGCTCCCAGGAACACGTCGGGCGAGGGCTTGGAGGCGTCGACGTCATCGCTCCCTGTCGTAGCATCCAGGGCGTCGTCCGCATCCAGCACCTTCCGATGATGGGCGAGCTCGTCCGCCGGCGACGACGTGGCCAGTACCGTGCGCAGTCCGAGTCCGTGGCAGGCCCGGACGAGGTCGGCCGCGTGGGGGAAGGCCTCGGTGTCGTCGATCAGTTCGGCGAAGGCGCGCTTGCGGGCCTCCGACGCCCCCGGGCAGTCGTGCCCCAGGAGTTCTGGCACCAGCTGGTCGCCACCCATCCCCGTCAGTCGGTGGATGGCGTGCATCGGCGCCCACTCCCCCACGGAGCGCAGGGCCCGGGACCAAGCCAGGGTGTGGAGGTAGTTGGTGTCCACCAAGGTGCCGTCGACGTCGAACAGGACACCCGCCGCCCCCTGCGACGCCGCGTCCAGAGCGTTCGTCGGCGCCCCACGCTCCCGGCCGGCAGGCTCCGGATCAGTTCCCACCGATCGCCACCTGTCGCCATGCTCCGCTGCGTCGACTCCTGCTCACGTGTACATCCCACGGGTCCTCGCCGGCGGGGATGGCCGGACACGAAAGGCTGTGCCCTCGTCGTCGCGCTGGCAAACGTGCAGGAGGCGGCGGCCGTGCCCTCCGACTGCTGTCCTGCCCCACCGGCGGCAGACATCAGGGAGTACGAGACGACAGCCAGGCATCCAGGCATCCAGTCAGCCATGCAGCCATGCCGACGACCGCCACGGGGAGACAGCGGTGGCGGGTACGGAAGCGCTCCCATTTCGACGAATCCGGGCGACTGCCCGTCGACGTCACCCCCGCTCAGACCGCGAGCACCTGTTCAGTCAGGACCGTGCCTTCGGGCCCGGTCCCGACGTCAGTGGGTCGAGAGACCGGTCCGCGAGAGGGCGAACGGGAGGAAGCTCGCGTTACCCACGTAGGACGCCGAGATCGTCCACCGGGACTTCGGATGGGTGTTGGTGCTCGACTTGGGCTGTACGGCGAACCAGCCGGCCGGAAGGACGCACGTCGCCTTGCCGTTGACGAGCGGCTGCGTGTTGTTGGCCGAGGGCGACGGGTTCGTTCCCTCACAGAACGGCTTGACGCCCTTGGCCGAGAAGCTGGCGGCCACCGCGAAGGTCACGTTTCCGGTCACCGCCGCGCTGCCGGGGCCCGAGGAGACGGTGGCCACGATGGTGGTGGAGGTGCTGTCGTGTGGCTTCGGGGAGTACTTGATCGTCATCCGGGTGGTGGCCACGGTGACCGTGTACGGGATGGAGGTCATGACCGGGGCGAAGTTGGCGTCACCGCCGTAGGAGGCCGTCACCGTGTACGGCGACGCCGCGGCCACGAGGACCGCCTTGTCCACCTTGCACAGCGAGATACCCGAGGCCCCGAATTTGTTAGTCGAGCTACAGGTGAGGGAACTGCCGTCGTTGCCGGCGATCGTCCACGTCACCGACCCGCTGATGCCGGACTTGCCGACCTTGTTCGGGGTGATGACCGCCTTGAACGTGGCCATCTGGCCGCTGACGATCGTCGCCTGCTTCGGCGTGATCGTCATCATCGTGGTGGTTCCGGTCCCGCCGGCGAAGGCCGGAGTGGCCGCACACACACCGGTGACCACGATGGCGAGACACGTCGCCCTCAGCAGATTCTTCACAACAGTCCACCCCTCGTCGATCAGCGCTCGTAGATCGCACCGGACGCCCCTGTCCGGCAACGCCGTGATCTTTGTCCGTACGGGGCCGGGTGTCAACTATCGGTTGCAGCGGGCGCCCCGGAGAGTGCGACCCGAGGTGTCCGCCAGGAGCAATTCCCAGGTCACCGAGGTAAGGGGAGCGAAACTTCCCCACTCGGACCCGGACCACGACGCCGCGATCCTGCTGTGGTCTAGCGCGGGGTGAGGCCCCAGGCTGCGGTCCAGCGGGATCCCGGGCGCAGGACGGTCACATCGGTGCCACTGCGGAACGCGTCGGGTGGGCAGGTCATGGGTTCCACGGCGAGGGCCTTGCGTCGCTCCCCTGGCTCCAGGGTGTCACCCGAGTACACCATGAGGTAGCCGAATCGGTCGTCGGCCCAGAGCGTCACCCCCTCCGCCCCGTCAGGGTGGTCGAGGTCGACCCGTGCGCGGCCGTCGGCGTCCCGGTCGAGGTCGCAGTAGGCGGTGTCGAGCCGGGTGACCCCGACGGGACGTCCGGCGGTGAAGTCGAATTCGCTGCCCGCCACCGACACCGACCCCGTCGGCAGGCCGCGTTCGTCGGTGACCAGGCGGCGCTGCGCGGGCAGGCGGAGGCGGGCCTGGTCGACGGTACTCGTGCCGACGGTCAGATACGGATGGAACCCGAGCCCGAAGGGGAGGTCGGTATCACCGATGTTCTCGGCGTCGGTGGTGACCGTCAGCCCGTCGCGACCGAGGCGGTACTCGACTCCCAGACGCAGGGCGAAGGGGTAGGCGGGCGTGGGCCGCAGGTCGCAGCGCAGGCCCACCAGGTTCTGGGCCCGTCCCGTCATCCGCCACGGCATCCAGCGCACCAACCCGTGGATGGCGTTGTGGTGCTCGATCTCGTTGAGGGGAGCCTGGGCCGAGACGTCTCCGAACCGGTAGGCGCCGTCCCCGAGCCGGTTCGGCCACGGCGCCAGCACCTGGCCCCGGCCGCCGTGGCTCCACTCGTCCGCGCCGAAGCCGTCCACGACGGGACGGCCGGAGACGCTGAAGCTCCGCAGCGTGGCGCCGATCTCGGTCACGATCGCCCGCTGGTGGCCGTGGCCGATCACCCACTGGTCACCGGTGGAGGCGGTGGTCTCGGCGGGACGCTGGTCGGGGGGCGGGTTCGGTGCGTGCATGGAGATCCTCGGGGGTCGGCCACGGGCCGTCCGTGGTTCGCCCCATGGGGGCGGTGCGTCGTCGTCGGGCGGGGGCCGGCGCCGCTCGACGGGCGCCGACCGCGGCCCACGGCCGCACCTTGCGGCCGATGTCGAACGGTATGGTAGGCGACGAGGCCGCACCGGCCCGCCGGGACCCTGTAACGACCAGCTCGCAGCGCGGTCGCCGGGGTCCGTGCCTGGCCACCGACGAACGGACCCTCCCTCTCCATGCGCATCCTGATCACCAACGACGACGGCGTGTTCGCCCCCGGGATCGCCGAGCTGGCCAGAGGCCTGCATGCTGCGTTCGGGGACGAGCACGACCTCATGGTCGTCGCCCCGCTCACCGACCACAGCGGGGCCAGCGCCGCCGTGGGACCCGTCTACGAGCGGGAGTCCATCCCCTACGAGCACGTCGACATCCCGGGACTCGCCGATGTCCCCACCTTCGGGATCGACGGTTCACCGGCCCTCTCGGTGATCCTGGGCTGCATCGAGGGATTCGGGCCGAAGCCCGACATGATCGTCTCGGGCATCAATCACGGGATCAACACCGGCCGGTCCGCCCTCCACTCCGGCACGGTGGGCGCGGCGCTGACCGGCGCGCAGTTCGGTGTCCGGGGCCTGGCCGTCTCCATCGCCTGGGCCAGTGAACCCGACTCCTGGGGCACCGCCGTCGACCTGGCGCGGGGGATCGTGCCGGTCCTGGCCGGCGCCGAGCCCGGCACCGTGCTGAACCTCAACGTGCCGGCCGTGGCGGCGTCCGATCTCAAGGGACTCCGCCACGGCACCCTCGGACGCATGGGACTGATCCGGGCGGTCCGGCCCGAGCACACCCCGATGCCGGTGGACGGCCCGGCGGTCGACCGGACCGGCGGGGCCATCGTGCTGGCCCTGCGCGGTGCGGATGCTGCCGATCAGGGAACGGAACGGGCCGAGCTCGAACCCGGATCCGACGCCGCCTTGGTAGAGGACGGCTGGGCGTCGATCACCGCCCTGGTCGGCGTGCGCGAGAACGTCTCCGATGCCGGCGTGACCGCGTTGGCGTCGGCCCTCGCCACCCGTCCCGACTGAACCGTCCGGACGCGGACCGGACGCGCCCGATCAGCTGCCGGGAGCGCCGAGCTCGTCCTCCAGCCAGTCGTAGGTCACCTGGGCCGACAGCCGCAGGTTGTCCGACTGGCAGTGGGCCGAGGCCCCGTCCGACGGGCGGAACACCCGCGAAGTCACCGGGCCGGTGACCCCGGCCACGAGGGCGTCGAACTGGGCCCTCGGTTCGTCGCCCTCGCGCTCGCCGACGAGGGCCAGGACGGGGCACGAGATGGCGGCGGTCAGGTCGCCGAGCCGGTAGTCACCCATCGCGTCCCTCCAGGCGTGGAAGGACGGCACCCCGAAACGCGTGCAGATGGCCTCGATCCCCCATTGCATCTGCCGCGGCATGAGGTCCTCCGGTACGCCGGTCACGTCCTCGGGGCGGATGTCCCTCGACATCCGGTAGACGTCGGACCCGACCCACGCCTCCATGTAGCGCCCCATGTCGACCACCGGGGGGTTGGCCACCAGGGCGCCGACGCGAAGGTCGGTGGCGGCCGACCGGGCGGCGAAATACGAGCCGAAGCTCTGCCCGGCCAACGCCACCCGGTCACCGTCGACGTCGGGAAGGTCGACCACGGTGTCGAGGACGGCGGCCAGCGGTACCTCGTAGTCCGGGCGGAAGGTGAGGGACGGGTTGGTGCGCATGCAGCCGAGCTGGCCCGGCCCGTCGAAGACGAAGACGTTCCATCCCCGCTCGGCACCGGGGACCCCCAGCTGGAAGTAGAGCTCCTCGGCGCTCGAGTCGAAGCCCCCGACACCGATCACCGTGGGGCGCGGGGTCGGTCCCGAACGCGCCGGCCGGACCAGGTAGCCGGGCAGGGTGCCTCCCTCGAACGGCACCTCCAGGCGTTCCACCGGGGGGTCGACCAGGGCGGCGGCGTCCGAGAAGCAGGCCTGGCTGCGGGCTCCGGCCTCGCCCGCGCCACCCGAGGACGAGCCGCCGTAGTACTCAGCCGTCCGATAGTAGGTGGACGCCCGCAGCAGGTGGTCCCGACCGCTCACCCGGCGCCCGGCCCCGAGACAGCGGCGGCCCTGGGCCTCCACCCGTTGGGCCAGTCGCTCGAACGCCCGGGTCCAGCTGCTGGGGCTGCCGTCGGTGATCTCGGCCACGACGGCGAGGCACTCGCCGACGGTCGAGCCGCCGTAGTCGGCGACGCCCAGAGCCCGGATGAGCTGGTAGTCGAACTCGTCGTCCCGGAAGCCCTCCACCCGGACGGCACTGCGGACGACATCGGAGTCTTCGAAGGACACAGCGCTCTCTTCCTCGTGGTCGGCCCGGTCGACCGGGCCGCCGTCGGGGTCATTGTGCCCGATCGGGGCATACCCTGTGGCATGCGAGTCGCCGCCATCCAGACGACGGCCGGGACGGACCGGAGCGCGAACCTCGCGGCGGCCGGTGCACTCGTCGACGAGGCGGCGGCCGACGGCGCCCGCCTCATCGTCCTCCCCGAGTACTTCTCCGTGGCCGGCACCCCCGAGGTGCTGCGGGCCGGCGCGGAGCCACTCGACGGACCCACGATGTCCTGGGCGTCCACCACCGCGGCCCGGCTCGGCGTACATCTGGTCGCCGGCAGCTTCCCGGAACGGACGGACGCCCCCGACGGACGGCTCTCCAACACCAGCTGCCTGGTGGGGCCCGACGGTGCCACCTTGGCCGTCTACCGCAAGATCCACCTCTTCGACGTGGCCCTGCGTGGCGTGGCGTTCCGCGAGTCGGACACCATCGCTCCCGGTGCCGACGCCGTGGCGGTGCCCATCGGCGGATCCCGGGGGGCGCCCATCGGTGGCTCACCCGCGGCGGGCGACGGAGGAGCGCCGGTGGTGGTCGGCCTCACCCTCTGCTACGACGTCCGTTTCCCCGAGCTCTACCGGATGCTCGCCCTCGCGGGGGCCACGATCGTGACGGTGCCGGCCGCCTTCACCGCGGCGACCGGTCCCGCCCACTGGGAACTCCTGCTGCGGGCCCGGGCCGTCGAGGACCAGTTCTTCGTGATCGGGGCCGCCCAGGTGGGCGAGCTCCCGCCGGGCATGCCCCGCTGCCACGGGCACTCGATGATCGTCGACCCGTGGGGCACGGTACTGGCCGAACGCGGTGATCCGACACCGGGCATTGTCGTCGGCCGAACTCGACTTCGGGCACCTGGCCGACGTGCGTGACCGCCTACCGGTGCTGGCGAACCGCCAGCCCGGGGCCTACGTTGGATTGCATGGGAACAAGAGGGGTATCGCCGTCTGAGGGACCCGGTCCGAAGCCGAGGCGGGTGCTGAGAGCACCGGAGGACCTCCCGGACGACAAGCCGGGATCGGCGGCACCATACGAAGTCGGCCAGTTCGTCCACGACGACCTCGAGATGTACTACGAGGTCCATGGCAGCGGTCCCCGGGTACTGGTGTTCCTCCACGGCATCCTCATGGACGCCAACATGAACCGCCGACTGGCTTCGGACCTGGCGGCGAAGGGGAACCGGGTGATCCTTCTGGACCTGCCCGGCCACGGCCTGTCCGCCCGTCCCCTGCGTGCGTCATTCCACCGGATGGACACCTACGCCGACCACGTCGTCGCTCTGCTCGACCACCTCGGCATCGACGAGGCCGTGATCGGCGGGGTCTCGCTCGGCGGCAACGTCAGCCTCCTCGTGGCGGCCCAGGCCCCCGAGCGGGTCCGTGGCCTGGTGATCGAGATGCCGGTGCTCGAGTGGGCCCTGCCCGCCGCCGCCATCACCTTCGTGCCCATGCTCCTCGCCGCCCACTTCGCCCGCCCGGTGGTGGCCGGGGTGGCGAAGGTGTTCCGGTCGATCCCGCGTTCGGGCAACGGACCGCTCGACAGCGTCATGAACATGCTCTCGGCCGAGCCTCAGGAGACGGCCGCCGTGCTCCACGGGATCCTGGCCGGGCCCATCGCCCCGACGGTGGACCAGCGGGCGGCCATGGACGTCCCGGCGCTCGTGATCGGCCACAAGGTCGACCACGTGCACCCGTTCCACGA
Organism: uncultured Acidimicrobiaceae bacterium; assembly: GCA_963841885.1. Lineage (GTDB taxonomy): Bacteria > Actinomycetota > Acidimicrobiia > Acidimicrobiales > RAAP-2 > Bog-756. The sequence continues at coordinate 54,066 of CAWJEK010000013.1, forward strand.
CGCCCAGCAGCTCGCCCGGCGCCTGCCCCAGGGCCAGCTCATCCAGGCCAGTTCCATGCTCGAACTCCGGGTCCACCCCGATCGCCTGACCGAGGAGATCAACCGGCACCTCGACCTCGTCTGGGGACGACCGACCGGCAGGGCCCGCAAGGCGGGCTGACCCGGACGCCCCCCGCTGCCGCCCGAGGCCCAGCCTCGCCCCCCGCCGCCGCCCGAAGTCCAGCTGCGCCACCCGCTGCCGCTCAAACTCCAGCCGCGCCACCCGCCGCCCACGCCCTCAGTCGAGCGCCCTGCTGCCGCAGCTGCCGTTCCGAGAGCCCCGTCCTCAGTCGTCGAGATCGGGACGACGGGACCGCTTCCGCTCCGAGAGCCTGCGCTTGTCGGCCAGGCGCCGCTCCTTGGCCCCCTTCGACGGTCGGGTGGGACGTCGTGCCTTGTCGACGTGGAGGGCGGCGACCAGACGCTCGCGCAGCCGTTCGACGGCGAGCTGCCGGTTGCGCAGCTGCGACCGCTGCTCGTCGACCACCACCCGGACCTCGGGGCCCAGCTTCTCGAGCAGCCGCGACCGCTGGTACGGACCGAGCGAGGGCGACGTCGCCACGTCGAAGCGCAGCTCCACCCGCGTCGCCACCTTGTTGGCGTGCTGGCCACCGGGGCCGCCGCTCGGGGTGAACCGGAACTGCAGCTCGGACACGGGGATGCGCAGCGACTGGGTGACGCGCACCACCTCCGGACCGCCCCCGCCGCCGGGTCCATCCTCCGCACCGCCGGGCGGCCGACCCCGGACCCCACCCGGTCCGTCAGTCACCGGAGGCGCTCTCCCCGGGCTCGTCGACCACCGCATTGGTGAGCTCTCCCACCCCGTCCACAGCCACCGTCACCGTGTCACCGGCCACCAACCAGCGGGGCGGATCGGAGGCCGCCCCGACGCCGGCGGGGGTGCCGGTGGCCAAGACGGTCCCCGGCTCCAGGGTCATCGCCTCCGACAGGTGGGCGATCATGGCGGCGCAGGTGAACACCATGTCCGCGGTGCTCCCGTCCTGGCGGAGTTCGCCATCCACCCACGTCCGCACGCGGAGGGACTGCGGGTCGGGCACCTCGTCCGCCGTCACCACCCACGGCCCCATGGGTCCGTGGGTGTCGAAGCTCTTTCCGAGCGTCATGGTGGGGGTCCGGCGCTGCCAGTCCCTGACGCTCACGTCATTGACGACGGTGTAGCCGGCCACCATCTCGAGGGCCCGCTCCTCGGGCACGTGACGGCACCGCCGACCGATGACCACACCCAGCTCACCCTCGTAGTCGACCATGGCCGACACCCTCGGAACCTCGATGGATGCGCCGGGCCCGACCACACAGGACGACAGCTTGGTGAACCAGGTCTGGTCACGGGGTCGTTCGCCTCCCATCTCGCGGATGTGGTCCCCGTAGTTGCGGGCGATCCCGAGGAATGCCGGCGGACGGGGAACGGGGGCCAGCAGTCGCACGTCCGCCAGTGCGACACGGTTGGCCGTCGACATGGCCGCGCGCTCGAGCCCCGGACGGGCGTCGTCGCCGAGGGCGAGCACCTCGACGATCGTGGCCGGGAGACCCACCGCCGGATCGGTGAGGTCGACGACCTCGTCCCCCAGCACGAGGCCGACGCGGGCCCGGCCACCGATCGACATCGTCACCAGGCGCATGCCCCGAAGCTATCGGGACCCGGCCACCCCGGTCCTACACTTCGGCGATGAACTCCGACCCCGGAACCGTGCCCCCCCGACGACCGACTCGCCGGGCAGGTCGTGCTCGTGACCGGCTCCTCGTCGGGCATCGGCGCGGCGACCGCCCACCGCTTCGCGACCCAGGGCGCCACCGTCGTCGTCAACTCCGCGACCTCGGTCGAGGCCGGCCGAGCCGTCGCCGCCGAACTCGGCGGGGCTACCTACGTCCAGGCGGACGTGTCGGTCGAGGCCGACTGCGACCGACTGGTGGAGGAGGTGCTGGCCGCCCACGGCCGACTCGACGTCCTCGTCAACAATGCCGGTACCACCGCCGTGATCCCGCACGGTGACCTCGAGGCCGCCACCCCGGACGTGTGGCGGCGAATCTTCGACGTCAACGTGATCGGCACGTGGCAGCTGACGGTGGCGGCCGTGCCGCACCTGCGCGCGTCCGGGCGGGGCCACGTCGTCAACGTGTCGTCCCTCGCCGGCTCCCGGCCGGTGGGCAGCTCGATCCCCTACGCCTGCTCGAAGGCGGCGGTCAGCCACATGACCCGGCTGCTGGCCAACACCCTCGGTCCGGACATCCGGGTGAACGCCGTGGCCCCCGGCCTCGTCGACACCCCGTGGACCGAGGACTGGACGGTGGTGCGAGAGTTCGTGCGGGCCCAGGCCCCCCTCCAGCGGGCCGCCACCCCCGACGACGTGGCCGAGGTGATCATCGGGTTGGCCCGCGCCTCCTACGTGACGGGCGAGGTGGTGCTGGTCGACGGCGGACTCAACCTGCGTTGAGCGCGTCCCACGTGGAGCGATCCAGTCGCCACAGCACGTGCGGCTGCGACGGAAAGAACGACATCGTCCGCTCCTCCCCCGGTCGGTAGCCGAGGCGCCGGGCCACGGCCTGCGAACGGGTGTTGGTCGGGAGGATGCAGCTGAACAGGGTGTCCTCGCCCAGTTCGTCGAACCCGTAGCGCACGGACCGGGCGCCGGCCTCGGTGGCGTAACCCGATCCCCAGTACGCCGGATCGAGCATCCAGCCGACCTCGACGCCGGGCCAGTCCTCGTCGGGTCGCCAGTAGAGGCCCGCCCGGCCGACGAACCGGCCGGTGGCCCGCTCCTCGAGGGCCCACTGGCCCAGCCCCTTCACCTCCCACAGGCCGGCGAACAGGGTCAGCGACCGCCAGGCGTCGGCGGGCGAGAAGTCGTCCGGCACGTGCAGGGCGGCCCGCACCTCCGGAGTCGTCATGGCGGCGAACAGCGGCTCGGCGTCCCCGGATCGGAACGGCCGCAGGACCAGACGGTCCGTGACGAGGGTGGGGCACGAGGTCACCACCAGAGTCAACCACTCCGGCCCGAGCCGCGGCACCCGCACCGGTACGCTCCCTGCGTGCCCGAGCCGCTCCCGCTCCACGTCCCGCCGGCCCCCGACACGCTGGAGGCACCGTCCCGGCGCGGGGCGCCCTGGCGGCTCGATGCCACCACCACCGCCCCCGACAACCTGCCCCTCCTGTTCCACCGGGCCCACCGGAACCTGACCCCGGGCACCCGGATCGACGTGGCGGTGGCGCCGGAGCTGGCGGACGACCGGCTCATCGACCTGGTGGCGGGAGCGGGATGGTGGTTCCCCGACGGACCGTCGACGGCTCCCGGTCGCCGCCGGGTCCGCGTCGAGCGACGCCCCACACTGGCCGACTCCGTGGGCCCCGGCATGCGCCTGTTGGTCTGCGGCATCAACCCGTCCCCGTACAGCGCCGCCGTCGGCGTCGGATACGGCCGTCCGGGCAACCGTTTCTGGCCCGCCGCCCTGGCCGCCGGGATCGCTCCCGTCGACCGGGACCCGGTCGCCGCCCTGGCGGCCGGCATGGGGATGACCGACTTCGCCAAGCGGGCCACGGCGAAAGCGGCGGAGGTGACCCGGAAGGAGCACGAGGAGGGGTTCGCCCGGGTCACCCGACTCGTGGAGTGGCTGCAGCCCGGTGCCGTGTGCTTCGTGGGGCTGTCGGGCTGGCGGACGGTAGTCGACCCGCGGGCCGGACCGGGCGTCCAGCCCGACACCATCGCCGGTCGCCCCGCCTACGTGATGCCCTCCACCAGCGGGCTCAACGCCCGGACACCGCCCGCCGAGCTGGCCCGCCACCTGGCTGCGGCCTGGGAGGCGGGGAGCTGACCGGAGAGGCGGCGGGGCTGACAGGCCGGCGCGGGGCGGCGAAAGCTCAATCCGGCTCCGGACCCTCCTGGAATCTCACGACATGACCGTCCTCGGTGAGCGAGACCCCCTCGCTCATGGTCTCCCCTCGGAAGTACCTGGGCGAGACCACCCGCATGGCGACCATGAAGACCAGTCCGGCCACCGCCGTGATGATCCCGATCAGGAGGACACCGCCGATGTCCCAGTGGGGGAAGAACGGCATCGACCACGTCGTGTAGCTGTAGTCCGGCTCGAGGGCCAGGTAGACGTTCCACCCCAGGAAGCCGAACAGCATCACGCCGCTGAGGAAGGGCATGATCCCGAGATTCATCAACGACTTGGCGTTGCGGGTGAGATGGCGCCGATAGTGCCACGCACAGGCGAAGCCGGTGATGCCCAGGTAGAGGGCGATGAAGAACGTGGAGGAGGTGACCGAGTCGCTGATCACGTTGCCACCCGATGCCCAGTTGACCGAGAGGTAGAAGATCACCGACGCCACCGAGAAGACGACCGTCGACACCGTCGGCGACCGGTACTTCGGGTGGATCCGGCCGAACGCGGCGGGAATGGCCTTGTGGAACGCCATCGACAGCGTGGTCCGGGCATTCGGGAGGATCGTCGTCTGGGCCGTGGCGGCCGTCGAGGTCAGCACCATCAGGATCAGCATCCGGCTGAGGAACTGACCGAGGCCCGAGGTGCCGAATATGGCGCTCCCGAGGACCGAGAGGACGTCGTTCTGGTGGGCCGGATTGCCCAGTCCGATGCCCTGCGTACCGATGCCCGCGAACGACTGCACCGAGGTGGTCACCAGCAGATAGGTGATGAGCAGGATGATGGTCGACACGACCCCCGCCGTGCCCGGTGCGCCCCGCGGATCGGACGTCTCCTCGTTGAGCGACACGGTCGTGTCCCACCCCCAGTAGATGAACACCATCAGGAGCATGCCCTCCATGAAGGTGTTGAACGAACTGAGCTTGAACGGGTTGAACCAGGACCACGAAGGGTCGAGGTGGCCGATCGGCGCGGTGCCGTGGCCGACCTTCCACAACGCCACCGCGGCCAGGATGACCAGCATGACCGTCTCGATGATGATCAGCGCGATCTGGATGCGGGCCGCCACCTGGATGCCCCGGTAGCAGAGGTAGGTCAACAGGACGATCCATCCGATGCCGACCAACAGCACCCAGCCACTGGTGGCGTCGGAGCCGATCCCGTTGGCACCGAACAGGAAGAAGACGTACTGGCCGGCGATCTGCGCGTAGCTCGCCATCACCAGGAGGTCCGCGGCCACCTGACCCCATCCCCCGGCGAACCACCCGGTCCGGGGGCCGAGTGCGCGGGCCGCCCAGGTGAACGAGCTCCCGCAGTCGGGGTCCGCGGTGTTCATCTCCTTGTTCGCCCACGAGGAGAAGAACATCGGGACGAAGGCCAGGAGGACGAGCAACGGGGTCTGGACGCCGACGATCACCACCACGAATCCGAGCGTCGCCGCCATCGAGTAGGCCGGTGCCGTCGATGCGAGCCCCACCGCCGTGCTGGTCACCAGGCCGATGGCGTTGGTCTTCAGGCCCTTCGGCTCGGGTGAGTCGTACGTGGCACCACCGGGGTCGACGATCGCACCGTCACTCATCGCGCGTCTCCGTACGCCGCAGGTCTCATCCAACCCTCCTGGTCGGTCGGTCCCGCTGACCGACCGTTCAGTCAGGCTAGGCCACCGACCGGGGCGTAATGGTCGACCTCCGGGGGCGTCTCGAAGAAGGGTCCGATGTGGGACCGCCATTCGGCGAACCGGTCCGATTCGCGGAAGCCCACGGTGTGATCCTCCAGGGTCTCCCATTCGACCAGCAGGAGGTACCGGTCGGGTGATTCCACTCCCCGGTGGAGCCGGAGCGAGAGGAACCCGGGAGATGCGGATATCACCTGCCGCGCCCGGGCGAGGGCCGCCTCGAACTCCCGGTGGCGATCGGGGTGGACGGAGATGAGGGCATGCTCGAGGATCATGCACGGAGACGCTACCGGGGCTCCTACCGCCGCCTGGACCGGCGCCCCCGGGTGCCTGCAGGGGGTTCCGGGCCGGACCGGGGGCGTCGGAGCCGTCGCACGGGGATCGATTCGACCGTCGCCGGGCACCGGTAGCGTCGGGTGGGTCAGCCGGTGTCACCGGCACCTGTGGGAGGTACCGAGCATGAAGATCGAGATCTGGTCCGACGTGGTGTGCCCCTGGTGCTACATCGGGAAGCGGAATCTCGAGGTGGCGCTCACCGGTTTCGAGCACGCCGACCAGGTCGAGATCGAGTGGCGGAGCTACGAGCTCGACCCGACCACGCCGCGGCGGGTCGAACTATCGATGGACGAGGTGCTGTCCCGCAAATACGGTATGAGCCAGGAGGAGGCCGTGGCGGCCAACCAGCGCATGACCGAGCTGGCCGCCACCGTCGGGCTCGACTACCACCTCGACCGGGTCCAGATCGGGAACACCTTCGACGCCCATCGACTGATCCACCTGGCGGCCGCTGAGGGCCGGGGCGGGGCGATGAAGGAGCGGCTGCTCCGGGCCTACTTCACCGAGGGCCGGGCCGTCTCGGACCCTGCGACCCTCACCGAGCTGGCCACCGAGGTGGGATTGGATCCCGACCGGGTGGCCGCGGTGCTCGAAGGCGACGAGTTCGCCGACGAGGTCCGGGCGGACGAGACCCGGGCCATGGAGCTGGGTTCGACCGGCGTCCCCTTCTTCGTGTTCGACGAACGCCTCGGCGTCCCGGGCGCCCAGCCGCCGGACGTCCTGCTGCGCCTGCTGCAGCGGGCGTGGGACACGTCCTCGCAGGCGGTGGCCGACTCGGCCTGATCCTGCCCGGCCCCGCCGCCCTACTGCCGCCGCCCGCCTACCGCCGCCCTACTGCCGCCGCCCGCCTGACCGCCGTCCCACTACCGCAGGCCGTCGAGGGCCGGAGCCAGGGCCCGCCACTCCGGCCACGGGACCTCGGACAGGCGGCCCGCCAGGACCTGCAGGACCACGTGGTCGGCCCCGGAGTCGAGGTGCTCACGGACCCGCTCCAGAACGGCCTCGACGCCCCCTCGGACGACCAGGGCGTCGGCCAGTCGCCGGGTTCCGCCCGAGACCAGGTCCTCTTCGGCGAAGCCCTGGCGCCGCCAGCTGTTCCGGTAGTTCGGCAGTTCGGTGTAGACGGCGAGGTGTCGGTGGGCGCGCCGCAGGCTCTCCTCGCGGTCCTGGTCGAGCACCAGTGCCTGTTCCACGACGAGGAGCGGGGCCTCGCCCAGGGTCTCCCGGGCTGAAGCGGTGTGGGCCGGCGTCACCAGATAGGTGTGGGCGCCGGCCGTCCGGTCCCGTGCCAGACCCAGCATCCGGGGACCGAGGGCGGCCAGTACGACCGGGGGGAGGACGGGGTCCGCCCCCCGGTAGAAGGCCGAGTCCAGCCCGTCGAGGAAGTCGGTCATGGCCTCGACCGGGGGCAGGTACGGGGTCTTACGGATGCCTTCCACGGCCGGACGGTGACTGACGCCGAGACCCAGGACGAAGCGCCCCGGCGCCAGCGACTCGAGCAGCCGGGCGGCGCCGTTGGCGGCGACGGGTCCCCGCCCGTAGATGGTGGCGATACCGGTCCCGACCACCAGTCGGCCGGTGGCGGCCAGGAGGGACTGGGCGTTGGTGAAGGCCTCCCGGCCCAGGGCCTCGGGGATCCACAACGACCCGTAGCCCAGGTCGTCCAGCTCGGCCGCCGCCTCCTGGGCCGCCGGTCCCGGAAGAGCCTCGAGGGATGGCGTCCAGAGCCCCGTCCGGGTGGTGCGGAGGGCCTCGCCGGCGGTCATGGATCCCACCCTAGGAGGCACCGCCGACCCGCCGGACCGCCTGGGCCCCGGCCGCCGTCCGGACACCCGGTCCCACCACCGGGAACGGTTCAGGTTGCCACTCCTCCGCCGACCGTTCTAGGGTGCGGTCGGGATCGGTCCGTTCAGGCGGCCAGGGGAACGGGCAACGGGTGGAGGAGGTGCGGTGGACGCAGTGCGCAACGGCATGTCGTGTCCGGAGTGCCGATCGGTCGAGGTGCCGAAATTGATCGTACGGGGCACCGGCAAGGGCAGCCACGGGACCAGTCTGCAGTGCCGTCGCTGCGGCCACGAGTGGTCCGACGAGCAGACCTGGAGAAGCCAGGCCTCCTGAACGGCGTCGCCGTTCAGAGTGGCCGGAAGCTCCCCGTGGTGATCGTCACCCGGTCACCGATGAGTTCCTCCACGCAGGCCGCCGCGGCCAGGTCCCGGTCCTCCGCGAAGGCGACACAACGACGCCCGTCGGGCGTGTCGCAGACCGCCACCACCCGGGCCGGATCCATCCCCTCGTAGGTGACCGTGTACGTGGCGACCGTGGCGGGTCCGTCGTAGCCGTCGAGCGACTCCACCGCCTCGACCACCCCGGTCCTCGCCGCCGCCTCGTAGGCCAGGTCGGACAGGAGCGGAGGGCGTCCATCGGGCTCGGCCGACCACACTCCCAGGCCGGGCTTGGTCAACAGGCCGCTGACGGTGGTCACCGCGCCCAGAGCACCGGGATCGGCCCGTAGGCGTGGGACGACGGCCGTCATCGACTGCAGCACGGCGTTGTTGAAGGGGCCGCCGGCGAAGGCCATGCCCCCGGTCACCGTGGGGGTCCCGGCGAGCGGCAGGCCGAGGGCCCGCTGCTGGACGCGGACGGCCGACGGGAAGCAGCTGTACACCTCGACGACCTCGATGTCGGCTACCGGCCGGCCGATCCGGGCGGCCGCCGTCTCCCCCACCACCTCCATGGCCGGCCATCGTCCGATGTGACGCCGGCACAGGAGCGACACGGCATGGCTGGACTCCAGGCCCACCCGGGGGAACACCCAGCGGTCGGACGGCACACCGGCGCGACGGGCGGCGTCGACCGAGCACAGGACCAGCGCCGCCGCGAGGTTGACCGTCCACTGGGTGGAGTGCCACTTGTCGTAGGGGAAGGCCAGCGGCCGGTTGTCCGGCGAAGGGGTGCCGAGCCACGTCGCTTCGCGCACCCCGCCGAAGGCGGCGTCAGGGTTGGTGGCCGACACCCGGCTCATCCGGGCCCACAGACTGTCGATCTCGTCCCGCTGCTCAGCCGGTGTCCGACCTTCGGCGGCCCGCAGGGCGTTGTCGATCATGGCGTACTGCTGGACGGGGTCCCACAGGTGGTGGGCCACCTCCACCGGCTCCAGCAGGGGTCCGCCCCGAGCCCGGAGCACATCGGGGACCACGCCCGGTTGGGGCGTCTCGGTGGGTGGACGACCGGCCTTCTCCTCGTCGCGTGCCCAGCGCTTGGACTCTCCCCCGACCACCACCGCCACGTCCGACGCCCCGGACAGGATGGCGGCCAATGCGTCGTCGATGAGGCCCTGCTGGGGGATCCCGAGTTCCACGAGGTGGGTGGTGGCTCCCGGTGCCCCGATCCGTGACGCCACGATGCGGGCCGGGTCCGGATAGGTCCAACTCCCCTGGGGGACGGCCACCCGATCGACCGCGGCGGCCAGCCCCCGGCCGCCGGCGTCGGCCAGCGCCGCCTCCGTGGCCTGCACCATCAGCTCCACGGCCTCGGCCGACTCCGAGGCGGCGCCCACCCCGACCAGGACCGGGGTACGGGGATCGAGGGACACGTTCACCGGGTCCGCCCCACCGGGGTCGGCCTCACCGGGGCGCGCCGGCCTGGCCGCACGGACGTGGAGCCGAGCGCCGGTCCCGGAGCATCCGGCCGAGCGTCCGCCACGTCACCTCGACGGCTCCGAGGGAGAGGGCCTCGGCCCGGGCCCGCTCGGGCAGGTCGTAGTGGGCATGATGGGGACGCCCCGGCTTGTCCTGGAACCACTCGCGTCGCATGCCCATGCGGGCGGCGAAGGCGTGCAGCTCGTCGTCGCTGTCGGCCACCAGGTGGGACCAGCGGTCGTCGACCGGCCCGAGGCGGGCGGGCTGTCGCCAATCATCCAGGTAGACCGTCACGACGCGCCGTCCGTCGGCGCTCAGACGACCCGACCGGCGGCGCCGGTGTCATCGACCACCGGAAGTCCGTGGGCGGCCCACGCCTGCATCCCGCCGGCGGCGTTGCGCACGTCGAAGCCCGCCCCGGCCAGGTGCACAGCCACCGACTGCGATCGGCCTCCGGCCCGGCACATGCAGACGATCGTCCGGTCGGTCGGCAGCTCCCCGATGCGGTCGGCCACCTGCCCCATGGGGAGGTGGAACGCGGCGGGAGCACGGCCCGCCGCCCACTCGTCGTCCTCGCGGACATCGAGCAGGAGCGCGCCCCCGCCGACGAGGCGGTCGGCCTCGGCCGGGTCGACATCGGGCACGTCCACGGGAATCGAAGTCACGGCATCACGGTAGCGGAGGGCGTCCGTCACCCGGAGCGGCCGGCCGACGGCGACCAACTGGCGCCGCCCCGGCCGGGCATGCGGTGTCCGGTCCCGGAACGGTCGGCCCGGGCCGGTCGCCGCTCATCCTCCGAGATCCATCAGCTCGATGCGCACCCCGTCGGGGTCGGTGCAGTAGACGAAGTCCAGGGCGGACGACCCGAGATCGAAGGTGGTACGGGTGCCCGTCAGCACCGTGCCGCCCATCGCCGCCACCCGCTCCGCCACGGCGCCCACGTCGTCGACGCGGAACGAGAGATGGGTGAGGCCGAGCTGGTTCATCGGGCGCCGGTCAGCGTCACCGGAGGTCCCCGGTTCGACGAAGTCGAGCAGCTCCACGGTGACCCCGTCGCGGCGCACCATGCGGGACCGCAGTCGGACGCCGTCGACCTCCATGAGGGTGGCGAACTCCTCCCCCACCTCGTGGGCCGCCACCTCCTCGAAGCCGAGGCCGTCACAGTAGAAGCGGAGCGAGGCCTCGAGGTCCGACACGCAGATGCCGAGGTGGGAGAAGGCGGCGGTCACGCCACTCCGGCGGAGGCCGGGCCTCCGCCCGCTCCGGTCGCCGGCGATCCACCCGCATCACCCGGTCCCCGGACCCCGTCGGCGGTCGGAAGTCGCCGTCGAACGAACTCCCCCGCGGCGGCGACGGTACGGCGACCGGCGTCGGACCACGGCATCAGGATGGGGAAGACGTGGAACATACCCGGCTCCTCGAGCACCTCCGCATCGACGTCGGCCTCGTCGAGGTGGAACGAGAAGCGGCGGATGGCGTCACGGAACATCTCGTCGCCGCCGATCGACACGAAGGTCGGCGGCCAGTCTTCGAGGACCTGGCCCATAGCCGACACCAGGGGCGAGGACGGGATCCACCCCGTTCAGGTAGGCGGCGGTCGGGATGTTCCAGGGCAGGATGTCGAGGTGGGCGTTCTCACGCACCGAGGGGCAGTCGAGCTGGAGGTTCACCTCGGGCGAGAACAGGATGACCGCGGCCACGGGTAGCCGCTCGGACCGGACGGCCGCGGCCACCAGCGTGGTGACCAGGCCACCGCCACTCGAGTCGCCGGCGAGGACGAGGTGCTCGGCCTCGACGCCCGCCTCCAGCAGGCCGTGCAGGACGGCGGTGGCATCCTCCAGGTCGGCCGGGAACGGGAACTCCGGGGCCAGACGTAGGTCGGGCACGAAGATGTCGCATCCGGTGCGCCGGGCCAGCCATGCCATGAACACGCTGTACATCCGGGGCGATGTGCCCACGTAACCGCCGCCATGGAGATACAGGACGGTTCCGCCCGACCGGCCGGTGCGGGGCCGGAACCACTCACCCAGGACCCCGCCCACCGTGGCGTCCTCGTGGTCGACGCCCCGGGCATCGACGATCGGCGGCAGGACGACGGCACACAGGTCGTCGAGTACGAGTTCTACGGAGCGGAACTCGTCGATCGGCAGCGAGGTCGAGTAACCCATGAAGGTGCGCATGACCTCGCGGGTGGTGGCCACGGCCACGTTGTGGGCGACGTTGCCCGGTCCGGTCCATGGTCGCCGGAACGGCACCCGGGCCAAGCCGACGCTGATCTGTCCGGCCAGTCCGGCCAAGTCGGTCACGGCCACCGGCCAGGACGACCGTTCCACCCCGGGTCGCCGACCCATCACCATCGGAGGTCCATTCGCATCGCGGTTCCAGCCTACGACCTGGCCGGGACCCGAAGATCTTCGACACCCTCGAGGCCCACCGCCACCCGCTCCAGGCCCGCCGGCTCACGCCTTCAGGCGTGACGGGTCGACGTCAGGCGTGACGGGTCGACGTCAGGCCGGCCGGATCGACTTCCGCCGGTGCACCGCCTCGCGCGGACGGCCTCAGGCCGGCTCGGACCGGCCGGTCGCCAGGGTCGCCCCGAGGCGCAGGAGCTGGTCCGTGGCGCCTCCGAGAGTCAGTTCGATGTGCTTGGTGTTGAGGAAGAAGCGGTGCAGCGGGTACTCGCGGTCGACCCCGACGCCACCGTGGAGGTGCACCGCGGCATGGACCACCCGCTGGCCACCGTCCGCCGCCCAGAATTTGGCGACGGCGATCTCCTTGTCGGCGGGCAGGCCCTCGGCCAGGCGCCACGCGGCCTGCCAGGCGGTGAGGCGGATGGCTTCGGCGTCGACGTAGGCGTCGGCCGCCCGTTGGCCCACCGCCTGGAAGGTGGCGATCGGCTTGCCGAACTGCTCCCGCGTCTTGGTGTACTCGGCCATCAACGACACCGAGGCGGCGGCCGCGCCGGCCTGGACGAGGGCCAGGGCCGCGGTGCTGCGCTGGACCAGGAACTCGATGACGGCCGCCCCGTCGGACACACCGCCCAGCCGGGCGTCGGCTCCGACCGTCACGCCGGCCAGCGTGAGCAGACCTTCGGGCTGTCCGTTGTTGGCCGTCTGGCGCTCGATGGTGAGCCCGGCGGACTGGTCGGGACGATGAACACGGCCACCGTGTCGGGCTCGATCCGCGCCGTGACCAGGACAGCGTCGGCGGTGATGCCCGACGGGACGCAGGCCTTGACCCCGTTGAGTGCCCAACCGTCCCCGGAGGGGCTCGGCCACCGTCGACGGGGAGGGCGGTCGAGCCGCCCAGCTCCACCAGCGCGGTGGTCAGCACCGTGTCACCCGACACGACCCCGGGCAGCCAGTGCCGGCGCTGCTCTTCGGTCCCGAAGCGGGCTACGGACGGGCGCCGCGGCGGCCAGGGTCTCGACCACCGGGACGTAGGCCGCGGTGCGACCGGTGGCTTCGGCGAGCAGGCCGATCTCGACGAAACCGAGTCCGGCGCCTCCCACCTCCTCGGGGAGGGCGATGCCCAGCAGGCCGGCGGAGGCGAGCTCGGACCACAGTTTGCGGTCGAAGTGGTCGCCGTCGGGCTCCAACTCCATCTCCCGCAGCCGCTCCTGGGTGGACAGGTCGGTGAAGATGCGGTCCGCCAGTTCGCGGACGGCCTCCTGCTCCTCGCTGAATGAGAAGTCCATGATGTGTGCTCTCCCTATTCCGTGGTGACGCTCGGTGGGTGGACGGGCGGACTAGCGCAGCGACCGGGGCATGCCCAGCCCGAAGATGGCGATCAGGTCCCGTTGGATCTCGTTGGTTCCGCCGCCGAAGGTCAGGATGACCAGGCTGCGCCCGTACATCTCGAGGCGGCCGGCCAGCACCGCCTCGGGTGACCCCTTGGCCAGGTACCCGGCCTGTCCGACGACCTCCATCAACAGCTTGAAGGCCTCGAGGTAGAACTCGGTGCCGAACACCTTGATGGTCGAGGCGTCGGCGACGTCGAGGGCCCCCTGGGTGGCGGCCCAGGCCACCTTCCAGTTGATCAGCGCAGGAACTCGAGCTTGGCGTAGACGCGGGCCAGGTGAACCTGCACCCACTCCTGGTCGATCACCCGCCGGCCGTCGGCCAGCTTGGTCGACTGGGCCCAGGCCCGGGTGTCGTCGAGAGCCCGCTCGATGATGCCCGGCGCACAGAGCGTCACGCGCTCACGGTTCAGCTGGGTGGTGATCAGCGACCACCCCTGGTTCTCACCTCCGACCAGGTTGGCCGCCGGCACCCGCACGTCCTCGTAGAACGTGTAGTTGATGTTGTGGTCGCCGGTGAGGCGCATGGGCACGACCTTGATGCCCGGGGTGTCCATCGGCACGATGAACATCGAGATGCCCTTGTGCTTGGCGGCATCGGGATCGGTTCGGGTGGCCAGCCAGATGTAGTCGGCGTCGCCGGCCAACGACGTGTAGATCTTCTGGCCGTTGATCACGTACTCGTCGCCGTCACGGACGGCCCGGGTCTGCAGCGAGGCCAGGTCGGTGCCCGACTCGGGCTCCGTGTAGCCGATGCAGAAGTGGATGTCGCCGGCCAGGATCTTCGGGAGGAAGAACTCCTTCTGCTCCTGGGTGCCGAAGTCCATGAGCGTCGGGCCCACCGTGTTGATGGTGAGCATGGGGACCGGCGCGCCCGGCGCGCATGGACTCGTCGAAGAAGATGAATTGCTCGATCGGGCCCTTACCCTGGCCGCCCCACTCCTTGGGCCAGCCGATGCCGAGCCACCCGTCGGTGGCCATCTGCTTGACCACCCGACGCATGTCCGGACCGATGCCGTGGCCCTGGTGGAGCTGCTCCTGGACCTCCGGCGTGAGGAGCTTGTCGTAGTACGCGCGCAATTCGTTGCGGAGCGCCTCGTGCTCCTCGGTGTAGCCGATCTCCATGGGTCCCTCCCGATCCGGTGCGGCCGCCGGCGGGCGGTCCGTCACGACTAGAACACGTTACATTCGACCACCCGCGGGCGCCACCGTCAGGAAACACCCACGGTACGCTCCCCTCCGGTGCGGCACCGCCGTCCGCACGCGGCCACTAGGGTTACCATTCGGTAAGTTGCGGGGGGCCACCGGGGCCGCAGGTGCGGCACCGTGACCCATCCCGTCGGCCCTACCGCCGGGACCCCCGGAAACCCAGACACGTCGACCACCCCACAGCCGCGGCCCCGGCCGCCAGTCACCGAGGAGCACCACATGCCCGAAGCAGTCATCGTCGCCACCGGCCGGACCCCGATCGGCCGGGCCAACAAGGGCTCGCTCATCGAGTGCCGTCCCGACGACCTCGCCGCCCTCGTCATCCGCGAGGTGCTGGCCAAGGTCCCGGCCTCGACCCGCAGCTGGTCGAGGACGTCATCCTGGGTTCGGGCCAGCCCGCCGGGGAGGCCGGCTACAACATCGGTCGGGTGGCCGCCATCCTGGCCGGACTGCCCGACGTGCCGGGCGTGACTGTCAACCGCTACTGCTCGTCGTCGCTCCAGACCATCCGGATGGCGGCTCACGCCATCAAGGCGGGCGAAGGCGACGTGTTCGTGGCCGCCGGCGTCGAGACAGTCAGCCGCTACATGCACGGCGCCGCCGATGTCGGCCCGCACAACCCGCTGTTCGCCGAGGCCGAGGCCCGGACAATGGCGCGCACCCCGGCCGCCGGTGAGGCGTGGACACCCCTCAGCCGGGTTCCCCGACGTGTACATCGCCATGGGCCAGACGGCCGAGAACGTGGCCGAGTTCAAGGGGGTCACCCGCCAGGAGCAGGACGAGTTCGCCGTCGAGTCCCAGCACCGGGCCGTGGCCGCCCAGGAGTCCGGCTTCTTCGACCGGGAGATCATCCCGGTCACCCGGCCGACGGCACCGTGGTCTCCAAGGACGACGGCCCCCGGCCGGCACCACGCTCGAGAAGCTGGCCGAGCTGAAGCCCGTATTCCGCGAGGGCGGCACCATCACCGCCGGCAATGCCTGCCCGCTCAACGACGGCGCCGCCGCAGTCGTCGTCATGAGCGACACGAAGGCCAAGGAGCTCGGCATCACCCCACTCGCCCGCATCGTGGCCAGCGGCGTCACCGGGTTCAACCCGAGATCATGGGCCTCGGACCGGTCGAGGCCATCCGTCAGATGCTCGAGCGTGCGAACATGACCATCGGCGACATCGACCTCGTCGAGATCAACGAGGCCTTCGCCGCCCAGGTCGTCCCCTCGGCCAAGGAGCTCGGGATCAGCTAGGACAAGCTCAACGTCCGGGGCGGGGCCATCGCCCTCGGCCACCCTTCGGCCAGACGGTGCCCGCATCATGACCACCCTGCTCAACGCCCTCGAGGACACCGACAACACCTTCGGGCTCGAGTCGATGTGCGTCGGGGGCGGCCAGGGCATGGCCATGATCGTCGAGCGCCTCTCGTAGGAGCCACCTCCCGTGCGCTCCCGGCGGGGCGCACCGACCGGACAGCGGACGACGGTTGCACACGACGGCTGCGGGCACCCGCCCGTGGCCGTCGCCGCGCCGGAGGGGATCACGGCGGCCGGATCACGATGCCGGCCCCGGGCCGTGGTGAGGCGACCCCGGCCGGGTGCGGCGAACCCAGCGGGATCCGGCGGGGCGGGGCGGTAAACTCCGGAGGATGGTCGGACCCGGGTCTGCGGTGACCACGTACGCCGGCGAGCTGGGGCGAGCCGTATCCCAGGCCTGGACCTCTGCGGGGCGACGGGACGGGACGCTCCCCGAGGTGGCGGCAGGGGCAGTGGCCGATGTCGACGTGCCCACCGGTGTGAACTCCTCCGGGATCCTCGAATGGGCGGCCATCCGCCGACCTTCCGCCTCAGTCGCGCCGCAGCGACCCGTTCGGGCAGCCGCCGCTCGTGCTCCACCACGAAGGCGACTACTTCATCCAGGCCCTCACCTGGATGGAGGGCACCACCGCGATCCACGACCACGCCTTCTGCGGAGCGTTCATGGTCCTGGAGGGTGCGAGTCTGCACGTCACCTACGGGTTCCGGACGGCCGAACGACTGGCGGAGGACCGCCTGGTGGTGGGGGACCTGGCCCGCGCAGCCGGAGGTGCTCCGACCCCTCGATATCCGGTCGATCGAAGCCGGGAGCGCGTTTCGTCCATGCGCTCTTCCACCTGGAGCGTCCGACGGTGACCATCGTGGTGCGCAACGACGCCTGCGACCTCCCCCACCCGCAGTACCAGTACCTCCGCCCCGGCCTCGGGTGGCATTCCCTTTGGGAGGACCGCACCTGGTCCAAGCGGCTCCAGAGCATCCACGCACTGGCGGTCCTGGACCCTGCCGGTGCCCATCGCATCGTCCTCGACCTGGTGGCCCGTGGGGCGACGTTGTGGGAGGCGTTCCTGCTGGTGGAGGACTGGAGCACGACGCACCGGTGGGACGAGTCGACCGACGAACTCGTGGCGTGCCTGGGTGCCCGGAGCGGACCACTCGGCGACGTCCTGGGATCCGCTCTCGAGCAACAGGCGTTCGTCCGCCGGATCCTGCTC
Organism: uncultured Acidimicrobiaceae bacterium; assembly: GCA_963841885.1. Lineage (GTDB taxonomy): Bacteria > Actinomycetota > Acidimicrobiia > Acidimicrobiales > RAAP-2 > Bog-756. The sequence continues at coordinate 71,178 of CAWJEK010000013.1, forward strand.
CGCCGGGGGATGCTGCACGAGCTGCACCACCGGGTCCTCCTCGCCCTCCTGGCCAACGTCCCCGATCCGTCGGCGGTCACCTCGGTGATCCAGCAGCTGTTCCCCGGCGAGGACCCGGGTGCCCTGCTGCTCACGTGGGCCGAGGAGCTCTCGGGGCCGGGCCTGCGCGGCGTCTCCGGCCTGTCGTTCGCCGACGGCAGACTCGAGGAGCTGCGGTCGTCCCGGTCGGGGAGGCGTGAGGCGGACCTCCTGTCCGAGATCCGGTCGAGCTGGGGGGAACCAAGGGGCCTGGCCGGGTGGACCGCCTGAACCGGTCACCGGAGGGCCGTCCCGTGTCCCCTTGACGTTACTACAGGTTCCGATATAGTTATTCCATGGCCGTGATCCGGGGCTCATCCGACCGCAGCGTGCTGGTCCTCACCAGTCTGTCGTCGGGCCCCAAGCACGGCTACGCGCTGATCAAGGACATCGAGTCCTTCGCCGGGGTGACCCTGGGACCGGGCACCCTGTACGGGGCCATCGCCAAGCTCGAACAGGCCGGCCTGGTCGAGGCCCTCCCCGGGGAGGGCCGGCGCAAGCCGTACCGGATCACGGCACGGGGAGCGGCCGACCTGCGGGCCCAGCTCGAGCAGTCCCAGGCGATCTCGACGGTGGGCCTCGGCCGGCTGGCCGGGTCCGGAGCCGGCTGATGCACGCATCGGTCCGGGTCGTCCTCGCCTCGTACCCGCGGTGGTGGAAGGACCGCTATGGCTCCGAGACGGCCGACCTCACCGAGGATCTTCTGGCCGACGACGATGCCCACTACCTCCGCGTGCTCGTGAACCTGGCCGTCGGATCGGTGCTGGCCTGGGCCCACTACCGCCGGCCGGCCCGCCCCCGGATGGCCATGACCCCCTGGGGCCCCGTCCCCGACGGGGGCCACCGGGACGCCTTCGGCAACCGTGGGCTCTCTCCTCGGAGCCTCCAGGAACTGGAGCCCGGCGAGTCGGTGCTGGGCGTCATGGACGCTTGGAAGGGTTCGCGGCTCCTCGCCACCTTTCCGTTCTCGCTCGTCGTCCTCTTGGTGACGTGGCCACTGTTCACGCTGCTCCATCCCCACGGCTTCACGGACTCCGGAGATTGGATCGCTCCGGCCATGTGGAGCGGACTGCTGGCCGGCTGCCTGGTGGCCAAGTTCCTGACGTCGAGTACCGCCGTCGTCATCGCCGTCACCAGCAACGGACTCGCCGTCTTCCGCATGCGGGGGTTCACCTGGAGGACGGACCGGCTCATGATGCGCCTCCCCGCCGCTGCGCCCCGGCTGGTGCGGACCCGCGGTGGACTGGCGGAGGTGGACCTGGCCGGGGCCCGGTTCCGGGTCCGGACGAAATCGTTCCCACTACTGCGATGGGTGGTCGGGCACGCCGTCGACGGGACCGCACCCGCCTGAGCGGGCCCGACCGCCGGGCCGCCGGGCCACGGGTCCGGCATCGTCGCACCGGTTCGGACCACGCATCGGTCCGGACCGGTCACCGGTCACTGGTCCGGGAGACCCGGACGCACCCTCAGTCGGCGACTTCCTCGATGGCGTACTCCGGGCAGTTGGCGATGGCGAGGCGCGCCTTGTCCTCGAGTTCGGGGGGCACGGTGCCGTCACCTACCACCGACGAGAGCCCGTAGTCGTCGACCGAGAACAGCTGGGGGGCGAGTCCGTAGCAGCGGGCGTGGCCCGTGCACTTGTCTTCTACGACGCGGATCTTCACGGGAACACCACCGGAACGGAGCGGGGACCGCGGACCTGGCCACCGGCCCAGGTCACCTCCGCCCCCTCGTCGATACGGAAGTCCGGGATGCGTCGGAGCCACTCCTCGATGGCCACCCGCAGTTCCATGCGGGCCAGGTTGGAGCCGGCACAGCGGTGGATACCGGAGCCGAACGCCACATGGCGGTTGTGGGCCCGGTCCAGGATCACCTGGTCCGGGTCCTCGAACGCCGCCGGGTCCCGGTTGGCGGCGGGGAAGTTCATCAGCACCTTGTCGGCGGCCTTCATCGGACAGCCCTCGAAGTCGACGTCCGAGGTGACGACGCGGGCCATGGTCACCGGCGAGTACGCCCGGAGCAGCTCCTCGATGGCCAGCGGCATGGCGTCGGGGTCCGTGGCCAGCGTCTTGGCGTCGTCGGGGTGGGTGGCCAGGTGCCAGAGTGACGACCCGATGGCCGACCACGTCGTGTCGACCCCGGCGATGAGGGTGATGGCGGCGATGCCCAGCACCACGGAGTCCTCGAGTGGCCGGCCGTCCTGTTCGGCCTGGAGGAGGGCGCTGAGGAGGTCGTCACCCGGCTCGGATTTACGACGCTCGAGCTCGGTGACGAAGTACTCGATCAGGGCCATGGGTGCCTTCGCGGCGACGCTCCTCGTCGTCGGCGAACTCGAGCACGGCGCGCACCCAGCCGGTGAAGGTGTCCGACAGCGATTCGGGGACACCGAGGATGTGGGCGATCACCCGGACGGGGATCTGCTGGGCGTAGTCGGCCGCTGCGTCGGCCCGCCCGTCGGCCAGGAAACCGTCGATCAGGCGGTTGCACAGATCCCGGGTCATGGCCTCGTAGCTCTCGACCTTGCGGTGCGACATCCAGGGCAGGAGCAACCGCCGCGTCCACGTGTGCATGGGCGGGTCGGCGGAGATCGGCGGCACGCCGTAGGGGAGGACGGGCTCCTCGGGCTCCTCGCCGGTGAACGGGATCACCACGATGTCGAGCGAACTGAAGTGCTCGATGTCGTGAGCCAGGGCCACCACGTCCTTGTAGGTGGTGGGCAGCCAGGTGCTGCCGCGCCGGTCGGTGTGCGCCACCGGGCACGTCTGGCGCAGGTCGTCCCATATCCGGAACGGATCGTTCACGTACTCGGGACTGAGGACGTCGAAGTCCGTGTCCCACCGCTCCACCGGTCGCACGTCGCTCATCGGTCACCTCACAAGATCGGCGAGCGACAAACTGCCGCTCCTTGTCGCATTGTTGCATGCGCGCGTGACCCAGCGTCGTTGCCCCCCGTCCGGCGATGTCCTCCCTGGTCAGTGCCTCAGATGGTGAGCCCGCCGTCGACCGACAGGACCGCCCCGGTCGTGTAGGAGGACTTCATCGGAGGCGAGGAAGGCGATGGAGGCGGCGACCTCGGCCGGCGTCGAGAAGCCCATCGGGCTCATGAGCTTCTTCAGCTGGCGCGGATCGGCGTCCTCGGGCAGACCGAACGAACCCAGCAACGGTGTGTCGGTGCCGCCCGGGGCGACGACATTGGCCCGCACCCCCTTGCCGAGGTACTCGGCGGCGAGCGCCTTGGTGAACATGAGGACGCCGGCCTTCGACGCGCAGTAGGCGGCGGAATAGGCCTGTCCCATGAGTGCGGTGTTCGAGCGCCACGTTGACGATCGACCCGCCGTGGGCCAGCAGGTGGGGCAGCGCCGCCCGACACACCAGGAACGGACCGGTGAGGTTCACCCCGAGAATCTGCTGCCATCGCTCGAACGGCATCTCCTCGGTGTTGTAGAAGCCACCGATGCCGGCCACGTTGCAGACCACCGTCGGGGGTCCGAGATCGGCCACCACGGCGGCCACGGTGGTGGTCACCGACTGCTCCGAGGTGACATCCGCGGTGTAGGCGCGGGCCGTGCCCCCGTCGGCGGTGATGCCGGCCACCGTCTCGGCCACGGCATCGGCGGATATGTCGAGGGCCGCCACCGACGCCCCTTCGGCCGCCAGTCGTCGGGCCGTACCCCGGCCGATGCCCGACCCGGCCCCGGTGACGATGGCCACACGACCCTCGAACCGCCGCACCAGGAACCCTTCCAGAACGGCGTCGGCCGCGTCGTGCTCCTCGCCGCCCCGTCCGAGGGTGATCCCCTCACTCCGTACCGGGCTCATGCCGTACCCCCATCGTCGGTTCCCGGCTTCGCGAACCGTTCGCGGAGCGTGTGCTTCAGGATCTTGCCGGCCGGGTTGCGCGGCACCTCGTCGACCAGCTCGAGCTGCTCGGGCACGGCGTTCACCCGCAGTCCCTGACCTCGGAGGTAGTCGCTCATGGTGGCGAAATCGAAGCTCTCCCCCCCGGCCACCGCCACCACCGCACAGGCCCGCTCCCCTGTCTTCGGGTCGGGTAGACCGATGACGGCCACGTCGGCCACGGCGGGGTGGCCGTAGAGCAGGTCCTCCACTTCCTTGGCCGAGATGTTCTCACCGTGGCGGATGATCACGTCCTTCAGGCGGCCCGTGATGGTCACGAATCCGTCCTCGTCGACGATTCCGAGGTCACCGGTCCGGAAGTAGCCCTCCTCGTCGAAGGCCTCGGCGTCGAGGGAGGGGTCGAGGTAGCCCCGGATGACCTGGGGACCCTTGACGCGGATCTCACCCTCCTCGCCCGGACCCGCCCGGTGTCCGTCGAGCGCCACCACGACGAGTTCGACGCCGGGGGTCGGACGGCCCTCGGTGTCGGCCAGCTTCTGGTCCGGATCGGTCGTCGTGGCCATCACGACGATGGGCGCCTCGGTCAGGCCGTAGCCGGACACGACGCCCACCCCGCCGATCTCCGCCTTGAAGTCGTGGTGCAGCTGGGGTGGCTTGGGTGCGCCGCCGCCGGTGGCCGACCGGATGGCCGGGAAGAGCGGGTCGTCGGGCCGGGCCCGCTGGGCGGCCAGGTAGGCGAGGTGGAACGGGGTGCCCGAGCCGGCCACCGTGACCCCGTTCTGCGCCAGGAACACCGGCGTGGCCACCGGATCGAACGCCTCGGTGACGAGCAGGGTGCAGCCGGTCAACAGCGACGCCAGCAGCCAGCCGATGCCGCCGATGTGGGTGAAGGGGAAGACGAGGGCCGACACGTCGTCGGCGCGTAGGTCGAGGCACTCGGACATGGCGACCGCCGAGGCCATCACGGTCAGGTCGGTGTGGGTGGCGCCCTTCGGATCGGCCGTGGTCCCCGACGTGTAGAAGAGCCAGCGCACGGGCGCTTCGGCGGCGGAGGTCGCGGTCGGCTCGACGGGGGGCAGCACCGCCGGGTCGGCGTCGGGCAGATCGCGGTCGACGACCAGCACCTCGAGCCCCGGCCGGTCGGCGGACAGCTCCCGGGCCATGGCCTCGAAGTCGAAGCCGCGGTACACGGTCGGGACGATGAGCAGCGATGCCCCGCTCTGCTCGGTGATGAACCCGACCTCCCGGTGCCGGTAGATGGGGATCAGCGGATTCTGACGGGCACCGAGACGGGCCAGCGCGCCGACCAGCACCAGGGACTCGTTCCAGGTCGGGAGCTCCCAGCTGACGCTGGTCCCCGCCCGGACGCCGTGGTCGGCATACAGGCCGGCCGCCGCCCGCAGGCACCGGTCCCGGTAGTCGGCGAAGCTGAGCTCCTCGCCGGTGTCCTCTTGGGCCAGGATGGCGTCCGGGGTCGCCGTCGCCCGGGCCTCGATCAGTTCCCACAGGGTGGGTGCGAACACCCATCCCCGGTCGGCCGCCCGCTGGGCCATCGTTGCCGTGACGTCGTCGTCCATACTCGTCTCCGCTCTCGGTGTCACTCGGTCGGTCGTTTCGGTGCAGTGGGTGGTGTCCGGTACCGGCGTCCGGTCGGGCTAGCGGTCCGCCCAGAGCTGGTCCGTGTACGTGTCGGTGCCCGGCACCGTGCCGATGAAGGCCGACGCCCACAGCACCGAGCCGACGCCGGCATCGTCGACCGCCCGGTCGAGCGGGCCGAACACGTCGGGGAAGCTCGCCGTCGGGTCCTCGTCGACGAAGGCGAGCAGCAGGACACGGTCGTCCACCGTGTCGTCCCGGGGCACGTCACCCGGGGCGTCGGCCAGGAGTGGGAGCGGGCTGAACCCCAGCACCACGGCGACCGGCGAACCCTCCAGCCGCCGGGCAGGTACCGGTCGCGCACCCAGGCCGACAATTCGGCGCCGGTGGTGCCGGCCGCCGGCTCGAGGTGGACCGAGACCATCCCGGCGAACCGGTGGTCGAGCGTCAGCTCGGCCGGCACGCCGTCGGCGTCGCGACCCTGCTCCCACTCGAAGTGGTAGAGCCCGGTGTGGATGTGGTCACGCTCCTCGAACATGCGACCCGCGGCGTGCAGCGCGTTGACCTGGTCGACCGCCCACCGGTTCCACTCGTCGTGGTGGCCGTCGAGCACGTAGTAGACCCCGAGGTAGCTGCCGACGGCGGGGTCGGCCACCAGGGCGCCGTCGCCCGTCGGGTACCGGAGCTCTTTCAGGGGAGCGGTCGCCACGAAGCGGCCGCCCGCGAAGTTGTACGCGCCGATCTGGCATCCGGCGTAGAAGTGGTCCCGCTCGTACCAGCGGTTGTAGGCCACCTCATGCCCGCGGTGGGGTTCCACCAGGGTGTACAGCATCGTGCCGATCCGGATGGGATCGTCGGTGACGCCCCCCTGGGCGGGGGTCGAATTGCCGGTCATGGCGCGTGTGCTCCGTTCGTGTCCAGGGCGGCCCGGTCGGCCAGGGCCCTCTTGTCTACCTTCATCATCGAGGTCAGGGGGAGTTGGTCGACGACCATCACCCGGTCGGGCGCCTTGTAGTCCGCCAGCGTGGTCCGGGTCCACTCCCGCAGCGACGCCAGCAACGGCCCGGGATCGGGGTCGGCACCGGCCGCTGGCACCACGAAGGCGACGCCCACCTCGCCGAGCACCGGGTCGGGGGCGCCGACCACGGCCACCTGCTCCACGTCCGGGTGCTCGCCCAGGGCCCCCTCCACTTCGGCCGGGTAGACGTTGTAGCCGCCCCGTATGTACAGCTCGTTGGCCCGGCCCACCAGGTGCAGTCGTCCGTCGTCGTCGAGGAAGCCGAAGTCGCCCGTGGTGAGCCAGCCGTCGGCGGCCAGCACGGCGTCGGTGGCGGCCCGGTCGAAGACGAGGTCTTCCGCTCCCGGACCGGTCGGCGGGCCGCCCCAGTACCCCCGCATCACGGCGGCCGACCGCAGGCGGACCCGGCCCACCTCACCGGGGGGGACCGGACTCCCCTCCTCGTCGGCCACGACCAGCGACACCCCGGGCACGGGTCGCCCGACCGAGGTGGCGACCGCTTCGTCAGGATCTCCGGGGACGGTGCCGGTGCCCAGGGAGGCCTCCGTGGACGTATAGCGCACGACCACCGGCACGCCGAGGGCCTCCCGCACGGCCGCCACGAGCTCGGCCGGCATGCGCGACGCTCCGGTGCCGGCGATGCGCAGCGCCGACAGGTCGGCGCCCACCAATTCCGGGCGGCTGAGCACCAGGGCCCACTGGGTCGGGACCCCCTGGGCGACGGTGATGCGCTCCGACTCCATGACCGGCACGGCGTCGCTCGCCCGCCACGGCGTCGGGGTGATCACCGTGGTCACCCCGTTGGCGGCCTCGTCCCACACCCGGGTCATGGAACCGACATGGGCGAACGGCAGCGGCGACAGCCGCCGGTCGCCCGGCTCGACAGGACGTCGGTGCCGGCGGCCACCGCCCGGAGGTTGTCGTGGTCGAAGACGGCGCCCTTCGGCAGTCCGGTCGTTCCGCTGGTCCACACGACGGCCACCGGGTCCGTGGGGTGCAGCTCCGGCCACGTGTCGGGTGGCGGACCCGCCGCGGCCTCCAGGCACGCGGCCCGGGCCAGCACCGTGCCGGCCGGGCCGACCGGCGGTTCGAGTCCGTCGTCCACGATCGTCACGGCCGGGCGCGATCGCTCGAGGATCGATGTCACCTCGGGAACACCGAGGCGGAGGTTGATGCCCGACGTGATCCCCCCGAGCCGGGCGACGGCCGAGTAGCAGACCATGTAGTCGATGGAGCTGGGCAGCAGCAGGCAGACCACGCTGCCCGGGCCCACCCCGAGGGCGTCGAGCAGTCCGGCCACCCCGTCGGCGGCCCGGTCCCAGGCGGCGAAGGTGAGGGCCGACCGGGCCCGACCCCCGGCCGCCGGTTCGACGTAGGCCTCCACGTCCGCGTTCACCCGGGCGGCGGCGCGCAGGACGTCGACCAGTGTGGCGTGCTCCCCCTCGATCTGACGCGCCGTCATATCGAGGGCGACTGTACCGACGGCACCGGGGCGGATCCCGTCCGGGTGCACGGGTCCCCACCGGTGACCCGTCGGGGCGGTGTCGTTCCGTCCCGACGGTCGTGGACTGCCTCCCCGCCCGTCACTAGCCTCGTCCCCGGTGGGCGGCCCGACCGGGGAGCCCCCTCGAGGAGGGTCGACCCATGGAGTTCGTCGTCAAAGGGACCGTGCTCCCCGTGCTGGAGGCGACCCTGCAGCCCGGGGAGACGCTGATCTCCACCCACGGGGACCTCGGATGGATGACGTCGACCATCCAGCTGAGCCAGAGCACGGGAGGCAAGGGCTTCTTCAAGGCGGCCAAACGGGTGGTCGGCGGGGCGGGCCTCTTCCTCACGCGGTACACGTCCGAGGGAGGCCCGGGCACCGTGGTCTTCCCGGCCAAGCTGCCCGGCAACATCATCAGCGTCGACGTCACGCCACAGCGGTCGTACTTCGTGCACCGCTCGGGCTTCCTCTGCGGCACCGACGGCATCGAGGCGTCGGTGGCCATGCAGCAGAAGCTCGGAGGCGCCTTCCTGGGCGGGATGGGCTTCTTCCTCCAGCACCTGACGGGCGAGGGCCAGGCGTGGTTGGAGCTCTCCGGGGAGATGTTCGCCTACGACCTGGAGGCCGGAACCACCATGCGGGTGCACCCGAGCCACGTCGGTGCCTTCACCGAGGGGGTGGACTTCTCGATCGCCACGATCCCCGGGATCGCCAACAAGATGTTCGGCGGCAACGGGTTCTTCGTCGCGACCCTGACCGGGCCCGGACGTATCTGGCTGCAGTCGATGAGCATCAGTCAGCTGGCGGCCGAGGTCGGCGACTACCTGCCGGGTGACGGATCGGACGGTGGCCACGGCGGTGGCTTCAACCTCAGCGGCGGCATCAGCTCGATCCTCGGCAACTGATCCGGAGCCGGTCAGGTCCGGTGGGGCGCCGCACCGGCCACCGGACCGGCCCGAGACCTTCCGCGGTCAGCGCCGTCGGCGGGTCAGCGCCGTCGGCGGGTCACCGCCGTCGGTAGTGGAGCCATCCGTAGACAGTGGGGAGTTCGTCCCGCAGATAGGCGACGAGCAGCTCATTGCGCCGCGACTCCCACCCGTCGAAGCCGGACGTCACCTCCCCCGGGTCCCATCGGTACGTGGTGAGCTCGAGGCCGTTGCTCCCGAGGTTGGTCTCCACCCGTTGCTCCTGAGGAGGCCAACCGGCGAGGACCGGCTCGTAGGTGAAGACCAGGTGGCCACCCGGCGCCACCAGGCGGCGGATCCCGTCGAGCAGTCCGGGGAGCCCGGGGGTGAACTCGAAGCCTCCGATGGCGGTCACCACGTCGAAGGATCCGGCGGCCGACGCCTCGACGAAGTCACGGACGTCGGCGCGGACCACGGTGGCGCCGGGGGTGGTGGCAGCGGCCCGCTCGACCATGGCGTCCGCCAGGTCCACCCCCACGAGCTCCGCCGTCGGCAACGCCCGTCGCAGTTCGGCCAGCGTGGTGCCGGTCCCACAGGCGAGGTCGACCGCCCGACCCCCGGGCCCGATTCCGGCCAACGTCCCGGCGAGTCGACCGTTGAGCCTCCATCCCGAGACTCGGGCCGCTTCGTCGTACTCGGAGGCGAACTGCTCGAAGTACCCCCGGGCCCGGGTCACCGCCGCGTCGGCGTCCGGCTCCATCGGGGGCACGGGGAGTTCAGGGGGCACGGGGCGGATGTTCCCAGTTTGGCCGAGGCCGGGCAATCCGGCCTGAAGGCGGTCGCGGGGTGGTGAGAGTAGGCTGGGGGGACGACGGGTGGCGGTCCTGTCCCGATTGAGACGAGGCCGGTTGCCCGAAGATCCCACAGATGTCGCTGGTTCCGTAGGGCTGGCGACTCCCCCGACCACACTAAAGCCGGTCATCGACGCGCTCCCGGACTCGGTCTACGACAATCCGACCTGGCGGGGGATGACCTACTTCTGGCGGGACGCCGCCATGTACGTCCTCCTGCTCGGTCTCCTGGTGGTGGTCAGCAACGTGATCGCAGCCCTCGCCCTCGAGGTGGCCATGGGTTTCGTGGTGTCGGCGCTGTTCATCGTGGGCCACGACGCCGCCCACGGGGCGCTGTTCTCCTCCAAACGCCGCAACTCGGTCGTGGCCCACATCGCCATGCTCCCGGGCTTCCACGTCTACGAGGGCTGGGTCCTGGGCCACAACCGCGTCCACCATCCGTACACGGTCCGCCAGGGCTATGACTTCGTGTGGCACCCGACGACCCCGCGCCAGTACGCGGAGCTCGGCTGGTGGCGGCAGACCCTGCACCGGTTCGAGTGGTCCTGGCTGGGCGGCGGTGCCTACTACGCCCATCAGGTCTGGTGGAAGAAGATGATGACCGGCCCGAATCCGTCACGGTGGGTGTCGGCCATCCGACGGGACCGGTGGCTCGTCACCGCCTTCATGGCCGGCATGCTCGCCGTGTTCACCGCCATCGGCGTCATACGCAACGAGTCACCGGCCGGCGTGGTCTGGCTCGACGTCCGCACCATCGTCCTCCCTTTCGTCGCCTTCTCCTATCTGATCGGCACGGTGGTGCACGTCCAGCACATCGCCCCGGACATCCGCTGGTGGAGCAAGGACGGCTGGAACAAGTTCCGGGCCCAGATGGAGGGGACGACGGTGCTCCGGGTGCCGAAGGGCGTCAACTTCTTCCTGCACTGGATCATGGTCCACGTCCCCCACCATGTGGACATGCGGGTGCCGATGTACCACCTCGAGGAGGCGGCCACCGCCATCGAGACCGCCTTTCCGGGCACGGTCATCGACAAGCCGCTGCGGTTCGGCGACTACCTGTCCAACACCCGGGCCTGCAAGTTGTACGACTTCGAGGCCGGACGGTGGATGACCTATGCCGAGGGCCGTCGGAGCCTCGCCGCCTCCTGAGCTCCCGAGGCCCCGAGCTCCTGAGCTCCTGAGGCCCCGAGGTCCTGAGGTCCTGAGGCTCCGGGTCGGCGGCCGCAAGCCCGCCGCCGGGACCATCGACCCTGGTCGCCCGCGGTAGCCCGTCCTAGGGTGCGGACGGAACGACCAGAGGAGACCGCGACATGGACAGGCTGAGCGCACTCGACGCCGAGTTCCTGCACCTCGAAGACGGCTCGGTCCACATGGCCATCGCTGGTGCGTGCCTGTTCGCCGACCCGCCGCCGACGTTGGAGCAGGTGGAGGGGCTGGTGGCCTCCAAGATGCACCTCATCCCCCGCTACCGCCAGCGGGTGCGCACCGTCCCGTTCGAGCTGGGCCGTCCCGTCTGGGTCGACGATCCCGACTTCGACCTCGGCTACCACGTACGCCATACCGCGCTCCCGGCCCCCGGGGACGACGCCGACTTCTGCCGGCTCATGGGCCGGCTCATGTCCCAGGACCTCGACCGGGACCGGCCGCTGTGGGAGGCGTGGCTGGTCGAAGGTCTCGAGGGAGGGAGGTGGGCCCTGGTCTTCAAGGTCCACCACTGCATGGTGGACGGCATCGCCGGAGTGGGCCTGCTGACCGCGTTGCTCGACCTCGACCCCGACGTCCTGCTGGACGATCCGGAGCCCTGGTCGCCGTCGCCCGAGCCGCCCGGTGCGGTCAAGGTCCTCGACGCCTGGGGCGGACTGGCCGGCGACCTCGTCGGCGTGGCCCGATCGGTGCCGGGGGCGGTGACCCACCCCGCCCGGACCGTCCGCTCGGCGGTCTCGACCGCCACGGGGACCCTCCGGTTCACCGAGCGACTGGCGCCCACCCGCAGCCTCTCCATCGAAGGACCGATCGGCCCCCACCGGGTATGGGCCCACTCCTCCGCGTCACTGGCGGCCGTGAAGACGGTCCGGAATGCGTTCGGGGGGACGGTCAACGACGTCGTCCTCGCCGCCGTGTCCGGCGGGTACCGGACCCTGCTGGCCGAGCGCGGCGACGACGTCGACACCGCCCAGGTCCGCTCGCTCGTGCCGGTGTCCACCCGGCACGACGACGGACGCGGGGTTCCCGACAACCGGGTCTCGGCGCTGTTCATCGACCTCCCGGTGCACCTCGGGGACGCGGTCGACCGTCTCGAGGCCGTCCGGGCACAGATGTCGGAGCTGAAGGCCTCCGGGATCGCCGAGGCCGGCGAGACCCTGGCCGCGGTGAGCGACCTGGCGCCCCCGTTGGTCCTGGACATGGTCAGCCGCACGGTGATGCGCTCGTCCCGCCGATTCGGCCAGCACTCGCTCAACACGGTGACCACCAACGTCCCGGGCCCCCAGTTCCCCCTCTACTGCCTCGGCCACGAGATGACGGAGTACCGGCCGTTCGTGCCCATCAGCCACGGCCTGCGGGTGGGGACGGCCATCCTCTCCTACAACGGGCAGCTGTTCTTCGGGATCACCGGCGACTACCGGACGGTTCCCGAAGTGGGTCTGCTCGCCGAGACGACGGCCGCGGGGGTCGCCGACCTCCACGATCGGGCCCTGGAGGCGCTCGGCGACCACCGGCCGGCCTGACCACCACCACCCGGTCGGTCCCGGACTCCAGACGACCGGCTCGCCCGTGGCCGCTCGGCCGGACGAATCAGCCGACCGGCCGCGGCTCCGGGAAGGTCCACGCCCCGTCCAGGATCTCGGGACGGGGTCGGTACATCCGGGCCGCGTAGTTCCAGCCGTCCTTCACGAACAGGAAGTTGGGCGATCCGTCGGGCTCCGGCCCGAAGTGGAGGGTGATCGGACCGTCGGCGTCGGCCACCGCGGTCAGGCTGTTCACGCTGTACGAGTCGTAGGGGTTCTCGTCGAAGTAGCCATCGCGGTTGTAGACCGAGACCGACCAGAACCCGTCGACGGGCACATCGGGAACGGTCAGGCTGAACCGGCCGGCTTCCATCGGCGCGGCCCGGATGGCATAGTAGGCCTCCTCCTCGGGCAGGCCGCCGAAGCCGCCGGCGCAGCCGATGAGGAACCGGACCGGATCCACCTGCCCCCGCCGGCCGAAGGTCCGACGCGAGTCGTGGATGCCTTCTCCCAGCGCCAACAACGCCTTCTTGGTCGCCTGGTAGCTGGCCGTGTCGTAGCGGCCCGACTCCCAGGAACGGCCGGACGGTGCCTCGACCACCAGACCGTCCTGGAGCCGGTTGACCTCGGTCACGTCGTCGGGATGGACCGGGTCGACCAGGATCCGCGCGATGGCCAACGCGGAATCCACCGCCGACCTCGTCCGCGGAGATGGCGTGCTCACCGGCGCCGCACAGGACCCGGTCGACGTAGCCGTCCTCGTCCATCACCATGACGGTCAGGTAGCGGTCCCCGGCGTCGGGCAGCGTGACCGCGAAGCCGTCGGCGGCATCGACGATCGCCACGCTGTAGAGCGTGTCCCGGTTCATGCGGATGACCGATTGCTGGTTCAGTGGCGTGGGCACCCGTATGTGGGTCCACACATTCACAGACGACCCGGCCGTCAGGAACCGGTCGACCTGCGAGGCGACCTCCGCCCGCGCGTAGTTGTCGACGTTCACCTCGATGGCCATGACGACGGCCTCCCGCTCCGGTCAGAAGGTGAGGACGCCACGGGCCAGCTTACCGGCCTCCATGTCCTCGACGATGTCCCGGAAGCCTTCGAGCGGCTTCTGCTCGGTGACGAGCTCGTCGAGCATGAGCTTGCCCGACAGGTACAGCTCGACCATCAGCGGGATGTCGTGGTGCGGTCGGGATGATCCATACCGGCAGCCGAGGAGGCCCCGGTCGACATAGGCCAGCGCGTTGACGTCGACCGCGACCTCGGTCCCCTGCGGCGGGATGCCGATGGCCAGGGCGTTGCCACCCCAGTCGAGCACGTCGAGGGCGTTGCGCAGCACGGCCGGGTGGCCGACGCAGTCGAAGGACCAGTTGACACCGCCCGTCCAGCCCAGCGCCCCCGTCACCCGGGCGGGCCCCGGGGGCACGATCTCCCGGATGGCGGCCACGGCGTCGGTCTGGGAGGCGTCGACGAAGTGCGTGGCCCCGAACTGTCGGGCCAACCCCTCCTTGGAGGCCAGCGTGTCGACGGCGATGATCCGGCTCGCTCCCGCCAGCCGCAGTCCCTGGATCACGTTGAGGCCCACTCCACCGACACCGAACACGGCCGACGTCTCGCCGGCCTGCACCCGCGCCCGGTTCAACACCGCGCCCACTCCGGTGAGCACGCCGCAGCCGATCAGGCACGCCGACGTCAACGGGACGTCCTTGGAGATCTTGACGGCCTGGACCTCCTTCACGATGGTCGACTCGGCGAACACCGAGCACGCCGCGAAGTTGGAGGCGGGCTCTCCCTTGTAGGTGAACGGTGTGGACACGTTGCCCAGCGTCTTCACACACCAGGTCGGGTGCCCGGTGGCGCACGCCCGGCACGTTCCGCAGCTGGCCAGGGTGGCGATGACCACGTGGTCCCCGGGCTTGACCGAGGTCACCTCGCCGCCCACGGCCTCCACCACACCGGCCCCCTCGTGGCCGAGCACGGACGGTGCCTTCCAGGGGATGGTGCCGTTGATGACCGACAGGTCGGAGTGACAGACGCCGGCGGCACCGATGGCTACCCGGACCTCGGTGGGCCCGGGATCACGCACGGTCAGCTGATCGGTGACCTCGACGTCGGATCCGGTGTAGACGATGCCTCGCACGGGGTGCTCCTTCTGCTCGATGTGGCGGACTGCTCGATATGGCGGACTGCTCGATGTGGCGGACTGCTCGATGTGGCGGACTGCTCGGGGCGACGGTACTGCGATCGGTGCGGCGGACGTTCAGGCGTAGGTCGCCCGGAGTTCTCGTTTGAGCACCTTGCCGCTGGCGTTGGTGGGGAGCACGTCGACCGCCTCCACCCGCCGCGGGACCTTGAAGTTGGCCAGATGCTCCCTGGCGAACGCGGGCAGGTCGATGGCCAGCTCCGAGACGTCCGCCCCGGGCGCGGGCACGACCACGGCCAGACCGACCTCCCCCATCCGGTGGTCGGGAACCCCGACGACGGCCACCTGGCCGACGGAGGGATGACGGCGCAGGACGGCCTCCACCTCGGCCGGATAGACGTTGAAACCACCGCTCACGTACATGTCTTTCAGCCGGTCGGTGATGGCGAGGTTTCCGGCGGCGTCGAGGAACCCGATGTCCCCCGTGTGGAGCCAGCCCTCGGTGTCGATGGCCGCCGCCGTGGCCTCGTCGTCCCGGAAGTAGCCCGGCATGACGTTGTAGCCGCGCACCACCACTTCTCCCGGGTCGCCGGTGCCCACGTCGGCCCCGTCGGCGTCCACGATGCGCACCTCCACATCCGGAATGGCCCGACCCGACGTCGCCGAGATCACTTCCGGCGGATCACCACGCCGGCACATGGTGACCGTTCCGGTGGCCTCGGTCAGCCCGTAGGCGGTGAGCACCGTCTCGATGCCGAGCCCGGACTCCAGCGCCTCGACCAGCTCGACGGGCACCACGGCGGCCCCGGTCACCACCAACCGCAGGGAGGAGAGGTCGTAGGCGTCCCGTTTGGGGTGGTCGAGGATCGACTGGAAGATCGTCGGGGGACCGGGCAGGACGCTGATCCGTTCGTCGGCCACCCGCTGGAGCACGACGTCCACGTCGAACACCGGCTCCGGCACCATCGTGGCCCCGGCCATCAGGCAGGCCAGGATCCCGGCCTTGTACCCGAAGGTGTGGAAGAAGGGGTTGACGATCAGGTAGCGGTCGCCGGGGGCCAGACCCACCACCTCCGCCCAGGTGGCGAACGTCCGCAGCGTCTGGGCGTGGGTGGTCATGGCGCCCTTGGGATGACCGGTCGTGCCCGAGGTGAAGATCAGGTCCGACAGGTCCGAGGGATCGAGGGACGCCGTCCGGCCGGCGGCCACGTCCGGCTCGCACCGCTCCGCGTCGGCCAGGAACCCGTCCCACCCCGTCGTGGGCACCCCACCCACTCCGGACGGGGTGCCGACACCGTCGCTGCGCAGCACCACGACGCGCTCGAGGTCGGGCAGCTCGGCGCCGGCAGCCACCGCCTCGGCCAACAGGCCCGGGTAGTCCGTCCCGAGGAACCCCTCGACCGTGAAGAGGAGCCGGGCTCCCGACGCCCGCAGGATGTAGGCCGCCTCGGCCCCCTTGTAGCGGGTGTTGAGGGGGACGAGCACCGCCCCGGCGCCGACCGCCCCGAGGGCGGCCACGACCCACTCGGCGCAGTTGGGCGCCCAGACGGCGACCCGGTCACCGGGCTCGATCCCGTGAGCCACCGCGGCGCGGGAGGCGGTGGCCACCTCGTCGGCCAACCGGTCGAACGACCAGCGCGTGGTGGTGCCGCCCGGGCCGTTGCGGTCGACGAGGGCCTCGGCCTCACCGAAGCGGGCGGCCGCGTCCTGGACCAGGCCGGGAAGGGTGCCCCACTCGAGGTCGCCACGGGGATCGGTCACATCTGACACGCCGTCAGAGTAGTGCATGGCCTCTCGGCCGGGAGAGGCCGGTACCGACCGGCTCAGGGGTGCTGGCTGCTGACCGAGACCACCTCACCGGTGAGGAACGTGGCGTAGTCGCTGGCGAGGAAAGCGATCACGTTGGCCACCTCCCACACCTCGGCACCCCGTCCGGACACCTCCCGGCGGGCCAACTCGGCGAGGTCGTCGTCGGCCATGACCTTGTTCAGGAACGGATGGACGGCGAGGCTCGGCGAGACCGCGTTGATGCGCACCCCGTGGGGCGCGGCCTCGACGGCCGAACACCGGGTGAGCGCCATCACCCCGGCCTTGGCCGCCGCGTAGTGGGCCTGGCCCGCCTGGGCCCGCCAACCCAGCACGCTGGCGTTGTTGACGATCACCCCTCCCCCGCCCCGGGCGTAGAAGTGGCGCAGCGCCGCCCGGGTGCACCGGAAGGTGCCCGTGAGCGTGACGTCGAGCACGAGGTCCCACTGCTCGTCCGTCATGTCCACCACGTCGACCTGGCCACCGAGTCCCGCGTTGTTGACGGCCACGTCGAACCGACCGTGCTCGGCCACCGCGGCGTCGTACAGCGCTCGGACCTGGTCCTCCTCCGTCACGTTGCACGGCACGGCGAGAGGTCGCACCCCACCGGCTCCCGGCAGCTCGGCCAGGGCGTCGGCCGCCTCACCCAGCCGGCGCTCGTGGGCATCGGACACGACGACGGTCGCCCCCTCCTCGATGCAGCGCTTGGCCGTGGCGAAGCCGATACCGGTGCCGGCCGCCGCCGTCACCACCACCACGCGGCCCTCGAGCAGGCCGTGGCCGGCGGGCGGGTGGGGGACGGCCGCCAGCCCGGTCGGGCCGGTGTCCGGGCCGGCCGGCGCCTCGTTCGGTGCATCGCTCAACGCAGCTCTCCCTTGGGCTCGGGCGGCAGGCCGAGGACCCGCTCACCGATGATGTTCCTCTGGATCTCGTTGGAGCCGCCGTAGATCGTCTCCGAGCGGCTGAACAGGAAGGTGCGCTGGAACGCGTCCAGCTCG
Organism: uncultured Acidimicrobiaceae bacterium; assembly: GCA_963841885.1. Lineage (GTDB taxonomy): Bacteria > Actinomycetota > Acidimicrobiia > Acidimicrobiales > RAAP-2 > Bog-756. The sequence goes on from CAWJEK010000013.1 coordinate 88,644, forward strand.
TAGGGAGCGGCCTCGGCCACCATTCCGGCCGGGCCCCGGACGTCCATGGCCAGCTCTCCCAGACGCTGGTGCCACGACGCCCAGTAGAGCTTGATCACCGACGCCTCGGGCGGGGCGACCGGCCCGTCGTAGCCCGACAGGCTGCGCAGGGTGTTGTAGCGGAGCACTTCGAGTTCGGCGTACGAACGGGCCAGCCGTTGGCGCACGACGGGGTCCGACGCCCGCCCGGTCTGCTTCGCCACCTCCATCAGATGGTCGAGCTCGCGCCGGAACGAGAGCTGGTGGCCGAGCAGGCCCACGCCGCGTTCGTAGGCCAGGGTGGCCAGCGCCACCCGCCAGCCGTCGCCGGGCTCCCCCACCACCAGATCCCGGGCGGTGCGGGCACCGTCGAAGAAGACCTCGTTGAACTCCGAGGTGCGGGTCAGCTGGGTGATCGGTCGGATGTCGACACCGGGCTGATCCATGGGGACCAGTAGGTACGAGAGCCCCCTGTGCCGCACGGACCCCGGCTCCGTCCGGCACACCACGAAGCACCAGTCGGACTGGTGGGCCAGCGACGTCCACACCTTCTGGCCGGTGACGACCCACTCGTCGCCGTCGAGCTCCGCCCGGGTGGCCACATTGGCCAGGTCGCTGCCGGCGCCGGGCTCCGAGTAGCCCTGGCACCAGAGCTCGGTGCCGTCCACGATGCGCGGCAGGAAGCGGTCCTGCTGGGCCGGGGTCCCGTACTGGATGAGCGTCGGACCGAGCAGACCTTCGCCCAGGACGCTGACCCGCCCCGGAGCACGCGCTTTCACGTACTCCTCGTTGAAGATGACCTGGTGGGCGATGGAGGCGCCGCGCCCGCCGAACTCGACGGGCCATCCGAGGCACGTCCAGCCGCCGGCGGCGAGCTCCTTCTCCCACTCGAGGCGCACCTCGAACCCGAAGGTCTCGTCGCCGGAGCCGCCGCGACCGCCGAGGGCGGCGTACTCGCCGACCACGTGCTCGGACAGCCATGTGCGGACCTCGGAGCGGAAGGCGTCGTCCTCGGGTCGGTCTCGAAGGTCCATGGTGCGGGCGTCCTGTGCGGTGGGGGGGCGAAATCTGACGCGACGTTAGCAAAGGGGGTTTCGCGCCTCGCCGGCCGGCCCGGACCTGTCGGGGTACGCCGGTGCCCCGCCGGAGGAGGGGACATCTGCGACATAGTCCCTGTTCAGGAGCGAGAAGCCGCGAGGTGCAACGCGAAGGGCGACCACTCGGACAGCAATGGGACAGATGTCGGCGGGAACACCCGGGTCGCCGCCGACGTTGACCGGCATGATCGCAGCCGCGCCCGACACCGGCACGCCGGGGTGGTGCGGCGACAAAAGAGAAGGAGGCACCATGAGCACCACCGACGAGCCCACGGCCGGCGAGAAGTTCGAGCTGACCGACGAGGAGTGGCGCAACCGGCTGACGCCCGAGCGGTACGCCGTCCTGCGTCAGAAGGGGACCGAGCCGGCCTGGTCCGGCGAGCTGCTCCACGTCGAGGGATCGGGCATGTTCACGTGCGCCGGCTGTGGCGCCGAGTTGTTCCCGACCGACGCCAAGTTCGACTCGGGTTCCGGATGGCCCAGCTTCACCCGGGCCCTCGCCGACGGAACCATCGAGGAGCACGACGACTCGTCCTTCGGGATGCGTCGCACCGAGATCACCTGTGCACGCTGCGGGGGTCATCTGGGACACGTGTTCCCCGACGGACCGGCGCCGACCGGCCTGCGCTACTGCGTGAACTCGCTCTCGCTGGAGTTCGAACCGACCGAGAGCTGACTCAGGACCCATCGGACAATCCGCTCCGCCCCCCGCCGTCGCCCGGCGGGGGCGGAGTCGCGTCCGCGGTCCGTCAGGAGACGGGCCCGGGCCGGGAGGGGTGAACCGGCCCGGGCCGTCGATGGATCACCGGGAGACCAGGCGCTCCTCCAGCAGCTCGAAGAGCGAGCCCAGCGAGTCGGCCTCCTCGTGCCCGCCCGCCCGGACCAGCAGACGACCGGCGTCGGCCAGGGCCTGACAGGCTCCGAACGCCTCCTCCTTGGAGAGGATGACCCGGACGCCGAAGTGCACCGGGCGCGGCGGCCGGCGCTCAGGCATCGACCCCGCCCCCGGGGAACGGGGCGCCATCGCCCTCGGCGGCCGGCCGGACCACCCGGTGGACGTCGACGGTGGCGAAACGGAGCGCCGGACCCACCTCGTCGGCCACGATCTCGATCTTGAAGCGCCGGTCGCCGTCCTCGGTCTCCCAGCTCCGCTGCTCGAGACGGCCGGTAACGAGCACCCGCATCCCCTTGGTCAGGCTGAGGGCCACGTTCTCGGCGAGGTCCCGCCAGGCGACGACGTCGAAGAAGGAGGTCGACTCCTCCCATTCGTTGGTCTCCCGGTTCTGCCACCGACGGTTGGCGGCCACGCCGATGGTGCAGGTGGCCTGTCCTTCGCGGGTGTACCGGATCTCGGGGTCCCGGGTCAGGTTCCCCACGATCGTGGTGGTGGTGGCACTGCTCATTGGTCCGTCCCATCTGCACCGGAGTGCGTCGCCGTCCCGCTGCAGAGCGTCGGACGGGCCACCCGATCGGGGGGCGACACCACCCTGTGACCTCCACCTTGCCAAGCCCCTGGCTGCGACCTTGCCGTGACCCCGTCGACGTCCCGAAGGGTGACCCGCGCCGCCGTCCGCCACGGCCGAGGGGCCCACGTCGCCCTTCGGCCTGGGCGCCTACGCTCCGGAGTCCCCGGCCGGGTCCCGGCGGACCCCGGCGGGGAGGCGGATGAGCTGGTGGCCGACGTCGAGGAGGACCAGATAGATGACGAGGACCCCGACCACGCCGTAGGCGCCGATCACGAGCAGGTTCGAGGCGATGGCCGTCGAACCGAAGTAGGCGATCCCCCGCGCCGCCGCCGTGCCGGCGCCGGAGGGAAGCCACGGGCCGATGTCCTTCCAAAACGGTGGAAGGAGCTGCCACACGTACGGCCCGCCCGCACTCGGGTTGCCGAGGACCACGAACAGCAGGATCGCCAGGCCGATGCCGACCGTCCCGGCCACGACGAGCAGGGCCATGGCGAAAGCGCCGGAACAGAAGATCACGAGGGCGCCGAGCAATCCGAGTTGGAACGTCGGCCCGGGCAGGGCGTGGAGCCCGGGGCCGACGACGAGCGCACCGGCCATCCCGGTGACGAGCGCGTACAGGGCGATCGCCAGCAGCCGCAAGGTCGCCCTCCGGGCGTTGGCGGGGCGGGAGCCCGTGCTGATGCCCAGGATGGAGGCCACGAGATACCCGCCGACGATCCAACCGATCACCAGGTAGAAGGAGGTGAGGCCGTTGCGGTCGCCGGGTGACGGCGGCCGGATGTCGCGCACGACGACCGTCCGGTGGAGCTGGGTGGCGACCTGGTCCAGGACATCGGTGACGGCGACGGCGGCCGACACCCCGCCGGCGCTCGCCTCGAGCAGCTGTTCGTGGGCGGCGGTGGGGTCCACCACCAGCACCCCGTAGACCTCCCGACGCAGCAGTCGGCACGTCCCGGCCGCCACCGAGTCGGACTCGGTGACCTGGATCGGGTGCCCGGCGATCCCGTTCAGGGCATGCACCAACTTCGGCCCGTCCCCCGGCGGCGCGACGACCGCCACCGGCAGCGCGTGGGGCTCGGGATGATGGAATGCCCCGACGTAGGAGGTGATGAAGGCCACCTGGATGAACGCCACCCCGATCACCAGGAACACGGCACGCGGCGTCACGGCGTCACGGAACTCGTCCCAGAATCCCAGTGGTGGCCCTTCGGCGCCGCTCATCGCCGTCCAGTCTCCCGCACGGCGGAGGTCACCGGGTGACCCGGCCGTCGGTGCGCTCGCTACCATTGGCCGTTGCCTCCGGCCGCACCGTCCGGGTGGGAGCTCCCGGTGCCCGACCCCGGCCGCGATCTCCGCCGCCCGCCAGCCCAAAGGACTCCGCCATGCCATCGACGTCGACCGGGCCGCTCCAGGGCGTCCGGGTGCTCGACCTCAGCTCGGTCGTGATGGGACCACTGGCCACCCAGATCCTCGGCGACCTGGGGGCGGACGTGATCACCGTGGAAGACCCGCGTGGCACGCTCAGCCGGGTGATGACCGCCGGCCCGGTGCCCACGCTCTCCGGTCTGGCCCTCAACCTCCTCCGCAACAAGCGGAACGTCATACTGGACCTGAAGGATCCCGAGGGTCGGCGCCAGGCCCTCGACATCGCCGCCACCGTCGACGTGGTGGTCACCAATCTCCGGCCCGGCACGCTCGCCCGCCTGGGCATGACCTACCAGGACGTCCGCGACGTCCGTCCGGACGTCGTCTACTGCCAGGCCCAGGGCTACCCGTCGGACTCCCCGGCCGCCGACGCCCCGGCCTACGACGACGTCATCCAGGCCGGATCGGGCATTCCCGACACGTTCCGGCGCATGGACGGCGAACCCGTCCTGGTGCCCACCCTGGTGGCCGACAAGGTGAGCGGGCTGACCATCGCCTACGCCGTGCTGGCCGCCCTCTTCGACCGCGAGCGGACCGGGGCGGGGCAGCGGATCGAGGTCCCCATGATCGACGTCATGACCGCCTTCACCCTGGTCGAGCACGCCGGGCCCGGCCACCACCGTGCCGCCCCTCGGGCCTCCCGGCTACGGCCGGATCCTCAATCCCGAACGCAGGCCGCAGCGCACCGCGGACGGCTGGATCAACGTGTTGGCCTACACCCGACAGAACTACGAGGACCTCTTCACCGAGGCCGGTCGTCCCGACCTCGCCGACGACGAGCGCATCCACTCCGCCCGGTCCCGCATCACCCACGCCGACAGCCTCTACCGCGACGTGGCCCGGGTCCTGACGGCGCGCACCACCGCGGAGTGGCTCGAATTCTGCGGTCGGGCCGGCATCCCGGCCTCCGCCGTGCCCACGCTCGAGGAGCTGGTCGACGCCCTGCCCGAGGACGACCACCCCCTGGCCGGTCGTTACAAGGTCATCCCCCAACCGGTCCGCTTCTCCAACCACCCGGGCCCCACCGTCCGACGCCACGCCGCGGTCAGCGGCGAGCACAGCGACGAAGTACGCACCGAGGTGGCCCGGTGGCACGCCACCCACCCCGACGAGGAGGACCGATGACCGACCCCATCGCCACCGAGGCGTTCGCCGACGTGACGGTCAGCCTCGACGGCCAGCAGGTGGCCGAGGTGGAGATGCACCGTCCGCCGGCCAACTTCTTCGACACCGCGCTGCTGGTGGGCGTGGTGGAGGCGGTGGACTGGGCGGCGGCCCACCGGGCACGCGCGCGGTCGTCCTCTGCTCCGAGGGGCGCCACTTCTGCGCCGGACTCGACTTCGGTTCTGCCGGACGCCCCGAACCCGAGGCGCTGGCCAGCCTCTACGCCGCCGCCACCCGGCTGATCGACGGGCCGCTGCCCCTGGTGGCCGCCGTCCAGGGGTCGGCCATCGGTGGAGGGCTCGGCCTGGCGTTGGCCGCCGATTTCCGGATCGGTGCCCGCTCGAGCCGGTTCGCCGCCAATTTCGCCCGGCTCGGGTTCCACCAGGGCTTCGGGATCTCCCTCACCCTGCCCGCCACCGTCGGCCGTCAACGGGCCCTCGAACTGCTCACCACGGGACGCCGCATCGACGGGGACGAGGCGTTGGCCATCGGCCTGTGCGACCGGCTGGACGACGATCCCCGGGCCGGAGCCCACCTCCTCGCCGCCGAGATCGCCGGCTCGGCCCCCCTGGCGGTGCAGTCGATCCGCCGCACGCTCCGGGCCGACCTGGTGGACCGGTTCGGCGACATGGTGGACCACGAGCGGTCCGAGCAGCTGCGGCTGATGGGCACCGCCGACTTCCTCGAGGGCATCGACGCCTCGGCGGGCCGCCGCGACCCGGAGTTCCGGGGCGAGTAGGCGCTACCCCTCGGTGAGGTCCCGGGTCAGGTCGGCCCGGGTGGCTTCGGACAGCACCACGCCGGGTCGCCCCTGCGGATACTCCGGGTGGTCGACCAGCAGGGTCACCGGCCCTACCCCGAACGCCGCCACCTCCTCGGGCGTCATCGGGAACCGTACGTAGTGGACGGCCGACGTGACGGTCTCGCGGGTCAGTTGGCTCTCGTGCTCGTGCTCGGGCACCGAACGGACCGAGTGGCGGCGGTCGGCCCCTCCGATCTCCAGCACCACGGAACGCTCGATTCCCACCAGACGGGGCAGCCACGTGCGGAGTTCCTCCTCGGACGTGAGCTCCAGGAACAGGGTGGCGGACAGCTCGCCGGGGCCGGGCAGCAACCGGTTGTAGACGTCGAGCTCGTGCTGGATCTGCTCGTCGGTGGTCATGCGTTCCGCCCGGGCCATCTCCTGGATCTGGAAGCGCATGGTCATCCGGCTCTCGAAGGTCAGGGTGACGACCGGCCCCACGCTGATCCGGCGGAGCTTCTTGTGGGCGATCACCGCCCGGCGGAAGTCGTCCCGCTCCCGTTCGTAGGCGCGCTGGTCGGCGATGTCGTCGAGGGTCAGGGGGCGGGCGTTCACGACGGCTCCTCGGGGATTCCGTAGGCCCGAGCCATCAGCTGGATCGGGTGGACCGGACGGGTACCGGTCTCCTGCTCGATGGATCCGTTGGCCAGATGGCAGTCACCGCAAACCACGTCGTTGCCGGCCGCCCGGATCTCCTCGGCCATGGGTGCCGCCACCTGGCGGGCCAGGTCGTAGTTCTCGGCGCGGTAGCCCCAGGTTCCGTCGATCCCGGAACACCGCTGCACGAGCGACGCCTTGACCCCGGCCACCTTCAGCAGGTCCCGGCTCTTCAGCCCGATGTGCTGGGCCTGGAGGTGGCAGGCCACGTGGTACGTGACATGGTCGGGTACGGCCCCGCCGGCGCGGCCGGTGAAATCGGTGTCGAGCTGGGTGCCCTCGCCCTTGTGGAAGGCCATCAGGTACTCGGCCGGGTCCGAGGTGTGCTCGGCCACCAGCCGGGCGTCGGCACCCAACGGACCGTTCTCCAGGTAGAGGGGGTAGTCGCGTCGGACCACATAGGCACAGGTCGGCTGGGCCACCACCACCTCCTTCCCCTGGCGCACCTCGGCGGCCAGCACCGCCACGTTGCGCTCGGCCGCCTCTGTGAACTGCCCGATGTTGCCCTGGTGCAGCCAGGGGGCGCCACAGCACTTCGGTGCCCTCGGGCAGTGAGCACGAGACCCCGTTGCGTTCGTAGACCTTGACCAGGTCCTGTGCCGATCGCCGGCTCCATGTACTCGATGAAGCAGGTCGGGAACACCGAGACCGCTCCCCGGTGGGCGCCGGCGGCGAAGGCCCGGGGACGCCGGCTCGGTGGCCCGCCGGCGGAACCAGGTCGAGAAGCGCGGTCCGGGCGTACGGCGGCAGCAGGCGCTCGGAGGCCATGCCCGCCGTCTTCTCCATCAGCTTCCGGGCCCACGATCCCGGGGTGCCGATGACGGCGTTGACGACGGGGGCCGCCGCCGTCGACACCCGGCCCAGGAGGTCGGTGCGGCCGAGCACCTGATCGGTCACCCGCTCGCGCACCGGTCCGCCCTGGGCGTGGCGCACGGCGTCGGCCCGCATCATGAGGCGCGGGAAGTCGAGCTGCCACTCGTGGGGCGGCACGTAGGGGCACTTCGGGTAGCAGAGCTTGCACTGGTAGCACTCGTCGACGACCCGGTCCTGGTCGGCCACGGTGAGGGCCGACACGTCGCCGTCGTTGGCGTCGACGAGGTCGAACAGCGTCGGGAACGACGGGCAGAGGTTGAAGCACAGCCGGCACCCGTGACACAGGTCGAAGACGCGCTCGAGCTCGACCCGGAGATCGGCTTCGTCGAGGTAGGCGGGATCGTCGGGGTGTACGTGGCGGTCATGACTGGGGTCCGTCCGTCGGTCGTCGCGTCGGTGTGGTAGGTCGGTGGTTCGAGGGCCGGACTCCGGACGGGGCTGGTCACCCGCGCGGCTCGAATGCCGCCGTTCGATGCCGGCGGTTCGATGCGGCGTCCGGCGCGTGCCGCGGGGACCGGGACCGGCACGGACGGCGGGAGGTCAGGCGACGAGGCGAGACCCTCGGTGAACCGGCCGGCGTGGCTCTTCTCGGCCCGGGCCAGTGTCTCGAACCACTCGGCGATCTCGTCGAAGCCCTCCTCACGGGCGGTCTTCGAGAAGCCGGGGTACATCTCGGAGTACTCGTAGGTCTCCCCCTCGATGGCGGACTTGAGGTTGTCCTCGGTCGGTCCGACCGGCACGCCGTCACCGGGTCGCCGACCTCGCGCAGGAAGTCGAAGTGGCCGAACGCGTGGCCGGTCTCGCCCTCGGCGACCGAGCGGAAGAGGGCGGCGACGTCCGGGTAGCCCTCGACATCGGCCTTCTGGGCGAAGTACAGGTAGCGACGGTTGGCCTGGCTCTCGCCGGCGAACGCCTCCTTGAGGTTCTCCTCGGTCTTGCTGTCCTTCAGGTCGGGCATGGTGTTCCTTTCTGGTGGGCTGTTGATGGGGTAGGGTGTCAGACGGATGGCGGCTCCGGGTGCGACGGCTGCGCGCCCGTCGGGCCGGCACTCGGGCACAGGCCCCGGAAGATCACTTCGGGGGCGCCGAGGTCGAAGCCGAGGTCGGCGCCGTCGGGCACCGTCAGCTCGGGGAAGTCGAGCGACCAGGTCGCGCACCTCCCCACAGCTCCGGCAGACCAGGTGGTGGTGCGGGTCGTCCACGTTGGGGTCGAACCTGGTGCGACCGGTTCCGACGTCGAGGGCGGCGATCTCACCGAGGTCGGCCAGGTCGTTGAGCGTCTGGTAGACCGTCCGCAGCGAGATGGTCGGCATCTCCCGGACGGCGACGGCGTGGACGGCCTCGGCCGAGGGGTGGGTCTCGTCCCCCTGGAGGATCCGGAAGATGCACTGGCGCTGGGCCGTCACCTTCCGGCCCGAGGTCCGGAACAGCTCGGTCAGCTCGTCGGGGCTGCGCACGCCGGACACCTTATCATCGACGATTGTCAAACAACAATGGTTGTTGAAATCCAGGGGACGACTGCCTGACTTCCCTGGTGGTCCGGACCGTGCCGGGACCGACCCGCCCCGGCCCGGGGGCGGCAGCACCGAGGCCACGCCCACGTGGCGACCGCCGCTGTGTGGCAGGCTTTGGCATGGCCGTACCCGCTCCGAGCACCGAGCCGTTCTCACCGCGCCGGGCGCTGGCGCGCCTCGAGGGTGAGTCGTTCGACGTCCTGGTCGTCGGGGGCGGCATCACGGGAGCCGGCGTGGCCCTCGACGCCGCCAGCCGGGGCCTCAAGGTGGCCCTCGTCGAGAAGGACGACTTCGCTTCCGGCACGTCGTCCAAGTCGTCCAAGCTCATCCACGGCGGCCTCCGCTACCTGCAGCAGCACGAGTACCGGCTCGTGTACGAGAACCTGGCCGAGCGCCAGCGTCTCCTCCAGAACGCCCCCCACCTGGTGGCTCCCCTGCCGTTCCTGATCCCCCTGTTCGGCAAGCCGGGCGTGGTCAACAAGAGCGTGGCCCGGGTCTACCGCACCGCTCTGTGGCTGTACGACCTCACCGGTGGCGTACGCATCGGGCGGCGCCACGAGAAGGTGACCCGCGAACAGGCCCTGGCCCATCTGCCCACGCTGCGGGCGGATCGCCTGGCCGCCGGATTCCTCTACTGGGACGCCCGCTCGGACGATTCGCGCCTGACCCTCGCGGTGCTCCGGACCGCCGTCCTCGACCACGGGGCCACAGCCGTCAACCACACGCCGGTCGACCGGTCTGGTGACGGATGCCGCCGGACGCGTCCGGGGCGCCACGGTGGCTCCGGTCGACGGCGAGCCCCTTCGACGTGCGGGCGTCGGTGGTGGTGAACGCCGCCGGTGTCTGGTCGGACGAGATCCGGACGTTCGACGAGCGACACGACCCCCGCTCGATCCGGCCGGCCAAGGGCATCCACATCACGGTGCCCGAGGAGGCGTTCCCCTGCGACATCGCCGCCGTCATCCCGGTGCGGGAGGACAAGCGCTCGATCTTCGTCGTGTCATGGGGCGACCAGGTCTACCTGGGCACCACCGACACCGCGTGGGACGGCCCCCTCGACGATCCGGCGTGCACGCCCGGTGACGTCGACTACGTCCTGGGCGCGGCCAACGCCGTCTCGACCCGTCAGCTGACCCGGTCCGACATCACCGGCATCTGGTCGGGCCTCCGTCCCCTGCTGGCTCCCGAGCAGAAGGGCGGCTCCGACGAGCGGACCGCCGATCTGTCCCGCCGCCACACCGTCCGCACGTCCGGGACCGGCATGGTCACCGTGACCGGAGGCAAGCTCACGACCTACCGCAAGATGGCCGAGGACACCGTCGACGCCGCCGTCGAGGTCCTCGGCCGCCCGGGCCTGCGCTGCGCACCAAGAACCTCCGCCTGCACGGTGCCCCCCCGGAGGACGCGTCCACCCGCAGGCCGGCGGGGCCGGGGCCAACGTGCGCTCCGACCCCGACCACCCCGAGGCGTCACGGGCGGCCCATCTCGCCGGTCGCTACGGCTCCGAGGCGCCGGCCGTCCTGGAGCTGGCCGAGGGGCGGCCCGAGCTCCTGGAGCCCCTCGTGGCCGGGCTGCCCTACCTCACGGTGGAAGCCCTGTGGTCCGTGCGCCGCGAGATGGCCGGGTCCGTCTCCGACGTGCTGGACCGGCGCACCCAGTCCACCTACCGGGACGCCCGGGCCGCCGCCGATGCCGCGCCGAGGGTGGCCGCCCTGATCGGCCCGGAGCTCGGCTGGGACGACGCCCGCACCCGGGCCGAGGCGGACGCCTACGCCGCCCGGGTGCGCCACGACCTGGCCCGGGCCGGACTCGACCCGGATGAACGTGGGCCGGCCGACGGCACGCCGACGGACGCTCCGGCCGCGGTGTCCACCGGTGACACCGCCACGGTGGAATCGTGACCCGACCGACCCCGGTCACGCCGGTGGACGCCGGTCCCGACGGGGTGGTGGACCGCCTCGACGTGGCCCGGGTGCCCGTGGACGACGCTCTCCGCCGCCGGCTCGCCGACGCGTGTGACTCGGTCTCCACCCTCGACGAGGACCGGGCCGAGGCCGGCCGCGACTGGTGGCCGGTCGCCATCGGATGGGCGGCGGCGGGCGCGGTGCCCTCCCGTCCGGCGCTGGTGGCCCGACCCACCGACACGACCCAGGTGTCCGCCGTGCTGGCGCTGTGCGATGCGGCCGGGGTACCGGTCACCCCGGCCGGCGGTCGCAGCGGGGTGTGCGGGGCATCGGTGCCGCTTTTCGGAGGGGTCGCCCTCGACCTGTGCGGCCTCGACGGGATCGTCGACGTCGACGACACGTCTCTGGTCGCCGACCTCCGGGCCGGCACCTTCGGCCCCGACGTCGAGGCAGGCCTGCGTGGCCACGACCTCACCCTCGGTCACTGGCCTCAGTCCATGGACCTGTCGACGGTGGGCGGCTGGCTGGCCTGCCGGGGGGCCGGCCAGTACTCGAACCGGTACGGCAAGATCGAGGACATGGTGCTCGGGCTCGAGGTGGTGCTGGCCGACGGTCGCACCGTCCGCACGGGCGGCCGCGGCCCCCGGTCGGCCACCGGGCCCGATCTCACGCAGATGTTCGTGGGCAGCGAGGGGACCCTCGGGGTGATCACCGAGGCCCGGTTCCGGGTGCACCCGGTACCCGGGGGCGAAGGCCGCCGGGCCTTCGGCTTCGCCACCTTCGCCGACGGACTGGACGCCTGCCGCCGGATCCTGCGCCGGGGGGCATCGCCCGCCGTACTCCGCCTCTACGACGCCGCCGAGTCGGGACGCAACTTCGACGAGGGGGACACCAACCTCCTCATCGTGCTGGACGAGGCCGACCCGTCATTGGTGGGTGCCACCCTGGACGTGGTGGACCAGGAGTGCGTCGGCGCGTCGGTCATGGAGGCCGGGCTGGTCGACCGGTGGCTCACCCACCGCAACGACGTCTCGGCGCTGGCCCCGCTGTGGCGGGCCGGCATCGTCGTCGACACCGTCGAGGTGTCGGGGCGGTGGGCCACCCTTCCGGGCCTGTACGACGCCGTGGTCGGAGCGCTGCAGCGGGTGCCGGGCACACTGGCCGCCTCGTCGCACCAGAGCCACGCCTACACCGATGGCGCCTGCCTCTACTTCACCTTCGCCGGCCGGCCGCCGGGTGACGTCGCCGAGGATGCGGCCGGTCGCGACGCCTGGATCGCCGACTACTACCGCACGGCGTGGGACGAGGTGACCGGAGCCACCCTGGCGGCGGGCGGGGCCCTCAGCCACCACCACGGCATCGGACTCAACCGCGGGCGCTTCCTGGCCGAGGGTCTCGACGGCGCATTCGACGTCCTCGTCGCGCTCAAAGCGGCGCTCGACCCGCACGGCATCCTCAATCCCGGCAAGCTCGGCCTGCCCACCCCGTTCGGCGAGGTCCCCTGGCCATGAGCATCCTCGTCGTCGACGTGGGCACCTCGGGAGTGCGGGGTGCGGTGGTCCGCCCCGACGCCACCGTGGAACACATCCACCACGTGGCGGTGCTCCCCGACACCCCGTTCCCCGGTCTGGTCGAGTTCGACGGAGCGGCCATCGCCGCGGCCGTGATCGAGGTGGCTTCGCACAGCCTGGCCGACGGTGGGCCGGTCACCGCCGTGGGCATCGCCAACCAGCGGGCTTCCACGCTGGTGTGGGACCGGGCCACGGGCACGCCGGTCGGTCCCGGGCTGGGCTGGCAGGACCTGCGGACGGTCGGCACCTGCCTCGAACTCCAGGCCGACGGGATCCGCATCGCGCCCAACGCCTCGGCGACCAAGCTGTCCGCCATCCTCGACATCGCCGATCCCGACCGTTCCCGCTCCGAGCGGGGGGAACTCGCCTTCGGCACCATCGACACGTGGGTGGCCTGGATCCTGTCGCAGGGCGCGCTGCATGTCACCGACGCATCCAACGCCGGGGTCACCGGCCTGATCCACGGCGACGGCCGGGGATGGAACCCCCCGCTCCTCGACGCCCTGCGCATTCCGCAGGCGGTCCTGCCGACCATCGTGGACTCGTCCGGCGTCCTCGGCCCGGCCACCGTGCTCGACGGCGCCCCGCCCATCGCCGGCATGGCCGGTGACCAGCAGGCCTCCCTCATCGGACAGAGCTGCACCTCCGCCGGCCAGGCCAAGGCCACGTTCGGCACCGGGGGCATGCTCGACCAGTGCCTCGGGTCGACCCGACCCGTCCAGGCCGTCCGCGGACCGGCCGGGACGATCCCGATCATCGCCTGGCGCCGCGGCGGCGTGGACACCTGGGGGATCGAGGCGATCATGCTGTCGGCCGGCACCTGCGTGGAGTGGCTGCGCGACGATCTCGGCATCATCGATGACGCCGCCCACTCGGCCACCGTCGCCGGCGCCTGTGACGACACCGGTGACGTCTGGTTCGTCCCGGCCCTGTTGGGCCTGGGGACGCCGGTCTGGGACTTCGGGGCGAGGGGCACCTTCACCGGACTCACCCGCGGCAGCGGCCGTCCCGAGTTGGTGCGGGCGGTCCTGGAGGGGGTGGCCCACCGCGGTGCCGACCTCCTGGAGTCGGCCGAGTCGGATTCCGGAATCCCGGTGGGCGCGCTGCGGATCGACGGCGGCATGACCGCCAATCCGGTCTTCACCCAGGCACTGGCCGACGCCTGCGGACGCCCGGTCGAGGTGGCCCCCGTACTGGAGGCCACCACCCTCGGGGCCGCCTTCCTGGCCGGCATGGCCACGGGTGTGTGGGCGGGCGAGGAGGATGTGGCCGCCGCCTGGGTCCCCCGGGTCGAGGTTCTGCCGGCCCGGCCCGACACCGAGCGCCGGGCGACCCGCGAGCGCTGGCTCGAGGCCCGCTCCCGGGCCGAAGGTGCGGTGCCCGAGCTGTCCGGCATCGACTTCTAACCGCCGGCCAAGCCCGGGACAGCGTGTCCGGCGGTCGTCCGGGTCGGTCGGACCGCCGACGGTCGCCGAACGACCAACACGCCCCGGTGCGTTGTGGTCACGCGGAGTGGCCCCCTACACTGGGGAGTCGGAGCAGACGCCGCGCCGTCGCCGACCCTACCGGCCGCGGCCGGGGAAGCAGGAGACCCCATGACCACCGGCATCGAGACACGGGGTGCGGGCGACCTGCCGGTCAATTCCCCGGTCACCGTGCCCGAGGCCTCCTCCACCGGCGTCGTCCCGTCGGGCCCGGCACCGACCGAGGCCGATCTGGCGGACGCCGTCCGACTCGCCCGGGACCTCCACACCGCACTGTCCGCCGTGCTCCTCGGCACCCCTGAAGCCGTCACCACGGCCGTCGTGGCGGCCCTGTCCGGCACCCATCTGCTCATCGAGGACGTACCCGGGGTGGGCAAGACCGTCCTCGCCCGGGCACTGGCGACCGCCCTAGGGGCCGAGCTCTCCCGCGTGCAGGGCCACCCCGACCTCCTGCCGTCCGACATCACCGGGGTCACCGTCTTCTCCCCCGACACCGCCACCTGGGAGTTCCGTCCCGGACCCGTGTTCGCCAACGTGGTGCTCCTCGACGAGATGAACCGGACGCCGCCGCGGACGCAGTCGGCCCTGCTCGAGTCCATGGAGGAACAGCAGGTGTCGGTCGACGGCGAGTCCTGGCCGCTCCCCCGGCCCCACCTGGTCATCGGCACCCAGAACCCCATCGGCCAGGTCGGCACGTACCCCCTGGCCGAGAGCCAGCTCGACCGCTTCGGGCTCTCCACCTCGATCGGCTACCCCGACGCCGAGGTCGAGACCCGCCTCGTCCTGCACAACGGCGGTCGTTACGCCCTGGACACCCTGACCCCGGTGGCCGACACGGCGCGGTGGGGTCGGGCCATCGCCGCCACCGCCCAGGTCCACGTGGTCCATGAGGTGGCCGCCTACGCGGTGGCCCTGGTGCGGGCGACCCGCACGACCGGCTCCGTGCGTCTCGGGGCCAGCCCCCGGGCGGCCATCTCGCTGTTGCGGACCGCCCAGGCCCACGCCGTCCTGGGGGGCCGCCCCTACGTCACCCCCGGCGACGTCCAGGCGGTCGCCGTACCCTGCCTCTCCCACCGGCTGCTCGCCGACGGTGGTGACGGACAGGGGCCGCTGCTCGTCGGCCGAATCATCGCCGACACCCCCGCCCCGACCACGTGACCGGCGGCGCGGTCGGCGGACCGACATGATCGGGACCCCGGGAGCCCGCCCGTGAGGGGTGACGGGGACGGCTACGGGCGCCCCAACCACTGGCGGGGCATCCAGGCGGCCCTGGTGGGGATCGCCGCCGGCATGGTCGGCGTCGCCGCGTCACGGCTCTTCATCGGGCCGGCCGCCGCCCCCGTCGGGATCCTGATCGGCGCGGCGGCCCTGGTGGTCGGCTCGGCCGCCTCCTGGCGCCTGCAGCACCGGCAACGGACGGCCGACTCGTCGTCGGTGCCCCGCGGCCTGCGGCTGCGCCGCCGGGTCCACCCGGTGGCCTGGCCGGCCCCGGTGGCCGCCGGCGCCATCACCATGGTGGCGTGGGCCGGGGTGGCCCGCTCGAGCGGATCGGGTTGGGTGCAGGCCGTCGGCGCCCTCATCGGGGCCTTCCTCCTGGTGGGACTGGCCGCCCCCGTGCTCCCCGCCTCGCGCGCCCGGGTGGCCTGTACGGCGTCGCCGGGGGACGGACAGGTCGGGCGGCCGGTGGAGCTCACGTTCGAGGTCGACCGACCCGTGCGCCTCCGCCCCCGTTGGCCCGCCGGCCACGACCGCCAGGCCGGGGGCGCCCAGCGCGGCGGTCGGACGGTCACGCTGTCGTGTACCCCCGGACGCCGTGGCATCGTCGACGCCGTGGTGGTCGAGGTGGCCTCCAGTGCCCCGTTCGGCCTGCTCTGGTGGGCCCGTGACGTCGAACTCCCCCTCCCCCGCCTGCTGCACGTGGCGCCCCGTTCCGGCGAGGCCGACCCGATCCTCTCCACGGTCGAGGACGCCAGTGGTGACGCCCCGAAACGCGTACCGTCCGGAGTGGGCGAGCCACGTGGCGTGCGTCCCTATGCGGCGGGCGACCCCCGACGGGCCGTGCACTGGCCCGCCACCTCCCACGTCGGCACGCTCATGGTGCGCGAGTCCGAGCGCCAGACCGACGACCCGGTCACCGTGGAGGTGGTGCTGCCCCCGGACCCCGTGGAGACCGAGCGGGTGGCCGAACGGATGATGGCCACCGTGGGGGCCTGCACCGACCGTCGCCAGCCCGTCGTGCTGATCACCCGGGAGGCGACCGGCCGGGTGGTGGGCACCGTCACCGGCCGGACCGAGCTCGGCCGGCGCCTCGCCCGGGCGGTGCCGGAGTGACCCTCTGGCAGCGCTTCGTCGAGGTGAACCGGCCGGGACCGCCGGAGCACTCGATCTCCTTCCGCACCGCCTCGGTGCTGGCCGTGCTCGTAGGCATCGGTGCCTGCTGGTCGGAGGGCGAGCTCAGCCCGAGGGTCGCCCTGGTGGCGGTGGTCGCCACGGTGGTCGGCAACGTCGTCGCCTACCGGCGCCGGTCGAACCCGTGGCCCGGCGTGAAGCCGGTCCTCGCGGTCTGTGCCGTGGGCGGCTTCGTCTGGTTCCTGCTCACCGTCACCCACCACGCGACCCCCGGCGACATCTCCACCGTCGAGGCGCCTCTGGCCGTCCTGTTCGCCTGGGTGCTGTGCACCCACGCGTTCGACGTGCCGTCCCGTCGGGACGTCGCCTACTCGTTGGCCGGGTCGGCCGCCCTGATCGCGGTGGCGGCCGCCCAGTCGGTGAACCTGGCACTCGGCGCCTGGGTGGTGGCCTGGGTGGTGTGCTGCGTCTGGGGACTGGTGGCCATGTGGCAGTCGCTGTCCCAGACCGAAGGTGTGCCTTGGCGGCCGGTGCTCGGGGCCGGTGTCCTGGTGGCCGTGCTGGCCGTCCTGTTGGTGGCGGTGCTGCCCGCGCCCCAGGTGTCGGCCTCGCTGATCTTCACGGCGTCGGGGGCGGACTCGGGGCCCGTCGACTCCCCCTCGGGTCTGACCGACGGGAGCGGCTCACTCCCCGCCCACGCCGCCGCCGCCTCGGGTCGGACGGGGGTCGGCGGGTTCCTCGGCTTCGCCAAGTCCCTGGACACGGCCGACCGGATCGCCCTCGGCAACCAGGTGGTCATGCGGGTACGGGCCACGCGACCCAACTACTGGGTGGGCCAGACCTTCGACGAATGGACCGGCCAGTCCTGGCAGCAGAGCGGCGCCCCGGTCTCCGGCCCCCTGTCCGACCGGGTGACGGGCGGCTCACCCTTCCTCATCCCCACCTACCCGGACCAGGTGGCCCCGCTGTCGTCGGGGACCCAGGACATCCAGACGTTCTACCTGGCCCAGGGCGGCCCCAACCTGGTCTTCCACGCCGACAACGCCCAGCGCGTCTACGCCCAGGCCCGCAGCCTCACGGTCACGCCCGACGGGACGATCACCTCCAACACGTCCATGGGCCCGGGGACCATCTACACCGTGGTGTCCGACGACACGGCGGTCAGTCCCGCGGTGCTCGAAGCCGCCACCGCACCGGCGGCGGTGGACGGTGCCCCGGGACCCCACAGCATCGGGAAGGACGAGGCCGCCCGGTATCTGCAGCTCCCCCACCCCTATCCCCAGGTGGCGGCGCTGGCCGAGTCGATCACCAGGGGCATCGGCTCCCCGGGTGACCCCGATCCCCACACCTACGCCAAGATCGCCGCCATCGAGACGTGGATGTCCGACCACGTGCGCTACACCACGCAGATCCCGCCCCTGGCCGCCGGGGCCGACGCCGTGGACTCCTTCCTCTTCGGCAGTCGTCGCGGCTATTGCGAGCAGATCTCGACCGCCACCGTCGTCATGCTCCGCAGCCTCGGCATCCCGGCCCGCGAGGCCGTCGGCTACGTGCCGGGGTCCTACGACCCGATCACCGACCTCTACCAGGTCCAGGCCAAGGACGCCCACGCCTGGGTCCAGGTCTGGTTTCCGGGCTACGGCTGGCAGAACTTCGACCCGACCGCCAACGTGCCGCTGGCCAACCCCACCCCCGGGTCGGTCCTGGCCACCTCGCTCGGCCACGGCCTCGCCCGCCTGCCCTGGATCCCCATCGGACTCGTGGCCGGGGTGCTGGCGATCGTCTGGTTCGTGCGCCTCCGCCGGGCCCATCGGCCGCCCACGTGGGCCCACCAGGTGGCGTCCGACCTCTCCCGGGGGGGCGCCCGCCTCGGACTGCCCCGCCGGCCCGACGAGACGTTGACCGCCTACGGCCACCGCCTGGCCGCCGCCGCCCCCGAGCACGCCCCGGGACTGCTGGGAGTGGTCGACCTGGTGGAGCGGTCCACCTACGGGGGTGTCGAGCCGAGCGCCGAGCTGGTCGCCGCCGCCCTGGCCGTCACCCGCCACTTCCGCAGTGTCCCCCGACGCCGGGATCCGACCCGCGGCGGCTCGGACCGACCTCCTCCGGGCGGTTCCCCCGGTCCCCGTCAGGAGGCGGCGTGGGCGAGCGCCTCGTCGAACCGGGCGCCGGCGGCCAGCAGCGGTCGGTAGCCCATCAACTTGGCCGGCTGGCTGATGGCGAGCACCCCGGACAGGACGTCACCCGAGCGGTAGAGGGCGACCATCCTGCCCTCGGAGCCCGACCCGTCCACCACCACGACCTCGTCGTCGGCGTCCGGCAGGCCGATCATCTGGATCTTCTTCCCGTACTGGTCCGACCAGAAGAACGGGACCGGGTCGTAGGGCACGGCGGCGGCGGTCCCGGCCAGGAGGTTGCGGGCGGCGGCGGCACCGCCCTCGGCGGCATTGGTCCAGTGCTCGACGCGGGTGGGACGGCCCGTGGCGGGCCGGAGCCAGTTGGCCACGTCACCGGCGGCGACGACCTGCTCGCCGGCGAAGAGGGCCGCGTCACAGGCGACCCCGTTGTCGAGCGTCAGCCCCGAACCTTCCAGCCACCCGGCGGACGGGACCACCCCGATGCCCACCACCACGACGTCCGCCGCCAGACGGGTGCCGTCCGCCAGGCACACCACGACCGGGTCCGGGCCGCCGGGATCGCTCTCCAGGTGGTCGACGGTGATGCCGCAGCGCAGGTCCATTCCCTGGGCGAGGTGCAGGTCGGCGCACATCCGACCCATCTCGTCACCCAGGACCCGGGCCAGCGGCGTGTGGTACGCCTCGAGCAGTGTCACCTCGGCCCCCATGCCCTGGCAGGTGGCCGCCACCTCGGAACCGATGAAGCCGGCGCCGATCACCACCACCCGGGGTTCCGCTCCCGCCGCCTCCAGGCCGGCCCGGATGCCGAGGCAGTCGTCGAGGGTGCGCAGCATCCACACCCCGGGCATCCCGTCGGTGTGGGGCAGGCGGCGGGTGGCGGCGCCGGTGGCGACGACGAGCCCGTCGTAACGGAGCTCGGTACCGTCGTCGAGGCCCAGGATGCGTGCCGCCGTGTCCAGCTCGACCGCCCGACACCCAAGGCGGAATTCCAGGCCGATGGCATCGAGCTTGTCGGGCGTGTGGTGGTGGATGCGCTCGACGTCCCATTTGCCGGACAGGAGCTGCTTGGAGAGCGGTGGACGGTCATAGGGGGCGTGGACCTCCTCCCCCACCACGATCACCGGTCCGGTGTGTCCCTCGTGACGGACCTCCTCGGCCGCCCGCAGGCCGGCCAACGATGCCCCGACCACGACGACGGTGCCTTCCGAGGGAACAGGATCACTCATGGGGCGAATCGTACGGGCTGGTCAGGCGGGATGCAGCATCCTCCGACCCGACCCGGGCGACTCGGGAACGTCGAGATCCTTCGCCAGCATGGTGACCCGCTGGCGCGTCACACCGAGCAGCGCGGCGATCCGGCCCCGCGACATCCCGGCGTGCAGACAGTCCTCGATCATGGCCATACGGACCTGGCGACGGGCTTCGCGGTAGCGGTCGAGCGGGTCGGAGGCTCGCTCGCGCAGTTCGGCGGCCGGCGGGTCCCCCGCCTGGATGACGTCGGCGAAGGCCATGCCGGCGTGCAACTCCTCGAGCATCCTCCGCGAGGACGACTCTCCTCGGAGCAACTCCTGGCGCAGCGCCTCGGAAGCCAGCAGCGTCCGCTCGATCGCTTCGATCGCCTGGGTGTTGTCCCGCTGGGCGACCTCGGCCGCACGGACATCGGTCGTCATGGCCATATCACTCCCGTCAACCTGACCGGGGACCCCACGACGAATCCCCCATCAATGTTCCGTCTCTGCAATCAACGGTAGGGCCACCACCCGTACCGGCGTCAGGGCCGAAAGTCGGTGATTGACGGGCCTTCCGGGGCCCCTCAGGCACGGACCACGGCGCGTCCCCTCGCGCACCCCGGGGTGCACCGGTGACCTGGTCTCAACCGGGGAAGCCGACGATGGTGCCGGGCCGGGCAGGACGGCAGAATGGCCCCATCGCGACCCGAGGGAGGCACGACATGACAACCAGCGGTCCGACCGACACGACGAGGATCGTCACCAAGCAGAGCCCGCACCCGATCGGCGAGACCGTCTCGAAGCTCACCGACCTCATCGGGGCCAAGGGGATGACCCTCTTCGCCGTCATCGACCAGGCCGCCGAAGCCCGACGGGTCGGGCTCGAGCTGCGCCCTACGACGCTGGTCGTCTTCGGCGCCCCGGCCGCCGGGACCGCGGTGATGGAGGCGGAGCCCCTCGCCGCCCTCGACCTACCCCTGAAGGTCCTCGTATGGGTCGACGGGGACCGGACCCAGGTCACCTATCTGGCGCCCACCGCGCTCGCCGCACGCTACGGGCTCACTCCGGACCTGGCCCGCAACCTCGCCGGCATCGATCCCCTCACCGACGAACTCGTCGCTGGATGACCTCGGGTGGTCGGAGCACCAGGATCCGGGCCACGCCGCAGGTGATGCACGTGGGCCCTGATGCCGATGACCTGGAGTGGGCGCAACTGCGTGGCGGACCGTGTGACGGGAGGGTCGACCCCGTCGAGCCGGACGCCGCCGAGTTGGTGGTGATCATGAGCGACGGCCAACACCACCGGTACCGCCGATGCCCGGACGGGCGGGACACCGAAGGCCGGAAGGTGGTCGTCTTCGAGTGGGACGGTCGCCGGTTCGGGCCGGCCTGACACGACGTCGCGCCCGGTCCGCCGGGGCGCCGATCGAGGGGTTCCAGAAATCCTGACGGGGCGCAGGGTCGAGAGGTCGGATCTCACGACCTCTCCGGCCGACCCCACGCGTCGGTGCGGAGGATGTCCGGCATCGCGGCCACCGGTCGCGGTGAGGAAGAGATGGCGAACCGGAGGTAGTCGAGGGCCTGGTTGGCGTCGGAGTGGGAGGCCCGCGTCGACCAGGCGCCGATCGGCTTGATGGGGACGGGTCCGCCGACGTGCTTGATCACCACGAGTTCGACCGGACCCAGACTCGGCTCACTCGTGACGAACCCCCGCACGACGTCGAACAACCACCAGACGCCGACCCACGTCAGTCCCCCGGCCAGGAAGCCCGACCAGGCGGCTCCCGAGGCCGGTGCTCCCTTCTCCACCAGCGCCGCATCGTCGAGGTCCTCCAGCGCAAGAGACTGTCGGGAGAACGACCACGTCCAGGCGACCTGGGTCCGGGAGATCTCCATGCGGGCCGTCACCCGGGCCAGTCCGGAGACCAGGAGGGCCAGTCCCAGGACGCCGGCAGCCACGCCGAAGGCGGCCGCACCGCGGACACCTCCGGAGAGCCCGAGCCCCACCCCGGCGAGCACGACGGCGAGTCCGATGGCGAGGTCCACCCATCCGGCGTTGCGCACGGCCTGCGAGCGGAACACGAGATGCGCCGCTGCCTCCCCTTCCCTCGGAGCCGCCATGTCATCGGATCGGCGCCGACGGTGAGGACCTTTAGGCGGTGGCGGCAGCCACCACCCGGTCGCTCAGCTTCCGAACATCGTCATCCACTGCTCGGGCGTCTTCAGTCGGAACACGTAGTTCTGCGCCCGGGTGCGACCCATGGTGGCCGACGCGTCGGGCGGCGAGTAGAAGTGGCCGGGGTAGAGCACGGTGTCGTCAGGGACCCGGGCCAACCGGTGCATCAGCGAGTCGTACATGGCCGCCGGGTCGCTGCCCGGGAAGTCGGTACGACCGCAGCCGTCGAGGAAGAGCGTGTCGCCGGCGATGAGCTTGCCGTCGACGAGGAAGCACTGACTTCCTGGTGTGTGGCCGGGCGTGTGGACCAGGGTGATCGGCACGCCGCCGACCGTCACGACATCGCCCCCGGCGTGGCCGACCAGGTCGCCTCCACCCACCCCGGTCGACCGCTCGACCCACTCCAGCTCATCGGCCTGCACGTGGACCGGGACGGTGACGACCTCCAACAGGCGGGTGATGCCCTCGATGGCCCACCCCTGGAGGCTCCCACCCACGTGATCGGGGTGGAAGTGGGTCCCGAGCGCTCCCACGCAGCGCATCCCGTCAGCGGCCAGGATGCCCAGCAGCTCGTCGATTCCGTAGGCGGGATCGACGATGACCGCCTCGCCGGTCTCGCGGTCACCCACCAGATACACGAAATTGACCATCTGACGGGCGACCTGGTCATCGGTGGCGAAGTCGCGGCCGGCCAGCAGCTGGCGGAAGTAGAGCCGGTCGGCGTCGGTGGTGGTCGGTTCCTCGGAGACGTCGGTCACGCCTCCACTGTAGGGTTCGGCCGGGGTGGCTGGAGGCCGGTCAGGCGTGGCCGGGCCCGCCGCCAAGAGGCGACAGGGGGACGGCACCGCGATGACCGACACCGACACGACCGGCACGGACGACCTCACGGCCTCGGTCGGCGCCATGCTGCGGCACTGGGCGTCCGTCCGACCTGACGCCCCGATGCTGACCCACGGTGACACCACTGTCACCTGGGCCGAGGGCTACGACTGGGCCGTCCGGGTCGCCGCCGGGCTGTCCGCCGAAGGGGTCGGACCCGGTGACCGGGTGGCCATCCTCGACCGCAACGGCGTCGAGTTCTTCGAGGTGTTCTTCGGCTGCGCCCTGTTGGGTGCGGTCAGCGTCGCCGTGAACTGGAGGCTGGCCCCGGCGGAAATGGCGGCGATCATCGAGGACGCCGGCGCCCTCGTTCTCTTCTACGGCAGCGACTACGGGGCGGCGGTGGAGGAGATCGCGACGTCGGTCACCACCGTCCGGCGCTACGTGGCACTGACCGCGTTCGACTCCTGGCGCGACGCGCACGGGGAGGGTGCCGTCGATCCCGGGTTCCGACCGGGTCCGGACGACGTCATCACCCAGCTCTACACCTCGGGGACCACGGGGCTGCCCAAGGGGGTCATGATCTCGGGCCGCAACCTCACCACGATCCTGCGGGCGGCGCCCGAGACGTTCCGGATCGACGACACCACGGTGTCGATGGTCGCCATGCCGTTGTTCCATATCGGAGGCACCGGGTGGGCGCTGTCGGGGATGTCGCGGGGCGGCCACTCCGTCATCGTGCGGGACATCGACCCGGTCGAGGTGCTGCGCGTCATCGAGTCTCACGCCGTGACCGATGCCTTCCTGGTGCCCGCGGTGCTGATGTTCCTGCTCGCCACCCCGCAGTTGGAGGACACCGACGTCCGCTCGCTGCGGACCATCTTCTACGGCGCCTCCCCCATCAGCGAGGACGTGCTCGTCCGGTCGATGGCGGCCCTCGGCTGCGACTTCGCCCAGGTCTACGGCCTCACCGAGACGACGGGGGCGATCACCGCGCTGTCCCCGGCCGATCACGACCCCGAAGGCCCCAAGGCACCGCTGCTGCGCTCCGCCGGTCGGCCCTTCTCCCATGTGGAACTCCGCATCGTCGACTCGGCCACCGGCGAGGACCTGCCGCCCGGCGCGGTGGGCGAAGTGCTGTCGAGGTCGGACCAGACCATGCTCGGCTACTGGAACAAGCCGGAGGAGACGGCGGCCGTCATCGACGCGGACGGCTGGTTCCGCACGGGGGACGCGGGGTGGCTCAGCGAGGACGGCTTCCTCTTCCTCCACGACCGGATCAAGGACATGATCGTGTCGGGCGGGGAGAACGTCTACCCGGCCGAGGTGGAGAACGCCCTGCTCTCCCACCCGTCGGTGGCCGACGCCGCCGTCATCGGCGTACCCGACGAGCGGTGGGGCGAGACCGTCAAGGCGATCGTCGTGCCCACCCCCGACGCCCCGGAAGATCGTGGGGCCCTGGCCGCCGACATCCTGGAGGCGACCCGGGGGCGGCTGGCCCACTACAAGTGCCCGACGTCGATCGACTTCGTCGACGGGCTGCCCCGTAATCCGTCGGGCAAGGTCCTCAAGCGCGAGCTCCGGGCCCCCTACTGGGAGGGTCGCCGGCGCAACATCGGCTGAGCCGATCGGGCGGACCGGATCAGAACAGGGCGTCCGACTCGGCGTCCTCGGGTTCGTCGTCGATGTCGTCCTCCTGGCCGATGGCCTCCAGGCGGGGCACCAGCTCCTCGACCCGCATGCGGGTGCGCCGCAGACGGCGGTCGAGCTCGTCGACGATCTCGGTGGCCCGTTCGAGCTGATCGACGAGGCGGTCGACATCGACCACCCCGGTCTCGAACTCGGCGATGATCCCGTCGAGCTCGGCCCCCGCATCGGAGTAGGTGAGCTCGCCGACCGGGACGGCGCCTCCGTCGTCTCCCTCGGTTGTGGCCATCAGTCGCTTCCCTTCGTCGTGTGGGGGGGGTTGGCGGAGCGGGTGCCGGTGACGGTCGAGTCGACGGTGCCGTCGGACAGCTGGGTGGCCAGCGCCGTCCCGGGTGCGAACCCGTCGATCGATCGGACCACGGCTCCCGAGGCGTCGCGGGTGACCGAGTACCCCCGCTCCAGTTGGCGCTGGTAGTCGTAGGCGTCGAGCAGGCGTCGCCGTTGGGCGGACCGCAGCTCCTCGAGCTCGAGGCGTTGCGCCGGGAGCCCGGCCAGTCGGCGGGAGCGCGCCACGAGGTCGTCGCGGGCGCCGCGTTCCGCCCGGGTGGCCGCCCGGGTGGTCGCCGAGGTGACGACGGTCAGGCGCGCCGCGTGGGTCTCGACCTGGCCGCGGGCCACGGTGCGGAGGTTCCGCGCCCGATGGCCGAGGCCCTCGCGGTGCCGGTCGAGCTGGATCCGGGCGCCGGTGGCCATGGCGCGCTCGATGGGCGGCCAGTCTCCGGTCGGCGGCGAGCAGCCGCTCCCTCGCCACCCGGCCGGCCACCGCGCCCGCCTCCCGGACGTTCCGCCAGTAGTCGAGGGCGAGGCCGGCGAGTTCGCGTCCGCACTCGGTGGGGGTGATGCAGCACCGGTTGGCCACCTCGTCGGCGACCGACCGGTCTCCGGTGTGGCCGATGCCGGTCCACACCGGCTGGTCGGACGTGGCGATGGCCCGGGCCACAGCTTCGTGGTCGAACGCGGCCAGGTCCGCCTTGGAGCCACCTCCGCGGACGACCACGATGATGTCGACCGGCTCGGTCTGGAGCTTGGCGATCGCCGAGGCCACCCTGGCCGGGGCGTCCTTGCCCTGCACCGGGGTGGGAGCGACCGTCACGTCGAAGGCCAGACCCGATACCGCGCAGGCCACCCAGGAAATCGTTGTACCCCTCCGTGCCGGGGCTGGCCACCAGGCCCACCCGGAGGGGAACCACCGGAAGCCTCAGGCGGCGCTGGCGGTCGTAGAGGTCCTCGTCCACCAGGGCCTTGACCAGCCGGGCCCGTTCGGCGGCCACGCGGCCGAGCAACGCCTCGGTGTCGATCTCCCGCACGGTGAAATCGACCGAGCCGCGGGCCTTGTAGAGGCCGACATCGCCCCGCACCCGCACCACCATGCCGGCCTCGAGGGCGATGCCGACACGGTCGAGAGCGAGTCGGACCGACCGCCAGGTGCCCGCCCAGCACTTGGCGCTGAGCGTGGGAGCGCCGGGATCGCCGGCCTGAGCCGGATCGACCAGGTCGATGAAGCAGTGGCCCCGGGTGAGGACCTTCATGGACCGCACCTCGCCCGTGACCCAGACCTCCTCGGGGAAGGCGTCGCGCACCGCCCGGTCGACACGGTCGTAGAGCTGGGAGACGGAAAGGGCGTCCGTTCCGCCGTGCTCCGCGATCAACTGCCTGGCACGGGTCTCGAGCGACACGGGTTCAGGATAGAACCCGGATGGGTCACGTCCGCCGGATCACCCCGTGACCAGGGAGGCGACAGGTTCGCGGGGCCGACCACCGGGCCCACGACGCCGACCCGGAACTACTGGCCGGCCTCGAGGATCCGCGTCGTCGAGCGGCCGTCGAGGCGCGACACCAGCACCACGTGGCCACCCCAGCCCTGCACGTCCGCCGCCCCCACCACCGACCCGACGTCGTAGTCGTCGCCCTTCACCAGGACGCCGGGGCGGACCGCCCGGATCAGCTCGAGTGGCGTCTCCTCGTCGAACAGGACCACGAAGTCCACGCACTCGAGGGCCGCCATGATCTCGCAGCGGTCCGACTCCGACTGGACCGGGCGCCCCTCCCCCTTGAGCTTCCGGACGGACGCATCGGTGTTGAGCGCCACCATCAGCGAGTCGCCGGCGGAGCGCGCCTGACGGAGCAACCGGATGTGGCCGGCGTGCAGGAGGTCGAAGCAGCCGTTGGCCAGGACGAGACGGCGACCCTCCCGCTGGTACTGGGCACCCACGTCCCCCGCCTCCTCCCGGCCGGCCAGCACCTTGGGACTGGTTTCGTCGGGATGCCGTTCGGCTCCGGCACCCATGAGGGCCAGCAGTTCGGTGGCCGACAGGGATGCCGTGCCGGGCTTGCCGCAGACCGCCCCGGCGGCCGCGTTGGCGATCTCGACCGACCGGAGCAGCCCGAGGTCGGCGGCCAGGCCCAGGGCCATGAGGGCGATCAGCGTGTCGCCGGCGCCCGAGACGTCGGCCACCTCCCGGGCCTCGGTGGGCAGCCGCGTCAGTCCGGCCGAGTCGGCGCCGACCACGGCGACCCCGTCGCCCGAACACGACAACACCACGTTGCGGGCCCCCGACAGTCGCAGATAGGCGTCGGCCAGTCGACGGACCTCGTCCCCCGGGTCGTCCACCCCGGCGGTGTCCGGGCAGGCCGCACGGGCCTCCGCCAGGTTGGGCTTGATGACCGTGGAGCCCGCGTAGCGCACGACGTCGCGGCTCTTCGGATCCGTGACGACCGGCACGCCGGCCGACCCGGCCCGCTCGATGACCTCCTGGATCAGCTCGGGTCCGAGGAACCCCTTGGCGTAGTCGGCCAGGACGATCCCCCGCGGACCACCCCCCGAGAGGAAGGCCTCCAGGGCCGAACGGGCCGCCGCCACCTCTTCGGATGTCGTCGGGTGGAGGACCTCCCGGTCGATCCGTGCCACCTGTTGGGCGCCGGACACCACCCGGGTCTTGGTGGTGGTGGGCACACCCTCCACGCGCACCAGCGTGCACTCGATGCCGGACGCCTCGAGCAGGCCGACGAGGTCCTCGCCGTCCGGGTCGTCCCCGACCCGGCCCACGAGCAGGGGCCGGGCGCCGATCGAGGCGATGTTGGCCGCCACGTTGGCCGCCCCACCGAGCACGAGCCGGGTGGCCTGCTCCAGGAGCACGGGTACCGGGGCTTCGGGGGACATTCGCTGCGCCTCGCCGCTCAGGTACCGGTCGAGCATCACGTCGCCGAGGACGAGGACGCGGGCGCCCTGGAGGGCACGGAGCTCGTGGGCCGCCGATTCATGCACGCTCATCCTGGGCATCCTGCCAGTTCGTCGAGGAGAGCGGGGAGCTCGTCGAGGTGCGGCACCACGTGATCCGCCTCCGACCGGGCTCCGTCCTCGGTCGCCACCGAGGGGACCAGCACACCGACGGCGCCGGAGGCGCGGGCGGCTCCGAGGTCGGCCGACCGGTCCCCGACCACGACGATCTCCGCGGGCCGGATACCGAGTCGGTGCGCGGCGTCGTTCACCAGACCGGGTGCCGGTTTGCGGCATCGGCAGCCTTCGCCCGGGGCGTGGGGGCACACACCCCACACGTCGAACGCCCCGAAGAGATCGTCCACCCGCCGGTTCACGGATTCGGCCTCCTCCGGGCTGAGCAGCCCGCGACCGATACCGCTCTGGTTGGTCACCACCCCCGTCCGGAGACCCCGCGACCGTGCCCCGTCGACCGCCGCCCGCGCTCCGGGGCGGGCCGTGACCTTGTCCGGGTCGCCGTTGTAGGGCACGTCGACCACCAGCGTCCCGTCGCGATCGAACAGGACCGCCCGGACGGCCGCCCGGTCCCCTGTAGACGACGGCATCGTCAACGGCCCCGGTTGGCTACCGGGCCGGGGTCGGCCATCAGGGCCAGGCAGGCCTGCAGGACGTCGTCGACCGGCACCCGGGTGATGCAACAGGGCTCGTCGACGGGAACGCACCCACCGGCGCACAGGGCGGACGTCGGCGATGCCGGCCGTATGACCACCGAGGGTCCGCCCACCGGCTGGTAGCGCTCGGGCGCGTTCACGTGGTCGGCCGGCGCTCCGATCGGATGGCAGGAGATGATCACGGCGGGCGTGGCCACCGCGGCCGCCACATGGCCGAGTCCCGAGTCGTTGCCGAGGAAGAGGGCACAGCGGTCGATCACCGCCACCGTCTCCCGCAGTGGGATGGCCCCGATGAGGTCGACGACCGAGCTGTCCTCGCCGAGTCGGGCGCAGAGGTCCCGCCCCCGATCCACCTCGTCCGGGGACCCGAGCAGCACCGAGGTGCAACCCGCGTCGCCGAGGGCGTCGATCACCGCCGCGTAGCGATCGAGCGGCCACCACCGACGCCCCTGGGCCGCACCGATGGCCACGGCGACGAGCGGCTCGGACCGGCCGTCGAGCTGGGGCATGGCGACGTCGGGGACGGCGAGGGCCGGGCCGATGTCGTCCGGATCGACGCCGATGAACCCGGCGAAGTGCTGCAGGCGCCCGAACTCGTGGAGCGGGGCTCCCGCCGCCGGCAGTCGGGGGCCGGGGAGCAGGTTCAGCCACCAGTCACGCCGGTGGCGCTTCGGCGTGGCATCCCGGACCCAGGTGACCGTCTGGGGCGGCCGCGGTCCCACGAGCGCGATCCCGAGTGCCTCGCGTTCGAATCCGAACCGCGGCAGGAGGACCACGTCCGGGCGGAACCGGGTGACCTCGGCCCGCAGACGTCGTCCCGCCCGGAACACGTCCTGACGGGTGCGGGGACGGCAGTCGACACCGGCCACGAAGGCGAGGTCGTCCACTTCCATGATGCCCACGGCGGCAGGGGGCCCGATGAATCCGCACTCCCCCGGGATCGAGCGGGCGACAGCGCCGGGAAACCCGCTGGCCATGACGTTGTCACCGAGGTCGTCCGCCCGTACCACCAGGACCCGGGCCGCCTCCTGCACCAGCTGGGTGACGCCAGCCCGTTCCGGGGGCGTCACCGCTCGGAGCGGCCGACCGGCGACCCGTCCTGGATGCCCAGCGAGTACTCGACCACCTCGATCAACGCGTGCGTGACGAGCGTGTGCATCTCCTGCACCCGATCGGCCCAGCGACCGCCCGGGGTGACGATGGTCGACGTCGCCTCCTGCTCCACGGGGGTTCCGTCCCGACCGGTCACCGCGATGGCCACCATCCCCCGGCGCCGGGCCCGCTGACGGCACGGACCACGTTGGCGCTGGTCCCACTCGTGGTGAAGGCCACGAGGACGTCGCCGGAGCGTCCGAGGGCGTCGACACCGCGGGCGAAGACCTCGTCGAAGCCGAGATCGTTCCCGACGCAGGAGAGATAGCCGGCGTCCGACAGGGCCACGGCGCCGAGGGCCCGCCGGTCGGCGCGGAACCGTCCGGTCAGTTCCTCGGCCAGGTGGATGGCGTCGCACATCGAGCCACCGTTTCCGCAGGTGATGACCTTGCCGCCCTGGGCCAGGGACTCCGCCATCAGGCCACCGGCGTCGGCTATCCGCTCGAGAAGACTCTCGTCACTCGACAGAGCGTCGAAGCACGCGGCGGCCTCGATCGCCGCGGCCCGCACGAGTTCCAGGGATCCGGGGCCATCGCGGGCGTCGCCACGAGATTCGGCCCCGCCCGTCCCGGTATGCACCACGTGCCCATGCTACTCCGACAGGCCCTCACCAGGACTACTACGGCTCGTCGATCCCGATGTCGTCGACACGCCAGTTCCAGCTCGTGGAACCCGACCCGTCGGCGCCTCCGGGGCGCGCCCGTCACCACTGTGGGACGATGTAGGTGACGGTGAGCCGGCCGGGTGGTCGCGGCCCGGGCCGGACGGGGCGACCTGTGCGGCAGCGGGTCGAGGAAGGTCGGGACTCCAAAGGGCAGGGTGCTGGCTAACGGCCAGTCGGGGCGACCTGCAGGACAGTGCCACAGAGAACAGACCGCCGATGGCGCGCCCGCGAGGGTGCGCACAGGTAAGGGTGAAACGGTGCGGTAAGAGCGCACCAGCGGCCGGGGTGACCCGGCCGGCTAGGTAAACCCCACCCGGAGCAAGGTCGAACAGAGGGTACGGGCGGCCCGTCCGGTGTCCGGGAACGGACACCACCCTCAGGTGGACCGCTCAGATGGATGGCCACCCCGCCCCGCAAGGGGCGGACAGAATCCCGCCTACAGGCCGGCTCACCGTCACCCCGTCTGTGACCAGCAGTTATTCAACCGAACAAGGCATTCGGCCGCGAGATGGGCGCGAGGAATCCCGATGGCCAGGTTGGTCGCCCAGTTGACACGTGGGTTGTGGCGAACCGCACTCGAGGCGATTGGGACGAGTACCCCGCCCGTGCGGTGCTCGAGGCACCAAGGGTGTCGGTCGATCCGACGGCATCGTTGGCCAAACTGTCGTCTCGGCCACATGTCAGTAGATCAAGTCAACTGGCGTCAGACTTCGCAGCCGGATTCTCGGTGCCCGGGCCAGGGTCCAAGCTCCGTTTCCTCGACGGACATCGGCGCGTCTGGTCGAACGAGATGTCTAGCTGAAGAAGACGGTCTTGCTCGAGGGTTACCTAGTTAGATCTCGAGATATCTCGAGATACTTAACATTCGTACTCGAGCTAGGTCTCTGTGGTGGCCTACCACGGTGGATGGGCACAAGAAACGAGGTAACAGACCATGGCTTCAACTGCTCCGAAGACCGTGATCGCCACCCGGCACGACTTCGAAGCACATCACTTTCACCTACACGGTCCAGGAGTTGCTGGCCCAGACGATTCCCGGAATGGCGCTGGAGGCGCGTCCGCGACATGGAGGAAGAAAGTCCGTTGACGAGAGGACGGCCTCCGATCAGGCTCGCATACCCGCAGCCGGATGCAGCGGAACTTCCTTCAGACGAAGGCCGTCAAGAAGAGCGTCGCCAGTGAGAGTGCCACCGCCATCGTTCTGGAGCCGACCGTCAAGAAGAAGAATGCCGATGGGGCGCTGAAGACGTATCTCGAGACACAGTGGGCACTCAGTCCCGAGGAGACGTTTGGTGTCCTCCCGGCATTCGTGGCATTCTGCCCGAGAAGTTGACGGAGACGCCGCTGGACGTTGACGTTCCCGGCCTGAAGGACACCTGGTTCAACTACGACATCGGGAGCATGGGCGGTGGGCACTCGCCGCATGGCGAGTCCCGGGACTACGCCCTCCGGGCCATCAACGGCGACAACAGTGTCAACCCGGCCGTGAAGGACAAGCTGATGAACAAGACGGTGACGGTCCAGCTATACACGGCATCGACGAGGACGACGCCGCCACTCTGTTCGTCGACCTCAACTGCCGGGCTGTCGGCGTCAGCACCCAGGAGGAGGCGGCAATCGACCCCCGCAATGAGTGATCGCTGCGGCAAAGGACATCTTTGGGGAGCTGGGCATCGGGTCGGCCTCCACCGGTCGCCAGCTCACCCAGAGTCACGTTGCCCAGGGACAGCTCCTGCTGGTCACTCACGCCGAACAGATGGTCAAGGCCATTGCCCTCGGTGCCAATCAGGCCCTTATCAGAGTCGCGGAAGACGGAGACCTTCAAGGAGCTTGGTGTCGATGGGGCGAAGCTGCGTAAGGCGGGCGTGACTTGGTTCGGCGAGATCTTCAACTACTTCGCGAAGTTCTACGACAGCGGTAATGGTGCCGAGGTTCTGACTGACCAGTCCCGGGTGATCCGCACCATCGCCGTCCGGGTCGCCTTGGCCAGCCTTGGGGGCGGCGTTCTACAAGACGATCTGGAGGGGAATGGTGACACCCGGACCACCCTCGAGAAGGTCAACTGGATCGTGGACACCAGGTGAACGGCATCGGTGGCAAGGTGACCGAAGGCAAGGACGGGGTCGCACGGACGGCTGCCGGTTCTGGCAAGGAATCCATCACCAAGGCGGTGTCCGCCATCAACCCCAAGGTGAAGGACAACAACCCGGCCAAGCAGTCCAAGGCCTGGCGTGCCGTCCGCGGCATCAAGGAGCCGGTGACGCCGGGTTGGGGAGGATGGCGAGGCCGCCGCCTGAACTCGGCGCTCAACCCTTCGGGCGGCGGAGATGGTGCAAGGACCCTGGCCCGCAGGCCAGGGTCCTTCGCATTCGGGTGCTGCAGACCTGCGGGCTAGAGGGCCGTTTCTTCTTCTTTCGGAGGAACCAGGAACGCTGAGTCCACTGCGGCTCGAGTGGAATCATCGGACTCGGGCCACAAGTGGGAGTAGGTGTTCAGTGTCAGCTCTCCCCGCTGGTGGCCGAGCTCTCTTGAACCACCTTGACGCTCTCCCCGTACTCAATCAGCAGGCTGGCGTAGAAGTGGCGCAGTTGGTGAAACCCATCCCCGGTCGGAATGCCAAGGGGATGCACGCGGCCTTCCGCCATACATCAGGAGAAGGGTGGTCCTGCTGAGTGGCGCTCCCGACTGACCGGTGAACACAAGGCCGGACTCCCCCGCCGGCCACTGTGCAAGCCGTGGCCGGCGAGTGCAGGCTCTCATCGCGGCCGCTGGGAGCGGGATCGTTCGCGACCGGTTCCTCTTGTCCTTGACCGGTCCGAGGAACGGCACGGTGCCCTGGCTCCTCGTCAGCTGTCGGTCGATAGGACGGTCCCTTCTCAAGAAGTCGATTCGATCTACGGTCAGACCGATTGCTTCAGATATGCGGACCCCCCGTGGTTGCGCCCAGCGTCAGCAAGGCTCGAATACTCGGGGGCACGGCTTCGATGACCTTGAGGACAACGTCCTGCGACAATGGCTCGACTCGCTTGTCCACCACAGCCGGAAGGTTGACGCTTCACAGGGTGACTGGGCAAGCACGCGATCGGTGACAGCGCACTTGAAGATTGTGGACACCCACGTGTAGGTCACCTTCACCGTCCTGGGCGAGAGTCCGGGCGGCCACCGTGCCCGTTAGTCATCCGGGACACGACGGCCCTGATGTCCTGCGGACGGGATGAACGGCCAAGCGGCAGGTCACCAATGGTACCGGATAGACGTGTCGCCTCAGGTTCGTCTCAATCTGCTGAGCCGTGCTAGCGCGGTGCTGGTGCTGGTCTTGCCGCCAGTGCTCGGCGTACACCTTGAAGGTGACCATGGCGTCCCTCGGGTCCACGTACGTCCCGGCGCGCATCGTGTGTTCCATGTTGATCCGATAGTTGTCGGCATCGACTCTTCGTCGGAAGTTTCTTGCGTGCGCAGTTGTTCGGGTCGCGCCAGCGGACCTGAAAGCTGCCATTGTCGAGCTTCTTTACGCTGGCCATGGTTGAGACTCCTCCTTCGAGTTCACGTAACCGTCGGAGCGGTGTAG
>CAWJEK010000014.1:0-342376 GCA_963841885.1 uncultured Acidimicrobiaceae bacterium
GAAGCGGCGCGCCTCGAAGGCCAGGGGCGTCAACTGCTCGCCGATCCCCGTGACCCGGGCGCGACCCCCCGCCACACAGAAGGGCACGTCGGCTCCCAGGCCGGTGGCCACCCGCGGGTCGCGGCAACCGGCCCACCGCAGTACGGCGGCGGCATCGGCGGACCCTCCGCCCAGCCCGGCGCCCGGGCGGGATCCGCTTGACCAGTCGGACCCGCGCCGAGCGGCCCGTGGCGACCAGCGCCCGCACGACGAGGTTGTCGCCCACCGGGCCGAGGGCGTCCACCCCGGGCATCACCCCGGCAGCGGGCCAGGCGGGGACCACCTGGAGATGCAGCACCCTCGGCACCCTCCTCATCGATCTCCAGGGTGTCGGCCAGGTCGAGGCTGACCATCTCGGAGTCCAGCAGGTGGTAGCCGTCGCCGCGCACCCCCGTGATCCGGAGTGAGAGGGTCAGCTTGGCCGGCGCCTCGTACCGGGACGTCACCGGCGACCTCCCGCCGCACGGCGCCAGGGCGTCACGGTGCCACGGTGACGCCGGGGCGCCACCACGCCAGCCGTTCCCAGGCGTCGAGTCCGAGCTCCTCGGCCCGGGCCGTCGGGTCCACGCCGGCCGCCACGAACGCCTCGGGGTCGACCAGATCGAGCAGGGCGCGTCGCAGCATCTTGCGCCGATGGGCGAAGCCGCCGCGGACCACGGCGAACAGTCGCTCGTACTCGGGTGCGCCCGGGCCCACCCGGCCGTCGCCGGTGGGTCGCGGTCCGCCGGGGTGGCGGTCGAGGCGCACCAGCACGGACTCGACGTTGGGACGGGGGATGAAGACACTGGCGGACACCTTGCCCACGACCGCCGCGGTGGCCCAGTAGGCGACCTTGACCGACACCGCGCCGTAGGCCCCGTCCCCGGCCCGGGCCGCCAGCCGTTCCCCCACCTCGCGCTGGACCATCACCAGTAGCGACTCCACCTGGGGGGCCTCCTCGAGGACCCGGATGACGAGGGGGACGGCGACGTTGTAGGGCAGGTTGGCCACCAGGGCCCACGGGGGTCCGTCGTCCAGCAGGTCGCCGAAGTCCATGCGCAGGGCGTCGGCCTCCACCACCCGGACTCCTTCGGGCTCGACCACCGAGCGGAGCACCGGCAGCACATGGCGGTCGACCTCGACGGCGGTCACCTCCGCCCCGGCCTCGACGAGGGCCAGGGTGAGGGAGCCGAGGCCGGCACCGATCTCCACCACCCGGGAACCGGGGCCGACCCCCGCCAACTTCACGATTCGGCGGACGGTGTTGCCGTCCGCCACGAAGTTCTGGCCGAGCGCCCGGCTCGGACGCAGGTCGTTGGCCAGGAGCAGCTCGTGGATCTCGGCGCGCCCGTGGGTCACCCGATCAGTGTGACACCCCCGGGCACCCCCGCCGTTCATCGCCACGGTGGGACCCGTCGGCGGCGATACGCTGACCCGATGCCCTCCCCCCGGACCGCTCCCCTGATCTCCTCCGCGCTGCTCTCGGTGGCCCTGGCGACCGCCGCCGGGTGCTCGGGCTCGTCATCGTCCACCACCACGACGACCGCTCAGCACCCGACGACCACCGTCACCTCCCAGACGAATCCGCTCGACCTGCCCGCCACCGGCGCCGTCGACGGCGTCACCCTGTCGGTCATGTCGTCGCCCCTGACCGGCACGGTCGGATCCACCACCATGTCGGTCGATGTCCAGCTGAAGGGGTCCGTCGTCCCGGCGCACCTCGAGTACCAGATCACCGACGCCGCCGCGGCCGGCACCGGCAAGGCGGCCACGACCCAGACAGCAGTCCGTCTCGCGGGCCGGCCAGTACCACCTCCCGACGGCGTTCCGGCCCCCGACGGCCGGCAACTGGGCCGTGACCGTCACCTACGCGCCGGAATCCGCGAAGAAGTCCGAGCTCAGCGTGTCGGGACTGCCGCCCCGGGTCGGTCTACCGGCGCCGTTCCCGCAGCTGGTCACCGTGGTGACCGCCAGCTGACGCCCCGGGGCGGGGCGTCGACCCGGGGATGCCGGGGAGCCACCGCCGGTCGGACGTGGATCAGACCCCGAAGGCCCGGCGGGCATTGGCCGTGGTCACCTCGGCCACGTCGGCTCGGGTCACGCCCTTGACGTGGGCCACCGCCGCCCCGACCAGGGGCACCCGGGCCGGTTCGTTGGGTGTACCTCGATGGGGCACGGGCGTGAGGAAGGGCGAGTCGGTCTCGACCAGTAGCCGGTCCAGCGGGCACAGGGCGGCGGCGTCGCGGACCTCCGAGGCGTTCTTGAAGGTCACGACCCCGCTGAAGGACAGCGAGGTGCCGAGGTCGAGGCACCGCCGGGCCTCCTCGGGGCCCCCGGTGAAGCAGTGCACGATCGTGCGCTCGGGCACCCCCTGACCTCGCAACACGTCGAACGTGTCGTCCCACGCCTCCCGGGTGTGGATCACCAGGGCCAGGCCGTGGCGATGGGCCAGCTCGACCTGGAGGGCGAAGGCCTCGCGCTGCACCGGTCGGGGCGAGTGGTCGTAGTGGTAGTCGAGCCCGCACTCGCCGATGGCGACGACCACCCGCTCGGCCGGGTCGACGTCCGCCGACAGCTCGGCGGCCAGGAGGCCGTCGAGCCCGTCCACCCCGTCGACGGCGTCGTGGGGGTGGAGGCCGACGGTCGCCCACAGGGCCACCCCCTCGGCCGTGGCCGGACCACCCGGCCGCCGCAGCGATCGGGCCAGGGACACGGCCTCGGCCGACGAGTCGCGGCCGGTGCCGACGCACACCATCCGGGTCACCCCGGCCTCCGAGGCGCGGGCGATGGCCGCCGCCAGCCGGTCGGCGTGGGGCTCGACCGGGCCCTCGGTGGGCTCGTCGAACTCGTCCTGGAGGTGGCAGTGGGAGTCGAACCACTCCACCACGGCGTCATCGGACACGGTCAGTCCTTCCGTCGCGGGAAGAGCGGTGCACCCTTCTCCACCGGCAGACCGCCCGGGTAGCCGCCCCAGGCGGCCGCTCCCGGGAGCCGCTGCTCCTCGGGGCTGCCGGGAAGGCCGATCCGTCGCCAGATCTCACGCGCCGTCGAGGGCATGGCCGGCACCACCAGGACCGACACGATGCGGAGCACCTCCAAGGCGCTGCCCAGCACGGCGTCGACGCCGGGGCCGGGCTCGGCCTTCCACGGCTCCGCCACCTCGAGCTCGGCGTTGGTCTCGCGCAACAGCCGCCACGTGGCCTCGAGGCCGAGATGGGGGGCGCCCGCGTCCCACGCCGCGCCGGCCTCGGCCACCACGTCAGCCGCCACTCCGGCCAGCCGGCTCCCGGGGTCGGGGGACGGCCCAACCCCGCCGCACTTCTTGTCGACCACGGTGGACACCCGGGACAGCAGGTTGCCGAGGTTGTTGGCCAGGTCGGCGTTGTAGCGCGCCGAGATGCCTTCCGCCGAGAACTCGCCGTCGCTTCCGAGCGGAACGTCGCGCAGCAGGTGGTACCGGAGCGGGTCGACCCCGTACTCCTCGGCGAGGTCGGCCGGGGCGATCCGGTTGACACTCGAGTTGGACATCTTGGCCCCGCCCAGGAGCAGCCAGCCGTGGACCTGCACCCGGTGGGGCGGCTCGATGCCGGCGGCCATGCACATGGCCGGCCACCACACGCAGTGGAACCGGATGATCTCCTTGCCGATCAGGTGGTGCACGTGGGGCCACCAGGCGTCGAAGCGCTCCTGGTCCCGGCCGTAGCCGATGGCCGTCACGTAGTTGATCAGCGCGTCGTACCAGACGTAGAAGACGTGGGCGTCGTCCCACGGGACCCGTACCCCCCAGTCGATGGAGGTGCGGGTGATGGAGATGTCGTTGAGGCCGCCCTTGATGAAGCTGAGCGCCTCGTTCCGCTTCGACTCCGGCACCACGACGTCGGGGTCGGCCGAGTACCAGTCGATGAGCCGCTGCTGGAAGGCGCTCAGCCGGAAGAAGTAGTTCTCCTCCTCGAGCTCCTCCAGTACGGTCCGGTGGTCCGGGCAGAGGCCGCCGGGCAGCAGCTCGTCGGCGGCGTAGTACCGCTCGCAGGCGACGCAGTAGAGGCCCCGGTACGTGTCCTTGTAGATGAAGCCGTTCTCGTGGACCCGGCTCAGGAACTCCTGGACGGCCACCGTGTGGCGGTCCTCGGTGGTGCGGATGAAGTCGTCGGGGGCGATGTCGAGTCCGGCCCAGGCCTCGGCGAACCGGGGCGAGAGCTGGTCGGTCCACGCCTGGGGGGCGAGGCCCTGTTCCTCCGCCGCCCGGGCCACCTTCTGGCCGTGCTCATCGGTCCCGGTGAGGAAGAAGACGTCGTCCCCCACCAGCCGGTGCCAACGCGCCAGGGCGTCGGCATTGACCGTCGTGTAGGCGTGCCCGACATGGGGCGCGTCCTTGACGTAGTAGATCGGCGTGGTGATGAAGTAGCGGGACACTGACCGCCAGCGTACCGACCCGGCCGCGCCCCACCGCACACCGGGGCGATGGCACCGCCGACACGGGGCGGTTACGGCGTCCGGCTACCAGTTGGCCACGTGGCAGCCGCCCCGGCCGGTCCGCTCGGAGTAGCGCTGGTGGTAGGCCTCCGCCGGCCAGAACGTCGAGGCCGCCGTCACCTCGGTGACGATGGGACGTGGGAAGCGGACCTGGAAGGCCTGCAGGGAGGCCCGGGCGGCCTCGGCCTGTGCCTCGTTGCGCACGAAGACGGCCGACCGGTACTGGGTCCCGCGGTCCGGACCCTGACGGTTGGGGGTCGTCGGGTCGTGATGCCTCCAGAACTCCTCGAGCAGCTGCTCGAACGTGACCCGGGTGGGGTCGAAGGTGACCAGCACCGCCTCGGCGTGCCCGGTCCGCCCCGAGCACACCTGCTCGTAGGTCGGACGGGCGACGTCACCGCCTTCGTACCCCGACACGGCGTCGAGGACCCCGGGGACGGCGAGGAAGAACTCCTCCACACCCCAGAAGCACCCGGCGGCGAACGCCACCCGGTCGGTGCCCTCGGGGACGTCGTCGGGCTCGACGGGAGCCGCCTGGGTGGTGTCGAGCTGCGCCCTGCGTCCGAACATCTGCTTCCTCCTGCATGGTCACCGGTACGACACCGGCGGGGTCGGCCGGGGCCTCGGCGGGTGCGATCCGGATGCCGGGACCGCGCCGCCGCCCCCGACGCTGCCGACCGCACCCGGCCTGTTGCAACACGGCGTCCGCTCCCGTCATTCCTCGGTCGCCGGTGATCCGTCGGTCGCGTCCCCCTCCCGGAGCCGGAGGGCCAGCTCGTAGGCCCGGCGGCGGGGCACCCCGTGCCGGGCCACCACGTCGTCCACCGCCCCGCGGGTCCGGGCCCCTCTGGCGAGGGCGGCAGCCAGTTCGGCGGCCAGCACGTCGTCGGTGACCTCCACCGGATCCCCGGGCGGCGCCCCGGCGAGCACCAGCACCACCTCCCCCCGGACACCGTCGGCGGCCCAGTCGACGGCGCCGTCGAGCGTGCCCCGCCAGACCTCCTCGTGCAGTTTGGTCAGCTCCCGCGCCACCGCCACCGGCCGATCGCCACCGCACGCGGCGGTCAGGTCGACCAGGGTGGCCGCCACCCGGCCCGGTGCCTCGAAGAGCACCGAGGTGCGGGACTCGGCGGCCACCGCGGCCAGCCGCTGTCCGCGATCGCGACCCGAGCGAGGCAGGAACCCCTCGAAACAGAAGCGGTCCGTGGCCAGGCCACTGGCCACCAGGGCGGCCAGCACGGCGGACGGGCCGGGGACGACGGTGACGGTCAGGCCGGCCGCCGACACCGCGGCGACCAGCCGGGCGCCGGGGTCGGACACCGCCGGCATCCCGGCGTCACTCACCAGGGCCGCCGTGCGCCCGGCGGCCACGGCGGCCACCACCTCGTCGAGCCGGTCGGACTCGTTGTGCTCGTGGAGGGACCGCAGGGGCACTCCCGAGATCCCCGCGTGGGTCAGCAACTTTCGGGAATGTCGGGTGTCCTCGCAGTAGACGACGTCGGCCGATGCCAGCGCGGCCACCGCCCGGGGAGACAGGTCGCCGAGGTTGCCGATGGGCGTGCCCACCACCACCAGGGAGCCGGCCTCGCGACCCGCCGCCCGTGCGGGGGAATCGTCCTCCATCCCCTCCGCACCGTCGTCCAACCGTTCCGCTCCGTCCTCCCGGTCGGTCATCCCCGCAGCTCGAGCCGGTCGCCGGCCCGGAGTCCCCACCGCTCGAACGCCCCGGCCTCGGCCTCGATCACCGTGCGGCAGCCGCGCCGCGGCACCGTCATCCGCAGCGGCACCACGCGGGCGGTGTCGAGGACGAGCAGCTCGCGGTCGCAGAAGGCGACGTCCAGGGGGAAGCGCATCCCGATGGTGTGCACCGACCGGGTGTGGGGCAGCACCATGGCCCCTTCGTAGCCGTCACGGCCGAGCAGTCCCCGGGCCCGTCCCGACCACCCGTCCATGACCTCGGCGGCGGCCAGGACGTCGCCGTCACGGAGCAGCCAACTCACCTCGGCGTGCCCGCCGGACCGCCGTCCGCCGGTCGACCGCCCCCCGTTGGCTGCAGGGCCGGGTGAGCGACTAGCCTTGACGAACTGTGTCTAAGCGAACCAACAAGCGCAAGCTCCGGGCCAAGAAGAAGGCCAACCACGGCAAGAAGCCGAACTGCGGGCGCGGCTGACCGTCGCCCCCCGGGACCGGGCGCAGCCGCCCCGTCCCTCCTCCCGCACCGGGTGACCGGTCGGGGCCGTTCATGTCCGTGCCTCCGGGCGATCCCGCCCCCGGGACCCGTCGCGCCCGCGCCACCGGCCCGGACGACGGCGTTCACCCGGCCACCCAGGCAAGTCCCAGTCGGTGGAGCACCCCGGCCAGGGCCGTCGGGCGGTCGGTGATGATCCCGTCGACACTGAGGCCGCACAGCCGCTCCATCTCCGATTCGTCCTCGATCGTCCACACGTGGACGGCCATACCCTCGTCGTGGGCGACCTCGACGAAGCGGGCGTCCACCAGGGTGACGTCGCCGTAGGCGACCGGCACCTGGAGAGCGACGTGACGCATGGGCACCGGTCGCTCACCGGCCTGGACGGCACGGTAGAAGTCGGCGGTGGCCACCGTGCCGGCGGACGTGGCGAACTCCGGCGCGTAGGCCGAGAAGCGGTCGGTGGCCGGGTCGAGGAACGACGCCACGATCACCCGGTCCGCACTGTCGAAGCGTCGGAGCAGGTCGGCGAGCGCCTCCTCGTACGGGGACACGACGGGGGCGGTCTGCTTGATGTCCAGGTTCAGCACCGTCCCGGCGAACTCCTCGAGCACCTCCTCGAGCAGGGCGAAGCCGAACCGGTGGTCCTGGGGAGCCCGGCCCCGGAAGGGGTAGTCGTCATCGTCGAGGCCCGGCGTCACGTCGGCGCCGGGCGCCCACCAGTAGGAGTTGTCGAGGCGGGAGAGCTCCTCGTAGGTGAACGAGGCGATGGCCCCGGTGGATGCCGTGGTCCGGTCCACGGTGGCGTCGTGGCAGACCACCAGGCGATGGTCGGCGGTCGCATGGACGTCGAGTTCGATACCGGTGGCCCCGGCGTCGAGGGCCGCGGCGATGGCGTGCAGGGTGGAGGACGGCGCCTCCCACGCTCCGCCCTGGTGGGCGTAGGCGATGACCCGCCGGTCCGTCCACACCGGGGTGGGGCGGGACGGCGGAGCTCCGGACGAGGTGGCCACGGAAGAACGGTAGCCTCTGCCCCGCCATGCTGGACCACGTCTTCACCCATCTCGTCGCGTCGCACCGCCGCGCCTTCGAGGCCGCGCTGCTCCAGCGCCAGGCCGTCGAGGAGCGCTTCCAGGTGGACGTGTTCCTGGGGGACGTGAGCTTCGAGACGTCCTACAGCCTCCCCGGCGAGGAGCGGCCGGCCCGGATCCGGGTCGACACCAGTCTCGACTGGCCCACCTGGAGCCAGACGGCCTACCGCAGCTGGGCGATCGGCGACGAGCCCGACGAGCCGGCCGAGGTACTGGTCGAGATCGCCTTCCGGGTGCAGGGGCTCGAGGGGATACCCGACGCCGCCCCCCTGCTCGCCACCCTCCCGGCCACGCTCGAGGTACTGGGTGAGCCTCTCGGCCGCGGTCCGGCGACCATCGAGCAGATGCTGCCCGAGGACGGCTCCGACCCCGAGTGCGCCATCGAGGTGGCCTACGAGGGGTCGTGCGCCATCGACGAGTCGGTGCTGGAGGACGTGAGCACCCTGGACGACGCCCTCGCCCCGCTCGGCCGGGCCGTCGCCTCGCTCCTGGTCCGCATCGGCGACCTGCCGTTCACGTTCCGGCCGCTCGAGCCGGACGACGCCTGACCCTCAGGGTTCGAGCGCGGCGCAGACGGCCGAGGTCTCGACCCGGAGCAGGTCGGCGAATGCGGTCGCCGTGGGTTCGGCCGGGGTGACCTGGCCGTTCACCTGGACCACCACCGACCGCGTGCCGTCCTCGGTGGCGGCCGCAAACTGCGTGTAGCCGAGGGTGTTGCCCGTGTGGCCGTAGATCGTGCCGCAGGCCGTCGCGTAGCGGAAGATGCCGAGCCCGGCCGAGTTGGTGCCCGGACCCGGTGGCTCCGAGGAGCCCGGGACGAAGTCGAACTGATCGGCGTGCACCGCCGGGACGGTGAGGACACCTTGGGCATAAGCCCGCACGAACCGGTCGACGTCGACAGGGGTGGACACGACACCGCCCGACGCCCAGCTCCATCCGGCCGAAAAGGCGTTGGTCACGTCCTCGGGCGACCGGCCCGCCCCCACCGCGTAGCCACTGGCATAGGGCCCGGGCAGGTCCTCGATCTGGGGGAGGGTGGTGTCGTCCAGGCCGAGCGGATCGGTGACCCGGACGGCCAGCTCGTGCTCGTAGGACCGCTTGGTGGCGGCCTGGACCATCAGGGCGACGAGCTCGTTGTCGGTGTTGGAGTAGTCATAGTGGTGCCCGGGCCGGAACGGGAGGCCGAAGGCGAGTCGCACGAGGCCGAATCGGGACGGAGGGTCGTAGGGATTCGCCGTGATGTCTCGGGCGAATTCGGGCGCCCGGATGAAGTCCGGGATCCCGCTCTCGTGGTGCAGGAGCTGAGCCAGGGTGACTCCTCGCCAGGCCCGGGGCAGGTGGGGTACGAGGCGGCCGACCGGCTCGGACAGACGGAGGGTGCCGTCGGCCACGAGGGCCAGGGCGACCGCTCCGCTGTACATCTTGGAGACGCTGGCCAGGCGCAGATGGTCCGAAGAGGTGATCGGCGTATGGGCGCCGACCTCGGACGTGCCGAAGCTGTAGACCGAGTCCACGCCGTTCCGGTCGACCAGCACGAAGACGCCCGGTGGCCCACCGTCGACCGCCACCAGCTCCTGGCCCTCGGTGGTGATGTCCTGGCAGTACGTGTCACACGTGGCGCTCGATGTCGGTGGACCGGTGGCTCCCGCCGACATCGTCGGTCCGACCGTGGCGAGGAGCGCCGGACCCAGGGCGACCACGCCCACGGAGACCAGCCGCCCTACGAAGCGAATCATGGGGACGACCCTAGATCAGCGCCGTGCGCCGGTTCCGGCGTCGACGCGGCGGATCAGGCGAACAGTCCGGCCTCCACGGCCAGTGCCCGGAGGTCGGCCTGGGGCCGAGCGCCCACGTGGGCGATGACCTCGGCGGCACAGACCCCGCCCAGCCGGGCCGCCTCCTCGGGCCGTAGACCGTTGGTGATGCCGTAGAGGAACCCGGCGGCGAAGAGGTCCCCGGCGCCCGTGGTGTCGACCACCCGATCGACCGGGGCGGCGGGCACCTCGACCGGGCCCGACGCGGTGACCACCACCGAGCCGCCGGCGCCGCGGGTCACCACGGCCAGGACGCCCGTCTCGGCCAGGGCGTCGACGGCGGCGTCCAGGGTGGAGGCCCCGAAGAGCATCATCGCCTCCTCCTCGTTGGCGAACACCAGCTCGAGATCGCCGGCCAGCAGGTCGAGGAACTCCGCCCGGTGGTGCTGGACGCAGAACGGGTCCGACACGGTGAGGGCGACCGCCGCGTCGTTCCGGTGCGCCACCTCGATGGCCTCCCGCATGGCCGCCTTCGCCTCGGGCTGCTCCCACAGATAGCCCTCGAGGTAGACGACCTGTGTCGAGGCCAGATGGCCGTCATGGAGGTCGACGGCCCCGAACTCCGAGGCGACCCCGAGGTGGGTGGCCATGGTCCGTTCGGCGTCGTCGGTGACCAGGACCAGGCAGTGACCACTTACCACCTCCCCGGGGACGGCCGGGGTGGGGGTGGGATCGAAGGCCACCCCGATGGAGCGGATGTCGTGGGTGAAGGCGCGCCCCAGGCCGTCGTCGGCCACCCGGCCGAGGAAGGCGGCCCGGCCACCGAGGGCGGCCACGCCGGCCGCGGTGTTGGCCGCCGACCCGCCCGACGCCTCGGTGGTGGACCCCATGCGTTCGTAGATGGCCGCCGACCGTTCCTGGTCCACCAGCACCATGGTTCCCTTCACGAGGTCGAGATCGGCCAGATCGGCGTCGGTCGCCGACGCCAGGACGTCGACGAGGGCGTTGCCGACGCACACCACGTCGAGCCGGGTCGAAGGGGCGTCGTCGGCCGGGTCGGAGGGCGTCTGGTCGGGGGTGGGGTCGGAGGGCACGGTGCGACGGTAGCCTGCCCGGCATGCGCAATTCGACTCCGGGCCCGGCCGCCGACGACGCGTCGTCCTACCGCCTGCCGACGACCGTCCTGCCCACCGCCTACCGGCTGACCCTCGTCCCGGACCTCGGGTCGGCCTCCTTCACGGGCGACGTGGAGATCGACGTCAGCGTCGGATCCCCCACGGACCGGATCGTGCTCAACGCCGCGGAACTCGAGATCACCTCGGCCGGCGTGGCGTCGGGCACCGACGGCGGGTCCGCGGCCCCCGCCTCGGTCGATCTCGACCCGACCGAGGAGCGGGTGACGCTCACGTTGGCCACGGAACTGGCGGCCGGGCCGGCCACCCTGCGACTCTCCTTCACCGGCGTCCTCAACGACAAGCTGCGCGGCTTCTACCGCTCCAGGTTCACCGGGGTCGACGGGATCGAGCACGTCATCGCCACCACCCAGAT
The DNA here is from genome assembly GCA_963841885.1 of uncultured Acidimicrobiaceae bacterium. Taxonomy (GTDB): domain Bacteria; phylum Actinomycetota; class Acidimicrobiia; order Acidimicrobiales; family RAAP-2; genus Bog-756. The sequence goes on from CAWJEK010000014.1 coordinate 11,073, forward strand.
GGAGTCGACGGACGCCCGGCGGGCGTTCCCCTGCTTCGACGAGCCGTCCTTCAAGGCCACCTTCGAGATCACCCTGGTGGTCGACGAGCACCTGGCGGCCTACTCGAACAGCCACATCCTGGAGGAGACCCCCGAGGCCGACGGCCGCAAGCGCGTGCACTTCGCCCCGACCATGGTGATGTCCACGTACCTGGTCGCCTTCGTGGTCGGCCCGCTCGAGCACACCGATCCGGTGGACGTGGACGGGGTGCCGCTGAGGATCGTCCACCCCCTCGGCAAGGGCCACCTGTGCGAGTTCGCCCTCGAGGTGGGCGCCCACGCCCTGCGGTTCTTCACCGAGTACTTCGGCATCCCGTACCCCGGCGACAAGGTCGACATGGTGGCCATCCCCGACTTCGCCGCCGGGGCCATGGAGAACCTCGGCTGCATCACCTACCGGGAGACGGCCCTCCTGGTGGACCCGGCCACCGCGGCCCGGGTGGAGCTCGAGCGGGTCGCCGACGTGATCTGCCATGAGATGGCCCATATGTGGTTCGGCGACCTCGTGACCATGAAGTGGTGGAACGGCATCTGGCTCAACGAGGCCTTCGCCACCTTCATGGAGGTGCTCGCCGTCGACGCCTTCCGGCCCGACTGGCAGCGCTGGGTCAGCTTCGGCGTCGAGCGCGAGGCGGCCCTGGCCGTCGACGGGCTCCACGCCACCCGTCCGGTCGAGTTCCCGGTGGGCCGGCCCGAGGAGGCGGAGGGCATGTTCGACGTCCTCACCTACCAGAAGGGCGGCAGCGTGCTGCGCATGCTGGAGCAGTTCATCGGACCCGACGTCTTCCGCGAGGGCATCCACGACTACCTCGTCACCCACTCCTACGCCAACACCGAGACCCGCGACCTGTGGGACGCCCTGGAACGCTCGAGTGGCCGTCCCGTGGCTCGCATCATGGACACCTGGATCAACCAGGGGGGGTACCCGCTCGTCTCCGTGGGCTCCGACGGAACCCTCGCACAGCAGCCCTTCTGCTACTCGGGCGATCCGGGCGGGGCCATCGGGTCGCGGTGGCAGGTGCCGGTGCTGTACCGCGCCCTGGACGACCCCGACGGATGGAGCGACGCCCTGCTGCTGACGGCGGCGTCCCAGGAGGTCGGGGGCGTCGGCGATCGGGTGGTCAACGCCGGCGGATCGGGCTACTACCGGGTGGCCTACTCCGCCGAGCGGGTGGCCCACCTGGCCGGGCGTCTGGGTGACCTGGCGCCCCTCGAGCGGTACAACCTGGTGTCGGACACCTGGGCGGCCACCCTGGCCGGACACGCCCGGGTGGCTGATCTGCTGGCGCTGGCCAAGGCCCTGGTCGACTCCGGCGAGGGCGACCCCAGCGTGTGGTCGGTGGTGGTCGGTGCCATCGGGTTGTTCGACCGGATCGTGCCCGACGAGGGCCGGCCGACCCTGGCCGCCGGGGTGCGCACCCTGCTCGGCCCCTTGGGCGAGCGCCTCGGTTGGGAGCGGACCGACACCGACGACGAGCGGACGCCGTCGTTGCGGTCGGCGGTGTTGCGGACCCTCGGGACCATCGGTGCCGATCCGGACGTACGGGCCGAGGCGACAGCCCGGTTCGCCGCCCGCGACACCACCCCGCTCCACGGTGACATCGCCTCGGCCGTGCTCGACATCGTGGCCGCCGAGGGCGGTGCCGCGGAGTACGACGCCTACCTCGCCACCTACCGCTCGGCCTCCACCCCCCAGGAGGAGGCCCGCTACCTCGACGCGCTGGCCAGCTTCGCCGACCCCGAGCTGGCCGCCCGCACCTTCGACCTGTGCATGACCGAGGTCCGCAGCCAGGACGCGCCCTTCGTGATCCGCATGCTGCTGGCCAAGCGGGAGACGGGTCCGGCCACCTGGGAGCGCATCGTGGGGGCGTGGGACGAGTTCCCGAAGAAGTTCCCCTCCAACACGCTCCCCCGCATGCTGGACGGCGTCCGCGGGCTGTGCTCGCCCCCCGAGCTGGCTGCCGAGGTGACCCGCTTCATCACCGACCATCCGCTCCCGGCGGGAGGCCGGACGGTCGAGCAGATCCTGGAGCGCCTGGCCATGAGCGTGGCCTTCGCCGGGCGCGAGGGCCCGGGATTGGCCGGCACCATCACGGACGTTCTCGGGCCCGGAGCCTGAACCCGGGCCCCGGGACGGCCGGTGCCCACCGGTCGCCCCTGAGTCCCTAACCTGTGCCGGTGCAGCTCGGCCTCGTCCTCGGCGTCTTCGCGCTCGTCTTCGTGGCGGAACTGCCCGACAAGACCATGATCGCCACCCTGATCATGGGCAGCCGCTACCGCCCGGTGTTCGTCTGGATCGGAGCCACGGCCGCCTTCGGCGTGCACGTCACCATCGCCGTGCTGGCCGGGCGCCTCCTCGCCCTGCTCCCCCACCGCTGGGTGGAGATCGTGACCGCCGTGCTGTTCGCCGGCGGCGCGGCCTACCTGTTCTTCGTGCCCGAGAAGGAGCAGGAAGCGGAAGGGGCGAAGGAGGTCGAGCAGGGCCCGAGTGGTCTCCGGCCGATCGCCACCGCCTTCGCCGTCATCTTCGTCGGCGAGTTCGGGGACCTCACCCAGATCCTCACGGCCAACCTGTCCGCCAAGTACCACAGCCCCTGGTCGGTGTGGGTCGGCGCCTTCGCGGCGCTGGCATCGGTGGCCGCCCTCGGGGCGTTCGGGGGCCGGATGCTGCTGCGGGTCCTGCCCCTGGCGATGATCCGCAAGGTGGGCGGGGTCCTGTTGGCCGGTTTCGCGGTCTACACGATCGTCTCGATCATCCGGGGGTGATCGACGCCGCGTCGGGATAGCGTCGACGCCATGACCACGGGATCGGAGTCGCTGACGCGCTGGGCGCCGACCGCCGCTGTCGCCCTGGATGCCGTCATCGGGGCCCTCTGGGCCGATGCGGCCGCATCGGGCACCACCGCCACCGTCGCCGAAGCCGCCATCCGGTCGGCCGGACTCCTCGGTCTCGAACCGCTGCGCCCGGCCCGGACGGACGGGGAGGCCACCGGGCCCTGGGGCGGCGACGGGGCGGCGGTGCTCGACTTCGCCACCCAGTGCACCATCGACGTGGCCTCGGTGACGGCCGACCAGCGTGCCGCCTTCCTGGACGCCACCGGGCGTCTGGCCGGCACCCTGGCCGCCGCCCTCTGGGTGGTCGACGTGGTGCCCCGCACCCGGGCCGCCCTCGATGCGCTGTTCGGGGCCGGTCCGTGGCCGGAGGCGGAGCCGGAGCTCCACCCGCTCGCCGGCGGCCTGTGGCCAGCGCTCGACGAGCTCGTCCGGGTGGTGCCCGCCCTGGACGCTCTGGACCCGGTGACATCCGAACTGGTCCGGCTGCGGGGGGCCCGGCAGCACAACTGTCGCCTGTGCCGCTCGTTGCGGAGCCGCTCCGCCCTCCGGGCCGGAGCCACCGACGAGGACTTCGAAGCCGTCGACGCCCCCGACGGCAGCCGGCTGTCGCCCCTGGCCCGGGGGGCGCTCGCCTTCACCGACGCCATGATCTGGACCCCGGGGCGGATCGACGCCGGCATCGTCGCCGACCTCGTGGCCGAGGCTTCCCCCGAGCAACAGGTCGAACTGGTCCTCGACGTCACCCGCAACGCCCTCAACAAGGTGGCCGTGGCCCTGGGTGCCGACGCCGCCCACGTGGAGGAGGGAATCGAGATCTACGACGTCGAACCCGACGGCTCCCTGGTCTACGGGCTCGAGCCCGACTGAGGTCGCCGACCGCGGCGGGCCCGATCTGCACCGATGCGGCTGAGCGCGGAGTGACGGCCCACACCTGAGGTGACCCTTGGACGGGGGCCAGCAGGTTCAGGAGGCCGACTCCGCGCATCAGGGCCCTTGACTTCCACCGGCTCCGGGCCTATGCCCCAAGTCAGGGGATTCTTGTTGGGGGTTCCGATGAGACCGATCGTGCGGATCCAGATTCTGACCGTGGTGGCGACGCTGGTGCTTCTCGACCTGTTCGCCATCTCACCGGCTGGTGCGGCGCGTCTCAAGCCGAAGATCACGAGCTTCACCGCCAGCCCCTCGGTGGTGGCAGCCAAAGGTGAGGGCGTGGATCTCCTGGCCACCGTCCGCGAACGCCACAGGTTGTGTCTTCTCCGTGTTGCCGGTCGTCCCCGGACTTCCGGTTTCGGCTGATTGCAGCTCGGGCTCCGCGGACAGGCTGTCACGTTCCCGGAGAATCTCACCACGAGGGTCAAGACGTATCGGGTCACACTGAAGGTCACGGGTCCGGCGGGTACGAAGTCCGCCAAGACAGTCGTCGCGGTGGACGTGGGGGCCGGCGGAACGGCGGTCCCCGGGGCCCCGACGGACTCCATAGCGGCGGCCGATTCCGGTTCGGCCGCCGTCTTCTTCACGGCCCCCACCGATGTGGGGTCCAGTCCCATCAGCGGTTTCACGGTGAGTGCCGCCGACACGTCGGATCCGCGCAACGGCGGAGAGGTCCAGTCCGGATCCTCCAGTCCCATCACGGTTGTCGGTCTGACGGATGGCGACACCTATACCTTCACCGTCTCCGCCACCAATGCCAGCGGTACCGGAGCATCGTCCCCGACATCGAACGCGGTCGTTCCATTCGGTGGCTGGGGCCCGATCATGGATAGCGACGCCCCCGAGGCGGGCAGTTTCAACGCGGTCAGCTGCCCGGACGCGACCGACTGCACTGCCGTCGGTGCCACAGCCGGCGAACAGCCCTTCTATCAAATCGAGTCGGCCGGCGACTGGGGTCCAGCTACGACCGTGACGCCTCCACTGCAATCCGGAGGACTGAATCTCATCAGCTGCCCCCAGCCCTCCGACTGCACCGCGATCGGTGAGGCCGAGGAATCCGGTGTCGACCCGAATTCTTCTCCGTCACCGAAGTCGACGGCGTGGTCGGCGCCGCCGTGCCGCTCGATATTCCCGGAGCAGGGCAAACCTACGTGAATGCGATCAGCTGCCCCGACTCGTCCGACTGCACGGTCGTCGGCTTCTTCTACGAAGGCACTGCGTTCTCTCTCACGGAGTCCGACGGCACGTGGGGCCAGATCCAGGACTTTTCCGGACTCGATGAGTCCCTCGATGGTGTGAGCTGCTCGGACGCCACCGACTGCACGGCGGTCGGCGGTTATCTGGGCGACCCGTTGTACGCCACAGAATCCAACGGTCAGTGGGGACCGGAGACCGCCATCGCCGGTCTGACCGGAAACCTGGAGAGTGTGAGCTGCGGGGCACCCACTGACTGCACGGCGGTGGGTGGCAATCAGAACGACGGCATTCTGGCGACCGAGACGGACGGCGTATGGGCGGTGGGGTCCCCGATTGCCCTCCCGAGCCTCCTTGCGGCGTTCACCGACGTCAGCTGCTCCGATCAGTTGAACTGCATCGCCCTCCCGAGGGAAAGTGACGAGGACGGCACCGCCGTCGGTCCGATGTACGCACGGGAATCCAACGGCGTCTGGAGCCTCGGGTTCATTCCGTGGGGCTCCGGTGCCCCCTCTGGCGGTGGTTTGAGCAGCGTGAGCTGCACAGCGCCTCACGATTGTGTCGTGGTCGGAACCGACCCGTTCACGGACGAGCCGATGGATGACTCGCTGAGCCACTTCTAGCTGTTCCACTCATCCGATCAGCGTCCCCGACGACGTGACGATGGAACCCTCCTTGCCTCAACTCCCTGGTCAGCCGTGGAATGGATAGTCGGACGCCGGTGCCAACCCCGTCCGTGGCGTGTGGGAGGGTGGGCGGATGGAATCGACCCGCGCCCACCATCCCGGCGCCGACCACCAGACCACGGTAAAGCGTCGCGAACACCTGTTCGAACTCGCCCGCACCACCACCGGCTTCATGCCCGACGACGAGGGCGAGGCACTGTTCGAGGCGGCGCGGCGGGCGGGCGCCTCGGTGCCGGACGCCACCTTCGTCGAGATCGGCGCCTGGTGCGGCAAGTCCACCACCTATCTCGGGGCTGCCGCCGAGGAGACGGGCGCTGTGCTGTTCAGCCTCGACCATCACCACGGTTCCGAGGAGAACCAGGCCGGCTGGGAGCACCACGACAGTTCGCTGGTCGATCCGACCACCGGGCGGATCGACACCCTCCCCCACTGGCGACGGGCCATGATCACCGCTGACCTCGAGTCGTCGGTCGTCGGACTGGTCGGCGACTCGCCGACGGTGAGTTCCCGGTGGACGACGCCACTGGCCTTCTGCTTCATCGACGGCGGCCACGGCGACGAACCGGCATGGGCCGACTACCGCGGCTGGGCACCCCACGTCGTCCCGGGTGGCTGGCTGGCCATCCACGACGTCTTCCCGGACCCGGCCGACGGTGGCCGCCCGCCGTACGACATCTGGCGGGCGGCCCTCGACTCGGGGGAGTTCACCGAGGACGGTGCCTGCGGATCGCTCCGCGTGCTGCGACGCCTCTGAGAGGCCGACCGGCTCACGCGACGCCGGCCATCACCTGACGTTCGACGCCCGCCCCGGCGGTCTTGACCGCCGGGCCACGGCGGTCGGCGGCGAGTCGGGCGGTGTCGGTGGCCCGGGTCCGGGCCCGGTGCTCATGGACGGTCATCGCCAACACCGGGACGACGGCGATGGTGAAGCCCAGCACGGAAAAGACGATCATGACGAGTAGCAGCATGTCGATTCGGACGACGGGGTAGGTCGGCGCCGTCCACCTCCTTCGACCATCACGGTACGAAGGGCACCTGGCACCGCCGTGGTAACCCGCTTGGAGCTAACTGGGAGTCCGCCGGCTCCGCCACTGCAGTCCCGACAAGGACCTCAGGGGGTGCCAGGGGTACCCGGGGCCCGCAGCGCCGGCTCCACCGGAGCCTCGGGAGCGGGCTCGGTGAGGTCGAGGTGGCTGGGCAGCCCCTCGCCCCGGAAGAGGCCCGACGCCGGGGTGCAGCGGCCCAGGGCGTCGGCGGCCAGGACCATGGCACCGGCCGTGTACGTCGACCGCTCGAGCGGCGGGTAGGTCGCCTCCTCCGGGTAGACCATCCCGGTCCAGTAGGAGCCGTCTTCGTTGCGCAGCGCCTGGACCCAGCGGAACAGGCGGTGGGCTTCCTCGTCGCGGCCCAGGGCGTCGAGTGCCAGCACGCACTCCGCCGTCTCGGCGGCCGTCACCCACTCGCCCGTGGACACGCAGCGCACGCCGCGGCCTTCCATCACGAAGGTGGACCAGGAACCGTCGATGCGCCGGTGGGCGGCGTCGCCGGTCATCGCCCCGGACAGGATCGGGTAGTACCAGTCCATGGCGAACTCGATCTTGGGGGCGAAGGCCTCGGGATCGTAGGCGAGGGCGTGGGCCAGCCGACCGGCGGCCAGCTCCCAGTCCGGGCGCTCCTCGTCCAGTCGCTCGGCGATGGCGATGGCGCACCGGAGGCTGTGGTAGATCGACGACGAGCCGGTCAGGAGGGCGTACTCCTCCAGGATGCCGGCCGAGTCGAGCGACCAGTGGATCGAGCCGTCGAGTCGCTGCCAGCGCAGGACGAAGTCGACGCCCGCCGCCACCGTCGGCCACAGCTGCTCGAGTCCGTCGAGCTCACCCGTCGAGATGTAGCGGTGCCAGGCGCCGGTGGCCAGGTAGGCGCAGACGTTCGTGTCGAGGCGGGCGTCCTTGACGCCGGTGTGCAGGTAGTAGTTGAACCAGCTGCCGTCGGGCAGCTGGGTGTCCACCAGCCACCGGTAGGCGGCGTCGGCCTCGTCGTCGAGCCCGACGGCGGTGAGCGCCATGGCGGCCTCCACGTGGTTCCAGGGGTCGCAGTGCCCACCCGGGAACCAGGGGATCATGCCGTCGGGGCGTTGCAGCGCGGCGATGGAGCGGGCCGTGTCCAGCACCTCGGCAGCCGTCATGACGCCCGGGACCTCGGGTACCACCCTCATGCGCCCACCCCCACCGGCTGCTCGACCGGCGCGGTGGCCGCCGCCACGGGCTTGACCAGGTAGACCACGAGACTCTTGCCCACCAGCGGGTTGAGCACCCGTTCCGCCGTGCGCGTCACCGTCGGGGCCTTCTCGATGTCCCAGACCAGCAGTCGGTGGTAGGCGGCGACGGCGGGGTGCTTGTCGTTGGTGGTGCCGACCAGGCACTTGAGCCACCAGTACGGGGCGTGCAGACCGTGGGCGTGGTGATGGCCGGTGGCCCGCATGCCGGTGCCCTCCAGCCGCTCGACGAGTTGGCGCTGGCGGTAGATGCGGATGTGGCCGCCGGGCACGTTGTGGTACTCGTCCGACAGGGCCCAGTTGACGAATTCCGGCCCCGTCCGGGGCACCGTGATGGCCATGGTGCCGCCGGGCCGCAGGACCCGGGCCAGCTCCGCCATGGCCTGCTCGTCGTCGGGGATGTGCTCCAGGATCTCCGAGGCGATCACGCGGTCGAAGGCTCCGTCGGCGAAGGGGAGCGCCAGGGCGTCTCCCTGGACGGCCCCCACCCGGGACGCCACCGGATCGAGTTCCCCGGCGACGGCCATGGCCCCGAAGGTGTCCTGGACGTTGCGGACCTCGTCGGCCCCGAAGTCGAAGGCCACCACCTCGGCGCCGAGCCGAGCCGCCTGATAGGCGTGCCGACCGAAGCCGCACCCGAGGTCCAGGACCTTGTCGCCGGCGTGCACGCCCAGGCGTCCGTAGTCGACGGTCAGCATCGTCCGGCCTCCCTGTCCTCGAGCAGACTGCGGTACTCGGCGGCCGTTCCGGCCGCGGTCACCTGCCAGGTGAAACGCCCGAGCACCCGCTCCCGCCCGGCCGCTCCGAGCCTCGCCCGGAGCTCGTCGTCGTCCAGCAGGCGGCCGATGGCCTGGGCCAGGGCGCCCGGATCGTCCGGCGCCACCAGGAGCCCCGTCTCCCCGTCGGTGCCCACCACTTCGGGCAGCGCGCCTCCGGTGGTGGCGACGAGCGCCACCCCGCAGGCCATGGCCTCGATGGCCGGCAGCGAGAAGCCCTCGTACAGGGACGGGACCACGGCCACCTGGGCCTGGCCGTAGTTGCGGGCCAGCTCGTCGTCGCTGATGCCGGTCACGCAGCGGACCACGGGGGCCAGGTCGAGCCGTTCGATGGCCTTGGCCACCCGACCCTCCGCCCGCGGATTGCCGATCACCACCAACTCGATCTCGCGCTCGGTGCGCAGTTTGGCCACGGCCTCGAGCAGCGGGACGAGACCCTTCATGGGTACGTCGGACGACGAGGTCACCATGATCCGGCCGGGCACGGGCTCCACGTCCTCCCGCGGCCGGAAGACGGTGTGGTCGACCCCCACCGGTACGACGGTCATCCGCTCGGCGGCCACGCCCATCTGGGCGGTGATGTCGGTCTTGGACGACTGCGACACGGTGATGATCCGCGGGAGCTCGCGGGCCACCTTGACCTGCATGCGCAGGAAACCGAACCAGCGGCGCTGGCTGAACTGCTGCCACGGGTTCGTGGTGTGGCTGAGCGCCAGCTGACGGTCGACCGTGATCGGGTGGTGGAGGGTCTCCAGCACCGGCCATCCGTCCTCCATCATCCCGCGAATGCCGTAGCCGAGGCACTGGTTGTCGTGGACCAGGTCGAACTCGTCCCGGCGGGCGGCCAGCATGCGCCGGGCCCGGAGCGAGAACGTCCACGGCTCGGGGAAGCCCGCCGTGCACATCACCCCGAATTCGAGGGCGGCGATGGACGTCGGGTACGAGTTGACGAACTCGGAGGGATAAGGCACCCGGAAGGGGTCGGGCTCGCGGTAGAGATCGAGGCTCGGTACGGGGGTGAAGCCCACCCCGTCGTCGACCTCGGGCCAGGGCTGGCCGGCGAAGACCTCGACGGAGTGGCCGAGGGCCACCAGCTCGCGGGTCAGGTGACGGGTGTAGACACCCTGCCCACCGCAGCGCGGGTCGCCCCGGTAGACGAGGAAGGCGATCCGGAGGCCACCGGGGGCCGGTGGTCGGGGTGGGATGCGCTCCGGAACGGGTGGTGGCTTCTTCGGGCCCTTGACCTTGTTGCGACGGAACCAGAGACTAGGCATGTCGGTCCGGCGCGGGCGGGCTCATAAGAGACAGATCCTCTCGCGAGCAGGGAGAATTCCGCGAACTCCGGGTGGCCCCGCCACCGCGGGCCGTGGCGACGGGGGCCGGGAGGGGCACGGATCCCGGTGGCCGGACCGGGCGGGCGATCCCGTACGGCTCACGGGGCGGAAGGCGCCTCCGGCGTGTACTCGCCGGTCTCCCGTCGGTAGCCCGGGTGCTGGCCGAGCCGGCCGCGGGCACCGTCCCACAGCCCGCGGACGATCGCCCGGCGCTCCTCACCCGTCCGGGAGGTCTGGAGGTGGCGCAGCGAGTAGGCCAGCTGCCAGCCGTACCAGCTGGGCCGGCCGTGGCGACGGGACAGCTCGACCGAGTTCCGGGCGTGGTAGTAGGAGCGCCACGCCTCGGCGGTGTCGTTGGGCCTGGCCGCGCGGATCGCCCGGTCACGACCCTCGGTGGTCTGCTGGTCGGCGACGGAACGGGCCGCGATCCCGTCGAGTAGCACCTCCCACCCCGCCTCCCGGACCCGGCAGAAGAAGTCGAAGTCTTCGACACCGAAGAACAGCTCGTCGTCGGGCAGCACCCCGGACTCCACGACCCGACGGGCCACGAGCGTCGCCCCCCAGCAGGCCACGTCGACCGGCACCAGGTCGGCCGATGCGGGCACGACGTTGACCGTGTGGGCGCCGCGTCCGACGAAGCTCCGGCCGTAGGCCACGACGGCCCCGACCGCGGGATGGGGAGGTGCGCGCTGGCCTCGACCCGCGCCACCAGATCGGCGACCCGCGGGCCCGGGAGGTCGAACAGGCCGATGTCGTCCTCGCACAGGTAGGCCCACCGGCACCGGGGATCGGCGAACGCCTCGACCAGTCCGGAGCGGAAGCCACCCGCCGGCCCGAGGTTGGACGGCAGCCGCAACATGTGCACGGCCTCCTCGAGGTCCGGATCGTCGAGGCCGCCGTCGCCGTTCACCACGACGACGATGCGCCCGGGCGCAAAGCCTTCGACCTCCAACAGGGAGCGGACCACGTCACTGGCCAGCCGCGGACGGCGGTAGGTCAGCACCACCGCGGTCACATCGTCCGGAGGCGCCGACGCCCGATCGGAGTCGACGCGCTCCGGCGCGCTTCGGGGCGTCACGGCGCGCTCACGCGATCAGGCTACCCGCGCCGTTCACGTCGTCGGCCCGCCATCGACACGTCCTGAGGAGGCCGCGGTGATGCGATCGTGGCCGGTCGGTTCGTCGCCACCCGGGACCGGACCGGTCACCCGACGTTCAGCCCGAGCCAGCCCGCCAGGGTGACCACGACCAGGAAGCTGGCGAACGCCCCGACCACGATCACGGTGATGAGGCCCACGGTCCGGGCCAGGCGGCCGTTGGCGGCCGAGCCGAGCAGAGCCTTGCGGTTGGCCAGCAACAGGACGAACACCAGCGTGATCGGGGTCACCACCCCCTCCAGCACCTGGGTGTTGATGATCAGTCGGAAGAGGTTGCCGGGCAGCAGGACCAGCCCGGCCCCGATGATGATCTGGGCGGTGAAGAGTCCGAGGAAGAGGGGTGCCTTCGCGGAAGCTCTTCGACACCGAGCGCTCGACGCCGACGGCCTCGGCCACCGCGTAGGAGGTCGACAGGGGCACGACGGCGGCAGCCAGAGCGGAGGCCCCCAGCAGGCCGATCCCGAACAGCACCGACGCGAATTGGCCGGCCAGGGGCTCGAGGGCTCGGGCGGCCTCGGCCGCCGAGTTCAACACCATCGGATTGCCGATGAAGACCGAGGCGGTGGCGATGATGATGCACATCGACACCAGGTCGGACAGGATGGCGCCGCTGACCGCGTCGACCCGTTCGTACTGGTACTCGTCGGGCCCGATCCCCCGGTCGACCACCGCCCCGGCCGTGTAGAGCTGGATGTAGGGCGTGATCGTGGTGCCGATGAGGGCCACCGCCGTCAGCAGGTACGCCTTGGTCAGCGACACGTGCGGCAGGACGGTGTGGAGGGCCACCTGCTTCCAGTCGGGGTGCCCCAGGATCATGGCGATCGGGTAGGTGACGAAGGCCAGGCTGAGCAGCAGGAACACCCGCTCGGCGTAGCGGTAGGAGCCGACGATGACCAGCAGCCAGATGGCCACGGCGGCGATGGGCACGCACACGTAGCGCGACACCCCCCACAGACCGAAGGCACTGGCGATCCCGGCGAACTCGGTGACCACCAGGCCCAGGTTGGCTAGGGCGAAGGCGAGCACGGCGAAGGCCGAGAGCCGCAACGAGAACTGCTCGCGGATCAGGGCGGCCAGGCCCTTGCCGGTGTGGGCGGCCAGTCGGGCCACCATCTCCTGGATGCAGACGTAGCCGATGGTGACGATCACCATGAAGAAGAGCATCGAGTAGCCGAACTGCGCGCCGGCCGACGCGTAGGTGGCTACTCCTCCGGCGTCGTTGCCGGCGTTGGCCGCGATGATGCCGGGACCGGCGGCGGCCAGGTAGACGAAGAAGCGTCGCCGGCGCCGCGTGAGGGCGCTGGTGAGGCTCTCCGCATTCATGCGGGCGCCGCCCGGGATGCGGGGGCCGCCCGGGGGCCGGACGTCACTGCAGGAGCCTCGGGAAGTGGATGCGGCCGCGCTCGGGCATCAGCGCGTCGATCACGTCGTCGGCCAGGATCCGACCGACCGGAACGTCGTCCTCGTCCACCACGACCACGGACATCCGCCGCGCGTCGATCAGCCGCTCGGCCACCTCGTCGACCCGGGCGTGGATCCCCACGGTGACCGGCGCCGACTCGCCCACCAGCTCGGACAGCCGGGTGTCGCCCGGGTTGATGAGCAGCTGGAGCAGCGGCAGGTCCCACACCATGCGCCCGTCGCCGTCCACCAGGGCCACGGCGTCGAGCTCCTCGGGGCAGTCCTCGTGTCCGGCCAGCCGGTCGGCCAGGGATGCCACCGTCTCGGTGGTCGGGGCCACCAGGAAGGCCGATGTCATGAAGCCGCCCGCCTCGTGCTCGTTGTAGGCCAGCAGCCGGATCAGGTCCGCCGCCTTGACCGGGTCCATGACGCCGAGGATGCCCTCCCGCTCGTCACCCGACAGGTCCCGGAGTGCGTCGACGGCCTCGTCGGGCTCCATGTCGCCCAGGAGCTCCGCGGCGCGGGACGGCTCCGCCTCACGGAGCAACGACGCCAGCTCTTCAGGATCCATCTCCTCGAGAGCGTCGGCCGCCTCCTCCGGGGTCAGCGAGTCGAGCAGCCTCTGGCGCTCGGGCCGCATGAGGTCCTCGAGGAGGTCGGCCAGCTCACCGGGACGCAGGCGCTCGAGGCCCTCGTTGGTGGTGCGGAGGCGCACCTCGGGAGCCGCACCCTGTTCGGTGTCGCCGAAGGGTTGGATGGCGCCCCAGTCGATGACCCGGTCAGGCGTCGGGTGGTGGCGCCAGCGGGACGGGCCCAGCCGGCGCAGCAGGCTCTGGGCGGAGATGTCGACGCCCACCAGGCAGTAGCGCCCGTAGAGCGGCGCCAGGTAGAGGTCCGCGGCGCGGATGACCTGCACGCCGTCGACATCCACCAGCTGGTGGTCCAATACCTGGTCGAACAGGGTCACCTCGCCCGGACCGGGGCGCGAAGTCGACCAGGTCGAGGCGGGCGGACTTGAGCACCACGACGTTGTGCTGGATCGTGTCGATGGCGGCGGCGCCGACGAAGGCCAGCCGCCTCCCCACCTTGACGACCAGGCCCGTGACCGGCGGATACGTCTCGTCGCCGGTCCACCGGCACACCACGTCGGCGAGCCGCCCGATCTCGGCGCCGGCCTGGTTCCGGACCGGACTCCCGACGATGCCCGCCAGGGAGACGATGGCGTCGCGCACGGTCCGGTTGGCCAACAGGCGCTGTCGGCGGCGGACCCCGCTGCGCGAGGTGTGGTGCCCCGGTCGGGTCGTGGTGCCGGCCGGAGTGGGCGTCGCCGGCACCCCCCTCTTCGGGCGGTTCTGACGCTCTTCGGGTGGGGAGCAGGGGAAGGCGGGCGAACGGTCGGGCCATGGGACACCTCGGTCGGTGACGCACACCCGGCACCATCCGACGGAGGCCACGTCATGGACGGGCCTCGGGCGGATGCAGCGGTGTGCGGGACGGATCTGACGGCGGGGACCACCCTCCCGTCGGTGCTCGCGCCCCGTGAAGGCGGACCGGAGGCCGGTCAGCGCGTCAGCGAGCGGACACGGAAGGGTGTGGTGACGATCCCGTGCTACTGGGGGGTTCTCCCCGTTTCATCGGCCACACCTCCTCATCACTCTCTACGACTGCGTCGTTCACGACGACCGGATTCGGCAGACCCTCGGGCACCACCCGTCCGGACCCCACCACTCTACCCCGTATCGGGCCGGAGCAACCGGGGATGCGAGCATGACGACCCCTCCCCACCAGGGGTTTCGGCCCGCCGCCGACCCGGAGGGGCCGGCTGGCGGCATGGCCTCCCGGGCGGGGGACGGGTAGTGTCGGCGCCATGGACCTGAACTACCCCGCCGAGACCGAGCCCTTCCGGGCCGAGATCCGCCAGTGGCTGACCGACAACCTGCCCGAGGGCTGGGGCACCCCCGGATTCTCGATGACCAAGGAGGAGCGCAAGGAATTCCTGGCCGACTGGACCGCCAAGCTCTACGGCGGCGGCTGGATCTGCGCGTCGTGGCCCAAGGAGTACGGCGGCAAGGGCCTGACCCTCATGGAGTCGGTCGTACTCAACGAGGAGTTCGCCCGGGCCGAGGCACCGCTGCGGGCCGACTTCTTCGGCGACACGCTGGTCGGGCCCACCATCCTGCAGTGGGCCACCGAGGAGCAGAAGCAGCAGTTCATCCCCGGCATCCTGAAGGGCACCATCGCCTGGTGCCAGGGTTTCAGTGAGCCCGACGCCGGCAGCGACCTGGCCGGTCTCAAGACCCGCGCCGAGCTCGACGGTGACGAGTGGGTGATCAACGGCCAGAAGGTGTGGACCACCCAGGCCCAGTTCGCCGACTACATCTTCCTGCTGGCCCGGACCGACCCCGACGCCCCGAAGCACGCCGGCATCTCGTACCTCCTGGTGCCCATGCACCAGGAGGGCATCGAGGTCCGACCCATCGAACAGGTCGACGGGAGTGCCGAGTTCAACGAGGTGTTCTTCACCAACGCCCGCTGCCCCAAGGAGAACGTCGTGGGTGGGGTGAACAACGGATGGAAGGTGGCCATGACCACGCTCGGCTTCGAGCGGGGCTCGTCGGCCACCACCGGCCACCGGAGGTTCCAACGTGAGCTCGACACCATCATCGCCGCCGCCCGCGAGAACGGGAAGAGCCGGGACCCCCTGATCCGCCAGCGACTGGCCACCGCATGGTCCAAGGTCAAGATCATGGAGATCAACGGCTTCCGGTCGCTGACCGACACCCTCAACGGGACGCACCACATGGCGGCCCTGGGGGCGGCCAACAAGATGAACTGGTCGGAATTCCACCAGCAGACGATGGAGCTGGCCATGGACATCCTCGGCATGGACGGCCAGATCCTGACCGGCGACCCCTCGGAAGTCTCCGAGGAACAGTTCCGTCGCGGGCGGGACGACTACCCGGTCAGCCCGCTCCAGGCGTCGTTCTTCTTCTCACGGTCCGAGACCATCTGGGGCGGCACCGCCGAGATCCAGCGCAACATCGTGGGCGAGCGGGTGCTCGGACTCCCGAAGGAGCCCAAGGTCGCCGCCACCGGCTGACGGGCGGCGGGGCTTCCACGTCCCGTCCCGCAGGCCGTCGGAGGGGCCCGTCAGCGCCGGGTGTCGGCCAGGAGTTCGATCCGGCGGGCGAGATTGACGGCGTGGTCGCCCAGACGTTCGTAGAAGCGGGCCAGGAGGGTCACCTGGGACGCCGTCGAGACGGTCATCGCCTCCTCGGCGACCTCGCGGGTCAGCTGTTCGTGGAGGACGTCCATCTCCTCGTCCGCCTTGGCGAGCCGGTCGGCGATCCGGTCGCGCTCGCCGAAGGCGTCGGCGGCCTCCTGCCACATCTCGTTGGCGACCTCGGTCATCAGCTGGACGATGCCCCGGCTCCTCGGGGACATCTCCGCGCCCAGATTGTCCACGGCCCGTTGCGCGACGTGCTCGGCCAGGTCGGCGCTGCGTTCCAGTTCCGGAATAATGAGGAGCAGGCCGACGAGGTAGCGCAGCTCGTCGCCCTGGACCGGACGCTCCTGGAGTTCCTCCCAGATGAGCAGTTCCACGTCGGAGGTGAGCGAGTCGACGGCCTGGTCGCCATCGATCACCGCCTGACCCAGCAGGACGTCACCGCCGAGCAGAGCGTCGGTCGCCCGCGACAGCGCCTCCGACACCAGCGCGAACAGCTGGACCACCTTGTGGTCGATGGCCGGGAGCTCGGAGGCGATGGGAGTCATGACACGCAGACCCTACCCACGACGTCGGACTCCGGCTGATGGCATCGTCGGATGTGGCCACGAGGCTCCGAAGAACGTGCTGGTCTCCGACGACCGGTCTTGTTACCATGCTCATTCGGACAACACGTCGACGACGAAAGGAGTTGCCCGATGACCATTGCCCTCACCATCGCATCGCCCGGCACCTCCGGCGCTCGACGCATGGATCCGGCCCCGTCCTGCGTGGCCTGACCCCGCCGAGGGTCACCGCCGGCCTCTGAGGCCGGCCCGCCGATTCCGCCCCACTCCGGGTCGTCTTCTCGCGCCCCGGATGCGCGCCGTCGCACCGCTCCGTCCCCACCCCGCCGTCGGGCCCCGCCCTTCGGACCCTCCACGAGGCTCCCCATGAATCCGTCCCTGTCCCCATCGCTCGTCGAAGACCACCACCGTCGACTGGTCGCCACGCGGAACGCGCGCGTCCGGCCACCCCGTCGGGCCACCCGACGACCGGCGTCCGGGGCCCGCGTCCGTGCCGGTGCCCTGTTGGTCATGGTCGGCACCCGTGTGGCCGGCCCGCGCACCGGTCCCGTCGGGCTGCACCGGCCACCGACCTGACGGCGGCGGCGGTCGTCCGGACCGGCGTGTCGGTCGGTGCGGCCGCTCTGTCGGTCCGTCGAGCGGCCGGCCGGAAACGAACGAAGCCCCGGGGCGGTGCCCCGGGGCTTCGTTCCATGGTCGGCGGAGAGTGACGCCTACAGGGCGTCCTTCACCTTCTCACCCGCCTGCTTCAGGTTGCCTGCCGCCTTGTCACCTTTGCCCTCGGCCTGCATCGACCGGTCGTCGGTGGCGCTCCCCACCTTGTCCTTCACGTCACCCTTGGCCGCCTGGGCCTTGTCCTTTGCCTTGTCCACGATTCCCATCGGGGTCTCCTTTCGCTCGGCTCATGTCTCGCGGTACCCCGCACGTGGACGGACAAACGCCTCCGTGCCGGCAGCGGGTGCCGAATGCGAACCCCCGGCGGGCGCCCGGACGTCCCGTAGGCTGGCCGGGGACTCGGCACCTGCGAGGAGGTGGGCATGACCTGGTCGGACGACGGATGGAACCCTCGTCATGACACGTCGCCGGTGGCCACCCGCGGCTCGCCCCTCAAAGGCGCGGCGACGCTCCTGGCGGTCATGGCCACGATCGGCGCCGGGCTGTCCCTGACGGCCTGGGTCGTGGACGCCGCCAAGAAGGTCGACTGCACGAACGGCGCCGTGGAGCTCCTGCCCGTCCAGACGATCGGCCTCGTCGTCTCCGTGGTGATCCTGGTCGTGGGCCTGCTCGGGCTGGCGGCCGTGCTCTGGTGGAAGACCGCGGGCCCCGCCATCGACTGGGTGGTGATCGTCGTCGCCCTCGCCGTCGGCCTCGCGTCGCTCGGACTCATTGCCGCCGCCGTCGCGTTCCACCACCCGGACGTCTCCACCTGCTGGAACTTCTGACGCCTCCGTCGACGGACCTCGTCCGCCGGCGCCCGACGGAGTGACACCGGGGTCCGTCAGCGGACCGGCGTGTCGGCCCCGGACTCCTCCACCGCCTGCACCTCGATCCTCCGGGCCTCCGACTCCGTCGTCGTCACCCGCAGACCGGCCTGATGCCGCCACATGAGCAGGCCGGCCGACGCCACGGTGGCCACCGCTCCGGTCAGCAGCGCCACCCGGGGGTTCGTCCACTGGGCGATGGCCCCGACCAGTGGCGCACCGATCGGCGTGGTCCCGAGGAAGGCCATGGCATACAGCGCCATCACCCGGCCCCGCATGGCCGGCTCCGCCGTGAGCTGGAGGGTGGCGTTGGCGGTGGCGATGAAGCCGATCGACGCCGCGCCCATGAAGACGATCAGGATCTCGGCCACCAGCAGCGTCGGGGCCAGGGCGACGGCGGCCAGGAGTGTGCCGAAGAGCAGGGCGAGGCCCTGCAGCAGCCGGGGTGTCGGTCGGGCCCGGTGGGCCGCCAGCAGGCCACCCACCACCGCGCCCAGCCCCATGCACGAGGTCAGCGCCGCGTACGTCCCCGCCCCGCCGTGGAACGTGCCCTTGGCCAACAGGGCCAGGGTGACCGTGAAGTTGTAGGCGAAGATCCCGATGACGGCCACGGCCAGCAGGGGGTTCCGCAGGCTCGGCGTCCGCCACACGTAGCGGAAGCCGTCGCGGACCTGGCCCTTGGCCCGCGCCACCGGCGCGGTCGGGTGCAGCTCCGAGCCGCGCATCATGGCCAGTCCGATCAGGACGGCGACGAACGAGGCCGCGTTCACGTAGAAGCAGACGGCCAGGCCGAACAGGGTGATGATCACGCCCCCGATGGCGGGACCGACCACCCGGGAGGCGTTCATGATCACCGTGTTGAGACTGACGGCGTTGGGCAGGTCGTCCCGTCCGACCATCTCGATCATGAAGGTCTGCCGGGCCGGGTTGTCGAAGACGTTCACCACGCCGAGCAGCAGGGCCATCAGGTAGATCTGCCACAGACGGACGGCGTCGGTGACCACCAGGGTGCCGAGCACGAGGGCGAGGACCGCCCCGGCGGACTGGGTCAGGTAGAGGAGGCGGCGCTTGTTGACCCGGTCGGCCACCAGTCCTCCGAACGGCCCGAAGAGGAGCATGGGCAGGAACTGGAGTCCGACGACGATGCCGAGGTCGACGCCGCTGCCGCTCAGGTGGAGGACGAGCCACGCCTGGGCGACGGACTGCATCCAGGTGCCCGAGACCGAGATGAGCTGCGCGACGAAGTAGAGCCGGAAGTTGCGCACCCGCAACGAGCTGAAGGTCTGGTGGACGGCGGCGCGGACGGCGCTCACGGCTCGTCCATGTCGGCCAGCCGCTCGAGGAGGTCGGTCAAGTCGGCGAGTGCGGCACGCTCGGTCGGCGCCAGACGGTGCAGCTGGTCGGCCAGGAAGGCCGTCTTTGACGGAACGGGAGTGGCGGAGGGTCTCGCTGCCGGCGGGCGTGATGGCCAACCGGGTCACCCGTCGGTCGTCCGGGTCGGTCACCCGGGTCACATACCCGAGGCCCTCCAGGGCCGCGACCACCTTGGTCATGGACGGGGGCTGGACCGACTCGCGGGCGGCGAGGGCACCGAGCGTGGGCGAACCCATCCGGTCCACGCCGGCCAGGGCGGAGGCCTGGGACGGCGTGAGGCCGCCGGCCCCCTGCTGGCGCATGCGTCGGTGCAGCCGGGTGATGGCCATGCGCAGGCGGGAGGCCAGCTCGGCCTCGGCCGGATCGACGTCACCCAACGCCGCGGCTCCGTCCTCGCCTATCGGTGGCGTCCCGCCCGTCGTCTCGGCGGTGTCCGGCTGGAAGGTCGAGATCATGGGTCCAGTATAGTTAGTTTCGCTAACTAATGCGCCGGCCACCCCCGGAGAAACGCCTCGAACTCCTGGCCGGGACGTCAGCGGCCGTCGCCCATGGCCGCCAGTCGCGGCAGCACGCGCGGGAGCCAGGTACGCACCACCGGCCAGGGTGGTGTGCACCCCGTCCCCCTGTCGGACCACGTGGCCGCCGAGAGTCCAGGTGAAGTGGCCGGCCGGGTCGAGGAACCGGTTGAGGGGGATGACCGTGACCACGCCGGGGTGGTGACGGGCGACGGATTCGATGATGGCGTTGAGACGGTCGACCCGGGCCGGATCGTCCTGGGGCCACGGTGCACCGTCCGGCTGCTCGCCGGTGTGGAAGTAGGGGGAGGTGAACAGGGCGACCTTGGCCCCACCGGAGGAGAGGATGGCGACCGCCCGATCGAGCTGGGCGGTCTCGTAGGCGTCGAAGGCCGGGTCGCCGAGGTGCTGCCAACTGCCCTGGTAGACGCGGTCCACGACCTCCCAGAAGCCGATGACCAGTCCGACGACCTGGGGGTGCAGCTGGCGGACGTCGTCCCGCCACCACGTCGGCCACGTGGGGCAGTTGGGGAACGGATCACCGATCACCCCGTGGTCCAGGAGGGGTAGGGCGATGGCCACGCCGCATCCCGTATGGGACCGACCCCCGAGGTCGATGCCGTAGGCCCGGGCGTAGGGGGCCAGCCCCACGGCCACGGTCAGGGAGAGCGAGTCGCCGACGATGAGGACCCGCAGGCCCGATCCCGTTCCGTCGAAGCTCGTGAGGTGCACGGCCCGCCACTCGGCGGCGGTGGCCCGGGCGCCGACGAGTCCGGCCGGTGTGGTGGCCGCGGTGGCCTGGCCGGCGGTGGCGGCCACCACCACGGCCACCGTCACCCCCACGGCGACCAGGGCCGGACCGGCCGACCGGAGGGTGCGCCAGAACCGGCCCTCGATGACCGGCCGCTCCACCAGGTAGAAGCTGGCGGCGGCCACGGCCACCGTCACGACCGTCCGCAGGCCGAGGAGGGCGATGCCGTGCAGGCCCGTCCGGCCCGCATCGAGGTACACCGCCACCGGGAAGTGCCACAGGTAGATCCCGTAGGAGATGGTGCCGAGCCACACGAGCGGCGCCAGGGAGAGGAAGCGGTCGAGCGGCCCCCGTGGCACGGCCACCACCGCGGTGATGACGGCCGCGGTGGCCGCGGCGACCAGGAGGAAGCCGCCCCGGTAGGTGACGGTCGAGGCACCGGTGAGGGTGCGCGACAGGGCGACCACGGCCACGAGGCCGACGAGGCCGGCCCCGGACAGGGCCACCCGACCGCCGGGGGTCCGCGCGGCCGGGGCCATGCCGGTCGCCCCCCGCCGCCGGGCCACCACCGTCAGGACGCACGCGAGGGTGGCGCCGACCAGTACCGACTGGGCGTGGGTGTCGGTCCCGAAGTAGATGCGGGTGGTGTTGCCCCCGGGGTGGAAGAGGAGCGCCATCTCCATCGCGGAGGCCACGGCACCGAGCGCGGCCACGACACCGAGCACCCGGACGCCCCGCCGGAACGGGCCGGAGACATGGAGCACGGCCAGCACGACCAGGGGCCACACCAGGTAGAACTGTTCCTCGACGGCCAGCGACCACGTGTGGGTGAGCGGGGAGACGGCTCCGGCGGAGGCGAAGTAGTTGCCGCTGGTGGCGATCTGCCACCAGTTGGACACGTAGAACAGGGCCGACAGCGCCGCTCCCCGGTACGCCGGGTAGGCCCCCGCCGGCTCGGCGAAGCGCACCATCAGGGTGACCGCCACCAGCACGAGGAGGAGGGCGGGCAGCAGCCGACGGGCCCGGCGCAGCCAGAAGGCACCCAGCCCGATCCGCTCGCGCCGTTCGAACTCGGCCAGCAGCAGTCCGGTGATGAGGAAGCCGGACAGGACGTAGAAGACGTCCACCCCGAAGAAACCGCCTCCCAGCCAGCCGATGCCGAAGTGGAATCCGAGCACGAGGGCCACCGCCACGGTTCGCAGTCCGTCGAGTCCCAGCACGCGACCACCACCGGTGGCCGACGGTCGGTCGACCAGGCCGTCGGCATGGAACCGACGGCCGGCGGCCGGCGGTTGCCGGAGTGGGCCCGGGCTCGGGGTGGTCATGGTGTGCTTCCTCGGACGGGGCCGCGTGTCCCCACGTGGCGTCGGGAGCCGATCGGGTCGCACGGTATCCCACCGGACGCCGGGCCGGAGGGCACCCGCCGCCCACCCGGGACGGTCGAAGGACCGTGGCCCGTCCGGCCCTACCCGGGCGACGGTCCGATCGCGGCTCGGGGGCCGCCGCTCACTACAGTGGCCGGAATGTCCCACCCCGGCGCCCGCGACCCCGGCTGGGGCACCGGCACGGCCGTGGTGGACCGGCCGGTGGTGACCCGCCCCGCCGACGGGCAACCTCCTCGGGGGCTCGACGCCCACCCGGCGGTTCCGGTGGTGGTGCTCGTCGTCGCCTACGGGCTGTCACGGGGGTGGGCGGCCCTCGCCGGCGTCCGTTACGACGACAGCGTCCTGCGCGGCACGCCCCTGACCGACATGTGGCAGCTGCTCGACGTGCGCCTGTTGCGCACCGACCTGGTGGACAGCGTCTGGCACCTCAACAGCCAGCCCCCGCTGTTCAATCTCTACTGCGGCCTACTGCTCAAACTGCCCACCGGTCTGCGCCGGCCCACCGAAGTGGTCGTGGCGCTGACCCTGGGCCTGGCCATCGTGGTGTGCGCCTACCTGCTCCAGGTGGAGCTGGCCGTGCCCCGGATGGTCGCCCTGGTCGTGACGCTCGTCGTCGTGGTGGCCTCCCCCGCCTACCTGCTGTACGAGAACTGGCTCAACTACGCCTACGCCACCGCCGCCTTCGGCACGGTCGGAGCCTGGTGCCTCGTCAGGTTCCTGCGCACCGGAAGGGCCCGTTTCGGACTCGGGTTCTTCGCCGCCTACGCGGCGGTCGTGCTGACCGACAGCACATTCCAGGTGGCGTGGCTGCTGCTCGCCGCCCTTCCCGTGATCGTCGTGTTGAGGCGGCGGTGGCGCACCGTGTTGGCGGTGGCGGCCGTTCCCCTGCTTCTCGTGGCCGGCTGGTACGTGAAGGACTACGTACAGGTGGGCACGACCACCACCAGCAGCTGGCTGGGAATGAACCTGGCCAAGTCGATCCTCTTCATGGCACCCGCCGACCAGATCGCCGAGCTGCAGCGCCAGGGCCGGATGAACGCCCTGGCCTCGATCCCGTCCTTCGCCGGTCCGCAGGTCTACTCGCCGCGGTACGTGACGGCCGTGCCGAGCACCATCCCCGCGGTCGGCGCCCTGTACAAGGCCGACGGGGCCACCAACTTCAACAACCCCCTCTACGTGCACGTCTCGTCCCTCTACCTCCACGACGACCTGGCGTGGATCCACGCCCATCCCCACGAGTACGCCGACGACGTGCTCGCCTCGCTCGGCGTGTGGTTCGTCGGGACGGATCAGAACTTCACCGACTCGGTCAACTGGCCGGCGACCCGCGACTACGCCCGCGTCTACGACCGGGTCGTCGAGTGGCAGCCGACGGAGGACCCGGCGCCGGGCCTCGTGGTGTTCCACCGCCACTGGCACCGGGCCTCCTGGCTGTCGGGACAGGCCATGGCCGTCTACGCCGCGGCGCTGCTCGGGGCGCCCGTCCTGGCGTGGCGACGACGCCGTTCGGATCCCGCCGTGGCGGGCACACTGGCCGTGCTGTGGTGGACCACCGCCTACGCGCTCGTCACCACCTCACTGGTCGAGATCGGTGAGAACGAGCGGTTCCGCTCCGAACTCGGTCCGGTCCCCACCGTCGTCGCCGTGGTGGTGGTCACCGCGATCGTGCGCGCCGGCTGGTCGAGGTGGGGGCGGCGGCCACGAGGGGCCCGGGTGGGTGCCGTGACCCTCGATCCGGCCACCACCGCGACACCCGTCGGCTAGGTCTCGGCACCGGTCCGGATCGGAGGACGCGGACTCGGCCGGGGGCTGGCGGGGGTCAGTCGGTCCGGGCCGCCGGGGCGGTCAACGGGGCCGGTCCGTCACCTCCGGGAACGAGCAGCGTGGAGCGTGCCCGTCCGGGGACGGAATCCGCCGGGGGCGTGAGCGGCCGGCGCCGGCGCGACGGACGGGGGTCGTCGGGCGAGGCCAGGGCCAGGTCGATCCGAAGCCGGATCCGTTTCGTGGTCGTTCGCATCGGTCCTCCACGTCCTCCGCCGGGCGGACGGCACACGGTGCCGCCGGGGAGTGCATCGGCCGATTCGCCGCCGAACTGGAGCAATTCCTGGAATTCGGCCGTGACCTGGGACGACGTTTCCCGGAAGTGCCCGACTACGCCGACCCGGGAGGGCGCGCCCCCCGGACCGCGAGGCCGAGCCGGGCCACGGTCGGCAGGACCCGGGCCTGCAGCCATTCGCCGCCCGGCTCCGAGATGTGGATCCCGTCGGCCCACCGCACGGGGACACCGTCGACGACGATCTGGAAGCTGCCGTGCGGGTCGAGGATCCGATTGAGGTCGATGACGGTCACCACCCCGCGGTGCCGGGCGGCCACCTCGTCGAGGATGTGGTTGAACTCGTCGACCCGGGCCGGGCTGTCGTACGGCGAAAGGGTCCCGTTCAGCGTCTCGTTGCTCGGATCGATGTAGGGCATCGTGAAGAACACGACTTTCGCTCCCCGGGCCGACAGCACGGCCACCACCTGCTCGATCTCCGCCGTGAGGTGCCGGTCCCATGCCGGCTCGCCGATGTGCACGATCCGGCCGTCGTCGACGTGGTCGAGGATGTCCCACCGGCCCATCAGCATCCCGACCACCTCCGGCCGGGACCGGTCGATCTCCCGCGACCAGAGCGTCGACCAGTGGGCGCACGGCGAGTCCGGGGCGTCCTCCTGGCCGTTGGTCGTCGAGATGGAGTCCAGATCGTCGAGGTCACAGCCCAGTTCGCCCTGGTTGATGACATCGACACCCCAGCGCGGGACGGCGTCGACCTCCAGGCCGATCCCCATGGTCACCGACAGCGAGTCACCGACGAACATGAACCGCACCGGGTGACTGGTGAAGGCGTGGGCGGCCTCGAGGGCCTGACGTTCGGCGGGCGGGATGCTCCCGACGGTCGACACCCGCACGGCCGCGGTGGCCGGTGTCACCGTGGCGGCCACGATGACGGCCACGGTGGCCCCCATGGCCAGGGCGGTCGGCCACACCGCCCGCAGCGACCGCCAGAAGGTCCCCTCCATCACCGGCCGCTCGACCAGGTAGTAGCTGAGTCCGGCCAGGACGAAGGTGGTGGCGAACCGCACGGCCAGGAGGGACAGGCCGGTGAGGCCGGTGCGGGCGGCGTCGAGCTCGATGAACACCGGGAAGTGCCACAGGTAGGCGCCGTAGGAGACGGTGCCCATCCACACCATGGGGCGCAGCGACAGGACCCGGGCCAGGGGCCCGCCGGGCACGCACACCGACCCCACCACGATGGCGGCGGCCGACAGGGCCGAGAGGAGGAACCCGCCCCGGTAGTCGAAGGCCACCGTGCCGGTCAGCGCATAGGTGAGGGTCAAGGTGCCGGCCACCCCGGCCAGGCCCACCACGGTGAGGACCCCCCGGGCCGTCGGGGAGGTGGCCACCGGGGCCATGCCCACCCGGCCCCGCCGGCGCTGGACGAGGGTCAGCACGCAGGCCAGGGCCGCCCCCACCAGGATCGACTGGGCGTGGGTGTCGGTGCCGAAGTAGAGCCGGGTGGTGTTGGCCAGCGGGTTGTAGAGCCAGGCCATCTCGGTGGCCGAGGCGACCACGCCCACCACCGAGACCCCGAGCAGGATCTCGATGCCCCGGGAGAAGCGCTTCCCGAGGTGGAGCACGGCCACCACCACCAGGGGCCACACCAGGTAGAACTGCTCCTCCACGGCCAGCGACCAGGTGTGGGTGAGGGGCGAGACGGCCCCGGTGGCCACGAAGTAGTTGCCGCTGGCCGCGATCTGCCACCAGTTGGAGAAGTAGAAGAGCGCCGACAGGGCACTCATCCGGAAGTCCGGGTAGAGGCCGGGCGGGTAGGCGAAGCGCACCACCAGCGAGACCACCACCAGCACCACCAACAGGGCGGGCAGCAGCCGGCGGGCCCGGCGCAGCCAGAAGGCGCCCAGCTTGATGCGGGCCGCCCGGGCCCACTCGCCCAGCAGCAGGCCGGTGATCAGGTAGCCCGAGAGCACGTAGAAGATGTCCAGGCTGAAGAAGCCGCCCTGCAGCCAGCCGACGCCGAAGTGGTAGCCCATGATGATGAGCAGGGCGAAGGCCCGCAGGCCGTCGAGGGCGACGACCCGCTCCCGGCCGGTGGCCGACGTGCGGACGTGGGCGGCCGTGGTACGTCCCGGGGCGGTTGGCGTGGTCTGCGTGTCGACCATTCCAGGCTAGGCCGCGCCGACGCTCCCGCTGGCTCGGGCCTCGAGGCCGAGCTGGGCCACCGTCGGGAGGATCTGCGGCTGGAGCCACTCGCCCCCCACCTTCGAGATGTGGATCCCGTCCGCCCACCGCACGGGCACGTCGTCCACCACCGACGCGAAGTGTCCCTCGGGGTCGAGCAGCCGGTTGAGGTCGACGACGGTCACCACCCCGGGATGCCGGTCCGCCACGTCCTCCACGATCCGGTTCCACGCGTCGGTGCGAGACGGCTCGTTCTCGGGATAGGTGGCGCCGTTCGCCGACTCCACGGGCGGGTCGACGTACGGCATCGTGAAGAGGACGACCTTGGCGCCCCGGCCCGACAGGACGCGCACGGCGGCGTCGAGCTCACCCTCGAGGTGCCGATCCCACGCCGGCTGGTCGATGGAGACCACCCGGCCGTCCAGCAGATGGTCCGTCGTGTCCCACCGGCCCATCAGCAACCCGACGACCTCCGGCCGGTACTCCTCCACCTGCCGCGTCCACAGGGTCTGCCAGTGGGCGCACTTGGACAGCGCCTGGGTCGGCTGGCCGGAGACGATCCCGGGCAGATCGTCGAAGTCGCACCCGAGGACGCCCTTGCCGATCACATCGACGCCGTAGCGCTCCTTCGAGTCGACCCGCAGGCCGATGGCCAGGGTGACCGCCAGCGAGTCCCCGACGAAGAGGAATCGGACCGGGTCGGTCGTGAAGGCGTCGGCCGCCTGGAGGGCCTGGCGTTGCGCGTCGGTGACGGCCTGTTCGGACCGGAGGTTGGTGGCCGCGGTGGCCGGTGTCACCGTGGTGGCCACCACGACGGCCACCGTGACCGCCATCAGGGCCAGCCGCGGGGGCGACCGCCCGCAGCGACCGCCAGAAGGTCCCCTCCATCACCGGCCGCTCGACCAGGTAGTAGCTGAGTCCGGCCAGGACGAAGGTGGTGGCGAACCGCACGGCCAGGAGGGACAGGCCGGTGAGGCCGGTGCGGGCGGCGTCGAGCTCGATGAACACCGGGAAGTGCCACAGGTAGGCGCCGTAGGAGACGGTGCCCATCCACACCATGGGGCGCAGCGACAGGACCCGGGCCAGGGGCCCGCCGGGCACGCACACCGACCCCACCACGATGGCGGCGGCCGACAGGGCCGAGAGGAGGAACCCGCCCCGGTAGTCGAAGGCCACCGTGCCGGTCAGCGCATAGGTGAGGGTCAAGGTGCCGGCCACCCCGGCCAGGCCCACCACGGTGAGGACCCCCCGGGCCGTCGGGGAGGTGGCCACCGGGGCCATGCCCACCCGGCCCCGCCGGCGCTGGACGAGGGTCAGCACGCAGGCCAGGGCCGCCCCCACCAGGATCGACTGGGCGTGGGTGTCGGTGCCGAAGTAGAGCCGGGTGGTGTTGGCCAGCGGGTTGTAGAGCCAGGCCATCTCGGTGGCCGAGGCGACCACGCCCACCACCGAGACCCCGAGCAGGATCTCGATGCCCCGGGAGAAGCGCTTCCCGAGGTGGAGCACGGCCACCACCACCAGGGGCCACACCAGGTAGAACTGCTCCTCCACGGCCAGCGACCAGGTGTGGGTGAGGGGCGAGACGGCCCCGGTGGCCACGAAGTAGTTGCCGCTGGCCGCGATCTGCCACCAGTTGGAGAAGTAGAAGAGCGCCGACAGGGCACTCATCCGGAAGTCCGGGTAGAGGCCGGGCGGGTAGGCGAAGCGCACCACCAGCGAGACCACCACCAGCACCACCAACAGGGCGGGCAGCAGCCGGCGGGCCCGGCGCAGCCAGAAGGCGCCCAGCTTGATGCGGGCCGCCCGGGCCCACTCGCCCAGCAGCAGGCCGGTGATCAGGTAGCCCGAGAGCACGTAGAAGATGTCCAGGCTGAAGAAGCCGCCCTGCAGCCAGCCGACGCCGAAGTGGTAGCCCATGATGATGAGCAGGGCGAAGGCCCGCAGGCCGTCGAGGGCGACGACCCGCTCCCGGCCGGTGGCCGACGTGCGGACGTGGGCGGTGTGGCGGTGGGCCGGTCGGGCGCCCGTCACTGCGGTGTCCCCGCCCGCCGCTCGAGGCCGAGGCGGGCCACGGTGGGGAGGATCCGGGGCTGGAGCCACTCACCGCCAGGGACGGTGATGTGCACGCCGTCGGGCCAGCGGGCGACGACCCCGTCGACCACCGTCTGGAACCGGCCGTGGGGGCAGAGGATGGCATTGAGGTCGACCAGGGTGACCTTGCCGTGTTCGGCCGTCGCCACCCGGGCCAGATCCCGGTTGAACGCCACCACCCGGTCGGGCCGGTCCTCCGGATAGGGCGAGCCGTCCGGCGCCTCCTGGGGCGGGTCGAAGTACGGGAGGTTGAACAGCACCACCTTGACGCCCCGGGCGGCCAGGAAGCCCACGATCTCCTCGTACTCCGCCACCACGTGGTCGTCCCACGCTGGCTGGCCGACGTGGACGGTGGCTCCGTCGACCACGCGGTCGGTGATGGTCCACCGCCCGGTCAACAGACCCACCACGTCGGGGTGGTACTGGGCGATGTCGCCGGCGTACAGCGTCCGCCACTGCAGGCACGAGTTGTACGGGATCACGAGCTGACCCTGGCTGTAGGCCGGTACCGTGTCGTAGTCGCAGCCGAACACACCGTCGTCGATGACCTGGACCCCGTCGTGGTGCACACTCCCGGTGGCGAGTCCCACCGACATGGTGATGGCCAGCGAGTCGCCGATCATGAGCAGTCGCACCGGGTGTCCGCTGAACGCACCGGCCGACTCGAGCCGGGCGTGGTCGGCCGGCGTCAGGCCCGACCCGGACGCGCCGTCGCCGCGGGGGGCGGCGGCGGTGGCGGGGACGACGGTCGCCGCCAGCACGACGGCCACCGTGACCGCCATCGCCACCAGGGCGGGACCGGCCGCCCGGACCGAGCGCCAGAAGACACCCTCCATGATCGGACGCTCGACCAGGTAGTAGCTGGCAGCGGCCAGGACGAAGGTCGTCGCCACCCGGGCGACCAGGAGGGCACCGCCGGTGAGGCCGGTGCGGGCGGCGTCGAGCTCGATGGCCACCGGGAAGTGCCACAGGTAGGCGCCGTAGGAGACCATGCCGATCCACACCAGCGGGCGCAGGCCCAGCACCCGGGCGATCGGCCCGCGGCCCACACACACCGCGGCGAGGATGAGGGCCGCGGCGGCCAGGGCGGACAGCAGGAAGCCGCCCCGGTAGGCGATGGCCGACGTGCCGGTCAGGCGGTCGGTGAGGACCAGGGTGACGGCCAGGCCGACCAGGCCGACCACCGTCAGGGCCACCCGCGCGGCGGTCGACCGCGCCGCGGGGGCCATGCCCTCCAGACCCCTCCGGCGCTGGACGAGGGTCAGCACGCAGGCCAGGGCCGCTCCCACCAGGATCGACTGGGCGTGGGTGTCGGTGCCGAAGTAGAGCCGGGTGGTGTTGGCGTGGGGGGAGTAGAGCCAGGCCATCTCGACCGCGGAGGCGACCACGCCCACCACCGAGACCCCGAGCAGGATCTCGATTCCCCGGGAGAAGCGCTTCCCGATGTGGAGCACGGCCACCACCACCAGGGGCCACACCAGGTAGAACTGCTCCTCCACGGCCAGCGTCCAGGTGTGGGTCAGCGGCGAGACGGCTCCGGTGGCCACGAAGTAGTTGCCGCTGGCCGCGATCTGCCACCAGTTGGAGAAGTAGAAGAGCGCCGACAGGTCGGCCATCCGCAGGTCGGGGTAGAGCCCGGCCGGATAGGAGAACCGCACCACCAGGGTCACCACCACCAACAGCACCAGCAGGGCGGGCAGCAGCCGGCGGGCCCGGCGCAGCCAGAAGGCGCCCAGCCTGATCCGGGCCGCCCGGGCCCACTCGCCCAGCAGCAGGCCGGTGATCAGGTAGCCGGACAGGACGTAGAACACGTCCACCCCGACGAAGCCCCCGGGCATGCCCCGCACACCGAAGTGGAAACCCATGATGAGGAGCAGGCCGAGCGCCCGGATCCCGTCCAGGGCGGGCACACGCTGGCGGCCGGTGGCCGAGGTCCGGGCCCGGGTGACGGCGGTGGCGTCGGGAAGGTCGATCATGGGCGGCATCGACCGGCGGACGGACCGATCCCACGCCGACGCGACTCCCCCCTCACGGCGTGCACTCCCCCCTCGACGGCCCGGTCCGCCGGACGCCACAACATACCGGTCCGGACCCCGTTCCTCGGATCAGGCACCGGGCGGGGCCATGACGCACCCGATCGAGGCGTCGATCGACGCCGCCGGGCCCTGCGGATCCCCCCGGATGCAGGCGGCGAGTTGGCCGGCGGTGCGGACCAGGGGGGGACCGGCGTGGTCGACACCGGACCACACCCACGCCCCCGCCGAGTAGGTGGGCGGACCGCCCATCACCGCCGTCATCAGGACGGCGATCGACCGGACCGGATACACCCGGGCGTAGGAGGGGAGGCCCGCCGGATCAGGCAGGACGATGGTGGTGACCCCCCAGCCGTCGACGGCCGACCGGACGCTCGCGACGTCCGGGGGGTACACCGGGGTGGCGCTGAGGGAGAAGCCGATCATGCCCAGGTAGACCTCACCGGCCCGCTCCGCTCCGGCCCGCTGGGCGATCGAGCCGGGTCCGGCGCCGCCCGCCATGGCGTAGGACATCCGGTTGACCGCCTGCCAGGTCAGCGAGCTCTGCCGGTAGGCGAACGGGGGTGGGAACACGAGCAGCACCGGCGACCCCGACAGGTGCGGAGCCACGGTCCGGAACCACGCGGGCAGCACGACCGGCTCGGTGGTCAGGGGGAGGCTGGTGGAGAGATAGGAGGCGATGGGCACCAGGGCCACGGCGGAGACCGCCACGGCCACCACCACCGCCGTGACGCCCCTGGCCCGCGCCCCCGGGGCCCGGAGCGGGGCCGCCCCGTCACCCGGGTCCCCGGGACCCCGCACCAGGACGTAGACGTGGTCCGTCACGATGGCGAGCATGACGGCGGCACAGAGGTAGACGATGAGCACGAACCGGAACGGGATGATGTTGTACGCCTGGGGGAGGTGGTCGACCAGGCGCCACGCCGTCCACTCGTCGAGCCTCAGCCCTATCGACAGGAGCAGGGCCACCACGCCGACGAGGCCGAAGAGCCACAGCCGGCGGTCCCGGTGCCAGACGACCAGCCCGATGACGAGGACGGCCAGCACCCCCCACCCGACGAACTGCGAGGAGAGCTCCGGTCCCTGGTACCCCCCAATTGATGGGCGAGCGCGGTGACCTTCGGGTCGGGGGCGGCGGCGTGGAGGAAATTCCGCGTCACCGATCCCCCGAGGTTGAGGATCCCCCCGTTGCCCCAGATGGACCCGGAGAGGTGCGCCGGTCCGGCCAGCGCGAACCACGCCGGGTAGGCGAGCAGCACGACCGACGTCACGACCGTCCACACCGCGCAGCGCAGGACGTAGGGCAGGCGGGCCCGCAGGGTCCTCCACGCCGTGAGTCCGGCCGCGAGGACCAGGACGAGTCCGACGGCGGCCATCGACGCGGCGATCACCAGGACCTCCGTGCCGATGAAGAACTGGACGGTGGCCAGCAGCCCGAGGGCCAGGCCCACCGCGACCGGACGCCATCGCTGGCGTACGACCATCTCGTCGAGGCAGAGGACGATCAGCGGGGGGACGGGGGCGAGGCCGAGCATCAGGTGGGCGTCGCTCAGGCTGGTGAGGACGAAGGGTGAGAACCCGTAGAGGAGGCCGGCGGCGAACGCCGCCGGTGCCCAGGAGACGAACCGCCGGGCCAGGACGTAGGCGGCCAGGGCCGACAGGAAGGGACTCAGCGTCAGGGCGACGTTGAGGGTGGCCACGGGCCCGAACAGCCACGTGACCGGAGCGAGCAGGACCCCGACCCCGACCTCGGCGGTGTTGGAGAGCAGGTTCACACCCGTCGGGTGGAACATGTAGGTGGAGTACAACGGGTTGAGTCCGTGGGAGATGGCGAACGCCGGCCATTCGAGGAACCAGGTGAACAGCGACGTGTCACCGCACCCGCAGGTGGTGGTCGAGGTCGGGTGCGTCGACCAGATGTTCCACCAGACGCCCACCGACAGGGCGAGGTAGGCGATGGCGCCGGCGAGCAGCGACCGCCAACCCCGACAGCCGGCGTGGCGTCCCTCCGGCCCGGACCCGTCGGTCCGCGTCGGGTCGTCGAGCGGTCCCCTCTCCCGCCGTTCGAGCAGGGTCACCTCGGCGCTCCCACGAGGTCGCCCTCGCTCGTCGGGGTCTCCACCGAGGCCGGCCCGGCGACGTCCCGGTGAGCGCGGGGCCGGACCCGCCAGCCCGGCCGCCGCCACCACCGCCCACACCGCCACGATCCACCACCCCTGGAGGCAGGGGTACTCGGTGATGCGATGCACCGTCGTCAGGATCCAGGGACCGATCGCCCCGGAACCGGTCACCAGCGCGCCCCCCAGCGCCACCAGCCCGAACGCCAGGGCGAGCCACGCCCACAGGTCGTTGCCGACCTCCGAGTCGCGCCGGACCTGACGCAGGACCGCCGCGCCCGCCACCGACACGGCCAGGGCGACGACCAGGACGTGCAGGTAGGGACTCATGCCGTGGGCGACGGCGTCGCTACGGTGGGCGATGTCCTGCGACAGGCTGAACGCCGTCGTGGCCCCGCGGGCGTGGATCACCTTCATGAGCTCCGGCCACCAGGCCAGGAGCGCGAGTTCCCCGACGGCCACCACCACGGGGGCGACCCAGCGTCCCGGGGTGCGGTGCCGTCCCGGCCGGCCGACGGCCCGAGCGGCGATCAGCACGACCAGGGCCACCGACGTGGCGAACCCCTCGTTCTTGGTCATCCCGGCGACCAGCACCAGGATCACGGCGGCGGACCGGGCCGACGGCTCGTCCCGCAGCTGGAGTCCGTAGGCCACCGCCCCCACCGCGGCCAGGGACCAGAGCGGGTCGGCGTAGCCGTTGGTGAGGAACGGCTCGGTGACACCGGCGGCGACCACCACGAGGAGGACGGCCGCGGCCACCCCGACCGCCAGGGGGATCCACCGTCGGGCCACCCGGGACGCCGCCGTCCGGGCCACCTGGAGGACGGCCAGCGCGGCCGCGGCCAGGACGCAGGCGTCGAGCACGGCCACCGTGGTCACGCCGAGCCGCGCCGTGTGGATCCCGGTCACCTTCCACACCACGGCCACCGCGGCACTCAGCAGGGGTGGGTAGGCCGACTGGTTGAGGACCAGCCCCTTCACGCGCATGTCGATCAGGAGCTGGCGGTGGCTCTGGAGGAACCAGCCGGGACGCATGACCCACAGGGCCCGCGCGTCGAAACCCACCGTCGGGGTCCGCAGACCTCGCAGGCTCCACGCGCAGGCCAGCACCACCAGCCCGAAGCCGACGGCCCCCGCCACGAGGTCGGGCACGTCCCGGCCCCGCCGGCGCGGTCCGGCGCGGATGCCGAGGTCGGGACGGACCACGAAGACGGCGCACACCACCACCACCGCACCCGCCGCCAGGCCGAGGAACCAGTCGAGAAGCGACCCACCGAAGCTGAGGGACGCCGTGGCCGCCAGACCGGCCACCACGGTGCCGGCCAGTGGAGCCAGGGGCACGGCACACCACCGGAGACCCACCGTGGCCAGCACCGGCAGGAATCCGGCGGCGGCCAGGACGGCGATGCCGGCGACGGTGGCGAGGGCGGTGCTCACAGCGGTGGCGCCGGGGGTGGCCCCTGGCCGGGCACCTCCGCGCCGGTGCCGACCCGCACCGTGGTCCGTCCGTCGGTTCCCCGGCGGGTGGCGACGACGGTGGTCCCGAGGCACGTGCCCGGCCCGGCGGACCCGTCGTGGAGCGAGAGCACCACGACGGCATCCGAGGCCGGATCGGCCACCGTCACCCAGGAGCCGAAGGCCTTGATCATGGTCACCACGTCGGCCAGGTTCGCCGGACTGATGGTCACGGGCTGGCCGGGGCGCACGAGGCTGTGGGCCTGGGTGTCGAGGCAGTCGTAGAAGGCGTCGTCGAGCCCCGCGTCGTGGACGGTGTGCGGGTCGAGCTGGACGTCCACCACCCGATTTCCCCGGACGGCCTGGCCGGCCAGGGTCCCGAGGCCCACCACCAGCACCACGGCGGCGACCACGGTGACCAGCACCGTCCGCCCGGCGCCCCGCCGGTGCGCGTCCGCGGGAGCTCCTACCGGCATCACGGGCGGTGACGCTACCAGCCGGTCCCGGTCAACCCCGGGCCAGGATGCACGAGGACACCCGGTCGACACCGGCCGGCGACCCGGTGTCGCCGAGTGCGACGCACGCATCGAGGTCGGCCGGGGTCGGCCCGGGTCCGGTCGGGAGGGCGGCGACGTCCACGGGCCACACCAGGGACCCGGCGACGCGCTCGGGCGGTCTTCCCGTGACGGCGGTGACGAACGCCACCGTGAAGGGGACCGACGTCACCCGGTCGTAGGGCGGCAGGTCCGGCTGGTCGGGCACCACGACCAGATCGACGCCCCAACCGACCATGGCGCGCCGCGTGGCGGGGACGTCCCCCGGGTGGAGGCGCTGGCCGGTGAAGGAGAACGAGGCCCGGGCGACCGCCGCGGCACCGGACCGTTCGGGACCGGCCCTCTGGATCACCCCACCCGGACCACCACCGCCCACCATGGCGTAGGGGAACCCGGCGGTCGCCTGCCAGGCCATGGCGCTCTCCACGACCTGGTCCGGGGTGGGGAAGACGAGCACGACGGTGCCCGGGCGCAGGTGCGGGGCGACCTCGGTGAACCAGTCCGGCGACCGGACGGGTTGGGTCACCATCGGAACGGTGGGAGCCAGGTAGGCGGCCACCGGCCCGAGCCCGACGGCCGCCACGCCGAGGGCGGCCGCACCCGCCACCCACCCCGGCACACCCCTCCCCGTGCCACGCCCCCACGGCCCCCGCAGGGAGGTCCGGGTGTGGTCGACCACCAGGGCGAGGATGGCGCCCAACGACAGATAGGTGATGACCAGGAACCGGCTCGGGATGATGTTCTGGAAGACCGGCTGGCCCGCCAGCACCTGCCACGGCAGCCAGATCGACCGGCTGACCCCGAGCGAGAGCACCACCGAAACGACGGTCATCGTCCCGAAGAACCAGAGCTTGCGGTCCCTCCGCCACACCACCAGTCCGATCACGGCGACCGCCGCCATCCCGAACCCGACGTACTGGCCCGACAGGGTCGGACCCTGGTAGCCGCCCACCCGGTGGGTGAACAGGGAGAATCCGGACGACGCCGCCGTCGGCCACAGGTAGGCCCGGGCGGTCGTCCCCTCGTACCCGAGGTAGAGGGTCGGCCACACCCGACCCGACGTGTGGGCGGGACCGGCGAGGGCGAACCAGGTCGGCCAGGCCAGGAGGACGACGGCCGTGGCGGTCGCCGTGGCGAGGCCGACCGCGGCGTGCCGGGCATGGGCGCGCCACGATCGGCGGTGACGCCAGCCGTAGGCCCCCAGCACCCCGGCGGCGGGCACCGCGGTGATCACCATGATCAACAGGACCTCGGTGCCCACGAAGAACTGGACGACCACCAACAGGCCGAGCACGAGGCCCACCCGGACCGGGCCGTGGCGGCGGCGGAAGACGAGGTCGTCGACACACGCCACGACCAGTGGCGGGAGGACCGCCCAGCCCAGCATCAGGTGGGCGTCCGACAGGCTGACCAGCACCAGCGGCGAAAACCCGTAGAGCAGACCGCCGGCGAAGGCCGCCGGCGCCCAGCGCACCCACCGCACCAGCAGCCAGAACATGGCCAGGGCCGACAGGGCGGGCGCCAGGGTGAGCGCCACGTTGAGGGACGCCACCGGTCCGAACAGCCAGGTCACGGGAGCCAACACCACCCCGAGCGCCAGCTCCGACGTGTTGTCGAGCAGGTTGACGCCGGACGGGTGGGACATGGCGGTCGAGAAGAATGGGTCGAGTCCGTGGGAGATGGCGTGCGCGGGCCAGGCGAAGAACCACAGGAACAGCGCGCTGTCGCCGCAGCCGCACGTGGAGGTGGCGGTCGGGTGGTGCGACCAGACGTTCCACCACACGATCAACGCCAGCGCCAGGTAGCCCAGCGTCGCCAGGCCCAGCGCCCGGCCCCGTCGTCCGGCGCGGTCGGCGCCGGTCGTCACGGTCGGCTCGGGCTCGGCCACCTCGGTCACGAGCGCCATCCGTCAGCCGTCCGACCGCGCCGAGGCGTCGAGGATGCAGTCCGGCACCGCGGAGTTCCCGCCGGCCGCCGCCGGCCCCGACGTACAGGTGGCGAAGTCCCCGGCCGTCACCGGCGCCGGGGCGGGGGCGGATGCCACCCTCCCCCACACCCAGGCCCGGTCGACGTACGTCGGAGCCTCGCCCAGGACCACGGTGAAGAAACCGGCGGCGTACGGGCCACCCCGTCCCGCGCGCGTAGGAAGGCAGGCCCGGCTGGTCGGGGACCACCACGGTGGTCACCCTCCACTCGAGCAGTGCCCTCCGGACGGCGGCGGCGGCGGCCGGCGTGGGGACGGGGGCGGCTCCGAGGGGCAGGGAGGCGGCGGACAGCACCACGAAGCCCTCCCGGGCCGCTCCGGCCCGCGAGGGCTGGCCCTGCGGGCCGCCGCCGCTGGCCTGGGCCCAGCCCATGTCGTTGACCGCCTGCCACGCCTCCGACGACTGCAGGCCGGAGGAGGGGACGGGATAGGCGAGGACGACCCGACCCGGCGCCAACCGGGCGCCCCGCCTCGCGTACCAGGTGGGGAGCACCACGGACCGGGTGGTGAGGGGGAGGTTCGGCCACAGGGCCACGACCGTGGGCAGCACCACCACGGCCACGAGGACCCACGAGAACGCCACGCCGGTCGACCGGCCTACGCCGGCCCGGGTCCCGACGGCGTGCCGGGCGTGGTCGAGTGAGAGGGCGACGAGCAACGCCACGCAGAACGACACCACCAGTGTGAAGCGGACCTCCACCACGTCGCCGAGCCACGGGACGTGCTGCAGGGCGTCCCACGGGACCGGATAGCCGTGGCCG
Source organism: uncultured Acidimicrobiaceae bacterium (assembly GCA_963841885.1). Lineage (GTDB taxonomy): Bacteria > Actinomycetota > Acidimicrobiia > Acidimicrobiales > RAAP-2 > Bog-756. The sequence continues at coordinate 48,226 of CAWJEK010000014.1, forward strand.
GGGCCGAGGGACAGGACGGCGGCGACCAGGCCCACCCCGGCGAAGAGCAGGAGCCTCCGGTCCCGCCGCCACACCGCGGTGCCGACGACGGCGACGGCCAGCGCGCCGAGGCCCAGGTAGCCGAGACCGGGCAGCACGGGACCCTGGTATCCCCCGAACTCCAGCATGGACGTGTGGAGGTAGCCCAGCCCGGACGTGGACACGAAACCGGACAACGACGTCCCGTACCGGGTCGTCGCTCCGGCCGACCAGATCGGCCCGACGAGGTGGGCGGGACCGTCCAACAGGAACCAGAGCGGATAGGCGAGCACCACGGCGGCCGCGCCGAGGGCCACCCCCAGGCCGATGGCGGCGGCGCGCGCCCGTGAGGCGATCTCGCCGGGATGTCGCCAGGCGGCCCAGACGACCAGTAGCCCCGTGCCGACGAGGACCGCCAGGGCGGTGATCACCAGGACCTCGGTGCTGACGAAGAATTGGACCACGGCCAGGCCGGCCAGGGCCAGGCCGTCGACGGCGGGCCGGCGGCGCCGGTGGACGAGCAGGTCGGCGAGGAACAGCACGACCAGCGGCGGGACGGCCAGGAAGGCGATGTTGAGCTGGTTGAGCGCCAGCTCGGTCACCATGAACGGGGAGAAGCCGTAGACCAGGCCGCCGACCAGGGCGGCCGGGACCCACCGCACCCAGCGCCGGAGCAGGAGGAACATCGACAGGGCGGACAGGGCCGGGGCCAGCGTCAGCGCCACGTTCATCGCCGTGACGGGACCGGCCAACCACGTCACCGGAGCCAGGACCACACCGAGGGCCACCACGCTGGTGTCGTCCAGCAGGTTGATGCCGCCGGGATGGAACAGGTACGTCGAGTACAGGACGTCGTGCCCGTGGGCGAGCGCGTACGCCGGCCAGCGGAAGTACCAGAGGAAACGGGCGGCATCGCCGCACCCGCAGGTGGTGACCGTGGAGGGATGGGTCGACCACGTGTCCCACCACAGGGCGACCCCGAGTGCCAGGTAGAGGGCCGCCGCCACCCCGACGGCGCGGCGTCCACCGGCGGGGGCCCCGACGTCGTCCCGGGTGCCGGTCACGACCGGGCTCCCGGCGGACCGCACAACTGGGCGGCGGCCACCGTCGGGTCGGCGCTGTAGTGCATGGTGGTGAACCCGAGGCTGTCACCCAGGTTGGCCAACGCCCGCGACCAGGTCAGGGGGGCCGTCACCGCTGTCAGGTAGGCGCGCAGCGGGTCACACGCCAGGGCGGCGGCGGCCGAGTCGATCGACGCCGGTGAGGGCCCGGAGGGGATCGAGGTGGTGCCGGGCACCCCGAAGCGGGCGAGCATCCACGCCGGGCCGATGAGCTTCTCGTGGCCCGGCCGGGCGTGGTGGACGACGGTCGTGTGGCTGCCGATCGGATTGGCGAGGGAGAATTCGTCGAAGACGTAGACGTCGGGTCCGGCGAGGTAGCCGATGACGCCGATGGCCGGAAGGTTCACGGCCAGGGTGAACGGCAGTGGCGAGCGTGCCGGTCGGACGGCCGCGGTGTCGACCGGTGCGAACGGATCCGTGATCACCACCAGGCGCTGCCGTCCGTGGGGCACGCGGCGCGCCATCCGGGCCAGTGCCACCCCGGCCTCGCCCGAGAGGGCGTGGGCGTAGTCGGCCGCCGTCACCGGGTGGGCCACTCCGGTGGCGGTGATCCAACTGTTCCGCTCGTTGGAGATGAACACGGTCTGGGGCGTGAGCACCCGGGGGGTGGTCGGCACGAAGCGCAGCCAGCCCATGCAGACCACCGACCACAGGGCGATGCCGGCGACGGGGACGATCAGGGCGCCGCGCAGGGACCGCACCCCGACGTAGACGGGCAGGCACAGCGCGAAGAAGGCAGGCAGTAGCAGCCGGGCGTGCATGTAGTCGCCGCCGACCTCCACCACGTACAGCAGGTCGACGAGCCCGACGACCAGGGGGGTGGCGAGCAGCAGTGCGCCGGTGCGGTCCCCGGACCCCCACCAGCGCGCCATGCGGTAGCCGACGATCACCGCGGCCAGGCACAGGGGGAGCCAGAGCGTGTACGGGGCGACGAAGTTCCACAGGTAGGTGGCACCCTGCGACCACCACGAGGATCCCGCCGCCTTGGCCAGGGCCGTGGAGGGAACCCACATGGCGTAGTAGGCCATGCGGAACAGCTGGTAGGCGGCCGGCACGGCGGCGGCGGCCACCACCACGGCGACCGCCCGGCGGAACCGACGGGGACGGATCCCCCACCCCGGCGCGACCACCAGGGCGACGAGGGCGGCCACGAAGACGACCGACGCCAGCGCCAGCTCCGGCCGGATGAGCGGTCCGAGGCCGGCCACCACGGCGGCGGCCAGATGACGCCGCCGACCCGAGGCCACCCGCACCAGCAGCAGGAAGGTGCATCCGAGCCACAGGAAGACCATCGACATCTCGAGGCCCGAGGTGGCGAACTCCCACACCCCGGCGACGACCGACACCATGAGCAGACCGATCGGGAGGACCGTCCCCTCCTGGTGGCGGGCGCCGAGGCCGGCGACGGCCAGCCCACCGGCCAGGAAGCCTCCGGCGGTGCACAGGAGGCCGAGCACCACCGAGGTCCACTCCAACGACGCCCACGGGGTGACGGCGTGGACCGCGGCCAGGGTGAACAGCCAGAGGGGGTCCGAGTCGACCTCCACCCTCTCCCCCACGTTGAAGACGGGCCCGTGGCCGGCCAGCAGGTTGTGGATGATCCGGAAGTTGATGAAGGCGTCCTCGTCCACCCAGCGGTAGGCCCAGGCCCCGACCAGGACGATGACCAGGGGCACCAGCACCGGCCACCAGGGAACTACCCCCCGGAGGGACGCCCGGCCGGCGGGGGGGCATGCCTCGGAGGCCACGGGACCGTGGGGCCCCGGTCCGGTCCCGGCCTCGGCGATCCCCCGGCGTGCGATGGCCGTGATGGTAGTGGAGGCCACCCCCGGGCCCGGGGTGCGCGGCCCCGACGTCGCCCGCCGCGGCCCCCGGGCGGGGCCGGGTGCCGGTGTACCATCCTGGCGATGGGGAGTGGTTGCCGACCGGTCGGGGTGCCTGCCGGCGACGTCCGCCACCGGGGCCGGGTCGTCCGCCGGTGACCGAGGGGGACGGACCGGACGCTCCCGCCTCGCCCCCGCCGCCCTCCGCCACGGTGGCGGTCGACGACGCCCGGGCCGGGGTCGGGACACCGCCGGAAGCCGGACGGACGACCGCCACCGGGAACTACCGGTTCCGGCTGGGGAACCGCCCTCCCCTCACCGGCCTTCGGGCCCTGGCGGTCCTGACCGTCCTCGTCTACCACTCGAACTTCAAGACGCTGCCCGGGACCTGGATGTCCCTCGGGGTCTTCTTCACCCTCAGCGGCTTCCTGATCACCGCCATGCTCGCCAGCGAGGGCGCCCGGAACGGTCGGATCGCCCTGGGCTCGTTCTACTCACGCCGGATCGTCCGCCTGGTGCCCCCGCTGCTGCTGACCGTGGCCCTGATGGCCGTCTACGCCTCGTTCGTGCACGTGGCGGAGGCGTCGACCCGCATCTGGGGGGACAGCCTGGCGGCGCTGTTCTACTACGCCGACTACCGCCAGGCGTTCGGGCATGCGCCGTTCTTCGGGTTCCTCGCCCAGACGTGGTCGCTCTCGGTGGAGGAGCAGTTCTACATCGTCTGGTCGCTCGCCATGGTCGTCTGCGTGGCGCTGCACCGGCGCCGGCTCGCCTACGCCTTCGCCATCGGCGGGGCGCTCGCCTCGACGGGCGACCGGCTCTACTTCGTCTACCACTCGCCGCACTTCGACGGCGTCGTCTTCGACCGGGTGTACTACGCCTTCGACACCCGGGCCGACGCGCTCTTCGTCGGATGCCTGCTCGGACTCCTGGCCGCCGACGGGCTCCTCCACGGATGGCCTCGCTGGGGGCGCGGCCTGCTGACCGTCGCGGCGGCGGTGTCCGCCGTCTTCCTGGGCTGGGTCCTGCTCTACGCGCCGCTCGACACCGAGACGCTCTGCGTGTGGTGGCTACCGCTCACCACCCTCGCGTCGACGGTCATCATCGCCTACCTCGTGGTGTGTCCCTCGAGCCTCGGTTCCAAGACCGTCGGGCTCGGCGCGCTGGTGTTCGTCGGCAACATCTCGTACACGCTCTACCTCGTCCACTTCCCCGTGTACCTCGCCATCCAACAGGACCAGACCGGTTGGGCCTACTGGCCGAACGAACTCGCCCGCCTCGGGGTGATCTTCACGATCGCCATCGCCAGCTGGTTCCTCATGGAGCGGCCGCTGATGCGGTGGCGACAACGTTCCGCGGCCGCCCATGCGGCGACCTGAGCACCCGGACCGCGTCGGTCAGGACGGGGTGCCCGCCGGGACGGCCGGGCGGTCGGTGACGAACACGGCGATGTCCCCCACCCGCCCGACGTAGCCCGGGGACGCCGCCGACGCCGCCGTCCAGGTCGCCAGCGTGACGACCCGCTCCTCGTGCCCGTCCGACAGGTAGCCCGGACCGAACTGCGCCTTCCAGAACGCGTTGACGGTCGGGTGGTACCCCCGCTGGTCGAGGACGTTGACGAGGCCGATGAACCGTTCGGTGTCGAGCAGCTGGGTGCCGGCCGATCCGGCCCCCGCGTCCCCGACCATCACCGTGCCCCCGGGTACGAGGTGCGGCTCCACCAGCGTGGCCAGGCGGCCCACCCGCGGGTCGGACGCCTCGGTCATCGAGGGGATGGCCACCACCCGGACCGTCAGCACCACGCCGGCCAGGACCGCGACGGCGCCGAGGGCCACCCGGCGGCCCGTTGGTGACGGGGCCGGCCACGGCATCCCCACCATGCCGATCCCGATGAGGGCGGCCACGGGCAGGACGACGACCCACAACACCAGGTAACCGAAGACGAACCCGACGATGTGGACGACCGCCACCACCGATACGGCCGATCCCACGAGAACCAGCGCACCGATGCCCACCGCGAACCGCCCCCGCTCCCGGGCGCCGAGGACCACCGTGGCCACGGCCACGGCCACCGTCACGGCACAGGCGGCCACCACCAGGCCGGCATGGGCGGGGGTGCCGCCCAGGACGGACCGCATCACCTCGCCGGGCCCGGCGACCACCACCCCGACCCCGGCGGCCACCGCCCAAAGCGACGCCGGCAGGGGCTGGCCCGGGTGGCCGGCGGTGAAGAACCGCCACAGGAGGGTCAGATTGCCCGGGTGGTTGGAGACCTGTTGGAGAAGGGGCGGGAGCCACATCACTACGAACGCCAGCGCTCCGGCGACCGCCAGCCCGATCGTCCAGCCGCTCCGCCCGTGCGTCCCGGGAGTGACCGTGCGGCGCTGTCGTGCCTTCGTCACGAGCCACGTCACCCCCGCCACGACCACCACGGCCACCGCCAACGGCAATGTCGAGATGTCGGTCTGGACCACGAACGAGGCGACCAGGAGGGCGCCGATCAACGACAGGCCCGAGCGGTCGACGGCTCCGGCGCAGAGCAGCACGAGCAGGAGGAGGGGGAACAGCACCACGGTCGGGTTCCACGGACTGACCAGTGCCCCGAGCACCGACTCGGAGTAGGTGGTCGACACCGGGCCGGCGGCCGCCAGCACGATGCCGAGTCCACAGACCCACAGGGCGCTCCAGAGCGCCCGACCGGGTGACGTGCGTCGTCGCACGACCGCCACACACGCCACGGCGGCGAGCCCGTTGAGCAGGGTCGCCCCCACGAAGAGGGCCCGGGCGCCGGAGCCCAGCACCCGGTAGACGAGGGACAGCAGGTAGAAGTAGGTCGGTCCGGGATGGTTCCAGTTGTTGTGGTCGAACACGCCGAGCTGCTGCTTCCACGCCAGGGCCCGGCGGGTGTGCAGGTCGATGAGGGCCAGGTCGTCGGGCAGCGTCACGTGGGCGGCAGGCGCCGCCAGCAGCCGGGCCACGGCCACCGCGAACGGGATCGCCACCACGGCGAAGGCGACGGCGGTGGGCCACCAGGCGGACGGAGCGCCACGTCGGGTGCGCGGCACGCGCCGAGTGGCGGTGCCGCGGCGCCGGGGGCGGCGCAGTGTCGACCGGGGTCGCGGCCCGGCTGTCGGGCGGTGCCGGCATCCGGTGATCGTACGGCACGTCGGCCCGGGTCGGGCCCCTCGCTCCGGCCCGGCGTCAGCCCGTCAGGTGGTCAGAAGCTCGGCACGTAGCCGCCGCGGCCCATCGACTCGCTCTCGAAGGGATCGACGCTGTCGTCCACCCCGCCTACGACCTCGGTGACCCACTCCAGCCGGTCACGCAGGATGCGCTCGACCCCGCCCTGGAGGGTCGACGAGCTGATGGCGCACGAGCTGCAGGCGCCCTGCAACTGGACCTCCACCACCCCGGTGGCCACGTCGGCACTGATGAGGGCCAGGTCACCCCCGTCGGCCTGCACCGCCGGGCGCATGAGCTCGATGATCGAATTGAGCGCGGCCAGCCGCGCCCCCCGCTCCTCGTCGGTCAACCCGGGCGCGGCGGCTCCACGGTCGGCGTCGTCGGCTGTGGGGGTGGCGTCGGTGTCCACGTCGGTCGTCCTTCCCCCGGTCCCGGGGACCGGCGCGGGTGGATCGTCCCACCCGCCAGCACCCATTCTGCCGTGCCCGGGGTCCATCCCGTACATCGTCGGCCTCCGGGCGTCCGGAGCGGGACGGAGCGGCGTCCGAACCGGGCCCGAGCGCTCCGTGTGCCGTCGGTCGATGATCACGATCCCGGGGGCACAGGGGTACCATGCAGTGTGCCCCCGGTACGACCCCCTGCCCCCCTCGGACCGATCGGCCTGATCCTCCCGACGTTCGTGCAGCACACCGTGCCGCCCTGGGCAGGACCGGCGGACGGGGTCGCGGGCGACGGCGACCCGCTGGCCGAGCTGGCCGAGCTCTGCCGGCGCGCCGAGGATGCCGGCGCCGGGGCGCTGTGGGCGTGCGACCACCTCTTCTGGCACGGGCCGTGTCTCGAGTGCATGGTCGTCCTGACCGTGGCGGCCACGGTGACCCAGCGGGCGGCCCTCGGCACCTGCGTGATCCAGCTCCCTCTGCGCCGCGCCGTGGCGGTCGCCAAGCAGGCCGCCACGCTCCAGACCCTGAGCCGGGGCCGCATGATCCTGGGCGTCGGCGTGGGGAGCCATCCTGGCGAGTACGAACAGGTCGGCGCGGCATACCACTCCCGCGGTCACGACCTCGACACGGCCATCGGCGAACTCCACCGTTCGTGGCGGTCCGGGCACGGGGCCGTCCGGGGCGACATCGGCTCGTCGGACCCGACCGAGCGCTACCTCCAGCTGCCGGCCCCGCGTCCCGTCCCGGTGTGGGTGGGCGGCTCGTCGGAGGCCGCGCTCCGCCGGGCGGCCACCCGCGCCGACGGCTGGATGCCCCTCTTCCTCGACGTCGACCAGTACGGCGACGCCGTCGAGCGACTGGCCAAGGAGGTCGACGCCGCCGGTCGACCTACGGATTCGGTGACCCCGGCCATGGTGCTGTTCGTCTCGATGGACGACGACCGCGACCGGGGCGTGGTCGCCGGGACCGAGTGGATGGGCTCCCTCTACGGGCTCCCACCCAAGGCCTTCGAGCGCCACCTGGTGGCCGGTACGCCCGACGAGGTGGCCGACCGCGTGGCCCGGTACCGGGCCGTCGGGGCCGAGCACGTAGCCGTCTACGTCACCGACGACGAGCCCATCGACCAGTTCACCCGCCTCATGACGGCGCTGCCCGCCGCCGGCGTCCCGACCGGGCGCTGAGCGGCAGAGACCGAGGACCCATGGACCGCACCGCACTCATCGTCGGCACCGCCACCACCCCCATGCAGCGCCGCGGACCTGACCATCGAGGCCATGTCCCACCAGGTCGTCGACCACGCCCTGTCCGACGCCGGGCTCACGCCCGACCAGGTCGACCTGGTCGTCTTCGGCAACGCCACGGCCGGACGGCTGCTCAACCAGGCCTGCATCCGCGGCCAGAGCTTCCTCCTGGACGCCGGCCTCCGCAACGCCGGGATCATCAATGTCGACAACTCGTGTGCCGGGAGGTGCCTCCGCCCTCCACCTCGCCACGCTGGCCACCCAGGGCGGGGCCGGCACCGTGCTGGCCGTCGGCGTCGAGAAGATGTGGACGGGCCACCGGATGGAGACCCTGGCCGGCATCGAGGACGGGGTGCCCGAAGCCGACCGCCACTTCATGCACGGACATTGGGAGAACCCGTCGGGATCGGTGCTCATGGCCCTCAACGCCAGATGGACGGTCGAGCACATGGAGCAGTGGGGCACCACCGTCGAACAGATCGCCGCGGCGGCCGTCAAGGCTCGCCGTCACGGGGCGCTCAATCCGAACGCCCAGTTCCAGAGCGAGGTCACGCTCGACGAGGTGCTCTCGTCCTCCCCCATCGTCCCGCCCCTCACCCGGCTGATGTGCTCGTCGTTCACCGACGGGGCGGCGGCGGTCGTGCTCTCCCTCGAGTCCCGGCCCGGGGCCCCCCGGATCCTGTCCAGCACGGTGCGGTCGGGCAACGGCGACATCGACTACCACGACCGGCTGGCCGAGACGGCCGCCGCCGCGTGGGACGCGTCCGGGGTGGACCCGAACGACGTCGACGTGGTCGAGCTGCACGATGCCACCAGCGCCGAGGAGATCTGCGCCCTCGAGGCACTCGGGTTCTACAAGCCGGGCGACGCCGGCGCGGCGACGGCCGCCGGCGACACCACCCTCGGGGGTCGGGGCGTGACCGTCAACACCAGCGGCGGCCTCGTCAGCCGGGGCCATCCGCTCGGGGCCACCGGCATCGCCCAGGTCGTCGAATTGACCGCCCAGCTGCGCGACGAGGCCGGTCCGCGTCAGGTCGAGGGGGCCAGATTGGCCGTGGCGGCCAATACCGGTGGCATGATCGGGTCCCATGCAGGCACCACTGACGCAGCATTCATCGGCATCCACGTCCTCGAGGCGGGCTGAGGCGTGATCGGCCGTGGGGGTGTGATCACCGGGTACGGCATCGCCGTGCCCGACAAGGTCCTCACCAATGACGACCTCTCCCTGACCCTCGACACCAACGACGCCTGGATCCGGGAGCGGACCGGCATCCGCGAGCGACGGATCGGCGGGACCACGTCGGGACTGGCCATCGAGGCGGGTCTCGCCGCCCTCGAACGGGCCGGACGACGGCCCGACGAGATCGACGCCGTCATCCTGGCCACGACCACGCCGGACCAGATCGTGCCGGGCACCTCGGCGACGGTCCAGGACGGGATCGGCGTCACGGGCGGCGCCTTCGACGTGAACGCCGCCTGTTCGGGCTTCGTCTACGCCCTGACCGTGGCCCACGGCCTCATCGCCATCGGGGCGGAGCGCCTGCTGGTCATCGGGTCCGAGACCCTCTCGCGGATCACCGACTGGGACGAGCGCTCGGTCTCCATCCTGGTGGGGGACGGCGCGGGGGCCGTCGTGGTCGAGGCCGTGGACGGTCCCGGCCAGCTGCTCAGCTACAAGCTCGGGGCCGACGGGTCGCTTCGGCACCTGCTCAAGTGCGACCACGGCGGCTACCTCTACATGAACGGCAAGGAGATCTTCCGCAAGGCGGTGGCGGTGGTGGTCGAGTCGGCCCAGCAGGCCATCGCCGAGGCCGGCCTGACCCCGGACCAGATCGATCTCGTGGTGCCCCACCAGGCGAACCTGCGCATCATCAGCGCCGCCTGCCAGCGTCTCGGCATCCCCGAGGAGAAGGCCGTGGTGGTCATCGACCGCTACGGCAACACCTCGTCGGCGTCGATCCCCCTGGCGCTCGCCGATGCCCTCGACACCGATCGGCTGCAGGCCGGCCACCACGTCCTCCTGACCGGCTTCGGGGGCGGCATGACGTGGGCCAGCGCCGTACTCAAGTGGGGCGGCTGACGGCCGATGGAAGGGGCATGACCCGAACTTCTGCCGTCGCGCCCTCCCTCGTCGTCCTGGCGGCGGGCATGGCCCGCCGTTACGGCGGCTGCAAGCCCCTCGCCCCCATCGGGCCGCGTGGGGAGGCCGTCATCGACCTCCTGGTGGGCGACGCCGTCCGGGCCGGGTTCGGTCGGATCGTGCTCGTCCTCCATCCCGAAACGGGGCCGGCCATCCGCTACCACGTGGAGCAGTGCTGGCCCGGGGCCGTCGACGTCGGGTTCGCCGTGCAGCGCCTCCCACTCGGCACCGTGCACGCGGTCCTGGCCGCCGAGGAGGCCCTGGGAGGGGCGGCGTCGTTCGCCGTGTGCAACGCCGACGACGTCTACAGCGAGTCGGCGATGGGTCTGCTGGCCAAGCAGCTCCTGACGTCCGCCGCCGAGCACGTCCTCGTCGGCTACGAACTGCACTCCACCGTGGCCACCGACGACCCGGTCACGCGTGGGATCTGCAGGGTGGGGGCGGACGGCATGCTGGTCTCCCTCGACGAGCGACGCAAGCTCCACACCGACGGCGGCGCCTTCGTGTCCGACGACGGTCTCGAGCCCCGCGAGCTGGCGGGCGACCTTCCGACCTCGGTCAACCTGTGGGGATTCCAGTCCGACATCTGGAAGGTGTTCCACACCGCCATGGACGGCTCCGGCCTCGACGAGGAGGCCATCCTGGCCGACGTGGCGGCGGGTGGGGAGGTCCCCAAGTCCGAGGTCCTGCTGCCCGAGGTCATCTCGACGATGGTGGCCGACGGCGACGGGCTCCCGGTCCGGGTGCTCACCACCGACTCGAAGCTCGTCGGGGTGACCCACGCCGCCGACCTACCGATCGTCAGCGCCGAACTGGCCCGCCAGGTGGCCTGGGGTGTGCGACCGGCCAACGTCTGGGCCGGAGTCGCCTGATCCGACTCCGATGACCCACGCCCGTGGGCCGTCGTTCGGGGCCCGACGGCGCCGGCCGGTGATCCGACCGACCCGGGATGCCTATTCCTTCGGGGGCTCTTCGGCTCCCCCGAGGAGCGAGCTGGCGTCCTGCGCCGGAGTGCCGGTGGTGGGCGCGGTGGTAGCGGTCGTGGCGGGGGTCGGCGTCGAGTCCGGTCCGGCGGCCCCACCTTTCGCCCGGGCCCGGTAGAAGATGTAGCCGGCACCGCCGAAGCAGGCGATGGCGATCACGGCCAGGATTCCGCCCCGCTTGTGGTAGTGGCCACGGCCGTGGTGGCGGCCGGGAACCCAGGACGGCAGGTGGTGGATCGCCACCGTCAGGTACTCGAAGGCGTAGACGGCGGCGACGACGCCGACCACGATCAAGACGATGAACCCCACCCGTTGTGCTGTACTCATGCAGCGGAATGTAGCCAATCTGACGGTCCACCGCACCGCGTCGGTCACTTTTTCCGATTCGTCGGTACGGCTAGGCTCGCTCTACCCGGACAGCCGTCCGCCGGCCCGATCCGGGAACGGGGAGAGGTCATCGATGACGAGCACGAGGGGTTGCACCGGGGTTTCGACAGCGCTCGACCGCTCCGCGCCATCGTCGGCCGTGCGGATTCCGGCCGCCGACCGGTCCTGATTCGACCGCACTCGCGATGCACGCTTCGAGCTTCGAGAAGATCCGGGCGTTCCGTGACACCTACCTGAAAGCATCCCCAGGAGCCGTGCTCTCGGTGCTCGACATCGGCTCCATGGCCCACAAGGCCCAGGACACCTACCGACCGCTCTTCGACGGGCCACTCTACGAATTCACAGGGTTGGACATCGCCGAGGGACCCAACGTCGACCTCGTGCCCGAAGACGTCTTCCACTGGGCGGAGGTCCCCGACCGAAGCGTCGACGTGGTCATCTCGGGCCAGACGTTCGAGCACAATCCGTACTTCTGGATCACCCTCGCCGAGGTGGCGCGCGTACTGGTCCCTGGCGGCCTGGCGGCGATCGTCGCCCCGGGAAGTGGTGCGGTACACCGGTACCCGTTCGATTGCTGGAGGTTCTACCCGGATGCCTGGCCGGCCGCCTGCGCCTTCGTGGGACTCGATCTCCTCGAGTACGCCATGGAGGACCGGCCATCCGACACCCGCATGACGGGCTTCGACTGGCACGACAACTTCATGGTGGCCCGTGCCCCCACCTTCGACGACCCCGACGCCGAGCAGGCCCACTACGCCCGCCTGGCGGTGATCGGCTCCACCCGGACGGCCATGCCGGAACCCGGGCCGGAAGTGCGACCGGGACCGGCGATCGAGCTGTACGAACAGCGGCGCTCGGCGACGTGCCCCGACGAACCGCTGGACCCGGTCGATCCGACCCAGGCGTGGATGCGGGCCATGGTCGCCGACGCCCGCGCCCGCACCAAGGCCCTGGTCGGTCGGTTGACGAAGGCGTAGGTCCACCCGGCCTCCGTCCGACGGCCATCACCGGCGTCGACCGTCAGGCCGGTCGGAACACGAAATTGTGAATGTACCGGCGACTGAGGAGGAGGTTGGTGGCATACCCGTGCCTGGCCGCCCGGGCCGCCAGGGCCTCGGTCGACGATCGATCCAACTCGCCGATCGGACGCCATCTACCCCGATACAGGAACTCGCCTCGATAGTAGCGATCGCCGAAGAACTCGATGATGGGATCGAGCGGTCCCGGTCGGTCCGGTCGCAGCTCGATTTCCACCAGCACGGTCGGCCGCTCGCGCTCGAGCAATTCGGTCGCGCCCTGCAGCACCGCGAACTCGTGTCCCTCGACATCGATCTTGACGAAGCCGACGTCGACCAGGCCGAAATCGTCGAGTCTCCCGATGACCACCGGCCGGTGCTTCCAACCCTCGTCGAGGCGCTCCGGCCGTTCCAGCGAGCCCCGTCCTTCGGTACCCGTCCCACCTGAGGGCACCCAGAACTCCGCCTGACCGGTGCGGTCGCTGAGCGCCACCGGGTGGATGGTCGCATTGGCGGGGAACACCGGATCGAGCCGGTCGACCAGGTCGACGTTCGGCTCGAATGAATCGACTCGGGTCGCACGTCGGGCGAGCCACCACGTCCATGGACCCCACCACACTCCGACATCGACCGCCCACGCGCCCCGAGGGACGAGTTCGTCGAGTCTGCCCAGCTCCGGCTCGAAAAAGCGGAACTGCCAAGCGAGGGCAGGTACGACGAGTCCCACCGGAACATGGCTCATCAACCTGGAGCCGAAACCGACCTCAGCCTCTACGGTCACGATTCACCGCATCCTCGTCGATGGGTCCATCCCCCGCCCGCCTGTCTAGCAGTGGACCCGTCATCGCGAGGTGACCTCGGCCCGCGAGGCGGCGCATGCCTCCCTCCGCTCCGAGGACGCCACGCCGATCGTCGATCTCACCACCTTCCGTCCCCGGCACGATCGGTACAACCCGGCATGCATAGACTCGGCCGATCATGGATCCAGACCACCCGCAGCCAGGGGGGACGGGTATCGCCGAGGAAGCCCCCGGGCTCCGCGAGCAACCGTCGGCACCGGGGCCGTCCACCAGGAGACCTCAGCACCGAACGACATACCCCTACCTGGTGGCCGGGGCCCTCTATCTGGCGCTGTCCGTTCTCCTCTGGGCTCACGTCTGGACCGGGCATCCGTCGGCGGTCGCGACCTGTGGGTGTGGCGACACGTCACCGACGATCTGGTTCACGTTCTGGCCGCCCTATGCGATGTCCCACGGCCTTGACCCCTTGTTCTCCACTGCCGTCGGCTACCCCACCGGCATCAGCCTGATCTTCGCCCCCTTCGGAATCGCCTTCGCTCCCTCCACCTGGCTCTTCGGAACCATCGCCTCCCTCAATCTGGCTCTGACGGTGATTCCGGTGTTGTCCGCGCTCGCGATGTTCGCACTCGTGCGTCGGTGGGCCACCTGGATGCCGGCCGCGTTCGTCGCCGGAGTGTTCTACGGCTTCTCCCCCTTCGTGCTGAACAATCTGACGTCGTCGCACATCGACCTCACGTTCGTAGCCGTCCCGCCGCTGGTGGTGATCTGTCTGGACGAGCTGATGATCGTCCAACGTCGACGTCCCATCGCTATCGGGATGGTCCTCGGATTGCTCCTGAGCCTGCAATTCCTCGTGGGAACGGAGATTCTCGTGCTCCTGCTGGTGGAGGCGACGATCGGGATCGTGCTGATCGTCATCGACGCCACGCGGCGCGATCCGGTGACTTTTCGGGCCCACGTCCGACATGCCGTGACCGGAGCGGTCGCCGCCGCGGTGACGACATGCATTCTCCTCGCCTATCCCGTGTGGTTGATAGTGGCTGGCCCGGCCCATTACTCCGACGCGATCCATCCCGGCCTCAACCTCAGCACCTTCGGAGGGAACACGGATCGTTTCTTCCTCCCCGCCAAGCCAGCTGTCCACGGCGCCTTCAGTTCGGAAATTCTCCGGGTCGTCGGCGGCTACCAGGGCCCGGTGCTGTCCGCCCAGTACTTCGGTCTCGGCGTGCTGCTGGTATGCATCGCCGGGGTGGTGATGTGGAGGCGGCAGCGCTTCCTGTGGCTCTTCGGCCTGCTCGCCCTCACCTCCCTGTTCCTGACGACCTCCTCCGGCCCGTTCCTCGGTTCACTGCCCGTCCTCAAGAACGTCGTTCCCAGCCACTTCGTCCTCTTCGCCTACCTGGCGGTCGCGGTCCTGCTGGGCGTGATCGTGGACAACACCCGGAGCGCCCTGAATTCGGCGTCATCGAGGTACTCGGTCGAAGGGCGGGACGCAGGTCTTCGAGGGTGGCGCGGCGCACTCCGTCGGTGGCCGGGTGCCGTCGGCGGCCTGGTGGTGGCGTTCGTCGCCATCGCCCCTCCCGCCGCCTACGTGGCCCAAGGCATCCCGTTCACGGTCGAACCGATCGTCTCCCGAACTGGTTCCGGACGGTCGCCCCCCATCTGACGGGACATCCGGTGGTCCTCGCGCTGCCCGCTCCTTTCTCCGCCACCACGTCCAAATTGAAGTGGACGGACTCCACCGGTCAGAGCATTCCGCTCATCTTCTCGGGCAAACAGGCCGCCATGACCTGGCAGGCCCTGGGCGGCCAGCGGTTCTCGATCGTGGGATCGGGAGGGCTGGGGGCGGGAACCGTGCGGGCGAAGGGCGAGAACGAGGGACAGAACGTCATCTCCCGGGTGACGTTCGCCTACGGAGCGCCCCCGGTGGTGACGTCCGGCGACGTCGCCGCCGTCACACGATCTCTACGGGCCTGGAGAGTCGACACCGTCGTACTTCCCGACCAGCCGGAGCTACCCGAGTACGACCAGGTCGCTTCCGTCCCGGACATGGCCGCCCTCATCACGCTCGCCACCGGCACACATCCTGTCCACACCGCGGACGCCTGGGTGTGGAACCACGTGCGAGGGACGACCCCGACGGTGGCGCTGTCGGCCGACCAGTTCGAGTCATGCACGAGCGACAGTGCCGGCAGTGTCTCAGTCACACACGTCGTAAACTGCCTGTTGCAGGCTGCACGGTCATGAGGGCGGCACGGCCCGTCGGGCCGCCCCTGTGTGCGTAGTGTGGGAACCCGCTGACTGACCGCAGACCGGGAGGGGCGACGAACATGTCCGCGCATCCATCGCCCGAAGCCGAGGCGCGGCTGCTTCCGACCGGGGACGAAGCGGGTACTCCTCCGGAGGATCGGGCATTCCGGCCCGACGTCGAGGGACTTCGTGCTCTCGCCGTGCTCCTGGTCGTCCTCTACCACGCTGGACTTCCGCGCCTCACCGGCGGTTACGTCGGTGTGGACGTGTTCTTCGTCATCTCCGGATTCGTGATCACGGGCCTCCTGCTCCGCGAACGTCGGAGTACGGGCGGAACGTCGATCATCGACTTCTACGCCAGACGCGTCCGGCGCATCCTCCCCGCCGCAACGCTAGTCATCGTCGCCACCGTGATCGGAGCGTTCGTCGTCCTCGGAACGGTGTCAGGGGTCAGCGCCGCCAACGACGGGAGATGGGCCGCAGCATTCCTCGCCAACTTCCATTTCGAGGCGACCGGGACCGACTATCTCACCGCCAGACTCCCGCCGTCTCCCCTCCAGAACTACTGGTCACTGTCGGTCGAAGAACAGTTCTACGTCGTCTATCCCACGCTCGTCCTGATCATCGCCTCGCTGCGTGGTCGACTCGACGTGCGGGCGCGGCTGGCGATCCTGCTCGGGGGCGTCATCGTTCCCTCCTACTGGCTCTCCGTCGTCCAGACGTCCGCGCACCCGGCAGCCGCCTACTTCTCGCCGTTCACCCGCGCATGGGAGCTGGCGCTCGGAGCCCTCGTCGCCGTCGGAACGTCGTGGCTCCGGAAGCTCCCCCGACGGCCGGCCCTCTCACGTGGCTCGGGATCGGCTTGATCTGCTTTTCAGCCCTCGCGTTCGAACGCCCAGACCGCCTATCCAGGATCGCTCGTCGCCGTGCCGGTCGTCGGCGGCGCGCTCGTCATCGCCGGCGGTGTCGTCGCCCCCCGGTGGGGAGCCGAGAGCATCCTCGGACTGCGGCCGGTGCAGTGGCTGGGCAAACGCTCCTATTCGCTCTATCTGTGGCACTGGCCGATCCTCATCCTGGCGGCCGAGCGTGTCGGCAAATCGCAACTCACGGCCCCAGAGAACGTTCCGTATCTCATCGTCGCCGTCCTTCTGTCCATGGCCTCCTATCGCTTCCTGGAGAATCCGATACGGCACATCCGGTCACCGTCGAGGTCGACCGTCGTCGTCGGTGCCGCACTCGTCCTGGTGACCGTCGTGGTCCTCACCTGCTCATCCGCACCGAAACCACCTTCCCGCGAACATCCGGCGTCACCCCAGCGGCGACCCAGGCGGTCGTTCTTCACGAGGTCGGCGATCGCCCCCCGTATCACCACCATCCCGGACGACCTGCTGCCCTCGCTGGCGACGACGCAACAGGACTTCGCCGGCCTCAACCGGCACCCCAAGCTCGAATGCGCCCTGGCCGACTCGGGGACCCAGATCGAGAAGCACATCTGTACGCTCGGTGACCCGACCGGCAAGAGCCTTCTCGTCGTCTACGGCGATTCCCACACGCTCATGTGGCTACCGGCCTTCAACCAGATCGCCCGCCAGGCCCATTGGCGGCTGGTCGTCCTCACGAGTTATTTCTGCCCAGCTGAACTCGTTACCGTCAGCAATCCGTCATCACTCGGAGCTCCCGGTTCACCGAACATCCTCTGCGACCAATTCCATTCGTGGGCGATGGCCCACATCAATGCCATGCACCCCACCATGGTCGTCATCTCCCAATCGAGCCTCTATGAGACACCGGGGTCGGCCGCCTCGTCCGGTGGACTGTTCACGAAGGCGGCATGGGGTGACGGGCTCGCCAACCTCCTCCATGCGCTACAGGTGGCACCGGATCAGAAGATCTTCCTGGGCAACATTCCCGAACTGCCCAGTGATCCACCGACGTGCCTCTCGGCCCACGTGGACGACATCCAGGCCTGCTCCGCCCCGGTGAGCGGCACCGCGAACGGGTTCGCGACGACGGAGCGGAATGCGGTTGCAATGGCCGGCGGTCGGTTCATCGACCCCACACCTTGGTTCTGCTCGGACATGATCATCGGCAGTCGTCGATCGCTACGGTGTCTACCGCGGACCAACTCCACATGACTGGAACCTACGCGCTCTACCTCCAACACGTGCTCGGTGCCACGCTCGGCGTTCCATGAACCGCTGACCGACAGTCAGGAGCCCCTCCGAGATGGATGGCGTGACCAGCAGCACCTCGAGGTAGGTGGCCCGGTCGGCGTTCATATGTATGCCGTCCAGAAGGACGCTGAATCGCCCGATGACAGCGGTACGGACCGACCAGCAGAACGAGGGCATCCGATCGAAATAGGCAGTCCGATGGCGGTTCACTCCTGCACGGTGTTCGAGAGAGGGGTATCGGCGCCCGTGGGTGTCGAGCACGACTGCCGACGAGCCGTGACGACGTACCGGATCCTGTGGTCCGGCTCCGACTCTGCCACGGTCGATCGGACTCACTCCGGGGTCTCGGAGTTTCCCGTAGGAGACGCCGGACTCGTCGGAACGGTCGTCGATGACGACCGCGCACATGACAGCGGAGATGGCGACGACCGACAGGAACTGGACGGATGCGCTGAACGCTCCCAGGTGGTAACCGGGAACGGTTCCCGGATTCAGGGCCACGATGATCCCCGCCACCATGAACGACACCCCGGCCACGGCGGCCATGAGGTCACTTCCCCAACGTCTGGCCGCATAGAACAGGGGAACGAGGAGGATCGCCATCACCACCCCTCCGATCACGAGGGTGACCAGGAATGCCGGCCCGGCCAGCACGGCGAACGGGAGGCGCCTGCGGGGGCCGACGGCCTCGTACGACGAGGCCCGGCGACCGAACAGGGCGAGGCAGGCCAGCAACACCAGGAAGAGAGCGCCGAGGCCGAGACCCAGCCGGTACGGGCCGTCAGGTCGGAACACCATGGTCACCATCCCGCCGGAGCCCGCCGGAACCCTCCACCCCTGCTGCCACCCGTCGAGTTGGATCGCCGCAAGCGTGCGCCCGTCCAAGCGTCGCCACCCACCCGGGGCTGTAAGTTCTGGGACACCTGGAGATAGGTGGACCCACCGGGGCCCACGTCGACGGTCCGCCGCGCCGGAGCCCAGTCGACGACCCGGGTCGTACGCGAGGTGGTGACCGCAGTCCTGACCGCTCGCGGAGCGCCCGTCGAGGACGCCGTGCCGGTCGTCCCGAGGTACCCGAGCCGAGGAGCACCGTCATGCGTAGTGCACTGCCTGCCGGGAAGGACACCACATGCCTGCCGGCCGCCAGTGGCACGGCAGGCCGAATTGCAGGCCTGGAACGCCATCGGCTGTAGGTGACGAGGTTCTCGAGGGTGCCACTCGAGGACGTACGAACGACCGTGCCGTCGATGTCGACCGCCGGCCCGCGCCGCATGCCAGTGCCACCGCGGTGGAGTTGGGAACCGGCGCCGGGCGACGTAGTCGAGAGCGGGGACACCGATCGAGGACAGACCCACCGGGACCACGATGAACGCTTTCGGAACACCGACGGTCGTCGGGCCGGTCGGCTCGAGCGTGACCCGACGTGTCCAGGCGGCGAACCGCACGGTCAGGACGTCCGTGGTCATCGGTACGAAATGGACGATCCCGCCCGAGCGGGGCACGCTCACCGTCTGCGCCCCGGCCGGACTGCTGATCACGATCTCGGTCGGGCGGGCGGCTGATCGGGACAGCCCGAGATCGATCGAATCCACCGGACGGGCTCCCTCCACCTAAGGGTTACCGCCGGGTGCGGGTCGTTCAGCCCGGCGATCCACGGGAGCGGGGACCGCACCACCAGGTTCTCGGGCCGAAAGCGCGGGAGGGCCCGCAACCAGGAGGTGGCGGAGATCTGCACGGCCTGACCGGCCGGAGTCGCCGTCGTCGCCAGCAGCCGGTCCAGAGCGGCTCCGGGAACGGGACCGCGGTACCGGAGATCCGCATGGCCATCGCGCGGGGAGGACGAACTTCCGGGCGATCGGCTGGGTCGGGGTGACGGGTCCGGTGAAGTCGAGGTTGGGATTGTCGACCGGATCCGACAGGCTGAGGAGCGGTGGATTGGCTCCGGCTCTCGTGAACGGCCGGAGTCCGTTCACCGGAAGGCGCATGGCGGGCTGGAAGGTGATACCCGGGATGGCCACCTCCGTGATCCCGGCCCCGTCGACGTAGCGGGTGTGGTCCTTCCACACCTTGGCGATCTTGATCCTCACATTGCGGGTCTCACCGGGAACGACCTTCACCGTGGTGGCCGTGCTCCCCTCGGGAGGACCTGACGGATCGACCCGCGGTCGGTGGTGATGAGCACTTCCTTGATCCGACGGGCGGTGCCGGGTGTCGTCGAGTGGAGTGATGGAGATCGACTGGAGGGGCACAGCGTGTTGGAATCGGATGCTGATCCACTGGCCGACCGAGGCATTCGCCCTCGACGCCACCCATGCCGTCGCCGGATCCCCGTCGAAGGCGGACGCAGGGCCTTCGGAAGGCACGTCGACCAGCGCCGTGGACCCGTAGGTGGACGAGGTGACTTCGGCCCCACCGATCGGCGCCGCCACTGTCTCGTCGGCGCTCTTGTTCAAGGAGGAATAGGTCAGGGGCACCGACGCCGTCCTCCCGAACTGCTGGCTCGGCGACAACAGGTACGACACGTTCCTGTCGACCTTGCCGAACGAAACCGCCGCGACGCTGCGCCCCGTCGGTGATGGCAAGTGTCGCTCCGGGGTTCGACGCGACCCGGTTCGATCCCGGGTCGGTGGCCAGAACCGCCGCCCGACCATCCAACACCCCGGAACCGGATAGCGGGAGGAGTGAACCGTTCGATCCACTGACCACCAGAGGATTCGATGACGGGAAGCTCTGCACCTCGGGTGCGGCCGGGGTGACCTCCCAGATCTCCACCGACCGGAGATGCACGGACGCCGCAGAATCGTACGTCGGCAGACTCCCCTGTGTCGCCTGAAGCACCGGCACGACCGGCCCGAAAGACGCCACCTGGACCAGCCCGACGGTTTGGCTGAGCACCTGGTGCACCTGGGCCGGCGGAATCGCCCCGGTGCTCTTGAGCGAGAGGTCGTTGCGTTCGACGACGTAGTCGATCCCCGACCGGCTCAGGTAAGAAGCGAGCCCGGGCTGGGGCGTTCCACTGGCCAGGACGTCTTCGACGGTGCTGAGCATCACGGTGTTCCCGTCGGAACCGAGCGGGATGATCGAGCGAGCCGTGGTCGAGGTGTGAGTCAGCACCGCCAGGGGCTCGTCCTCCGGGCTTCCCCACGTGTACTGGGCGAAGTTGGCCCCGGGGACCAGCAACGTTGTCTGGTTCCCCTGATGGGCCGTCAGCCAGTTCGCCGCCTGTTGCCAGTAGGTCGGCAGGGTGCGGAACCCGCCGGACGGATAGAGCTGTCCGAGCCAGAACGGCATGGCTGCCGCCAGAACCGCGATCACGGCCACCGTGGCCACCGCGGGTCGGATCCATCTCCGGTCGACTCCCTTCCGCGACCTCGCCGCCCCAGGACGGGGGATGGAGGACACGACCCAGGCGAGCCCGAGCACGAGGGGCAGGGCGACGTCCGGGGAGAACTTGGAGATGTTCCGGAGGGGCGCCAGGCTCGTGGACAACAGGTTGATAACGGTCCCGCTCAGCGGTCCGCCGAAGGGACCGGAATAGCCGCTGGCGATGACCACCACCCCGAACGCCAGGCTGGCTACCAAGAACAGCTGCTCCGGGATCCGTCGGATCAACCCGATCAGACCGAGTATCGCTACGGCTGCGGTCCCCAGGATGGCGACGGGAGAGGTGACGATGGTCCAGCCGCCCGGGATGAGCGGACCACCGATGTCGTAGTAGTTCTGCCAGTACGAAGCACCGCGGAGCGCCTCGAAGGCTGAGCCGGAAGCCGTCGTGGTCGCCGCCGTCTCGGTGTACGGAAGATAGTTGTAGCCGTACTTTCCTTGCAGGATCGTGGGAACCACCCACCAGAAGCATGCGAGCCCCGCGGACACCACCCACCAGCCCATCAGGGCCCGCCGCCTCGGCCCCGGAGACCGTGTGATCAGCCACAGCACGGCGAGCGGCAGGGTTGACACGACGACGGTCGCGTTCACCCCTCCCATCAACGCCAGGGCGACCCCCGACCTGGCGGCCGCCCGCCGCGGGGATCCGCCCCGGGATCCGGTGACCAGCGGCACCAGGAGCCACGGCAGGAGCACGACGGCCAACAGGACGGCAGAGGTCGCCGCCCAGTCGACCACGATGGGAGCGACGCAGTACGCCACGCCGGCCAAGACACGTGCCCAGCGTGTTCCGATCCCGAGCGCCTCGGCCAGGCGGATCACGCCCCATGCGCCCACCGTCAGCAGGAGTGCCAACCAGATGCGCTCCGCGCACCTACGGGCACGTGGAGCACGTGCATCAGCTCGAAGAACGGTGCCATCGGGAAGAGGTAGCCGAATGTCTCGTCCTGGACCGACCCGGACGACACTGTGAGACTCCACATGTGCAGGGCTGACTTCATCCAATTCAGCGGGGCCATGAGCACCGGCAACTTGGTGTCGTCGACGATCAGACCGGGAGCCTGCACGAAGACAATGGTCAGGAAGAAGGCGCTGAGCCCCGCGAGGACGCCTCGTCCGAGGGGATCCCGACAAGGTCCGGACTCCGGATTCCGCCCGGCGAGCAACCGGTCGCGGGCCTCCTCGTCGGCGTCTACCACCGTCATCGCGGGGCTCTCCCGCCCGACTCGACCGCCGCCGAGGCAATGGACTCGAAGTCGCGGACCACACCTTCCCACGCGAACGACTTGGCGTACTCTCGTCCGGCGAGCGACATCCGCTCGCGGAGCTCGCTGTCCTTCGTCAGTCGGATCCACTGCTCGGCCAGGTCCAACTGCGAGTCGACCAGGATGCCGGTCTCGTCATCCATGATGGCATCCTTTACTCCGGGCACCCGGAACCCGATGGATGGCGTTCCGACGGAGGCGGCCTCGACGATGACTATCCCCCAGCCCTCATGGTGCGACGGATGGACAAGAGCCCACGCCTGAGCCAGGAGCCGCCACTTCTGCCCCTCGTCGACCCATCCGGCGAACTCGACATCAGCGCCGGCGAGCGCCTGCAGGGCGCCCGAGTTCTGGCCCGTCACCGAGGATCACCAACCTTCCGCCGGTGACAGGTCGCACCTGCTCCCACGCACGGAGCAGGAGATCGACCCGCTTGTGCGGCACGAGGCGGCCGGCGCAGACGAACATCGGCTCGACCGACCGTTCGACACCTTCGATGGTCGGCAGATCCACCCCGGGATTGAGGACGCTGATCCGATCGCGGCTCGACCCCGATCCGCTCCAACGATGATGCCGTGGACTCAGAAATGGCGAGGAACGGGACGCGCCGGTAGACCCGGGGCATCACGATCTCCTCGGCCACACGGCCCACTCCGCTGAGCACCGGACCGAAGTGCTGGCCCCACTGGTCGGTGTGGACGTGGTTGACGAAGGCGAGCACGGGATTCCTCCTCCAGAGCGGGGAAAAGAAGGGGATGCCGTTTTCGGTGTCGACGAGGAGGTCCCAGTTCCGGACCGTCCGGTGATGGAGGAATGGGGCCCGCAGGTACTGCGAATAGGTACCACCGAGGTCGACGACAGGGTAGGGGCGGTCGCCGACCGGTCCTCCACAGAGGAGCGTGACCTCGTGTCCCCGCTCCATCATCCCGACAGCCAAGCGATCGATCAGCACCTCGGAGCCACCCGCCAGATCGTTGGCGAGGTCACGCCAACTCATGAACGCTACGCGCATGGCGTCATCGACTCCCCGGAGCCATCGGGTCGCGCGTCGGAACACTCGCAAGGGAAGCGATCCTACGAGACCACGGCGGATGCCACGCACCGCCCTGGCGGGCCGATGAGGCGGCACGAAAGGGCGTCCACACCTACGGTTCGCCGGGGTACGGCTCGACCGACGCATCACCACGACGAGGTTCCAGGTGAGGAACTCCCGCAGAATCGGGACCTTGACCATGAATTTCGTCCAGCGGGGGTAGTACCGGGGGAAGGAGTCCAGCACCTCCACATCTGGGCACGTCTCGCACCAGTCCAGTACGTCGCTCACGTCGAGTCGGAACAGGCTCACACCGAAACGGTTCTTGGCGGACGTCCCCGTCTTGCGCTCGAACCGGCGAGCCGACCACTCGCCACCGAAATAGTGCCACGGCGAGGTCTCGTGACCTCCCCACGGCGAGAGCCAGTTGGTGAATGTGACGTAGATGACACCTCCGGGGGCGACCACGCGCACCATCTCGGCGAGCATCCGCCGATAGGAGACCGACGTGCTCGAGGACGTTGGACGAGTAGCTCACATCGACCGATCCGGTGGCGATCGGGAGAGCGCACCCGTCGGCGATGACGCCATGGACGAGCGACCGGCCGTGCTCGGTCATCTGATCGAAGTCGTATTCGGCAGTGACAGCTCTGGCACCCGCGGCCCGGAACGCGTCGCCCACGTAGCCGGAAGCTCCACCGACGTCGAAGACCGTCGCGGCGTTGACCTGACAGAAGCGGGAGACGTCGGCAACGGTGTCGTCGGCCAGCAGCCCGTAGAAGGTCTCGGGGTCGGTGGACTCGTGTCGGAACGCCTTGAACAGTTCTACGGAATGCCTGACACCATTCATGCGGCCAACTCCCTCGGGCGGATACTCACCCCCGAGAAAGGAGCAAACATGATCCGGTACTCCACGCACAGCTGTTCCGGATGGTACACGTCGAGGTCGGCCATCAACCGCGTGGTGATCTTACGGGCCGCCGTAGGCGGCATGCAGGGCAGAAGGACCGCCGTCCCGCGATCCCAGCCGATCACCAGGTCGACATTGCGCACGAACGGGCGCACGAGAGATGAGGCCGCGTCGATCGGGACATCAGGCATGTAGATGCCGGGCACCGGTGGAACCGCCTTGGGAATGAGGCGGGAGCGGGCCACATCAGTAAGCATCTCCAGGCCGTCGTGGACCGGACGCACCTTGCTCCCGGACACGTCGACCCAGTTGACTGGCACCTCTTCCATCCGGAGTCCGAACCGGACAGCGAGGTCGAGGACCTCGACGTCGAACGCGAACCGGTCGATCCGGGCTCCGTGCCACAGCAGCTTGGCGATGGGACCCCGGAAGGCCTTGAAGCCGCATTGGGTGTCCATGTAGGGCAGACCGTGTCATCGACGCCACTGCCATGCCGAACGTCCGGTTCATCACCCGACGGTGCACGTCCCGCTTCACCACGGACAGCTCGTGGGCGCGGGAACCCACCGCCACATGGCACCGACTCCAGGGCGTCGACCAGCAATTTCAGGTCCTTCGGGTCGGTGCCCATGTCGGCATCGACGTACCCGATGGCGTCCCCACGAGCGTGGGTCACGCCAGCCCTGACGGCCGCACCCTTCCCCCGATTCTTGGACAACGAGACGACCGAGTGGGCCGGCCACGGTGCGAGTACCCGTCGGGCGACATCGGCGGTGCCATCACGGCTGCCGTCATCCACGACGATGATCTCGGTGCCGTCGGGGGGGCCTGCGTCGATCAGGCGCCCAGCCCGCTGCCGAGGCGGTCGGCCTCGTTGTACGCAGGAATCACCAGGCTCAGGCAGCTTCCCATCTGACCACTCCCCCCGTATCCGACCCCTCGAAAGCCTGCCCCGCCCAAGAAATGGCTGGCATGCCAGCCTGCCCCACCACTGCGATCGGCAAAAGCAACAGGTGTTCGTGCAGGCTACGCAGAGTGGTCGAATTCGACCGCGTACGAAAGCGGCCAAGCAGATGGCGGCCTTCCGGCAGCCGGGTTGGCGTCGGTCCGGATGGGGTCGGCCGCAGGACGTTCGGCTCATCGCTTCCGGGCCAACCGGGCCAGCGCCGACTCCACCGGCATCGACCTCCTGACCCAAGACAGCCGGACCACCACAGCGTCACGGCACCGGGACCCGAGCCCGGGGTCCTCGACCCTCCACGAGCTGAGGGAGGCGAACCGCTCGGCCAGGGCGTCGACGTCGTCCGCGGGGACGAGGTATTCCGCCAGCCAGTCGACGAGGATCTCGGCATTGCCCCCGACCCGCGTGGCGACGACCGGTACCCCGCAGGCGAGCGGCTCGATGACCGAACGGGAGAAGGGCTCGGGCCAGCGGCTCGGGGCGGCCACGACGTCGGCCATCTGGATCAGCGGCTCGACGTCCTTGCGGGCCTCCAGCCACAGGATGTCGTCGGACGACCCGAGCTCGCGGAGCGAGCGGATGTAGCGCTCGGCGTCAGCGGGGTCGGCCGACAGCGACGGGGCGCCGACGATGACCAGGCGGGCGCCCGGCACCTTTTCCGCGACCTGGGGAAGGCGCTGGACGAGGACGTCCACGCCTTTGACGGACGCCAGCCGGCCGGCGAACAGCGTGACGAAGGCGCCCGGCTCGATGCCCGAGCTCCCGCGCGGGTGGCGAGCTGGTCCTCCGAGCGGAGCCGGGACGTAGTGGTCCATGTCGATCCCGGTGTGGACCACCTGGATGGCGGACGGACGGAGACCGCTCCGCATCCAGAGGCCGGCGGTGTCGTGGGAGACCGACAGCGTGAGGGCGACGTGGCGCAGACTCCATCGCACGGGCGACGGGAGCTTGTTCGGCTGCGGCAGGCACAGGTGGAACACGACCGGGGCCCGGCACAGCCGGCCCACGACCACGGCGAAGGGGATGTCCAGGGGCCGGAACACGTAGATCACGTCGGGGCGGAGCCGGACGGCGTCGACGATCCCGCGCGCCACGCCGATCGAGGAGCGGACCGGCCGACGGGCCCGCGGCAGCGATCCTTCGATCGTGAGCATGTGGCGGGAGAAGGACTCCCAGTCCTTGGTGAAGTCGCCGGCGGACGCGATAGGCGACGTCGACGACGTGCCCACGTTCCGCCAGCGCGCGGCACATGGTGAGCTGGTTGCGCTCCAAGCCCCCCCGGGACCCGAGGTGGTTGGCCACGGTCAGGATGCGCATCCCCAGAGTTTGGCATAGCGACCGCACGAAACGCGAAGGGCCACGCGGGCGCGGCCACCGGCTGGGTGGTCGAGGATCACCGACGTCGCCGACGGGTCCCGGTAACGGAACGCCGGACCATCCGGCCGTCCCGGAGACCGGCGACCTACACTGCCTTCCGGCGATGGCGGCCGGCGAGGAGAGGGGACGGATGGCTGGACGGGGGACGTGGACCGGACAGGCTCCGCCGCTCCACGTCAGGATGGGACGGGTCGCCCGGCAGCGGGTCCTGCGGGCCACGACCAACCCGTTCGCGTCCGGCGCCGATCGGGTCCTGTTGGTCCACTGCGGCCACCACAAGGCGGCGACCGTGTGGTTCCGCCAGATCCTCCTCGAGGTCATGCGACACTACGGGCTACGCCAGCAGGAGGGGAAGGGCGAGCCGATCCGGTCCGACACCGACCTCGCCTTCTACCCCAACGCCGGCCGCTTCGACCGCGACCAGGTCGGGACCCCGGCCGTTCCGCGGGTCCCACCTCAGCCGCGACCCCCGCGACCTTGTGGTGTCGGGCTACGAGTACCACCTCGTCACCGACGAGGCGTGGGTGCGGAGGCCCAATCCCAGGTACGGCGACGTCGGCTACCAGGAGTACCTCCGGGCCCTCGACGAGGAGGAGGGGCTCCTGGCCGAGATCGAGTGGTTCGCCCGGGAGACCGGGGCCGCCATGGGCGCATGGGACTACCGGCAACCCGAATTCCTCGAGCTGCGCTACGAGGACGCGATGGCCGACGAGACAGGTACCTTCGAGCGCCTGTTCCGCTGGTACGGCTTCGACGACACGGCGGCGGCCGTCGGCCTCGAGGCCGTCGACCGACTCAGCCTGAAGCAGGGGGGAGCCATCCCCAACCACGTGCGCTCAGGGCGTCCCGGTGAGTGGCAGGCCCGCCTCGGACCCGTCCACCTCGAGCGGCTGGCGGAGCTCACCGACGACCTGGTCGGCCGCCTGGGTTACGACGACACGACGGATCCGTGACCACAGGCGGCGCCGACCGGAGAATCCGTCGCCCATGCCACCGGAGACGATTCGGGTACCGACGGAGAGTGGCTACGGGCAGTTCCTCGGGTGCGGAAGACCGCCGCGCGGTAGATTGAGGTCATGGATGGGGCAACGTTGAACCGTTCGGATCTGCAGGCGCTCGCCGAGCGCCTGCACGGGGACTTCGCCACGGCGGACCCGTTCCCCCACGTGGTCATCGACGACTTCCTTCCGGCCGATGCCATCCGGGAGCTGATCGACGCGTTCCCGCTCCCGGGACCCGGTTGGGAGCACTTCGACGACCCCAACCAGCTGAAGTACGCGCTGCGCGACGAGGAGCTGATGCCGCCGGCGATCCGGTCGATACTGCGGGAGCTCAACTCCCAGGTGTTCGTCGAGTTCCTCGAGACGTTGAGCGGGATCAAGGGTCTCCTACCCGATCCCTACTTCCTCGGCGGGGGCCTCCACCAGATCCCGCGGGTGGCACCCTGAAAGTGCACGCCGACTTCGACCAGCACCGCAAGCTGCGGGTCGACCGGCGGTTGAACGTCCTCCTGTACCTCAACGAGGACTGGGACGATGCGTACGGCGGTCACCTCGAGCTGTGGGACCCGACGATGACCCGTCGGGTGAAGCGTGTCGCACCCATCGCCAACCGCCTGGTGATCTTCCGGACCTCCGACACCTCGTTCCACGGTCACCCCGACGCCCTGACCGTGCCCGAAGGGCCGGTACCGCCGCTCGCTCGCCTGGTACTACTACACCGCGCCCTCCACGGACCGGGTCGGGCACAACACGGTCTGGGCCGAGGGTGACCTCGCCGCAGGGTGGCGGGGCAAACTCCGCCGACTGACCGCGCCCGGTGGCGTTTCCGCGGCACGGTCCCACATCAGCCGAGGCGTCCCACCCTCGTCCTGACCCGTCACACCGCTCCGGGCCTGGTCGACGGGTCGGCACCTGAGGCCCGGCGGGACAGGGAAAACCCTTGTGCTACCGTCGCCCCATGGCTCGGTGGTCCGCACGGCACGCGCGGGTCCCCCGGTCGGGCTCGCCGGGTGACGGTGCGGCCACTCCGGGCCCGAACCGATGAGTCCGGGGCACCCGCCGGGTCGGCGCGTCATCCCGCCGGCCGCTGATCATCGCGGGCATGCCCCGTTCGGGGACCACGTGGACCAAGCAGGTCCTCGAGTGCGATCCGTCCCTCCACTCACTGATGGAACCCGACAGCGAAGGGCACCGGGCGTCGGCGATCTGGGCCAAGCGCCACGCGGGCCGGTTCCCCGCGCTGGCCCCGGGTGAGCGCGAGGAGCGCTACCACCGACTGTGGGCGTGGATCCTCGAGCGGGGCCCACGAGTCGCTGCGGCTTGCAGGCGGCCGATCAGGTGCTGCGGGTGGTGCGGCCCCCGGAGCGGAACAGCTTCCTGGCGGGATCGCCCTCGCCCCGCATGTCGCTGGCCGCCACCCTCGGCGGCCCACCCGAGCCCGCGGCCGAGCCCGGCCCTCGCCGACCATCGACTGCTCGTCAAGACCGTCCACGCTCCGCTCTCCATCGACTGGGTGGCCTCGGAGTTCGACGTCGACGTCGTCATGATCCTCCGCCACCCCGGAAGCATCCTGGCCAGCTGGATCTCGCTCGACTACGTGGACCAGTACGTCCCGTTCGAGGAGCTGCCCGGCGTGCAGCGGGTCGCCGCGGAGCTGGGCGTCGCCCCGCCCGCCCACGATCACCTGACCCGGATGATCTGGCGGATCGGCGTCCTGCTCTGCGCCCTCGAGCGTGCCGCGGACCGCACACCCGACTGGGTGGTCCGCACCCACGAACAGCTCTGCCGTGATCCGCAGGAGGAGTTCCACCAGCTCTACGACGACCTCGGACTCCAGTGGAACCCGGGCGCGGAGCGCAACCTGGTGGAAAACGACCAGCCCGGGAAGCGGTTCCTCACCAAGCGCGTGGCCGCCGAACTTCCCGACAACTGGAAGCAACGGCTCACGGCGCCGCAGATCGACCGAGATGCGGCAGGGTCCTGACGCCGTTCCCCCTCACCCGGTGGAACGCCGACGATTTCCGGGCGGCGCCCGAGGGCTGACACCACACTGGCGGTGCCTACCGGCCGGTGAACGCGGCGCCCGCTTCCACACGCGCCCGCACGCGCTCGTCATCGCCGGGCGATCCGTGGCCGGATTCCTCCACGACTCGGGTTCCATGCGGGTCCGACCCCGGCGAGCCGCTGCCTCGATCCACGGAGCTTCGTCATCGAGCGCCGGCACGACGAATGACGGGTGGACGCCGTCGAGCGACCGGAGGGCGTCGAACAGCGCGGCCGTCGGCCCGACAGCCGGTCGACGCCCGGCGTTGTGGCGGAGTTTCGGATCGATGAACGCTTGGACCGAGCCCGACATCGATGCTCGTCGGACGACCGGCATCCCCGAGCCCGCCGAGGAACGTGCGCACCTTTTCCGACCAGGCTTCCGGATCCCGCACGATGTCGTCGTAGCCGGACACCATGAGCGGCATCGCGTCGGCCTGTTCGAGCAGAAGGCGCATGTAGCGCATCCAGAGCGCTGAGCCGAACTGCTCGTCCATCCTGTTGCGGCGCTCCAGACGAACGAACGATGTCCGACGGATGCCGGTAGACGACGATTCCCACGACCGGGCGAACCAGGCTGTGACGCCAGAACGACAGGGTGAGGCACGTCCTGGGGTCCTTCCACACCCACGGCCGCTCGGGATGCACGCTGACTGGAAGGCGTCGCGGGCGGCCTGCCAACGCCGTCTCGTCGAGTGCCGCCTCCCAACGCATGAGTTCGTCGAGTGTCGGAGGGAACCACCAGGTGTGACCCATCTCCTCCAGCAGTCCGTCATTCGTCCGGATGAGCGACCGGCTCTCCCAGAATCCCTTCACGTTGTTGCTGGTGCCCATCAACAGGTCCTGGGGGATGCAGACGGACGGTCCGAGGAGATTGACCAGCCGCGTAGCCGCCGAGGTCCCGCTCCGGTGCATCCCGAGCACCAGGACCCCGGCCGGGGCCACGTCGGTCGGCCCGGTCGGGGGCGGTGCTTCCACCGGTCAGCCGAGCGCGGGCGCGACGGGGCCCGAGCGCACCGTTACCGTCAGGTGCCGCGCTCCACCGACCACCCGACGACACGCCACGGCATGATGGTAGCCCGATCGACCACACCACCGGCCGGGTGCACCGTGGCCGGGTCCACGACCGATCGACCGTGCGTCGGCATCGGCATCGGCGTCGGCGTCGGCGTCGGCCGAACGTTGTCGGTCGGGCCCGTTCGACGGTACTCTCGGCCATGCCGCCAATGCCGCGTATCGGGCGGCGGCCCCATCCTGTTCCCCGGAGCCTGCCCCAGTGGTCAGCCAGGTACGGGCGGTCCCTGGTCGAAGCGGTCCGCACCCATCGCCAGGTCGCCGAGGTGGAGCGGTGGTGCTTCTTCGTCGGCTACCCGAGGAGCGGCCACACCTTGGTGGGCAGCCTCCTCGACGCCCACCCCGAGATCGTGATCTCCAACGAACTCGACGCCCTCCGGTACCTCGACCACGGCTTCTCGAGGCGACAGATCTACGGCCTCGTCCTCTGGCACGAACGTCTCTACGGCTACGGCAAGCCGGACTTCGACTACTCCGTTCCCGGAGGGCACCAGGGTACGACGTCCCGGTTACGCGTCATCGGCGACAAACGTGGTACGGCCACCGGATTCCGGCTGGCCGGCGACGTCACGCCTGATCGACCGGGCTGCGCCGAGTGATGGGGGTCCCCATCCGGGCCATCCAACACAGCCGGAATCCGTTCGACATCATCGCCACCAGCGCGACCATCGAGTCCCCCGGGGCCGACCCGAGACTGGCCGAGGCGATCCGGTGGTTCGCCATGTGGAGCCGGAACCTGGACGTCGTCCGCCGCGAGTTGCGCGACGACGAGCAGCTGGAGACCCGCCACGAGCGGCTTGGTCGCCGCGCCCGGCGGACGAGCTGCAGCGGGTGACGGCCTTCCTCGGCGTGGATGCCGATCCCGAATACCTCGATCGGTGCGCCGCGTCCGTCTGGCCGTCCCCCCGTCGATCGCGGAACTCGGTGACCTGGAGCGACGAGCAGGTGGAGGAGGTAGACGCTGTCATCGGACGATACCCCTGGCTCGCGGCTACACATTCGACTCGGAGTGACAGACACAAGGCCCCGCCGCACGACCGGTGCTGCGGTCGAGGGGTCCAGCCTCGGCTCCGGCTCCGCCGGCGGGCCTACCGACCGATCGAGGTCGCCCGCCGCACGAGGGCCCTAGTCGGGTGGCGGTCGAACGGGGTACCTGGCCCGGGACCTTCCACGTGTCGCGCCACTCCGGACCGGCCGCCGTGAGCTCGGCGTCGATCCACGGTGCCTCGGCGCCCAGGGCCGGAGGGGCGAATGAAGTCATGGACGCCCGCCAGGCCCCGCAGACGTGTCGTACAGATCGGCGGTGGCGCCGAGTCGGCCCGATCGCGGGAGCCGTGGCGCAAGCCCGGATCGATGAACTCGCGCACCGACGGAAGGTCGATGTCTGGGACGACGGCCATCCCCTGGCCGGCGAGGAACGTCGCGGGCCCGCTCGGAGAACGCCACCGGGTCCTCGAGGACGTCGTCGTAGCTCGTCACCATCACGGGCATGCCCGCCGACTGCTCGAGGAGGAGCCGGGTGTAGCGCATCCACAGGGCCAAACCGAATTCGGTCTCCATGTGGTCACGCGGTCTGGAGGGAGCGGGCCACGTCGAGCGGGCTGCGGTACACGACGATGCCCGACACCGGCCGGACTCAGCGCCCGGCGCCAGAACGACAGGGTGACGCAGGCCCTCGGGTCCTTCCACACCCACGGCTCGGAGGGATGGGCACGGGTGAAGGTGTCTCGGGCTGATTCGAATCGGTCGTCATCGAGTTGCCTGCTCCCATTCGGCGAGGATCTCCGCAGTCGGTGGATGCCACCACGAGCCCCCCATCTCAGCCGAGCAGCCCGTCGTTGAATCTGAAGAGTGACCGGCTCTCCCAGTGACCTTTGGCGTTGGTGCGCGGTCCCGATCAGCAGGTCCTCGTCGACACATACCGAAGGCCCGAGGAGATTGACCAACCGCGTGACCGCCGAGGTTCCGCTCCGGTGCATCCCGAGGATCAGGACGCCGACGGCGGCACCGTCCGAACTCGGCCTGTCGGTAGCCGCTACGTCGTCAGGGACGGCGATCGTCTCTGGCGGGTGCCCCACTTCGCCTCCACGACTCGCCACGCGGCGATGCTAGCCCGACGGCTCACGTTCCGACGGAGTCGGTCAGCGATAGCGCGGCCCCCCGGTCGGGATTTCCCGCTCTTCAGCGACCGAGGAACCAGGATGACATCCGGTCGGCGCCGTCCTTGAGGTCATCGACCCTGATGGCGGTCGCCCGCCGCATCATCCGTCGGCGGGTCTCGAGTGAGGTCAGCAACGCCCCACCGAGGAGCAGCAGCGTGATCCCGAGCAGCAGCAGCAGTTGGACGGGCGCACCCGTGTAGGGGAGCTGGCTGCTCCCGTTCTCGGTCTTGGAGCTGGTCGGGCTCGTGGACGAGGTCACCGCATCGGTGAAGGGAAGGGCCGAGGAGCCATTCGGATTCGTAGTCGCGGAAGCCACCTTCGGCGCCACCGTGGTCGTGGTCGTGGGGCGACTGAGTGGTCGTGGTCGTGGTCGTGGAGGGGTGCGTAGTAGTGGTGGTCGACGTCGTCGTCGTGGTGGTCGTCGAGGTCGTGCTCGTCGTGCTGGTCGTCGAAGTCGATGTCGTCGTGGTGGTCGTGGTCGTGGGAGGCGGACAGTCCTCGATCGTCGAGCGGATCCCGTCCAGGAGCTTCCAAGGCTTCGGGCCCACCAGGACGTCCGCCTGGATGACCCCGCAGAACGGCGGGAACGGCACGCTCAAGGTCCCTGAGGTGCCGACCTCCATCCCCACGACCGGCTTACCGACGGCCATCGGCTCGTTGACGAACAGGATCCACTGACAGGTCGGCCTCGCGATCGGGCACACGGTCGGGATCGTCACCTCGACGGCAGAGGTCATCGTGTCGAACTTGGGCATCGCCTGGGGCGAGCGCTCCTTCAGTGCCCAGGCCGTACCCGCCGACACCATGGACGTGCCCAGGGCGGTGACGGCGATCGCTAGAACCATCGCCGCCCTGCTCACCCGCTTCGCCCGCATGTGGCCTCTCCAAGTCGTGGGGTGGACTACCCGGTTCGGGACTACCCATTTCGATGCGCTCGAATCCCCGATGATTCCGCCCGGGACCGATGCAATCTCCGACCAAAGGGTATGCGACTCAGAGGAGCTACACCAATGCACCTGACCGACGATTGACGAAAACCCGGAGTTCCTCCGTCCAGCTGGCTGGCGCCCCTCGCATCATCGGAGGGCCGCACCGTGGGAGCGGATCAGCCCGTCCACTCGGACGAACGTCGCTGACCAGGGGGTTTTATGGTTCTCGAGCGTGCGCTCCCGTAATCCATCGGCGACCGTCGGACCCGCCGGCAGAGGCGCGCCACACCTCGGCGGTCCACCGCGCGGCATGATGACGGACTCACTCTCCGTGCCGGTGCATATCATTATATTATCCATGGGAATACTAGAGATTTCCGGAAAACGGAGGCGTCCGGACGACCCGTGCAGGAGGCCGAGGAACCCATTGGTCAGCAGTCCGAACGGGGTCGAGTTCTATCCCACACCGACGTAGCCTCCGTCGAATCGGGGCACTCCGAAGTGGAAGAAGAGGACGAGCGTGATGGCGATCGCCCGCAGGCCCTCGACGTCAGGGCGCCATGCACGGTCCCCGGGGCTGGTGCCAGCCTCGTCACCCGTACTCAGGAACCGCTGATCGATGCCCCCCGACACAATGACGGGCGCCTAGACCTCAGAGACTTTCGGATGCGGAGCCCACCGTCGGCACACCGACGGTGCGGAGCGCCTGCAGCACGAGGTCCACAGCCTCCGGAACCGGCAGGCCCGGATCGATCACCAGATCGGGAGCTTCGGGCACCTCGTAGGGATCGTCGATCCCCGTGAACGACTCGATGCCCCCGGTCGACGCCGCGGCGTAGAGGCCCTTCGGGTCCCGTCGGGCGCACTCCTCCGCGGAAGCCGCCAGGTACACCTCGACGAACGGCAGACCGGCGTCGGCGTGCACCTGGCGCGCCTTCGCCCTCGCCGACGCGTAGGGGCTGATGATGGCGACCACGGCCACGAGTCCGGCATCGGCGAACAGACAGGCCACCTCCGCCACCCGCCGGCAGTTCTCCTCCCGTGCCTCCCGGCTGAAGCCGAGGTCGCCGTTGAGCCCGGTCCGGAGGTTGTCACCGTCCAGGCGATAGGCACCGCGGCCCTGTCGGACGAGGTGCTGCTCCACCGCCGTGGCCAGCGTGGACTTTCCCGACCCGGACAGCCCCGTGAACCACAGCGTGGCGCCGTGCTGTCCGAAAAGCTCCGCCCGATCGTCCCGAGAGACGTGACCGGCGTGCCAGGTGATGTTCGTCGGCGCCGACGGCGTCGTCACGAGGTCAATCGGGACCGAGCAGCATGCCGGCCCCGGCGGTGACGTTGTTGTCCTCGTTGGCGAGGATGAACGATCCCGTCTGCCGGTTCCGCCGGTAGCTGTCGTAGAACAGCGGCTGGGTGACCCGGAGGCTCAGGCGCCCGACGTCGTTGAGTCCGAGCGAGGTCGCCGCCTCGTCGCGGTGGAGCGAGTTGACGTCCAGGCGGTAGTGGATGTCCCGGACCATGGCCCGCACCCACCGGGTGGTGTGCTTGAGCGCCAGGAAGTCACCGACCTGCACCGGACGATCGGTCATCCAGCACACCATGGCGTCGAGGTCCTGGCCGACCGTCGGCCGGTTGTGCGGGCGACAGATCATGTCGCCCCGGGAGATGTCGATGTCGTCGGCGAGGCGCAGGGTGACCGACATCGGGTCGAACGCCTCTTCGACCGGTCCGGAGAACGTGTCGATGCCGGCGACGGTGGTGATCAGCCCGGACGGCAACGCCATCACCTCGTCGCCCACCCGGAACACCCCTCCGTCGACGCGCCCGGCGTAGCCGCGGTAGTCGGGATGGCTGCTCGCCTTGGGGCGCACGACCCACTGCACCGGAAAGCGGGGGTCGATCAGGTTGCGGTCCGAGGCGATGTAGACCTGCTCGAGATGGTGGAGCAGCGACGCTCCCTCGTACCAGGGCATGTTGGCCGAACGCTGCACCACGTTGTCGCCCTGGAGGGCGGAGATCGGGATGAAGGTCATGTCGGCCACGTCGAGCCGGCTCGCGAACGCGGTGAACTCCTCGCGGATGGCGTCGAAGACCCCCTGGTCGAAGTCGACCAGGTCCATCTTGTTGACGCAGACCAGGAGGTGGGGCACCCGTAGCAACGACGCCAGGAAAGCGTGGCGACGGGTCTGCTCCACGATGCCGATGCGGGCGTCGACCAACACGATGGTCAGGTCCGCCGTCGAGTTCCCCGTGACCATGTTCCGCGTGTACTGGATGTGACCGGGCGTGTCGGCGATGATGAATTTCCGAACCGGCGTGGCGAAGTAGCGGTAGGCGACATCGATGGTGATGCCCTGCTCCCGTTCCGCTCGCAGGCCGTCGGTCAACAGGGCCAGGTCGGTGTAGTCGTCACCGCGCTCGGGAGCTGACCCTCTCGACGGCTTCGAGCTGGTCCTCGAAGATCGCCTTGGAGTCGTAGAGGAGCCGACCGATCAGGGTGCTCTTGCCGTCATCGACGGAGCCCGCCGTGGCGAACCTGAGTAGTTCCATCTAGAAGTAGCCCTCTCGCTTTCGATCCTCCATGGCCGCCTCACTCACCCGGTCGTCGGCCCGGGTCGCCCCCCGTTCGGTGAGTCGGGAGGCGGCGACCTCGAGGATGATCTCGTCGACGGTGCCGGCCGAGGACTCGACCGCCCCCGTGCACGTCATGTCGCCGACGGTGCGGTAACGGACCGTCGACTCGACGACCTCCTCGTCCCCCCGCACGCTGACGAAGGGCCCGGTCGAGATCAGCATGCCGTCGCGGCGGAAGACCTCGCGCCGGTGGGCGAAATAGATGGACGGCAGGTCGAGGCCCTCCTCGCCGACGTACTGCCACACGTCGAGCTCGGTCCAGTCCGACAGAGGGAAGACGCGGATGTGCTCCCCCGCCCGATGGCGTCCGTTGTACAGCGACCACAGCTCGGGACGCTGGTTCTTGGGGTCCCACTGACCGAATTCGTCGCGGAACGAGTACACGCGCTCCTTGGCCCGTGCCTTCTCCTCGTCGCGGCGCGCACCGCCGAAGACAGCGTCGAACTTGTGCTCGGCGATGGCATCGAGGAGCGTGCGGGTCTGGAGGCGGTTGCGGGAGGGGTCGGGGCCGGCCTCGTCGACCGACCGACCAGCGTCGATCGACGCCTGGACGGACGCCACGAGGAGGTTGGCGCCGAGCTCGGAGACCGTCCGGTCACGGAACTCGAGGACCTCGGGGAAGTTGTGTCCGGTGTCGATGTGCATGACCGGGAACGGGATGCGCCCGGGCCAGAACGCCTTCTGGGCGAGCCGCAACATGACCACGGAGTCCTTGCCACCCGAGAAGAGCAGCACCGGCCGCTCGAACTCGGCGGCAACCTCCCGGATGATGTGGATCGACTCCGCCTCGATGGCGCGGAGGTTCGACAATTGATACTGCCCGGCCAGTCCTGCCCCACTGCTGTTTTCCACGACTGCTGATATTAGCCTACGGGGGTGAATTCAGAAATAGGCCCTACACTGGGCGTTTGTGGGCGATGAGCCCACAATGGGCACCGGACCCGCCGTCGTGGCGGAGGGAGACCACGATGGAAATCAGCCCAGACCGCCACCGGGGTGGCCGATCGGCATCCGCCCTCGGGCACCGGTTCGGCCGGCCCTCTTCCCTCCCACCGCACCGGGACGGATCATGACGGACGCCACCGGACCCCCGCCGCCGGCCGTCCGGCAGGCCGGCCCGGCCGACGTCGAGCCGGCCGCCCGACTGCACGCCGAGCAGATCTCGGAGGGATTCCTCTCGCTGCTGGGTCCGGGCTTCCTGCGACGGCTCTACGGGCGGATCACCCGCACGGACGGATCGTTCCTCCTCGTGGCCGACGCTGACGGGCGGGTCGTCGGCTTCGTGGCCGGGTCCGCCGACGTCGGGGGCCTGTACCGCTCCTTCATCCGTCACGACGGCCTCCGGGCCGGCCTCGAGGCCGCCGGCCGCCTGCTCGGGAACTGGCGTCGGGTGATCGAGACGTTGCGCCACGGTTCGGGCGACGGAGCCGGGCGCGGTCGCGGAACCGAGCTCCTCGCCATCGCCGTCGACGGCGACGCCCAGGGCACCGGCGTCGGCGGCTTGCTGGTCGACGCCTTCCTCGCGGAGGTCGTGCGGGGCGGCGCCGGATCGGCCTATGTGGTCGTCGCCTCGGGGAACGACGGGGCGATCCGCCTGTACCGAGCGCGCCGGATTCGTCACGGAGGCGGAGTTCGAGCTCCATGCCGGCGCCCGGTCCCTCCTCCTCCAATGGGACGGAACGGGCCCGGGGCATCCCGGGGGATGACACCGTGACCCTGCCCGAGCTCGCCGTCGTCTCCTTCGCCATCGCCCTGGTGGTAACCCCGGTAATGATCCTCGTCGCCCGTCGGACCGGAATCATGGACCGTCCCGGTGCCCTCAAGTCGCAGACGGCGCCCGTCCCCTACCTCGGTGGGGTCGGCGTGTTCGCGGGCACCGCGGCCGGCGCTCTGAGCGGACGGCCCTCGGTACTGATCCCCCTGGCCGCCGCGCTGGCCCTCGGCGTGACCGACGACCGCTTCGACCTCTCGCCCGCCATCCGCTTGGTGGGTGAGGTGGTGGTCGGCATCATGGTGGTCGCCACCGGTCCCGTCCGCTTCGACGGGGTCGTCGCCGTGGTGCTGGTGGTGGCGGTCACCGTGCTGTTGATCAACGGCGTCAACCTCATGGACGGGCTCGACATGCTGGCCGGGGGCGTGTGCGCCGTCGCCGCCGTGTCGTTCGCCCTGTTGGTCCACGGCCCGGGCCGACAGCTGGCCGTGGCGCTCGCCGCCGCACTCGTCGCATTCCTCGTCTTCAACCGGCCCCCCGCCCGGGTGTACCTGGGTGACGGGGGCGCCTATCTGCTCGGCGCCTCCCTCGCGGTGCTCCTGAGCGCGGCGTGGGCGCCGCACCTCCCGCTGAAGGTGGGCATGGCGGCGCTCGCCGTGGTGGCGCTGCCCGTCGCCGAGTTGGCCTTCGCCATCGTCCGCCGACTGCGCGGACGGACATCCCTGTTGTCGGGAGATCGCGGGCACCCCTACGATCGCCTGGTCATGAGGGGATGGCACCGGATCTGGGCGAGCCTGGTCTACATCGCCATCGCCGCAGTGGTCGGCCTGGGTGCCGTCGCCGCCGCGCACCACGCCGGTCTCGCCGGGGTGATCGCCGTCGACGGCGCTCACCGCCGTCCTCCTGGTGGTGCTGGCGGCCGCCACCGGTGCCCTGTCCCCCGATCACGGAGCCGCCCCATGAGTCGCATCTACCTCTCCCCTCCCGAGGTCGGTGCCGAGGAGCGCCGCATGCTCCTGGAGGCGTTCGACTCCAACTGGATCGCCCCCCTCGGGCCGGACGTCGACGCGTTCGAGGCGGAATTCGCCGAGCGGATCGGCATCGGCCACGCCGTCGCCCTCTCGAGCGGCACGGCCGCCCTCCATCTGGCTCTGCTGATGCTCGGGGTAGGACCCGGCGACGAGGTCCTGGTGCCGTCCTTCACCTTCGTGGCGACGGCCAACGCCGTCTGCTACCTGGGGGCCGAGCCGGTGTTCGTCGACTCCACGTCGTCGACGTGGAACATCGATCCCGACCTGGTGGCCGACGAGCTCGCCGCCCGGGCCCGGATCGGTCGGCTGCCCCGGGCCCTGGTGACGGTCGACCTCTACGGCCAGTCCGCCGACTACGACGCTCTCCTGTCGGCGGCCGGAGAGTACGGAATCCCCGTGGTCGAGGACGCCGCCGAGGCGCTCGGTGCCACCTACCGGGGCCGCGCCGCGGGTTCGTTCGGCACCACCTCCGTCTTCTCGTTCAACGGGAACAAGATCATCACGACGAGTGGCGGAGGCATGCTGGTGACGGAGTCCGCGGCGGTGGCCGAGCGGGCGCGCTACCTCGCCACCCAGGCACGTGAGCCGTTCCCCCACTACGAGCACACCACCCTCGGGTACAACTACCGGCTCAGCAACCTCCTGGCGGCACTCGGCCGGGCCCAGTTGCACGGCCTCGACAGTCGCATCGACCGGCGCCGTCGGATCAACGAGCGCTACCGGAGCCGACTGGAGGGCGTGCCGGGTATCGAGTTCATGCCCCGGGCCGACTACGGCGAGCCGAACTTCTGGCTGACCTGCGTCACCGTGGACCCGGAGCGGTTCGGGGCCGATCGGGAGACGATCCGACTGGCCCTCGAGCGCGACGACATCGAATCGCGGCCGACGTGGAAGCCGCTCCACCTCCAGCCGGTCTTCTCCGGACAGCGCGCCGTCGGCGGCTCGGTATGCGCCGACGTGTTCGAGCGGGGCCTCTGCCTGCCGAGCGGCTCGGCACTCACCGAGGACGAGCTCCAGCGGATCACCGACATCGTGCTGTCGCAGGGCCGGTAGCGCTCTACTGTTGTGCCCATGTCGACGCCGGGGGGGCACAGCTGTTCTACGGCGCCGACGGCCAAGGCGCTCGCCTTCTACCTCCCCCAGTTCCACCCCATCCCGGAGAACGACGCCTGGTGGGGAGCCGGGTTCACCGAATGGCTCAACGTAACCCGGGCCAGACCCCTCTACCCGGGCCATTACCAGCCGCACGTCCCCGGCGAGCTGGGCTACTACGACCTCCGCCTGCCCGAGGTGCGGGCGGCCCAGGCCGACTTGGCCCGCTCCCACGGCATCTCCGGCTTCGTCTACTACCACTACTGGTTCCAGGGGAAGCAGCTACTCCAACGTCCATTCGACGAGGTGCTGGCCTCGGGTGAGCCCGACTTCCCGTTCGCACTGTGCTGGGCCAACGAGGAGTGGACGCGCAACTGGGATGGTCGCAGTGGCACGGTGCTCATGCCCCAGGAGTACAGCGACGACGGACGACCTCGCCCACATCCGGTGGCTGTGCACCGCCTTCGCCGACGACCGCTACATCCGGATCGACGGCCGGCCACTGATGCTCGTCTACCGGCCCGGCCTCCTCCCGGATCCCCACCGCACGACGGACCGGTGGCGGGCCGAGGCTCAGCGTGCCGGATTCCCGGATCTGTTCCTGTGCTGGGTCGACGGGTTCGGTCGCCCGGATCAGGGGCCCGGTGCGGTCGGCTTCGACGCCACGGTGGCCTTCGTGCCGTTCGGAGGACCACCCCGAATCGCTCCGGTGGAGTCGATGCGCCCCCACCGGATCCTCGACTACCGGGCGGCCGCCGAGGCGCGCCTCGCCGAGCCACCACTTCCCTGGAAGCACTTCCCCTCCGTCATGGTCGGATGGGACAGTACGGCGAGGCACCCGCGCAACGCCACGATCTTCGAAGGGGCGACGCCCGATGCCTACCGGAAGTGGCTGGAGCGGACCGTGGCGTCCGTCGCCGACGTCCGGGCCGAGGAGAACTACGTCTTCCTCCTGGCGTGGAACGAGTGGGCCGAGGGCAATCACCTCGAGCCCGACCAGCGCTTCGGCAGGGCCTTCCTCGAGGCCACCCGATCGGTCCTCCTGCCGGACGCGGATAGCGACCGAACGGGCGCCGAATCCGAGGAGGTAGGCGGGGGGACGACCGGCGCGAACGACCGGGCCCGGTGGAACGTCGGTGAGCTGATGCGATCCGAAGCTGGCACGACCACCTGCATCCGCGTCGTGGTGGAAGACGACGGAGCCTCGCCGGCCCGTGATCGGGTCACCCTCCAGGGCCCCGGGGGTGACGTCGCCCCGGGTCCCGACAGCCGATCGGTGGACGCCGGTGTGGTGTGCGACGTCGAGGATGTCGACGTCCTGGTAGCGGAGCTCGACCGATTCGACGACGTCGGCGTGCTCCTCCTGGTCGACGTAGCGGGGCGGCTATGCCGGCCCCAGCGCCTGTTGTCTCTCCTGTCCGACTGGTCCCGGGAGCGGGGCGTAACCCTGTTCATCGTCGTGCCGAACGCCACCCACATGGACCGGGGAATGAGCTTGCTGACGGGGACTTGGGACCCCGGCCGAGACGGGGACCCCGGGGACGGTCGCCTGCACGACTTCACCGAGGCGAGTCTGGCGCGCCTGGTGGAGCGCAGCGGATGGAGGGTGGTCGCCCGTAACGACGTCAGACGCGGTGCAGTCGGAGCTCTACGACGGGGCACTCGCCGACAACCTCCCACCGGAGATGGTCGGCGCCCTCGCCGTGCTCGCCGAGTCCTACAACCCGCAGGCGGCGGTCGAGACATTCGTCTGGGCGCTGGCTCCCACCGCGGAACACCGCTGCCCGCCGTCCTTCGCGGAGGCCGTGGGCCCCGGGGCGGACGAGGCTCCGCGCCGGTACACGGAGGAGCAACGCCGGGCGTTGGCCCGCTACCTCGCTTCCGTGGGTCTGGTGACCAGCGAGACCAACCGTCGGGCGGCCGGCCAGGTCCGTGCTCCGGCCCCGACATGGCGGCGCACGCTCGAGCGTCTGGCCGAGTCGTCACCCCGGACGGCGTCGGCATACCGGAGACTCCGGAGTGGACCCGCTTGATCCGGGTGGTCCACGTGCATCCGAGGCCGGCCACCCTCCAGGACGGGAACGCCTCGAGCGTTCACCGGGAAGTTCCGTGAGGACTGGACACCGGGCGGCGG
This sequence comes from uncultured Acidimicrobiaceae bacterium, assembly GCA_963841885.1. Lineage (GTDB taxonomy): Bacteria > Actinomycetota > Acidimicrobiia > Acidimicrobiales > RAAP-2 > Bog-756. The sequence goes on from CAWJEK010000014.1 coordinate 90,540, forward strand.
GCCCGGGCATGCCGCCGGGGCCGTGGCTGGCCGTGCTCGGCATGCACCGGAGCGGCACGTCGGCGCTGACCGGGGCCCTCGGATCACTCGGCTTCGGCATCCCCCAACCCGGCGACCGCATGGACTGGCCGGAGAGCAACCCCGAGCACTGGGAGAGTTCGGCCCTCACCGTCTACGACGACGAGGTGCTGGCCGACCTCGGGGGAAGTTGGGACGCCCCCCCCGAGTTGCCGGCGGGATGGGAGACGGGCGCGGCCATCCGGGTGGAGCCCCGCCCGGAGACGGTGGCGCGGCGCGCCTTTCCCGATCCCGGACCCATCGTGTGGAAGGACCCCCGGCTCTGTCTCCTCCTCCCCTACTGGAGGCGGTTCCTCCCTGGTCCGCATGCCGCGGTACTGATCTGGCGGTCGCCTCTCGCCGTGGCCCGGTCCCTCCAACGGCGCGACGGGATGCACTCGCCGAGGGGGTGGCCCTGTGGGAGCGCTACAACCGTTCCGCCCTCGAGAACCTGACCGGCGTGGACACCTACATCTGTCGATACGAGACGCTCATCGCCGAACCCCAGGCCGCCCTCACGGCCGCCGCCGGATGGTTGGCGACGCTCCCCCAGTTCGAGGACGGCTCGGACCGCTGGGACGTCCGCCGGGCCGCCGCCGAGGTGACGGAGCGTCCGGCCGACCGCCGGATGACGACGGCGAGGCGACAGTCTGCTACTCGACCCCGCAGGAAGAGCTGCGTCGGCCGCCTGACCGACCTGGCCGGAGGACACCGGCCGCTGGCCCCCGGGAACACGCCGGACTCGAGCTCCCCCTGGACGACGGCCCTGATCGGCCGCCCGACGGCGGCAGCCGGACCACGCGAGCTGGCCGGCATCGAGCTCCAGGTGCTCGAGAAGCAGACCGAGATCGACCGGATGGCGTTCGTCGACGAGCTGGCGGGTGACCGCGCCTCTGCGGGCCGTCGTCGGCTGGGCCACGGGCACGAAGGACTGAAGGATGGACGTCTCCTCGACGGCACCGGCGGACGGCGACGACACCGGGCACGGGTCCACGTGCCTGTACGTCATCGGCATGCACCGGAGCGGCACGTCGGCCGTCACCGGGCTCCTCGTGCAGCTCGGCCTCCACGGTCCGGACGAGGAGGACGTGCCCGCCGTCACCCGGTGGAACGCACGGGGCCTCTTCGAGAGCGCCCGCCTGATCCGGTTCAACGATCAGATCCTGATCGACCACGGCGGCAGCTGGGGTGCGCCCCGACCCTTCGACGCCGGCTGGGAGGCGGCCCCCGACATGGTGGACCGGCGGGAGCGGGCGGCGAGGATCGTGGGCAACGTCTTCCCCCGGGAGCCCTTCGTCTTCAAGGACCCCCGCACCTGCCTCACGCTCCCCTTCTGGCGCACGGTGATCGCCCCGCCGGTGGCCGCCGTCCTCGTCTACCGCACTCCCCTCGAGGTGGCGGGCTCGATGCAGGCCCGCAACGGCCTCACCGTCACCCACGGTCTGGCTCTGTGGGAGCGCTACGTCCGGTCCGCCGCCGTCAATCTGGCCGGCATCCCCACCCTCGTCGTCGGATTCGACCGGGTGCTCGGGGACCCCGCTGCCTGGTGCGGCGAGCTGACGGAGTTCCTCGATGCCGTCGGCATCGGGTTCGATCCCACCGCCGTCGAGCGGGCCTCGCGCTCCCTCGACACCCAGCTACGGCACGTCCGGCGCCCGGCCCCGGAGGTGTCCGGTATCCATGGAACCCAGGTGCAGGTCCTGAAGGAGCTCGAGTCCCGGGACGGTGCGCACCTGCCCTGGACGCCACCCGACCTCGGTGAGGAGCCTCCGTGGGTGGAGGACGTGCTGACCATGCGGCGTGAGTTCCTGGAGGAGCGCCGGCGCAACGAGTCACCCTCGTCACCTGTCGCCCGGGCCCGCCGGCTCATCGGCCGGGGTGGCCGCGGCTCCTCCGCCGGCGGGTGACGAGACCGGCTGCCGGCGCCGACGTTCAGTCCGTCGGATCCGGCTCCACCGGCGTCGGGTCGAACTCGCGGTAGAAGTCGGGGTCCGACGTCAACCGCTCGAACAGGGCCTGCTCGTAGGGGTCCTCCCCGTCGAACTGGCGGCTCAGCCGCTTGAGGCTCTGCTTGCGACGCTGCTTCACCACACTCATCCGGGCGGCGGTGGGCAGCTCCGTGACATGCCGGGGACGCAGCGACGTGACCAGCGACGGCCGGCGGATGGCCTTGACCACCAACCCTTCCAGGGTGGGACTGGTCGGCTTGGGCGCCGCGGTCCTCTCGCTGGAATACATGTCCACCCGCGACTGCCTCGACCGGAAACCGGCACCATGGTGATAGATACGGTGCCCGTAGACGGCGAACCACAGCGGATGGGTGTCGACGGTGTTGGTGCGGAGCAGCGGGAGCCACTCGATCCCGCGGTCCTCGAGCTTGTGCAGGAGATTTCCCCCCACGTCGGTCACGGTGTCCCCGAGAGAGTTCGTCCACGTCCCCCCCTTGCCCCAGTCGCCACCGATCTCCCGCCACAGCCGGCAGGTGGTGAAGCTGAAACACGGATGTGGCTGCCGGTCGCCCAGGTTCTCGTCGCGGCGCACCGCCACGAGGGGATAGGTCCGTAGCGTGCTCGCCATCCACGAACCGATCGGCTGCACCGGTAGGGCGTCCCCGTCGAGGAAGACCAGGATGTCGTCCGGGTCGGCTCGCTCGACGACGACGGCGGCCAGGGCGTTCAACTTCTGGGGATGGGTGCCCTGGAGGTCAGCGGCGAAGTGGAACCGCTTCCACTCCTCGGGGTCGATCCCCTCGAGAGCCGCGTACACCCGGTAGGGCCCGTCGATGTTTCGCTCGAGGTAGCTCAGCTGCGGGTCGATCCACTTCGCCGACTGCCAGTGGACCGTCACGACATGGATCATCCTCTGCTTCCTATCATCCCGGTCCTGGCGGTGGCTGGCGCGTCAGCGCCGCGCGAGGCGGCGGGCGCGGCCCAGGGGTGCGGCCGCCCGGGACGCAAGCCCGTCATACCACCGGTCACCCACGAGTCGACGGAGCAGGGACGAGACCGGGGAGGGATCCGGCTGCACGTCGGCGAAGTCCTGATCCCGCGTCGACGACGCGATGAGCCGTCGCAGGACACGCTGCTCGAGGCTCCGTTGGATCTCCTCGTGACCCTCCACGCCGGCGAGGTTCTCCGACTCGTCGTCCGACCTCCGGAAGAGCAGGTAGGTCTCACCCTCGGCGTTCAGTGCGATCTTCCAGTCGGCGGTGGCGAGCATGACCTCCCCCCGAAGCTCCGACAACACGTCGGGGCGGGACGGCGAGCGCTCCTCGCCCCGCACCACTCCGGCCAACGACCGACCCATCCGGAAGCTCCCCGTGTCATCCCGCCCGGCGAGATCGAGCACCGTGGCCCCCAGGTCAACCAGCTCGACCGGGTCGTCCACCGTGGTTCCCGAGGCCCCGGTCGGGTCGCGGATGATGAGGGGCACGCGCACCGCCCCGTCGAGGAACACCTCCTTGTAGAGGAGTCCGGCGTCACCGTTCATCTCGCCGTGGTCGGAGGTGAACACGACGATGGTCCGCTCCCACTCGCCGCGGGAGCGGACGACCTCGAGGATCTCGCCGACCAGGTCGTCGATGAGGCTGACCCCCCCGGCGTAGTCGGCCCGGAGGGCGGCGATCTCCGGAGGGCTGACCGCGGGCCGGTCGGCCAGGCGGTCGTCGAGCATCCCGACGGGGCGACCGGTGACCGAGCGGGGCTCCGCTCGGGGCGGTGCCATGTCCCCCGGTTCGTAGGCGGATGCCCACGGCTCGGGTGTGTCCCACGGCTCGTGGGGCCCGGGGAACCCGACGTAGCAGAACCACGGCTCCGGGCGGGCGTAGTCCCGGAGGTAGTCGGCGGCGCTCCTGGCGACGTAGGTGTCGTAGTAGAGATCGGCCCCGACGGGGGACGGCCGGACCACCCACGGCGTGTGGTTGTAGCGCTCGGCCACGTCCTGGCGGTAGGCGCTCCGCACCCCGGCCCGCTCCCAGCGGTCCGTCAGGTTCGCCGAGCACGAGCGGAGCGCCCGCGGGCCTCCCACCTCGTCCACGTCGTCGAAACCGAACCGGTGGACCAACCGCTCGTAGTCCCTCAGGTCACCCTGGGTGGGGTGGAGATGGAGCTTGCCGAACATGCTGGTGCGGTAGCCGCCCCGGCGGAGCTTCCCCACCCACGTCTCCAGCCCCGCCGGGTACGTGGCGTTCCGGTTCGTCTGCACGCCGAGGTTGTGCGGGTAGAGGCCGGACATCAGACTGAACCGCGAGGGGATGCACACCGGCGCATTGGCGAAGCAGCTGGTGAACAGGACGCCCGCCTCGGCCAGGGCGTCGAGGTGCGGGGTCTTCGCCCATCCGTTCACGATTCCCAGACTGTCGGCGCGTTGCTGGTCGGTGAAGAGGAACAGGATGTTCGGGCCGGGGGCCACGCCGGAGGAGTGCGCCATCCGGGTCACGTTAGTGCCGTCCCCGTTCGCCACCCCGGCCCGCGGTCATCGGTCTCCGCGCCACGACCGGACCCGCACCTTGACCTCCGGCGGGACGGCCGCCGCCACCCGGGGGCCCAGCCCACGGAGTCCCCGGCGCAGTCGGGTCCGCCGCCACTCGCGCTCACGGCAGGCCCGGAGCTCGTCGTCGAGGTAGGTGATGTAGGCGTCCTTGACCTCCAGGGCACGGACCGCGGCGCGCCCCTCGCGTCGCAGGCGGTCGAGCTCGTCGCCCGCCGCGTCGGGTCCGTCCGGTGCCCGCGTCGGGCCGCCGTCCGCTCCGCCCGGGTCCGGCCACGGCCCCTGCGGGTCCGCAGGAGGCAATGTCCGACCGGTCGCCACCCACCGGTCGATCGCCGCCCGCCGGTCGGAGCGCGGGGCGGGCGGCTGGTCGGCCAGCCGCGTCGCGCCAACGTCGGCGGAACTTCTGACGGTTGCGGTCCATCAGGAAACGACGGAACGACACGGACGAACTCTGCGTCTCGAGGTGCACCAGGGTGGCGGTCGGCTCGTACACCGTCCGGAGTCCCTCGGTGCGCAGCTTCATGCACAGGTCGGCATCCTCGTAGTAGCCCGGGTAGTACGCCTCGTCGAACCCACCGACGGCATCCCACGCCCAACGCGGGACCAGGAGGCCGTTGGCGGAGCAGTAGTCGACCTCTCGCGGCGTCAGGTAGGTGGTGTCGGCCGCCGGGAGGTCGCGACCGACGTGCGCGGTCGTCCCATCGCGCCAGATGACGCCGCCCGCCTCCTGCAGGGAGCCGTCACCGGCGAAGATCCGACTCCCCACGGCCCCGGTGTCCGGTTGGTCCGCCGCCCGGCGGAGGAGGTGGTCGACGCAGCCCGGGTCCAACCGGCTGTCGTCGTTGACGAACACGAGGTAGTCACCGCGGGCCATCGCGGCGGCCAGGTTGCATCCTCCGGCGAACCCCAGGTTGACCTGGCTGCGGACCAGCGTGATGTCGAGACCCGGATCGAGCCACCGCGAGCTCCGTCTCCGGGGTCCCGTTGGCGACCACGATGACCTCCGCGGGGCGCGACGTCGAACGGCCAACAGTGGCGAGGCAGCCGTCGAGCAGGTCCACCCGGTCGAGCACGAGGATGACGAAGGAGACCGTCACCCCGGTCGGGCCCCGGGCGGCGTCGCCCGCCGGGGGACGTGCGGTCGGGTCACCCACGGGTGGGACGCCCGACTGGTCGAGGGGCCCGGGGCATCACTTCGTCCGACGTTCGCCCGGTCAGGGCCGGTGGGCCAGGACGAACCACCCGGTCTCGTCCCGGGCGGCGTCGACCTCCAGCCCGGTCGCCTCGAACCACGGCTCGAGGTCCTTCCAGACGTAGCGGTACTCGACCGGGGCGCTCAACCGGTCGAAGGTGTCGAGCACCAGGCTCCGGAACGGCTTGTCCCGGTAGGTGTCCATGGGGAGATCCGCCAGGGCGGCGACCCCGCGGCGCTGACCCCACCGGCCCGGGGCGACGAACGTCGCGTAGAGCACGCCGGCGATCGGCGTCGACAGTGCCTTGAGCGTCCGATGGGGCAGTCGCACCGTGACCTTGCGCACCGCGGTGGCCAGCTGGAGCGCCAGGGACCGGACGCCGGCCTCGGAGGGACGACTGTAGAGGTACAGCAGGATCTGCCCCTTGGGGGCGAGGAGGCGCACCAGGCGGGTGAACCCCTCGAAGGGGTCGTCCAGATGGTGCAGGACGCCGAGGCTCGAGATGAAGTCGAAGCTCTCGGGGGCGAAGGGCGCGTCCCGCAGGTCCGCCTGGAGCACCGTCACGTTGGGCCGCCCGCGCAGGTTGCGGGCCGCGGCCACCACGGCCGAGGACCCGTCGAGCGCCACCTCGGCCGCCAGGTGGTCCGCCAGGATCCGGGTGAAGCGTGCCTTGCCGCAACCGGCGTCGAGACCCACCTTGGATCCGAGGGCCTCGAGGTCCAGGTCACGGAAGTAGATCTCGGCGAACCGCTCGTCCTCGTCGCGGACATCGTCGAAGGCGTTCCACTCGTAGCCGAAGCTGTTGAGCGTCCGTTCCGTCGAGCCGGCGCGCTCCCCCTCGGCGGAGAAGTCCACGAAACCGTCGTGCTTGGCGAACCGGTGGCCGTCGGCGCACTCGACCGCCGCGTGGTCGTCGGACATCGCCGAACCACACCGGGGGCAACGCATCCGGTCCAGGATCAGGTCCGGGACTGCCTGCCTGTCGTTGTCGAGCACACCCCTACCCCCGTACGGCAACCGCTGCCATCGAAGCCATCACCTTAGCGTTGCCGAATTGGCGGGTGGCCCGCCGGCCGGAAGACTTGTGCCCGACCGGCCACTCCCGGTGGCGGGTGCCGCCACAGCCGGGTCCGACCCGCCGGGATCGCGACGGGCTGCCGTATCATCTCCCCATGGTGCACTCCCCCACCTCGCCGGACGCCGCGCCACCGCCCCCACCGGCCCGCCGGAACCCGCCACCGGAGCCCGACCTGTCGCACCGGCTGCGGTGGGGATGGAGGCAGGCCACCGCGGATCTGCGGGGACGTCCGTCGTTCGTGATCCTGGGCGCCCAGCGGGGTGGCACGACATCGCTCTTCCGGTGGATCAGCACGCACCCCGAGTTCGACGCGCCGACCAAGAAGGAGATCCACTACTTCGACGTCCACTACGACCTGGGTCCCCGGTGGTACCGATCACATTTTCCGATCCTCCGGCCCGGTCACATCACCGGCGAGGGGAGCCCGTACATGCTCTTCCATCCGCTCGCCCCCGCCCGGGCGGCGAAGGACCTCCCCGAGTCCACCCGCTTCATCATCCTCCTGCGGGAGCCGGTGCAGCGCACCGTCTCCCATTACTGGTTCTCACGCCGGCGCCGGAAGTTCGAGACCGAGCCCATCGAGCGGGCGCTCGAACTCGAGCCCGAGCGCCTGGCCGGTGAGACCGAGCGGGTCCTGCGTGGCGAGAACAGCGACGCCCACTCGGGGTACTCCTACGTCAGCCGGAGCGAGTATGCGGGCCAGGTGCGGTCCTGGTTCGACGCGGTGGGCCGGGACCGCATCCTGATCGTCGAGAGCGAGCAGATGTACACGGACCCGGCCGCATCGGCCGCCATCGTCGAGTGGCTCGGACTCCATCCTCACGATTCACCGTTCCCGGCCGCCAACGAATCGGTGCGGCACGACACCGAGAGTCCCGAAGTCCTCGCCCGACTTGCGGCCCACTTCGAGCCCCACAACCGGGAGCTGTTCGATCTCCTCGGCTACGAACTCTGGACGGGCACCACCGGGGACTGAGCCAGACCGTCAGTCGGCGATGGCCACCGCGATGATCTCGTCGAGGGCCAGCCGGGGCGGCAGCAGGTGCTGGGCGCAGTACGACGCCACCTTCCGCAGCGGGGTCGGACTGGTGTGGCCGGCGAACATGATCTCCACCTGGGAGAAGCCGTTGATCTGGAGCGTCCGCCGGAGGGTGTCCTCGCAGAACCAGCAGGTGTGCTCCGGGTGGACCTGGCCGTGGCCGCCGAAGCGGTACACGAAGTTCCCCACGTAGAAGGCGTTGGGCGTCGTGAGCACCAGCCGGCCACCGGGGTCGAGGTGGCGGCGGACGTTGGCGAGGAAGCCACGGAAGTCGTCGAGGTGCTCGATGAGCTCGCCGGCGAAGACCGCGTCGAACTTCCGGCCCAGGTCGAACTCCCGGGCGTCGGTCAGCCGTACGTCATAGCCCGCCGCCTGCACCTTCTCGATCTTGTCGACGTCGATGTCGATGCCGACCAGGTCGTCGACGTCCTTGGCCAGGAGACCGTGGAGCCAGTCCGGGCGTCCGTACCGGGAGGCGCACCCGATGTCGAGCACGGAGCCGTTCCCGAGGAGCGGTCGCACGACCTCGTAGCGGTCGGCCAGCGATCCTTCACCCCACGGACCGTCGCCCCAGTTGGGCTGCAGGAAGTGCCCCGTGGCCAGTCCGTCGGAGGCGACGCTCGTGGTTCCCGTCGGCGATTTCCCTCGTGTGACCATGTCGACCTTCCCCTCCTCGTGGCCGGCGCCGCCGACGACCCCCTGATGGCCTCGCCGCCAGGCCCAGTGCCCCGGTGAGGCTACCATCCGCGCCGCCGACCACTGGCCGGTGCCGCCCGATCCGGGGGCGGTCCGGTCCGCCCGCCGACTCCACCGGCCCGACGGTCATCGTGCACGCGCCGGCGTCGCGGCCCAGTCGGAACGACGCCCAACTGCGGTAGCATCTCGCAGGATTCGGCAGCCGACGCCGCCACCTGGACGCCCTCGAAAGATGGTTGAGAAATGACTGACGCCAAGGCGCCCCAGATCGTGGCTCTCGTGCTGTCGCACAATGCGCCCCAGTCGTTGGCCAGGTGCGTGACCGCCATCGCCGCGCAGACCCGACGGCCCGTCGGGATCGTCGTGGTGGACAATGCCAGTTCGCCACCGGTCGACGCCGACGATCTCCCGTCCGACGGCCTTCCGGTCCGGGTGATCCGGTCGGACGCCAACCTCGGCCCGGCGGGGGGATGGGCCATCGCCCTCCGCGACTTCCTCACCGGCCACGACAGCCACGCGTGGATCATGGACGACGACATCGTCCCCGAGCCCGAGTGCCTCGAACGGCTCTGGTCGGCGGTGAGCGCCGACCCGTCGGCCGCGTTCGCCTGCCCCGTGTCGATCCAGCCCAACGGCGCCGTCGGGCGCTGGGGGTCGTGGTGCGGTTTCGTGATCGCCCGCGAGATCGTCGAGAAGGTCGGGCTCCCGATGGAGGAGCTCTTCTGGTGGGCCGAGGACACCGAGTACTGCCATTGGAGGATCCCCAATGCCGGGTACCCGCTGCAGTTCATCCCGGACGCCGTCGTGCACCACCACGCCATCCGACAGGGCGGGGACCTACCGACGTGGAAGTACTACTACGAGTCGCGCAACATGCTCTACTACCACTGGCACATCATGCACCGGACGGGCCGCTACCCGCGCAACTTCGTCCGGCTCGTCGGTCGGGCGGCGGTGCGACAGAAGCAGGCCAAGTTGCGCAGCCTGCTGGCGATCGTCCAGGGCTCCGTGGACGGGGCGTTCGGTCGCCTCGGCATCCGGTATCCGATCGTGCCGCTGCAGGAGCGTCAGCTGACCGGCGGCGAAGAGGGCGCCCGGTCCTGATCCCGCCGGACGGCGACACCGGTCCCGACACGCGAAATCAGGGCACGAATTCGTCCGGTTCCCAGGTGGTGAGCGGGAACCGGGCCAGCACCCGCTGCATCGTGGCGATCTGGGAAGGGTCCAGGCGGCGCTTCCAACCGTCGGACTGGTCCGCCGACACGCGCTGGGTGGGGAACCCCTCGCCCGGGCGGTCGTTCGAGACGAGGTACTCCTCCGCCCGTGGGTTCCACCGCAGGCCCAGCTCCGCGTAGAGCTCGCGGAAGCGCGCCACCGGGTCGACGCAGAGCTCCTCGTGGGTCCGGTGGACCCAGGTGGGCTGACGGGCGAGTGACCGCTCGAGGGCGAGGTCCAGCACGCCGACCTGCCACACCAGACGCTCGAAGGGATCAGGACCCGGTGGGGGGAGTTCACCGTCGGCCACCATGCGCCGGATCGTCGGCTCCCGGTCGAGGCGCACGTACCGGTCGTTCAGGTCGAGCGAGATCCAACTGGACAGGACGTTGCCGGGGTGCCGGAGGAGGACCAGTACGTCGACATCGAAACGGGAGGTGAGCCATTCCATGGCCAGCGGCATGTACACGGTCTTGACGAAGACACGACCACCCGGCCCGTCCGTCGCGGTCCGGTGGTGCGGTCGGGCCCCGACCATGCCCGCCAGTCGCATCAACGGGGCGAACTGCCCCTGGTAGTAGCGACGGTTCTCGGACGGGCGCACGGCCCGCAGCATCTGGTCCGTGACCCGTAGCCGGGCATCCTGGGGAGCACCGTCCATCACCCACGCCCAGAGCGCGGCGAGCCGGTCGTCGTGGTCTCCCGGCCGGAGGACCGGATAGCGGCCGGTCCGGCGCTTCGCCCAGATCGCCGGAGCCGACCGGACCTCGTTGTCGGGCTCCATGACGGACCGCAGGTCGGGGTCGGCGGCCAGCGCCCGCATCGTCCATGTGGTGCCGGACCGGGGGATACCGGCCAGTACGAGCGGGCGGCTCCCCGGGGTGGTCGGGTCGGTCACGGCGTCCGGGGCGCGCCGGGTCGGGTCCTCCGGACGACGCCCCTCACCCGTGCTCCGGTGGTCACAGCGGGAGAGTGTTGCACACCAGGGATGAGGACGTGCCCACCGCGACCGGCCTCCGCACTCCCGCGGCCGGCGGCCCGATCCGGGGCGCCTCCGGCCCCGGCGGGGGCGACCACCGGCCGATCGACGAGCCACTACGATCGCCACGCGGCGCCGAGCCAGGTCACCGAGGAGCACGATGATCCACATCCTGACCGTCCACTGGATGGACCCCAAGTGGATCGATCCCCAACTCTCGTACCTGCGCCGCAACGTGGAGGAACCGTTCACGACATGGGCCTCACTGGAGGGGATCGAGGACCCCGCCGACCGCGCCAAGTTCGACGTCGTCGAGGACGGCGAGGGCATGCACGCCGACAAATTGAACGCGCTGGCCGACATGGTGGTCGCCACCGCCGAGGCCGACGACCTCCTGGTGTTCATCGACGGGGACGCCTTCCCGGTCCGTCCCATCGCCGGATGGCTGCGGGGCCTGCTCACCGACTACCCGCTGGTGGCCGTCCGCCGCGACGAGAACCGGGTGGAGCGCCAGCCCCATCCGTGCTTCTGCGCCACGACCGTGGGCCTGTGGAAGGAGATCGGCGGCGACTGGCGCGAGGGCGGCACCTGGACCAGTCCCGGCGGCACGGAGGTCACCGACGTGGGCGGCACGCTGTACAACCAGCTCCGCGACGCGGACATCGAGTGGCTGCCGCTCCTGCGCTCCAACACCAACGACGTGCACCCGGTGTGGTTCGCCGTGTACGCCGAGCACGTCTACCACCACGGGGCCGGATTCCGCCGGCGCGTATCCCGGGTCGACGCCGTCAACAACCGCAATCTGGCCTCCCCCCGACTGCGCGACACGGCCCGCCTCTACCGCATGCGGCACGAGAGCACGATGGACATGCTCCGACGCGTCAACATGGCCAACGTCCGCTACCTCTGGAACGGACTCCGCCAGGAGCGTCCGAACTCCGAGCAGTCCCGCTACCTGGAGGAGGCGACCGCCCTCTCCGACGGGGTCTACGCCGACCTGGTCGCCGATCCCGAGTTCTACCGCCGGTTCGAGACGACCGATTCCGGGAGCGGCCCGACCCCCGCGAGCTGACGGCCGGGTCCCTCAGGCCACGTTCGAACCGGGAGGCGGCGCGCCCCCCGTGCGACGCCGGGCCGCCCGCCGGAACTCGATCGACCGCCGCGCCGCCGGGACCACCTCGTGGGCGGCGCGCCTCGCCGTCAACAGGTCTACGTTGCCCGACCGGTACGGGTGGTCCGGCAGCAGGCCGCGCAGCGCCTCCCAGGTACCGGGGACCCGGTGCAGCCGCTCGTCCATGGTGCCGTCGTCCAACTCCCGGTACGGCATGGCCAGGAGGTGCTCCACGATGTCGTCGTAGTGGTCGGTGAGGACCGTCGATCGCCGATCGAGCCCACGCACCACGCCGAGGCCCGTCGGGCCCCAGTCCGCCACGGCCACCTCGAGGTCGGGCCGCCACTGCCGCAGCGCCACGATCAACCGCCAGACGTCCCCGCTCCACAGAACGGTCGTGCGCTCGCGCGCTGCGCCTTCCTCGTCCTGGGGGAGACAGTCGTGGATCAGCACGGTGGTGTCCGGATGGGACGCCCGCTCCAGGTTCATGAAGTCCCGGAGGGCGAACTCGAAGTGGTGCATCCCGTCGATGAAGGCCAGATCCAGCGGTGCCCCGCCGAGCACGGCAGCGAGGTCGTGGGTGGCGAAGAACTCGTCGCTGGTCTGGGCGAAGACCTGCTGGCCCGGGGAGAGTGGACGCTCGAGGCGCGGTTCGGGGTCGATGCCCACGCACCGCGTCCCGGGCAATGCGAGCCGGAGCGTGCGTCCGGTCGCCACCCCGATCTCCACGTACGTCCGGGGCACGAGGTGCCGGTGGACCAGGTCCATGGCGTCGTAGTACGGGAGTTCGGGCTTGACGCACCTCCTGTAGATCCGGTCGACGAGTTCCACGGTGACGGAATTGTAGGGGACGGGCGACCGGACCCGACAGGCCGGCCACCGACGCGGCACGCGGGTCACCCCCCGGGCAGCCACCGGTCCATCCACGCCTGCAGCACCAACACGTCCCACAGCTCGTAGCCGAGGTCCCGACGACCCGACAGGTGCTGGTTCCAGGCCGTCCGCACCGGCACCGGATCCAGCAGACCCTGGGCGGCGAGGCGTCGGGGGTCGAGCAGCTCCTCGGCCCACGGTCGCAGCGGACCGCGCAGCCACGCACCGATCGGCACGCCGAACCCCATCTTGGGCCGATCAACCAGGGTGGCCGGTACGTGGCGGTACAGCACCTGGCGCAGGATCCATTTCGTCGTCCCCGACCGGAGCTTGACGCTCATCGGGAGTCTCCAGGCCAGATCGAACACGCTCCGGTCGAGGAACGGCACCCGCGTCTCCAGCGAGGTCGACATCGCCGCCCGGTCCACCTTCGTCAGGATGTCGTCGGGCAGGTAGCCGGTCACGTCCCACAGCAGCATCAGCTGGGTGATGTCGGAGAGCGAGGACGGGTTCAGCCCCGGACGCGGTCCCGGGGGAGGCGCCCCGACGACCACGGACTCGGCGTCCTCCCAGTGTGAAGTCAGGGAGCGATAGGCCTCCTCGGGGTCGGACGAGGCGAGCACCCGTCCGACCTTCGCCACCTTGGTGGACGGTGTCCGCACCCGCATCCGCCCCGGGAGGACGCGGGTGACGCCGGCGGCGCCGTCGACGAGGCCCGGCGGCAGGGCCTGCAGGGCGGAGCCCGTCAGCCGTCGCACCGGATCGGGCAGCGCGGCACCGCGGCGCCACAGGCGATCGAGCCAGGCGTGGCGGTTGTACCCGGCGAACAGTTCGTCGCCCCCGTCCCCCGAGAGCGCCACCGTGACCCGGGAACGGGCGAGCTCGCTCACCAGCAGCATGGGGATCTGCGACACGTCGGCGAACGGCTCGTCCCAGATCTCCGCAAGTCGGGGGATGACCGCCGCGGCGTCTTCGTCGGTCACCCGCAACGACGTGTGGTCGGTCCCCAGGTGGGCGGCCACCGCCGCCGCGTCCGCCGACTCGTCGAAGGCGCGGTCGGCGAAGCCCACGGAGAAGGTGTGCACCGGCCGCCGGCCCGCCCGCTGCATCAGGGCCACGATGACGCTCGAGTCGACTCCTCCGGACAGGAAGGCCCCGACGGGGACGTCGGCGACCATCCGGGCCGCCACGGAGTCGGACAGGACCTCCTCGAGACGGTCGATCAGCTGGCCGTCGGTACCGGTCTCGGGCTGGAGCATGGCGTCGGCGATGGCGTCCGACGCCGACCAGTACGCCCGGGAGTGCGGCTGCGAGTCGGGTCCGGCGTCGGCGGCGAACGTGATCCACCGGCCCGGCTGCAGCTTGGCCACACCCGCATAGGCCGTGGCCGGGGCCGGGATGCAGTTGTGTCGCAGGAACGAGGCCACCGCGGCCCGGTCCAGCGTCGGGACGAAGTCGGGCAGCGTACGGAACGCCTTCAACTCCGAGGCGAAGGCCAATCGCCGGCCCACCCAGCCGTAGTACAGGGGCTTCTCGCCGAAGCGGTCCCGCACGAGGTGCAGCTCCGCCCGCCGTCGGTCCCACAGCGCGATGGCGAACATCCCCTCGATCCGCTGCATCGTGGCCTCGACTCCCCACGCCTGTACGGCACCCACGACCACCTCGGTGTCGGAACCGCCCCGGAACGACATGCCCTCCGCCTCCAGCTGGGTGCGCAGGGTCGGGAAGTTGTAGATCTCGCCGTTGTAACTGAGGATCCACCGCCCGTCCGCCGATGCCATGGGCTGGTGCCCGTGGGGACTCAGGTCGACGACGGCCAGTCGACGGTGCCCGAACGCCGTCCGGCCGTCCGGGTCGACCCACAGACCTTCGTCGTCAGGACCGCGGTGCGCGAGCGTCGCGGCCATGGCGGCCGCCTCCGCTCCGAGCCGGTCCAGACCACGATCCCGCGTCGGGTCGAAGAGGCCGGCGATCCCGCACATGTCAGCGCCCGACGGGGGTCGGGGGGAAGGGGACGTCGGGGGCCGATCGTCCGGATGCGACGCCGCGGCCCATGGCCAGATCATCGGCGCACACGCGGGTGACGTCAAATGAAGGCACCGCCGGACCCCGCGTCACCCCTGCTCGGTGGCTTGTGGCCCCTCCACCCGTGTGGCATTGTGCGGCGGTGGCTGCCGCGGACTACAGCGACCGTCTGCGGGAACAAGCCAGAGAGCAGTTCGCCAGACTCCCGCCGAACCTGCGACGGCACGTCCTCCACGGCCTCGGACGGTACGCCCCGTGGGAGGACGGATTCGACTTCACCCCCCCGCCGCCCCTCCCGGGCGAGGAGACGGGTCCTCCCGACTTCGTCGGTATCGGGGTGCAGAAGTGCGGCACCACCTGGTGGTACGACCTCCTGATGAGTCATCCGCGCCTGTATGCGCGCGCGGACATCCACAAGGAACGTCACTACTTCGACCGATTCGGGGCGGCGGCGTTCGAGCAGTCGGACCGCGACGACTACGCCGGGTGGTTCCCGCGCCGGCCGGGGACGCTGACCGGCGAGTGGACGCCGGACTACTTCGGGCTGCCGTGGGCGCCGCTCCTTCTGCGCGGGGCGGCACCCGAGGCACGCCTGCTCCTTCTCCTGCGGGACCCCGTCGAGCGGTTCCGATCAGGGCTCGCGCACCACAAGCGGATGGGCGAACCGTCGGGTGCGGCGGCGGTCAACGACGCCGTCCAGCGCGGCTTCTACTTCCGACTGCTCAACGACTGGCTGCTGCAGTTCGACCGTCGCCAGTTGCACATCCTGCAATACGAGCAGTGTGTCGCCGACCCCGCCGGCCAGCTCCGGTCCACATTCCACTTCCTCGGCCTGGAGGACGCCGAGCTGGCCCACCGCCCACCGGACGGGTCGGCGACCCGGCGGACCGGCAACCACGAACCGCCGCTCGATCTCGACCCGACCGTCCGCCGGCGCCTGGTCTCCCTCTACTCCTCCGACGTCGTGAGCCTGGCCAGGACACTGCCGAGCATCGACCTCGCGCTCTGGCCCAACTTCGCCCACCTCGCCCCCGGCTCCGCTCCGGCGGTTGACGGTGGGCGGGCATCCACCCCGGATCAGTGAGGTGACCGGCGCCGGGTGGGGCGCCGATCGGAGCTCGCTCCTCCGGGTGCCGATCCGGTGCCGTCACGCTCCGGGATCGTGGGCCACACGGCCTCGCGCGACCGGTTTCCGTCCCACCCCTGGGCCGAAATGGGGGATGCGACCGTCGCGGCGCTAGGCTACGGGCGCCGCTGGACACAGGCGCTTCGACGCAGACTCGGGGGAGTTCACGATTCGAACAACACGATCTCCGGAGGGGCGCGGGCCCGTCCGCGTCGCGCCAGCGCCTGACGAACGGCGGGGACTCCGACCCAGATGATGATCAGCGTCGTACTCCCGGTGCGCGATGGCATGCCGTGGCTCGAGCAACAGCTGCGGGCCCTGGCCGACCAGGACTGCCCCCAACCGTGGGAGGTCGTGGTGGCCGACAACGGCTCCCGCGACGGGAGCGGTGAGTTCGCCCGGAGCTGGGCGGCCGAGCACCCGCGGTTCCGGGTGGTCGACGCCTCGGCGCTGCACGGGGCACCGGCGGCCCGCAACGTCGGCGTCCGGGCGGCCACGGGGGAACTCATCGCCTTCTGCGACGCCGACGACGTGGTCCGGGCGGGCTGGCTCTCGGCGTGCGTCGAAGGCCTGCGGCACGCGGACATCGTGGCCGGGGCATTCGACTTCTGGTCACTCAACGGCACCCGCAAGTCGCCGGACTCCCCGGCCGCCATCCGTCAGCTCGGCTTCCTCCCCGCCGGCCTCGGGGCCAACCTCGCCGTCCGGCGATCGGTCTTCGAAGGGGTGGGCGGCTTCAACGAGGACCTGCTGCTGGGCGAGGACATCGATCTGTGCTGGCGGCTGCAGCTGCAGGGGTTCCACTTCGCATTCGCCCCCGAGGCCGTGGTGGCCAAGCGGGAGGAGACCGGATTCGGGAAGATCTTCCGCAAGGCGTTCTCCTACGGGCGGTCGGGACCCGCCCTCTACCGGCGCTACCGGGCGGACGGGGCCCACCGCAATCTCGTCGGCGCGTCGAAGTCCTGGGTCTGGCTGATCGTGTCGCTGCCCCTGTTGTTCGACCGGCACCGCCGGATGCAGTGGGCCCGCGCCGCAGGCATGCGCTCGGGCCGGCTGGTCGGGTCGATCGCCGAGTCGGTGTTCTTCCCGTAGTCCCTCAGGGGAATCCGGGGCTCAGGAGATCTCCCACGTGGACCCGACGTAGATCGGCGACAGCACCATCACCCCTTCGGGGGGTTCGCGCCGCTGGGGGCCGAACGCGTCGAAGGAGACGAGGGGCTGCCACTGCAGGTAGGGGTCGCGCTGACCCCGGGGGAACCCGGTGATGGAGACCCACAGGGAGTAGTGGCCCTTGGGCAACGGCAGGTAACCGAGCCGGCAGCGCACCTGGAACTCCCCCGCCGGCATCGGCGCCTGCTGGTTGACGACGAACATCGGGAAGGCCGTGCCCTGGGAGATGCCGATGTAGTAGCTGGCCTCCGCCCGCTCCGGCGACATCAGGGTCAGGACGACCTCGGTCTCGCACTCCGACCGGAGCTGGCCGCCGTCCACCGCCCGGATGTCCGCCTTGAGCACCTGGACGGCGCCCTCCTTGGACGACAGCAGCGTGGCGTTCTTCTCGACGGCCGTGCGGTACATCGAGACCACGTCCTTGCTCGGGCCCGAGGCCCGCACCACCGCGTCCGACAGCCACACCGCCTTCTCGCAGGTCGCCTCGACCGAGGCCAGATCGTGGGAGACGTACAGCAAGGTGGTGCCCGAGCGGACGATCTCGTCGATCCGCTGGAGGCACTTCTGCTGGAAGTTGGCGTCCCCCACGGACAGGACCTCGTCTACGAGCAGCACGTCGGGTTCGAGATAGGCGGCGATGGCGAACCCGAGCCGCATCTGCATCCCCAGCGAAAAGAACTTCACCTGCCGGTCGATGGCATCAGTGAGGTCGGCGAATTCCACGATGACGTCGAACTTCTTGCGGATGTTCTCGCGTCCCATCCCGAGCACCGCGCCGTACAGGAAGACGTTCTCGCGGCCCGTCAGGTCGGGGTGGAGGCCGGCCGTCACGCTCAGGAGCGCGCCGATCCGACCCTGCACGGTGACGTTCCCCGCGGTCTGGTACGTCACCTTGCTCAGGATCTTGAGCAAGGTGGTCTTGCCGGAGCCGTTGATCCCGATCAGCGCCAGGCTTCCGCCGGGCTCGACCTCCAGGTCCACGTCCTTCAGGACCCAGCGGTACTCCGGGTCCCCGGCCAGGACCGACCGGCGGAGGCGCTGCAGCTGGTCGTAGAAGAGCGGCTTGGCCCGGTCGGCCCGGAACTTCTTCCAGACGTGCTCGGCCCGGATGCTCCCGTCAGGCAATGTCGGCAAAGTTCACCTCCAGCCGCTTGAAGATCCGGAAGCCGATCGCCAGGTACATGGCACACCCGCAGACGGCCGCCACCAGCGGTGCCCAGCTGGGGTTGTGACCCAGGAGCATGGTGGTCCGCAGGTTCGAGATGACGGGTCCGAGCGGATTGAAGAAGCCGTAGACGACCTGCAGGTTGACCGTGAAGCCACCTATCCAGTGGTGGTGGAGCAGGTGACCACCGGTGACGTGGAAGTTGGTGGGGATGTAGGAGAACGGCCAGATGACGGGCGTCATGAAGATGCCCAGCGACAACAGGATGGGCAGGACCTGGGCCAGGTCCCGCATCTGGATGATCAGGCCGGCGAGAGCCAGCATCACGCCCGCCGCGAAGGCGACCTCGATCAGCATGAACAGCGGCACCCACACCGTGGCCAGCTTCGGGGCCCGACCGAAGATCACGAACAGGATGGCGAGCGGCACCCAGGACAGGACGGTGTTCAGGGCGGTGGTCATCATCGACTCGAGGGGGAAGCACTCACGGGGGAACTGCGTCTTGGCCAGCAGCGCCTTGTTGGCCAGGAGCGAGTTCCCCCCGATCCGACCGACCCGGCGAAGAAGCTCCAGCACAGGATCCCGACGAAGGAGTAGAGGGCGTAGGGGATCCCCTGATGGGGGAAGGACTTCACCCTGGAGAACACGATGACGAAGATGGCCAGGGTGGCCAACGGGCTGAGGACGGCCCACAGGATGCCCAGCGTGGCCTGCTTGTACTGGGCCCGGAAGTCCCGTTCGGCCAGGGTGTAGACGATCTCCCGGTGCTCCCACAGGAGCTTGACCGAGTCGACGAGCCCCACCTTGTGGCGGTACAGGAGGTCGTCGGGCGGCTCGTCGGGAATGGCCGACACGTCGGGGATCCGCAGCGCTCCGCTTCCGTCGGCCCCGAAAGGAATTGCATCCGACATCGGCACGACCACCCCCCTCGGCCCGGCGAGAGGGGCCTATTCCGCGAAGAAACCTGCCCGCGGATTGTATCCCCACGATGGCGTGACCGATGCCGGGCCTCTCGCAGGCCCGCGACGAGACGGTACCATCGCCGGGTGCAGTCCGAGGGCAGGTACGGCGTGTCGACGGGACCTTCCGCGGATCCCGGGCCGGACCGGCGGATCCGGGTGCTCCTCGTCATCAAGGTGTTGGGATACGGCGGGGCGGAGCGCCTGTTGGTGGACATGGTCTCGAAGCGGGACCGCGACCACTTCCACTACGAGGTGGCCTACGTCCTGGCCTCCGAGGCCGGGCTGGCGCCGATGGTCGCCGCCGGAGGCACCCCGGTCCATCCACTCGGCGCCCAGGGGAACTGGGACCTCCGGTGGGTCGCCCGCCTGCGTGCCCTCGTCGTCGCCGGCCGGTTCGACGTCGTGCACTTCCACCTCCCGTACACGGCGTCGTTGGGGCGACTGGGCGTCGCCACCCTCCCCCGCTCGTCCCGCCCGGCGGTCGTCTACACCGAACACAGCGCCTGGGACAAGATGGCGATCCTGGTCAAAGCTCTCAACCGGCCGACCATCGGCATGGACGACTCGCTCATCGTGGTCTCCGAAGCCGCGCACCAGGCCCTTCCCGAGGCACTCCACGGGCGCGCCCGGGTCATCGTCCACGGCGTGGACCTGTCCCGGTCGCGCGACCTGCGTCGCGCAACGGGACGCCGTGCGGGCCGAGGTCCGGGCCGAGCTCGGGGTACCCGACGGCGACCTCCTGGTGCTGACGGTCGCCAACCTGCGTCCCGAGAAGGGCTACGACGTGCTCCTCGACGCCGCCCGCTCGATCGCCGACCGCGGCCTGCCCGTCCGCTTCGCCGCCGTCGGGCGGGGCCCCCTGGCCGACGAGCTGGCCGAGCGCCACCGGGCGCTCGGACTGGGCGACCGGTTCCGCTTCCTGGGGGAGCGCGACGACGTCATCCGGCTCCTGGTCGGCTGCGACGTCTTCGTGCTCCCGTCGCGCCAGGAGGGGCTCCCGGTCACGCTGATGGAGGCCACCAGCACCGGCACGCCGATCGTGGCCACCGCGGTGGGGGGCGTGCCCCAGGTGATCCACGACGGGGTCGACGGACTGATCGTGCCCCCGGGTGACCCCGGAGCCCTGGCCGACGCCGTCGAGCGCGTGGTGACCGACGCCGGACTGCGTCACCGGCTGGGCGAGGGGGCCGCGGCACGCAGCTCGATGTTCGACGTCGAGACCGCGACCCGCGAGGTGGAGGGCATCTACCGCGACCTGGCCGGGGTCGGCCGGTGAGCGGACTGGTCGGGCGCCGGCTGGTCCACGTCACGTCGGCGGACATCAGCCTCGCCCTGCTCCTCGGCCCGCAACTGCGCGCGTTCGTCGAGGAGGGGATGGAGGTGATCGGCGTGTCCGCCCCGGGGCCGTTCGTCGACCAGCTCACGGCGATCGGCGTCACCCACGTGCCGTTGCGGCACGCCACCCGCTCGGTGTCCGTGGGTCACGACCTGGCCGCGCTGTACGAACTCGAGCGCCTGTTCCGCCGGCTCCGTCCCGACATCGTGCACACCCACAATCCCAAGCCGGGTCTGTACGGGCGGATCGCCGCCCGGGCGGCGGGGGTACCCGGTGTCGTCAACACCGTCCACGGCCTGTACGCGGCACCCGAGGACCCGGTTGGCCGCCGGGCGGTGGTCTATGCGCTGGAACGCATGGCGGCGGCCTGCTCCGACGTCGAGCTCTTCCAGAATCCGGAGGACCGGGAGGTCATGCGGCGGCTCCGCGTGCCCGAGGACCACCTGGTGCTGCTGGGCAACGGCGTCGACCTGCGGCGCTTCCGCTACAACCGGTCACCCGAGGCGGCGGCCGGGGCGAGACGGGTCCTCGGGGTGGACGACTCGGCCGTCGTGGTCGGCACCGTCGGACGGCTGGTGTGGCAGAAGGGGTTCGCGGAGCTGTTCGAGGCGGCCCGGCACCTGCGGGCCATCCGCGACGACGTGGTGTTCGTCGTCGTCGGCCCCGAGGACCCCGACAAGGGCGACGCCCTGCAGGCCGACGACCTGGCCGAGGCCCGGTCCATCGGGAACGTCGTCTTCACCGGTCACCGCGACGACGTCGAGGACCTGTACCCGGGGTTCGACATGTACGTGCTCCCCTCCTACCGCGAGGGCTTCCCCCGTTCGGCCATGGAGGCGGCGGCCAGCGGGCTCCCGGTCATCGCCACCGATATCCGGGGATGCCGTCAGGTGGTGGAGCACGACGTGACCGGACTGCTGGTGCCCGTGCGGGACGCCGCCGCGCTGGCGCTGGCCGTCGCCGAGTTGGCGGCCGACCCTTCCCGTCGCTCGGAGATGGGGCTCCGGGGCCGCCGGAAAGCCGAGGCCGAGTTCGACGACCGGACGGTCATCGAGCGCACGCTCGCCGCCTATCGGACGCTTCCCGAGCCGACCACGTCGTGGACGACGGCACGGATGGCGCCCTCGGCCGCGGCCAAGGGGTAACGCTCCTCGAAGAGCTGCTCGGCGGCGTCGACCAGGCGGGCCCGCAGGTCGACGTCGGTCAGCAACCGACCGCACCGCTCGGCGAACGCCTCGGGATCGTCGGCCACCAGGAGGTGGACCCCGTCCACCGCGCCGAGGCCCTCGGCCCCGATGGTGGTCGACACCACGGGGATGCGATGGGCGAACGCCTCCAGGATCTTGACCCGGGTGCCCGATCCGTAGCGCAACGGTACGACCACCAGGTCCGCCCGCTCGAGCTCGGGATCCATGTCCGCCACCCGGCCCACCACCGTCACCCGCGGCGGCTGCTCGAGGCGTTCGACGCCGGGTGTGGGGCGACCGACCAATCGCACGGTGGCACCGGGCACCCGCTCCAGCACCCGCGGGACGATCTCCCGGACGAACCAGTCGGCCGCGTCCATGTTCGGGGCATAGTTGAGCGAGCCCTGGAAGAGGATCGACGGCGGGCTCCCCACCTGTCGACGCCCGAGCGGCGGCTCGGGTCGGCGGAGCGTGTTGGGGACGAGGACGCGTTCGCCAGACCCGACCGCTCGACATCGAGGGGTGACGCCAGGACGACCCGGTCCACGTGGCGGCCGACGGAGGATTGGAACGTCCGCCAGTCGCGGGCGTTCAGCCAGCTCTGCCCGACGGCGGCGGCCCGGCGGAGCCGGTCACCCGCACCTCGGCCCCCGGGCGCGGCGCGGAGCAGCCGGGTGCGCTGCCGTTCCTTCTCGTCCTCCAGATCCACCAGGTCGACGACGGTCGGGCCGAGCCGCGGTCTCCCCAGCCAGGTGTAGGTGGCGGCGGTGCTGAACCAGACGAGGTCGTACGGCGGACGCACCCAGACGTCGAAGTCGGCCCGGGGGGTCGGGTCGTGGCGACGCATCGCCACCTCCAGGGGCAGGCCGGGCCGCCCGGCCCATGCCACCCTCCACCGCACCGCCCGGGCGGCTTCGGGGTAGGGGGTGGTCCCCACCCGGGCCAGGTCGACACCGACGGGCACCTCCCGCCCCGTCCGTCGGGGGTCGCACAGGGTGAAGAGGTCGACGTCCCCCAGGTCGGCGAGGACCTCGATCGGAATTGGCGAGACGGATCAGTCCGCCGCCGTTCGCCGGCCAGGGGTAGTTCTCGCCGACCACGAGGATCCTCATCCGGCCACCATCCCCCGGGCCACCGTCCGCACCGCGTCCTCGGCGCGGTCGCGTCGGAGGTGGGTGACGAACAACTCGTAGGCGTTGTCGACGAGCCGGCGGCGCAGCTCCTCGTCGGTCAGCAGCCGGGCGCAGGCGATCGCCAGGGAAGCCGGATCGTCGCCGAGCAGCAGGTGCTCACCGTCGACGGCGCCGAGCCCCTCGGCGCCCAGCGAGGTGGACACGACCGGCACACGGTGGGCGAACGCCTCGATGATCTTGATCCGGGTACCGCTCCCGAACCGGATCGGGACGAGGACGAGGTCGGCCCGGTCCAGTTCGGCACCGATGTCGGGGACCTGGCCGACGAGGGTCACCCGGGGCGGGTCGTCGAGGTCGGCGAGTGCCGGGGTCGTGAGACCCACCAGGCGGATCCGGGCATCGGGCACCTCCGCCCGGAGTGCGGGCCGCGACCTCGGCCCCGAGGAACCGGGCCGCCTCCGCGTTGGGGGGATAACGCAGCGTGCCCTGGAAGAGCACGACGGGGGGCGTGCCCACGGGCCGCGACACGGCCGGCGGATCGACCGGCGGGTAGCCGTTCGGGACCACGGAGACGGGTGCCGGGAAGCGCGGTCCGAGGCGGTCGGCATCGAGTTGGCTGCACACCACGACGGCGCCCACGTCCCGGGCGGCCCGGTCCCGGAGTCGGCGCCACCGTCGCGCCTCCTCCTCGGAGTAGAGCGTGGCCGACCACCGTCGCAGTCGGGTTGACGCCGACCCGGGCGGGGACTCGGGGATCGACAGTCGGGCCCGGATCTTCTGGTCCTCGAGATCGTCGAGGTCGAGGACCGAGGGCGCCGGCGAGGGGGCGCGGGCGAGCAGCCACGGCCGGATCCCGTAGTACCACACGAGGTCGTAGTCACCGGAGGCGAATCCGGCCAGGCGCGGACCCGCACCGCGGTGCGCTCGCGGATCGGGAGGGAGAAATGGGAGCCAGGGGCGGACCAGGGCGGCACCCGGACCGGTGGAGGCCTGGTCGTAGGTGGTGTGTCCCACCTTCTCCAGGTTGCCGGCGAGATCGGGGGTCCCGATGTCCTGGCGGCCGCGGGGGACGACCGAGAACAGCTCGGTGGGCCCCAGGGCGCTGAGAGCCTGCACCGTCGTCATGAGGCGCATGCGCGATCCGCTGTTCTCCGGCCACGGGTACTCGCCGGCGATCACCAACGTCCTCACGGGTGCGCCGGGCTCCTGCTCGCTGCCGGCCAGGTCGGTCGACGTCCGGGCCCCTCTACGTTGTCGCGGATCGGGCGATCGTAGCGGACCGCGCGGACATCCGGCCGGCAACGGACCCCCTGCCGGCAGCCGTGGCGGACCCTCGGTGGTCGGGTGGTCGACTGCTACACTCGCCCCGCCGGACACCCGGCCACGGCAGGGGAATTCCGAGATGTCGGCACACTCGCAAGCACCATCGGGCGGTGGGACGCTCGTGTTGCACGTCATCCCCACCGCCCGGGCACGCGGCGCCCAGCGGGAGGCGAGGGCACTCGCCGACGAGCTGGACGCCCCCGGGATCCGCACCCACCGCCTCCTCACCATCTTCGACGGGCCGTCCGAGGTGCCCACCGACCTGTCGCTGCACATCGACGGAGGGGACAGTCCGGCGCAGGGTTTCGACCCACGCGTCGTGCTCGCCCTGCGGTCGATGGTCAAGCGACTCGATCCGGGGCTGGTGGTCGCCCACGGGGGCGACCCCCTCAAGTATCTGGTGCCGGCCATGCTGGGCACCCGCCGGCCCCTGGTCTATTACGCCATCGGCACGTTCGCCGGATCCGCGACCGCGCCCACCTCACGATGTGGCGCCTCCTGCTGAAGCGGGTGGCCGCCGTCGCCGCCGAGGGCGACGAGGTGCGGGACGAGTGTGTGGACCTGCTCGGTGTGCCGGCATCGCGGGTGACCATGACGCCGAACGGCCGGGACCCGACGAGTTCCACCCACGCCGGTCCGACCCCGATCCGGAGGTCCCCATGGTCACCTTCGTCGGTGCCCTCACCGAGGGGAAGCGCCCGGACCGTTTCGTCGAGGTGATCTCGGCGCTGCGTGACCAGGGCGTCGCCTGTCCGCGCCCAACTGGCCGGTGACGGGCCCCTGCGGGACGCGCTGGAGGAGCCGGCCCGGCACGCCGATGTGGACCTGTTGGGCTCCCGGTCCGACGTGGCCGCGTTGCTGTCGGCGTCCGACGTGTTCGTCTTCCCGAGCCGGCCGGTGGGCGAGGGCATGCCCGGGGTGCTGATCGAGGCCGGGCTGTCGGGCCTGCCGGTCGTGGCCACCGACGTGCCGGGGGTCCGGACCGTCGTGGAGGACGGGAAGACCGGCGTCGTGGTGGAGGTCGAGAACACCGCGGCGATGGTGCGGGCGGTCGCCGGTCTCGTCGTAGATGCCGATCAGCGCCGGACCATGGGCGCGGCCGCCCGGCGACGGTGCCTCGACCAGTTCAGCCTGGGGGCCGTCGCCGACCGCTGGATGGGCGTCCTCGCACCTCTCCTGCCCGCCACGGCCCGGCGGCGGTAACCCCGGTCGGTAGGCCGGCACCCGAGGGACGGAAGGGGTGCGTCGGGGGCCTCACCGGGGACCCCCCGCTAGCTCCCGGGTGTCGGTATGTCCGGCTGCGGGGTCGACGGCGCCTCGGCGCCGGCGGCCACCGTCGCGTCCTGGGCGGCCGGTCCGGCGATGACCGGGGTCGGTATCGATACCCGGCTTCCGTAGGTGGGCAACCCGGCCCGACCCTGGGCGGCCGCCCGCCGCTTCTGGCGCTTCCTGGCCTTGCGACGGAGCTCCCACGCGTACGCGGGTGGTCGGCCCTTCGGCGTCCGCGGGATGCAGAGCAGGACGAGGAAGAAGGGGAAGAGCAGGGTGCGCTCGCGGGCGATCAGTCCCAGGTTCCCGAGGGCGGCGAACGCATAGACGAACAGGATGCTGTAGATCGTGCACATCATCACGTACGGCCGGGCGAACGACGCCCGCACCGTCACACGCAGGTTCCGCAGCGAAATGAGGACCAGCACGACGATCAGCGAGTTCTCGAGCGCGGCGACGAGCTGGCTCGCCCCGTGGGCGTTGAACGGCAGGGGGTCGAACAGGATGGTGTAGATGTCCCGCCAGTAGTAAGCCGGACTGGAGGAGTACGGGATGTTGCTGCTGCCGAACCCGATGCCGGCCCCCGTGTTGTTCTGGCCGACCTGGTTCAGCGACAGTGATCCTCCGCTGGTGTGGAGGTAGTGGAACGTGAGGTACACGGAGATGAAGAGGAGGATCCCCATCACGACGAGTCCACCCACCCGTCTGAGCCCGCCGAAGCTGCGGGGGTCACCCGACGGTCGGACCATGAGGGCGACCGCAAAGCCACCGAGCATGATGAGGAGCTCGTTCGGCCGTATCAGGATCCCGATGGCCACGCCGAGGGCCATGAGCGAGAAACCTCCGCGCCGGTGGACCAGTACCTTGGCCGCTCCATAGGCGGTCACGCCCAACGAGAGCAGCATGATCGCCTCCTTGCTCACGTCGGCTGTCCAGAAGATCAGCGACGGCATGAAGAAGAGCATGTAGGCGTACCGGCGATATCCGGAACGGGCCTCCCGGAACGTGAGGGTGAAGGCCCGGTAGAAGAGGATCGTCCCGAGGAAGGAGAACCAGGAGAAGACCAGGAACGTGGCCAGCTGGTTGGTGCCCACGATGGCCATGACGATGCCCGTGGCGATGCTGACCGATCCGTCGTTGACGATCCCCCGGACATTGGCGTTGGCGAGGCTGAAGTCGAAGTGCCGGAATTCGGGGCCGAGGATGCTGCCCTGCTGGTCGTAGCGCTTCCAGTCCGCGATGCCATGGTAGAAGTGGTGCACCACGTACACCTGGGCCGGGGCCGCCAGCAGGTGGAGGACGAGGCTGATCCACAAGATCCGGACCAGCCAGGGGCTCGCTTCGGCGGCTGCCACCCGTCGGATGATCGGGCTGCTGACGGCGAGCAGGACGATCGTGACGGCTATAGCCGCCAGCGGGTTGGACGAGACGGCGGCCACGAGTGCCATGGATGGACCTGACTCTCGGGCGGGGTGCTAGGCCTGGGTTTCCACAGGGTACTGGCTGGTCTCCTCGGCCCCCCCGACGGGCAGGTCCTCGGGGGGCATCGAGGGCGCCCGGACGGTCGTCTGCTCCGCCTCGCGCTTCTCGGCCTTCGTGAGCGGCACCTCGGTGAAGACCACCCCGAGCACGGGAGCGCCGATCCGGCGCAGGTGGACCCCGGTCTCGTCGGCCCCCTGGAAGGTCGTCTCTCCGCACTCCGCCACCACCAGCACGACGTCTACGGCGTGGGCCAGCGCCTCGCCATGGTGGAACTGCAGGAACGGCGGGGCCTCGACGAGTACCACGTCGGCGATCTGGCGGGCCGCCTCGAAGACGGGGGAGGCCCGATTGACGAGCTGACCGCTGTTCTTCACGAAGGGTCGCAACGACAGCATGGAGACGTTCTCGATGGAGGACGGCCGCAGATGCGATCGGACGTCCTCGAGGGCGACCGGTCCGGAGTAGTTGGCCACGGCACCGGTCGGGACACCCGAGTCGATGTCACTGGTGCTGACGATGACGACCCGCTGGCCGGCCTCGGCGTAGGCCGCGCCCAGGTTGACGACGACACACGGGCGCGACGCCTCCGCCGCCGGGCGACACCACCAGGATGACGGCTCGTGTCCCGGCCGGTGGGGCCGTGTAGGGCTCGACCGCCATCGGGACCAGACTGTCCCCGTAGGGGTCCTGGAGCGAGTTGCCCACGCCGACGGGCGGCATGGCCTCGAACATGACCGACATCCGGAGCTTCCGGTAGGCCTCCGCCGCCCGTGACCGGGGCGCGGTGACGAGCACGATGCCCGCACTCTGGCCATCGGCCGGCTGGGGCCACGCCTCGGGGATCTCCGCCACCACGGGGTACTTGAAGTGCGCCTCCGCCCGGGAGGCCAGGCGCAGCCGCTTGTTCATCAACTCCACGACCAGGACCACCAGGGCGCCGACGATCAGCCCCAGCACCAGGCCGGCGAGACCCCGGACCTTGCGGCTCGACGTCAGGAATGGACTTGAGCGGCGTCGTCCGCTTGGCCGTCGACACCTGGGCCGGGACCATCACCTGGTAGCCGGTGAGCTGGCGTGGTGAGCTGGTGGTGGAGCGTGGACTTGTCCGAGTTGGCGGTCCGGGTGTCGGCCTGGCGGCCGCGGCCACCGCGGTCAGCTTGGTGCCCAACGTCGCGGCGTACTGGTTGACCAGCGCCGCGGCCTCGTCCTTGGTCGCCGCCGACGCCGCCAGCTCCACGAGACCCGTGTCGTTCTTGGCCGAGCCCTTGACGACGGGGGCGGTCGAGGCCGTGCTCGATCCGCTGCTCGGAGGACTTGGTCGTCTGGGGTGTCGCGCTCATCGCTCCGATCAGCTCGAGCGTCGGTCCCGGGGTCTTGGCCGCCGCCATGGCCGTGCCCTTGAGGAAGAAGTTGTTGCCGTAGAAGAGGATCTGGCCCAGGGACACCGTGCCGGTGCCGACGATCCCGTTGGACGGCGGGGCGCCGACGATGGCCGTCGCCCGGTATCGGAGGGGGTCGTTCTTCTGGGACGGCGCGCTTGCTGACCGGCAGGAGGACGGCGACGATAGCGAAGACCACGGCCAGCGCGACCAGGAGCCGCCAGCTCCGCCGCAGCGCCGCCGTGTAGTTGATCGGCTCGATCATGCCTCGGTCCCCGTCTCCTCGATAGCTCGTCAACTTTACTCTGGCCCCATGGCAAATCGCCATTTGACCAGGAACGTCGCGTTGGATCCCTGTGGAACGCCTCCCGTGCCCCTGGCACCGGGGGGCATGGACACGGTCATGCTAAGTCATGTTTCCGCCGGCACCCGATCGGGCACCCGCAGACGCCGTGCTCGGTTCCGGCCCCGGGGGTGGCGGATAACGGCCGTCCTGTCGTATCGACCGGCTGGGGGTCGGGCTGAAGCGCTGGGCCTTTAGTTGCGGCAGGACCAGCCGCAACTAAAGGAGTGCCCCGACCGGACCGATGCTACCCCGGATCGCACAAAGTGCCGGGTCAACGGCCCGAATCGTCAAACTTGAGGATGCCGAACGTCCGTGGCCCGACTAGTGTCTAGCCGGGCCGACAATTAAGCCACGAGGGAATCTACGGGCAGCGTGACGGAGCGGGGGAGCTCCGACACGGTGTCAAAGGGCAGTAGCGACATCGAGGGGCGGCGCATTGGACATCGCTGTCCGCGCATCTCGATGAGCATCGGGAAAGCAGGGGTTCGTCCATGGATGGGTCTGCAGCAGAGGGGGAATCGGTTCAGGAGTCGACGGCTCCGACCGAAGCGAGCGCCTCCGGGACCGATATGCGAAAAGTGGCCATGGCCGCGAGTCGCATCCGGGCGTCCATCGTGTTCATCCTCCTCGATGCGGTCTGCGTCGTCGCCGGGTTCGGCCTCGCCGAGGTCGCCTACTTCCGGGACAAGGCCCCCGCTCACTACTGGGAGCACTTCGCCGGCTTCCTGATGGTCGCGGTCGTCGTCACGCTGCTGTCGAACCGGGTGTTCGGCCTGTACGGGCGGATGTGGCGGCATGCCGGTTCGGAGGAGGCCCGTCAGATCGTCGTCTCCTCGGCCACCATCCTCTGTGTCCTCATCGCATTCTGGCCGGTCGGACGGGCCCTCCATGTCGAGCTCGTCCCGCCGATCGTGGTGGTGGTCGGATGCATGTTCTCGGCGGCGGGGCAAGGGGTGCTCCGATTCCACTCGCGCCTGTTCGCCTGGCAGCGCGGCTCCAAGCGGATGGGGCTGCGGGTCGCCGTCATCGGGAGCCGGGACACGGGTGCGGCCGCCATCCGGGAGATGCTCCGGAGCCCGGGTGCCGGCCTGGTGCCCGTCGCCGTTTTCGACGACGACCCCCGGGCCCACGGGCTGTCGGTCATCGGCGTTCCGGTGGTCGGGACGATCTCCGACATCCCCGACGCGGCGAGCCGGTACACGATCCAACAGGTCCTGCTGGCCATCCCGTCCCCCAGTCCCGAACTCGTCGAGCGCGCCCTGCTGGCATCCGAGGCCGCCGGCGTGTCGATGAAGATCTTGCCGGGTGTCCAGGAGATGCTCACCGAGCCGGCCCACGTGGCCGCCATCCGTCAGGCCCGCGAGCCCCGCATCGAGGACCTGCTCGGACGCACCCCGGTACCCACGGACCTGGAGTCCGTGCGCCGCTCCCTGACCGGTCACCGGGTGCTGGTGACCGGGGCCGGCGGCTCGATCGGCTCGGAGATCTGCCGCCAGGTGTCCAGCCTGGAGCCCGCGCTGCTCGTCCTGCTCGACCATGACGAGACCCACCTGCACGACACCGCGGCCACTCTGAACGGCCCGTGCACGCAGGCCCTGGTGGACATCGCGGACCGTGGCGCCGTCCTCGAGGTCTTCGATCGCTACCGGCCCGAGGTGGTGTTCCACGCCGCCGCCCACAAGCACGTCCCCGTGCTGGAGGATCATCCCTCCGCCGCGGCCAACACCAACGTGCTCGGCACCCGGAACGTGGTCGACGCGTCGGTCGCCGCCGGTGCCTCCCGGTTCGTGCAGATCTCCACCGACAAGGCGGTCCGGCCTTCGAGCGTCATGGGCGCCTCGAAGCGCCTGGCGGAGCAGACGGTCCTCGCCCGGGCGCCGGAGGGGGCCGCCTACAGCACCGTCCGGTTCGGGAACGTGCTGGGCAGCCGGGGAAGCGTCATCCCGACATTCGCACGGCAGATCGCCCAGGGCGGCCCGGTCACCGTGACCGATCCCCGGATGACCCGGTTCTTCATGAGCGTGGAGGAGGCCGTGCAGCTCGTGCTCCAGGCCTCCGTGCTGTCCAGGGGCGGGGAGATCTTCATGCTCGAGATGGGCCAGCCCGTGCGGATCCTCGATCTGGCGGAGCGCATGATCCGCCTGTCCGGTTGCCAGGTGGGGATCGACATCCCGATCGAGATCACCGGGATCCGACCCGGGGAGAAGCTCAACGAGGTGCTGAGCACCCCGGACGAAGAGGTCCTCCCCACCAGCCACCCGTACATCAACCGTCTGCTGCCGACCAAGGCCGACCCGGAGGTGTTCGAGGCCGAACTGGTGAAGCTGGAGGGGGCGGTCGGCGACCGGGACCAGGACGCGGTGCGCTTCCTCCTCTTCAACGCCGCGCAGGTTCCGGAGGAGCCCAGGACGACCCATGACGGCGCCGCGCCCGACGAGATGATCCAGGTCGGATTCGAATGGCCCGATCTCGTCGAGTCGGAGCCGGACGCCAAGCAGGTGTCGGCATGACCACGTCCCGGCCAGAGCTCGGATGAGCGGGCCCGGAACCACGACCAAGCTCGTCGTCGTCGGCCAGGGGTACGTGGGCCTCCCCCTCGCGCTGCGCGCTGTCGGGGCGGGATTCACCGTCGTGGGATACGACCTCGACGTCGACCGCGTCAAACGCCTGTCGGACGGACAGTCCTACGTCGAGGACATCAGCGACGAGGAGCTATCCGCGGCACTCGCCACCGGCCGCTACCGGGCGACCGACGACCCGGCCGGCCTGACGGCCTTCGACATCGCCGTCATCGATGTCCCGACCCCGCTGCAGGACGGCAATCCGAACCTCTCCTACGTCGAGGAGGCGGCGGCCACCCTCGCCGTCCACCTGGCGCCCGGAGCCACGGTCGTCCTCGAGTCGACCAGCTACCCGGGCACGACCGAGGAACTGGTGGTGCCCATCCTGGAGGACGGCTCGGGACTCCGGGCCGGCCAGGACTTCCACGTCGGCTACAGCCCCGAGCGCATCGATCCGGGCAATCCCACCTGGCGGCTGGAGAACACCCCGAAGGTGGTCTCCGGAATCGACGCGGCGTCGCTGGAAGCCGTCTCGGACTTCTACGGGCGCCTGGTCGAGGAGACGGTCCCCGTATCCGACACCCGGGTGGCCGAGTTGACCAAGCTGCTCGAGAACACGTTCCGCCACGTCAACATCGCCCTCGTCAACGAGCTGGCCATGTTCGCATCGGATCTCGACATCAACGTGTGGGAGGCCATCGACGCGGCTTCGACCAAACCGTTCGGCTACCTGAGATTCACCCCCGGCCCCGGCGTCGGCGGCCACTGCCTTCCGATCGATCCCAGCTATCTCTCGTGGAAGGTGCGGCGCAGCCTCGGACAGCCCTTCCGCTTCGTGGAGCTGGCGAACGACGTCAACGAGCACATGCCGGACTACGTCGTCCGCCGGCTCATGCTGGCCCTCAACCGCGAGGGACGGGCCCTCAACGGAAGCCGGGTGCTCCTGCTCGGGTTGGCCTACAAGCGGAACACCGGCGACGCCCGCGAGGCCCCCGGGACGACGATCGCCCGCTCGCTGATCGCCCTCGGGGCCGATGTGCGGGTCGCCGATCCGCACGTGTCGGGGGACACGTCGGCCTTCACCTTCGTCGACGTCACTCCCGACGAGCTCCGGGCGGCCGACGCGGTCGTGCTGATCACCGACCACGACGCTTTCGACTTCCCCTCATCAGCCGGCACGCCCGCTTCATCCTCGACACGCGCAACCGCCTCGACGGGCCTTCCGTCGAACGGCTGTAGGGCGCCCGCCGTGGCTTCGACGGCTCCGGGTCCCGCTGGAGCGCGCCCCGGCCGCGGTGGCGACGGTGTCGGCCGCGCCACCCGGAGTGCGATCATGGTGGGCGACAAAGGACGGTGCGCATGATCAACGTGGTGACGGTCCACTGGAAGGCGGCCAAATGGATCGACCCCCAGCTGAGCTACCTCGAGCGGAACATCGAGGAGCCCTACCGCGTGTTCGCGGCCCTGCACGGGATCGACCGCTCCGAGTGGAGCAAGTTCCACTACGCCGTGGACATCCCCGGTAGCCACCCCGAGAAGCTCAACGCCTTGGCCGAGGTCGTGATCGAGCGGTCCGATCCGGACGACATCCTGCTGTTCATCGACGGTGACGCCTTCCCCGTCCGGCCCATCGCCGACTGGATGCAGCGCACCCTGGCCGACTACCCGCTGGCCGCCGTCCGGCGGGACGAGAACAACGGTGACATCGAGCCCCATCCGTGCTTCTCCTTCACGACCTGTGGCTTCTGGAAGGAGATCGACGGCGACTGGCGGGAAGGCGGGACGTGGACCAACTCACTCGGCCGCACCACGACCTGCCCCGGCGGCAACCTGCTCTACATCCTGGCCGAGCGCGACATCGAGTGGCTGCCGCTGCTGCGGACCAACACCGACAACCCCCACCCGCTCTGGTACGCCGTCTACGGCCACCACGCCTACCACCACGGCGCCGGATTCCGGCCGAGGTACTCGCGGATGGATCTCCACGCCAGTGAGGTCGGGGGGCCGAAGACGACGGGAGCCAGCTTGGAGGGGCTCATGATGCGGGCCGTCCGGGACCCCTCGCTCCTCACCCAGGTGCGCGCCCGGCACCTGGCGGCCCTCCCGCGGGCGGCCAGGATGAGCGTGGTGAAGCAGAAGCGCCTCCGGGAGATGAAGCGCTGGGAGGAACAGTTCGACCAGGCCGATCCGTTCGAGCAGTCCGTCTTCGACCAGCTGGTCAAGGATCCGGAGTTCTTCCTCCAGTTCGAGGCCGGTCCCGGCGCATCCGACTGACCCGGACCGACGCCCGTCGGTGACCCAGGGGTCCGGTGGTCCGCGGTCGGGTCGGTGGTTTCCCGGCACGAGGTGAGCCGGCACCGATCAGCCGACCGGTGGACTAGTAGCGCCAGAACGAGCGGCCGAGAAGGTCCTCGAGGTCCTGGTTGTAGGGCTCGAAGTGGGCGCGGAGCCGGGCGACCACATCGGCGTCGGCCTCCTCGTGGCGGGTGGCGTCGTTCCCCTTGGGGAAGGGTCGCTCCGAAGGTCCGAGGCCCAGCCAGGACAGGACCTCGTCGCCCGTCTCCGGGGACTCGAACATCTCCTCGCTCTGCACGACGAGCACCCGGTCCCGGCCGACGTGGTCGAACCACCGCTCCAGCTGCTCCGCGTACTGCCCGCGCGAGGCGTACGAGAACCGCTGGTAGCTGTCGCTGCGCTGTCCCCGGCGCACGATCTCCTCCTGGCCGGCGAGCCGTTCGCCCTCCGTCTCGACGGCCGTCCGGAACGACTCGGTCTCGTGGTGGCGCCGGCGGTTCAGCCAGTACTGGGAGATGGCCCGCTCCACCGGGTCCCGGAGCAGGGCGATGAAGCGGGTGGAGTCCGGCAGGTCGCGGGCCGCCCGCTCGGGGGCCAGCGGATGGAAGAGCATGTACGGGGTCGACTCCCCCGTGAACTGCCCGTCGTGGCGGATCGGGAAGTTCGACCGGTACCAGCGCAGCCCGCGGTCGTAGTTGAGGTCGAAGTAGTGCACTTCGCGGGTCCGGGCCGGCTCCACCTGGGGGTGGGCGTAGAGCCACTGGGTCAGCGACGTCGTGCCGGCGCGTTGGGCCCCGATGATCACGAAGTCGGGCCACTGCCGCATACCGGCGGTCATGCCGCGGACTCCCAGCCGCTGCAACGGCGAGTGCCGGAGTGCCCGCGCGGGAGCCGATTGGCGCACCCTTCCGGCCCTCGATCCCTCCACGGCGGTCCCCTGATGCCGGCTCAACTGCCCGACGTCGTCGGCGTGACGGTCGACATGGTAGCAGCCCCCCGTGCGCCGACCCGGGGCCTGATCCGGTGCCCGGGAGCGGATCGAGGCGACCCTCCATGACCTAGCATCGCGGGTGGACGACACCTCTCGACGAAGGTTTCCGGTACCCCTGTGCGAGCTACGAGCCGATGATCGACATCCGACCATGAAGGTGGTCGTCACCGGGGGCGCCGGCTTCATCGGCGCCAACCTGTGCCGGACGTTCGCCGGAGATCCCGGTGTCGACGACGTCGTGGCTCTCGACGACCTGTCGACCGGGGACCGCGACAACCTCGCCGGGGTCGACGGCGTCAGCCTGGTCGAAGGATCCATCCTCGACCCGGCCGCGCTCGACGAGGTCGTGCCCGGGGCCACGGCCATCGTCCACCTGGCGGCCCGACCCTCGGTGCCCCGCTCCTTGACGGACCCCATGGCCAGTCATGACGCCAACGCCACCGGCACGATGCAGGTACTGGAGGCGGCCCGCCGCCACGGCGGTCCCCAGGTCATCGTGGCCTCGTCGTCGTCGGTCTACGGCGCCAACCCGACGCTGCCCAAGCGCGAGGACATGGTGGCCCGTCCGGTCAGTCCCTATGCGGCGAGCAAGCTCGCCGCCGAATCCTCGACCCTCGCCTACGGCTATTCGTTCGGCCTGCCGGTGCTGGCCTTCCGGTTTCCAACGTGTTCGGGCCCCTCCAGTCGCCCGACCACGCCTATGCCGCCGTCGTGCCGGCGTTCCTGGCCGCCGCCGTCCGGGGGGAGCCCGTGACCATCCACGGCGACGAATGCAGACCCGTGACTTCACCTACGTGGGCACCGTCACCTCCGTGATCGCCGACGCGGTGCGCCGCCCGGTGACCCATCCGACACCCGTGAACCTGGCGTTCGGCACGAGGGTGTCGTTGCTCGAGTCCCCTCGAGCGCATCGGGGCCGTCCTGGGCATCGAGGTCGCCCGCCGACACGTCGATCCCCGACCGGGTGACGTGCGCGACTCGCAAGCCGACCAGACCACCCTTCGCAGTCTCTTCCCGGACGCCCGGGCCGTCCCCCTCGACGAGGGGCTCCGCGCCACCGCGGCGTGGTTCGCGGGACGGTCTTGACCCAGACCGGGGGTCACGTCGAGCACGGACCCCGGACCCACCCCGGACGCACCGGGCCGCCGACGGGCCGGGGTGAGCTGATCGCCGGGGCGATCCTCCTCGCCTGGTTGGCGGTCGCCTGCCTCGTCGTTCACCACTCCCCCGCGCCGAACGCCCTCGACCGGTGGGGGTTCCGCCTCTTCCCGGTGGTCCGGCACTCGACCTGGATGGTGCGGGTCACCGAACTCGGCGGCCTGCCCGTCCTGATCGTCGGCTCGGCGCTCGCCGCGGTCGTCGCCGGCGGACGCGACCGGGTGCGGGCCGTGGCCTGTCTGGTCGGACCGGTGGCCGCCGTCGTACTCTCCGAATGGGTCATCAAGCCTGTCGTCGGTCGTCACTACGCCGGCGTCCTCACCTTCCCTCCGGGCACGTCACCGCGGTCGCCTCGCTGGGCGCGGCCTGGACCCTGGCCGTGCCTCGGTGGCTCCGATGGCCGGTGGCGGCCGTCGCCGCCGTGGTGATCATCCTCATGACCGTGTCCGTGGTCAGCCTGGCCTGGCACTACACCAGCACGACGCGCTGGCCGGGGCGGTCTGCGGCATCGGCACCGTCCTGGTGATCGACGGCTGGCTCCGTCTGGCGTTCGCTCGGCCCACCGGGGGGCCCTCGGCCTCCTCGTACCCGCCGGGAGATGCCGGCTGACCACCTCCTCCTCAAGAATGAGGAGAAGCCTGGGCCAGACGGGCCTTTCGACGGTAAGGTGAAGGACCTGGACCGTCGTCACAAGGGACGGCTAGGGGGACTCCGACCTGGTCGGATGACACGTTGGGGGCACCGTGGACGATCTGATGGACGAGGTGGACTGCCGGACTCCCACCACCGATTGTGCGGTGAGTCGCCGCACGGTGGCCTGGGTCGACGTCCGCTACCTCCGGTCCGTCGCCCCGGTGACGGCGGGCATCGCCCTCGACCGCATCCGCCTGGCCGTCCGGGGCGACGACCGCGTCTGCCCGATGGCGCTGTCCCGTCTCGCCGTCGCCTTCGGTCCGTCGGCCGCCGGTGTGCCACCCCGGGTCCTGGGGGACCGCCTGGCGCGGGCCGTCGATCCGGTGGGGGTCGGCCCGGCGGCGTCGCTGCCCGTGGCCGTCGCGATCGGGGTCGACCGGACCGACGGCCGACCGGGCACGATCGAGCTGATCCGCCGGGCCGGCGCCGCGGCCCGGATGGGGGCCGCCTCGCTGCAGCAGGGGGTCATCCCCGGACCTCACCGCCGACTCTCCGTGGTCACCGTCGACAGCCTGATCCAGGGGGGCCCGGAGTCGACGTCCGTCGGCTGCCAGATCCGGCGACGGAGCGTCCGCTGCGTCGAGCTCGCCCAGCCCGGGCCGACCCCCGCCGCCCCGCTCCTCGGCGGGCAACAGGCCCCCACCGCGGTCGGCGACCCTCCGACGTCCTACCTCTCGGTCCTCGTCGTGGATCCCGTCGGCACGCCCCAGACGCGGACCCGGACTGGCGGCGCTGTCGGCGGCGGCCACGGCGGAGCAGCTGGGGTGCCGGGCCGTCGACCTGGTGGTCGGCCCCGACGTCCTACCGACGATCGGCGGGGGGGACCCGGTCGACGTGGTCGTCGTGGCCCTCGACGGAGGATGGGAGCTCCCACCTTCCGGTTGGGCGGCGGGGACCTGGGGGGTGGCGGCCCGGGTGACCGCGGCCTTCCAGGCCGCCGGGCTGCCGGTCCTCGCCCTGCACGCCGGATCGGGAGCCGGTGCCCTGGCCAGCTGCGTCGCCCAGGGGGCGACCGCCGTCTTCAGCGTGGACCAGCTCCCCGAGGCCCTGCAGTCGCTGGCCTCACCCGTCGGGGACGACGGGACGCCCGGCGACCAGGCCCACCCGGATCCGTTCCGCGCCCTGGTCGGCCTCACGGCCAGCGAGCGGCGGGTCCTGTACTACATGACCGAGGGTTGGGCGGCCCAGGACATGACCGACGAGCTCGTGGTGTCGCTCACCACGGTGCGCTCCCACATCCGGTCGGTGCTCCGTAAGCTCGGCGTCCGTTCCCAGCTGGCCGCCGTGGCGCTCGCCAACTCCCGGGACCTCCGGCGCAACGGCAACCGCGCCGCCGGCCTAGTGCCGACGCCCCGCGACGCCGACCGTCCGGTCGTCCTCCTCGCCGGTCCGGGCGACACCACCGACATCGTGGCCAACTACCTGGCGACCCGGGTGCCGAGGCTCGTCGTGGTGGTGGAGGCGTCCCCGTCGCGGGTGACGATGGCCAAACGCCGGGCGGCCCGCATCGGATGGCCCACCGTGATCGGACAGGTGCTCTTCGTGACGACCGTCCTGCCGTACCTCCGGTGGCGCGGTCGACGCCGGATCGCCGAGATCGTCGCCGGGGCGGGACTCGACGCCACGCCGCGGGTCCCCGTCCGCCACGTCGGGTCGGTCAACGATGACGACACGGTCGGCTTCCTCCGTGACGCCTCCCCCGCCGTCGTGGTCGTCAACGGCACGAGGATCATCTCGAAGGCCGTGCTCGGGTCGGTGGACTGCCAGTTCGTCAACACCCACGCCGGGACCACCCCGCGCTACCGCGGCGTGCACGGTGGCTACTGG
Organism: uncultured Acidimicrobiaceae bacterium; assembly: GCA_963841885.1. GTDB lineage: Bacteria > Actinomycetota > Acidimicrobiia > Acidimicrobiales > RAAP-2 > Bog-756. The sequence continues at coordinate 128,700 of CAWJEK010000014.1, forward strand.
GCGCTGGCGGAGGGCCACCCCGCCCTGGTCGGGACGACCGTGCACCTGGTCGACGAGGGGATCGACACCGGCTCGGTCCTGGCCCGGGCCCCGTTCGCGGTCACCCGGGCCGACACCATCGCCACCTACCCGTACCTCCACCTGGCGGCCGGGCTCCCGTCCCTCGGCGACCAGGTGGAGCGGGCCCTGGCCGGCGAGCGGCTCACGCCCCTGGTCGAGGACCCCCCCGAGGGAGGTTCCCACCTCTACCTGCACCCCACTCTGTGGGAGTACCTCCGGCGCCGGATCGTCGACGGGGTCCGCTGAGTGCCCCCGGCCGCCACCGCACCGGTCCGGCCCCGTCGGGCGCCCGGGCCCATCCGGGGTAACAATTGACGCCCGGGCGACGTGCCGCCCGGTCTGGCCCAGCGATCGGAGAGCATCCACGGTGATCGAGAGCGACACCCCGGGAGCCCTGGTCATCTCGCTCGACTTCGAGCTGCACTGGGGAATCCGGGACCATGCCGACCGCACCAGCGCCGCCTACGCCGACCTGGCGCCCTCCCGTCAGGTCGTGGCCGACCTGTCCGCCCTGTTCGCGCAACGGGGGATCCGGGCCACCTGGGCGACGGTGGGCCTCCTGTTCGCCTCCGACCGGGAGTCCGTCGAGGCGGTGCGCCCCACGCGGCGGCCGGCCTACCGGCGGCCCGAACTCGACCCCTACCGCGAGCCGATCGGCGAATCGGAGGACGCCGACCCCGAACACCTCGCCGGCTCGCTGGTCCGCCAGCTCGCCGCCACGCCCGGCCAGGAGGTGGCCTCGCACACCTTCTCCCACTTCTACTGCCTGGAGGAGGGGCAGGACGGTGAGGACCTGGCCGCCGATCTGGCCGCCGCCCAGGCCATCGCCGGGATGCTCGGCCTGCGCCTCACGAGCCTGGTGCTGCCGCGCAACCAGTGGAACCCGAGGTACGCACCGATCGTCTCGGAGGCGGGGTTCACCTGCATCCGCGGCCCCCAGCCGTCCTTCGGCCACGAGGCCCGGGCCCACGGGGGGCACGGGATGCTCGGTCGGGCCGGGCGGCTGGTGGACACCTATGCGGGCACCTCACCCCCGCCCACGACGGCCTGGGACGCCGTCCGCCGGTCCGACGGGCTCTGCGACGTGCCGGCCAGTGCGTTCCTGCGCCCCTACTCCCCCGGCCGGCGCCGACTGGTGCCGTTGCAGTACCGGCGCCTCGTCACGGGGATGCGGGACGCGGCGCGGCGCGGCCGGATCTTCCACCTCTGGTGGCACCCGCAGAACTTCGCCCGCCATCCCGAGGAGAGCTTCGAGCTCCTCGACCGGCTGCTCGACGAGTTCGACCGGCTCTCCCGCCAGGAGGGCCTGGCATCGCTGTCCATGCGGGACGTGGCGACCACCGTGACGGGGGCCGACGCCCCCGGCACCGCCCCCGCGTCCTGATCCGGTGCTCAACATCGTCACCGTCCACTGGCGGTCGCCGAAGTGGATCGAGCCGCAGCTGTCCTACCTGGCCCGCTCCCTCGACGTCCCCTACCGGGTGTTCGCCTCGCTGAACGGGATCGCCGACCGTCGGCTCTGGGACCGCTTCCACTTCGCCGCCGACCTCGAGGGCAGCCACGCCGAGAAGCTGAACGCCCTGGCGGCCATCGCCCTCGAGCAGTCGGACCCCGACGACCGGCTGGTGTTCCTCGACGGCGACGCCTTCCCCGTCCGGCCGATCGGCGCCTGGATGGACGACGTGCTCGGGGCCTACCCGTTGGCCGCCGTGCGGCGGGACGAGAACCTCGGCGACATCCAGCCCCACCCGTGTTTCACGTTCACGACGTGCCGCTTCTGGGCGCAGCTCGGTGGTGACTGGCGGGAGGGTGGGACGTGGACCCTGGCGACCGGCGAGGAGACGACCGACGTCGGCGGCACCCTGCTCCATCAGCTGCGGGACCAGGGCCATGACTGGCTCCCCATCCTGCGCACCAACGTGCACAACCCCGAACCCCTGTGCTTCGGCGTCTACGGCCACCGGGTGTACCACCACGGCGCCGGCTTCCGGACCCCCGTGACCCGTGTCGGGACGATCGACGCCACGCCGCCGCCCGGATCGACGGCGTGGGGAACCAGCCTCGAGGGACTCGCCCGTCGGGCGGTCCGCCGGCCCTCGTTGATCGCCTCGGTCCGGCCCGGCGACGTGCCCCGGATCGGGCGGGCGGCGCAGGTGTCCCTCGGCAAGCAGACACGGAGGTGGCAGGAGCGTCGGCGGATCCGGCAGCTGGCCGCCACCGAGCGCCGCCAGGACGCGGTGTTCGAACGGCTGGTCCGTGACCCCGGGTTCTTCACCGCCTTCGACGACACCGAGGTGTAGCGGTAACCGCCGCTCCGCTCAGCAGTGGCGCTGGAGGACGAGCGCCTTGGCCAGGGCACCCCACTCGTAGAGCACCGAGAGCGGCAGCCGGGAGACCGACTCGCTCTGGGGCACGATGACCAGGCGGGCGTCCGTGCACCGTTCGAAGAGCATCCGGGCGCGGGTGGCCTGGGTCCTCCCCGGCACGATGATCAACGTCTTCCAGTGGTGGCGCTCGGCCTCGCGGCCCACGTACTCGGCCTCACCCCGGGTGTCGAGCGGATCCGCCCGGAAGCAGACGATCCGCACCGTGGGTCCGGCGTCCGGGCACGGCGCCTCCACCGTGCCGCCGAGGGAGATCAGCGCCTCCGGGGCGTAGCCGGCCCGGACCAGGGCGATCGCCCTCTGCGCCCGCAGCTGCCCCGGGTCGCCACCCAACGCCACCACGACGTCGGCCCGGACGGGACGATCGGTGGGGGGCCAGACGAACAGCCGGGCCGACGCCGCCACGAACACCACGGCCCCCACGCCGACGACCAGGGCGACCCTTCGGAACGCCGTCGAGCGGGGGAAGGACACGGCTGCAGGGTAGTGGCCCCGACCATCGGGCCGGCGGTCACCGAGCCGCACCGCCCGTCGCCGGGGACGACGGGTCGGACCCGACGCCCCGACACCGGACGGCGGTACGAATTCACCCAGGAACCCCCATGGACCGAACCCGCAGACTGGCGATCAGCCTCACCCTCAACCTCGGGCTGGTGGTCGCCCAGGTGGCGTTCGGCGTCATCGCCCATTCGACCGGTCTGCTGGCCGACGCCGGGCACAATCTGACCGATGTCGGCGCCCTGGCGCTGTCGCTGGTCGCCGTGCGCCTGGCCCTCCGCCCGGCCAGTCCGGCCCGGTCCTTCGGCAACCACCGGGCCACCATCCTCGCCGCCCTGGCCAACGCCGTCCTCATCGCCGCCGTGACCGTGCTCATCGTGGTGGCGGCCGTCCACCGCCTCCTCCATCCCGGGCCACGTCGACGCCGGCATCGTGGTGGCGGTGGCCGCCGCCGGCCTGGTGGTCAACGGAATCGCCGCCGTGGTGCTGGCCGAGCGGGGTGGCGACCTCAACATGCGCTCCGCGCTCCTGCACATGGTGGGCGACGCCCTGGCCTCGGCGGCCGTCCTGGTCGCGGGGCTCCTCCTGCTCGTCGCCCCGTCGGCCACCTGGCTCGATCCCGTCTCGTCCCTGGTGGTCGCCGCGGTCATCGTCTCGCAGGCCGCCGGCGTGTTCCGCTCGACCATCGCCGTCCTCCTCGAGTCCACGCCGGGCGACGTCGACCTCGCGGACCTGACCGCCGCCATGGGTGACGTGGCCGGCGTCGAGCGGGGTGCACGATCTCCACGTGTGGAGCCTCTCGAGTGAGGTGCGGGTGCTCTCGGCCCACGTGGTCCTGACCGGCCATCCGAGCCTCGAGGAGGCGAACGTGGTCGGCGAGCGCGTGAAGCGGGCCATCGGCACCCCGTTCGGCATCGCCCACAGCACCCTGGAGCTCGAGTGCGAACCCTGCGCCGACATGGACGTCGACCCCTGCGCGATGGACTCCCTGGAGCCGTCACCGGCGACGACCCACCACCATCACCACTGACCCACCACCGTCTCCGCCGGGTCGTCGCCGTCACCATCGATCCGTCGCCACGACGGGCCGACCCCGGGCGCGACGCAGCCCCGAGTAACCGGGCGGCCGAAACCGCCCCAGCTCCTCGGGGCCACGTACCGGTGGCCCGGCTCCACCCGTCGCCGGTCGTGTCGGACAACCCGCGCCAGGCGTCCGTCCCGACGTGCCCGGAGGCACACCGGTCCGTCCCCGGACCTCCCTGCCGGTCGCCTACGGCCGTCCCGTTCCTCCCGGTCCGGCCCCGGGGATCCGGTCGGTGACCGTTCCCTGGACCTCGCCCGGAGCCCCGGTGGGCTTCGGCTTTCCGACAGGAGTCACTGTGAACCGAGGCCTGCGGGGGGTCAAGAGTCCCGGCGCGAAATCCTGAGCTTTTCCTCCGGATTTCCCGTTCCTTCCCCAGATTCTCCGTGGATCTCCACCGTTCGTCCCCAGGCGATCGCACCGCCCGCCCGCGCCGCGGTCCGTTTCCGCCGACCCCCGCGAGGGGTAGTGTCCTGGGACGACGGACGGCCCCGGGGGACGGGGCGGCCCGGGCCCACCGCGGCCGGGCACGACCGTACGGGGGAACGTGGGGGACGCAGTGGCAGCCGACGACGAACGAGGGGTGGAGGCCGGCGTCCGCCCGCCGCGCCGCCGGACCCGGGGTGCACTCGCCTGGACGGCACTGGCCACCGTCCTGGTGATCGGTCTGGCCGCCCTCGGACTGGGCCTCGGTCCCGGCCGGGCCGGGGCCGGCGCCCATCCGACCCACCGCCGCCCACCGGGTCCGGCCGGCCACCGGGCGGCCGGGATCGCCTCGTTCCTCGACTCCGCCGTGTCGCCCCCGCCGACGCCCACCCCCGAGGCCCCGGGCACCCGGGTCACCGGTGGCGCCGACGAGTCGGACCCGTTCCTGACCACGGCGGACGGCCGCTACCTGCTCTTCACCAGTGGTGGCGCCGGTCCGGCGCCGCTCAACGTGCCGGTGGCCACCAGCAGCGACTTCGTCCACGTGGACGCCCCCGGTCGAGGCCCTCCCCTCCCTGCCCGCCTGGGCCGAGCCGGGACTCACCTGGGCCCCGGACATGCACCGGTTCGGCTCGCGCTACGCCCTCTACTTCACCGCCATGGTGGCCGGGCACACGCCCACGACCCAGTGCATCGGGAGCGCCTTCTCCGACTCGCCCACCGGTCCCTTACGTGGCCGAGCCCCACACCGTTCATCTGCCAGCTCGACCAGGGTGGCTCCATCGACCCCCGGGTCTTCGTCGGACTCGGACGGCACGCCGTGGATGCTGTGGAAGTCCGACCAGAACATCGGGGGGTCCGACGACGCCCACCAAGATGTGGTCGCAGCGCCTCTCCGCCGACGGGACCGGGCCTGCTCGGGAGCCCGCACTTCCTGATGTCCCCCGACGAGCCCTGGCAGGGCACCATCGTCGAGGCGCCGGACATGGTCGAGGTGCGACGGCACCTACTGGGTCTTCTACTCGGGGAACTGGTTCAACCAGCCGGCAGTACGCCATCGGGGCGGCCCGCTGCGCCGGGACCGGCCGGGCCGTGCCACGACACCTCACCGAGCCCGCTGCTGGCCTCCAACCTCCAGGGCCAGGGCCCCGGCGAGGCCTCGGTGTTCCACGACGCCGCCGGCGTATGGATGCTCTACAGTCCGTGGCGATCGCTGGGCGCCGCTGCCCGACGACCCGCCCCGGCCCGTCTACATCACCCGGATCGGCTTCGGCCCCGCCGGTCCCTACCTGGCCAGTGGCCCGCCGCCCACGGCGGCCGACCTGCTGGGCCAGCCGATCTGGTCGCCGACGCCCTGAGCGGCGGGCGTCGCGGCTCAGCCCCGCTAGGCGCCGGAGCTCGGTGGCGACGGCCTTGCCGTTGGCCTGACCCCGGGTGGCCTTCATGACGAGGCCGGTGAAGAACCCGGCGAGCTTGTCGTCACCCTCGCAGAAGCGGGCCCACTCGTCGGGGTGGCCGGCCACCGCCTCGGCCACGGTGGCCGCCAACGAGTCCTCGGACATGGCCTCGAAGCCCTTGTCCCGGGCGATGGCCGCCGGGTCGCCGCCACCCCGGGCGAACAGTTCGGCCAGGACGGCCTTGGCCTGGGTGGCCGACAGGCTGCCCTGGGCCTCGAGGGTCAGCAGCTCGACGTAGGCCTTGGGGTCCATGCGCGCGGGCGGCGTCGGCGTCGGTGGCCGCCTCGTTGGCCGTCCGGGCCAGGGCCAGGGCGGTACCCACCCCGGCGGCCACCGCCTCCACCACCAGGTCGTCGAGGCCGAGGTCGACCACGGTCGCCACCTGGAGCAGCTGGGCGTCGGTGGCGCCACCCGTGCTCTCCAGCAGGCCGACCAGGCGGGCCCGCCGCTCGGCCGGCATCATCCCGAGGGTGTCGGCCACCGCCCGGATCCACTCGGCGTCGGGCACCAGCGGCACCAGGTCGGGCTCCAGGAAGTACCGGTAGTCGTAGGCGTCCTCCTTGGAGCGCAGCGCCTGGGTGCGGCCCGCGCCCTCGTCCCAGTGGCGGGTCTGCTGGACGACCGGCTCGCCGGACTCGATGAGGGCGATCTGGCGCTCCGCCTCGTACTCGATGGCCCGGCCGAGCGAGCGGACCGAGTTGAGGTTCTTGATCTCGCAGCGGGTGCCGAACGGGTCGTCCGGCCGAGCGGCGGACCGAGACGTTGGCGTCGACCCGCATCGAACCCTCCTCCATCTTGCCGTCGGAGGCGCCGGACGCCACCAGGATGGCCCGCAGCTCGGTCACGTAGGCCCGGGCCTGGTCCGGCGTCCGCATGTCGGGCGCGCTCACGATCTCCACCAGCGGCACGCCGGAGCGGTTGTAGTCGACCAGCGAGTAGTCGGCGCCGTGGATGCGGCCCCGAGGCGCCGGCGTGGGTCGTCTTGCCGGTGTCCTCCTCCATGTGGGCCCGCTCGATCCCGACCCGGAACCCGTCGGGCAGGTCGAGGTGGCCGTCGACGTTGAGCGGCTCGTCGTACTGGCTGATCTGGTAGTCCTTGGCCTGGTCGGGATAGAAGTAGTTCTTGCGGTGGAAGGTCGACGGCCGGATGTCGCAGTGCAGCGCCGTGCCGATGGCCATGGCCAGCTCCACCGCCCGCTGGTTGAGCACGGGCAGCGAGCCCGGCAGGCCGAGGCAGTTGGGGCAGACGTTGGTGTTGGGCTCGTCGCCGAACACGTTGGGGCAACCGCAGAACAGCTTCGTGGCCGTCCGCAGCTCACAGTGCACCTCGAGGCCGATGACCAGCTGCCAGTCCGCCCTCATGCCGGCGCTCCCGCCCGGATCCGGGGGGTGGGCAGCTCGGGGCGGCCGCCTCCACGACGGCCGCCACCTGCAGCAGGGCGCCCTCGGACAGGGCCGGGCCGAGCAGCTGGACGCCCACCGGCAATCCGTCGTCGCCCGGGCCGAAGGGCACGCTGACGGCCGGGTGCCCGGCCAGGTTGGAGGGGATGGTGCACACGTCGGACAGGTACATGGCCAGCGGGTCGTCCACCTTGTCGCCGAGGGCGAAGGCGGTGGTCGGGGTCGTCGGGCCGAGCAGGACGTCGCAGCGGGCGTAGGCGGTGGCGAAGCCCTCGATGATCCGCGTCCGGACCCGCAGCGCCTGGTTGTAGTACGCGTCCATGTACCCGGCCGACAGCACGTAGGTGCCGAGCATGATGCGCCGCTTGACCTCGTCGCCGAAGCCCTCCGAGCGGGTGGCCGTGTTCATGGTCGAGGTGTCCTCGGCGTCGACCCGCAGGCCGTAGCGGACACCGTCGTAGCGGGCCAGGTTGGAGGAGGCCTCGCCCGGGGCGATCAGGTAGTAGGCGGACAGTCCGAGTCGGACCTCGGGGACCGACAGCTCCTCGACGCGGGCCCCGGCGGCGGCCAGGGCCTCGGCGGCCTCGTGCACCCGCGCCGCCACGTCGGGGTCGGCTCCCTCGAGGAGCTCGGTGAGGATGCCGACGGTCATCCCGTCCACGCCGTCGTCGAGGACCGACAGCACCCGGGGGGTGGGTCGGTGGAGTGAGGTCGAGTCGAGGGGGTCGTGGCCGCCGATGGCGTCGAACAGCAGGGCGGCGTCGGCGACCGACCCGGCGAAGGGGCCGATCTGGTCGAGGGAGGAGGCGAAGGCCACCAGGCCGTAGCGCGACACCGTGCCGTAGGTCGGCTTCATGCCCACCACGCCGCACAGGGCGGCCGGCTGGCGGATCGAGCCGCCCGTGTCGGAGCCCAGCGCCAGCGGGGCGAACCCGGCGGCCACGGCGGCGGCGGAGCCCCCCGAGGAGCCACCCGGCACCCGGTCCGGGTCGTGGGGATTGCGGGTGGCGCCGAAGGCGGACGTCTCGGTCGACGAGCCCATGGCGAACTCGTCCATGTTGGTCTTGCCGATCACCACGGCCCCGGTGTCGGCCAGGCGCGTCACGACCGTGGCGTCGTAGGGGGGCTCCCACCCCTCGAGGATCCGGGACGAACAGGTGGTGGGGACCCCCCGCGTGCAGAGGTTGTCCTTCAGGGCCACGGGCACGCCCGCCAGCGGGCCGGGATCGTCCCCCGCCGCCACCCGGGCGTCGATCTCGTGGGCCCGGACCCGGGCCCGGTCGGCGAGCACCAGGTTGAAGGCGTGGACCGTCTCCTCGCCCGCGTCGATCACGGCCAGATGGTGCTCCAGGACGTCGACCGCGCTCAGTTCGCCGGCCCGGACCATCGTGGCCGTCTCGAGGGCCGGACGCGGGGCGGTCACGGCGCCTCCCCCAGGATCCGGGGCACCCGGAAGCGGTGGTCCTCGACCGAGGGGGCCTGGGCCAGGACCTCGTCGCGATCGAGGCAGGCCCGCGGCTCGTCGGGGCGCAGCACGTTGGTGACGGCCATGGCGTGGGCCGTCGGGGAAACACCGGCCAGGTCCAGGGAGGCCACGTCGGCAGCATGGTCCAGCACCTGGGCGAGCTGACCGGTGAACAGGTCCAGCTCCTCCTCGGAGAGGTCGAGCCGGGCCAGGGCGGCCACGTGGGCCACGTCCTCGCGGGTGAGGCGGGCGGGGGTGTCCATCAGGCACCGTCCCCGAAGACGGAGGCGACGAACGCCGTGACCCGCGCCTCCACCAGGGGGGCGTCGTTGTCCAGGGTGGCCACGTGGTAGCTGTCCTCCAGCCAGACCCGCTCCACGGGACCCGAGACCCCGGCCGCCAGGACGTCGCCCGACACCGACTCGACCACGTGGTCCTCGCGGCTCGTCAGCAGCAGCACCGGGCAGTGGATGTCGGCCAGGGCCGCCTCGACCTCGTCCGCTCCCTCCAGCAGCGACAGCAGGGCGGCCACCGGCGTGCCCGGGTAGGCGGCCTCGACCACCCCCTCCTTCTTGATGTCCGAGCCGATGGCGTCGAACGTCGCGATGTCTGAGTCGAGCAGGGCCCGCAGGCCGGCCCGGACGTCCTCGCCGGGGCCGTGGACGAGGGGGTTCACCAGGGCGATGCCGGAGAGGTGCGGGTGGCGCTCGGCCAGCCGGGCGGCCAGGGCGCCGCCCATCGAGAGTCCGACCACCGCGACGTGGTCGCACCGCGCCGCCAACGCCTGGAACTGGGCCTCGGCCGCCCCCGACCAGTCCTCCCACCGGGTCGGCACCATGTCCTCGAGCGACGTCCCGTGTCCGGGCAGGAGGGGCAGCTCCACGGTGTACCCGGCCGCGGCCAGGGCCTCGGCCAGGGGCCGCATCGACTGGGGATTGCCGGTGAAGCCGTGGAGTACGAGCACGCCGTCGGGGCCGCCGGCGGCGGAATAGGGCTCGGCGCCCTGCATGATCGGAGCAGTCACGGGGGCGATGCTACCGGCCCCGGGGACGGGCACCCGTCCCGGGGACGCCCGATAGAGTTGCGCCACGTTCGACCCGACGGGCAAGGAGCAGCGCACCGATGGCCACCTATCTGTTTCTGAGTGACGACTGGCTCGACGAGGCCCGGTCCATCCGGGCCGAGTACGAGGGTCGGGGGGGCACCATCGTGCACGCCGTGCGTGTGAACCTGATCGTGGTCGAGGTGCCCTTCGGCGAGGGGGCGATCCACGCCCACGCCGACACGTCCACCGGTGAGCTGATCCTGGACCTCGGCCACATCGACCCGGTCGACCTCACGGTGACCATCGGCTACGACATCGCCCGGGCCCTGCTGGTCGAGGGGAACCCCCAGGCCGGTCTCCAGGCCTTCATGCAGGGCCGGATCAAGGTCGAGGGGGACATCGCCAAGCTCATGGCCCTGCAGACCGCGTCGCCGGACCCGACCGCCGCCGAGATCGCCGCCCGGATCCAGGCCATCACCGAGTAGCCCGTCCGGGGGACGGCCGGACGTCGGACGACCTCGGACGTCAGGGTCTCCGGGCGCCGGAAGGTCGCCTTCGGTACGCTCCGGCCATGCCGTTCGCCAGCCACCGGACGATGGGATGGCTGCGAGCCGGTGTCGGCGTGGCCCTCATCGCGTGGCCGGGAGCGCCGATGCGCCTGGCGGGCGGTGCGGAGCCGACCGGTGCCTCGGTGCTGCTGATGAGGACGATCGGCATCCGAGACCTCGTCCTAGGGCTCGGTACGGTAGCCGCGGCAGCTTCGGGTGGGGCCGGTGACGTCGATCGGTGGAATTCGGCGGCATTGGCGAGCGACTCGCTCGATACCTTCGTCAGCCTGGCGAGCTTCAGGTCGATCGGGAAGAGGGACGCGTGGGCCGCCGCTGCGCTGGCCTGCACCTTCGTCTGCGGAGACCTTCAGGCTCGACGTACGACAGTGCCGGAGTAGCGCCTGCCGGGCGGTGGTGGCGAAGAGGGTCGTAGCCGTCCGTGTCGACTCTCACCGAGCCGGCGCCCGGCACGGGGGCAGTCCCAGCCGGAGGGTCAGAGCGCCAGATGCGGTCGTAGTGCCTCATCCAAGGCCGCCGCCAAGTCCCTGGGCAGCTCGCCGACCGGTCCTCCGATCCTTTCAACCGCACCGCCCTGACCTGCTCGGCTCGAGCCTTCGGGTCCTGGGGCTCACAGCCGGTGATCAGGGACCGCCTACAGAGCAGACAGATACGCCGCCGGTCCTACGCTCGACGTGCGAAGAACTCGACGCGATGTTGTCGGGGTCTCGAAAGGACAGTGCCGAGTACCCGGGCACGTCCACGATGCCGCCGTTGGGAATGCCGAGTTCATCCAGGTGCATTTCCCACGCTCGCAACTCATCGCGGCCGGCACAGCCGAACGCCAGATGGTCCAGCCCCGGCCGGCGCTCGTCGAACGGTCCAGAGCTGTTCGGACCAGGGAACTGGGTGAGACCGACGATCGTGCCGCCCGTGAGCCATGCGACACGCCGGAACGGCCCTGTGTCCTCGTCGAGAATCGGGTCCGAGCCGAACAGGGCCCTGTACCAGGGAACACTCCGTTCGAGGCTCGTGACCGTCAGCGCCACGTGAGCGATCGCAGGGAACTCGGGCATGTCGTGTCTACACCTCGGTTCAGGAGCGAGCCACGTCTCTGGCGGGCCACTCTCCGGAAACAGAAGCTACCTGGAGCCCGACTAGTGGGCCACCACCTCGACGGGGACGGTCCGCTGGCCGCGGGGTGTATCCCGGGTGAAGAAGCCGCAGACCACGGCCACCAGCGCCACCAGGGCGCCGACCAGGTAGGCGGAGTGGAAGGAGGCCAGGTCCCCCGCACCCCCGTGGGACGAGGCCTGGACCGTCACCATGGTCTGGATGCCGGCGACCACGCCGATCTGGGTGATCAGCAGCTGGGCCGCGCTCATGACCCCGAGCTCGTCGGGCGCCACCTCGTTGGAGGCCGATGACGCCGTCGACGGCGTCGACACCCCGTTGGCCAGCCCCGAGAGCGCGAGGGCCACGATGATGAGTACCACCGACGGGTCGGCCCCGACCTGGGTGAAGACGAGCATGGAGACGAACAGTGCGGCGGAGCCGGCCACGATCGACCAGCGCTCCCCCACCTTGACCGCCGCGTAACCGGCGATGGGCGCCGACAGCGAGAACACCAGGGGCCGGGCCGTCGACATGATCCCCGCACTGGTCTCGCTGTAGCCGTAGATGCGCTCCATCAGGATGGGGAACAGGAAGAACCCGCCCATGTAGGCGAAGTTCACGCAGGCCCGTGCCCCCAGCGGGAACACGAAGTTGCGCTTCCTGAAATACCGCAGCGGGATGAGCGGACGGGGCGTCCTCCGCTCGTGGACCACGAACGCGATGGCGGCCACGATGCAGGCGACGAACAGCGACAACGTCTTCGGGTCGCCGAAGCCCCATGTCGGCGCCAGGTTGAGGCCCAGCAGGCCGAGGGTGACCGAGCCCGACAAGGTGGCCGAGCCGAGCCAGTCGAGCTCCCGCCACGGGTGCTCGTGGGAGGGGTCGGGGGGCGGGGCGGCCGGTGGTTCCGGGACGGGCGGGAGGGACCCCTCCGTCGGGGTCGGCTCGGACCCGTCGGTGAGGGGGTCGGGAACCGGCCCCGCCCCGGCCCCCAGGTGGTCGTGGGCGGGCAGGACGATGACGGCCAGGACGGCGGCGATGGCCATGAGGGGGAGCTCACCCCAGAAGAGCGCCCGCCAGCCGTAGAACTGGATGATCGGGGCACCGATGGTGACCCCCAGCACCGGGCCTCCGGCCCCGACCAGGGCCCACCAGCCCAGGGCCTTGACCCGGTCCTCGTGGGAGAAGGCCTCGAGCACCAGGGCCATCGAGGCCGCCCCGGTGGCCGCGCCTTGCACGCCGTCGAACAGGCGGGCGGCGATCAGCACACCGGCCGTGGGCGCCGACGCCGTGAGGACCACGCTGACCGCGGCTCCGCTCAGGCCCCACAGGTACAGGCGCTTGTAGCCGCGCAGGTCCCCGAGCTTGCCGAGCACCGGCGCGGCGACGCCGAAGGCGAGCAGCGGCCCGGTCGACGTCCACGTCAGCGTGGAGACCGTGGTGTGCAGCTGGCGGGCCACCTCGGGCAGGGCGACCACGAACACCGTGAAGGTGATGTTGACCGACAGCAGCCCGGCCAGCACCGTCCACAGGACCCACCACTGGTAACGGTCCGAACCGGCCACCCGGTGGTGGATCCGGTGCCGGAACAGCAGGGGCCACGGGATGGTGATCCCACCGTCGCCCCCGGACCCCGTGCCGCTCAGGAGCGCCTCGGCCTCCCGCAGCTCGTCGGCGTCGAAGTCCCCGTCCGGGGCGGGGGGACCGGGCCCGTCGGCCCGGGAGACCACTCAGCCCCCGAGCTTGTGCATTTCGGCCTGCAGCTCCTCCACCGTCCAGCGTCCGTCCTTCTCGATCGTGTCGGTCAGGGTCCAGGGCTGGAAGAGGCGGACCGTGCCGCCGAGGATGAAGTAGACCTTGCCGGTGGCCGGGCACGACTCGGTGGCGAGGTAGGCGACCAGCGGGGCGATGTTGGCCGGGTCCCAGGCGTCGAACGTGGCGGCGTCCTCCGGGGCGGCCACGATGTCGGCCAGACCCGGCGTCTCGACCGTCATCCGGGTGCGGGCGTTGGGCGCCAGGGCGTTGACGCGCACGCCGTAACGAGACAGCTCGGTGGCGGCGATGGTCGTGAACGCGGCGATGCCGGCCTTGGCTGCGCCGTAGTTGGTCTGTCCGGGATTGCCCAGCAGGCCCGAGGTCGACGAGGTGTTGATCACCGACGCGTGCACCTCGTTGCCGGATTTGGTCTGCTCGCGCCAGTAGGCGGCGGCGTGGCGCGTCGGGACGAAGTGCCCCTTCAGGTGCACGTGGATGACGGCGTCCCACTCCGCCTCGGACATGTTCACCAGTACCCGGTCCCGCAGGATGCCGGCGTTGTTGACCAGGACGTGCAGGTCACCGTAGGTCTCGATGGCCGTGTCGACGAGGCGCTTGCCGCCCTCCCAGTCCGTCACGTCGTCGTGGTTGGCCACGGCCTCGCCGCCGGCGGCGGTGATCTCGTCGACCACCTGCTGGGCGGCACTGACGTCGTCGCCGGAGCCGTCGAGGGAGCCCCCGAGGTCGTTGACCACGACCTTCGCCCCCTCGGCGGCGAACAGCAGGGCGTACTCGCGGCCGATGCCGCGGCCCGCGCCGGTGATGATGGCGATGCGTCCGTCCAGTGTTCCCATGTCCTCAGATTTCCCTCGTGTCGGCCGGTCCGTCGCTCGACGGCCCGGCGGTGGCGGTGGCCCGGTGGGCGCCACCCGGTGCCGTCGGTGGCCGCCCGCGCCGCGGCAGGTGCCGGGAGGGGCGGAGGCTCCGCGACCACGTTCTCATCGGGCCGCGGTGGCGGTCAAGCCGGGTCAGGCGGCCGGCACGGGTACCGGGCGGTCGACCCGCGCCCCAGGCCGGCGGTCTCGACGGCGAGCGCCATGTCCGTCACGCGGGCCCTCGGGCCGGCCAGGACCACGTACTCGGTGTTCCGCAGGTGGGAGATCTTCCCCACCTTGCGACCCGACGGGTCGTGGATGCCGATCCGGGCCCCCACGTAGCGGGCCGAATCGAAGGCCAGCACCTCCACGTGCCCCCGGGCCGAGCACACGTCGTGGAGTTCGTCGTAGCTGAGCCATGCCTCGTTGTTGTACGAGAGCACGACCACCTCGGCGTCTACGCCGGCGACCACGCCACCCAGGGCCACCGGCATGGTCCGACGTCCGTTGAACGGACTCCGCCCGGCCGGGTCGCGCAGGTCGTCCCGCTTGCACGCCACCCCGTAGTGGTCAGGGGCGTCCCAGGCCACCAGCGTCTCCCAGACGTGGTAGTTCGAGTCGTACCGGTGCTGGTTGTACGGCGGGTCGAGGTAGGCCAGGTCGACGGGGCCCAGGGCGCCACCGGCGACGAGGCCGCAGGCGTCGCCGCGTACGGCCCGACCCGGACCCGGCACCAGATCCGGCACCCGCAGGGAGAGCGGCCGGTCGGCCCGGGGGGCCCACCGCTTCAGGTAGGCCATCTGGAGCCCGGTGGTCGAGTCGACCCGGTCGGCCGCCTCCAGCAGGCTCGTCACCAGGATCGGCCACAGCGGGGTACCGGCCCAGTGGTCGTCGATGGCCTGCCGCACGGCGTCGATGCGAGCCCCGTTCTCAGGTCGGAAGTAGCGCGACTCCACACAGAACGTCTGGGTCACGTAACCGGCCCGGCCGGGCACGGCGTCGAGCCGCTCGACGGCGGCCGCCACCTCGGCCCGGAGCCCGGGGTCGGCCCCGGGGTCCGCCGCCACGTAGCAACGGGCCAGCACGTGGGCGCACCGGGCGCTGTCGACCGCCGTGGTGGCGATCCCGAGTCCCTTGAAGGCCTGGGACACCCGGGTCGTGCCGCAGAACAGGTCGAGCGCGGTACGGGCCCCACTGGCCTCGGCCAGCACCGTGAGGGCCGGCACCAGGCGCCGCTTCGACCCCAGGTACTTGATCATGCCCTGCCGCGCCGGCTCACCCGCCGGTCACGAACGTCCGAAGCGCCGCGCCCACCACTGCGGGTCCCGGGCGTGGGCGTGGAAGTGGTCCGGGATCTGGCGCATGACCCGGTCATAGGACCACACGCCCTCCCCCAGGACCCGGTCGGCCACCTCGCCCAGTCGGGCCAGCATGTGGTCGACGTCGGACTCGGGGGGCTCGTTGCCGTGTTGCTTCCACACCACCATCGGGACGCCGCACACCTCGCAGTCGGCCACCCAGCAGGTGTCGTCCTCGTGGAACCACTCGGTGATCCGCGCCGCCTCGCACAGTTCGCACGCCCCTCCGGTGCGGCTCATGCCGTGTAGACGTCCACCGTCGAGCCGACCGGCACCGACGATCCGGCCGCCGGGGCGCTCGACACGACCGTGGTGGAGCCGGGAGGACCGTAGGGACCGCCGACCACCAGGCCGAGCGCCCGGAGTTCGGACTCCGCCGCCAACGGCGACGAGTCGATCAGCGGCGGCACGGTGACGGGCTTGGGCCCGAGGGAGATCTGGACCGTGACCGTCGAGCCGAAGGGCTGGACCGTCCCCGCCCCCGGCACGGTGGCGACGACCTCGGTGGCCGGCACCGTCGACGAGTAGAGCTTCGTCTCGGTCGGGACGAAGCCGGCCGCGGTCAGCGCCGCGGCGGCCGACGCGTAGGTGCTCCCGGTCCCGACGACGGTGGGAACGGGCACCGGGGCGTGACCCTTGGACGTGACGATGGTGACGGTGGAGCCGTAGGGGGCGTGCCCGGTCGGCGTGGTGCCGAGCACCCCACCGGTGGGCACCGTGGCGTTGTACTGGGCGGCGGTGGCCGGACAGACCCCCACCAGGTGCACGACGGCCAGGGCGGCCACCGCGTCGTGGCAGTCGGTGAACGAGGTGACGTCGGGCACGGCGACGAGCGGGAGCCCCGTCGAGACCACGACCGCCACGGTCGAGCCCTGCTTGACCGAGACCGCGGCACCCCGAGACCGGGCGACCGGCTGCTGGCTGATGACGACGCCGGCGGGCACGCTGATCGAGGAGCTCCGGCCCGACACCCGGAGCGTGAGATGGGCCTCGGTGGCCGCCGAGGTGGCCGCCGGCAGCGACCGACCCACCAGGACGGGTACCGGTGTCGAGGGGGTGAAGGCCTGGGTGGAGACGGCCCAGGCGATGCCGCCGGCCAGCAGGGCGGCCACCACCACGCCGATGGCTACCAGCCAGGGCCAGCGGCGGCGCCTGGTCTCGTCCTCGGTCGCCGGTGGCTCGTCCCCCGGAGGCCGCGGGCTGCTCTTGGCCGCCACGGCGGCCGGCAGCCCGAGTTCGGTGAGGTCGCCCACCGGCTCGGGGGACCGTGTCGGGGTCCGGTTCGGTCGCTCGATCCGGGGGGTGAGCCCCACGGCGGCGGCCATCAGGAAGGGGTCCTCCTCCTCGCGCTCCTCGGTCACGAGCGGGAGGGGCTGCGGATCGGGCAGCGTCGCCGCCAGCTCGGCGAGACGGGCGCCGAAGGTGGCGGCGTCGTACCGCTCGGAGGGATCGGGGGCCGCGGCCCACGTGAGCACGTCGCCCAGAGGCCCGAGGGCCTCGTGTTCCGGCAGCAGGGCACCGATGCGGGCCATCATGGTGGCCACCGTGGTGTCACCGATGAAGGGCGCCTCCCCCGTGACCCCCTCGTAGAGCACCAGGGCCAGGGCGTAGACGTCCGCCTTGCCGTCGAGGACCCAGCCCTCGACCTGTTCGGGAGCGGCGTAGCGGGCGGTGCCCAGGATGGCCCCGTCCGGCTCCGTCCAGGCCGCCTCGGCCAGGGCCCGGGCCAGGCCGAAGTCGGCGATTCGCAGGCGGCCGTCGGCGTCGAAGAGGAGGTTGGCCGGTTTGATGTCCCGGTGGATGAGCCCCCGGCGGTGGGCGTAGTCGAGTCCGGCGCACGCCTCGATGCCGATGCGCACCGCCTGCTCGGGGGTGAGCAGGGTCCCGGTGTCGTAGATCTGGCGGAGCGATCCGCCGGCGAGGTATTCGAGCACCAGGTAGGGCTCGCCGTCCTGCTCGCCCCAGTCGTAGACCCGCAGGACGTTCGGGTGGTTGAGGGCGGCGACGGCCCGCGCCTCGGCCCGGAAGCGCTTGAGGAAGGCCTGGTCGCCGGCCAGGGCCGGGTGCAGGACCTTGATGGCCACCTGGCGCTTGAGGGATACGTCCTCGGCCAGGTACACGTGCGCGGACGCACCGGTCCCCACAGGTGTGACGAGTCGGTAGCGGTCGCCGAGGACGCGCCCGATGGAGTCGGTGAGACTCGGCATGGCTCTGCTCAGGCTAGCGATCGCATCCTCCACCGCGGTGGACGGGTCGAACCGGACCTGGCGTGGGCGGTCCTGGCGATCCGGGACCGGGCGCAGGACCCACCCTGCCCCGAGCGATCGGGTGCGGACGCGACGAGGACGGGGCCGTAGCCCCGTCCTCGTCGGTGTGGGCCCACCCGATCGCTCGGGCGGTCCCGGGTGACTACTTGAGGGTGATGCCCGTGGCCCCACCGTTCAGGGTGAGCGACGAGATGCTGGAAAGTCCGGCCAGGGTGGTGACGCTGTCGTCCGTCTGAGCAGAGATGGAGCTCGTCTTGCCCTTGTCGGATCCACCGAAGCTGCCCGACTCCTTGCCGGCGAGGGCCAGCGTGGCATACGTCTCGGTCGGGTCCAGACCACCGGTGACCGTCTTCAGCGCGATCGAGGTCGCAGGGATCGCGATCGAACCACCGGACCAGGTCACGGTGAGCGTGCCCTTCTCCTTGTTGGTGCCGAGCAGGCTGCCCGTGGTGCAGCAGGGCTTCTTGGCGCTGCCGGCCTTACCGTTGGAGATGGTGCCCGAGATCGAACCGGTCACCGTACCGGTCACGGTCACAGGGCCACTGACGGTGCAGCCGCTGATGGAACCGGACAGCGTGGACATCTCGGTGCCGCTGGTGGCGCCGGCGGCGGTCAGCGGGATGCTGAAGGAGACCGTGTCGGCCTCGGTGGTGCAGGTGATCGAGTCGTTGGCCACCGTCGGCGTCTTGGCCGCACCGGCGACACCGCCGGTGACGGCAATGACTGCTGACGGGCATGGCCACCGCGGCCGCGGTCACGAGGATCTTGCGGATCATATTGGTTGCTCCTTGTTTCCCCCGTGTCGCCACGGGCTAGAAGTCAGGCGACGGACGCCCCCCGACGTGTGTTCCACCGGACCCGACAACCCCCTCGGGCGATCGGCAGGAGTTATAACGTGCGAGATCTCCCAACCGTTACAACGGGAGTTGACGGTTCCCGCGTAGCTTGTGCGCACTCGGTACCGTCGAACCGACGCCCCCCGACTGCCCCTGCGCTACGAACAGGACCGGTCTCCCCACTTGCCCTCGTGAGTCCTGGTCTGGTTTCCGTACAGTAACTACGTAACCTCCCGTTTACAAGGAGGGGCAGGTCCCAACTTCCGATCTCCGGGCAAAATCCTCGAATTGTGAGGAGGAGCGGCTCCGACCCCGCTGCGGAATCGTGACAGGAGGAAGGAGGCCCTGACCTGCCACGACGGGGTCAGTCGGTGGTCGGCAGGGCGCCCGAGCCGAGGAATTCGTCGAAGTGGTCCCCCGGGACGATCGGGACCCCGAGCTGTTCGGCCCTGGTCACCTTGGAGGCACCGGGGGCCCGTCCCACCACCACGGCGTACGTCTTCTTCGACACCGTTCCGGGTGACTTCCCCCCTCGGGCGAGCACGGCGGCCTCCGCTTCCTCCCGGGTGTACCCGTCCAACGTGCCGGTCACCACGACGGAACGTCCCTCCAGGGTCTGCGCTAGCTCCCCTCCGCCCCCCACCCCGGTCGGGTCGGGCTCGGTCAGGTTGACGCCGGCGGCCCGTAGCCGCTCGACCACCGACCGGTTGACCGGCGAGGCGAACCACGCCACCACGCTCGACGCGATGACGGGCCCGACACCGTCGATGCGGGCCAGGGTCTCCACGTCGGAGCCCAGTACCCCGTCGATGTCCCGACAGGCCCGGGCCAGAGCGGTGGCCCCGACCTGACCGAGGTGGCGGATGCCCAGGCCGATCAGCACCCGGCTGAGCGGCCGCCCGCGCGAGATGTCGATGGCCCCGAGCAGATTGGCCACCGAGAGTTCGGCGAATCCCTCGAGGCCGGCGAACGTCTCGGGGGTGAAGGAGTAGAGGTCGGCCACGTCCACGAGCCGGCCGTGGTCGACGAGCAGCTGCACGCGCTGCTCGCCGAGTCCCTCGATGTCCATGGCCGACCGCGAGGCGAAGTGGGCGATGCGCTGGACCCGCTGGCCCGGGCAGTCGAGATTGGTGCAGAACGTGTCGCTCTCCCCCTCGAGCCGTTCGAGGGGGGCCGCACACACCGGACACGTCGTCGGGAACTTCCAGGCCGGTCGGCGGCGCTTCCCCTTCACCCGGACCGGGCCGACCACCTCGGGGATCACGTCGCCGGCCTTCCGTACGATCACCGTGTCGCCCGGCCGTACGTCCTTCAGGCGGACCTGGTCCTCGTTGTGGAGGGTGGCGAGGCCGACCGTCGACCCGCCCACGAACACCGGCTCGAGCACGGCGAACGGCGTGGCCTTGCCGGTCCGGCCGATCGACACCGCGATGTCGCGCAGCGTCGTCGACCGTTCCTCGGGTGGGAACTTGTAGGCGATCGCCCAGCGGGGGGCGCGCGACGTGGAGCCGAGCGCCCGCTGCAGTGCGAGGTCGTCGACCTTCACCACCACGCCGTCGATCTCGTAGTCGAGGTCGTGGCGGTGCTCCTCCCACCGGGCGCAGAAGGCCAGCACGTCGTCGAGACCGTGCACGAGGCGCACCTCGGGATTCACCGGGAAACCGGCGCGGCCCAGCCAGGCGAGGGTGGCCGACTGGCTGGTGGCCAGGTCGGGCGTCGGGCCGCCGGGCTCGTTCGAGGGGGCCGGGGCCACCTCTCCGACCTGGTACGCCCAGAACGACAGCGCCCGGGACGCCGTCACCGCGGCGTCCTTCTGGCGCAACGAGCCGGCTGCGGAGTTACGGGGATTCACGAACAGCCGGTCGCCCGCCTCCGCCTGGCGCCGGTTGAGGTCGTCGAAGGCGGCGATGGGCATGTAGATCTCGCCCCGCACCTCGAGCACGTCCGGCGGGGGTCCGGCGGCCGGGTCGAGCCGCTTCGGGACGGCGGCGACGGTGGCGACGTTGGCGGTGACGTCCTCGCCCGTGGTGCCGTCTCCCCGGGTGGCGGCCTGCACGAAGACCCCCTCCCGGTAGAGCAGCGACATCGCCAGACCGTCGATCTTGAGCTCGCACTCGAAGGCGGTGTCCGGCGGCACCTGTTTGGCCACCCGGTCGGCCCAGGCCCGCAGCTCGTCCGGGCTGAAGGCGTTGTCCAGGCTCATCATCGGCACGTGGTGGACCACCGGGGCGAACAGTGTCGACGGCGCCGCCCCGACGGTGGTGGTCGGCGAATCCGGCACGACCAGGTCGGGGTGCTCGGCCTCGATACCCCGCAGTTCCCTGACCAGCTCGTCGTACTCGGCGTCGGTGATCTCGGGGTCGTCGAGCACGTGGTACCGCTCGTTGTGGTGGGCGATGAGCGCCCGCAGCTCGGCCGACCGCCCGACCGGGTCGGACGCCGAAGTGGATCCGTCGCTCATCGCACCACACCCGATCCGACGACCGACTCCGGCCGCCCGGGGTCGTACAGGGCGACGGTCTGACCCGGCGCCACCCGCCGCTGCGGGGTGGCGAACGTCACCGTCAGCCCGTCGCCGTCGGCCCGGACGCAAGCCGGCACGGCCGCCCCGTGGGCGCTGCACTGGGCCAGCGCGTCGAACCCGTCGGCCACCGTGGTCGGCGGGGCGTCGACCCAGGCGACGGTCGTCAGTTCGGCCGACCCCGCCATCGACGCCTCCGGTGGTCCGACGGTGACCCGCCGTCCGGGCACGTCGACGGCCGTCACGAAGCGGCGCCGGCCGTCGGTGCCGTGCCCCATGCCCCGGCGCTGTCCGACCGTGACCAGCTCCACGGCCTCCACCTCGCCGAGGTCGGCCCCCGACTCGTGGTCCACCAGGCGACCGGCGTGCAGCGGCACCCGGTCCCCGATGAACCCGGCCCGTCCGGCATCGGAACGGATGAAGCACACGTCCTGACTGTCCGGCTTGGCGGCGGTCCGCAGCCCCAGCCGGGTGGCGGTGGCCCGCACCGCGTCCTTGGTCATCTCCCCCACCGGGAACCGGGTCCGGGCCAACTGGTCCTGGCCGAGCATGGCCAGCACGTACGACTGGTCCTTGGCCGGGTCGGCCCCACGCAGCAGGCGCCAGGTACCGTCCCCGTCCCGCCCGACCCGGGCGTGATGGCCCGTGGCCACCGCGTCGAAGCCGAGATCCCCCGCCCGGTCCAGGAGACGGTCGAACTTGAGGTGCCGGTTGCACTCGATGCAGGGGTTGGGGGTGCGGCCCTCGGCGTGCCCGGCGACGTACGGGTCGACCACCCGGGCCTCGAAGTCGGCGCTGAAATTGAACACGTGATGGACGATGCCCAGTTGGTCGGCCACCCGCCGGGCGTCCTCCACGTCGGCCACCGAGCAACAGCCGGAGTCGGAGTCGCCCCCCCACAGCTTGAGGGTGGCGCCCACCACGTCGGCCGCCCCGTGGACGTCGACGGCCAGCGCCGCGGCCACCGACGAGTCGACTCCTCCGGACATGGCCACCAGGACGCGCACGGGCCTAGTTTCGCAGGGCGTCGAGGACGCCGGGAACGCATGCCAGCGCATGGTCGACATCGTCGTCGGTGGTTGTCACACCCAGCGAGAACCGGAGGCCCGACGAGGCCTCGCCCGCGCCGAGCCCCATGGCCACCAGCACGTGGCTCGGCTCCACCGCTCCGCTCGAGCAGGCGGCCCCCGCCGACACGGCCACCCCGGCCTCGTCGAGCAGCACGACCGCCGCCTCGGCTTCGACCCCGGCCACCCGCAGGTGCAGCAGACCGGCCACCCGTCGGTCGCGGTCACCGCTCTCGACGGATCCGGGCACCGCGGCCGACAGCCCGTCCCCCAGGCGGTCCCGGAGCACCCGCACCCGGGCCTCGTCCCCGGAACGACCGGCCACCGTGGCCGCCAGGGCAGCCGCCGCGCCGACCGCACCCGCCACGTTGGGGGTCCCGCTACGCCGGCCCCGCTCCTGGCCACCACCGTCGATACGGGGTCGCACGCGCGTGCCGTGGCGCACGATGAGCGCTCCGACCCCCTTGGGACCCCCGAACTTGTGGGCGCTCACCGACACCAGGGCGGCCGGAGCCGTCACCGCGCCCGCGTCGAGCCACGGGACGGCCTGCACGGCGTCGGTGTGGAGCACCGCCCGGGGGCAGCGCTCGGCCACCAGTTCGGCGATGGCCGACAGGGGCTGGATGGTCCCCAGTTCGTTGTTCACCGTCATGACCGACACCAGGCCAACGTCGCCCCGGCAGGCGTCGGACAGGGCGTCGAGGTCGATGCGGCCGTCGGAACCGGCGGGCACCTCGCGCAGCTCGGCGCCCGTCCGGACGGACAGGGACCGGCACGCCTCCAGGACGGCGTGGTGCTCGATGGCCGAGCACACGACGGCCGGGGGCGGTCCGTCGGGGTGCCGTTCGGCCACCGCCTCCCACCCCCCGTGGACGGCCAGGCCGTCCGCTTCGGTCCCGCCCGAGGTGAGGACCACCTCGCCCGGGGCGGCACCCAGCAGCTCGGCGATCCGGTCACGGGCATCGTCGAGGGCGACGCGTGCCCGGCGGGACTCGGCGTGGGCCCCGGACGGATTGGCGAACTCCTCGGTCAGCAGGGGGAGCATGGCCTCGAGCGCCTCGGGGCGCAGCGGCGTCGTCGCCGCATGGTCGAAGTACGCCCGGCGCCCGGTGTCCCCCGTCACCCGAACGCCCACGGGAGGCCCGGCATCAGGCGATCCAGACCGACTTCACGTTGCAGAACTCGTGCAGGCCGAACGACGAGAGCTCGCGACCGATGCCGGAACTCTTGATGCCGCCGAAGGGCAGTTGGGGCATCGACACCGTCATCCCGTTCACGAAGACCTGGCCGGCCTGGAGGTCGTTCACGAACCGCTGCTGCTCGTCGGGATCCTCGGTCCACACGCTCGACCCGAGGCCGAACTCGGTGTCGTTGGCGAGCTCCAGGGCGGCATCGGCGTCCTCCACCACGTAGAGGAGCGCGACCGGGCCGAAGAGCTCCTCGGTGGCGACCCGCATGCCCGGGGCGATGCCGGTGAGGACCGTCGGCCGGTAGAAGTAGCCCGGACGGGACGGCCCGCCCGGGCCCACCACCCGCTCGCCCCCGCACAGCACCGTCGCCCCCTTGGCCCGGGCATCCTCCACCTGTGCCTCGATCCCCTCGACCGCGGCGGCGTTGATGAGT
Organism: uncultured Acidimicrobiaceae bacterium; assembly: GCA_963841885.1. Classification (GTDB taxonomy): domain Bacteria; phylum Actinomycetota; class Acidimicrobiia; order Acidimicrobiales; family RAAP-2; genus Bog-756. The sequence continues at coordinate 152,480 of CAWJEK010000014.1, forward strand.
GGGCCCACCTCGGTCGCCGGGTCGAGCGGATCGCCCACCGAAAGTGCCGCCATGGCCGCCACGAACCGCTCCGTGAATTCGTCGGCCACGTCCCGGTGGACGATGAAACGCTTGGCGGCGATGCACGACTGTCCGGCGTTCTGCACCCGGGCCTGCACGGCGACCGGGACGGCCCGGTCGAGGTCGGCCGAGGGGAGCACGATGAAGGGGTCGCTCCCGCCGAGTTCGAGGACGACCTTCTTGCCCACCGCACCGGCCTGGGCGGCGACGGCGCGCCCGGCCGCCACGCTGCCCGTCAGGGTCACGGCGGCGACGCGGTCGTCGGCGATGACCCCCGGGACCTGGTCGGTGCCGATGAGCAGCGCCTGGAGCACGCCGTCGGGCGCGCCGGCGCGGCGGAACAGGTCCTCGAGCAGCAAGGCCGTGCGCGGCACGCTCGGGGCGTGCTTGAGCAGGCCCACGTTTCCGGCCATGACGGCGGGGGCGATGAAGCGGGCCACCTGCCACAACGGGAAGTTCCAGGGCATCACGGCCAGGATCACCCCGAGCGGCTGGTAGGCGACGAGGCCCAGCGATGCGTCGACGGGCACCTCGCGGTCGGCCAGCATCCCCTCGGCGTGCTCGGCGAACCAGCGGAATCCGTGGGCGCACTTGGCCACCTCGCCCTTGGCCTGGGCGAACGGCTTGCCCATCTCGGTGGTGACCGTCTGCGCGATGTCCGGTACCTCCCCCTCGAGGAGCTCGGCCGCCGTCACGAGCAGGCGGGACCGCTCCTCGAACGAGGAGGCTCTCCAGGTCCGGGCGCCGGCGGCCGCGGTGGCGAGGCGCGCCTCCAGGGCGGCGGCGTCCAGAGGCGGGAACGACTCGAGCAGTTCGCCGGTGGTGGGGTTGATGGTGGCGATCGGAGGCCCGGCGTCGGCGGCGTGCATGGGTTCCAGTATCGCCGATGGGCCGGGGCGTCCCGCCCGGGCACCCGTCGCCGCTCACTCCAGGCCGAGCTCCGCCGGTAGCTGCAGGCGACGGACCTTGCCGGTGGCCGTGCGGGGCAGCCCGATCGCCACCTCGTACTGCTTGGGTCGCTTGTAGCCGGCCAGGTGGCCGGCCGCATGGTCGGCCAGCTCGGCCAGGACCCGCCCGACGTCCGCCCCGGCCACGGGGACCACCGCGGCGCAGACCCGCTGGCCCCACCGTTCGTCGGGCAGACCGAAGACGGCCACCTCCTCGACGCCGGCCACGTCGGCGAGGGCCGCCTCCACCTCCGCCGGGTAGACGTTGACCCCTCCGGTGATGACCAGGTCGTCGCGACGACCGTCGAGGAACAGATAGCCGTCGTCGTCGAGCCGGCCCAGATCCCCCACGGTGAACGCGCCGTCCCGCCAGGCGGCCGCCGTCTTGGCCTCGTCGCGCCAGTAGGCGAACCGGGCGAAGGCCGGCGGCCGGCACCAGACGATGCCGTCGTCGTCGACCGTCACGACGCGGCCGGCCCGGGCGCGGCCCACGGTGCCCGGGCGCTCGAGCCACTCGGCGGGCGGGCACACCGTGAACTGGCCCTCGGTCGAGCCGTAGAACTCCCACACGACACCGGGACCGGTCCGCTCCAGAGCCGCCCGCTTCAGGGCCGGCGGGCACGGCGACCCGGCGTGGACCAGGAGTCGCAGGGCGCCGAACCGGTCCGGATCGGGGAGGGCGAGCAGGCGGGTCAGCGCCGCGGGGGCGACGAAGGTGGTGGTCGGCGTGGGGCCGTAGGTCGCCCCCCAGGGCCGCCGCCGCCCGCTCGGCGTCGAAGTGGTCGAGGACCACACAGGTGCCGCCGGCCAGGAGGGTGCCCCCGGCGAACCGGATCGACACCGAGTGGTACATCGGGGAGCACACCAGGTGCACGTCGTCGGGTCCGAACCCCCACAGCCGCGCCTCGTCGGCCAGGGCGGCCGCCGCGGTGGGCGCGTCCCAGAGGCCCGTCCACACGCCCTTGGCCCGTCCGGTCGTCCCCGAGGTGTAGTGCATCGGGCGGCAACGCGGATGCGCGGCCAGCCGGGCCGGTGGGCCCGAGTCCAGCCGGGCCAGACCGTCCGCGTCGGTCACCACCAGCGTCGGGTCGGCGTCGTCCACCAGGACGTCCCGCTCATCGTCGGTGAGGGTGGCGTTGAGCAGCACCGGCACGATTCCGACCCGCAGGGCGCCGAGCACGGCGACCAGCAGGGCGGCCGACGACCCGAGGCAGAAGACCACCCGGTCCCCCTGGCGGCAGCCGGCGGACAGCAGGGCACCGGCCGCCCGGGCCTGGGCCTCCTCGGCCGCACCGGCCGTGAGGACCTCGACGCCGTCGGTCACGCCGTCCCCCCGGTCGGAGCCGGGTCCACCGGTCCGTCACCGACCGCCCCCGGGGAACGGCGGGCGACGGGTCCGTCGACGTCGCTCACCCCGATCGGTGCCGGGTCGGCCAGATTGGCGAAGATCGAGGGTCGCAGCAGCACCGTCAGCGCACACAGGGCCAGCAGGACGAGCGCCCCGGCCACGGTGACCGCCCGGATCCCGTGCCGGTCGGCCAACCACCCCTGGAGGACGGCCCCCAGGGGGTAGACGAGCCCGAGGGCCATCATGTAGATACTGAGGATCCTCCCCCTGGCTGCGGCCGGGGCCCGCAGTTGGACGACCGTGTTGAGTCCGGACAGGACGCAGATGTAAGCGGCGCCCACGGCCACGAACGCCGGGACGGCGACCGCCAGAGTGGGCGAGAGCGCATAGGCGCAGAGCAGTACGGGCACGGCGAAGAGGGCCGTGCGCAGCACGGTCAGCCGGCCGAAACGCAGGGCCAGGCCCGGCAGCGCCAACGCACCGACGACCGCCCCCACCCCCTGGGCGGTGACCAGGAGCGCGGTCACCAGTCCCAGGCCGAGTCCCGACCCGTGGAACTGCTTGGCCATGGCCGGCACCAGGGCGATGAACGGCGAGGCCAGCAGCGCCACCACGGCGATGCAGAGGATGGCGGAGCGGCATCCCGGTTCGGCCCGGGCGGCCCGGGCGCCTTCGACGATTCGCCGGGCCATGGACGGATGGCCCGCCACCGGCAGGGGTGGGGGCAGCCGCACGAGCAGGAGGGCCACGACCACCGCGCCGAACGACAGCGCGTTGATGCCGAACACGATGGCGTAGTTGTCGGTCAGCAGCACCAGGCCGGCCAGGGCCGGGCCGATCACCCGGCCCAAGTTGTACTGGGCCGACGACAACGACACCGCTCCGAGCAGATCCTCGGGGGGGACGAGGTCGGGCACCATGGCCTGGTACGCCGGGAACCCGATCGCCCCCGAGGCGCCGCCGAGGAACGACAGCACCACGAGTGCCCAGGGCGGATCGTGGTGGAGGCCGGCCAGGACGGCCAGGACGATGGCGAACGACGTCTCGGCGAGGGTGGTGACGATGAGCCAGCGGCGCCGGTCGAGCCGGTCGGCGAGGGCACCGCCCACGGGGGCGAGCAGCCCGATGGGCACGAAGCCGGCCGCCGCCACCAGGCCGGCCCACGCCGGCTGGTCGGTCCGGGTGAAGACCAGCACGCCCAGGGCCACGGTCTGCATCCACGACCCGAGGTTGGACACCAGGGCCGCCGACCAGATGAGGGCGAAATTCCGCGAGCGGAGCGGGCGGAGCGATGCCAGGGCCACACGGCGAGGCTACCGGCGCCCGACCGGGGGTCGAATGGCCGGCGGCAACCGTCCGCCGTGGCGGCCGGCACGTCGCCCGCCGCCCGGGTGCTACTTGTCGAGCTTGACCTTGCGCCGCGGACGGAGGGCGAACCACCAGATGCTGGCCATGGTGGCCAGCACGCCGAGGGCGGCGGCCGGTTTGGCGATCTTGCGGGAGCGGTCGGACATGCGACGACGTTACCCGGACCTCCCCACGACCGGACGGGACCCGGCACGCCTTCTCACGTTCTTCTTCCGATCTTCTTCCTGTTCTCCTACACCCTCCTTGGGTTCCCCTTAGGGCCGGCCCGCAGCATGGAGGCATGACAGGGAGCACCTTCCGCACCAGTCCGATCGAGCGTGAGCGCCGCCGCCGCACCGGCCCGGCCCTCGCCCTCGTGGTCGGCACCGGCGGTGCCCCCACCATCGAGCGTGACGTCCCCCCGTGGCACCCCGCCCACGAGGGCTTCACGCCGGACGGCACCCCGGGCCCCGTCCCGGTGCGGCCCGTCCGAAGTTCCGAGCCGGGGCCGCCCACCCTCCGCCATACGTCGAGGGGCAATGCAACACCCGACAGAGAGGCAACGGCGGCCCCTGGCTCGGGCCCGATCGACCGCCGGGGGCTCGTCATCGAGCACCTGGCCCGGTTCCTGGAGGACCACGCCGGCGACGCCGGCCCCTCCGCCGGGCTCCGTCGGGTCCGCTGAGGCCGACGTCGTCCCCGGCGTCAGACCCCGGACGCGACGGCTCTCAACTCGTCGAGCGCCTCTCCGATCAGCGCCGGCAGCTCGCGGTCACCGGCCTGGGCGATCCACCGCATGAACGCGATCTTGAAGACGGCGACCGCCACCTCGCCGGACAGGGTGGACGACGCGGCATCGACGCCGCGGCCGCGCAGGGCCTCGGCGATGGCGGTCGCCAACGACGCCAACTTGATCAGCTCCCGCTCGCGGAGCTCGGCGCTCGAGTCGATGATCGCCTGCCGCTGACGGGCGAAGTCCCGCCCCTCCTGGAGCATGGCCCCCGCCGCCGACAGGCCCGCGGTCATCGCGTCGAAGGCCGTGGCGTCCGCCGGTGCCGCCTCCACGGCCGCCACCACCCTCTCCAGCAGTAGGCCGGCCCCGAAGAACAGGACCTCGCGCTTGTCGGTGAAGTGCCGGTAGAAGGTGCGCTCGGTGAGGCCGGCCCGCTCGGCGATCTCGGCCACCGTCGTGTCGTCGTAGCCCCGCTCGACGTACAGGGTGAACGCCGCCTCGAGCAACCTGCCCCGGCTGTCCGGCTCCCAGCGTCCCATCTCCCGATCGTACCGGGCAGTGATGTCATGGACTGACATGCCTGGTATGGTGATGTCAGTTACTGACATCACTCCCGGCCTTCCGTCGGGACCGCACCCCACCCCTGGAGGTACCTCCCATGCGCATCTTCGTGACCGGAGCGTCCGGTTGGATCGGCTCCGCCCTCGTTCCCGAGCTCCTCGGAGCCGGACACCAGGTCGTGGGGCTCGCCCGCTCCGACGAATCGGCCGCCGCCCTGACCGCGGCCGGCGCCGAGGCGCGGCCCGGATCCATCGACGACCTCGACGTCCTGGCCCGGGCGGCCGCTGACTCGGACGGCGTCGTCCACCTCGCCTTCAAGCACGAGCTGGCCTTCTCGGGGAACTTCGAGGCGGCGGCCACAGCCGACCGGGCCTCGGTCGATACCTTCGGTGAGGTGCTGGCCGGCTCGGGCCGGCCGCTCGTGATCGCGTCGGGCGTCATGGGGCTCACGCCGGGGCGCGTGGCCACCGAGCAGGACGGGCTGGCCCCCCTCGGTTCCCGCGACGACGTACCGGCCGGTCCGTCCGCCCGCCACGCCACCGCCCTGGCCACCGTGGCCCTGGCCTCCCGCGGCGTCCGTTCGTCCGTCGTGCGCCTGTCGCCGACGTGTCACGGTGAGGGCGACACCGGGTTCATGGCCCACATCGTCGCGTTGGCCGAGGCCACCGGCGTGTCGGGCTACGTGGGCGACGGTTCGATCCGGTGGCCCGCCGTGCACCGCCTCGACGCCGCCCGCCTCTTCCGACTGGCCGTCGAGGACGCCCCGGCGGGGTCGACCCTGCACGGCGTGGCCGAGGAAGGCGTGACCGGACTCGAGATCGCCACCGCCATCGGGACGCACCTCGGCCTGCCGGTCGAGCCCGTCGAGGCCGACCACTTCTTCTGGCTGGGGAACTTCCTCAGCATCGACAGCCCCGTGTCGAGCACCCGCACCCGCGCACTGCTCGGCTGGGAGCCGGCCGGTCCCGGGCTCGTCGACGACCTCACACAGGACCACTACTACGGCACCACGCACGCCGACTGAGGGTCGTCACGCCGTTCACCCGTTCCCGACCCGCCCGCTCCCCCCGGACGGGTCGGGAACGCGGAACCGCACCGATCCGGCGCCGGCCTCGGGTCGGCGACGGGTGGCCGGGTCGACGCACGCTTCCATGATGCACGCCGCCACCCACGCGGGGGTGAGGAGCACCCCGTCGTCGTGGAGCCGGTGGAAGCGGCCCACCCCGGGGAACCGATCCTCGGGGGTGGAGCGGATGAGCGCCTGCATGTCCGTGTCGACCACACCGGGGGCGACGGCGTAGGCAAGAAGTCCGGCGTCGGACTCCTCGAGTCCGACCACCTCGGTGACCATCTCGACCGCCGCCTTCGAGGCACAGTAGGCGGCCCACCCCCGATAGGCACCGGTGGCCGCTCCCGAGGACAGGTTGACCAGCGACCCACCTCCCGGCCGGCTGCGGACGTGGCGGGCGAAGGCGGCGCTGCCGTACATCACACCGAGCAGGTTGGTCGCCACGTTACGTTCCAGGGCGTGCGGGTCCGCGTCCGCCAGAGGGCCGATGGGCTCCAGCACGCCGGCGTTGTTGATCCAGGCGTCGATGCGCCCGAAGCGTGCCGCCACCTCGTCGGCCAGTTGGTCGACGGCATCCGGGTCGGTCACGTCGCAGGCCGTCGTGACGGCCTGCGAGCCCGCCGGTGCGGGCGGCACCGACCGGCCGCAGAGCCCGAGCCGGATCCCTCGGGAGGCGAAGTGGGCGGCCAGCCCGGCCCCGATGCCGCGGGAGGCGCCCGTGATCACCACCACCGGCGCCTCACCCGGGACGTCGTCGGCCCCGGCCATCAGTCGACGGTCGAGACGAACACGTTCTTCACTTCGCTGTAGGAGGCCAGCGCCTCGAGCCCGAGCTCGCGTCCGAATCCGGACTGCTTCATGCCCCCGAAGCTCGTCTGGACCCGCACCGAGCTGTTGGAGTTGACCGACAGGTTGCCGGCCTGGACGGCCCGGGCCATGCGGAGGGACCGGGCGCCGTCCCGCGTCCAGATCGACCCCGACAGCCCGTACGGGGTGTCGTTGGCCAGGCGCACGGCGTCCTCCTCGTCGTCGAAGGGGATGACGGCGACGATGGGCCCGAAGATCTCCTCGCGGGCCATGCGCCAGCCCGGGTCGGCCGGGGCCACCACGGTGGGAGGGAACCAGTAGCCCGGGCCCTCGGGCACCGCCCCGGTGGTGCGGGCCGGCACCGGACCGCCCGGCGCCCCCATCCCCTCCTCCAGGAATCCCGCCACCACCGCCCGGTGGGCGGCCGTCACCAGCGGTCCCATCTTGACCTTCTCGTCCGTCGGATCACCCACCGTCCAGGCCTGCACGGCGTCGGCCAACAGATCCAGGAACTCGTCCATGACCGGGCGCTGGACCAGGATCCGGCTGCGGGCGCAGCAGTCCTGGCCGGCGTTGGCGAACATGCCGCCGGGGGCGCTGGCGGCGGCCTTGGCCAGGTCCGCATCGGCGAAGACGACGGACGCCGACTTGCCTCCGAGCTCCAGGGTGACACGCTTGATGGTGCCCGACGCCCGGGTCATGACATCGCGACCGACCTCGGTCGAGCCGGTGAAGGCGACCTTGGCGACGTCGGGATGCTCGGCCAGCCGGGTTCCCACCACCGAGCCCTTGCCCGTGACCACCTGCAGGACGCCCTCGGGCAGGCCGGCCTCGAGTCCCAGCTCGGCCAGGCGTAGGGCGGTCAGGGGGGTGATCTCGGCCGGCTTCACGACGATGGTGTTGCCGGTGGCCAGCGCCGGGCCCACCTTCCACGACGTGATCGCCACGGGGAAGTTCCACGGAATGATGGCGCCGACGACGCCGAGCGGCTCGTGGAAGGTCATGTCCACCCCGCCGGCCACCGGCACGGTGGCTCCCCGGTGCTTGTCGACGGCCCCGGCGTAGAAGTAGAGGACCTCGGCCACCATGCCGACCTCGTCACGGCTCTCACCGATCGGCTTGCCCACGTTGGCCGTCTCGAGCTGGGCGAGCTCCTCGTGGTGGTCCTCGACCACCGCCGCGAACCGGCGCATCAGCCGTGCCCGGTCGGCGGGGGCGATCGCCTGCCACCCCGGGAGGGCGGCCCGGGCCCGGGCCACCGCCTCGTCGGTCGCCTCGACGCCGTTGACCGGGATCCGTGCGACGACCTGTTCGGTGGTCGGGTTGACCACGTGGGTCACGTCAGACATGGGTACTCCTTGCTGTTCGGACGGTGTCGATGGTGCCATGGCGGGGCCGCGCACACGAACCGGGGGCTAGGGGCCGGCGCGCCGTTCCTGCACGCCGCGGGCGGCCTCCACCAGGCCGGTGAAGAGGCGGACGTCGCCCGTCTCCTCGGGATGCCACTGCACGCCCACGGCGAACGTCCGCCCGAGGACCTCCACCGCCTCGATCACCCCGTCGTCGCTGCGGGCCGACACCAGCAGCGACTCCCCCACCTGGTCGACGGCCTGGTGATGGCTGCACCGCACGACCGTCGCGTCGCCGAGCAGGCGTCGCACGACGGTCGACGGTTCCGTGTGGACCGTCACCTCGCCGAACGCCCCCGGGGCCGGCTGGTGGCGCGTCGTGCCGAGGAGGTCGGGCAGCTGCTGGACGAGGGTCCCACCGAGGAGCACGTTGAGGACCTGCATCCCGCGGCAGACGGCCAGCACCGGCAGGTCGCGCTCGAGGGCGGCCTCCACGAGGCCCAACTCGAGGTCGTCCCGGTAGGGGTTGACCCCTCCGTTGCGCGGGTCGGGCGCCGCGCCGTAGCGCTCGGCCGACACGTCGCCCCCGCCGATGACCACGAGGGCGTCGACCGCCTCGACCAGAGGGCCGACCACCGCGGCCACCATCCCGTCGGGGTCGTCGCCCGCACCCTCGCCGAGCGGCGGCAGCAGGACGGGCCAGCCACCGGCGGCGACCACCACGTCGAGGTAGGCGCCGGGCACCAGGGCGGCGTCGCGGTCCCACGCCCACCACCTCGACTCCTGCCGGTAGGCGGTCACGCCGACCAACGGGCGGGCTCCGGGCGGCGTCATGGAGCCAGTATCCCATCCGGCCGTCGGCCGTCGGGACGGTGGCGGACGGGACCGGCGCCGTGGCGGACCAGTGGACGATTCGCGCCGAACTGGGCCATTGTGCAGGGATGCTGACCCTCGAGACCCTGCCGCACATGATCCGATCCGGGGACGTCCACACCGTCGTCGTCGCCTTCCCGGACCTCCAGGGGCGACCGGTCGGCAAGCGGGTCACGGGGGCCTTCTTCCTCGAGCACGTCGCCGAGCACGGCATCGAGGCCTGCGACTACCTGCTGGCCTGCGACGTCGACATGGACCCGCTCCCGGGGTACGAGTTCGCCAACTGGGAGACCGGCTACGGCGACCTCAACGCCGTCATCGACCACCAGACGGTCCGGCCCATCCCGTGGCTGCCGGGCAGCGTGCTCGTCCTGTGCGACCTGCTGACGCTGGAGGGTGCGCCGGTCGAGGTGTCCCCGCGTCGGATCCTGCGCCGCCAGATCGAGCGGGCGGCGGAGCGCGGCTACGTGGTCAAGTGCGCCACCGAGCTCGAGTTCTACCTGTTCCTCGACTCGTTCACCGAGGCCGCCGACAAGCGTTGGCAGAACCTCGTGCCCCACGCCACCTCGATCGAGGACTACCAACTCCTCCAGACCTCGCGCGAGGAGTACATCATCGCCCGGATCCGCAACGAGATGATCGAGGCGGGCATCCCCATCGAATTCTCCAAGGGCGAGGCCGGCATCGGCCAGCACGAGATCAACATCACCTACGACACCGCCCTCGAGGTGGCCGACCGCCACCTGGTGTTCAAGAACGGTGTGAAGGAGATCGCGGGCGAGTACGGCCGGGCCGCCACCTTCATGGCCAAGTGGTCGATGGACACCGCTGGCTCCTCGTGCCACATCCACACCAGCCTGTGGGACGCCGACAACGACGCCCCGTTGATGGCCCCGGCGGAGGGCGAGCACCCACCGTCGGGGTTCTCCACCGTCGGGTCCCAGTGGATCGCCGGTCAGCTGCACGCCGCCGACCAGCTGGCCTGGTGCTTCGCCCCCTACGTCAACTCCTACCGCCGCTACGTGCCGGACTCGTGGGCGCCCACCGCCGTCGTCTGGGGGGAGGACAACCGCACCTGTGGGTTCCGGGCGGTGGGACATGGACCCGGACGCCGGGTCGAGAGCCGGATCCCGGGGGCGGACGTCAACCCGTACATCGCGCTGGCCGCGGCGATCGCCGGTGGCCTGTGGGGCATCGACCACGCCCTCGAACTGGCTCCCGCCTTCACCGGGAACGCCTACCACGCGCCCGAGGTCCCCCGGATCCCGACCACCCTGCCCGACGCCATCGCCAACCTCGAGGCCAGCGAGGTGGCGGTCGAGGCCTTCGGTGCCGACGTCCACCATCACCTGGTCAACACCGCCCGCCAGGAGTGGGCCAAGGCGAACGCCGTGGTCACCGACTGGGAACTGGCCCGCAACTTCGAGCGCATCTGAACCGTCGGCCCGCCGGCCGCGGGGGCGCCGTCCTTGACGGTCGATCGTGGCGCTGGCACCATGGAAGGTGCATGAACCACTCGACCCGGATCCTCCTCCTTACCTGACGGCGAACGCCACATCGCGTTCGCCCGCTACCTCCTGTGCCTCCGGCCAGGGGGTTTTTTGTTGGCCGGACGAGGTGGACGACCGCCGCCGCAGGCACCAGGGGCGGGCCCCGGGATCGACACCTGACGCACCAGATGCAAGGGAGCACCGATGAGTGACCACGAGCCCACCACCGCCGACGCCGACACCGCCGGCCGTCGACTCGCCATGCCGTGCGACGTCTCCCCCATGCCGTTCCACCTCTACCGCCCCTACGTCCCCCTCGTCCTGACCGATCGGACGTGGCCGGACCGCCAGACCACCGTCGCCCCCCAGTGGGCCAGCGTCGACCTGCGGGACGGCAACCAGGCGCTGGTCGACCCGATGGACTCCGAGCGCAAGCTGAAGCTCTTCCGGGCGCTCGTCGACATCGGGTTCAAGGAGATCGAGGTCGGGTTCCCCTCCGCCTCCCAGACGGACTACGACTTCCAGCGGGAGATCATCGAGGGCGGGCTCATCCCCGACGACGTCACCATCCAGGTGCTCGTGCAGTGCCGGGAGGAACTGATCGAGCGCACGTTCGAGTCGCTGCGGGGGGCGGAGCGGGCCATCGTCCACTTCTACAACTCGACCTCCACCCTCCAGCGCCGGGTGGTCTTCGGGCTGGACCGGCAGGGCATCATCGACATCGCCACCGGTGCCGCCCGGCTCTGCAAGAAGTTCGAGTCGACGCTGCCCGACACCGAGATCCGCTACGAGTACTCCCCCGAGAGCTTCACCGGGACGGAGCCGGACTTCGCCGTCGAGATCTGCGAGGCGGTGATGGACGTCATCCAGCCCACGCCGGAGCGTCCGATCATCATCAATCTGCCCAACACGGTCGAGATGTACGGTCCCCACGTCTACGCCGACGTGATCGAGTGGTTCGGCCGAACGGTCCGCGACCGCGACTCGATCGTGCTCAGCCTCCACCCCCACAACGACCGGGGCACGGCGGTGGCCGCCGCCGAGTTGGCCGTGCTGGCCGGCGCCGACCGGGTGGAGGGCACGCTGTTCGGGAACGGCGAACGGACGGGCAACGTCGACGTGGTCACCCTGGCCATGAACCTGTTCTCCCAGGGGGTCGACCCGGCCCTCGACTTCCGCGACATCGACAAGGTCCGCCGGATCGCCGAGTTCGCCACGCGGATGCCGGTCCACCCCCGCCACCCCTATGCGGGCGACCTCGTGTACACGGCCTTCTCCGGCTCCCACCAGGACGCCATCAAGAAGGGATTCGAGGCGATCGGCGACGACTACGACCACTGGGAGGTGCCCTACCTGCCCATCGACCCGAGCCACACGGGCCGCACCTACGAGGCCATCATCCAGGTCAACAGCCAGTCGGGCAAGGGCGGGGTGGCGTACATCATGGACACCGAGCACGGCCTCGACCTCCCGCGGCGGCTCCAGGTCGAGTTCTCCAAGCAGGTGCAGGAGGTGACCGAGGAGTCGGGCACCGTGATCCAGCCCGGGGAGATGTGGGACGTGTTCTCCCGGACCTACCTGCCCGAGGAGGCGGGCGTCCGGCTGCTCGGCAGCGAGGTGACGACCGGTGGCGGCCGCACCACGGTGACCGCCCAGCTACTCGTCGACGGTGCGCCCCGGACGGTCATGGGTGAGGGCAACGGGCCCATCGACGCCCTGGTGGGCGCACTGCGGGCCGACCTCGGTGTCGCCTTCGAGGTGAAGGACTACAGCGAGCACGCCCTGACGTCGGGCAGCGGCGCTTCCGCCGTGGCCTACGTCGAGGCCGAGGGCCCCGACGGCGTCACCTGGTGGGGAGTCGGTATGGACTCGAGCATCCTGGACGCCTCGCTGGCCGCCGTCGTGAGCGCCGCCGACCGGGGGAGGAAGTCCGCGACGATGAGATGACGGGACCGGACCACCGGTCAGGCTCCTGACCGTGCCGGGTTCGCCTCCACGTCACCGTCCGTCGTGGATCCCGCCGTAGCCGAATCGTCCGAGGGCGCGTTCGACGTCGGCGAGTTCGGCGGACGACAGCGCCTCGCCGGGCACGGCGAAGGTCCGTCCGAAGTCGGACGGCGCGCGCGCCTCCGCGATCGTCTCGCGGGTGCGCTCCGTCGGGGCCACGCCGAGGAACGAGCTGATCTCGGCGGCCACCGCCGCCGGGTCGGTGACGGTCCGCTCGTGGCTCGACGAACAACGCCTCGGGACGGTCGCGCGAGCAGATCGGCCACCGCCAGGTTCGCCCGGGCCCAGTAGATCAGCTGCCGCACGTCGTCGTCCCTCCCGTCCGGTCCGAGGTCGAACAGGTAGCTCCAGTTGGTCGAGCTGGTAGTCGTTGGCGCTCGTCGCCATGGCGAGACCGTTGCGCACCACGTGGATGTAGCGGAGCCCCGCGATCTCGGCGAACAGGGTGGGCAGGAAGAACAGGGTGTTCGGCTCCTTCCACATCCACGGGCCCGCTCCGGGGTCGGGCGCCGGAACATCGCCGGCAGCCGCCGAAGGCGGATCAACCGGCGGTTCATGGCGGCGACGCCATGGTCGAGCCCCGGGGTCGTGCTGTTCGAGGGGAGTGAGACACTGGCCCGGACCATCGGGGCGACGTCGGCGAGCGGCCGGCGGCCGCCGGACCGGACCGAGGCGTACAGCCGGGTGGCGGTCACGGCGGCGGGATGGCCGGCCGGGATGAGGCCCCGCACGCCGGGATAGACGTCCGGTCGCTTGAAGAGCACGGTGAAGGTCAGGTGGTCGCGGGGTCGTTGCGGTTGGCCCGGGGTCGAAGCCGAGGCTCTCGACGATGGCCGCGATGACCCTCGTCCCGCTTCCTCCGACCCCTCCGATGGCGACCGGCCCCGAGGCGATGCCCGTGCTCGACACTGTGGCTCCTTTGCCGGTTCAGAAGCGGTTCAGCCGCTTGAAGATGCCCTTGGTCTGCTTGTAGAGCGTGACGAACTCGCCGAAGAGCAGGTCGTACTCGTCGGTGTGGGCGGGATTCGGCTCATAGGTGCGGCGGACCTCGACCATGGCTGGGATGTCGTCGAGCGACGACCCGACCCAGGGCGTGGAGGGTCAACAGGCCGGCCCCGCGGACGTTGGCGAGCACCGGGTCGGCCACCTGGCGGATCTCGCGGCCGAGCACGTCGGCGTGGATCTGGGACCAGAGGTCCGAGTTGGCGCCTCCGCCCACGAAGGCCAGGGGTCGAGGCGCCGGCCGGCGAACTTCTCGACCGCCTCCAGGAGCCAGCGCGAGTTGAGGGCCACGCCCTCGAAGACGGACCGCACCATCTGGTCGGAGGTGGTCGACAACGCCAGGTTGTGGAAGCCGCCGCGGACCGTGTGGTCGTCGACCGGCGACCGCTCGCCGTTCAGCCACGGCGTGAAGAGCACCCGCCCGCTGCCGACGGGGGCCCGCCCGGCCATGGCGTTCATGGTCTCGAAGTCCGGGGCGAGCCCGAGGTTGTCCCGCAGGAAGGTGAGGCAGGCTCCGGCGGTCTCGTGCTCGTCGGCGATGACGTACCGCCCGGCGAGGGCGGCGGGGATGGAAGCCACGTTGCTGGTCGGCGCCGTCTTCTTGAAGGGACGTGCCCCGAGATCCACGATGACGTGCCGATGTAGAGATGGGCGGCGAAGTCGGCCACCGCGCCCCGAACCGAACACCGCCGAGTGCACGTCACCCGAGCCCGTGACCACCGGCAGACCGGCCGGGATCCCGAGGTCGGCGGCGGCCTTGTCGGTCACGCTCCCGACCACCGACCCCGGCGCCAGCAGGTCGGGGAGGCGGCCGCGGTCGAGACCGGTCCATTCGAGCAGCTTGTCGTCGTAGGCGACGGCGTCGATCTCCCGGTTGTCGGTGACCCAGTGGGCGGCGATGGAGTCGTAGGAGGCCGACGCCCGGCCGGTCAGCCGCAGGTTCAGGTAGTCCACGGGCTCGAGGAACGTGGCCGTCCGGGCGTAGACGTCGGGAAAGGCCTGGCGGATGAAGAGGATATGGGCCACGGGGTCCTTGCCCGACAGACCCGGGGCGCCGCCGGTGACCTGGACCCAGCGCAGCAGTTTGCGCGGGTCGTAACCGAGGACGTTGACGGACCCCCCGGCCACCCGCCTGATCTCGGCGTTCCCCCGCGAGTCCATCCAGATCACGGCCCGCATCAGAGCCGTGCCGTCACGGTCGACCGCCACTGTGCCCGACCACTGCGCCGTGCACCCCACTCCCACCAGGTCCCCGGGGTCGACCCCACCGGCGCCCAGGGCCCGGGCCGCAGCCCGGCGGACGGCCGACCACCACTCCTCGGGATCCTGTTCGGCCCCGCCACCCTCCAGCAGGTGCAGCGTGACCGGCTCGGAGGCATGGGCGACGATGCGGCCCGACTCGGACACCACGGCCACCTTGGGACCCCCGGTCCCGAGGTCGACGGCCAGCACGCACGGCTCCCCCCGGCTCCCCCCGGCGTCCGTCACCCCGGCGCCTCCGTCACGCCCGTTCGATCCAGATCGTCACCTGACGGGTCCCCCCGTCGTCGTCCAGCGAGATGATGGTGCCGGGTCCGCCGCCCTCCGGTGGAGATGTCTCGATCCGAACGGCCAGCACTTCCCGGGCGATGTCGGCGAACAGCGATACCAGGTCGTCGACACCCACCACGTGCAGCACGATCGTGTCGGATACCTCCAGTCCGGTCTCCTTGCGGAGGTCCTGGACGTGGCGGATCACCTCCCGTGCCAGTCCGCGGCGCCTCAGGTCGTCGTCGAGCGCCAGGTCGAGGGCGAGCACCTCCGCGCCATCCCGCGAGACGGCGAAGCCGGGTTGGGCCCGCACCCTCAGCTCGACCTCCTCGGCGGACCGAGCTCGAGCGGTCCGTCGGCCAGTTCGACCGTCACCGGTCGGCCGTCGTTGAGGGCCGGCGCCGCGGCGGCGGTGTCGACGGTGGCCATGGCCGCCCGCAGGTCCTGGACCCGCTTGCCGATCCGGGGCCCGAGCAGCTTGAAGTTGGGGACGAGCTCGTAGGCGAGTACCTCGCCGAGCTCGTCCGCCGCCTCGACCCGGTCGACGTTCAGCTCGTCCTCCACGATCCCCGGCGGGAGGTCGGGACTCCCGGGCGGCAGGTAGACGAGGGCCCGGGCGAGGGGCTGGCGCACCTTCACGCCGGCCTCGGAGCGGGCGGCGCGGCCGAGGGACGAGAGCCGGCGGGCCAGCGCCATGCCTTCCTCGAGCCCCGGGTCGACGAGTGACCGGTCGGCCTCGGGCCAGTCGGCGAGGTGCACGGAGTCGGACTCGGCGGCACCGGTCAGGTCGCGCCACATCCGGTCGGCCAGGAACGGCGTCATCGGCGCCAGGAGGCGGGCCAGGGTCACCAGGACCTCGTGGAGGGTGGCCTGGGCCCCCAGCGAGTCGGCCGGGTCGGCTCCGGGATCGGTCCGCCAGAACCGTCGCCGGCTGCGCCGCACGTACCAGTTGGAGGTGTCGTCGATGAGTGCGGCGATCGCCGTGGCCGCCGGAAAGGGCTCGTATCCGTCGAGGGACTCGGTCGCCCGGGCCACGGTGCCGTGCAGCCTCGACAACATCCAGCGGTCGAGCATCGAGCGGTCGGCCGGGGACGGGACCCCCGGGTCCGCCGGGTCGAACCCGTTCAGCGCCGCGTACGTCGTGAAGAACGACCACGTGTTCCACAACGTCAACAGCGCGTCGCGCATGGAGGCGTCGATGACCTCGAAGCTCACCCGCGTCGGGGTCCACGGGGAACCCTGCGAGAACATCCACCACCGCAGCGGGTCGGCGCCCCGGGTGGTGAGGATCTCCCACGGGTCGATGACGTTGCCCACGCTCTTGGACATCTTGCGGCCGTCGGCGTCGACGATGTGTCCCAGGCAGAGCACGTTGCGGTAGGGGGTGGACCCCTGGACGAGCGTGTTGACGGCCAGCAGCGAGTAGAACCAGCCACGGGTCTGGTCGATGGCCTCGCAGATGAAGTCGGCGGGGAAGACGAAGGACCCGGCCGAGCCGGGCGCGCCGGGGTAACCCCACTGGGCGGTCGGCATCGACCCCGAGTCGAACCAGGCGTCGATGACCGGCTCCACCCGGCGCATGGTGGCGCCGTCGCCGCAGTCGGGACACGGCAGGGACACCTCGTCGATGGCCGGGCGGTGCGGGTCGACGCCGGTCACGTCGGTCCCGGCCAGCTCGGAGAGCTCCGCCCGCGACCCGACACAGCGCATGTGCCCCTCGTCGCAGCGCCACACCGGCAGGGGGGTGCCCCAGAAGCGGTCACGCGAGAGGGCCCAGTCGACGTTGTTGTCCAGCCACTCACCCATGCGGCCGTCGCGGATGTGCTCGGGGTGCCAGCCGATGGTCTGGTTCTGCTCGACCAGGTCGGCCTTGCGCTCCGAGGTCCGGATGTACCAGCTCGGCTTGCCCCAGTAGATCAGGGCCGTCCCGCAGCGCCAGCAGTGGGGGTACGGGTGGAGATAGGGGTGCCGTCGCAACAGCAGTCCGGCCGCCTCCAGGCGGTCGTCGACCGTGCCGTTGACGTCCCGCACCGCCTGTCCGGCCAGCCAGGACACGGCGTCGGTGAACCGGCCGTCGGGCCCCACCGGATTGAGGGTGGGCAGACCGGCCTCCCTGCCGGCCTGGCGGTCGACCTCGCCGAAGGCGGGGGCCAGGTGGACGATCCCCGTCCCCTCGTCGGCTTCGACGAAATCGCCGGCCACCACCCGCCAGCCGACCCGCCCGGCATCGGCCGGGCCCGGGACAAGGTCGTCGAAGGGACGGCGGTAGTGGAGTCCGACCAGGTCCGAGCCGGACACCGTGGCATCCACCGGCGTGCCTTCGCCGAAAACGTCGGCCACCAGGGCGGCGGCCACCACGGCGTCGCCCACCACGGCGTAGTCGAGTTCGGGTCCGACCGCCGCCCCGGTGTTGGACAGCAGCGTCCAGGGGGTGGTGGTCCAGGCCACGAGGTCGAGCCCCTCCAGGGTGCTGCGGCCGAGGGTGGCCCGGAGCACCGCGGCGGCGGCACCCTCGTCGGTCAGCGGGAACCGGACATAGGCCGACTCGTCCTCGACCTCCCGGTACACGTCGGGCTGGCCGAGCTCGTGACTGCTCAGGGCGGTGCCGCAGCGCGGGCAGTAGGGGACCACCTTGATGTCCTCGTAGAGCAGCCCCTGGTCCCAGAGGCTCTTGAGGTTGGCCCAGACGGACTCGACGTATTCGGGGGAGAAGGTCCAGTAGGCGTCGTCGATGTCGATCCAGTACCCGATCCGCTCCGTGAGGGTCTTCCACTCCCCCACGTAGTTGCGGACCGACTCCTGGCAGAGCCGGGTGAACTCGGCGATCCCGATCTCGTCCTCGATCTGGCGCTTGGCCGTGATGCCGAGCTGCTTCTCGACCTCGACCTCGACCGGCAACCCGTGGGTGTCCCACCCGGCCCGACGGGGCACCGCATAGCCGCGCATGGTGCGGTAGCGGCAGAACAGGTCCTTGTAGACACGGGCCCACACATGATGGAGGCCCGGGCGGCCGTTGGCGGTGGGCGGTCCCTCGTAGAACACCCAGGGCTCGGCCCCGGCGCGGAATTCCACCGACCGCTCGAAGACCCGGTGGGCGGCCCACCTGGCCAGCTCCTCGTCCTCGAGGGCGGTGAAATCGGCTTCGACGGGGACCGGGCGGAACACGGGACGTCCTTCTGGTGTCGGGGCGGGCGGGAGTGCGGCACGCCGACCGGGCCGGCGTGTCGTCAGATACTACGGGGGCGCAGGAACCGGGAGGACCTGACCGGTCCCGGTGGCCCGGCCGCTCCGCGAAAAACTGGGGTCATGTTCGAGCCGTTCACCCTCGAGGGCCGCCACGTCCGCCTCGTCCCCCTGTCGATCGGTCAGGTCGACGAGCTGCTCGAGGCGGCCAACTCGGACCGCGCCACCTTCGGGTTCACGTCGGTCCCCTCCGACCGGGCGGGGATGGTCGCCTACGTCGAGTCCGCGCTCCGCCACGCCGCCGCCGGTGACCAGGTCCCCTTCGCCACCCACTCGAAGGACCGGGGTGGGATCGTGGGCAGCACGCGGTTCTACGAACTCGAGCCGTGGGACTGGGCATCGACGGACGGGCCGCCTCCCGACGCCGCCGACCGGGTCCGGGACCGGGCCAGCATCGGCCACACCTGGCTCGGAACCGTGGCCCAGCGCACCCCGGTCAACACCGAGGCCAAGCTGCTGATGCTCACGCACGCCTTCGAGGTCTGGGGCGTGCGCGCCGTGCGGCTCCAGACCGACTCCCGCAACGAGCGCTCCCGGGCGGCCATCGCCCGGATCGGGTGCCGGCTCGACGGCGTCCTGCGCGTCGACCGCCCGGCGCCGGACGGGTCCGTGCGGCACTCCGCCGTCTTCTCGATGACGGCCGACGAGTGGCCCGCGGCCCGGCGCCGCCTGGAGGAACGCCTCGCCCGATGAGCCGTGGGCCGACCGGACCTCTCCAGGGAGGTGAACGGCGGTCCGGCCCCTCCCTCTACGCTCGACCCATGGCTGATTCCCCTTCGCCCGCCACGGACGCGCCCGAAGTCCCGTCCGGCGGCCGGCCCCGGTCGTCGGACGGCGTGATCCTGGTGGTGGTCTGTCTGGCCCAGTTCATGGTCGTCCTCGACGTGTCGATCGTGAACGTCGCCCTCCCGGCCATCCAGCGCGACCTGCACTTCAGCCCCACGGGACTGCAGTGGGTCGTGACCGCCTACGCCCTGACCTTCGGTGGTCTCCTGCTGCTCGGCGGACGTCTGGCGGACCTGTTCGGACGTCGGCGCATCTTCCTGGCCGGCCTGGGCCTGTTCACGGTGGCCAGCCTGCTCGGCGGCTTCGCCGCCAGCCAGGCCGAGCTGATCGCCGCCCGGTCGCTCCAGGGGGTCGGGGCCGCCGTGCTGTCGCCCGCCACGCTCACCATCCTGACCGTCACCTTCCGGGACCAGAGGGCCCGGGCCAAGGCCTTCGGCGTCTGGAGCGCGGTGGCCGCCGGGGGCGGGGCGGCGGGGGCTCTCTTCGGCGGGATCCTCACGCAGTACCTCTCCTGGCGCTGGATCCTCTTCGTCAACGTGCCCATCGGCATCGTCCTGTTCGTGGTGGCCCGGGTGACCCTGCACGAGTCGCGGGCCGAGGGTCCGCGCGACCGGCTCGACGTCGCCGGTGCGGTCACGGTGACCGGCGCGCTCTTCCTGCTCGTCTACGCCATCTCCCACACCGACGTGGTCCCCTGGGGTTCGACGTCCACCCTGCTGGTGCTCGCCGCGTCGGTCGCCCTGCTCGGCGCCTTCGTCCTGATCGAGGCCCGGGTGGCATCCCATCCGCTGGTCCCCCTCCGCCTCTTCCGGGTGCGGTCGGTCACCGGGGCCAACCTGGTGATGTTCTGCTTCGGTGCCGGCATGTTCGCCATGTGGTTCTTCCTCTCGCTCTACCTCCAACAGGTCCTCGGCTACAGCCCCGTGGTGACCGGACTCACGTTCCTGCCCCAGACGGCGGCCATCGCCGTCGGGGCCACCCTGAGCGGCCGGGTGGCGCCCCGGTTCGGGCCCCGCAACGTGCTGATCCTGGGCGCGCTCCTCGCCGCGGCCGGGCTGTACTGGCTCTCCTTCATCCAGGCCGGGGACTCCTACTGGACCGGCGCCTGTGGCGGCGGGATCCTCGCCACCTTCGGGATGGGGCTGGCCTTCACCCCGATCGCCCTGTTGGCCACCGGCGGCGTCCCCCACCAGGAGGCCGGTCTGGCCTCGGGCCTCGTGAACTGCAGCCGCCAGATCGGCGCCTCGGTCGGTCTCGCCGCCCTGACCACACTGGCGGCGTCGCACACCGCGTCGCTCCTGGCCGCCTCGGCCCACCCGACCCCCGAAGCGCAGGCCGTAGCCCTGACCGCAGGGTTCTCCCGGGCCTTCCTCATCGCCGCGATCGTCGTGCTCGCCGGTGGCATGCTGGGGCTCGTGATACCCGCCCCCCGGACCGCGGCCGGCGCCGAGGCGACGGAGCCGTCCGCCGCCAACGCTCAGTCGACCGCTCCGGTGGCCCTCGAGGGCTGACCCGCCGGACCCGGACCGGGTGGGTCCCCGGGTGAGACCGCGGCCCCGGCCCGTCTCCGGCGTAGCGAGCGGGGCCACAGCGCGCGCTGGACGACAACGTCCACCTCGGCGGCGAAGGCGGTCAGCAGGGTGCCGAGGCCGATCCACCACACCAGGACGATGACGGTGGCGAACGCCCCGTACAGTGTGCGGTAGTGCCGGAGCTCGTGGCTCACCAGCAGGGTGTCGACGAACTGGAGCAGCGTCCAGCCGATCCCGGCGATCAGCGCCCCCCGCCACATCGACCCGCCGCGCCGACCCACCGACAGGACGACGGTGAACCCGGCCCAGAACATGGCGACGTTCACGACCAGGGAGCCGGCGAAGCCGACCAGCGCCGAGGCGGGCCCGAGACCACCGAACGTCCCGATCCCGGAGATGGCGCCACCGGCCACGAAGCCCACGCCCAGCACGGCGAGGAAGGCCAGGGCCCGGGGCAGCCACCGGCCGAAGGTGGGGAGCTCGTCCCGCGGCACGGACCACACGGTGGCCATCAGGATCTGGGCGTTCCGGCTGAGTCGTAGGCAGCCGTAGACAAGCCAGGCGAGGACCGCGGCCAGGAAGATGACGTTGCGGTCGCTCAGACCGTTGATGTTGGCGCGGAGCTCGTCGCCGATCTCGGGGAACTGACGGAGGGCGGCGTCGATCACCTCGCGCTGGGCGGTCGTGTGGCCGATGAGCAGGAGTTCCACCAGCGTGAGCAGGATCAGCAGCAGGGGGAACACGGCCAGGAACGCCGAGTAGGCCAGGAGGTTGGCCAGACGCCCGGCACCGTCGTCGTACCACTTGGCCATGACGGCGGCCACCACCGCCGTGGGGCGGTGGCGTTGCAGCCGCCCGTCGAGGCGGTCGAGCCAGGCCGGTGCCTCCGGGTGGGACCAGGCCGCCGGGTCCGGCCCGGAGACACCGGTGGCGTCGCTCACCCGGGCACGAATCCGAGCCGGCCGTGCTTCGCCATCTGGGCGCGGCAGCGTGGCCACCTCCGCCGGCCCGAGCGGGTCGAAGGCGGGGGCCACCCCGGGGGTGGACGGCCGGCGCCGGTAGACGGGGTCGTCACCCCGCCACCACCCGTCGGACCGGAGCGACGACTTGGTCACCTTGCCGTTGGCCGTCTGGGGTAACGCACCGGTCACCCGCAGGAAGGACGGCACCCATTTCGTCCCGAGGTCGCCCTGCGCCGCCAGGAACGCCCCGAAGGCGTCGGGATCGAAGGGGTGACCCGGCAGCAGCTCGAGGGCGGCCATGACCTGATCCCCGCTGCGGGGGTCGGGCACGCCGTACACGGCCACCGCGGCCACGTCGGGGAAGCGGACCAGGACCCGCTCGATGGGGCCGGCCGTGAGGTTCTCCGAGTCGACGCGCAGCCAGTCGCCTCCCCGCCCGGCGAACCAGAACCAGCCGTCCGCGTCGCGATAGGCCAGGTCGCCGGTCCAGTACCAGCCGTCGCGGAGTCGCTCGGCGGTGGCTTCCGGGTCGTTGTAGTACCCCTCGAACCGGCCGGCGCCGGAGCGGTTGACGATCTCGCCGACCGCCTCGCCTCCGTTGACCAGCGCCCCGGAGGCGTCGAACTCGGCCCGCGGGCACTCCCGACCGGTGGCCGGGTCGACGACCACGACATCCTCGGAGGGCAGACCGAGGGAGCCCTCCGGGGTGCCGGGCACCCGGTTGATGGCCACGCCTCCCTCGCTCGAGCCGTACCCCTCGGCCAACACGCAGCCGAACCGCTCCTGGAAGGCGGCGTGGTCGGCCACCGACGCCTCGGTGCCGAAGCCGCGGCGCAGCGTGCAATTGGAGTCGTCGTCCCTGGCCGGCGTGGCCAGCACGTAGGCGAGGGCCTTGCCGACGTAGGTGAAGGTGGTGGCGCCGTAGCGCCGCACGTCAGGCAGGAAGCCCGATGCGCTGAACCGTCGGGCCAGGGCCACGGTGCCGCCGACGGCCAGGGTCGGTCCCCACAGGACCATCAGGGCGTTGCCGTGGAAGAGGGGCATGGCGCAGTAGGCCACGTCGTCGCGGTCGTAGCCGTAGGCGTCCGCCGAGCGCAGGGCGATCGAGGCCAGGCGGCCCTGGGTGCACCGGACGGCCTTGGGGTCGCCCGTGGTGCCGGAGGTGAAGAGGAGCAGGAACAGGTCGGACGCCTGCGGCCGAGGCTCGACCACCACTGCGGTCGCCGCCGCGGCGTGGGTGGCCACCCGGTCCGGGTAACCGTCCGAGTCCACACGCAGCACCCGGTCCGGAGGAACCCCGGTGTCGAGCCCCTCCACCAGGGCGGCGCCGTCGCCGTCGGTCACCAGGACCCGGCAGTCGGTACGGCGTACGTCGCCGGCCAGGGCCTCACCACGGCGGGTGGGATTGATGCCCACGACGACCGCTCCGGCCAACGCGGCGGCCCCCAGCCAGAACAGGTACTCGGGCTCGTTCCCCAGCAGCACCCCGATGTGCGGCGGCTCGAGCGGCCCGAGGCTGCCCAGCAGCCGGGCCCGGGCGGCGGATTCCGCCACCGCCTCGGCCCACGTCCACGATCGATCCCCCATCACGATCGCCGGGTGGTCGTCGTCCGCCCGGGCCATCAACAGATCGGCGACCGACGGCGTCCCTTCGGGATATCCGTCGAAGTTCATCGGCCCCGCTCCACGTAGAGGCTCTGGATGGCCCGCCCGATGCGCCCGCGGCCGTCCCACAGGGCGGACTCCGCCATGCCGGTCCCGGGAGGACCGAACCGGGTGCGGGCGTCCAGACAGACCCATTCCCCCGTGGGGTCGCGATGGAGGTACACGGTGAGGTCGGGGTTGACGAACAGGTGCGAGCCGAACTCGAGTTCGGACGAGATGCCGTTGCCGAAGTCGGCCACGGCCATCGCCCGTTGCGCCGGCGTCGGCACCTCACCGGCCACCACCGGCACCCGCAGTCGGAACCAGGCGGTGGCCGGTCCGGGCCGGTCGAGGTGGCCCGTCACGTAGCGGATGTCCACACCGGCGGAATGGAAGGCGGCGTAGGTGGCGGCGCCGGAAGGCGCGGCCACCCCCGCGGAGGGAGGAGGCGGAGGCGGATCCTCCGGCACGGTGGGCTCCAGTGGACCCACCCCGTCGTCGACCCGGATCCGCACGGCCCGGCCACGGGCCACGTCCGCGCCGGACTGGGTCACCAGGGTGTCGACCAGCTGGACCTTGCGCCCGGGTCGCGACAGTCGGCCGGTGACCCTCAGGGGCGCCATTCCCACCGGGCGGAGGAGCTCGAGGGTCAGGCGGACCATCCGCAGT
The DNA here is from genome assembly GCA_963841885.1 of uncultured Acidimicrobiaceae bacterium. GTDB lineage: Bacteria > Actinomycetota > Acidimicrobiia > Acidimicrobiales > RAAP-2 > Bog-756. The sequence goes on from CAWJEK010000014.1 coordinate 176,439, forward strand.
CCGTCGCCCGCTGGGGTCGTCCGCTCGGTGGCACGGGTCACGACGGCGGCGACGGGCCCGCCGTGGAGCGACTCGGCGGACCAGGGGCCGCGAGCCAGTTCGGTGGGGACCAGGGAGTCACCGTCGGGTACGAAGAGGGCGTCGGCGGGGGAGCCGGTCATTGATGCGACGCTAGCGGTGGAGCACCGCCGCGAGCGCGCCTACCATCGGTTCGCCACGGTCCCGACGGGCCGGAGCAGGCACCCCCACCGTCCGGCACCGGACCCGAACCAAGGAGCACCATGGCAGAGCGCACGGCAGAGATCGACGTCCAGGGCACTCCGGAGGCCGTCTGGGAGCTGGTCGGTGACTTCGGCGGGATCGCCGGGTGGATGCCGGGCATGGAGTCGTGCCGGCTGGAAGGCGACAACCGGATCCTCGACACCATGGGGATGACCATCACCGAGAAGCTGGTGTCCCGCGACGACTCGACCCGGGCCATCACGTACTCGATCGTCGACGGCGTCCCGATCGAGTCCCACGAGGCGACCATCACCGTGACCCCGTCGGACTCGGGCAGCCATGTCACCTGGGTCGTCGACGCCGCCCCCGACGAGATGGCCGACCTGATGCTGGCCGTCTACCAGCAGTCGCTCGAGGCGCTGAAGGCCCACGTGGAGGCATGAGCCCCGCCGTCCCGCCGGTCGCCCCGGCCGGCGGGCACCGCTACCGGGTGTCGGCGACGACTCCCGCACCGGTCGAGGTGGTCTGGCCACTGCTGGGCGAGGCCCGGCGGTGGCGCGACTGGTCCTTCCTCACCCGCACCGAACTCGAGCGCGAGGGCGATCCGGCCCCCGACGGCGTCGGCGCCGTGCGGCACTTCACCCGCTTCGGCGTCGGCTCGCGCGAGGAGGTGGTGGCCTGGGAGCCTCCCCGTCACCTCGGCTACCGGATCCTGAGCGGCTTCCCGGTGCGCAACTACCTGGCCGACGTGACGTTGACTCCCGAGGGCGACGGCACCCGGATCGACTGGACCGGCTCCTTCGACCCGAAGCTGCCCGGGTCGGGCCCGGTGCTGGACGCCGTGCTGCGAGGCTGATGCAGCGGTTCGCCGACGGACTGGCCGACCATGCCGGGCGACTGACGGGCAGCGCTGCGTCGCGCCGGACGCCGAGACCAGTCGAGCCGGGGTCGGCAGGCGGTCATGCCCCAGCGGCCGCGGCCAGTCGGGCCGCCCGCCGGGCCACCTCGTCGGCCGCCCGCTCGACGTCCACGGTCCGGTGCGCCCGGTCGACCACGACCGGGACGCCGCCTACCCACACGTCGGTGACCAGTCGGCTGGACGCCGACCACACCAGGTGCTCGACGAGCATGCCGTCGTCCAGCATCGGGACGAATGCCGGGTCGTCGAGCGAGACGGCCACCATGTCAGCCTTGGCTCCCGGGGCGAGCACGCCGAGGTCGGGACGGCCGAGGGCCCGACCGGCTCCCCGGGTGGCGAGGTCCAGCGCCGCCGCCGCCGGGAGGGCGCCCGCGTCCCCCTGTCGCAGGCGGGCCAGCATGGCCGCCAGACGCATCTCCTCCCACAGGTCGAGGTCGTTGTTCGAGGCCGGTCCGTCGGTCCCGAGTCCGACCCGCACCCCCCGGGCCAGCAGGTCGACGAGCGGTGCGACACCCGAGGCGAGCTTGGCGTTGGACTGTGGGCAGTGGGCCGCGGCCACGTCAAGGGCCGCATAGAGGTCGATGTCGTCCGCCGACAGCCAGATGCTGTGGGCGGCCAGCACCCGCCCGTCGAACACCCCGGCCGCGGCGAGCACCTCGGGGACCGTGCCGCCGTGCTCTGCGGTGAAGGCGTCGCCTTCTCCCTCCGTCTCGGCCAGGTGCAGGTGGAACAATGCGCCCCGTTCCCGGGCGGCCGCCGCGGTGGCGACCAGACCCGGCAGCGGGACCGTGTAGGCGGCGTGGGCGGCGAAACCGACCTCGATGCGCCCCGCCTCGCCGTCCCGACGGTCGTGGAAGCCGGCGAAGCGCTCGATGCAGGGAAGCCACCACTCCGCTCCCCCGTCGGTCCCGGGCAGTTGGAGGACACCCGGGGTGATGACGGCCCGGGACCCGGCGTCCACGACGGCGTCCGCGGTGGCATCCTCCTGGAAGTACATCTCGCAGGTCGTGGTGACGCCGAAGGCGAGCAGCTCGGCGGCGGCCAGCGACATGCCCCAGTAGACGTCCTCGGCCTCCAGGTGGGCCTCACGCGGCCACAGCACCTCCTCCAGCCACCGCCGCAGGGGCAGGTTCTCGCCCGTTCCACGGAAGAGGGTCATGGGCGAATGGCAGTGCACGTTCACGAACCCCGGCAGCAGGGCCCCCTGGACGCGGACCTCGCGCACCGCCGCGTCAGGCCGGTCGTCAACGGACCGCAGGTCCCCGGGGCGTCCGACCCGCACCACCGTGTCCCCCCTCACCTCGACGGCGCCGGGGCGGAGTACGGTCACCGGACCGTCGCACGGGACCACCGCGTCCGCCACGTACCGGACGATCCCGGAGGCTCCGCCGACCGGGACCGTCGTTCCTGGGTGGCCGGTGGGCGACTCGTCCTCCACGTCCTCACCCTAGGGGGAGGACGTGGGCCCGTCGGGCCGGTACGCCGGGGGCTCAGGGGTTGATGACGATCGTCAGCTGTCGCGTGGCGGTCTGCTGGGCGTGCAGGGGTGCCGGGCCCCTGTGGTCGACGACCTGCACCGTGAAGGTGAAGGTGCCGGCGAACGATGCTTTGCCGCTGATGGTGCCCTTGGTCTTGGAGAGCTTCAGCCCGTTGGGGAGGCTCCCCGAGATCACGGCCCACTTGTACGGGGGATTGCCGCTCGTCGCCGTCAGGGTGGCCGAGTACTTCACCTCGTCGCTGGTCGAATACACCGTTCCCGGCGGCAGCGACGTCGTGGTGATCGAGAGCGGCGGCACCGGGTCGACGGTCAGGGTCGCCGCCGTCGAGTACACGGTGCCCAAGGGATTGGTGAACGCGGCCCGGTACTGGTTGCCGTTGTCGCCCAGGGTGGTCACGACCGGGTACGAGGTCGATGTGGCGCCCGAGACGTTCGTGAAGGCGCCCCCGCCGATGGACACCTGCCACTGCACGGTCGGGGACGGGGCCCCGGTGGCCGCGGCACTGAACGTCGCCGTCTGGCCGGCGATCTCGGTGACGGACGCCGGGTCGGCGGTGACCACCGGAAGAGTGTCCAGCGTCAGCGTGGCCGGAGCCGAGGTGGCGCTGCCGGCGGCGTTGGTGAAGACGGCCTGGTACTGATCCCCGGTCTGCCCGGCCGCCGTGGTGAAGCTGTAGGTGGCCGATGTGGCCCCGGCGACGTCCGAGAACGTGGTTCCGCCGTCGGTGGACACCTGCCACTGCACCGTCGGCACCGGGTTACCGCTCGCCGCCGCCGAGAAGGTCGCCGACTGGCCGGTGACGACGACCTGGTCCGACGGCTGGGTGGTCACCACGGGCACGGTCTGGACCGACAGGGTCGCCGGGTCCGACGTCGCCGAGCCGAGCGAGTTGGCCAGGACCGCCTCGTACTGGTTCTGATCGTCGGAGGCGGTGGTCGCCACCGACAGGGTCCCGCTGTTGGCCCCGACGATCGGGGTGAACGTGCCTCCCCCGTCGGTCGACACCTCCCACTGGACCTGCGGGGACGGGTCGCCCGTGCCCGCCACCGTGAACGTGGCCGTCTTTCCCGCCACCACGGTGGTCGCCGTCGGCTGGGTCGTCACGACCGGGGCGGTGCCCACGAAGCCGTAGTAGGTCAGCGTCACCGATCCGCCGGCCCATGACGTGCCGAAGCCGGCGCCGGAACCATTGACGGACCACGACGACCCGCCGCCGCCGCCGCCGCCGGCGCCGCAATCGACGCCGGCCGTCGCCGTGCTGCCGAGGCCACCCACGTAGCCGCCGCCACCACCACCGTTTCCGGCGGAGTCGCCGAGCGACACCGAACTCGAGCCCGGGCCGCCGGGGGTTCCACTCGGACTGCCGGTGGAGTCGTTGACGCCGCCGGCGCCACCCACGTCACCACTGGTCGCCCCCTGGCCGCCACCGGTGCCACTCGGCCCCGCGCCCGTTCCGTCGGTCGACGGGGTGGACGATCCGGCCCCGCCGGTGCCGCCTCCGCCGCCATCGGATCCGGCGCACATCGACTCACCCCCGCCGCCTCCTCCGGCGGCCACGGCGAGCGGTGTGTCACCCACCTGGCACGACGTCCCGGAACAGACCGCGCTGGAGCCACCTCCGCCGCCGCCGCTGCCGTCCGCACCGCCGGTTCCGAGGCAGGCACCCTCGACGTCGATGCCGGCGCAGTAGTAGCCGTTGCCGCCTCCGCCGCCGTTCGAGAAGCCCGACCCGCCGAGCGCCACCGGTACTCACGACACCCGAGCCGTGCGGTGCGGTGGCGCCGGTACAGCCCGACGTCGCCGTCAGGGAGGACCCGGGGGTGACCGGGTAGGTCCCGGTCACGGTCGAGCCGGGGGCACCGGACCCGCCGGAGTCACTGCTGGCCGCACCGCCGCCGCCGCCGCCGGCCCCTCCGACCAGCGAGGCCACCACCTCGGACGCCAGGGACGGAACCGCGGTCGTCGCCGGGAGCCCGCACGCCTGTGGGTCCGTCCAGGTGGACAGCTTGGTGAGCACCTGGGGGCCGAAGGAGAACTGGTCGGCCGCCACCGGCGGGCTCACGCCGGTCGGCGTGGCCACCGTGACATCGACCGTGCCGGTGCCGGCCGGCGAGGTCGGCGGTGACCGAGGTCGAGCTGTCGGCGGTGATGGTTCCGGGTGTGGAACCGAAGTCGACGGCGGTGGCGCCGTTCAGGTCGGTGCCGGTGACGGTGACGCTGGTCCCACCCCGACCGGGCCGGTGACCGGGCTGATCCCGGTGACGACCGGCGGCGGCTGCACGACGGTGTAGGTGAACTGGTCGGCCGACGACGTGGCGCTGGTGCCGTCCGGGCGTGGTGACGGTCACGTCGACGGTGCCCGTGCCGGCCGGCGCCGTGGCCGTCAGCGACGTGGCGCTGTCGGCGGTGATGGTGCCCGGGGTGGACCCGAAGTCGACGGCGGTGGCCCCGACAGATCGGTCCCGGTGACCGTGACGCTGGTGCCGCCCGACGGCGGTCCGGTGCACGGGCTGATGCCCGGTGACGGACACCGTGTTCGATCCCGTCGAGGTGATCGTGGTCGAGGCCAGCGGCGTCGGCGCCTGGTAGAGCGGGTTGTCACCCGAGGCACAGGCCGAGCAGGACGGATAGCCGTCGAAAGTGACCGAGCCGATGATCGAGACCGTCGTGACCAGCACGAACTCCGTGTAGTCGATGGGCTCCACCGCGCCCACGGCGCCCGTCGCCGTGAACTGGGCCGTCACCGTCGGCAGCGTCACGTTGTCGCCGCCCGCGATGGTCGTGCTCGGGTTCAGGTAGGTCTCGATGTAGGGGTAGACGGTCTTGTAGTTGCCACTGTCGATGTGGGCGGTGCAGGCGTCGGTCGACCGCGGTCGTGCAGTAGGTGGCGCTGAAGTGGCCCGACGTCGTGGCGTCGCCGCCGGTCACCGAGATCGTGCCGGGCACGTAGGTGAAGCCCTTCGGCACGGGCAGGATCACCGAGAACTGGGAGGCGCTCGTCACCGACACACCGTCTTCCGAGGCGGGGACGCTGGTCGGGGCCGCGGCGATCTGCGCGGTCACGGTCGAGCCCTGGACAGCGGTGGCCGGAAGGCTGATGGAGGTCTGGAGGTCCTGGATGACCCCGGACAGGTTGTCCACGTTCGCGCCGATGTACTCGCCGACCGAAGGCGCGAAGGTGAGGGTCGCCGTCGTGCAGTTGCCCGCATTCGGGTACGTGTCACCCGGAGCGCAGTAGGCGAAGGTCAGGGTCTGGCTTCCGGTGGTACCCGAGGCCGGCGTATACGTGATGATGCCGTTCGTGGCGGTGGGTGCCGCCGTCGCCGTCCCGCTGGCAGGCTGCGTGACGATGGTCAGCGACGAGGTGTTGACCGAAGACGCTCCACCGCTCACCAGGGTCAGTGCGTCGAACTGGGTCGGTGGCGACGTCGAGCCCACGGTGTAGCTGGCGAAGCCATTGGTGATCACCGGACCCCCGGCGGCCACGGACGGCGTGGCGTCGACTACGGCCACCGTCGCCACCGCCGTACAGGCGACGACGACGAGCGCACCGAGACGCGCCAGAGTTCCGGACAGACGATGCTTCGATCGCACTGGGACGACCTCCCCCACCTCAACGGCCAGCCGAGCTCCCCCCGAGGTCCCCCGACGCGTCGCGCCTCCGCGACACGCCCGCACCGTAAGTCACCGACCCGCGGTTGGCAACTACCCCGCGACGCTATCCGAAGCTCGAATTCGAGTGACACAGGTGTACCGGTTACCCGGAGTAGCACACGGACCCTTATGGGCACTGGACGCAGGCCGTTCGCGGCCGATCCACTACGTTTCAGACGCACATCGCGGGCGGTAGTCACGCCACCACATCGGGTAGTAAATGTTGCCGTAGGCCGGCACTCGGCATATCTTCCCACCATCGTCCGGGGGGACGACGCGGGGGCATCTGTGCGTGCACAGGCGTCGGACGACGGACGGTCCTTCCCGGGCGGTAGTCGGGGGGAGTCAACAATGCGTACGTCCACGACCGATCCGTGTGGTTCCGACGGAGGGGCGCCCCGGGGCCGCACCTCGGGATCCGACATCCGCCAGGACCGTCGCCACCACGGCCGGCTCTTCCGGCTGACGGCGTCCGGCCTGGCGACCTCGGTCGTGGCCGGCATGCTGAGTGTCATCGCCGTGGCGGCAGCCATCACCGCCACCCCCCAGATCGCCGCGGCCGCGACCACTCCGGTCACCGCCTCGTGGAGCTCGTCGCCGAACACGACCGGTTTCGTCACCGCCACCCCGCCGGCGGGCACCCTGTCGGCGACGGTCACCCTGAATGGTGGAGGCGGCGGCGGTGGCGGGTCGAACAACTCGTCGTCCAAAGGAGGCGCCGGTGGACAGGTGACCGGCACCCTCGCGCTCGACCCACGCGACCGGTGAGGTCGCGGTGCAGCTCGGTGGTGGCGGTGGTGGTGGCAGCAACGGCAATTTGTCGTTGAGCAGCTGCACGGCGAGCGGTGCCACCGGCGGGTCGGGTTACGAGGCCGGTGGCAACGCCGGCCAGGCCCAGTCCGAGTCGGCCTCCGTCCAGGGGGCGGCCTCCGGTGGTGCCGGAGGAGGGGCGAGCGGTCTCTTCCTCGGTACCGGGTCGAGCGGCACCCTGGTCGCGGTCGCCGGTGGCGGTGGTGGCGGCGGCGGATCGCACGGGTGCGACGGCAACACCAGTGCCGGTGGGACCGGCGGTGCCGGCGAGTCGGGTGGGACCGGTGCCTCCAGTGCCGGCTCCGGGGGCGGAACGAGCGGCGACGGCGAAGGTGGCGGTAGCGGAGGCGCCGCCGCCGGGGCACCGGCCGCCGGCTCGGCGAGCTCCGCCCACAACGGCGGTGCCGAGGCCACCACGTCCGCCGGCGGCGGTGGCGGCGGCGCCGGCGGTGGCGGCGGCAACGGGGGCCAGGACTACTGCACCACCGGCAACGACAGCGCCGGTGGTGGCGGCGGCGGCGGATCGGTCGGCCAAAGCCCCCTACGACTCCGCGATCAGCTACAACGCCAACGGAGGAGCCGGCGGGGACCACGTCGGCCGCCGGGCACGGCCGGATCGATCAGCCTGACCTGGAACGTCGACAACCTCTCGGTCACCAACCCGGGCACCCAGTCGAGTGTCTCGGGCTCGGCCATCTCGGCGCTCACCATCACCGGCAGCTACGACACCACCGGGGGCAACTCGGTGACGTACTCGGCCAGCGGACTCCCGGCCGGGCTCTCGATCTCGAGCGGGGGCGTCGTGAGCGGCACCCCGACCACGGCCTGCGCCTGCTCGGTCACCGTGACGGCCACCGACTCCGAGGCCCTGACGGCCACCGCCAGCTTCACCTGGAACATCACCAACACGGTGACGGTGGCCAACCCGGGGGCCAAGTCCTCGGTGACGGGCACCGCCATCACCCCGGTGACGGACTCGGCCACGGACTCCCAGGCCGGGGCCACGCTGACCTGGTCGGCCACCGGCCTGCCCGCCGGGCTGTCCATCAACTCCTCGACCGGCACGATCTCGGGCACGCCGACGGCCCCCGCCAGCTCCTCGGTGACGGTCAAGGCCACCGACGGCGCCGGCTACTCGGGCAGCGCGTCCTTCACCTGGACGGTGACCAACACGGTGTCGGTCGCCAACCCGGGCAACAGGTCCTCGGTCTCGGGCACCGCCATCACCCCGGTGACGGACTCGGCCACGGACTCCCAGTCCGGGGCCACGCTGACCTGGTCGGCCACCGGCCTGCCCGCCGGGCTGTCCATCAACGGGTCCTCCGGCACGATCTCGGGCACCCCCACCACGGCCGGCAGCTCGTCGGTGACGGTCAAGGCCACCGACGGGGCCGGCTACTCGGGCAGCGCCACCTTCACCTGGACGATCTCCAACACCGTGGCCGTGACCAACCCGGGGAACCAGGCCTCGGTGACCGGTTCGGCCATCACCCCGGTGACGGAGTCGGCGACGGACTCCCAGTCGGGGGCCACCTTGACCTGGTCGGCCACCGGCCTGCCCGCCGGGCTGTCGATCAACGGGTCCTCCGGCACCATCAGCGGCACGCCGACGACGCCCGGCACCTCGTCGGTGACGGTCACGGCCGGCGACCCGAGCGGGGCGAACGGCTCGGCGACGTTCTCCTGGACGGTGTCCAACACGGTGGCCGTGGCGAATCCCGGAAGCCGGAGCGCGGTCACCGGCACCGCCGTCAGCCCCCTCGCCGCCTCGGCCACGGACTCCCAGGCCGGGGCCACGCTGACCTGGTCGGCCACCGGCCTGCCCGCCGGGCTCTCGGTCAACGCCTCGACCGGCACCGTCACCGGCACACCGACGGCGCCGTGCACCTGCTCGGTGACCCTGAAGGCCGTTGACGGGGCCGGGTTCTCCGGCTCCTCCACGTTCACCTGGACGGTCGCCAACACGGTGGCGGTGGCCACCCCGGGCAGTCAGAGCAGTGTGACGGGCACCGCCATTTCGCCGGTATCGAACTCCGCCACCGACTCACAGGCGGGTGTCTCCACCTTCACCTGGTCGGCGACCGGCCTACCCACCGGGCTCTCGATCAACGGGACGACCGGAACCATCACCGGAGCGCCCACCGCGCCGTGCACCTGCTCGGTCACCCTCACCGCCACCGACCCGTCCGGTCAGCCCGGGTCGGCGACGTTCACCTGGACGGTCACGAACGTCGTGACGGTGACGAATCCCGGCACCCAGTACGGCACGTCCGGAACGTTGATCGCCACCCTGAACCCGTCCGCCTCCGACTCGCAGTCCGGAGCCACCCTCACCTGGTCGGCAACGGGCCTGCCGGCCGGGCTCTCGATCAACGGGACGACCGGTGCGGTGACCGGTACACCGACAGCGGGAGGCACCTCGTCGGTGACGCTGACCGCCACCGACGGCTCCGGTTCCTCCGGTTCCGCGACCTTCTCGTGGGCGATCGCCAACACCGTGACCGTCAGTGGGCACGGCGCCCAGACCTCGGCGTCCGGATCGGCGATCTCCGCATTGTCGAACTCGGCCACGGACTCCCAGTCCGGGGAGACGTTCACGTGGGCGGCCAGCGGACTCCCCGCCGGTCTGGCGATCGACGCCGCGACCGGGGCGATCAACGGGACGCCCACGACGGCCGGCACTTCGTCGGTCACCGTGACGGCCACCGACGGTGCCGGGTTCTCGGGATCGACATCCTTCGCGTGGACCGTCACCAACACGATCTCGGTCACGAATCCGGGGGCGCAGTCCGACGGGTCCGGGGCTCCCATCGACCAGCTGGACGTCGGCGCCTCGGACTCCTCGCCTTCCGCCACCCTGGCCTTCAGTGCCACCGGGCTGCCCGCCGGTCTGACCATCGACGTCATGAGCGGTGCCATCACGGGTACGCCCACCACGGCGTGCACCTGCTCGGTGACCCTGACGGCCACGGACGGGTCGGGCGCCTCCGGCACCGCCTCGTTCACGTGGACGATCACCAACACGGTGTCGGTGACAAGCCCCGGCAACCAGTCGGACCTGTCGGGCACGGCCATCTCCCCACTCGCCAATGCGGCCGCCGACAGCTCATCGACCGCCACGTTGACGTGGTCGGCCAGCGGTCTGCCGTCGGGCCTGACCATCGATCCGTCGACAGGCACCGTCTCGGGTGCGCCCACCACGGCGTGCACCTGCTCGGTGACCCTGACGGCCACGGACGGGTCGGGCGCCTCCGGCACCACCTCGTTCACGTGGACGATCACCAACACGGTGTCGGCTGCGAATCCCGGTGATCAATCGGACGTCTCGGGTTCGGCCATCACGCCGGTGGCCAATTCGGCCACCGACAGCTCCCCGGCCGCCACGCTGACTTGGTCGGCCACCGGCCTTCCGGACGGCCTGACCATCGATCCGTCGACGGGCACCATCTCGGGTACCCCCACCACGGCAGGAACCTCGTCGGTGACCCTGACGGCCACTGACGGGTCGGGCGCCTCCGGCTCCACGGGGTTCGCGTGGACGATAACCAACAACGTGGACGTCACCTCGCCGGGGGACCAGGGCGACGTATCCGGGTCGGCGATCGCTCCGCTCGCGAGCTCTTCGACCGACAGCTCGCCGGTGGCCACCGTGTCGGACTGGTCAGCCACCGGCCTGCCCGACGGCCTCTCCATCGACCCCTCCACGGGCACCGTGAGCGGCACGCCCACGACGGCCGGCGACTACGTCGCGACCCTGACCGCGGTCGACTCGTCCGGATTCAGCGGGTCCGTGACCTTCGACTGGACGATCACCAACACCGTGACGGTCGCCGATCCGGGCGCTCAAACCTCCGTCACCGGCTCGGCCATCACCCCGGTGGACGTGGTGGCCACCGACTCGTCGTCCACGGCCACCCTCGCGTACTCGGCCACGGGTCTGCCCGCCGGCCTCGCCATCGACCCCTCGTCGGGCGTCATCAGCGGAACGCCGACCACGGCCGGTACGTCGTCGGTGACCGTGACCGCCACCGACGACTCCGGCTTCGCGGGCACGGCCTCGTTCTCCTGGACCGTGACCGACACCGTCTCGGTGACCAGCCCCGGTGACCAGTCGGACCAGTCCGGCTCGGCCATCACCCCGGTCGAGCTGTCAGCCACTGACTCGTCGTCCAACGCGACTCTCACCTGGTCGGCCACCGGCCTGCCCGACGGCCTCGCCATCGATCCGGCGACGGGGACCATCAGCGGCTCCCCCACGACCGCCGGCACGTCGTCGGTAACCGTGACCGCCACCGACGACTCCGGCTTCGCGGGCACGGCCTCGTTCTCGTGGACGGTGACCAACGCCGTCTCGGTGACCAGCCCCGGTGACCAGTCGGACCTGTCCGGCTCGGCCATCACCCCGGTGGACGTGGTGGGCACCGACTCGTCGTCGACGGCCACCCTCACCTGGTCGGCCACCGGTCTGCCCGACGGCCTCGCCATCGATCCCTCGTCGGGCGTCATCAGCGGAACGCCGACCACGGCCGGAACGTCGTCGGTGACCGTGACCGCATCCGACGGTTCCGGGGCCAGCGACACGGCCTCGTTCTCGTGGACGGTGACCAACACCGTCTCGGTGACCAGCCCCGGTGACCAGTCGGACCTGTCCGGCTCGGCCATCACCCCGGTGGACGTGGTGGGCACTGACTCGTCGTCCACCGCGACCCTCACGTACTCGGCCACCGGTCTGCCAGACGGCCTCGCAATCGACCCCTCGTCGGGCGTCATCAGCGGAACGCCGACCACGGCCGGTACGTCGTCGGTGACCGTGACCGCATCCGACGGTTCCGGGGCCAGCGACACGGCCTCGCTCTCGTGGACGGTGACCAACATCGTGACGGTCGCCGATCCGGGGGCGCAGAGTGACCAGTCCGGCTCGGCCATCACCCCGGTCGAGCTGTCAGCCACTGACTCGTCATCCAACGCGCACTCTCACCTGGTCGGCCACCGGGCTGCCCGCCGGCCTCGCCATCGATCCGGCGACGGGGACCATCAGCGGCTCCCCCACGACCGCCGGCACGTCGTCGGTAACCGTGACCGCCACCGACGACTCCGGCTTCGCAGGCACGGCCTCGTTCTCGTGGACGGTGACCAACGCCGTCTCGGTGACCAGCCCCGGTGACCAGTCGGACCTGTCCGGCTCGGCCATCACCCCGGTGGACGTGGTGGGCACCGACTCGTCGTCGACGGCCACCCTCACCTGGTCGGCCACCGGTCTGCCCGACGGCCTCGCCATCGATCCCTCGTCGGGCGTCATCAGCGGAACGCCGACCACGGCCGGAACGTCGTCGGTGACCGTGACCGCATCCGACGGTTCCGGGGCCAGCGACACGGCCTCGTTCTCGTGGACGGTGACCAACACCGTCTCGGTGACCAGCCCCGGTGACCAGTCGGACCTGTCCGGCTCGGCCATCACCCCGGTGGACGTGGTGGGCACTGACTCGTCGTCCACCGCGACCCTCGCGTACTCGGCCACCGGTCTGCCCGACGGCCTCGCAATCGACCCCTCGTCGGGCGTCATCAGCGGAACGCCGACCACGGCCGGTACGTCGTCGGTGACCGTGACGGCATCCGACGGTTCCGGGGCCAGCGACACGGCCTCGTTCTCGTGGAGCATCTCGGACACCCTGGCCCTGGCCAACCCCGGGGACCGGACGGATGACGCGGGATCCGCGATCTCCCCCGTGACCCTGTCCGCCACCGATACCTCGTCGACCGCCACGCTCACCTACTCCGATGGTGGCACGTTGCCGTCCGGTCTCACACTCGACGCCGCCACCGGGGTGATCTCGGGGACCCCGACCACCGGGGGGCCCGACGAAGTGACCCTCACCGTGACGGACGACTCCGGGGCCACCGCTTCGGTCAGCTTCACCTGGACGATCGCCGACGTGATCACCCCGGCGACCACCGGTGACCAGAACGACGTGTCCGGAACCCCGATCAGCGCCCTCGACGCGTCAGCCACGGACTCGTCGGGCACCGCCACGCTCTCCTATTCGGACAGCGGGTCGTTGCCCCCCGGCATCTCGGTGGATCCGTCCACCGGCTCCATCACCGGGACGCCGACGACGGCCGGTTCCTTCGCGGTCACCATCACGGCCAGCGACGACGCCGGCTACTCGGCGAGCGACGCCTTCACCTGGGTCGTGACCAACGTCGTCGTCGCCACCGGACCGGGCGACCAGACCTCGGTGTCGGGCGCGCCGATCAGCCCGGTCCCGTCGACCGCCACCGACAGCTCGTCCACGGCGGTCATCACCTGGTCGGACGGGGGAACGCTTCCCCCGGGCCTCTCGATCGACCCGACGTCGGGCGTGGTGAGCGGCACCCCGACCGCGGCCGGAACCTATCCGGTGACCCTCACCGCGAGTGACGACGCCGGATACTCCGCGCTCGGCCTCCTTCGACTGGACGATCACCAACACCGTGACGACACCTGTCATCGCCGACCAGACGAGCGTCTCGGGCACCGCAGTCGCCGCGGTGTCGGCTGTCGCCACCGACTCCTCCTCCACGACGACGCTCGCCTATTCCGATGGCGGCACACTGCCACCGGGGCTGTCGATCGACCCGTCGGCCGGAACCATCTCGGGCACGCCGACGACCGCAGGCACCTACGCGGTGACCATCACCGCGACGGACGGCGCCGGCTTCAGCGGCACCTCGAGCTTCACGTGGACGGTGACGAACGTCGTCACGGTGGGACCGCCCACCCCACCGACCTCACCCTCGGGATCACCGATCACCCCCCTGACGCTGACCAGCCAGGACTCGTCGTCGACGGCCACCATCGTGGGATGGACCGCCGCGAACCTTCCCGGTGGCCTGTCGATCGACAGTACGACCGGTGCGATCTCGGGCACTCCGACGACGGCGGGCAACTACACCGCCGTCACGGTGACGGCGACGGACTCGGCCGGATTCAGCGGCTCGGTCCAGTTCGACTGGCAGATCGTCAACATCGTCACCGTGTCCCCCATCGCCGACCAGTCGAGCTACACCAACTCCGCGGTGACTCCGGTCACGCCGTCGGCCACGGACTCGCAGATCTCGCCACCGGTCAAGATCGCCTGGACAGCCACCGGTCTGCCGAACGGGATCAGTATCGACCACACGTCGGGCGTCATGTCCGGGACGCCCACGGCGGTCGGCACCTACTCGGTGAAGGTCACCGCCACGGACAACGCGATGCCGAAGCAGTCCGGCTCGACGACATTCACCTGGACGATCACCAATCCCACCCCGGTCGTCACCGGCCTGTCACCCAGCTCGGGACCGGGCTCCGGCGGAACCACCGTCACCGTCGAGGGCGCGAATCTCCTGGGCACGACCGCCGTGTCCTTCGGCTCGGCGGCGGGCACCCACCTGAAGGTCAACAAGACGGGAACCGCGGTGACCGTCATCAGCCCGGCGCACACCACCGGGACGGTGGACGTGACCGTGACCGCCAACGGGCTGACGAGTGCGGTCTCGTCGGGTGACCAGTTCACCTACCTCGGGCCCGTGATCACGTCGCTGTCGGCGTCCAAGGGGCCGGCGGTCGGAGGGGCCAAGATCAAGATCCGCGGCACCGGGTTCAACGGGGCCACGTCGGTCCTGTTCGGCTCGACGCCCGCCACCCACGTGAAGGTCAACAAGACCGGGACCAAGATCACGGCGACCGTCCCCGCCAACGCAGCCGGCGTGGTCACGGTGACCGTCGTCACACCCGGCGGCTCCAGCGCGCCGGGGTCGGCCGACCAGTACACCTACGAAGGACCGTCGGTCGTCACCGTCTCGCCGGCTTCGGGGCCGGCCGCCGGAGGCACCAAGGTCACGATCGGGGGGACCTACCTGAAGGGCGCCACCTCGGTCTCCTTCGGGACGACCAACGCCTCGTCCTTCACCGTCAACGGGACCGGCACCTCGATCAAGGTCACGGCTCCCGCCGGTACGACCGGCACCGTCGACGTCACCGTGACTACGCCGGGCGGCACTTCGCCGATCAGCGGCGGGGACCACTTCACCTACGGCTGACGCCCACCGACGGCCGACCGAACACCTTTCACAGCTTCCGCACCGCCACTCGACCAGAACCCGCCCACCCCGGGCGACCTACCCAAGACGAGGTTCCAGACATGGAAAACGCTCCGACCGAGCAGCCCACCAACCGGGGCGGACGGTTCCGCCGATCGACGGGTTGCGCCCTGGCCGCGTCCCTGGCGGCCGGCCTGCTCAGCACGGTGGCCTTGGTGGCCGCCACCCCGGGACTCGCCGGGGCCGCCACCAACCCGGTCGCCGCCTCGTGGAGCTCGTCGCCGAACTGCACGTCCTACGTGACGGCGACCCCGCCGGCCGGGACGGTGTCGGCCACCGTCACGCTCTCGGGAGGCGGTGGCGGTGGTGGGGCCACCAACTCGGGATCAGGGGGGACCGGCGGCTCCGCCGGGGCCATCAGCTCGACCACGCTGGCCCTCACCCACAACACCGGCAGCGTGTCGGTCAAGGTGGGCTGCGGCGGCGCCGGTGGATCCACCGGCGGTGGGGGCGGCTCCTCCATCGGCGGGGCATCGGGCGGGGCGGGGTATGCGTCCGGGGCCGCCTCGGGCGGCGCCAGCGATGAGGACGTCTCGGTCGACGGCATCTCGAGTGGTGGTGGCGGCGGCGGGGCCTCGGGCCTCTGCCTCGGCACCACCGGCTGCACGACGGCCGTGGCCGTGGCCGGTGGCGGTGGGGGCGGGGGTTCCCGCTGGGACTGCACCGGTTCGACCGGCCCCGGGGCCGGAGGCAACGGCACCACCGGTGGGACGACCACCTTCTCAGCCGGCGCCGCCGGCACCAACGGCGACGGCACCGACGGGACCGGCGGTGGGGGCGGCGCCTCCAACTCGGGCGGTGGGGGTGGCGGGGGCGACTCCTCCAACGGCGCCAACGGCGCCGACAGCCCCTACGCCTCGGCCGGCGGCTCCGGTGGCGGTGGTGGCGGAGGCTTCCCGGTCGAGGCCGGAGCCAGTGGCGGCGGTGGCGGTGGCGGCTACACCGGGGGTGGCGGTGGCGGTGGCGACAAGTGCACCTCCGGCTCGGACGCCGGTGGGGGCGGCGGTGGTGGCTCCTCGGCCGTCAATTCGACCTACGCGTCCAGCGCCACCTTCGCCACGGGGGCGGCCGGCGGGACCACGTCGGCCACGGGCACGGCCGGATCGATCAGCCTGACCTGGAACGTCGACAACCTCTCGGTCACCAACCCGGGCACCCAGTCGAGTGTCTCGGGCTCGGCCATCTCGGCGCTCACCATCACCGGCAGCCACGACACCACCGGGGGCAACTCGGTGACGTACTCGGCCAGCGGACTCCCGGCCGGGCTCTCGATCTCGAGCGGGGGCGTCGTGAGCGGCACCCCGACCACGGCCTGCGCCTGCTCGGTCACCGTGACGGCCACCGACTCCGAGGCCCTGACGGCCACCGCCAGCTTCACCTGGAACATCACCAACACGGTGACGGTGGCCAACCCGGGGGCCAAGTCCTCGGTGACGGGCACCGCCATCACCCCGGTGACGGACTCGGCCACGGACTCCCAGGCCGGGGCCACGCTGACCTGGTCGGCCACCGGCCTGCCCGCCGGGCTGTCCATCAACTCCTCGACCGGCACGATCTCGGGCACACCGACGGCCCCCGGCAGCTCCTCGGTGACGGTCAAGGCCACCGACGGCGCCGGCTACTCGGGCAGCGCGTCCTTCACCTGGACGGTGACCAACACGGTGTCGGTCGCCAACCCGGGCAACAGGTCCTCGGTCTCGGGCACCGCCATCACCCCGGTGACGGACTCGGCCACGGACTCCCAGTCGGGGGCCACGCTGACTTGGTCGGCCACCGGCCTGCCCGCCGGGCTGTCCATCAACGGGTCCTCCGGCACGATCTCGGGCACCCCCACCACGGCCGGCAGCTCGTCGGTGACGGTCAAGGCCACCGACGGGGCCGGCTACTCGGGCAGCGCCACCTTCACCTGGACGATCTCCAACACCGTGGCCGTGACCAACCCGGGGAACCAGGCCGACGTGTCGGGCAGTCCCATCACCGCCGTCACCACCGGCGGAAGTGACTCCTCGTCGACGACCAACCTGACCTACTCGGCCACCGGCCTGCCCGCCGGGCTGTCGATCAACTCCTCCACGGGCACCATCACCGGCACGCCCACGACGGCCGGGTCACCCTCCGTCTCGGTGACGGCCACGGACGGCTCGGGCTACTCGGCCAGTGCGTCGTTCTCCTGGACCATCACCAACGTGGTGACCCTGCCCGCCACCGGGACGCAGTCCGAGGTGTCCGGCTCGGCGATCGCCCCCCTGGGGCTCGGCGCCACCGACACCTCGTCGACGGCCACCGTCACCTACTCGGCCACCGGCCTGCCTCCCGGCCTCTCGATCGACCCCGCCTCGGGGACGGTCTCGGGGACGCCCACGACCGCCGGCACCTTCGCCGTGACGGTCACGGCCGTCGACAACGCCGGATTCTCGTCGACGATCTCCTTCACCTGGTCCATCACCAACACCTTGACGATGACCGATCCGGGTGGTCAGACGTCGACATCCGGTGGCACCATCACCCCGGTCCCCGTCCCGACGACGGACTCCCTACCGGACGCCGTGCTGACGTTCACCGACTCGGGAACGCTGCCACCAGGGCTGTCGATCGACCCGGCGAGCGGTGTCATCAGTGGCACCCCGACCACGGCCGGGGCCTACGACGTGACGATCACCGCCACCGACGACTCGGGCTTCTCGGCGGAGGTCTCGTTCCCCTGGACCGTGGTCAACACGGTGACCGTCACCGACCCCGGCAACCAGTCGGGACTCTCGGGGACCGCGATCACCCCCTTCCTGGTCGCGGCCAGCGACTCCTCGTCCACGGCCACCCTGACCTACAGCGCCGCCGGACTACCTACAGGTGTCTCGATCGACGCGGCGTCCGGCGCCGTCTCGGGCACGCCGACGACCGCCGGGACCTACGCGGTGACGGTGACGGCCGCCGACGGCGCCGGGTTCAGCGGATCCGCATCGTTCTCCTGGAGCGTGACCAATGTCGTGTCGGTCACCGATCCGGGCGCCCAGTCGGGGACCTCGGGCACGGCGGTCGCTCCGGTCCAGGTGGTGGCCACGGACTCGTCGTCCACTGCCACCCTCTCCTACGCGGCCACGGGCCTTCCGCCGGGGATCTCGGTCGACCCGACCACCGGGATCATCTCGGGCACCCCGAGCATCGGCGGCGACTACCCGGTGACGGTGACCGTCACCGACAACGCCTCGTCGAGTGACTCCGTCGCGTTCACCTGGTCCGTCGTGGACATCGTGTCGGTCCACGGACCCGGTACCCAGACCAGCCGGGTCGGGGTCGCGATCATCCCGGTGACGGAGTCGGCGACGGACTCCTCGAGCGTGGCCACCCTGACGTGGTCGGCCACCGGTCTGCCGACGGGTCTGTCCATCTCCCCCTCCACCGGGACGATCTCGGGTGCCACCCTGCACTCCGGCGTCTTCGCCGTCACCGTCACGGTCACCGACAGTGCCGGATTCCAGGCGTCCACGAGCTTCACGTGGAGTGCGGTCGGTGCCGCAGTCACCTCGGTCACGAAGAGCAGCGGTCCGGGTGCCGGTGGACAGAAGGTCAAGATCCTCGGGAGCGACTTCACCCAGGCCAGTTCCGTCATGTTCGGCTCGGTTCCGGCCGCCAGTTTCACGGTCAACAAGACGGGCACCAAGATCACGGCCTACACCCCCGTGGAGGCGGCGGGAACCGTCGACGTGATCGTCACGACACCGCAGGGGCCGTCCCTGCCGTCCACCGGCGACCGGTTCACGTTCCTCGGTCCGGTGGTGACCGGACTCTCCAACGGTTCCGGGCTGACGACCGGGGGGACCAAGGTGGTCATCAAGGGGTCCGACTTCCAGGGCGCCACCGCCGTGGACTTCGGGAGCGTGTCGGCCGGCGGATTCACCGTCAACAAGGCGGGCAACAAGATCACCGTCTACAGCCCCGCGCAGTCCGCGGGTCAGGTGGACGTGACCGTCACGACGCCGGGTGGGACGAGCCCGACGTCCAGTGCCGACCTGTTCATCGTGTCCTAGTCGTCCGGCGGGCCCACAACACAGTCGCATCCACCGGACGCCCGTAGGGCGCCGCGCACGAGAGGAGGGGCCTGATGCCTCGATCGACGGACTCCCACACCAACCGGGGCGGACGGTTCCGCCGATCGACGGGTTGCGCCCTGGCCGCGTCCCTGGCGGCCGGCCTGCTCAGCACGGTGGCCTTGGTGGCCGCCACCCCGGGACTCGCCGGGGCCGCCACCAACCCGGTCGCCGCCTCGTGGAGCTCGTCGCCGAACTGCACGTCCTACGTGACGGCGACCCCGCCGGCCGGGACGGTGTCGGCCACCGTCACGCTCTCGGGAGGCGGTGGCGGTGGTGGGGCCACCAACTCGGGATCAGGGGGGACCGGCGGCTCCGCCGGGGCCATCAGCTCGACCACGCTGGCCCTCACCCACAACACCGGCAGCGTGTCGGTCAAGGTGGGCTGCGGCGGCGCCGGTGGATCCACCGGCGGTGGGGGCGGCTCCTCCATCGGCGGGGCATCGGGCGGGGCGGGGTATGCGTCCGGGGCCGCCTCGGGCGGCGCCAGCGATGAGGACGTCTCGGTCGACGGCATCTCGAGTGGTGGTGGCGGCGGCGGGGCCTCGGGCCTCTGCCTCGGCACCACCGGCTGCACGACGGCCGTGGCCGTGGCCGGTGGCGGTGGGGGCGGGGGTTCCCGCTGGGACTGCACCGGTTCGACCGGCCCCGGGGCCGGAGGCAACGGCACCACCGGTGGGACGACCACCTTCTCAGCCGGCGCCGCCGGCACCAACGGCGACGGCACCGACGGGACCGGCGGTGGGGGCGGCGCCTCCAACTCGGGCGGTGGGGGTGGCGGGGGCGACTCCTCCAACGGCGCCAACGGCGCCGACAGCCCCTACGCCTCGGCCGGCGGCTCCGGTGGCGGTGGTGGCGGAGGCTTCCCGGTCGAGGCCGGAGCCAGTGGCGGCGGTGGCGGTGGCGGCTACACCGGGGGTGGCGGTGGCGGTGGCGACAAGTGCACCTCCGGCTCGGACGCCGGTGGGGGCGGCGGTGGTGGCTCCTCGGCCGTCAATTCGACCTACGCGTCCAGCGCCACCTTCGCCACGGGGGCGGCCGGCGGGACCACGTCGGCCACGGGCACGGCCGGATCGATCAGCCTGACCTGGAACGTCGACAACCTCTCGGTCACCAACCCGGGCACCCAGTCGAGTGTCTCGGGCTCGGCCATCTCGGCGCTCACCATCACCGGCAGCCACGACACCACCGGGGGCAACTCGGTGACGTACTCGGCCAGCGGACTCCCGGCCGGGCTCTCGATCTCGAGCGGGGGCGTCGTGAGCGGCACCCCGACCACGGCCTGCGCCTGCTCGGTCACCGTGACGGCCACCGACTCCGAGGCCCTGACGGCCACCGCCAGCTTCACCTGGAACATCACCAACACGGTGACGGTGGCCAACCCGGGGGCCAAGTCCTCGGTGACGGGCACCGCCATCACCCCGGTGACGGACTCGGCCACGGACTCCCAGGCCGGGGCCACGCTGACCTGGTCGGCCACCGGCCTGCCCGCCGGGCTGTCCATCAACTCCTCGACCGGCACGATCTCGGGCACACCGACGGCCCCCGGCAGCTCCTCGGTGACGGTCAAGGCCACCGACGGCGCCGGCTACTCGGGCAGCGCGTCCTTCACCTGGACGGTGACCAACACGGTGTCGGTCGCCAACCCGGGCAACAGGTCCTCGGTCTCGGGCACCGCCATCACCCCGGTGACGGACTCGGCCACGGACTCCCAGTCGGGGGCCACGCTGACCTGGTCGGCCACCGGCCTGCCCGCCGGGCTGTCCATCAACGGGTCCTCCGGCACGATCTCGGGCACCCCCACCACGGCCGGCAGCTCGTCGGTGACGGTCAAGGCCACCGACGGGGCCGGCTACTCGGGCAGCGCCACCTTCACCTGGACGATCTCCAACACCGTGGCCGTGACCAACCCGGGGAACCAGGCCGACGTGTCGGGCAGTCCCATCACCGCCGTCACCACCGGCGGAAGTGACTCCTCGTCGACGACCAACCTGACCTACTCGGCCACCGGCCTGCCCGCCGGGCTGTCGATCAACTCCTCCACGGGCACCATCACCGGCACGCCGACGACGCCCGGCACCTCGTCGGTGACGGTCACGGCCGGCGACCCGAGCGGGGCGAACGGCTCGGCGACGTTCTCCTGGACGGTGTCCAACACGGTGGCCGTGGCGAATCCCGGAAGCCGGAGCGCGGTCACCGGCACCCCCGTCAGCCCCCTCGCCGCCTCGGCCACGGACTCCCAGGCCGGGGCCACGCTGACCTGGTCGGCCACCGGCCTGCCCGCCGGGCTCTCGGTCGACGCCTCGACCGGCACCGTCACCGGCACACCGACGGCGCCGTGCACCTGCTCGGTGACCCTGAAGGCCGTTGACGGGGCCGGGTTCTCCGGCTCCTCCACGTTCACCTGGACGGTCGCCAACACCGTGGCGGTCAGCGGCCAGGCCGCCCAGTCGGACGTTTCGGGTACGGCCATCTCCCCCCTGGGGAACTCGGCGACCGACTCCCAGACCGGCCAGGCGTTCACCTGGTCGGCGACCGACCTGCCCGCGGGCCTGTCGATCGACCCGGCGAGCGGCGCCATCACCGGAACGCCGACGACCGGAGGGACCTCCAGCGTCACCGTGACCGCCACCGACCGCGCCGGTTTCTCGGGATCGGTCTCCTTCTCCTGGGCGATCACCGACGATGTGGTGGTCGTCCAGCCGGGGCCACAGCTGAGCACGTCGGGGACGGCAGTGAGCCCCCTGACCGCCTCGGCGACCGATACCGAATCCGGAGCCGTCCTCACCTGGTCAGCCACCGGACTCCCCAGCGGCCTCTCCATCGATCCCTCCAGCGGAGCGGTCACCGGCACCCCGACCTCGGGGGGCATCTACTCACCCGTCGTGACCGCCACCGACGGTGCCGGTTTCTCCGGTAACGCGACCTTCACATGGACGATCACCAACGTCGTGTCAGTGGTCGACCCGGGCGACCAGTCGGACGTCTCGGGCCAGGCGATCACTCCTCTCACCATCGCCGCGACCGACTCCTCGTCGACCGCCACCCTCACCTACTCCGCCACCGGCCTTCCGGCGGGCCTGTCGATCGATCCCTCCACCGGAACCATCTCGGGCAACCCGACGACGGCTGACACCTCATCCGTGACGGTTTCGGCCACTGACGGTCAGGACTACGCGGACAGCACCGTATTCACCTGGACGGTGACCGACGACATATCAGTGGTGAACCCGGGCGACCAGTCCGATGTCTCGGGGTCGATCATCAGCCCCCTCACCGACACGGCCACGGACACCGGATCGGACCAGTCGCTCACCTGGTCGGCGGTCGGCCTTCCGGCCGGCCTGTCGATCGACCCCTCCACCGGGACCGTCTCGGGTACGCCGACAGTGGCGGGTACGTCTTCGGTCACCCTGACAGCCACCGACAACGCCGGCTATTCCGGCTCGGCCAGCTTCTCGTGGTCGGTGACCAACATCGTGACGGTGACGTCGCCCGGCGACCAGCACGACCCCTCCGGCTCGGCCATCGCTCCGGTGACCACGGGGGCGACCGACTCCTCCCCCACGGCCGTTCTCACCTACTCGGCCACAGGGCTGCCCTCCGGGCTCACCATCGACCCCTCCAACGGGACGATCTCGGGCACGCCGGCCAGCGGTGGTACGTCCTCGGTCACCGTGGAGGCGACCGACGGCTCGGGCTCCGCCGGGTCGGCCACGTTCGCATGGACCGTGACCGACACCGTGTCCGTCACCTCACCCGGCGACCAGACCGACGTGTCGGGTACGGCCATCACCCCGGTCGGCACCACCGCCACCGACTCCGGATCGGGACAGACCCTGACCTGGTCGGCCACCGGGCTGCCGGCCGGCCTGTCGATCGACCCCTCCACCGGGACCGTCTCGGGTACCCCCGCCACGCCACTGACGCTTCGGTCACCCTGACCGCCACCGACGGTGCCGGCTACTCCGGGTCGGCCACGTTCGCGTGGACCGTGACCGACACCGTGTCCGTCACCTCACCCGGCGACCAGACCGACGTGTCGGGTACGGCCATCACCCCGGTCGGCACCACCGCCACCGACTCCGGATCGGGACAGACCCTGACCTGGTCGGCCATCGGGCTCCCGGCCGGCCTGTCGATCGACCCCTCCACCGGGACCGTCTCGGGTACCCCGACAGCGCCACTGACGCTTCGGTCACCCTGACCGCCACCGACGGTGCCGGCTACTCCGGGTCGGCCACGTTCGCGTGGACCGTGACCGACACCGTGTCCGTCACCTCACCCGGCGACCAGACCGACGTGTCGGGTACGGCCATCACCCCGGTCGGCGTCGACGCCACCGACTCCGGATCGGGACAGACCCTGACCTGGTCGGCCATCGGGCTCCCGGCCGGCCTGTCGATCGACCCCTCCACCGGGACCGTCTCGGGTATCCCGACGACAGCCGGGGCGTCCACGGTCACCCTGACCGCCACCGACGGTGCCGGCTACTCCGGGTCGGCCACGTTCGCATGGACCGTGACCGACACGGTGTCCGTCACCTCACCCGGCGACCAGACCGACGTGTCGGGTACGGCCATCACCCCGGTCGGCGTCGACGCCACCGACTCCGGATCGGGACAGACGCTGACCTGGTCGGCCACCGGGCTCCCGGCCGGCCTGTCGATCGAGCCGTCGACGGGAGTCCTCACCGGTACCCCGACGACAGCCGGGGCGTCCACGGTCACCCTCACGGCCACCGACAGCGCCGGGTACTCCGGCTCCACCACGTTCGCGTGGACCGTCACCAACGCGGTCACCGTGGACACGGTGGCCGACCAGACCGCCCGCGTGGGTGCCACGGTGACGCCCGTCCACGTGGTGGCGACCGACTCGTCGCCCACCGCCACGCTGAGCTATTCCGCCGTCGGGCTCCCACCAGGACTCACCATCTCCCCCACCACGGGAACGGTCACCGGCACCCCGACGCGCTCAGGAGTGGTCACCGTGACCGTCACGGCGATCGACGGTTCGGGCTTCGCCGGCCACACCAGCTTCACGTGGACGGTGACCGGTCCGGTGATCACCTCCGTCGCCCCCGCCACCGGGCCTTCCTCGGGTGGCACCAAGGTGACGATCGTAGGGACCGGACTCACGGCACCGGTGTCGGTCGACTTCGGCGGCTCCCCCGCTACGGACGTCAAGGCCAACCGCAAGGGGAGCAAGGTGACGGTGCGGACGCCTGCCCACGTGGCCGGCACCGTCGACATCGTCGTGACCACGACGGCCGGCCCCACCCTGATCGGGGCGGTGGACCGGTTCACCTACACGGCACCCACCGTCAGTTCGCTGTCGGTCACCTCGGGGCCGGTGGGCGGTGGCACCAAGGTCAAGATCAGCGGCTCGGGCCTGCTGGGGGCGACCTCGGTCCACTTCGGCTCCGCGGTCGCCACGGTCGTCGCCGTCAACGCCAAGGGGACCCTGGTGACCGTCATCGCTCCGCCGGGGGCCGCGGGCACGGTGGACGTCACGGTCACCACTCCCGAGGGGACATCGGCCACCGGCAGCGGTGACCGCTACACGTACCCGTAGGAAGGTTGCCGGCGTGCGTCGTGACGCGTCCCGACGTCCACCGACGTCTTCTCGTCCTGTTATCGTCGCCGCACAGGCCGGTGTGCTCCGGGGACCACGTCCGAGGAGCCACGCCACGATGCGATACGGAGGTGGACCATGGCGCTCGGACCGGTAGAAGTCCTGGTGTTCAGCTTTCCCGGCAGTCAGTTCAACGGAGCGATCATCCCCGAGCTGGAACGCTTGACGTCGAGCGGGACCATCACGGTGATCGACGGGGTGTTCGTCACTCGCGACGAGGCCGGCGACGTCGCCTTCGTCGAGTTCGAGGAGCTCGGTGAGAACCATGACGCCGCGCGTCTGGCCGGCGTGCTGGACCAGATCGAGTCGCTCATCTCCGACGAGGACATCGAGGAGCTGGCCGCCGATCTCGCACCGGGCGACTCCGAGGCCATCATCGTCTTCGAGCACACCTGGGCCAAGCCCTTCCGGGACGCCATCCTGGACTCCGGTGGCATCCTCACCGGCGAGATGCGCCTACCCGGTCTGGTCGTCGACGAGCTCCTCGACGAACTCGCCACCCTGGACTGAGCACTGATCTTCCGACCCCGAACACGAACAATTACCGATCACAGGAGGTACCAACGATGATGCGCCGAATGGGACGACCGGGACTGGTGGGCACGATGGCCCGCACCGCGGTGATCGCCGGGACGGCGACCGCCGTCGTCGGCGGCGTCAAGGGTCACCAGGAGCAGAAGGCCATGGCCGCCCAGCAGGCCCAGGCGCCACCGCCGCCCCCGGCGGCGGCTCCGGCTCCGGCCGCCGCCCCGGCCGCTGATGTGGATGTCACGGGCGAGCTGACGAAGCTGGTCGACATGAAGAACCAGGGACTGCTGTCCGACGAGGAGTTCGCGGCCGCCAAGGCCAAGCTCCTCGGCTGACCGGCCACCGGCCCGTCAGGCCGGACGACTCTTGCGCGACGATGCCCCGGGACGTGTCCCGGGGCATCGTGCCGCCCGTCCGCCCGTCCGCCCGTCCGCCGGTCTGCGGGCCTCGGAGGTCGCCGATCAGACGTCGAAGGTGACGATCCCGCGGATGTTGGTGCCCGCCGCCAGGTCGTCGTAACCGTCCTGGACCTGGTCGAGCGTGTACTCGCGGGTGATCAGGTCATCGACCTCGAGCATGCCGGCCTCGTAGAGACGGAGCAGATTGGGGATCTGGACGCGTGGGCTGACCGACCCGAAGACCGTGCCGAGCAGCGCCTGGTTGAACATGGCGAAGTTGAACAGGTTCAGGTCGACCTTGTCCTGGTTGAACGGGGCGATGGCCGTGGTGACGACCCGACCGTCCTTGGAGGCCAGCGCCATGGCCGGCGCGATCAGGTCACCGGTCAACACGCCCGGGGTGAGGATGACCACGTCGGCCATCCGACCCTCGGTCAGATCCGGGAGCAGCAGATTCGCCTCGAGCATCGACGACGCGGTGTGGGTGGCCCCGATCCTGGTGGCCTTCTCGAGCTTGAAGGGAACCGGGTCCACCGCCACGATCTGTCGGGCGCCGGCCAGGCGGGCGCCCTGCAGGGCTCCGGAGCCGACCCCGCCACAGCCGACGACCACGACGGTCTCGCCCGGCCGGACCTTGGCCCGGTCCACGGCCGAGCCGAAGCCCGTGGAGAGACCGCAGCTGATGAGGGCGGCCGCCTTGAGGGAGGCGTTCGGATCGATCTTCACCAGCGACGCCTCGTTGACCACCATCTCGTCGGCGAAGGTGCCGAGCTGGGTCATCCGGTTGAGGTTCGCCTCGCCCAGGTGGTGCCGCCAGGTCAGGTCACCCATCATCGGACCGGCGAGGGTGAACATCCCCAGGTCGCAGAGGTGCTGGCGCCCCGACGCGCACCAGAAGCAGGTGCCACAGGCGGGCATGAACGCCGCCGCCACGTGGTCCCCAACGGCCACCGTCTCCACTCCTTCACCGACCTCGACCACGATGCCGGCGCCTTCGTGGCCGCCGATGCACGGGAAGAGCGAGTCGACACCGAAGACCGACAGCACCTCGGGGTCCACGCTGATGTCACCACTCCGGAGATGCTCGTCCGAATGGCACATCCCGGCGAAGGCCATCTGGACCCGCACCTCGTGGGCGTGCGGAGCATCGATCTCGATCTCTTCGGTCTTCCAGGGCTCCTCGAGCCCGGAACAGACGGCGGCGCGGGTCTTCATGTGATCCTCCCTCGGGACGGCGCCCCCGGCGCCTCCAGTCGAGGGACCAGCATCGCGCCGCCCGGGCGCCTCCGTCGACCGGGCCGGGCGGCCTACCCCGAGAAGCCGGTGGCCGAGCAGCCGGAAGGCCCGGTCCACTTCGGCCACCAGGTCACCACCGTCACTACGGGCCCAGCACGCGAACGCCGCCATGGCCGCACCCAGCGACGCCCGGGCCACCGTCTGGGGGCCGAGGTCACCGGGATCGCCGCCGAGGCGCGTGGCGGCAAACCCGGCCACCACGTCGCACCACTCCTCGTAGCGGACGGCCGAATGGGCGACCAGCGACGGCACCGTACTGATCAGGACCATCCGGATCCGCAGCTCGTCGAGCTCCCCGGCACCGAAGCGGTTGGTGGCCATCACCGACCGGCGGAGGACATCCAGGAGCGGGTCCTCCGCCGGGGCCTCGGCCAGCCGGTCGCGCAGCCGCACCAACTCGGCGTCGAACTCCCCCCACACGACGTCGGGCTTCGTCTCGTAGTACCGGAAGAACGTCCGTCGCGATATCCCGACGGCGGTGGCGATGTCGTCGACGGTCGTCTCGTCGTAGCCCTGACGGGCGAAGAGCTCGAGCGCGGCCCGGGCGACGTCCTGGCGCGACGTCACCGCCGGGCGACCGCGAGCGGGCCCGTCCGTGGTCGCCATCAGGCCCGTCCGGTCGGCACGCTTCCATTTTGGCATCCGGTGCACGGAAATTGCACCAACCGACCCGACCCGGCGATCCGCCGGCCGACCACCGGAGGTTCCATGACCGTCACCACCACCGACGAGCCCACCGCCGTCCCTGCCGAGCCGGCACCGGAGTCCACCCCCGTCGTCGACGCCCTCGTCGAGAGCGACCTCCTCGTCGAGGACGTCTCCATCGACGGGATGTGCGGCGTCTACTGACCCGACACCCCGGCCCCGACGAACACCCCGGAATGCCCCCCGTCCCGCCACCCGCCACCGGCGCGCCCTTCGACGCGACGCGGCCCTACGCACTCCACCCACAGGTGGCGCTACGGCCCGAATCGTTCGGTGCGTTGGCCTACCACTTCGGGACCCGTCGGCTGTCGTTCCTGAAGAGTCGGATGCTGCTGACCGTGGTGGAGTCGCTGGCCGATCAGCCCTCGGGACTCGACGCATGTCGGGCCGCCGGCGTGGCCCCCGACGAACTCGCCACCTACGAGCGGGCGCTGGCCACCCTCGCCGACTCCGGGATGATCTGCGAGCGTGTGGCGTGACGACCGTGGCGCCACGGGACGGCACCCGCCTGGTCGACCGCTTCGAGCGGGGGCTCGACGCCCCCATCTGCCTGACGTGGGAGCTCACCTACGCCTGCAACCTGGCCTGCGTGCACTGCCTGTCGAGTTCCGGCCGTCGGGACCCCCGCGAGCTCTCGACGGAGGAGTGCCGGGCGCTCATCGACGAGTTCGAGCGGATGCAGGTCTTCTACGTCAACATCGGTGGGGGTGAGCCCACCATCCGGGCCGACTTCTGGGACCTCGTCGATTACGCCACCGCCCACCACGTCGGTGTGAAGTTCTCGACGAACGGCTCGCGGATCACCGAAGACGTGGCCGCCCGGCTGGCGGCCAGCGACTACGTGGACGTCCAGATCTCCCTCGACGGTGCCACGGCCGACGTGAACGACGCCGTGCGGGGCGATGGCTCCTACGCCACGGCCGTGACCGCCATGGAACGGCTGTCGGCCGCCGGCTTCGCCGGCTTCAAGCTCTCGGTGGTTGTCACCCGCCACAACGTGGACCAGCTCGACGCCTTCGCGTCCATCGCCGAACGTTACGGGGCCCAGCTCCGGCTGACCCGGCTCCGGCCGTCCGGGCGGGGCGCCGACGTCTGGGACGAACTGCACCCCACGGCCGACCAGCAGCGCCAGCTCTACGACTGGCTCGTGGTCCGGGGTGAGTCGGTGCTCACCGGAGACTCGTTCTTCCACCTCGCCGGCTACGGCGACGCCCTGCCCGGCCTCAACCTCTGTGGGGCCGGCCGGGTGGTGTGCCTGGTGGACCCGGTCGGCGACGTCTATGCCTGCCCGTTCGCCATCCACGACGAATTCCTCGCCGGCAACGTGCGCGACGGCGGGGGGTTCGCGTCCGTCTGGCGGGAGTCCGACCTCTTCACATCCCTCCGCGAGCCCCAGAGCGCCGGCGCCTGCGGCTCGTGCGGTCACTACGACGCCTGCCGGGGAGGGTGCATGGCGGCCAAGTTCTTCACCGGGCTCCCGCTCGACGGCCCCGACCCCGAGTGCGTGCTGGGGCACGGGGAGGATGCCCTCGGCGCCCGCGGTGACATCCAGGCCCCCCGACCCGCGCCCGACCACTCGGCCCGTCCCCGGAAGGTGGCGGTCGCCCTCACCGCTCCCCGTGGCCGGCCGGGCCCCCGGAGCGGGCCCGAGCGCCGGCCGGACCGCAGCTGCGACGAGCACCCGCTGGCCGGGTTCGTGCCCGCGCCCGGCCCGTCGCGCCGGTGACGGACCTCACGGGACCGGTCGCCGTCGGCCGTCGCACCGCCCCTTCCCGGGTGGTGTTCGGTCCCCATGAGACGAATCTCGGCCGTGGTCGGGCCATCGGTGACCGGCACGTTGCGTACTACGCGGCCCGGGCGGCCGGGGGCGCCGGGGTGATCGTCACCGAGACGGCATCGGTGCACCCGTCGGACTGGCCCTACGAACGCGGCACCCCTCGCCTCGTCATGTCCGGCGGGATGGGCGGCGGTGGCCGGGGCCTGCCGCCCGCACGGCACCCTCGTCCTCGCCGGTCTCGGCCACGCCGGCGGCCAGGGATCCAGCGCCTTCTCCCAGTCCGTCCTGTGGGCCCCCTCCCCGGTGGCCGACGTGGTCAGCCGGGAGCTCCCGATGGCCATGGGACGCCCGGAGCTCGACGCCCTCGTCGAAGGCTTCGCGGCCGCCGCCGAGGCGGCCGTGGACGCCGGCCTCGACGGGGTGGAGCTCGACGCCGGCGTCCTGTCCGTGCTGCGCCAGTTCCACTCCGGGCTGACCAATCAGCGCACCGATGCCAGCGGCGCGGACCGCCTACTCGTCACCCTCGAGGTGCTGGACGCCGTCCGGGATGCCGTCGGTCCCGACCGGCTCGTCGGCCTGCGGCTGTCGTGCGACGAACTGGCCCCGTGGGCCGGTGTGACGCCTGAACAGGCGGCCGTCCAGGTCGGCTGCCTGGCCGACGGGATCGACCTGCTGACCGTGGTACGCGGCGGGCCCTACTCCGCCACCGCCTACCGGCCCGACGCCCACAGTCCGGCCGGGTTCAACCTCGAGCTATGCGCGGCCATGCGGCGGGCGGCGGGCGGCCGCGTGCCGGTGGTCCTGCAGGGCAGCGTGGTCGACCCGGTGATGGCCGCGGCCGCGCTGGCTGACGGCACCGCGGACCTGGTGGAGATGACCCGGGCCCAGATCGCCGACCCCCGCCTGGTGGCCAAGGTCCGCGCCGGTGCCGCGGCGCACCGTGCGGCCCTGCATCCTCTGCAACCAGGCCTGCCGGGTACGGGACAACCGGAATCCCCTGGTGAGCTGCGTGGGGGAGCCCCGCTCGGGGCACGAGACGGTGGACGCCGACCCCGAGGAGCCATCGGCTGGATCTTCCGGCCGGATCCTCGACGCCCTGGTCGTGGGGGCCGGGCCCGCCGGCCTCGATGCGCCCGGGTGCTCGCGCTCCAGGGTCACCGGGTGCGGGTGGCCGAGCGGACCGACCGGGTCGGCGGCGCATTGTCGGCGGCCTCCGTGGGGCCGGGTCGTGAGCGCCTGGGCGACTTGCCGGCGTGGCTGGCGGCCGAGTGCGCCCGGCTGGGGGTGACCGTCGACACCGGCACCGAGGTGACGGCCGCAGAGCTCGACGCCGCCCGCGACGCCGGCACGGTCGTCGTCCTCGCCACCGGCGGGACCCGGCACCGTCGGCTGTTCCCGGGGACGGAACGGTGCCCGTCGTGGACGCCGCCGCCGCCCTGGCCGCCGGCCCCGACGGCGTTCCCGACGGTCCCGTAGTGGTCCATGACCCGATCGGTGGCCCCGTGGGGGTCGGCGTGGCCGAGTGGCTGGCGGCGGCGGGCCGCGATGTCGCCCTGGTGACCCCCGATCCCATCGCCGGCACGCTGCTCTCGCTGACCGGGGACCTCGCCGACGCCAACACCCGACTGCAGCGGGCCGGTGTCCGCCGCGAGCTGCGGGCCGTCCTCCGCCGTCTGGCCGACGGACAGGCCCATCTGGAGGATCGTTGGACGGGCGCCACCCGAACGGTGCCGGCCGGCGCGGTCGTCGACTGCGGCCACCGCCTGCCCGACGAGGAGCTCTACCGCCAACGTCCGGGTACGCCGCGGGCCGGTGACTGCGTCGCTCCCCGCTCGGTCGGAGAAGCCGTCCTGGAGGGCCGGCGCCTGGCGCTCGAGCTGGGTGGGCGGTCGGCGGCGGTCCGCACCCCGGCGGCGGCAGGAGCCGCCCGATGACACCGCGCGGGACGACGGCTCGGGTCGCCTGGCCGGCAGGGTGGCCCTGGTCACGGGGGCCGCCCGCGGCCAGGGCCGGAGCCACGCCCTCCGTCTGGCCGCCGAAGGGGCCGACATCATCGCTCTGGACGTGTGCGCTCCGGTGGCGACCCTCGACTACGACACGGCCACGCCGGACGACCTGGCCACCACGGCCCGTCTGGTCTCCGAGGCGGGTGGTCGGATCAGGACGGCGGCGGTCGACGTACGTGACGCCGCGGGCATGGGAGCCGCCGTGGCGGACGGGGTGGCCGATCTCGGTCGCCTCGACGTGGTGGTGGCGAACGCCGGCGTCTGTGCCATCCGCCGCTGGGACGAGGTGGAGCCCGCCCTGTGGGACACGGTTGTAGGGATCAACCTGACCGGCGTGTGGAACACGTGTGTCGCCTCCCTCCCCCACCTCGTCGCGTCGGGCGGGGGCTCGATGATCCTCATCAGCTCCACGGCCGGGCTGAAGGGCCAGCCCTTCCTGACGGCCTACGTGGCGGCCAAGCACGGTGTGGTCGGCATCATGCGCAGCCTGGCCAACGAGCTCGCCTCGAAGCACATCCGGGTCAACTCGCTGCACCCGACCGGGGTCGACACCCCCATGCTCAACGCCATGGGGGGACTCACCGAGCGCATCGCCGGCGACCCCCGCGTCGGCGCCCTGTTCCACAACTCGTTGCCGGTCGACCTGGTCACCTCCGACGACATCTCCAACGCCGTGGTGTTCCTCGCCTCGGACGAGTCGCGCTACGTGACCGGCCTGACCATGACGGTCGACGCCGGGGCGGCGGCCCGGTGAGCTCCGGCGGCCGGTACCGGCACCTGTTCAGCCCACTGCGTCTCGGCCCGGTGACGGTGGCCAACCGCATCGTGTTCTCGGCCCATCTCACCAACTACGCCACCGACGGCCTCCCCACCGCCCAGCACGCCGCGTACTACGCCGCCCGGGCCGCCGGCGGGGCGGGACTCATCATCACCGAGGAGCACTCGACCCACCCGACCGACTGGCCCTACGAGAAGCTCATCCACGGATTCCACCCCGAGGTGGTCGACGGCTACCGCCGCATCACCGATGCCGTGCACGCCCACGGCACGCCGATCCTGGCGCAGATCAACCACAACGGCGGCCAGGCGTCCTCGATGTACTCGCGGCTGCCGGTGTGGGCGCCGAGCCCCGTGCCCGATCCCCTCTTCCGCGAGGTCCCCAAAGCGGTGGAGCCCCACGAGATCACCGAGATCATCGACGGGTACGCCACCGTGGCCGACCACTGCACCGCCGGGGGCTTCGACGGCATCGAGCTCCAGTGCTCCCACTCGTCGATCGTGCGCGGCTTCCTGTCCCCAGCCACCAACCGTCGTAGTGACGCCTACGGCGGGACGCTGGCCAACCGGGCCCGGCTCCTGCTCGAGATCGTGGACGCCGTGCGCTCCACCATCGGCCGGGAACGGGCGCTCGGCGTCCGGATCTGCGGGGACGAGCTGATCGAGGGCGGCACGGGGATCGAGGACGCCGTGGCGGTGGCCCGCCTGGTCGAGGCCACGGGACAGGTCGATTACATCAACACCTCGATCGGCGTGGCCACGGCCACGCTGTACATGATCGAGGCCAGCATGCAGGTGCCCCCCGGCTACGCCCTCTTCATCCCCAGTGCCATCCGTGCCGCCGTCGACCTCCCGGTGGTCGGGGTCGGGCGGTTCAAGGACCCGCTCCAGGCCGAGCGCGCCCTGGCCGACGGGGTGTGCGACCTCGTCGGCGTGGTCCGAGGCCAGATCGCCGACCCCGACTTCGCCGCCAAGGCCCGGTCCGGCCATGCCACCGACATCCGCACCTGCCTCTCCTGCAACCAGGAGTGCGTGGGTCGGATGGGGCTCAACCGGTGGCTCGGATGCATCGAGAACCCCCGGGCCGGTCGCGAGGTGGCCGTCGTCCCCTCCCCCCGTCGCCGGCGCCGGGTCGTGGTGGTCGGTGGTGGGCCCGGCGGGTTGCAGGCCGCCGTCACGGCGGCCGAGCGCGGCCACCAGGTCGTCCTGTTCGAACGGCACGACCGGCTCGGCGGCCAGGCCCACGTGGCGGCGGTGGTGCCCAGCCGGGCCGAGTTCTTCGACATCGCCCGCAACCTGATCGTCGCGGCCCGACGGGTGGGCGTGGACCTCCGCACCGGGGTCGATGCCACCGCCGACCTCGTCCGGGCCGAGGCGCCCGACGTGGTGGTCCTCGCCACCGGTGCCCGGCCGGCCCGCCCGTGGTGGGCCGGCCCCGACGAGCGCGTGGTCGACGTGCGGGACGTCCTGGAGGGCCGGGCCCACCCCGAGGGCCGGGTCGTCGTCGTCGACGAACTCGGATTCCACCAGGCGACCTCCGTCGCCGAACTGCTGGCCGACCGGGGCTGCGACGTCGAGGTGGTCACCAACGGGATGGTGGTGGGCCAGGACCTCGGCATCACCCTCGACCTCGAGACGTGGAACGTGAAGGCCCACGAGCTCGGGATCGGCCAGGCCGTCGACCTGGTGCCCATGGGGGTGTCCCGACCGGGTGACGACGGGCCACCCGTCGCCCTCCAGCTCCAGCACCACCCCACGGGCACCGACCAGGTGCGCCGGTGCGACTGGGTGGTGTGCGCCGTCCACCAGGAGGCCGAGGACGACCTGTGGCGCGCCCTCGACGGCGCCCCCTTCGACATCCACCGCGTCGGCGACTGCCTGGCTCCCCGGCGGGCCCATGCCGCGGTGATCGAGGGCAACCGAGTGGCGGTCTCCCTGTGAGGTGGCGTGCCGCCCCCGACGCCGCGACGACCGGGGACGGCGGAGCCCTGGCCGTGGTCGTCGCCCGGGGCGGACGGCTCCCGGTAGGGGCGGAGGAGACAGTGGCCGAGGCCGGTGGTCGGGTGGTGGTGGTCGGCGACGGTGCCGAGGTGGCGGTGCACGCCCTCGCCGGGGTGGTCCACGGCCGCTGGGCGGACACCGGACCCGCCTTCCGACCCGCCGCCCTGGCCGCCGCTCTGGCCCCGGTGGTGGAGCGCGAGCTCCTCGTCATCCTCCCCGCGTCGCCCGACGGCCGTGACCTGGCCCCCCGGCTGGCCGCCGCCACCGGCCGGCCCCTGGTGGCCCGGGCCGTCACGGCGGGAACGGGTACGGCGCGCGGACCGGGCGTGGCCGCCACCGTCGCCCGCGTGGACGACCGGGTCCTGATCCCCGTCGACACCCGGGGACCGGTCGTGGTCACCCTGGCCGTGGGGGGACGACCCACCGGTCACCGGGATCACGACGCCTCACCGGGTGCCCTGATCGAGAGCCTGGCCCTGGAACCGGCGGTCGACGGGACACCGGCCGATCCCGAGCTGGTCGCGCTGCTCGAACCCGACCTCCACACCATGGACCTGGCCGACGCCACCCGGGTCGTCGCCGGCGGCGCCGGACTCGTGGCCGGACTGGACGACCGACGGGCGACCGGGGTCTTCGGGCTGCTGGTGGCGGTGGCCGCCGCCCTCGGTGGCTCGGCCGGCGCGACTCGGGTGGCCACCGACGCCGGCTGGACGGGCTACGAGCGTCAGATCGGGACGACCGGCGTCACCGTCGACCCGGATCTCTACGTGGCGCTGGGCGTGTCGGGAGCGGTCCAGCACACCGGCGGTCTGGGAGCACCTCGCCACGTGGTCAGCGTCAACACCGACCCGTCGTGTCCGATGACCGCCATGGCCGACCTGGGCCTGGTGACCGACGCCCGAGCGCTCCTGGTCGAGCTGGCCCACCGCCTGGGCGTCGAGACGACGCTCGACGAAGTGGCGGGGTCGGCCCGTGCCTGACGTGGCGTCGTTCGACGCCGTGGTCGTCGGAGCCGGACCGGCCGGCTCGGCGGCCGCCCTGGCCCTGGCCCGCGCCGGGCGTTCGGTGGTGCTGATCGAACGGGGGCCGTTCCCGGGGTCCAAGAACGTCTACGGCGGGGTGGTCTACGGCCGGGTGTTGGACGACATCGTGCCCGGGTGGTGGGAGGAGGTGCCCGTCGAGCGTTGGGTCGTGCGGCGGTCGACCGTGATGATGACCGGCACACAGTCACTGTCGGTCGACTACCGGACGGAGGCCTGGGGCGAGGCGCCCTACAACGGGATGACCACCCTCCGGTCGCACTTCGACGCCTGGCTGGCCGGCAAGGCCACCGGGGCGGGCGCCCGACTGCTCACCTCGACCGTGGCCACCGGCCTCGTGCGGGACGGCTCGGGTCGGGTGGTGGGGATCCGGACCGACCGGGACGGAGCCGAGTTGCACGCGCCGGTGGTCATCGCCTGTGACGGGGTCAACTCGTTCCTGGCCAAGGAGGCGGGTCTGCTGCCCCGGGCCGAGGCGTCACACCACACGCTGGGAGTGAAGGAGGTCCTCGATCTCCCGCCCGGAGCCGTCAACGAGCGCTTCTCCGTCCAGGACCACGAAGGGGTGGACATGGAGATCCTCGGCTGCACCCGGGAGATCCCCGGGGGCGGGTTCCTGTACACCAACGCCCGATCGGTCAGCATCGGCGTCGTCCTCTCCCTCCCCCAGCTGGCCGCTTCCGGGGTGCGGCCCGAGGAGTTGGTCGCCGACCTGAAGGCCCACCCGACCATCGCCCCGCTGCTGCGCGGCTCCACCCTGCGCGAGTACGCGGCGCATCTCATTCCCGAGGGTGGCTATGACACCATGCCGGCCCTGGCCGCCGACGGACTGCTCGTGGCCGGCGACGCCGGGGCCATGACGCTGGCCGCCGGCCTGTGGCTGGAAGGCGTGAACTTCGCCATCGGCTCGGGCCATGCCGCCGGACGGGCCGCCGACCGGGCGCTGTCGGCCGGGGACTGCTCGGCCCGGGGCCTCGCCTCGTACCGTGCCGATCTGGAGTCCCAGTTCGTGCTCGCCGACCACAAGCGCCTCCGCAAGGCACCTTCGCTCGTCCTGTCCGACCGGGTACAGCAGCGTTATCCGGGACTCCTGTGCGATCTGGCGGAGGGGATGTTCACGGTGACCAACCCGACCCCCAAGGCCGGCGGCCTCAAGGTCACCCGGGCGGCGGCGGCCCGCCACGGGGTGAGCCTGCGCCAGCTGGCCGGCGACACCCTCCGGGGCCTGAGGATCTTCGGATGAGCGCGCCCCCACCCGGTCGCGGCCGCTGGGACGGCATCTCCTTCGAGGAGCGCATGGCCACCGTCGACTTCCGCATCGCGGCCCGGGCCCACATCGTGGTCGACGCCGACGTGTGCCGGTCGTGCACGACCAAGGCCTGCGTCACCGCCTGCCCTGCCGACCTGTTCGCCCCGACCGCCGACGGCGGCATCCTCTTCAACTACGAGGAGTGCTTCGAGTGCGGGACCTGCTACATGGTCTGCAACTCGGAAGGCGCCCTCACCTGGACCTACCCCGACGGCGGCCACGGCGTCGTCTTCCACCACGGATGAGCACGGACCCGGTGGTGCGCGGCGCGACGGGCGATCGGCGGGCGGCCGCGGGTCCCCTGGTGGTCGCCTGCCTGCGCATCGTGGATCTCCGGCCCGGTGTCGACCCCGTCGTCGGCACCGTCACCCGCGACCGGTGGGGCGTGGGCCTGCCGCCCGCCGATGGCGCCGCCCTCGAGCACGCCCTGCGCGTCGCCGAGGCGTTGGACGGCCGGGTGGTGGCCGTGTGCGTCGGCCCCGAGTCGGTCGAGCCCGTGTTGGCGGAGGTGGCCGCCCTGGGCGTGTCCGTGGTCCGGGTTCCGGCGGCCGACGAGGGCGACGCCCACCGCTACGTGGTGGAGCTGGCCGACGACGAACGCGCCCTGGCCCGCACCCTGCTCGCCGCGCTGGAACCTTTCGGCCGACCGGACCTGGTGCTGTGCGGCGACCGTTCGGTGGACCGGGGCACCGGGGCCCTGCCCGCCTTCCTGGCCCATGAACTCGGAGTCACCCAGGCCCTCGGTCTGGTGGCGATCGAGGTGGCCGGCCCCGGATCCCTGACGGTCGAGCGGCGCCTCGACGGAGGGTGGCGCGAGCGCCTCTCGGTGGGCCTACCGGCGGTGTGCTCCGTGGAGGGGGCCGGCGCCCGCCTGCGGAGGGCGTCGCTCGCCGGCGTGCTCGGCGTCGACGGCGTTGCGACCCCGGCCGACCGCTCGCTCGACGTGGCCTCGGCCGAAGGTGCCGGCCGGGGCCCGCTCCATCTCGGAGCCCCCCGCCCGTACTCGCCTCGCACCCGCGTCATCCCGCCACCGGTGGGCGACGACCCCCGACTGCGTCTGCTCGCCCTGACCGGCGCCCTAGTGGCCCACGACCCGCCGACGGTGGCCCATCCGGCCGACGCCGCCGAGGCGGCCGACGTCCTGCTCGACTTCCTGGGCCGTCACGGCTACCTCGGCCTGGCGTCCGATGCCTCCGGGGGTGGCGCGCCGTGACCCGCCTGGCCGACACCGACTGGCCGACGGCCGGCGGACTGGCCCGGGCCGGGGCCGTCCTCGTGGTACCCCTGGGGGCGACTGAACAGCACGGCCCCCACCTGCCGGTCACCACCGACACCGATATCGCCGTGGCGGTCGTCGAGGCAGCCGCGGATCTCGATCCGCGGCTGGTGGTGGCGCCGGCGGTGGCCTACGGCTCGAGCGGCGAGCACGAGGGTTTCGCCGGCACCCTCTCCATCGGCCAGGAGGTCACCGAGTCGCTGCTGGTCGAACTCGTCCGCTCCGCCGGCCGATCCTTCGACCACGTGGTGCTGGCGTGCATGCACGGCGGCAACGCCGGGCCCCTGGCCCGGGCGCTCGCACGACTCGTCGCCGAGGGCCGGGCCGTGACCGCCTGGTGGCCGCGCTGGGAGGGTGACCTGCATGCCGGCCGGACCGAGACCTCCCTCATGCTGGCCATCGCACCGCAGCGGGTCCACCCGGACCGGGCCGAGCCCGGCGACCCCCGATCCGCCGACGAGCTGCTCCCCCGGCTCCGGGCGGCCGGCGTACGGGCCGTCAGCCCCAACGGCGTCCTGGGTGATCCGCACGGGGCGTCGGCCGAAGAGGGGCGGGAGCTGATCCGGGCGGCGGCCGCCGACCTGGCCACGGTGGTCACGGCCCTCCGTCGACCCGTCGAGGAGGAGGTCGCACCATGAACGGGAGCCACGGCCCGGTCGGCCCCGCGAGCGGGGTGCGCGTCGCACTCGTCACCGGGGCGGCACGGGGTATCGGCGCGGCGACCGTCCTCCGGTTGGCCACCGCCGGATGGGCGGTCGTGGCCGTCGACGTCTGCGCCGACGACCCCCGCGTCCCCTACCCCCTCGGGACCCGGACCGAGCTCGAGGACGTCGTGCGCCGCGCCGGGCTGCTCGGGGAGGGCGGCCCGGGTGGGGTGGTCGGGCATCAGGCCGATACCACCGACGAGGCCGGACTGGGTGCGGCGGTGGCGATGGCGGAGGAACGCTTCGGGGGCCTCGACGCCATGGTGGCGGTCGCCGGGGTGATCGCCGGTGGTGTCCCCCTCTGGGAGATGCCCGCCCCGGAGCTGGCCGCGGTCCTCGACGTCGACCTCCTCGGACCCATCGTCGCCGCCCGCGTCGGGATCCCGGCGCTGCTCCGCCGCCCCGCTCCCCGCCAGGGTCGATACCTGGCGGTCGCCTCGGCCGCGGCCACCACCGGTCTGCCCAAGCTGGCCGCCTACGGCGCCGCCAAGGCCGGCGTGGCCGGGCTGGTGCGTGGGCTCGCCGTCGAACTGGGTGGCACCGGCATCACGGCCAACGCCGTGTGCCCGGGCTCCACCGACACGGCCATGCTGGCCGAGAGCGCCCGGCTCTACGACCTGACCGGCACCGAACCGTTCGTCGACCACCAGCCGATCGGTCGCCTCCTGTCGCCCCTCGAGGTGGCCGACGCCCTGGTCTGGCTGGCCGACGCCGACCGTGGGGCGGTCACGGGCGCCGTCCTCCCGGTGGACGGAGGGCTCACCTTGTGACCGACCGCTGATGGGAGCGCTCCCCGACGGCTTCGGCCTGGTGCTCGACCGGGGCCTCGTGCGCGTCCGCGACGGCACGGTGCTGGCCGGCGGCCGGCCGGGCCGGGTGGTGACCCTCACCGCCACCGGTGCACGTGCCCTCGACGATCTGCTCGCCGGAGGTGCCCCGGACCTGGCCACCCGGGAGCTCGCCGGCCGCCTGGTGGCCGCCGGCATGGCGCATCCCCGTCCGCCCCGCCCTCCGTCGGGGGGCACCAGCCCCGACGTGACCGTGGTGGTTCCCGTCCGGGACCGGGCCCCGGCGCTCGACCGCTGTCTCGCCTCCCTCGGACGGGACCGGCCGGTGGTGGTGGTCGACGACGCCTCGCTCGACGCCCGCGCGGTGGCCGACGCCTGTCGGGCCCACGGCGCCCGGCTCGTCCGGCGGGAGGTGAACGGGGGTCCCGGCGCCGCCCGCACCACGGCGGTGGAGACCGTCTCCACCGACCTCGTCGCCTACGTCGACTCCGACTGCACCGTCACACCGGACTGGCTCGACCGGCTCACGTGGCTGTTCGCCGACCCCGGCATCGCGGCCGTGGCGCCGCGGGTGCGCCCCGCGCCGACGGGGAGCGACCGGAGGACCACCATCGACCGTTTCTCCCGGGCCCACTCCCCTCTCGACCTCGGCCCGGACGAGGGTGAGGTCGGGCCCGACCGGTCCGTCCGCTACATCCCGACGGCGGCGCTCGTCGTGCGCCGG
Organism: uncultured Acidimicrobiaceae bacterium; assembly: GCA_963841885.1. Taxonomy (GTDB): domain Bacteria; phylum Actinomycetota; class Acidimicrobiia; order Acidimicrobiales; family RAAP-2; genus Bog-756. Next base: position 216,712 of record CAWJEK010000014.1, read on the forward strand.
TCGGCTCTGGCGTCGGTCGGCGGGTTCGATCCGGCTCTGCGCGTGGGGGAGGACGTGGATCTCGTGTGGCGGCTCGTCGACGCCGGTTGGCGGGTCCGCTACGTGCCCTCGGCCACCGTCCACCACCGCGAGCCCGAGCGGTGGCGCGATCTGCTCCACCGCCGCTATCGGTACGGCACGTCGGCCGCCCCCCTCTCCGCCCGCCACCCGGGCCGGCTCGCCCCGGTCGAGCTGCGGCCCCGGCCCCTGGTCGGTGCGCTCGCCCTCCTGGCCGGCCGGCCCCTCCTGGCCGGTGCGGCGGTGGCGACCACGGCCGTACCCCTGACCCGGACCGTCCGACCCCTCGGCATCCCCGCCGGGCAGGCGTGGCGCTGGGGAGCGGGGGCCACCGGGTGGACCGTCATGGGCCTCGGCCGGGCGGCCACCATGCTGGCCTGGCCCGGTCTGATCGCCCTGGCGGGGCGCGGACGCCGGGGCCGCCGGGCGGCCGTCGCCCTGCTGCTGGTCCCGCCCGTCGTCGACTGGGTCCGCCGGCGCCCTGACCTGGACCTTCCGGGATGGGTGGCCGCGTCGGTGGCCGACGACGTGGCCTACGGCGCCGGCGTGTGGACGGGCTGCCTCCGGGAACGCACGTTCGGTCCTCTCCTGCCCACCCTGCGTGGTGACTCTCTATCGTGACGGAGTCCGACCCCCAAAATTGATGACCTCCGTCTGGATCGATTTACCGCTGTCGACCTGGGGCTATCGGTGCACACGATAGCAGCTATCGCCGATAATGTGACCGTGAATTGCGTTGACGAGTCTCTGTGGATAACCCGGTAATCATCGGCAGCATTTCCACAGGATGGTCGGAACCGAATTGTCGGAAAATCGGCTCCCTTCCGGGGGTCGATTTGCTCAACCCGGAAGTCTCGATCCTCTCGGATTTGATGGCCATCAATCCTGGTCAGCGAGTTGTTCGCGAGCTGCGTCCCAGGGACGCTGAATCCCGCTATACTCATCCGAACGCCCTCCTACCGACGCGCTGACGATGCGTGATGATGCCGGACCGATGACGAAGGACAAGTCATCGACCGGTGGTACCGGAGTGATCGACACGACATTCGATCACGGTTCGTCACACCCGGAGGCAGGAGGACGCACGATGGCAAAGGTCCTGGCGATCCTTAGAGAAAAGAGTGATGTCCCCACGACGCAATCCTGGGCATAACAACACCGGCCGCACACCCTGAGGCATCACGCCAGGACGAAGGAGCCTGCCCGCTCGTCGTCCGGGGACCGCATGCGATGGCCGTTGCCCGCCAACACCAATCAGAGGAAGGCGCCCCGTGCGCCCTACGAAGGGAGGTGCCATGCGGACCCGCATTGCACTCGTGGCGATCATCCCGGTCGCCCTCATCACCGTCGCACCCCTGGCTCAGGCTGCCTCCGCGCCGTCTGCCCGGGTCACCAACCGGTCACCGCACCACGCGGCGACCACCCCGTCGTCCCACCGGGCCGACCGGTTGACGTCGTTCGTGAAGTCGAAACGCCCGCACACGACGTCAGCCGTCACCACCGCCATCACCCTGCCGGATCAGCGGCTGGACAGCGCCCTGCTCACCGGTCGGCCCGTCGGCACGAAACAGGTGACGGCCATCGTGCCGCCTCCTCCCCCACCACCGCCGGCCCCCGTGGCCACCGGTCCCGTCGACACCGTCACCGCGACCCAGCGGGCCGAGTGGGACCGCGTGGCCATGTGCGAGGAAGGCGGCAACTGGGAGGCCGACGGCTCGAGGTTCAGTGGAGGACTGGGCATCACCCGGTCGAACTGGGACAGCTACGGCGGACTCCAGTACGCGCCGGAGGCAGCCGAGGCCACGCCCGACGAGCAGATCATGGTCGCCGAGCGGATCCAGGCGTACCCGCCGGACCAGGGTGGGTGCTCCAGCTGGTAGCCACCATTCGCCTCCCCTGCCTCTCACAGCGGTAGGACGGCCGAACGGATACGGGCCCCGGTCACCTGACCGGGGCCCGTTCGCGTCACCGGCCGGTCGGGCGGGCCTGGCGGGCGGCCCACAACAGCGGGAGCTGGAGCGGCATCCGGCTCCAGGCCACGGCGGCCGAATCCATCGACCCGGGGTGCCGACCGGAGCCGGCGTCGAGTGCCATCTGCAGGTTGGCCGGCCACACGGCCAGAAGCAGGGCCGTCGAGGCCGCCGACGCCCACCGGGTCCGCCGGACCAGCCCCACCGCACAGACGATCTCGGCCGCGCCACTGGCGTAGACGAGCGGCCGGTGCAGACGGCTCGGCAGGGCCCGGGGCATCAGGGGGTCGAAGAACGTGGGACGCACGGTGTGTAGCACCCCGGACACCGCGAACACCCCGGCGAGGGCGGTCGGGGCGACGGCGCGGAGTCGGGACATGCCCGGATGCTAGATCCCGGCTTGCCGCCGGGTGACAGCGACGCGATCGCGGGGCAGACTCGGGACATGCGCCCGTTGGACATCCACCATGTGTCGCTCAACGTTCCCGACGTCGGGGAGGCGGTGGCCTTCTACACGGGCGTCCTGGGCGGCACCCTGCGCGACGATCGACCGGACTTCGGATTCGGTGGGGCGTGGATAGACGTCGGGGGGAGCCAGGTCCATCTGCTCGAGGCGGTCAGCCCGCCGACCCTCGGCCAGCACTTCGCCATCCGGGTGGCCGACCTCGACGACGTCGTGGCCGAGCTGCGGGCCGGAGGCACCGAGCTCGCCGATCCGTCGGAGGTGGGGCCCGGGCGTCAGACGTTCCTGGCCGATCCGGCCGGGAACACGGTGGAACTCTACGAACTCGTCGGGGGTGTCCCGACCGCCTGACGCGTGCCTCGGCCCGCATCCGACGCGTCCCCCCCGGAATTGCCACACCGGGGGCCGAAGGCCCCCGGTGCTCAGACCCTCTGGGGGCTCCGGTCCGGCACGACCCGGCGGACCGGGACGGCGCCGGACCGGAACCCGACAGAGTGGGAATCAGATCTTGCGGACCTGGCTCGCCTGGAGGCCCTTCTGGCCCTGCTTGGTCTCGAACTCCACACGCTGGCCCTCCGCGAGGTCGCGGAAGCCCTCCATCTGGATCTCCGACTGGTGGACGAACAGGTCATCCCCGCCGCCGTCAGGCGTAATGAATCCGAAGCCCTTCTCGGCGTTGAACCACTTGACTGCACCTACACCCATAACTGAGTCTCCTTGAAATTCACGCACGAAAACGCGGGGATCCACTTTGAAGCCCTACCTGCATGGGCCCGCGTGATAGGGCCTATGTGGTAACCACCCTAGGCGTTGCCGGGGGCCGCCGCTCACCAAACCACGAGTTCGGCTGATCAGGGGCGTCGGGCGCTGGTACGTTCGGCGCCAATGCGCCTCCGACCACCGCCCCCAGTCGGTCCCCGGAACGTTGGTAGGGCGGCTGCGGGAGGCCTCCGGTCGGCCTCCCGGGCCGGGCGCCTCCGGACCACCGGCCTGGTGCTGGCGGTGGTCACCCTGACCCTGGCTGCCTGCTCGGCCACACCCTCGTCGACGCCGGCGACCACCCCGACGACGAGGGCCCGGACTCCCGCGCTCCCGGTGATCGCGCCCCCGCCCCCGATCGTCTGGAGCGCATGCCCTGGCGAGGCCGCATACCAGTGCGGGACCGTGGACGTCCCCCTCGACTACCACGACCCCACGGCGGGCACCCTGGCCGTCTCCGTGTCACGATCCCCCGCGACGAGCGGCACGGCCACGGACGGCACCCTCCTGATCAATCCGGGTGGCCCGGGTGAGAGCGGCAACCAGATCCTGTCGGTGATCCTTCCACTGCTGCCCGCCGAGGTCCGGGCCGACAGCAACGTGGTCACCTTCGACCCCCGAGGTACCGGAGCGAGCGACCCCCTGCAGTGCGGCACGGACCCGTCGACCGTCACCGCGGTGGATCCGGTGCCGGCCTCGGCCGGACAGCCGTTGCCGGGGACCCCGGTCTTCTCGGGCATCCGACAGGCGTGTGCCACCGCCCACCCGGCCCTCACCGCGGCGGTCGACACCGTCAACACCGCCCGGGACATGGACCGCATCCGTGAGGCGCTCGGAGTGTCCACCATCAGCTTCTACGGGCTCTCCTACGGGACGGTGCTCGGCACCGTGTACGCCGATCTCTTCCCCTCCCACGTCCGGGACATGGTCCTCGACGGCGCCGTCGACATCGACGCCAGCCTGGCCACCCAGGCCACCGAGGAGGCGCCCGCCGCCGAGGCGTCGCTCCACCACCTCCTCGCCACCTGCGCCGCCACCCCGGCCTGCCCCCTGGGCTCGGACCCCACCGCCTACTTCACGAAGCTGTCAGCCTCGATGACGGCCCATCCGCTGCCCGCCCCGGGAGGGGGTGACGACGTGCCGGTCACGGTCGGCGACCTCGACACCGCCACCCTGCTCGCCCTCAGCGTCACCGGGTTCACGGCGGCCTACGAACAGGCCCTGGTGTCGGCCACCGCGGGCGACGGTGCGCCGCTCCGTTCGCTCGCCCTCGAGTTCGTGCTCGACATCGACGGTGCCCCCCTGGTCGACGTGCAGTGGGCCATCACCTGCAACGACACCGTCGACCACACCGGCCCCCTGGCGGCCGGCACCCTGGCCCGGTCGCTGGCGGCGCGCTGGCCCCTGGTCGGCGGCTACGCCGTCACCTACAACCTCGGTGGCTGCGTGACGTGGCCCGACGGTCGCCAGCCGGTGTCGGACACCCACCCCACCGATGCGCCGCCCGTCCTGGTGATCGGCAACACCGGGGATCCCAACACCCCGATCGTCGGCGGCCGCCACCTGGCCGCCCTCTTCCCCAGGTCGAGTTTCCTGACGTGGGTCGGATGGGGCCATACGTGGCTCCTCAGCGGCTCCTCCGACACGTGCGTGCAGACCGCCGTGACCCATTACCTGTCCGGCGGCGGCCTGCCGCCGTCGGGGACCGTCTGCCACTGACGTCGGTCGGGCGGGCGGTCAACGCCTCCGGGCGCCCCGGTCCACCGAGAAGGCCCGCCGGGGACACTCGGCCGCGGCCCGCCGGGCCATCTCGACCAACTCGGGCTCGAGCGGCCGGTCGTCGACGACCGGGTAGCCCCATTCGTCGAGGGAGACGCGTTCGGGCAGGAGTTCGGCGCAGTAGCCGTAGGCGTCACAGGCGATCGGGTCGACCCGGACCCGCAGGGCGACCGCCACCCGGCTGCTCACGACGCCACCGCGCCGACGCTGGCCGGGCGGGGGAAGGTCAGCACGCTCGGGGCATGTCGACCCTCACAGGGGTGGCCGGCGGCATGGGCGGCGGCGTCGGCGGCGAACACCGACAGGGCGGTGCGCACCAGGCGGGCGACCCCGTCCGGGTGGTGACACGCTCCCCGGCCCACCACCGATCGGGCCCGTTCGTCGAGGCGCCCGACCACGGAGCCGTCGGCCCGGCCGGCGGCCAGCAACTCGAGGTCGTCGGCCAGGGCGGGGAGCCCGTACACGCACGGGCCGCACTGTCCGGCACTCTCGCCGGCCATCCACCGGCTGATCCGGGCCGTCTCGGCGATCCCGCACGACGTGGCGGGCAGCGCCACGACGATGCCCACGCCGTGGGTGGCGCCGGCCCGGGCCAGCGGAGTCGGGGCGAAGGGGGTGGAGGCCAGCTCCGGTGCGAGCCACGCCCCTCCGTATCCCCCGACGAGGAAGCCGGAGACCGGCCCGGTCGGGCCACATCGCTGCACCACGTCGGCGACCGGCGTGCCCAGCTCGACTTCGAGGACCCCGGGGGCCTGGACGCCGCCCGAGACGGTCACGAGCGTCGTTCCCGGTGCCTCGTCGGTCCCCACCGACCGGAACCAGGCCGCCCCGTGGCGGGCCACCAGAGCGACCTGGGCCAAGGTCTCGGCATTGTGGACGAGGACGGCCCGACGCCCGGCCCGCATCGGAACCGACTTGTCCAGCCGGAGAACCGGGCGGGCGTCGCCGTCGGCGATCCAGTGGGCCAGCGCCGACTCCTCGCCCGTCACGTACCGGGCCGGCGGCCGCTCGACGGACATCGTCGGGGCCCCGGGCCGGCCGGCGCGCTCGGCGATGGCCATCCCCACGGAGCGCGCCGTGGCGTCACGGTCGTCGGCCACGCACACGATGACCGTGCGGGCGCCCGCCAGGACGGCCACCAGCTCGGCACCGTCCAGTACGAGGTGGGGCGTCCAGGTGAGGAGGGTCCGGTCCTTGGCGCTGGCCGGCTCTCCCTCCATGGCGTTGACCACCACCACCGGACGGCGACCGGAGCGACGGATGGTCTCCCACTTGCCGGCCGCGGGAAATCCTCCCCCGCCCCGGCCGGTCAGGCCGGATGCGGCCACCTCGGCCAGCAGGGCGTCGGCCCAGGCGGCGTCGTGGCGACCCGGCACGGCGAGAGGCCCGTGCAGCGCCAGGTGTCCCGCCAGGCCCGGGTCGGTGGCGACGCCCGGACCGGCATGGAGCAGGCGCTGGACACGGGGGAGGGTGGTGGCGGTCATCGGTGATCCCTTTCGAGCAGCTGGGTGGAGGTGGAGGTGCGATCCGGTCCGGTCGCCGGGTACCGGCGGGGAGCGCCGCCCGACGGGCGGGGGGTGCTCCGCCCGACCCGGGGCGCCCCGGGTGGGCGGGCCCGGTGCCGGGCGGGCACGGCCCGGGTGGTCGCCCCGACCCGGGCCGCGGCCTCGCCCGCCGCCCGGTGCTCCAGGATGCGCCAGGCCAGGGCCGCGGCCACAGCCACCGTGCAGGCCCCGGCGATGGCATCCATCCACAGCTGGGCGGCGTCGGTACCCGTGCCCAGGGCGTGGGCCATGGCGAATGGCCAGCACCCGTAGGCCAGCCAGTGCAGCCGCCGCCACAGGTCCGGCGCGATCCGTTGCCGCAGGGCACTGGAGACGGCCACGGCGATCAGCAGGTCGACGGCCACCGCACCGAGCCCCGTCCAGAAGGGCCGGTAGGACGAGGTGAAGGGCACCACGACGGCCAGCAGGCCGACGTGGACGTAGCTGTCGACCACGGCACTCAGCACGTGGAGGCCCAGGAACACGAGGGCCAGCAGGGTGGCGCGCTTGTGCAGCTCCACCTGGGCGAAGGCCGGCCACCGCCGGGTCCTCACCCGGGCCGCCGCCGCCAGTCCGAGGACGGTCGTGACCGTCAGGAGGATGAGGGCGACCACGCCGGTGGACCGGATCGTGTACCAGACGGCCTCGGAGGTCGAGGTGGAGACGCTGGCGATCATCACGCGACCTCCGTCCCGGCACCCGGCTCCGGCCAGGGTCCGACCAGCACCACCCGGCCGTCGGGACGGACCAGCCGGGCCGTCACTCCGTGGCCGGCGAGGTGCCCCGGGGCGTCCTCACCCCACACCACCGCGGCCGTGGACCACCCGTTGGCCTCCACGCAGGTGGCACCGAAGGCGGTCACCAGGGCCCACGTGGTCGGAGCCACCTCCCCCGTCCAGGGGTCGATGATGTGGTGCATCCGCCGGCCGTCCCGCAGCCAGGTCCGGGCCGTGGTGCCCGAGGTGGCCAGGCCACCGCTCCAGAGGGCGACGACCTCGTCGGCCTGCTCGGGTGCCGTGGAGCAGTGCGGGGCGATGCCCACGCCCCACCCCTCGTGGGGCGCGGGGCCGGCGACCGACACGTCGCCCCCCAGGTTCACCAGCACCCCGCAGTCGAGCTCCGCGGCGATCCTCCGGGCCGCACGGTCGGCGCCGAAGGCCTTGCCGGTGGACCCGAGGTCGACGTGCACGCCGTCGGGTACCGACACGGTCAGCTCGGTGGGATCGAGGCCGAGGCACCACCAACCCGGGGCCGGACCCGGGGACGAGACTCGGCCGCGAGGGGAGTCGGCCAGCTCGTCGAGGTCGCGGTCGTAGCCGTGGGCGACGATGGCCGAGCCGATCGTCGGATCGACGATGCCGGCCGTGCGGGCGGCGACCGTGCAGGCGGTGGCCAGGGCCTCGAAGAGCAGCGGGCTAACCGGGGTGGCGCCGCCCCCGCGCTCCTCGAGCCGGCGGAGTTCGGAGTCGGGACGGAACCGGCTGCAGGCCGCGTCGAGGGCGGCCAGGTCGTCGGCCAGAAGGTCGAGGGCGCGGTCGGCGACCGCGGCGTCCTCGACGACCACGGAGGCCGTGGTCCCGATGGCCTGCATCGTGCGCACCACCGGCCGGGCCGACCGGGAGGCGGCGGGGGCGCTCACGACTGCCCCGAGGTGGTCGAGGCCGACGGCGTCTGCGTGGTCGGCGTGGTCGTCGTGGTCGTCGTCGTGGTGGTGGACGGCGTCGTCGACGTCGAGCTGTCGTCCCCCGAGGACGTCGTCGCCGTGGTGGGCGTCGACGTGGTGGAGGGCGAAGTGGACGTGGTGGACGGGTCCGCGGCCGTCGACGTCGTCGTGGTCGTGGTCGTCGTGGTGTCCGGAGGCACCGGCCACCGTGATCCCGATGCCGGCGGCGGCCACGGTGGCGGTCAGGCCCATCGCCACCGTGGTACGGCGGATGCGGACGAGCGCGGCGTCGCGCGACCGGGCGGCACCCTGGGTCGTGCGGCGGTCGGGCGTGGGAGCCATGGTTTCGCCTTTCTCCTGTTCGTCGGGTGACCCCGGTTTCGGGATCTGGACCTCATTCCACCGGGTCGGGCGCAACGCCCCCTTGATCCCAGCTGGGAGCCACCTGTGAATCGCCGCCGGCGCTCGACCGGCCACCGGATGGTGCGTCCGGCAGGCCCAGGAGCTGGACCGTTGCCCCTCGGGGGCGGCGGCGGCACCCTCCCCTCCCGTCCGCGGGGCCGCCCGGCGACCGACGGGGAGGCGCTCCCGGGTCTCACAGCCGGCTCACAGGCGGGTCACACCGGCCCTCCAGGCCGCGGTGCGATGCTCTTTCCCGGACGCACCGCCACCGACCGGTCCGGCGGGTGCCGGGTCCCGAGGAGAACCATGGAGAACAGCCGCAACCAGCGCATCCTGGTCGTCGACGACGAGCCGTCCATCATCGACGCCGTCGCCACCTCCCTCCGCTATGAGGGCTTCGACGTGACCCAGGCGGTCAACGGCCGCCAGGCGCTGTCGTCCGCCCAGGAGGACCCACCCGACCTGATCGTGCTCGACGTCATGCTTCCCGACCTCGACGGCCTCGAGGTCACCCGGAGGCTCCGCCAGGACGGGATCCGGGTGCCGGTCCTCTTCCTCACCGCCCGGGACGCGGTGGACGACAAGGTGGCGGGCCTGACCGTCGGAGGCGACGACTACGTCACCAAGCCGTTCGCCCTGGCCGAGGTGGTGGCGCGGGTCCACGCCATCCTCCGCCGCCTCGGGTCGGATCCCGAGGACACGGGAATACTGCGGTTCGCCGACATCGAGATGGACGAGAACGCCCACGAGGTCACCCGCGCCGGGCAGGTCATCCCCCTGACCGCCACCGAGTTCAATCTGCTGCGCTTCTTCCTGCTCAATCCCCGCCACGTCCTGTCCAAGGCCCAGATCCTCGACCACGTCTGGCACTACGACTTCGGGGGCGACGGGAACGTCGTCGAGACCTACGTCAGCTACCTGCGCAAGAAGCTGGAGGTGGCGGGACCCCCGGTGATCCACACCGTGCGGCTGGTGGGCTACGCCCTGCGCGAGCCGGCCCAGGGCTGACGGTGTCCCTGCGCACGCGGCTGTTGATCGCCATCGGCATCATCGCCATCGTGGCGCTCGCCGTCGTCGACGTCGTCACGTACTCGCAGCTCGAGTCCTTCCTCTATCAACGCGTCGATCAGCAGCTGGTCGGTGCCCGGGGTCTCTACGAGCACGCCATCGAGCAGGGCCGGCCTGTCTCTTGTGAAGGGCCCGGTGGGCCGTTCGGCCCCGGGGCCGGCGCCAGCGCCCCGTCGGGAGATGACGGCGACTCGGACGGCGACGGACCCTCGAACGCCGTCCAGAGCGTGGCCGTCCAGGTCCGCACGGCATCGGGCTCGTCCGCCGGACTGGACTGCCCCGTCTACATCGACAACGTCGCCTACACCCCGTCCATCCCCTCGTCGCTCCCGCCCTTCCAGACGGCCGACGACGGCAGTCAGGTCACCACGTTCGACGCTCCGTCCACGCAGTCGGGGGGCCCGGACTTCCGGGTACAGGCCTCGACCCTGTCGAACGGCGACGTCCTGGTCATCGCCCAGCCCCTGGGCGACACCGAGAGCACCCTCCACCACCTCTTGGTGGTGGAGCTCCTCGTTACGGGAGCGGCCGTCGTGGTGGCGCTGCTCGGCGGCTTCTGGCTCGTCCGGTTGGGACTGCGCCCGCTGCGGGACATGGAGACGGCGGCCGAGTCGATTGCGGAAGGCAACCTGACCGAGCGCGTCCCCGGCGAGAACGACTCGACCGAGGTCGGCCGCCTGGCCCGCACCCTCAACGTGATGCTCAGCCGCATCGAGTCGGCCTTCCGCATGCGGGTGGCCACCGAGGAGCGCCTGCGCGAGTCCGATGCCCGACTCCGGCGCTTCGTGGGCGACGCCTCCCACGAGCTGCGCACACCCATCGCCGCCATCAGCGCCTACGCCCAGCTGTTCGGGCGGGGGGCCTCCGAACAGAAGGAGGATCTCGAGCGCCTGATGGACGGCATCATGACCGAGACCGGGCGGATGGAGCACCTCGTCGCCGACCTGCTGCTCCTGGCCCGCCTCGACGAGGGACGGCCGATGGAGCCCCACCCCGTCGACCTCGTGGCGCTGTGCGCCGAAGCCGTCCAGACGTCGCGGACGGTCGGGCCGGCCTGGCCGGTGACCTTCCGGGCCCCCCGCCCCATCGAGGTGTCCGGGGACGCCCGGAGCCTGCGCCAGGTCATCGACAACCTCCTGGCCAACATCCGGTCCCACACCCCCGAGGGGACGTCCGCCCGGGTCTCCGTCGAACCCGACGGCTCCGGCGCCGTGATCGTGGTGGCCGACGACGGCCCGGGCATGTCCCCCGAGCAGGTGGCCCACGTCTTCGAGCGCTTCTACCGCTCGGACCCCAGTCGCTCACGCCTCCACGGTGGGGCCGGTCTCGGACTGTCCATCGTGTCGGCCATCGTGGCCGCCCACGGCGGCACCGTCTCGGCCTCCAGCGCACCGGGCCAGGGCACCACGTTCACGGTGCGCCTGCCGGCCGCGCCACCCGAGGTCCCCGCCGCGGAACTGCCGCCGGCCCCCGGCCTCGCCGGGGTGCGACCTCTCGGTCCGGCCGACTCGACCCCCTCCGTCCCGCTGCCCGCCGCGAACCCCGCCGCGAGCCTCGACGCGGGCCCCGACTCTCCGGCTTCCCCGTGAGCCGGCACCTCCGACGGTCCGGATTCACAGGTGGCACACAGGTCACTCCCACGGTGGCCGCGACCCGGCTCACGAAGGTGTCCCCATGAGCGATGCGAACCTGTCCTCCTCCGGCGACACCGTCGGGACGGCTCCCGAGTTGGAGATCGTCGTCCCCGTCTACAACGAGGCCCGGCAGCTGGCGTCCAGCATCATGTCGCTACGGACCTTCCTCGACCGCTCGTTCCCCCTGGCGACCATGGTCACCGTGGTCGACAACGCCAGCACGGACGACACCTGGTCGATCGCCAGCGGCCTCGCCGCCAGCCTGCCCGGCGTCCAGGCGCTCCACCTCGACCAGAAGGGACGGGGTCGGGCGCTCCGGGCGGCCTGGACAGCCAGCCGGGCCCCGGTCGTGGCCTACATGGACGTCGACCTGGCCACCGGACTCGACGCACTGCTGCCCCTGGTCGCGCCCCTCCTGACCGGCCACAGCGACATGGCCATCGGCACCCGCCTGGCTCCGGGCGCCCACGTCGTGCGGGGGGCCCGTCGCGAGATCATCTCGCGTTCCTACAACCTGCTGCTGCGCACGGTGCTCGGTGTCCGCTGCAGCGATGCCCAGTGCGGCTTCAAGGCCCTGCGCCGGGACGCCGCCACGGAGGTGCTCCCCCTCGTCGAGGACCAGGCCTGGTTCTTCGACACCGAGGTGCTGGTCACCGCCCAGCGTCTCGGCCTGCGGATCCACGAGGTGCCGGTCGACTGGGTCGACGACCTCGACTCGCGGGTGGCCGTGGCCCGCACGGCATGGCTCGACCTGTGCGGAGTGGCCCGCCTGATGGGCCCGGCCCCCCGCCGACGGGCATCCCGGGCACGCCGGGTCCTGCAGCGATCGTCGGGCCCGGCGGCCCCGACCCCCGCGGGCAGACCGCTGCCCGCCCCCTCCAGCGGGGCCCCGGCGGCGCCGGGCGACGAGGTCTTCGCCGACGAACTGCTCCGTTTCGCCGGCGTGGGGCTGGTGAGCACCCTGGCCTATGTCGTTCTCTTCGCCGCACTCGAGCCCGGGGTCGGTCCCTGGATCGCCAACGGGGTCGCCATCGTGGCCTGCGGGCTCGGCAACACCGCGGCACACCGCGGCATGGCGGGCAGCCGACGGCACGGCCTCGACCGCCTGCACCGCCTGGGGGTCTCCACCGCCCTCCTCTGCGTCAGCCTCGGCTTCACCACCGTGGCCCTGGTGGCCGTCCGCACCCTCGGCTTCGACGGCCTGGTGCCCGAGCTCGCGGCGGTGACGCTGGCCAACCTGGCCGCCGCCGCCTTCCGCTTCACCATCCTGCGCACCTGGGTCTTCCGGCCCCGTTTCGGCACCCATCTCGGGTCGGCGCCCGGGCGGGGCCCCTCGACGTCCACCCTCCCCCGTCTGCTTCCCGAGCAACCGGCCGCCCGGGTCGGCTCCGACCCCATCCCCACGAGGACCTCGAGATGACCGACCTCCGCACCCCAGACGACCAGATCCTGCCGCCCGTCCCCCCGGGCGCAGTGGTGGACATCCCCGAGTGGGACGTCCACACCCCCGACGACGGAGGGTCCCCCCGCCCCGCGTCGTCGGAAACCACGACGGACGACCCGGCCGGAGGCACCCCCCGCCCCGGCCCGGGTCGCCGTCTGGTGCGGGGGCGGCCGCAGGACCCGGCCTGGGTCCGTCCGGCCCTGCTCGTGCTGCTGGTGGGCACCGCCGTGCTCTACCTCTGGGGCCTCGGGGCCTCGGGCTGGGCCAACAGCTTCTACTCCGCCGCCGTCCAGGCGGGCACGAAGAGCTGGAAGGCGTTCTTCTTCGGCTCGTTCGACTCGTCCAACTTCATCACCGTCGACAAGCCGCCGGCGTCGTTGTGGGTGATGGAGCTGTCGGCCCGCGTCTTCGGCTTCAACTCGTGGAGCATGCTCGTTCCCCAGGCCCTCGAGGGCGTGGCCACCGTGGGCGTCCTCTACCTCAGTGTCCGGCGCTGGTTCTCGCCCGCGGCCGGACTGCTGGCCGGGGCGGTCATGGCCGTGACGCCCGTGGCCACGCTGATGTTCCGCTTCAACAACCCCGACGCCCTGCTGACCCTTCTGCTGACCTGTGCGGCATACGCCACCATCCGGGCCGTCGAGGCCGGCCGCACACGCTGGCTGGTGCTCGCCGGGGCGCTCATCGGCTTCGGATTCATCACCAAGATGCTCCAGGCCTTCATCCTGCTGCCCGTCCTGGCCCTGGTGTACCTGCTGGCCGGCCCGCCCAGACTGGGCCGTCGCATCGTCCAGGTCGTCTACTGCGGGATCGCCGTGCTGGTATCGGCCGGCTGGTGGGTGGCCGTGGTCGAGCTGACCCCGAAGGCCGACCGTCCCTACGTGGGCGGCTCCACCGACGACAGCATCCTGAACCTGATCTTCGGCTACAACGGCCTCGGCCGGATCAGCGGCAACGAGACGGGCAGTGTGGGGGGCACCGGGACCGCGGGCTCCATGTGGGGACCGACGGGATGGGACCGCCTCTTCCTCAAGTCCTTCGGCGGCCAGATCTCGTGGCTCATCCCCGGCGCGCTGATCGGACTGGTCGCCGGCCTGTGGATGACGCGCCGGGCCCCGCGCACCGACGGAACCCGGGCCGGATTCCTGCTCTTCGGCGGTTGGCTGGTGCTCACCGGGCTGGTCTTCAGCTACGCCCAGGGCATCATCCACCCCTACTATTCGGTGGCCCTCGCCCCGGCCATCGGCGCCCTGGTCGGCATGGGCGGCACCTACCTGTGGAAGCGGCGGGTCGAGTGGTTCCCCCGCATCGCCCTGTGCCTGGCCATCCTGGCCAGCGCCGCCTGGGCGTTCGTGCTGCTGGGATGGAGCCCGCAGTGGTACCCGGCCCTGCGCTGGGCGATCCTGGCGGCCGGCATCCTGGCCGCCGTCGGGATCGCCGCCACCCCCCGGGCCCGCCGCCTGCTCGCCGCCGGCATCGCCGGCCTCGGCATCGCCGCCGTCATCGCCGGTCCGGCGGCCTACGCCGTCGACACCGCATCCACCCCCCACTCCGGGTCGATCCCCTCGGCCGGCCCCGCCGTCCAGGGCGGGGGATTCGGGCCCGGCGGAGCCGGTGGGCCCGGCGGAGCCGGTGGCTTCGGCGGGCGCGGCGGCTTCGCCGGCCACGCCGGCTTCGGTGCGGGAGGTGCCCCCGGCGGCTTCGCGGGAGGCTTCGGCGGAGGGGCCCCCGGCGCGGCCGGAGGCTTCCGAGGAGGTCCGGGGGGCTCCGTGACGATCCCCAAGGGATTCACCCTGCCCAACGGCGCCAAGCTGCACGGCAGCGTCACCATCCCGGGGAGCATCGTGCGCCGATTCGCCGGTGGATTCGGCGGCGGTGCGGGTGCCGCCGGCGGCCTGCTGAACTCCTCGACCCCCGGCAAGGCGATCGTCGCCCTCCTCGAGGCGGGCGCCTCCCGCTACAGCTGGGTGGCCGCCACCACCGGAGCGGACTCGGCGGCCGGCTACCAGCTGGCCACCGACGACCCGGTCATGGCCATCGGAGGCTTCAACGGCACCGACCCGTCACCGACCCTCAGCCAGTTCCAGAAGTACGTCGCCGAGGGCAGGATCCACTACTACATCAGCGGTGGCGGGGGCTTCGGCGGGGGTGGCTTCGGCGGCGGCCGCGGCAACTCCACCAGTTCGGACGCCACGGCCATCTCCTCATGGGTGAGTTCACACTTCACGGCCAGGACCGTGGACGGTGTCACGGTCTACGACCTCTCGGCCCGGTCCGCCTGAGCGCCGGTTCAGCGGGCGGGCCGGGTCATGGTGAACAGTGCCGGTCCGCCCGGGCTCGGCGTCAGCCGGGCCGTCTCCTCGAACCCGAACCGCCGGTAGTAGGCGATGTTGGCCTCCTTCTGGGTCTCGAGGTAGCAGGGCAACCCGTCGGCGTCGACGGTCTCGAGGCCCGGCTCCAGCAGGGCGGTGCCGATGCCCCGTCGCCAGGCCATGGGATCCGCGGCCAGCAGACACAGGTACCAGTGCTCCTCGCGTGGCCGCGCCTTCTCCATCGCCAGCGTGTAACGCAGTCCCTTCAGCACCGCGGGGGGACGCAGGATCGTGGCGCGCAGCGCCCCGGCCATCTCCGCGGCCTGGGCCGTGGCGGGCAGCGGGTAGGTCCCGGGCCGCTGCCACACGCAGATGCCCACCAGGGTGCCGGCCGCGTCGCGGGCGCCGGTGGCGACCCCGGTGTTCCCCAGGGCGGCCACGTGGCTGCGCCAGAACAGGGCGAGACCGCGGTTCAGCAGCAGTGGCTCGGACGTGAGGTGGCGGAAGAACGGGTCGTCGTAGAAGCTGCGCGCACCGAGCACCCCGACCTCGTCGAGGGTGTGGCGGTCCAGCGTCAGCGGCGAGTAGGTGAACAGGGCCGGTGCCATGGCGCGCAGAGTAGCGCCCCGCTCCGGGCCCAGGTTCGGGACTTTCGGCCCGTTTCCCCGGCGGGGGCCTCGGTGATGATGGGGGCGGACCATCCCGACGAACCCCGGAGGCACGACCCGTGGCCATCAATGTGACGCCGATCCCGGGTCTCGACCCGGCCATCAACGACGTGCGGACACGGACGGCCGACGCTGATCAACACCGAGATCCTCCCGCACGAGGAGGTTCTGTTCGTCTCGCGCCGGGCGGGCGAGCTCGACGCCGACGAGCGCGAGCGGGCCCGGCACGCCAGCATCGAACTGCGCGAGGAGATCAAGGCCAAGGTCAACGAGGCCGGGCTGTGGGCCCCCCACCTCCCGGAGGAGTACGGGGGGATGGGCCTCGACTTCCTCGAGCTCGCCTACATGTACGAGATCCTCTCGTACGCGACCGGCGCCGCCGCCCTGTTCGGCATCGCCGCGCCGAACTCGGGCAACGCCAGCGTCCTGGTCAAGTACGGGACCGAGGAGCAGAAGCGGAAGTGGTTGCTCCCCCTCATCGAGGGGGAGATGGAGTCGGGATTCTCCATGACCGAGCGCGACCATGCCGGATCGGACCCACGCTCCATAACCACCGAAGCCGTGCGGGACGGCGACGACTGGGTCATCAACGGTCACAAGTGGTTCACCTCGAACGGCATCGACGCCGACTTCTTCATCGTGATGTGCCGGGCCGTCGACCCGACGGGCGAACTCGGTGAACCGGGGCGGATGACCCAGATCATCGTGCCGGCGGCCACGCGGGGCGTCCACATCGTCCGGGGCATCGGGATCTTCGGGCACTCCACGTCCGACCACTGCGAGATCCGCTACGAGGACGTCCGGGTGCCGATCGGGAACACCCTCGGGCACGTGGGCGAGGGGCACCAGGCCGCCCAGGACCGCCTGGGCGCCGGCAGGGTCTACCACTGCATGAACTCCGTGGGCCAGATGTGGCGGGCCTTCGACCTGATGGTGGAGCGGTCCCTCACCCGCGAGGTCCACGGAGGACTGCTGAAGGACAAGCAGTTCGTGCAGGGCTTCATCGCCGAGTCCTACATGGACGTGCAGTCGGCCCGCCTCATGACCATCGACGCCGCCCAGAAGGTGGCGGCCGGATCACCGGACGTGCGCACGGCCATCAGCGCCATCAAGGTCTTCGTGCCCGCCGCCTTCCACCGGGTGGTCGACCGGGCCATCCAGGTCTGGGGTGGCGCCGGGGTCAGCAACGACCTGCCCCTCGGGGCGATGTACCTCACGGCCCGCGTGCTGCGGCTCGCCGACGGCCCCGACGAGGTCCACAAGATCCTGATGGCGAAGAACATCCTCCACCGGTTCGAAGCCGGGGAGGGTTGGAACTTCGGGGTCTGACGGCCACGTCCGGGCCCTCGACGGCGGTCGTCGGTCCCCGTCGTGATCCTGCTGCCGCACGACGCGTCCCGGAACCATTCCGGTACGCTCACCGTCGTGAACCAGCCTCGGATCGACCAATCACGTCGCATCGTCACCGATCTGCCCGGCCCCCGCTCGAAGGAGCTCGACTCCCGTCGGACGGCGGCCGTCGCCCCCGGCGTCAGCTCGGTGTTCCCCCTCTACATCGAGCGCGGCGAGGGCGCCATCCTGGTCGACGTCGACGGCAATTCGCTGATCGACCTGGGCTCGGGAATCGCAGTGGCGAGCATCGGCCATGCCGCCCCCGAGGTCGTCGAGGCCGTGCGCGGCCAGATCGGCCGGTTCTCCCACACCTGCTTCATGGTGAGCCCGTACGAGGCCTACGTCACCGTGTGCGAGGAACTCAACGCCCGCACGCCCGGGGACCACGAGAAGCGGTCGGCGCTGTTCAATTCGGGCGCCGAAGCCGTCGAGAACGCGGTGAAGATCGCCCGTCACGTGACCGGGCGGGACGGGGTCGTCGTCTTCGACCACGCCTACCACGGCCGCACCAACCTGACCATGGCGCTGACCGCCAAGAACATGCCCTACCGCAACCGGTTCGGGCCGTTCGCCCCGGAGGTCTACCGGGTGGCCATGTCCTACCCCTACCGCGATCCCGAGGGGATGACCGGCGAGGAGGCCGCCGCCCGGGCCATCGAACAGATCGAGCGCCAGGTCGGCGTGGACAACGCCGCCTGCGTGCTGATCGAGCCCATCCAGGGTGAGGGCGGTTTCATCGTCCCCGCCCCGGGCTTCCTGCCCGCCGTCGCCGCGTGGTGCCGGGCCAACGGCGTGCTCTTCGTCGCCGACGAGATCCAGACCGGCTTCTGCCGCACCGGCGACTGGTTCGCCTGTGACCACGAGGCCGTGGTGCCGGACCTCATCACGACGGCCAAGGCCATGGCCGGAGGCATGCCGCTCGCCGCGGTGACCGGCCGGGCCGAGTTGATGGACGCCGTGCACGTCGGCGGTCTGGGCGGCACCTACGGCGGCAACCCCGTCTCGTGCGCGTCGGCCCTCGCCGCCATCGGGATCATGGTCGACCAGGACCTGGCCGGTGCGGCCCGCCGGATCGAGGCCACGGTGACCGAGCGCTTCGGGGCCATGCAGGCCGACCGGCCCGGCATCGGCGACATCCGCGGCCGGGGGGCCATGTTGGCCATGGAACTGGTGCGGCCGGGCACCCTCGAGCCCGACCCGGACGCCGCCAGGCGCATCGTGGCGGCCTGCCACCGCGAAGGCGTGGTCACCCTCTCGTGCGGCAGCTTCGGCAATGTCATCCGACTGCTGCCGCCGCTCGTGATCACCCCCGAGCTGCTGGACGACGGACTCGGCATCCTGGCCGACGCCGTCACCGCGGAACTCTAGGCGCAGGCCCCGGGGATCCGTGCCGACGGAACCGGATCCACCAGCCCGGTCACACCCGGATCAGGGCAGCAGACCGGGCCGACCCGAGTCCCGCATCGAGGCCAGACCGGCGTCGAGCAGCGTCAGCTCGTGGCCGGCGTCCTCGGTCAGATCGCGCAGGCGCTGGGCGTTGGCTTCGCCCGCCGAGGCCACCGCCGCCTGCTGCACGTCGCCGGCGGCACGGACGACCTCGAGGACCTGGGGTACGACGGATCCCGGCACCGGAGCGCCGGGGTCGACCCGCAGCACCCGGTCGAGGTCGACGGCGGCGGCCTGCAGGCGCCGGCAGAGCGACGGGAGTTCGGCCGTCGGTCCCCCCAGGTCGTCGGCGGCGCGGACGGCGGTGGTGGCCCGGTCGACGGTGCGCCACATCTCCTTGGTCACCCGGGCGGACGACCAGTGGCGGACCTCGGCCTCGGTCAGGCCCGCACCCGCCCGGTTCCACCGGTTGGAGGCGGCCATGTCCCACAGGGTCGTGGCCCCGACTACCGCCCCGTGCGAGCGGAAGGCCCGCAGCTTGCGGCGACCGTAGCGCCACAGCAGGAAGCCGCCCGTGGCCACGGAGAGCGTGACCAGCCCGGCGAACACCACGACACCGAGAGCGAGCGATTCGAGGACCGATCCGACCATGCGACCATCCTAGGGCGGTGCCTCCCCCACGGGGCATCCCCCGGGGACGGATGGCCGCTCAGGCCGGGGGTTCGAGGAGCAGCTCGGTCATCGAGTCCAGCGTCGCCCCGGGCACCCCCGCCCCGATCGCCCATTCCCGCGCCCCTCCGTAGCGGGACGTCACACCGTCGAGGAAGCCCTCCATGGTGGGGGCCTCGACGCTGAACCGCGAAGGCGGCACCTTGGCCATCCGCTCGGCGAACCCCGGCTCCTCCTTCCACCGCTCCAGGATCAGCTGGATCCGCTCGGCGGTGATGACGTAGTCGGCCACGATGGTCTCCCGGTCCACGCCGACGATGTCGAGGACCAGGGCAGCCAGCACCCCGGTCCGGTCCTTGCCCGCCGCACAGTGGAACACCAGGGGATAGTGGTCGGCGGACCCGAGGAGTTCCAGGGTGCGGGCGATGGCATCGCTCCCGACCTCCAGGTACCAGAGGTACCGCTCGGCGAGGTCGTCCCCCGACGGCGCGGGAGCGGCGATCGACTCACCGACGGGGGCACCCCGGGGGACCCGGTCGGGGACCGCCTCCTCCTTCACCACGGCCAGGTGGTGGAAGGCCAGGTCCTCGGGCTCCAGCGGTCCCCGGCCGGAGCGGGCCAGCTCGCGCTCGGTGCGCAGGTCGACCACGGTGCGCAGCCCGAGCTCCCTCAGCCGGGCCACATCGCCGGCGGTCAGCTCGTGGAGCGCGTCACTCCGGTACAGGCGGCCCCAGCGGACCACCCGGCCGTCTCGGGCCGGGTAGCCACCCAGGTCGCGGAAGTTGAACGACCCCTCGAGGGCTACCAGTCGTGCGTCGGTGTCCATGCCCCATCTTGACCGCTCGCCCGCGTTCGACGGCCCGGAACACCGGTGTCCGGCACGAATGTTCAAGATGGGGCCCGAGATGGGCGACAATGAGAGGGCACTCCCCAGCACGCCCACCGCCCCGGCGGCGGGCGTGCGCGTCTCCCGTCCGGGCCGCCGGGGAGTCACCGAACCCGTCCTACCGCCGAACAGGAGCCCCCCGCCCCATGAAGTCCCTCGCCACCTGGTGCGTGCGCCACCGACTCGTCGTCGTCCTCCTGTGGGTGGCCGCCCTGGTCAGCATGACCCTGCTCTCCCAGGGCGTCGGCACCGCCTACAACAACAACTTCTCGCTCCCCCACACCGAGTCCACCGAGGCGCTCCAACTGCTGCAGGCGGCGGCCCCCAAGCAGGCCGGTGACCAGGAGCGCATCGTCATCCACACCACCGACGGCACACCGGTGACCGACCCCGCCGTGTCCGCCACCGTCGACGAGATGCTCCAGAAGGTGGCGGCCATCCCCCACGTGACCACGTTGCAGTCGCCGTTCGTCACCGCCCCGACGACCCTTCCCGGCGCCAAGGACGGACAGACCGTCACCGTGGTGCCCGGGCCCCACCAGGTGAGCGCCGACGGCCGGACGGCGTTCGTGAACGTGACCTTCGACGTCCAGAGCCAGAACGTCGAGGTCGCCCAGGCCAAGGACTTCGTCGACGCCGCCCTGACGGCCCAGGGCCCCCACCTCCAGGTGGCGGTGTCCGGCCTCATCGCCGAGCAGGCCGACAGGCAGCCGCTCGGTGGCACCGGTCTCGGTATCATCCTGGCCGCCGTCGTCCTGCTCATCGTCTTCGGCTCCGTCTTCGCCATGGCACTGCCCCTGCTGTCCGCGCTCGCCTCGCTCGGGACGGCCATCGGGGTGATCGGCCTGCTCAGCCACGTCCTCAAGATGCCCGTCTTCTCGACCGAGCTGGTCCTCCTGATCGGCCTCGGGGTCGGGGTCGACTACGCGCTGTTCATCGTGACCCGGCACCGTCAGGGTCTCCTGGCCGGCAAGAGTGTCGAGGAGTCCATCGTCACCGCTGTCAACACGTCGGGACGCGCCGTGCTCTTCGCCGGGATCATCGTCTGCATCGCCCTGCTCGGCATGTTCGCCCTGGGCGTCACCTTCCTGTACGGCCTGGCCATCGCCGCCGCCATCGGGGTGTCGTTCACCATGATCGCCGCACTGACCCTGCTACCCGCCCTACTCGGCTTCATCGGGCCGCGGGTCATGAGCCGCAAGCAGAAGCGGGACCTCGCCGCCAACGGCCCGCGCATCGTCGGGGCCGGCAGCAAGGGGTTCTGGCCCCGGTGGGCGGACTTCATCCAGCGCCAGCCGGTCCTGCCCGCCGTGGTGGCCCTCATCGTGGTGGTGCTGGTGGCCATGCCGTTCTTCTCCCTCCGCCTCGGCTCCTCCGACCAGGGCAACGACCCGACGTACACGACGACCCGACAGGCCTACGACCTCCTCTCGGCGGGCTTCGGTCCCGGGTTCAACGGTCCGCTGCAGCTGGTGGCCGAGCAGAAGGGCCAGGTCGACACCCAGACGCTCGACCAGCTGGCCGCCGACGTCGCCAAGCAGCCCGGTGTGGCCGCCGTGGTGCCCCCGATCGTGCTGCCCGCCCGGAACGGCGAGCAGGTGGCCCTCATCAACGTCTACCCGACCACGTCGCCGCAGTCCTCGGCCACCACGGACCTCATCACCCACCTCCGGCAGTCGACCATCCCCGAGGTGGTGAGCGGCACCGGCCTCGACGTCTTCGTGGGCGGCACCACCGCCATCTTCGTCGACTTCGCCAACGTGCTGACCTCCAAACTGCCGCTGTTCATCGGCCTCGTGGTGCTGCTGTCCTTCTGCCTGCTGGCCCTCGTCTTCCGGAGCATCGTCATCCCGCTCACCGCGGCCTGCATGAACCTGCTCTCCATCGGGGCGGCCTTCGGCATCCTGGTCGCCGTGTTCCAGTGGGGCTGGCTCGGCTCGGTGTTCCAGGTGAACAAGACCGGGCCCATCGAGGCCTTCTTACCGGTGATGCTGTTCGCCATCCTCTTCGGGCTCTCGATGGACTACGAGGTGTTCCTGATCACCCGGATCCAGGAGGAGTACTTCAAGTGCGGCGACAACCGCACGGCGGTGCGCAACGGCCTGGCGGCCACCGGCAAGACGATCACCGCGGCCGCGCTGATCATGATCCTGGTCTTCGGCGCCTTCATCCTCGGCGGCATCCGGGTCATCAAGGAGTTCGGCCTCGGACTGGCCGGCGGGATCCTGATCGACGCGGTCGTCATCCGCATGGCCGTGGTGCCCTCGGTGATGATCCTGCTCGGGAAGTCCAACTGGTGGTTCCCGAAGTGGCTGCAGTGGCTCCCCCACGTGACCGTCGACCCCGACGCCCCCACGGATCTGCCGGCCGCCACCCCGCCACCGGCGGCGGAGGAGCCCGTCCCGGTCTGAGATTCCGCCGGGGCCGGCCGGATCCCCCTTCTGCCGACGGGCCGCGGAGACCCTGACGCGGCGCATCTCCCGGGCGCGCCGGTGTAGGTTCTGAGCCAGACACGACCACATCCCAGGGGGTTTGCCATGTCCGACTTCGTCATGACCATCGGTGGGGACACGGTGCCCGCGGCCGACTCGTTCGGGGTGGTGAACCCGGCCAACGGGGAGGTCTTCGCCCACGCCCCCGAGTGCACCCGGGACCAGCTCGACGCCGCCTTCGACTCGGCCGCCAAGGCCCAGAGGGACTGGAAGCTCGATGCCGACGCCCGGAGGGAGACGCTGCTGCGGGTCGCCGACGTGCTGTTCGCCTCGGCGACGGAGCTGGGGCCCATCCTGACCGCCGAGCAGGGCAAACCGCTCGACCAGGCGGCGGTGGAGATCTTCGCCTCCGGCATGTGGTGCCAGTACTTCGCCAATCTCGAGACCCCGCCCCAGGTCATCCAGGACGACGACGAGGCATATGTCGAGGTGGTCCGACGCCCCATCGGGGTCGTGGCCGCCATCACCCCGTGGAACTTCCCCGTGCTGCTGGGCTTCTGGAAGATCGCCCCGGCGCTCATGGCCGGCAACACCCTGGTGCTGAAGCCCTCCCCCTTCACCCCGCTGTCCACGCTCAAGGCCGTCGAGCTGCTGCGTGACGTGGTGCCCCCGGGCGTCATCAACGTGGTCAGCGGGGGCGATTCGCTCGGCGCCTGGATGACCAGTCATCCGGTGCCCCGCAAGGTGAGCTTCACGGGGTCCATCGAAACGGGAAAGAAGGTGGCCATGTCGGCCGCCCCCGACCTGAAGCGCGTGACCCTCGAGCTCGGGGGCAACGACCCGGCCATCGTGCTGGACGACGCCGACCCGGCCAAGGTCAGCCGGGCGATCTTCGCCGCCGCGTTCAACAACAACGGCCAGGTCTGCTCCGCCATCAAGCGCGTGTACGTGCCCGAGGCGCTGTACGGCGACGTCCTGGACGGACTGACGGCGGCCGCCGCGGCCGTCGAGGTCGGCGATGGAGCGGTGGCCGGCACCAAGCTCGGCCCGATCAACAACGCCCCCCAGTTCGAGCGGGTCAAGGAACTGGTGGCCGACGCCCTCTCCCATGGGGCGACGGCGACGACCGGCGGCGCCGCCCGCGAGGGCAACGGCTACTTCTTCGAGCCGACGATCCTGACCGACATCAGCGACGGGACGCGGATCGTCGACGAGGAGCAGTTCGGCCCGGCACTCCCGGTCATCCCCTACCGCAACGTCGACGAAGTCGTCGAGCGGGCCAACGCCACCCACTTCGGGCTCTCGGGCTCGGTGTGGGGCACCGACACCGACCGGGCCGCCGCCGTGGCCGGTCAGCTGGAGTGCGGCACGGCGTGGATCAACACCCACCTGGCCCTCGGGCCGGCACAGCCGTTCGGCGGGTTCAAGTGGAGTGGCGTCGGCGTCGAAAACGGCCCGTGGGGGCTCTCCGAGTTCACCGAGGTCCAGGCCGTCCACCGCTCGCGCACCGCCGACGGGTTGAACATGGGTACGGCGAGCATCTTCTCGTAGGGCCATCCGGCGACCGCGGCCGCCTCGGCCGCGGTCGCCTCGCACGCGTCACTCGCGGCCCTCCGCGGTCCTCCGCGTCCGACGACCGGGACTCATTCGATAGTCTAACTATGTGACCCCCGAACCAACTCCGGCCGTCGTGTCCATCGACAGCGGTCGTCGCGCCCTCGGCCGCACGGCCGCCTGGCTCGCCAAGCAGGTCGAGATCGGGCTGGGCGCCGTCGACCTGTCGGTCTCGCAGTACCGGATCCTGAGCCTGCTCGATGAATCGGCGGCCGCCTCCTCCCACCTGGCCGAGCGACTGGCCGTCCGCCCCCCCACCATCACCGCGGTGGTGGACGGCCTGGTGGCCCGGGGCCTGGTGGAGCGCCGTCCGGTGGCCGGCGACCGCCGGCGGGTCGACCACGTGCTGACCGCGGAGGGCCACCGGGTGCTCGACGCCGCCGACGCCGCCGTCGAGGCCCGCCTGCGCGGCGTGACCGATGCCCTGGACGATCCGGACGCCGCGGAGGCGGCGTTCCGCGGGCTGGCCGCCTGGCGGACCGCCTTCGTGGCCTACACCCGGGCACGGTGGGGCCGGTGAAGATGCTCACCCTCCGCCCCGCCCCCCAGGGTCCGCCCGAGACGGGGACCCGGTTCGTGCCCATCGCCGAGGTGGCCCACAACGAGGCCCCCCCGGCGGGCATCGACCCGGACAAGACGCTCAGCTGGCTGCGGCGGGCCCTCCCGATCATGCGCGCCCACAAGGGCATATTCATCACCTCGTTGACGCTCTCGTTCTTCGGACTGATCCTGCAGGTCGCCATCCCACTCCTGTTGAACAAGGCCATCAGCAACTCCATCGAACGGCACACGGTGTCCCTCAGCTACTACGTGTGGTGGATCGTCGGCCTCGGCCTCCTCAGCGGCGTGTTCGGCTACATCGCCCGGCTGTTCCTGTTCGAGACGGCCTACGACATCGAGTACGACCTCCGGAACATCATCTACGAGCACCTCACCAAGATGTCGTTCTCGTTCTACGACCGGGTCCAGTCGGGTCAGCTCATCTCCCGGGCCAACTCCGATATCCGCTCGGTCCAGATGTACATGACGTTCGCCCCGCTGATCCTCGTGCAGTGCTCGATGGCCGTCATCGCCTTCTGCGTCATGCTGACGATCAACGTGCCCCTGGCGCTCGTCGCCATGGCCACCATGCCGTTCGTCTACTGGACCGGCGTGAGGATGCGGAAGTCGATGTTCCCGGTGTCCTGGATCATCCAGGCCCGCCTGGCCGACGTGGCCACCATCGTCGACGAGAACGTGAACGGCGTCCGGGTGGTCAAGTCCTTCGCCGCCGAGGAACAGCAACTCCGGTCGCTGGCCGGCGCCGCGGACAAGCTCCAGTGGGGATACATCAAGGACGCCGACCTGCGGGCCCGGTTCACCCCGACGGTGCAGAACCTGCCGCAGGTGGGCCTGGCCCTGGTGCTCCTGTTCGGTGGCTACATGGTCATCCACGGCGGTCTGAGCGTCGGCGCCATCCTCACGTTCAACCTCTACCTGCTCATGCTCCAGGCGCCGTTCATGATGCTCGGGATGCTCATCATGATGGGTCAGCGGGCCGCCGCGTCAGCCGAGCGGATCTACGAGATCCTGGACGAGCAGCCCACCATCACCGATGCGCCCGGTGCCATCGACCTGGTCGACTGCAGGGGGGACGTCCGGTTCCGTCACGTGGACTTCGCCTACACCGAGGACGCCGAGCAGCTGGTCCTGGCCGACTTCGATCTCCATGTCCCCCCCGGCCAGACCGTGGCCATCGTGGGCCGGACCGGGGCGGGCAAATCGACCGTCGCCCGTCTGCTGAGCCGCTTCTACGACGTCAGGCACGGCTCGGTGGAACTGGACGGACACGACGTCCGCGATCTGACACTGGCCAGCCTGCGGGCCAACGTGGGGGTGGTCCTGGACGAACCGTTCCTCTTCTCGGTGTCGGTCCACGACAACATCGCCTACGGCAAGCCGTCGGCCACCCGCGACGAGGTCGTGGCCGCCGCCAAGGCCGCCGGTGCCCACGAGTTCATCTCCCACCTGCCCGAGGGCTACGACGCGGTGGTCGGCGAGCGCGGCTACACGCTGTCGGGCGGCCAACGCCAGCGCATCGCCATCGCCCGCACCCTGCTGGTCAATCCCCCGGTCATGGTGCTCGACGATGCCACCAGCGCCATCGACGTCCAGGTGGAGCAGACCATCCACGCCGGCCTCAAGGTCCAGATGGAGGGCAGGACCACGCTCATCATCGCCCACCGTCTGTCGACCATCTCGCTGGCCGACCGGGTGGTCCTCCTCGACCAGCACAAGGTGGTGGCGGACGGGACCCACGCCGAGCTGCTGGCCACCACGCCGCTCTACGCCGAGGTGCTGGCCCAGGCGGCCGAGTTCGAGGCCGACGAGGAGCAGGCCGAGGATGAGGACGGCCGGCCGGCCGGGGACACGCCGCTCGGGGCCATGCTCGAGGCCGTGCGGGGGGCCGCACGATGACGTGGGGCGGAGGGATGGGTGGCGGTGCACCGGGCGGGTTCGGCCGACCCGCGGCCCCCGGGCTCCCGTTCGCCGGCATCCCCACCGAGCTGCAGGCCGGCGTGGACCGACTGGTGGCCACCGAGCCCGACTACGAGACGCCGACCCTCGAGTTCGAGCAGAACGCCAACGAGGACGAGCTGAAGCGGCTCACCCTGTGGCGGCTCCTGACCAAGTACCCGGGCATGCTGGTGCTGGCCGGTGTGCTGGTCGTGGTCATCTCCGTGGCCGGCCAGGTGGGCCCCAAGCTCGTCGAGTACGCCATCGACAACGGGATGGGTGGGACACCGGGGCCGAACCACCTCGACTTCGCCGTCGTGGTGGCCATGGCCGTCGCCTACCTGGTGTTCATCGCCATCACCGCCCTGGCCCAGCGTTTCCAGGTCCAGGTCACCGGGCGCCTGGCCGCCTGGGTGATGAACGACCTGCGGGTCAAGGTCTTCGCCCACCTCCAACGCCTGTCCCTCGGCTTCTTCACCGAGGAGAAGGCCGGCGTGGTGATGAGCCGCATGACCAGCGACATCGAGAACCTCCAGCAGCTACTGCAGGACGGCCTCTCGCAGCTGGCCATCCAGGCCCTCACCATGGTGGTCATCACGATCATCCTGTTCACCACCAACGTGCTGCTGGCCTTCATCACCGTGGTACTGATCGTGCCCGCGCTCGTCGGAGCCTCGATCTGGTTCAAGCGGGCATCCGAGCGGGGCTACGACGCGGTCCGCGACGGGATCGCCGGCGTGCTGGCCGACCTGTCCGAGAGCCTGCACGGCGTCCGGATCGTGACGGCGCACAACCGCCAGCGCCACAACGTGATCCACCACCGCAACGTGGTGGGTGACTACCGGGACGCCAACAACTACACCGCGCACGTCAACGCCGTCTACGGCCCGGGCACCCAGATGCTGGGCATCCTGGGCCAGGCCGTCATGCTGGCCATCGGCGGGACCATGGTGGCCGATCACAAGCTCAGCATCGGTGCGCTGGTCGCCTTCTTCCTGTACCTCAACCGGTTCTTCCAGCCCATCCAGCTGCTGGTCCAGCAGTACAACACGTACCAGCAGGGCCAGGCCTCGGTGACCAAGCTGCGCGACCTGTGCGATACCGAGCCCGAGGTCCTCGAGGCGCCCGACGCCGTGGTACTGCCGCCCATCGAGGGCGCCATCGGATTCGAGCACGTCTCCTTCGAGTACGTCCCGGGACGACCGGTCCTGACCGACGTCGACCTGGCCGTCGCCCCGGGGGAGACGGTCGCCTTCGTCGGGCCCACCGGCGCCGGCAAGTCGACCATGGCCAAACTCGTCACCCGCTTCTACGACCCGACCGAGGGACGGATGACCATCGACGGCCACGACCTGCGCGACGTGACCATGCGCTCGCTGCGCAGCCAGCTCGGCGTCGTGCCCCAGGAGCCCTTCCTCTTCGCCGGGACGATCGGAGACAACATCGCCTTCGCCCGTCCCGAGGCCTCGTCCGACGAGATCCGGGAGGCCGTGGAGCGTGTCGGGCTCGGCGACGTGATCGACCGCATGCCCGAGGGACTCGACACCGTGGTCCACGAACGGGGCCAGACCCTGTCGTCGGGCGAACGCCAGTTGATCGCGCTGGCCCGGGCCTTCCTGGCCCATCCCCGCGTGCTGGTGCTCGACGAGGCGACCTCCAACCTCGACCTCCAGTCGGAGACGAAGATCGAGGCGGCCCTCGACGTCCTGCTCGAGAACCGGACGGCCGTCCTCATCGCCCACCGGCTGTCCACGGCCATGCGGGCCGACCGGATCGCCGTGGTCGACGACGGGCGGATCGTCGAGGTCGGGAGTCACGCCGAGCTGGTCGACCTCGGCGGCCGCTATGCCCAGATGTACGAGACGTGGGTGAACCAGGCCGAGGCCGCCGACCACGGCCCGGCGGCGGGCGTCCCCTCGGCCTGACGGAACCACGGCCCGGGCAACCCGGATGTCATCCGGTCGGCCCGGGCTGCCCGTGGGGTCGCCACCCGGACTGCTACGTTTCCCGCTGGCGGCAGTTCACGACGGCGCAGCACAGTGGAGGGGCAGCATGGGTGTGAGGCGGATCCGAGGTGTCGCCGCCGGCGTGATCGTCCTCCTCGCCATCGCCGGTCTGGCCCGGCCGGCGGCGGCATCCACCGGCCCGAGGACCCTCCGACCGCCGGCCACACCGCCCGGCCCGCAGGTCGCTCACGCCGGCGTGGCGCCCCTCGACTCGGGCTACTACGAGTCCGTCGACGGTGCCGGCCACCTCACCTACGTGACCGGCGCCGCGTCCTTGGGGGGTGCCCCGGGACCGGCCGACGACCTCACCGCGGATCTCGCCCCGTCCCCCCAGCTCCCCTACGGGGCCACCGTGAACATCCAGCTCCCCGTCGGTCAGGCGATCACCGCCGGACACTCCTACGGGACGGGTTACACGGGGCTGGTGTCCATGACCACGGCGTTCGGGTGTGCCAGCAACGGGGCCTTCGAGACCACGGTGGCCCAGGTCGACCAGGTGGTCACCGACGGCTCGGGGGACATCACCGACGTCGCCCTCCAGGCGACCTGCAATGCCCCCGGCACCGACCTCCCGCACTCCTACGTGGCCCTCGCCGTGGGCGTGACGCCGACCACTCCCCATCAGGGGTACTACACCTACGAGTCCGACGGGCGCATCACCGCCTTCGGGAACGACAACTACCTCGTCTACCTGGGTGACCTCAGCATGACGGTGCTCAACCGGCCGATCGTCGGCATGGCCACGACGCCCGACGGCGGCGGCTACTGGCTGGTGGCATCGGACGGCGGGGTCTTCGCCTACGGCGACGCCGGCTTCTACGGCTCGGCCGGCGACCTGCGGCTCGACCGACCGGTCGTCGGCATGGCCGCCACGCCCGACGGCCGGGGCTACTGGCTGGTGGCATCGGACGGCGGGGTCTTCGCCTACGGCGACGCCACCTTCCGGGGCTCGATGGGTGGGATGCACCTCAACCGACCGATCGTCGGCATGGCCGCGCCGGCCGCCGGCGGCTACTGGCTGGTCGCCTCGGACGGGGGGATCTTCTCCTTCGGGGGCACCCCCTTCTACGGGTCGGCCGGGAACCTCCGACTCAACAAGCCGGTGGTGGGCATGACCCCGACGCCGGACGGCAAGGGGTACTGGCTGGTGGCATCCGACGGAGGGATCTTCTCCTACGGCGACGCCCAGTTCCACGGATCGACCGGCAACCTGCCCCTGGCCCTGCCCATCGTCGGCATGGCGGCGACGCCGGACGGCGGCGGGTACTGGCTGGTGGCCAACGACGGGGGCATCTTCGCCCTGGGCGCACCCTTCTACGGCAGCCTCGGAGGACAGGACCTGACCGACATCGTCGGGATCACCAGCTGATCACCGGTCACCCCACCGGCGCCCGCCCCGTCGGACCGCCGGGCCGGGCGTTACGGGCGGTACGGGCGGCAACCGATGATGGGCAGCTCCTTGCCCCCGGAGGGGATCTGTCCGAGAGTTACGGGCGTGCGACTCAACCAGGTAACCGTCGGCGCCACCGACCTGTCGGTGTCCGAGCGGTTCTACGGGACCCTGGGTCTCCTCCTCATCGTCAGGAACGACGACTATCTCCGGTTCGAGTGCCCGGACGGCGGGTCGACCTTCTCCGTCGAACGGGTGGGCTCCGTGTCGCGGGATGAGCAGGTGACGATCTACTTCGAGTCGGACGATCTCGATGGCCTGTGCGATCGCCTGGTCACCGCAGGCGTTACCGTGGACCAGGCACCCCGGGACATGCCCTGGCTCTGGAGGGAGGCCCGTCTGAGCGACCCGGACGGGCACCGCCTCTGCCTCTTCCACGCGGGAGGGAACCGGCGACACCCGCCCTGGCGGATCCCGGACGGTGCGGACGGGTTCGACGGGCCGACGGAGGGAAGACGATGATCGTGATCGCGGGACGGGCCAGACTGCACCCGTCGAAGATGGACGAGGCCGTGCGGGCCGGGTCCACGATGGCCGCCACCAGCCGGGACGAGCCGGGATGCCTCGAGTACCGGTTCGCCGTCGACATCGACGACCCGCTGGTGGTCCGGATCTTCGAGCACTGGGAGTCGGCCGAGGCGCTCGAGGCCCATTTCGCCACGCCACACTTCGCGGCCTTCTCCGATGTCCTCCTCGCCGCCGTGGACGGGCCGGCCGAGTTGACCCGGTTCGAGGTCTCGTCGGCCGGACCCCTGTTCGGCTGACCGACCCGGCACCGGACCACCGGGTATCGGTGGGAAGCTGCGTCGCATGCGTGCGGTCGATCTCGTCTTCATCGTCGGCTGGGCGGCCTTCTGGATCTACTGGCTGGTGAAAGCCCTCTCCATGAAGCCCGGGAGAACCGCCTGGTCCCGTCAGATCCGCATCCGGGTGCTGATCGCCGTGGTGGTGATCCTGCTGCTGAGGGCCGGAGCGTTCCGACACCACGGTGCCAACACCGATCCCTGGCTCGCCGGGATCGGGCTAGTGCTCTTCGTGCTCGGGTTGGGCTTCGCCGTCTGGGCCCGCGTCCACATCGGGCGGAACTGGGGCACGCCGATGTCCCAGAAGGACGAGCCGGAGCTGGTGACCAGCGGCCCCTACCGCTACGTCCGCCACCCCATCTACTCGGGCATCCTGGTCGCCGGCGTGGGCACGGCGATCGCCCTGAGCTGGCTGTGGCTGGTCGCCGTCGTCCTGGCCGGCGCCTACTTCGACTACAGCGCGACGGTCGAAGAGCGCTACCTCACCGAGCAGTTCCCGACCGCCTACCCCGACTACCGGAACTCGACCAGGATGCTGGTGCCGTTCGTCTTCTGAGTGGGGCCGTCCGAAGCCCCGGCCGCCGCTCAGGGGCGACGACCGGTGAGGTCGAGCAGGCGCACGGTGACCGGGGCCTCCTCGCCCACCGTGCCCGACGGTCCGGTCCCGAACATCCCGATCGTGCCGATCACGTCGGCCATCGGGGCCAGGCCCTCGTAGATCTGGGCGGCGAGCTCCTCGGGGATGGCGGCGTCCACGCCGATGGCGGTGGCCAGGTCCCAGGCGTGGAGCACCAGGTCGCCGGTCCGCATCTGCAGGAGTTGGGAGGCGGGAACGTCCCCGATGACGTGGTGGACGGTCGACCCCCAGTCCTCGACGGCCCGGATCCGGGTGAGCTGCTCGTCGATCGACGCCCGGCAGCGGTCGATCACGTCGTCGCCGAACTCCTGCCCCCACAGGGCCCTCGCCTGGTCGGCATCGGCCCCGTCCAGCAGGGCCACCGCGATCTGGTCGGCCACCACCACGTGGCCCAGCAGGTCGGTCACACTCCACTCCTCACAGGGGGTGGGGAGGTCGAGCTGGTCGGGTCGGACCTGGTCGAGTACCGCGGCGAAGGTGACCGTGGCGGCGGACATGGCGTCGAGGGGATCCATGGGCCGACCGTAGCCCGGGGCCCGACCCGGGGGCCGACCGGTCAGCCCACCGAGGGGACGGTGGCCAGGCCCTCCGCGAACCGCTCGTCGGTGACCTCCTCGTCGACCATCCGGCCCGACAGGTAGGAGTCGTAGGCGGCGAGGTCGAAGTGGCCGTGTCCGCACAGGGCGGTCAGGATGACCTTGTCCTCGCCGCTCTCCTTGCAGGCCAGCGCCTCCCGCACGGCGGCGGCGATGGCGTGGGTGGGCTCGGGGGCGGGCAGGATGCCCTCGGTCCGCACGAACTGCATGGCCGCCCCGAAGCACTCGGTCTGGGGGATGGCGATGGCCTCCATCAGCCCCAGCTCGTAGATGTGGGAGATCAGGGGGGCCATGCCGTGGTACCGCAGGCCTCCGGCGTGGATCGGGTCGGGGATGAAGTCGTGGCCCAGCGTGTGCATCTTCATCAGCGGGGTCATGCCCGCGGTGTCACCGAAGTCGTAGGCGTAGACGCCCCGCGTCAACGACGGGCACGAGGCCGGCTCCACCGCCCGGATCGTCGGGTTCATCGTCCCGGCCATCTTCTCCCGCAGGAACGGGAAGGCCAGGCCGCCGAAGTTGGAGCCGCCTCCGGTGCACCCCACCAGCAGGTCGGGCGCCCGTTCGCCGGCCTTGGCCAGCTGCAGCAGGGCCTCCTCGCCGATGATGGTCTGGTGCATCAGCACGTGGTTCAGCACGCTGCCGAGGGCGTAGCGGGTCTCGGGGTCCGGGGCGGCCACCTCGACGGCCTCGCTGATGGCGATGCCGAGTGATCCGGGGCTGTCCGGGTCGGCCTCCAGGACGGCGCGGCCCGCCGCCGTCAGCAGGCTCGGCGAGCGGTGGACCTGGCCACCGAAGGCCTCCATCATCAGGCGCCGGTATGGCTTCTGGTCGTAGCTGGCGCCGACTTGCCAGATCTCGCATTCGAGGTCGAAGAGGGCGCAGGCGAAGGCGAGCGCCGTCCCCCACTGCCCGGCGCCCGTCTCGGTCGTGAGGCGCCGGATCCCCGCCCGGGCGTTGTAGTAGGCCTGCGGCACCGCGGTGTTCGGCTTGTGGGAGCCGGCCGGGGAGACCCCCTCGTACTTGTAGTAGATCCGGGCCGGCGTCCCGAGAGCCTGCTCGAGTCGGTGGGCCCGGAAGAGCGGCGTGGGCCTCCACTGCCGGTAGACGTCGAGGACGGCACCGGGGATGTCCACGTAGCGGTCCTGGCTCACCTCCTGGAGGATGAGTTCCATGGGGAACAGGGGGGCGAAATCGTCGGGACCGGCCGGCTCCAGCGTGCCGGGGTGGAGCGCCGGCGGGGGCGGTGACGGCAGGTCGGGCACGATGTTGTACCAGGTGGTCGGCATCTCACTCTCGTCCAGCAGGTACTTGTGCTGGTGGACGGACTCGTCGATCGCCATCGGACTGCCTCCTTGTCGCCGGATGTGCTCAAGATAGCCAGGAACGCCCGGGTCGGGCCTCTCCGGGGTCGGATGTGGCCGTCAATCGGCGAACGGGTACCGGCCGATCCACGGGTCGGCCTCCTCGAGCTGCGAGGCCACCCGGATCAGCTGGGCGTCACGGGAGGCGCCGGCCACGATCTGCACGCCGACCGGCAGTCCGGACGCCGCCACGTGGAGCGGGAGGCTGACGGCCGGTTGGCCCGTGATGTTGAAGAGCGCGGTGAACGCCGCCATCGACACGATCTCCATCGGTGGGAAGTCGGGCTGGGCGTGCACCTGGGCCAGGAGTCCGACCGGGGGCGGCTCGATGGCCATCGTCGGCGTGACCAGCAGGTCGAACTCGTCGTCGAAGCGGGCCAGCTGGCCGCGGGTCAGGAGCTGCAGTGAGCTGAGGGAGGCGACGTAGTCCAGACTGCTCAGCGCCCGACCGGCCTCGAACGCCACCCGGTTGTGCGGCTCCATGCCGGCCGGGTCGAGGTCCAGGTGGGTGCCGAACCCCGAACGCATCAGGTTGAGGAAGTGGCCGAGCTCGGCGGGATCGAAGAGGTCGGCGTCGAGGTGCACGATCCGGTGGCCGAGCGACTCGAGCAGCTCGGCGGCGTGGTCCACGGCGGCCAGGCACTCCGGCGCCACCTCCACGCCCAGCGCCGATACCGTGTTCACGGCGATCCGCAGACGTCCCGGGTCCATCCCGACCTCCTCGGTGAACGGCCGCTCCTTGCCGGGCGAACTCCACCACGCCAGCGGGTCGGGTCCGCTGATGACCTCGAGGATGGCGGCGGAGTCGGCCACCGTCCGGGTCAGGACCCCCTCGACCGAAAGGCCGGACCAGCCGGGCACCCGGTCCGGCACGCGGCCACGGCTGGGCTTGTGCCCGACCAGTCCGCAGCACGATGCCGGGATCCGGATCGAGCCGCCGCCGTCACTGGCGTTGGCCGCCGGGAACATGCCCGAGGCCACCGCGGCGGCGGCCCCGCCACTCGAGCCGCCCGGGGTGAAGCCCGGATCCCACGGGTTGCGCGTCACTCCGAACCGGTCGTTCTCGGTGATGCTCACCGAGCCGAACTCGGGGGAATTGGTCCGGCCGCAGAGGATGAAGCCGGCGGCCTCGAACGCCCGGACGACCAGCTCGGACTCCTCGGCCGGGGTGTCGGGCGCACCGGCGCAGCCGTAGGTGACGGGCTGACCGGCCACCTCGACCAGGTCCTTGACGGGCAGGGGGACACCGGCGAAGGGGGGCAGATCCGTCTCCCCCCCGGCGATGCGCTCACCGAGCGCCCGCGCCTGCGACCGGGCCTCGTCGTCGTCGCGCCAGATGACGGCGTTGAGCGCCGGGTCGCGGGCGTCGATCCTGGCCAGCGTGGCGTCCAGGACCTCGAGGGGGCTCACCTCCCGGGCCCGGATGGCGGCGGCGGTCTCGATGGCGGAGGCGTGCGGGTCCATCTGCCGACCCTAGATCGCGCCGGCCCGCCCGGGCGGCCGTCGTCACCCGGGGCGGCTCGGGTGTGGCACGGTGGACCATGGTCGCCTACGAGCGGTTCGCCGCCTTCTACGACGTCGTCATGGACGATCCGGGGCCCCGTGCCGCCCGGGTGAACGCCGCCATCGACCGCTACCGGCCCGACGCCGCGTCGCTCCTCGAGCTGGGGTGCGGGACGGGGTCCATCCTGGCCCGGTTGGAGACCGGAGCCGATCTCACCGGGCTGGACCGGTCACCCGAGATGCTGGCCGTAGCCGCCACCAAGGTGCCCGGGGCCCAACTGCTCCAGGGCGACATGGCCGACTTCGAACTCGGCCGGCGCTTCGACGTGGTGGCCTGCGTGTTCGATTCCATCAACCACCTCCTCGACGTGGGGGCGTGGGCCTCGTTGTTCGCCTGCGTGCACCGGCACCTGTCCGACGGCGGTCTGTTCGTCTTCGACGTCAACACGGTGGGCGAGCTGCGGCGCCTCGGAGGGGACCCTCCGTGGGTCTACGACTTCGAGGGCGGCACGGCCATCATCGACGTGTCGTTCGCCCTCGATGCGGCCGGACTGGGCTTCACCGACTGGGACATCCGGATCTTCGAGAAGGTGACCGACACCCGCTACGAACTCCATCACGAGTGCATCGGCGAGCTCGCCCTGCCCCTCGAACGGGTGCGGGAGCTGGTGGCGCCGGGGTTCGATCTGCTCGAGGAGGTCGACGAGGACGGCCTGGTCGCCACCGACTCGTCGGTGAAGGCCTACTACGCGGTGCGCCGCCGGGACCGGACGGCCGACGATCCGATCAGCTGACCGGCCACAGGCGGTCGCGCAGACCCGAGGCCCGGGTCACGGGTCGGTCCACCGCCCGGCGGATCATGTCCTCGCTCCCGACGACCGTGACCTCCGGTTTCGCCCGGGTCACGGCGGTGTAGAGGAGCTCGCGGGTCAGGATCGGCGAGTCCACCGACGGCAGCGACACCACGGCGTGCGGGAACTCGGAGCCCTGGCTCTTGTGGATCGTCATCGCCCACCACGGCTCCCACTCCCCCAGTCGGGCGGGGGCGATCCGCCGCTCCACCTCCGTGCCTCC
Source organism: uncultured Acidimicrobiaceae bacterium (assembly GCA_963841885.1). Taxonomy (GTDB): domain Bacteria; phylum Actinomycetota; class Acidimicrobiia; order Acidimicrobiales; family RAAP-2; genus Bog-756. The sequence goes on from CAWJEK010000014.1 coordinate 252,777, forward strand.
CAGCACCACCCACCGTCCGTCGGCGGACTGGATGACGACCCCGACGTCGCCGTTGGCCAGGTCGTTGACGCGGTCGTTGCGGGTGACCATCACCGGTGTACCCACCCGCGGCCAGCCGTTGCGCCGGGCGAGGGGTATGGCGGCCTGGACGGCGCGGTCGATGAGGTCGCTCCACTCGAGGAGGCAGAGCGGCCCCCGTCGGACGGCGGCCAGGACCTTGATCCGGGTGGCGGCGGCCAGGGCGGTGGGGCCGTCCCCGGCCAGTGCGGCCGCGACCACCTCCCTCGCCGCGGTGACGACCTCGTCCCGGACGGCGGCGAGGCCGATCGCGTCGTCCGGTCGCACCCAGTGGACCCCGGCTCCGCCGGCCGACAGACGGTCGATGACGGCGTCGCCGTCACCGTCCCGGATGGCCAGCGCCAGCGCGGCCGTCTCGGACCCGGCGTCGAAACGGTGCCCCCGGCGCAGCTCGGTCACCCGGCCGCCCAACGGGCCGGTGGTCGGGTCGTCCCCGGGGCGCCGGCGCCCGACCAGGTCCCCCATCACGGTTCCGGCCTCGATGCTGGCGAGTTGGAACGGGTCACCGACGAGCACCAGACGGGCCTCGGGCCGGACGGCGTCGAGCAGGCGGGCGAGGAGCGGCAGCGACACCATGGAGGTCTCGTCGACGATCACCAGGTCGTGGAGGAGGGGGTGGTCCCGGTCGTGGCGGAACGTCGTCCGCGTGCCGTATCCGAGGAGCCGGTGGATGGTGGTCGGCGTGATCCCGGCCAAGGCGCCGGCGGGCACCGCACCGATCCGGGCCTCGGCCACCAGGGTGCGCACCTGCCGGGCGACGGCCTCGGCCATGCGCGCCGCCGCCTTGCCGGTCGGAGCCGCCAGGGCCGCACGGAACACCTCGCCGCGCCCGACGGCGATCAGGTGGGCGGCGGCGAGGATGCGGGCGACGGTGTGGGTCTTGCCCGTGCCGGGTCCACCGGCGATGACCGAGACCGGGCTGGTGAGGGCCCGCCGGGCGGCCACCCACTGGAGGTCCGGTGACCCGTCGTCGGTGAGCGGCGTGCCGCCGAACACGGTCGCCAGCACCGCCTCCACCGCGCCGTCGTCGACGGGATCCGGACGGCCGCACCGGACGTCGAGCTCCCGGGTCACGTCGACCTCGAACCGCCAGTACCGCTCCAGGTAGAGACGGCCGCCGTCGAGCACCAGGGGCCGCAGGTGGGCGCCCGCCGCCGGGCCGGGCCGCCCCGGACCGTCCAGGGCCACGATCGGGGAGGACTCCAGTTCGCCCCGCCACGCCGACGGGTCGGGCAGGTCGAGCCGGTCCGGCCCGTCGGCATCGACCTGCGCGACCACCAGCTGGGACGGGACGGCATCGAGGTCGAGGCAGACGTGGCCGAGTCGCACGGCCCGGGCGGTGAGCGCCAGGGCCAACAGGGCACCGTCGGACACCGGTCCCGGGGACAGGCGCCGCACCGAGGCGACGAGTCCGACCTCGTACCTTCCGAGCACCCCCGCGTCGGTCCAGGGCCGGAGCAGGCCCTCGGTCGGACCCCGGTCCCACCCTTCGGGCACCCGGCGACGTGGCGCGGCCACGGCTAGACCTCCCGTCCGTGGAGGAGGTCGCTCAGCGAGTCGAGCATGGCGGGGTCGAACTCCCACGTGAAGACGCCGTGGGGGTGGGCGCCGTCGTGGGCCACCCCACGGCCCGTCATGCCCCGCACGAAGAGGTACGCCGCCCCGAGCACGGCACCGGGCGGGGAGCCGGGTCGGCGCCTCGATCGCAGGTAGCGATGGAGGGCGACACCGTAGAGCAGCGCCTGGAGGGGGTAGTGGTGCCCGACCATGGCGTCGGCCATATGCGCCCGGTCATAGGCGGACGGGCCCGTGACCTCGCCGCGCGGTGCCAGCTGATTGGTCTTGTAGTCGGCGACCACGAACCCGCGCCCCTCGTTGGCCGTCCCCACCCGGGCCACGAGGTCGATCGACCCGGTGAGGTACCCGGCCAGCTGCACGTCGATCGCGCCGGCGGCCAGCGCCCGGGCCCACGGCCCGAGGACGTGGTCGACGGGCAGGTAGCCGGCGGTCACCCGACCGATGTCCCGGACGGTGGGACGACGGCCCGCGCCGCCGAGCCGCATGTCGAAGCCGAGTTCGTCGAGCCGGTCCGACCGGGCCAGGTCGGCCAGCCTCGTGGCCCCGAAGAGGGGGCCGAGCGGCGTCTCGATGGCGGCCCGCAGGCCTTCCACCAGGCGGGGCAGTCCTTCGGAGCCGTCCCGTACCAGGGTGTCCAGGTCGAATCCCGACCGGGCGACCTGCTCGCGGGCCGCCACCCCCAGGTCGGTGTCGAGGTCGGCCGACGCGAAGTCGACCCACTCGAGCACCCCGTGGACGAACGTCCCGAACTCGGTACCCGCCCGCAGACCGGCCAATGGTCCGGCACCGTCCCCGGGCACGGCGGCCGGGACGCCGTCCTGGTCGTCGATCGGTCCGGGATCCGACTCGTCGGTCGCCCCCCGGTCGGCCCCTGACGCGTCGAACGGATCCATCCACGCGGCGTCGACACCCGCGGTGATGGCACTGAACGACCAGCGGTGCACCGACCGGTCGAGGTGGCGGCCGAAGGTGGCGATCTCGAGCTCTTTCCCCGGGACCTCGCCGGGGGCCTCCGACCACGGCGGCCGGATGGGATCCGGCGGCGGGATCGTCGTCACCCGGACGGTCCCCTCCGACGCCGCGCACCAGCCCCTGCAGGAAGTCCTCGACCCGGTCGTCGGCCGGGACCGGACACGACGAGGCGCGGAAGAGCTCCGGATCGAGCCGCCCGTCGACCTCGTGTCGGGAGAACAGCAGACGGGAGAGGGCCTTCTTGCCACTCGAACCGGAGTCCGCCCACCACACCGCGGTGTAGTGCTGCGCCCGCGTCAGGGCCACGTACAGCACCCGGAATTGCTCCCAGGCGATCTCCTGGCGGGCGAGCTCCTTCCTCGCCGCGGCCGTCGGCTTGTCGGGCCAGTCCCTGCCCAGGGCCAGATCCATCCGACGGGTGCCGTCTTCGGGGTCCGAGTACACGACGTCGCTCACGTTCACCTCGAAGCGCCAGAGCATGGGGAGGCAGACCACCGGGAATTGCAGCCCCTTGGCCTTCCATACGGTCATCACCTGCACGGCCTGGGCCTGCGACTCGATCCGCCTGGCCACCACGTCCCCGTCGACCTCGATCTCCTCCTCGGACTCGGGTGGATGGTCCAGGACGGCGAGCAGCCCGGACGCCCCCGCCATCCCGTGGGGCGCACTGTCGTGGAGGAGCTCCGCCAGGTGGTCGAGGTCGGTCACGTTCCTGTCGCCGTCGAACTCACCGAGCACGCGGGCGACCACGCCCGTCTCGGCCCAGATCGAGGCCAGCACCTCGGCCACCGGACGGACCGCGAGTTCCGCCGACCACGCCGCCAGTCGCTCCTGCAGCACGGCGAGATCCTCGTCGGAGGCGCGGGCCACGTCGTCCGCCGTCCAGGTGACGAACCAGGACAGCGCATGCGCCCGCACCCGGCCGATGTCCGAGGGCCGTTCCATCGCCGACAGGAGGAGGCGCACCTGTTCCGCCGCCCAGGAAGCCAGGACGCTGCCGGTGCCGGCGACCACCGCCGGTACGCCTTCCCGACGGAGGGCGGCCTGCGCGCGCCGGGCGTGTTCGGCCGAGGTCACCAGGACGGCGACGTCCGACGGCCGGAGGCGGCGCGACCCGTCGGCGGTGTCGGCGGCGGGGATCGATGCCGTGTCGAGGAGCTCACGGACATGGGCGACGAGATCCTGTTCGACCAGCCGGGCCGCCCGGGGGACGGACGGCTTCCCGTTGGCGCCGGCCACCGACGGTCCGACCGCCAGGCGGAGACCCAGACCCGAGACCTCGCCGCGCCCGACTGCCGACATCCTCTCGGCGGCGTGGGCCGGCGAGGGTTCCACCCGGTGGTAGGCGATGGCCCGGTCCCCGAACGTCACGCCGTCGAGCAGCGTGTGGACGGCGTCGATCGCCGCCCGGTCCGACCGCCAGTTGGTACCCAGGGTGAATCGGTGATCGGCGGCGGTGGACCGGACCGCGTCGAGGTACACGGCGATGTCGGCCCCCCGGAAGCGGTAGATCGCCTGTTTGGGGTCACCCACCAGGACGAGGGCCCGATGGGGGGACGGCCCCCCGAAGAGGGTCGAGAAGATCTCCCACTGGACCCGGTCGGTGTCCTGGAACTCATCGATGAGCACCACCTTGAACCGGTGACGGAGGGTGTCGACGACGGCGGACGAGGTGGAGTGGCCCAGCACGTCGCGGAGCTGGGTGAGGACGTCGTCGAAGCCCATCCGGCCCGTGTCCCGCAGCAGGGCCGACAGATTGGCCTGCGACGCCAGCACGAGCTCGTGGAGACGCATCTGCTCCGGCTTCGCCCCGGGAGACCCCGGGGCCGGCTCGAGCACGAGGTCGGGGCCACCGACGTACTTCTCGGTGGCCTTCACCAGGCGGGACAGCGGAGGCAGTTCGGTGACGGGAACGCCCCCGGTGGCCGCCGTGGCCAGCGCATCCGCGCAGGCGTGCCGCACCAGATCGGCCACGTCCGACGTCAGCCGGCTGTCGGGGTCGATGGCGGGGGTCATGCCCAGGGTGTTCCGGACCTGGGCGGCGAAACTGTGGATCGTCGAGATCGCCGCCGCGTCGAATTCGGCGACGGCCCGGTCGAGCCGGGCCCGGCGGGCAGGGACGTCGCCGGTCGACAGGAACGCCGAGAGCTGGTCGTCCTCGGCGACCGCCCCTTCCGCCAGGGCCGTCGCCGACCTCACCAGCTGGCCGCGGATGCGCGACCGCAGCTCGGCGGTGGCCGCCCTGGTGAACGTGACCATCAGCAGTTCCGAGGGGGCGATGTCCCGTTCGGCGAGGAACCTCGTCGCCAGCGACGCCAGCGTGTACGTCTTGCCCGTCCCGGCGCTGGCCTCGATGACCACCTGCCCGTCCGGCAGCCGACCGAGGACGTCGAAGTCGCCACCGGTCACGGTCGGTCCACCGACGTCGACCGCACCGTCCCCCACAGTCGCTCGGCATAGCGCTGGACGCGTCCGCCCCCGTGGCCCGGGTCCCCCTCGACGGACTGCAGGCGGAAGATCTCGTCCTCGTCGACGTCGCCGAACACCAGGCGGGTCGCCGGACGGGTGCCGTCGCCACGTCCGGCGTGGGACCGCCACGCCTCGTCCCGACCGGATCCCTCGTGGACCGCGGCCGAATACTCCGCGAACAACGGGAGTGGCTGACGCCGGCCGCGGCGGTAGAGATCGACGACCACCGAGAGGGCGGACACCGCATCCGCTCCCCGGCCCGCCGCCGGGGAGGACGCCACGAGGTCCACCGGTCGCAACCCGCTCGTGCCGCTCTTGGGCCGGGTGACGACCACGGCGCGCCACGTCGTCTCGGGTTCGGCGGCCGTCAACGCCATCAGCTCGAGCCACGCCTCCAGACGCTGCACCTGCTTCGGCCGCGCGAAGACGATGCGACCGGGGCCCGGCTCCGGCCCCTCGAGTGCCAATGGCACCACCCCGACGACACGCGTCCCGTCGGGCAGGGTGATGTCGAGGTCGCGCCCCTCACCGGGGCCGGCGCCGACCCCGCGGGCGCGGCCCTCGACGATCATCCGGTCGACCTCCGCGGAGAGGTCGGCGAACAGCCGCTCCTCGAGGACACCCGGCGGCAGCGTCCCCCGGGTGCGCTCGACCTCCCGCCACACCCGGTCGTCGAGCCCCTTGGCCCTGGCGTCGAGGAGCTCCTGTCCCACCCGGAACGTCTCGAGGCCGTCGAGTTCGACCGGCAGCACGTCGTCCACCTCCTCGGCCCGACGGGGCAGGCGGGCCCCCAGTGTCCGCTGCACGAAGGTGCCCACCGGATCGCGCAGGAACGACCGGAGCTCCTCGAGCTCGACCACCCCGTCGTCGTCGTCGCCGCCTTCGAGCGGCCGCCCGAGGAACGGGACCCGGGCGGGCGGCCGCCCCCGACGCCGACCGGCGGCCTCGAGGTCGCGACCCGAGTACGACCAGACCAGGCCCTCGACGAGTTCGTCCCGCACCAGGCAGGCGTCGTCGAAGGGATGGCGGGGATGGGCGACCTCCAGGGTCTCGCGCACGCTCGGTCGGTCCGGCTCGGCCACGAGGGAGACGACCGCGTCGAACAGCTCGGCGGCCGGCACGACCTGGGGAACGGGGTGGTTCGACCGGAGGTCCCGCCCGTCCCGGACGACGAGGAGGTGGTCGCCGGCCGCCAGCACGACCTCCAGCAGGGCCTGCCGTGACTCCGACCGCGCATCGGGGTCGCCGATCTGGGGCGCGGCGGCCATGAGGTCGGCGGCGTCGGGGGTGCTCGATCCCGCGGCGTCCTGGTCGAGGCCGAGCACGCAGACGATCCGGAACGGCACCCACCGCAGCGAGGCCATCGAGGTGACGGTCACCCCGCCTCGGAAGTAGTCCGGGCGCCCCGGCTCGCGGTCGAGCCGATCCTGGAGCAGGCGCCGCACGTCCACCAGTTCGAGCGCCACGTCCGACCCCCGTCGCGACGACGCCGCGCCCTCCACCACGTCGGCGAGGACACGGTCGAGCGCCTCGAACAGCCACCCCGCCCGGTCGGGCGCCGCGAACAGGTCGTCGGCCGCCCGACGCAGCGCCGCCACCCAGCCCCCGGCGGTGCGGTCACCGTCGACGCCGTGACCCGCCAGGTCGGCCAGTCGGCCGAGCACGAAGGCGAACGAGCCGAGGAGCTCACTGTCACCGCTGTCCACGCCGAACGGCGCCACGCCGCCGATGGCGAGGTCGAGCTCGCCGTCGGTCACCGCCGAGCCGAGCAGGAGCCGGTCGAGTGCCGCCTGCCAGGTGTTGCCCACCACGGCGGCGGGGACACCGAACCCGGAGCGGTGCACCGGATCGAGCCCCCAGCGGACCCGGGTCCCCGTGGCCCAGGCGGCGAGGACACCCAGGTCGGACTCGTCGAACCCGAATCGGGCCCGCACCGGTGCGAGGGAGAGGAAGTCGAGCACCTGGGTGATCTCGAAACGTCCGGCGACCAGGTCCAGCATCGCCGCGGTGGCCCCCAGCACCGGATTGGACGAACGGATCGACCGGTCGGCGATGCGGTACCGCAGGGCCGGGGCGCCGACGTCCGACCCGTCCCCCGGGGTGCCGAACACGGCCTCGACCAGCGGGGCGAACCGCTCCAGGTCGGGACAGACGACCAGGACGTCCTCCTCGGTGGTCCCGGTGGCGTCGTCCAGGAGGTGGAGGATGGCGTCCCGGGCGACCTGCACCTGGCGCATGGGCCCGAAGCAGGCGTGGAACTGCACGGAGCGGTCGGCCGGATCGAGCGGGGCCGGCACCGCCTCCGCATCCCCCCGGATGTCGGCCTGGAGCCGATGGAGCAGGGTGGACCGGGGGGCCTCGGGGGACGGCACCCGCACCGAGCGGTCCGGCTCCGGCTCCCCGTCGTCCGAGAGGAGCAGGGCCGTCTCCCGGGCCAGCCGGCCCCACGAGCGCAGCAGCGGTTGGCGGACCGACCTCCCCGTCAGGTCCTCGGACCGCAGGCGGGGCCGGCCCCTCGGCGGGCGGGGCCACCCGGCCCGGAGCCTGGTCGGGTCGAATCGGTGGGGTCCGAGCAGGAAGAGGTGTACCTCCCGCTCCCGGGAGACCGCCTGCACGAGGGGAAGGAAGTCGTGCCCGGGGAGCGAGGTGAAGCCGAAGAGGAGCAGCCGCCCCGGGAGGTCGGGGTCCAGGGCACCGGAAGTCAGCGCCTCCAGCGCCACCGGCATCCGCTCCGGGGGACTCGGCGCGTCGATCTCGGCGCGGAGCCGTCGCCAGAGGTCCACCTGCCACCGGGCGTGCACCGCCAGCGGCTCGCCCGAACCGTCGACCAGTCCCCCGTCGGGGCGGTCGGGATCGGCCCAGGCCTGGATCATCCCGGGTCGGTGCAGGTGGTATCGGTCGAAGAGGTCGGCGACGGCGCGGACCCGGGTGAATCGGGCGCCCCCGTCGGGCAGGGCGGTGAACGGTGCCATCCCCCCCTGCCGCTCGAGATCGTCGAAGACGGCCAGGAGGGGCCAGACCATGCGGTCGATCTGCCAGGGGTCGGGCCCCCCGGCGGCCCCGGGCGCGGCCGACGCCGCCTCGAGGACGACGTTGCGCAGCGTTCCCGGGTAGGCCCGGGCGATGTTGGCCGCCACGCCGTCTCCCCCGGCCGGGCCGCCGGCGCCCAGACGACGGGCGAGTTCGAGCAGGAGCCAGCGGCGCATGCCGTCCGAGGGGACCGCCAGCCACTCGGACGCCATCGGGTCGAGCGGATGGTCGAGCATCACCCCGGCCAGGGTGTCGACCAGGGGTAGCGCCCGATCGGCCGAGTAGAGGTGGAGGCCGCCGGCCTGTAGTGAGTCGCCCACGGTGGGCGACCCTACTCAGGGGCTGCGACGGCCGTCCTCGGGGCGCCCGGGACGGGATCGTGCCACCGGTCGGGTGGATCGCACCCCCGGCGGTCCCCAGGTGCAACGATGGGCGCGAGTCCCGACGGCGGGACCATCACCACCAGGGGGTTCTCGTGCACTTCATGACAGCGGCCTCGTCGGGCGGAGGCGGAATCTTCATCGCCCTGGCGATCCTGTTCTACATCGTGTTCGCCCTGCCCGTATGGGGCAGCTACCAGAAGGCGTCGCCGCAGGGCGACCCGGCCTGGGCGGCGTTCGTGCCCATCTACAACTTCATCGTGCTGCTGCGGGTGGCCGGGCGCCCGAAGTGGTGGGCCTGGTTCCTCCTGCTGCCCCTCGTCCCGTACCTCGGGAGCCTGGCTCTGCTGGTCATCTCGATCTTCGTCCTCAACGACGTGTCCAAGAGCTTCGGGCACGGAGGCGGGTTCACCGTGGGTCTGGTCCTGCTGCCGGTGATCTTCTGGTTCATCCTCTGGCTGGGCAAGAGCCAGTACCTCGGGCCGAAGGGACCGCTCGGGGTGCAGGCCGGAGGCTACGGCCCCGGTGGCCTCTCGGAACCCGGCTACCCGGGCCAGGGTGGCTATCCTCCACCACCGGCCGGCTATCCCCAGCAGGGCGGCTACGCCCCGCCCCCTCCCCCGCCCGGGGCCGGATACCCGCCCCCTCCCCAGCCCGGCACGGCCTATCCGCCCCCTCCTCCTCCGCCGGGGTCGATCCCGCCGCCCCCGCCACCGCGGCGGATCGGCACCGCCGCCTCCGGCGCCGCCGGAATCCAGCGGGCAGTAGTCCTCAGGCGACGCGGACGACCGCTACGACGCGACGAGCCCGGGGGCACCGAGTCGAGCATCGCCAGGATGGCCTCGGCCAGTTCCCGGGCCGACACCGGGTCGAGTTCGACGGCCACCCGGGCCGACGGTCCCCGGTCGGGGTTGCGCAGGTCGACGTTGAGGGTGTGGTCCGCGAGGGCGTGGACGGGATGGTCGAAGTAGACCGACGCGTGCGTCACCGGGAACCAGCCGTCGCCCCCTTTGCCACTGCCCGCCACGGGAAGCGTGGTGGTCCGGTACGTGCACATGGTTCCTCCTGGTTCGCCAGTGGTGGTCAGCCGTCCGACAGGTGCTTGCCGAAGAAGGCCCAGATCCGTTCCCAGCCGTCCTGGGCGGCCTCGGGTCGGTAGCTCGGGCGGTCCGTGTTGAAGAAGGCGTGGCCCGCCCCCTCGTAGGAGTGGAACTCGAACTCCTTGCCGGCGGCGGCCAGCCGACGCTCGAGTTCGGCGACCTCCTCGGGGCCGGGGTACTGGTCGTCGGCACCGAACAGCCCGAGCAACGGACACGAGAGGGCCTCGATCCGGTCACCCAGGGGCTGGATCCTGAGCGGGGAACTCGTCCGGTGGAGCCGTCAGCGCGAAGGCGCCGTAGCAGTCGACGGCCGCGTCGAGGTCGAGACTGCAGGCGGCCAGGAGCGACTGGCGCCCTCCCGAGCAGTAGCCGATCGTGGCCACCCGACCGTTCGAGCCGGACAACGAGCGGAGATGGGCGATGGCGCCCGCCACGTCACCCACCAGGCGATCGTCGGGGACGCCTCCGCTGGCCCGGGCCGCGGCCGCGGCGTCGTCGGGGCTCGCCCCCGGCGCCTCGCGGCTGTAGAGGTTGGGGCACACCGCCAGGAATCCGTTGGCCGCGAACTTCCGGGTGATCTCCTTGGTCGCCTCGTCCCACCCGGGCATGTGGTGGATGACCACGACACCGCCGACCGGCGCCGGGTCGAGCGGACGGACGAGGTACGCCTCGATGGCGTCTCCGTCGTTCCCTTCGATCTCGACGGTCTCTGCCGTCAGGTCACCTCTCATGTCTTCCCCTCCCCGGGTGGTGGTCCGATGGGTGCGTCGAGCTCGGTGAGCAGTTCCCGAGGCGTTCCGACTTGGCCGCCCGCTCGTCGCGGAACGCCGTGATCCGGGCCAGGGTGTCGTCGAGCCGGGCCAGCAGGTGGTCATTGGCCTCGATCGCCTCGACGAGGAGCGTCCGTCGTCGGTCCGGGCTGGCCGTGCCCCACCGGAACTCGGAGCGCGCCCGGTCGAGCGCGTCGGCGTCGGCCGTGTCGAGCACCACCCGGACCTCGGCCAGCGAGAACCCGAGCAGCTCCTGGAGGTCCCGGATCCGGGTCACGCGGGCCATGTCGGCGGGCAGGTAGAGGCGCTCTCCCCCACCCCGGTGGCCGCTCGGCCGGATCAGGCCCTGCTCCTCCCAGTAGCGGAGGGTGCGGGTGGTGACGCCGGTGCGTTGGGCCAGCTCGCCGATGCGCAGGACGTCGCCGGTGGAGAGTGTCGCCTCGGCGGCCGTCACGGTCAGGGCCTCGCTGTCGGCGCCGACGGCCTCGTCGGCCGCCACCTCGGCCGTCACCCCGACCAGCACCACCTGGTCGCCCTCGGCATCGGCCTCGTCGCCCTCGTGGTACACGTAGCGACCGCCCCGCCGCCAGGACGCCCAGGCGGCCAGCAGGCTGGCCAGGATGGCGAAGTCGAGGGCGGCGTGGAGACCGGCCCGGAACGGCTCGCTGATCAGGCCCGGGAAGAAGCTCCGGCCGGTGAGCGCCACCTGCTGGGACGGGGTCAACTGGGACAGCACGTGGGGCCCGACGAGATGCTGGACCGGGTTGTAGCCCAAGAAGGCGGCGAACAGCGTGGAGATCGGGGAGAGGTGGGCCACCCGCTCGGCCACGTCGCCCGGCACCCCGTGCGCCACGAGTCCGTGCAGGAGGTTGGCCGACAGGGTGGAGGTGAGCCCGACGATCATCAGCGTGAAGAAGATGCCGATGGACAGGACCTGGGCCGAATTCTGGAACGTGGTGTTCATGCCCGAGCCGGCGCCCCGGTGCTCGGCCGGCAGGCTGTTCATGACCCCGGCCCGGTTGGGCGAGCCGAACGAGGCCATGAACATGCCGGTGGCGAACAGCAGGGGGGCGAACATCCAGTAGGCGAAGTCCACGGGCAGCAGCTCGAGCAGCGACAGGCAGACGGCGGTGCCGAGCATGCCGCCGGTGGCGAACGGTCGCGAGCCGAACCGGTCCGACAGGATCCCCGACAGCGGGCCGGCCACGAGGAATCCCAGGGTGAGCGGGAGCATGGCGATGCCGGCCCACAGCGGCGTGACCGAGAAGGCGTAGCCGTGCAGGGGGAGCCAGATCCCCTGGAGCCAGATGATGAGCATGAACATCAGCCCGCCCCGGCTGAGGGCGGCCAGGAAGCTGGCCAGGACGCCGGAGGTGAAGGCCCGGATCTTGAACAGCTGGAGCCGGAACATGGGCTGGGGCACGCGGGTCTCCACCACGCAGAACACGATCAGGAGGGCGATGCCGAGGGCCAACGCCCCGAGCACCATCGGGTTGGTCCAACCCATCACGTGCCCGCCGTAGGGCTCGATGCCGTAGGTGATCCCGATCATGACCAGGATCAGCCCGGCCGCGAAGGTGAGGTTGCCGGGCCAGTCGATCCGGGCCGGCCGGCGGGGGCTGGTCTCGTGCAGCTCGAGATAGCCCATGATCGTCCCGACGAGACCGACGGGCACCGACACCAGGAAGATCCACCGCCAGTTGAGCGGGGCCAGGAGGCCACCCAGCACGAGCCCGATGAACGTACCGCTGAAGGCGGCGGCCTGGTTCACCCCGAGCGCCAGGCCCCGCTGGTTGTCCGGGAAGACGTCGGTGAGGATGGCCGCCGAGTTGGCCATCAGCATGGCCGCCCCGACCCCCTGGAAGATCCGCATCACGATCAGCCACACGCCCGCGGCGTGGCCGTACATCCAGGTGATGGACAGCATCAGCGAGAAGAACGTGAACACCGCGAACCCGAGGTTGTAGATCCGCACCCGGCCGTAGATGTCGCCCATGCGGCCGAGGGAGACGACGAGGACGCTGGTCACCACCAGGAACCCGAGGATCATCCAGAGGAGGAAGAAGGTGTTGCCCGCCTCGAGGGGATCGATGCCGATGCCCCGGAAGATGTTGGGCAGCGAGATGAGCACGATCGAGCCGTCGATCGTGGCCATGAGCATCCCGAGGGTGGAGATGAACAGGGCCATCCACTTGTAGTTGGGCGGGAGGGTGGACACGTCGCCGTGCAGCCGTTCCCTCCGGCTCGGCCGGCGGCGCCCGTCGCCCGGTCGACGGTGTCCGCCGCCCGAAGCTGCATCCTGGTCGATGACGGCCATGTCGCTCCCCAGACCCACGGGTCCACCGTCCGCCCGGTCGGGCGCACCGGGACTCACCTTACCGCATACGTCAACGTCAGCAATCGCCGTCATCGGACCATCGCCGTCGATTGGCCACCCTCCGTGGGCGCGGCCGCCTATCGTCTGGGCATGACGCGCGGCACGAGGGGGAAGCGGGTCCGGTGGTTGTCGGCGGGGGCGACGGCCGGCCTGGTCGTCCTGTCGGCCGGCTGTGGGAGCAACCTCCTGTCCACCTCCTCCTCGGGCAGCGACACCACCACCTCGACCACCGGGGCCAGCTCCACGTCGACCACGGTCCCCGTCAACGGCGAGGTCTCCGTCGCCTTCCCCGTCGTCCCCTGCGTCGATGCCGCCTTCGGCACCCCGATCAAGTCGGCGACGGGTTGGACCCCGACCATCCTCGTGGCTCCGATCCCGACGTCGCTGGTGGGGAAGGTCACCTTCTACTCCGACGGCGTCCACACCCTCCTCGGTCCGGTCGGCTGGACCTGCGCACTGGTGGCGTCCGGCGCCTCCGGACAGGGCTACCCGGCGTCGACGACCACCACCACCGTCGCCGGGGCGACCGGCACGACGGTGCCCGCCGCCCCGCTCATCGGCCAGTCGGCGGCCATCGCCGCCAACGGCTCGACGACGCTCGCCCTCTACCCCCCGAACGATCCCACGCCCCCGACCTCGGGCGCACCGACCGCCGGCTCGGAAGGGGTCTTCGCCACCTACGCCTCGACGGGGTCGTCGGCCGGCGTCGACCTGGTGTGCCCGTTCTTCACCATCCCGTCGTGGCAGGCGCACTCGGCGGGGTGCTCGACGAGCAAGCCGGTCGGGGAACTCACCAACTCACTGACCCCGGACCTCACCGCGGTGGCCGACCCCGCCGGGGTGGTGGGCAATCTCGCCGCCTCGGGCGGCCAGGAGGCCGTCACCGGGGTCGTGATCTTCCCCCAGGTCCCTTCCGCCGTCTCGTACGGCCGCTCCGAAAACGTGGTGGCCGAGTCATGCGCGCTGGTGGACCCGTCCCTGTGCCCGACCATCGTGTCGGACTTCGAGGTGCGGGAGTTCCCCGTCCCCTCCTAGGCCCGACCGCCGGTCCACTCACCATGGGTGGGGATCATCCCGCCCCAGAGCGGGAAAAAGTGGGGTTCCGGTCACCCTCCGTGGACTTGGTTGACGCTCGGGCGGGTCGGCCGTAGGTTCGCCGCAGGCAGGGGAAACCAGGGGTCCGGTCAGCCGGGACCCCGCACAGGACGGAGCGGTCGCATGGATCCACGGCAGGCAGCATCCGGTACGGGCTCCGACGGGCCGCTCGGCACGGTCGCCGATCCGGAGGAGTCCACCGCTCGTCAGGGAGAGCCGGCGGAGGGCCTGGGCGCCCTGTCCGGCGCCGGCGTCGCCCGCATGGACACCACCGACGTCGGGGCCCACCGGACCCGGGCCCGCTCGGCGCGACTGCGCCGCCTCGCCCTCGTGCTGGGCGCCGTGGCGGCCGCCCTGGTGCTGCGTGACGTGCTGTCGTCCGGCGCCCCCCTGCCGACCCCGTCGATCCCCTCCGGCCTCACCCCCTACATGCTCCCGATCGGCCTCATCGTCCTGCTCTCCCTGGTGATGGTGGTCCCCCTGGTCGGCGCGGGCCGCTCACCCCACATCCTCTACCGGCCCGACGAACTGACGATGAGCTTCGACGACGTGCGCGGCTCCGAGGGGCTGGTCGAGGAGGTCACGAAGACTCTCAACCTGTTCCTCGCCTACCGGACCTTCAACGAGCAGATGGGGGGCACGCCCCGCAAGGCGATCCTGTTCGAGGGGCCGCCGGGCACGGGCAAGACCTACATGGCCAAGGCCATGGCCTCCGAAGCCGGTGTCCCGTTCCTGTTCGTCTCGTCCTCGGCCTTCCAGTCCATGTTCTACGGCCAGACGAACCGCAAGATCCGCTCCTACTTCAAGGAGCTGCGACGCCAGGCCCGCCGCGAAGGCGGCGCCATCGGCTTCATCGAAGAGCTCGACGCCATCGGCGGTCGGCGGGGCAACGGGTCCAGTCACGGCGAGGGCGTGCCCGGCGTGGTCAACGAACTGCTCATCCAGCTCCAGTCGTTCGAGCAGACGCCGGGGTCCGTCCGCTTCCGGGGCAAGATCGTCGAGGCGGTCAACGCCTGGCTCCCCGCCGGGCGCCGGCTGCGCAAGCCGACCGCCGCGCCGGCCAACATCCTGATCATCGGGGCCACCAACCGGGTGGACGACCTGGATCCGGCGCTCATCCGGCCGGGGCGCTTCGATCGCACCATCTACTTCGGGCTGCCGGGTCGCACCGGCCGGCGGGACATCCTCGACTACTACCTGGACAAGAAGGCCCACGAACCGGTCCTGGACGACCCGGCGAGACGGGACACGCTGGCCGCCATGACCGCGGGCTACTCGCCCGTCATGATCGAGCACCTCCTCGACGAGGCACTCGTCTGGGCACTGCGTCGCGGGGCCGACCGGTTGTCCTGGAACGACATCCAGCAGGCCAAGATGACCGAGGAGATCGGGCTGGCGCAGCCCGTCGAGTACACCGAGGCGGAGCGTCGCACCATCGCCACCCACGAGGCCGGACACGCCACCGTGGCCTGGCTCGTCGGGCGCGGTCGCAAGCTCGAGGTGCTCACCATCGTGAAGCGGCGGGACGCGCTCGGGCTGCTCAGCCACTCCGAGACCGAGGAGCGGTTCACCAAGACGCGCTCCGAGGTGCGGGCAATGATCGACATCGCCTTCGGGGGCATGGTGGCCGAGGAGCTGTTCTTCGGTGAGTGCTCGACCGGGGTGGCGAGCGACCTGCAGTCCGCCACGCTCAACGCCTGCCAGATGGTGGGCCAGCTGGGGATGGGCTCGTCGCTGGTCTCGGTGGCGGCCATCGAGCACCAGGGCGGGGGCATCGTCGGCAAGGTGCTGGCCGACGAGCAGAGCCGGTGCGAGGTCGAAGCCCTCCTGGACGACTCCAAGCAGTCGGTGACACGCATGCTGGAGGAGCACCGCCACATCGTCGAGTGCCTACGGGACGCACTGCTCGTGCGCAGCGAGCTGATCGGCGACGAGATACTCGAGGTCATCGGCCGGGCGGTCGCCGACCCGGACGTGCTACCCGGCAACCTGCGGGACCGGCCCCGGGGGGCCGACGGTCGGGTCGTCCGGCTGGGTGACGGCACCGGTCGGGCCGCCGCCGCCGACTCCGTGGAGTGACCGGGTGGCGCTGGGGGGCGCCGACCGGTTGACCGGGGCACACCCCCGGTACGACAATGCGGGCGTGGACGGACGGGGCGGCGGCGGAGCGTCCGGCGGAGCGTCCGCCGGGGGCGACCGGGATGCCGTGACGCGGTGAGTCGGCCCGACCCGGCTCCCGGAACGGGCCTCCGGTCGGGCCAGCTGGGCACCGCGGACGTCACCGCCTCGACGGTGGCCAACATCGGCCCGGGAATCGACTTCTACTTCGGCTTCGGCGTCGTCGCCGTGACGGCCGGCGTCGGTGCCCCGCTCACCATCCTGGCCGCCGCCCTGGCCGTCTTCCTCCTGGCCCGGGGCGTCGCCGAGTTCAGCCGCACCGAGCCCTCGGCCGGTAGCTTCATCGAGTTCGTCGAGAGCGGGCTCGGCCCGGTGGCCGGCATCGCCACGGCCGTCCTGGTGGCGGTCGGCTACACCATCGCCATGGCCGGCGTCTTCACCATGTCCGGCGGCTTCATCGCCATCACCCTCGCCCACTACGGGATCGCCGACATCGCCTGGGGTCCGCTCACGGTGGTGATCACCGTGGCGGCTCTGGTCCTGATGGTGCGGGGCATCCGGCTCTCCACCTCGGCGGTGGCCGGGGCCGTGGTCCTCCAGGTGACCATCATGGTGATCGCCTGCGTGCTCATCCTCGTCGACCACCGCGGCGACCTGACGGGTGCCCCCTTCCACTGGTCCGCCGTGACCGGTGGGATCGGTGGCCTGTCGGCCGGCTTCCCGCTCGCCCTCTACATGTTCATCGGATGGGAGAACGGCCCGGCCCTGGCCGAGGAGTGCCGGGACCCGCGCACCACCGTCCCCCGGGCGCTCATGGCGTCGATCGCCATCGCCACGGTGCTGTTCCTGCTGTTCGCCTACGCCACCGTGACCGGGTTCGGCTACGACGTGTCCTCCATCGGGCGGTCGTCCATCCCGTTCCTGACGGTGGCCGACCGGGCGCTCGGTCCGTTCGCGGTGGTGGCGTGGGTGGCCGGCATCGTTTCGGTGCTGGCGACACTGGTATCGGGCAGCAACTCGCAGTCGAGGATGCTCTACGACGCCGGGCGGACGGGCAAGCTCCCCCGCTGGCTCGGTGTCATCCGGCCCTCGAGCCGGACCCCGGCCCGGGCCCTGGGCGCATTCGTGGGGATCGGGCTGGCCGTCATCGGCGGTTGGGCGCTGGCCCATGTCGTGGGCGTCGGCACCGGCTCGATGGATCCCGTCGGCCTGTACGCCGAGTGCTCGACCCTCGGCACCATCGTGATCCTGTTCGTGTACGTACTGACCATGGCGTCACTACCCGTGTACGCCTGGAGGCGGCACCGCGGGCAATTCTCCGTGGTCCGCCACATCGTGCTGCCGTCGTTGGGCGCGGCGGCTCTCGCCATCCCGTTCGTGACCCTGTGCACGCCGGGCCAGCCCGCCCCCTACGACGTGTTCCCCTTCGTCGCCCTGGCCGTCGTGGTGGTCGCCTTCGCAGCGGGGTGGGTGGTCGTGCGCCGGCGCGGATCCGTCCGGGCCTGAGCGGCACCCGGGGCCCGCGGCGACGCTCTCCGGAATTGCACCGAGGGCGCACCCCGGGACGTAGGTCCCGGGATGCGCCCTCGTGGACGCAGCTGCTCGCCTGTGGATCAGGCGGGAGGCACCACGACCTGGACGGCACTGGCGTTGCTCTGGCCGTAGTCCGAGTCACCGCTGTAACTGGCCTGCACCGTGTAGTCCGTCTGCGGCGGAGTGGTGTCCGTCAGCGAACCCGGTGGCAGGAAGCACGTCACCGAGCCCTGCGTCTGGTACGACGAGTCGGGTAGCGCCTGGACGTTGCCGCCCTGGCAGGTCACCGGGTTCCCGTCGGGATCGGTGATGGTGAAGGTGACGTTACCGGTCGGCGGGCCGACCAGGCTCGAACCGTCGGCGCCGTCGGGGACCACCACCGTGGCGGTGATGGTCACGGCCGAGCCGTCGACCGACACGAAACCGCCCGGCTCGCTCAGCGTCAGCGAGGTGGCCGACCGGTCGATGAACATGTTCTTCGCCTTGGCGTTGCTCGTGTAGAAGTTCGTGTCACCGGTGTAGATGGCCTGATACGAGTACAGGCCCGGGAACTCACCTCCACCGACCACGAGCGTCGCCACGCCACCCGGTCCCACGGCGGCGGCACCGCCCTGGCAGCCGTTGTTGCCGTTCGAGTTGCCACCGCACACCGTGATGTTCACGAAGCCCGTCGGGACGTTCGACCCCGTGTAGCTCGCGATCGGCTTGACGACGGCGGTCACGTCGAACGTCTGACCGGCGCCGATCGTCTTCGGCACCGAGGTGGTCACGGTGGTCGAGGCGAGGGATGCGTTCTCGAACAGGGAGGCGACACCCGGCTGGTATCCGGGGGAGGCCAGCGTGGCCGAGACCTGGTAGTACACGACGGCCGGGAGTCCGGCGCTGATCGTGCAGGTCGCGGTGCCACCGACCAGCGGGATCACGTTGCTGCCACCGTCGCACGGGTACGAAGCCTTCGTGCCCGGCTTGAGGATGGCGAAGGTGAACGTGCCTCCGGGGGTCCCGGAGCCGGAGTCGGTGCCCGACGCCGCCGCCGTGGCCACGAAGCTGACCGCGGTGCCGGCGCCGATCGTGCACACGTCGCCCGAACACGAGCCCGCCGACGGGGTCAGCGTGATCGTGGTGGCGGCCGGATCGACCACCTGGTCACCGGTCCCCGTGCTGGAGGCGAAGTTGTTGTCGCCCGAGTAGGCGGCCGTCACCGGGTACGGCGCCTTCTGGGACACCAGCCCACCGCTCACCGTGCACTGGGCGGTTCCGCTCGTCAGGGTCTCGACGTTGGTGCCCCCGTCACAGGTGACGCCACCGAAGGTGACCGTGCCCGTCGGGCTGCCCGTGGAGACACCGGAGGCCGCCACCGCGGCGGTGAAGACGAGCGGCTCACCGGTGACCGCCGGGGTCACCTGCGGCGTGACGGTGGTCGCCGTCGTCCCGAGGTTGACCACCTGGGTCCGGGTGCCGGTCGAGCCCTGGTAGCTCGAGTCGACGGTGTCGACGTACTGGGCCACCACCGTGTAGGGGCCACTGGCGGCCAAGAGCCCGGCGGCCACACCGCAGGTGGCGACTCCGCTGGACAGTGTCTGCGGGTCACCGTTGTCGCAGCTGACCGTCGATGCGTCGGCGCCGGTGATCGAGAAGGTCACCTGACCGCCCGGAACATGGTGCGGTGTGGACGTCACGGTGGCCGTGAAGGTCACCGCCTGACCGGTGTGCAGATTGGCTATGCCGGTGGTGATCGCCACTTTCGTGGCGAGGGGGCCGGAGCCCGCGGCGCCGGCCGGGACGGCGAGCGCCCCGGCGAGCAGGGCGGTGGCCGACCCGACGAGGGCGGCCGCGGCAAGGAACCGCTTGAAGGGTCGTGGATGTCGATCGGTGGTCTTCATCGTCACGCCCCCACGTTCGCGGTGCCGCCGATGACGGCGACGACCTTGATGCCCTTGCCGTTACAGGTCGCCACCGTCTTGTAGGCGTTCTTCTTGGCCTGGAGGGCGCCGAGGGTCAGGGGCTGGCCGGCGAACGATCCGCCCGACACGCTGGCCGACGTCAGGTAGACGTCCAGCGTGTTGGCGCCCGGGTTGTAGCTCAGCGTCTCCGAGTTGATCGCCACGGTGGAAGAGGCGATGGTGCCGCCGCTGCCCTTCCAGTTGATGACGCCGCCGGCCGCGGGGAGGGTCTGGTTGCCGTCGACGATCGCCTCGCAGGCGTTCGTGAACGGTGTGGTCGTGGTGACCTTCAGCGTCCCGCGGGTCAGGGTGACGCCGCCCTCGGTGGCGCCCGTGCCGCTACAACCCGTGAGCTTGAGCTTCACCGTGAGCGTGTCCGGTGAAGTACCCGAGTTGGTGATCGCCGGATTGAACCCGACGGACCCGGCGGTGGTACAGCCGATGGCACCGCCGGAGAACGTCGTCGGCGGGGCCTTGGCGGCGGCGATGCCGCCACCGGCCCCGGTGGCCAGGCCCAGGCCGAGGGCTAGGACCCCCGTGCCGAGCACGAAACTTCGTAACATCGCATCCTCCTTGAACGGGGACCAGTACGTCCGCCACAGACTGGCTGATCAAGGGGCCCCCAAGTAACCCGTCGCGCGTCAGCGTACCTGAAGAACCTGGAAATTGCTCGCGATCGAGGCGATCTCGGGTAACAACTTCCACACGCGTGGCCGACTCCTCACGGAGAGTGCGGAAGACCAGTTCAGGCGGTCACCTGGACGTCACGAACCTGCCCCCACCGCGTCACCAGAGCGAGTTCCAGTCGTCCGGTTCGAGGTATCCGGTCGGCCCCTCGTCGGGCCGGGGGACCCGCACCGCGATCACGTCGATCCAGGTCGGCTCGTCGAACCCGGAACGCCGCCAGTGGCGCACGGGATGCGACTTCCAGTCGCGGCTCTTCACGCCACCTGCCGAATACCCGGGGCGGACGAGGAGGTGGGTGTCGGACCCGGCGATCACCACACAGGGCCGGACCTTCCCGTCGAGCCCCGGGTGATCGGGCTCGTCGGCGGCGTCGAACGGGACCCAGACCAGGACCACGCCGGCCGCCCAGGGGTCCTCGCGATCGAACTCCTCCTCCTCCGACGGCGTCAGCAGGGCCCGCCGGCGGCCGAGGCTCGGCAGGACCGGCGCCGGCGTCTCCGGCCCGGCCGGTGCCGACGGGCGGTCCGCCGCCGCCCGTTCCTTCTTCCTCGCCCGGCGGACCTGCTCCGCGGCCCGGGCCGCCGCCTCGGCCTTCCGCCGGCGCTCCTCCGCCTCCTGCTGCTTCCTGGCCCGTCGCTCGCGGCGCTGCTCGTCGGTGGCGCCTCCGGGGCGCGGCCCCCGGGTCCCCCGCTCCTCGGGAGCGGGGGACCGCTCGAAGGCGCGCCACCCGGTCAGACCGAACCGCTCCTCGGTATCGAGCAGCGTGAAACAGAGGTCCGACGCCGCCATGTCACCATCGGCGACCGAGGCCAGCATCACGGTGACCGTGACGTCGTCGTAGGCGTCGCCGAGAGCGTCGAGCGCCTCGAGCAGCTGGTCACGGGTCGGGTCGTCGGCGGCCTCGCCCAGCGCCTCGATGACCGCGGCGAGGCACGGCTCGGCGTAGACGGCGGCCGCGTACGGGAGGGCGGCCCGGTACTGGGCCCGTCCGAGGACCGACTTCGGGTCCCGGTGCTTGCGCAGCGCGGCCAGTGCGTTGGCGACCGGTTTGGCGATCGGGAAGCGGGGGTCGGACACGACCTGGAGCGACTCCCGGAGGGACCGCGCGTCCACCCGGTCGAGGGCGGCCAGCAGCATCGCCTCTCGGGCGCTGTCGGTGATGGGTCCTTCCATGCGTGCCGATCCTCCCGGGATCCGGTCCGTCCCGGTCGGGACGGCACCACGGCCGCTCATCATCGCACCTGCCGGGGGTGGGTCCGACCCGCCCCGGCCCGACGCCCCCCGCCCGGTTGCAGAACGGTGAACTTCCCCCGGGATGCGGACGAAATGTCGCTCCCGGGGTGTTGAATGGATAGATCACCGCAACGGTGGCGTGGAGACCATGAAAGGCAGAGAACCATGGACCAGGAGCATGCAGCGCAGACGACCGGGACCACCGACGCGTCGGCCCCGGCGACGCCGGGCGACGCACTGAGGGCCCTTCCCGCCGAGGCCGCCGGCCGCGGGACCCGCTTCGTGTCGGCCCAGGCCATGCAGGCCCGTCTCTTCTCGGTCTACGACGCCGCCACGGCGGCCGAGGACGCCCTGGCCCTGGTGCAGGACCAGTTGACCCTGACGCTCAACCGTAGCTACTACGAGGCGGACGAGATCGAGCAGATGGCCCAGCAGCTCGACACCCTGCTCGCCCTCGACACCGTCCCGGACACCCGGGGTGAGCTCGTCGCCGACGAGTGACGACCGGGGCACGGCCCGCGTCGGTGCCGGTCAGCCGATCAGTTCCTTGACCTTGGCGATGACGTCGACGGGGGTCTGGTCCCCGGTGGGTACCGGCACGACCTGCAGGTGGCTGACGCCGGCCGCCCGGAACGCGGCGATGCGCTCGGCGACATAGCTCTCCGGACCGCACAGCGACATCGATTCGAGCAGTTCGTCGGGCACCAGGGCCTCGGCCTCCGCCTTCTTCCCGTCGAGGTAGAGGTCCTGGATCTTCTCCGCCTCCTCCTCGTAGCCGTAGCGGCGGACCACGTCGTTGTAGAAGTTGCGACCCTTGGCCCCCATGCCGCCGACGTACAGGGCCACCATGGGCCGGGCGAGGTCCCGCAGGGCCGTCACGTCGTCGCCCTCCCCGATGGCCACCATCCCCCCGACGGTGATCTGCAGCGGTCCGAGGGAGGCGTCCCGCTTGGCCCGGCCGGTCTCCAGCGACTCGCCCCACACGTCCTGGGCCTTCTCCGGCACGAAGAGCATCGGGATCCATCCGTCGGCGATCTCGGCGGTCATGGCCACGTTCTTGTGCCCCAACGACGCCACCCACACGGGGATCCGGGGTCGCTCCGGGCGACCGATGATCTTGAGGGCCTTGCCCAGGCCCGTCCCCTGTCCCTCGGGTAGCGGCATGTCGTAGTACCGGCCGTGGTGCTCGAGCGGCGCCTCGCGCGCCCAGACCTGCCGGCAGACGTCGACGATCTCCCGGGTGCGGCCGATCGGGGAGTCGAAGGGCACCCCGTGCCAACCCTCGATCACCTGGGGTCCCGAGGACCCGAGGCCCAGATGGAAACGTCCCCCGGACAGGGAGTCGACGCCGGCCGCCGTCATGGCGATGAGGGTGGGGGTCCGGGTGAAGATCGGGAGGATGGCCGAGCCGATCTCCACCGTCTCCGTGAGGGCGGCCAGGTACCCCATCTGGCTCGGGCTGTCGATCCCGTAGGCCTCGGCGACCCACACGAGGTCGAGGCCGGCCTTCTCCATCTCGGCCACCTGGGCGGCCGCCCGGCGGAAGCCCCCCGCATAGCTGAGCATCGTGCTGATCTTCATCGCGGTCCCCTGTCGGATCGGGTACGGAACGTGCGCACCGACACTAGGGGACGGGCCCGGACCCGGACGCGCCCCGTCGGGTCGGATCGGACGGGTCCGGGCGATTCGTGGTCGGCCCGTCGTCCGGGGACGTCGGGCCGGTGCGGTCCCCCCGGTGGGTCAGCCCGGCGGGGGAGCCAGCCGTACGCTCATCGACTGGCTGGCGGTGGCCAGCAGGTTGCCCGACTCCGACCACAGGAAGGCCGTCCCCTGGCCGTATCCGCCCGCCAGGGCCTGGATCCGGATGTCGCACAGCACCCATTCGGTGGGCTCGAGGCGGACCACCCGGATCGTGTTGTCGAGGCTGCGCGACATCGTGCGGCGGCCCAGGGGCTGGGCCATGCCCCCGGTCACGTAGTCGCCCAGGATGGCGAGGGTGGCCGCCGACGGCTCGAGGTGCCCGGGCACCCGCGCCCACAGCGCGCTGGTCGGCTCGCCGGGCGCCGACGGCACGGCGCTGAGCTCCTCGAAGCTCAGGCCCTTGGCGACCCGCACGTCGATCTGGTCGAAGATGGAGGTCGAGAAGATCGACGGCAGGCGCCGGGGTGGGCACTCGTCGGGGGGCGGCACCGACGGCGGCTGCTCCCACACGCCGTCGACCTCCAGGTCGCTCGGCTGACCCAGGGCGGCGTTCACGGTGAGGATCTCGGTGTCGCCCGTCCGGGCCACGGCCCGGGCCTGGGTCACCCGGTGACCCTCGGCGGCCAGGGTGACGGACAGGTCGAGGACGGATCCGGTCGGGGCGAACGACAGGTACTGGCAGGTCGACCACACCGTGGGGCGACCCGAGGCCGCTTCCAGGGCGACCAGCGCGGCCCCCAACCCACAGCCGCCGAACAGGAACTTGCCCGGGGTGCAGAGCTCGGGCACCACTTCGAGGCGCCATTGCCGTTCGTCGCCCCGCTCCTCCATGCCGAGGAAGTGCCGGGCGTCCGTCACCGGGCCACTCCCGGGCGGCGGCCGGTCAACTGCGCGGGACCTGGGCCCAGGGCAGCTCCTTGTCCACCCGGACGTCGCCGGGCAGGCCGAGGATGCGCTCGCCGAGGATGTTGCGCTGGATCTCCGACGTGCCCCCCTCGATGGAGTTGGCCCGGGAGCGCAGGAAGAACTTGCGGGCCGTACCGGCGGGACCGACCAGCCCGAGGACCGCCGAGCGTCGCATGGTGTAGTCGTAGCCCACCTGACCCTCGGCTCCGAGCAGGTCCACGCAGAGTTCGAAGATCTTCTTGTTGACCTCGGCGAACATCAACTTGGCGATCGAGCCCTCGGGTCCCGGGTTGCCGGCTTTGCGGTTCTGGGAGGCCCGCATGTTGGTGAGGCGGAGGACCTCCATCTCGATCCACAGCTGCACGAGCCGATCGCGCTCGACGGCGGTACGTCGCGCCCCGTCGGTCTGGAAGATCCGCACGGCTTCGGCGATCGACCCCGACCCCCGGGGTGGGGCGCCGCCTCCGCCGCCGATCGTGGTGCGCTCGTTCGACAGGGTGGTCATGGCCACCCGCCAGCCCTCCCCCACCTCGCCGATCCGGTCGGCGTCGGGCACCCGCACCTCGGTCATGTAGACCTCGTTGAACTCGGCCTCCCCCGTCATCTGCCGCAGGGGACGGACCTCCACGCCGGGAGCGTGCATGTCGAGCGCGAAGTAGGTGAGGCCCTTGTGCTTCGGCGCCTCGGGATCGGTGCGCGCCACGAGCATCCCGCGGTCGGCGATGTGGGCCAGCGTGTTCCACACCTTCTGTCCGGTGATGACCCACTCGTCGCCGTCGCGGACGGCCCGCGTGGCCAGGCCCGCCAGGTCGGACCCCGATCCCGGCTCGCTGAACAGCTGGCACCACGACTCCTCTCCGGTGAAGGTGCGCCGGAGCAGGCGACCCCGCAATTCGTCGGATCCGTGGGTCACGACCGTGGGACCCGCCATGGTCAGCCCGAAGAACTCGCGGGCACCGGCCGGCGTGGCGCCGGCGTCCGCCAGCCGCTGGTCGACGATGCGTTGCAGATTCGGCGGGAGCCCGAGACCGCCCAGTCCCTCGGGGAAGGAGATCCAGGCCAGGCCGAGGTCGTACTGGCGGCCCCGGAACTCCTCGACGCCCACCGACCTCGGATCGAGCTCCTCCAGCAGCTGGGCCGTGCGCTCCTCGACGAGTGTGGTGTCCTCTGACATGACACGACCATACCGCCCGCCTGTCGGGACGTCCCGGGGTGCCGACCGCCGGTCAGGGCTGCAGCCGCTCGATCCGCCAACCCGTGGCGTCCGCCTCGTAGTGGACCCGGTCGTGGAGGCGGTGGTGGCCCTGCTGCCAGAATTCGAACGTCCGGGGCACGACCCGCCAGCCGCCCCACCACTCCGGCCGCGGGACCTCGCGTCCGGCGAACTCCGCCGTCCACCGCTCCACCGCCGCGTCGAGCTCGGACCGATCGGCGACGACACGGCTCTGGTGGGATGCGTACGCACCGACCCGGCTGGCCACATCGCGGGTGGCGAAGTACGCGTCGGACTCGGCCGGGTCGGTCATGGACACCGATCCCTCGATGCGCACCTGGCGGCCCAGCGGCTCCCAGTAGAACAGCAGGGCGGCCTCGGGGTTGGCGGCCAGCTCGTGGCTCTTGCGCCCGTCGTAGTTGGTGTAGAAGACGAACCCGTCGGCTCCCCACGACTTGAGCAGCACCATCCTCACCGAGGGTCGGGCGTCGGTGCCCGCCGTGGCGAGCGCCATCGCCTCGGGCGCCGGCACCGCCAGTGCCGCCCGCTCGTACCACCGACCGAATTCGACCAGTGGATCCGGGTCGACCGACCGTTCGTCCACCGAGCCGACTTCCGGGCCGTCCTCGGGTGGGGTGCCGTCCATGACCACGACCCTAGATCGTGCCCCGTGACGGGCGGCCCGCCGAAGCCTCCCGACGACCGGAGGCCGGCGAAGGGCGACCTGGAGCCCACTAGCGTCGTGGCGTGTCCCCACCCATCGACGTCGCCGCCGAACGGACGGCCACCCCGGGCTGCGCCTCGGTGGCCCACCTCAACAACGCCGGCGCCTCGCTGGCGACCCGTTCCACCCTCGCCACCGTGTTCGACCACCTCCGGCTGGAATCGGAGATCGGCGGTTACGAGGCGGAGGCGGCCGCCCGGGACCGGTTGGCCGCCGTCCGGGGGTCGGCCGCCACGCTGCTCGGCTGCGACCCGGACGAGGTGGCGATCACCGGCTCGGACACCGAGGGGTGGACCAAGGCCCTCTGGGGGCTGTTCCTCGGTGGGGGCCTCGAGCGGGGCCGGCGGATCCTGGTGGACCGTCTCGCCTACGACAGCCACTACCTGGGGCTGGTCCAGGTGGCGGGGGTGGCGGGCACCCCCATCGAGGCGGTGCCCAGCTCACCGGACGGCACGCTCGACCTCGACGCGCTGTCGGATGCGCTGGCCGGTGGCGACGTGGCCCTGGCCAGTCTCACCCACGTGGGAACCGGGCGGGGCCTCGTCAACCCGGTGGCCGAGGCGGTCCGACGCTGCCGCGACGCCGGGGCGGTCAGCTTCGTCGACGGCTGCCAGAGCGTGGGCCAGCTCCCGGTGGACGTCCGGGGCATCGGCTGCGACGTCCTGACCGCCACCGGGCGGAAGTGGCTGCGGGGGCCCCGGGGCACGGGCCTGGTCTACGTGCGGGGCGACTTCTCCGAACGTCTCCTACCGATCGGGCTCGACGGGCGGTCGGCCACCTGGGACGGCGACGACCACTACCGGCTGGAGCCGGGGGCCCAGCGCTTCGCGGTCTTCGAGGCACCGATCGCCGGACGGCTCGGCCTCGGCACGGCGCTCGACCACGCGCTGGCCCTGGGGATGGACGCGGTGGCCGGCCGGGTCGGCGCCCTGGCCGAGGGACTCCGGACCCGGCTGGGCGGGGTGGACGGGGTGACCGTCCACGACGGCGGCCTCCGGCGGTGCGGCATCGTGACCTTCACCGTGGCCGGGCCGACCAACGTCGAGGTGGCCGACGCCGCCCGGGCGGTGGGGGTCAACGTCTCGGTCACCGACCGCCCGGCGGCCCGTCTGGACCTGGGCGGCGGCGGACGCCCGGAGGGGGTGGTGCGGGCGTCGCCGCACTACTACAACACCGATGACGAGGCGGACCGGCTCGTCGAGGTGGTCGCCGGTCTGGCCCGTCCGTAGGGGCGGTGGACCGGGAGCCGGGGACCACCGCTACTGTCGCCGGTGAGCGCCGACGACGGACGGTGGCGACACCCGGGGAGGCAGCCATGGATGACCCGCAGTCGGATCCGACCGCTGGCGGCGGGACCGACCGGGGCGGACGTCCCGACAACCTGATCGTGGTCCTGCTCGACAGCCTCAACCGCCGGATGCTCGGGTCCTACGGGGGCACCGAGTTCGCCACCCCGACCCTCGATTCGTTCGCGGCCTCCGCCCTCCGGTTCACCGGGCACCACGCCGGGTCGCTGCCGTGCATGCCGGCCCGGCACGACATCCTCGTCGGCGCTCTCGACTTCCCCTGGCGGCCGTGGGGATCGATCGAGGTGTGGGAGGACGCGGTGACCCGGTCGCTGCGGCGGAACGGGATCACCACGATGCTCGTCTCCGACCACCCCCACCTGTTCGAGACCGGCGGCGAGAACTACCACACCGACTTCACCGGCTGGGCCTATGAACGCGGCCACGAGAACGACCCGTGGCGGACGACCCCGGATCCGACCTGGACGGGCTCACCGGCGCTGCCGGTGGAGCGGCCCCCGTACCACCACGCCTACGACGACTCCCGCACCTGGTTCCGGTCCGAGGAGGACTTCCCGGGGCCACGCACCATGCGGGCGGCGGCCGAGTGGATCGCCACATCGGCTCCGCACCACGACCGCTTCTTCCTCATGGTGGACGAGTTCGACCCCCACGAACCGTTCGACACCCCCGAGCCCTACGCGTCGCTCTACAACGGCGACGAGCGGGGGGCGGATCGGGCCATCTGGCCCCCGTACCTCGTCGACGCCCTGGCCAGCGGCCTGCTCGACCCGGTGCGGGCGCGTCACCTGCGCAACAACTACGGGGCCAAGCTGACGATGATCGACCACTGGCTCGGCCGGCTCCTGGCGGCCGTCGACGATGCGGGCCTGGCGGGCTCCACCGGGATAGTGGTCTGCACCGACCACGGTCACTACCTGGGTGAGCACGATCTGTTCGGGAAACCGGCCGCGCCCGTCTACAGCGAACTGGGCCGCATCCCCCTCCTGGTCCGATGGCCGGGGCGGCGCCCGGGCGAGATCGGTGCGCTGACCACCTCCGTCGACCTCCACGCCACCATCGCCGACGTCTTCGGGGTCGAGGTGGGGCACCCCACCCACGGGACGTCGCTGCTGCCGCTCATCGAGGGCACCTCGGAGTCGGTCCGCGAACTCGCCCTCTTCGGCTACTGGGGGCGCCACGTCGGGGTCACGGACGGGCGGCGGCGCTATCTACGCGGCTGCGGCGACGAGAACCTGCCCCTGTCCATGTGGTCGAACCGGTGGTCCACCATGCCCGTGCACGCGCTCCCCGAACTGCGGCTGCCCCGGCCCGATGACCGCGCCGAACTCCGCACCATGCCGGGTACGTCCGTGCCGGTCATCGTGCAGCCGTTCGGCCCCGGCGACGCGCTCCCCTTCTGGGCACTCGGGCCGCCGCCGTCGGAGACCCTGCTCTTCGACACCTCGGTCGACCCCGGGGAACTGGAGGACCGCTCCGGTGGGCGCGAGGAGTCCGAACTCGTCGACGGCCTGGCCGCCACGCTGCACGCCATCGAGGCGCCCGACGACCTGTTGGCCCGCCTGGGCGTCGCCTGACCGGCCGACCGTAGGCCCGGACTCAGCCCACCCGCTGCCCGACGGCAGCCAGCTTGTCCCGGACGGACCGCAGCCGCTCCCGGCGCTCTTTGAGGGCCACCCGGTAGCTGGGATTGTCGGTGTCGGCGATCTCACTCGAGAGGTCGCCGAGCACCCCGTCCAGCAGGTCGCTCAGCTCCGAGGCCTCCGCATCGGTCATGGTGAGTTCCATCGCTTCCTTCTCCTCCATCGCGTCGCGCCCCACCGGGGCACGGCCCCATCTTGGGACGGCCCCGGTGGGTCGGACAGGGCCGAAGGTCCTGATCGACCTCCCCGCCGTCGCCGGCCTCGATTGACACCCCGGGCACCGACCCGATAGACGAGTGCGATGATCCTCGAGGGCAAGACCGTACTGGTGACCGGCGTGGGCGGGGGTCTGGGGCGCGAGTGCGCCGCCGCGGCACTCCGGGACGGGGCGAACGTCGTGGTGGCGGCCCGCACCGCCGACACCCTGGCGACGATCGCCGACGAGCTCGACCCGTCGGGGGCCCGGGTGGCGCACCACGTCACCGACATCACCGACGCCGATTCGTGTGCGGCGCTCGTCGACGTCGCCGTACAGCGCTTCGGGGCGGTCGACGCCCTGGTGCAGGTGGCGGCGTTCGAGAACGCCTGGGGCGGTCTCTACGACATGAAGGACGAGGACTGGCGGGCGGCCTTCGACACCAACGTGCTGGGTGCCATGAACGTCATCCGGCCGGCCGCCACCGCCATGAAGGAGTCGGGCGGCGGTGCCGTGGTGCTGATCGGGTCGCAGTCGATGTTCGCCCCCCAGATGCCCCAGGGCGGGTACGCCGCCTCCAAGAGCGCCCTGCTGTCCGCCATGTACTACCTGTGCGACGAACTCGGCCCGGACAACATCCGCTGCAACATGGTCATCCCCTCCTGGATGTGGGGTCCTCCCGTGGAGATGTTGATGAACTGGCGGGCCTCCAACGAGGACAAGACCGTCGACGAGGCCCTCCACGACGTGGTGGGGAAGTTCCCCCTGCGCCGGATGACCGAGGACGGCGAGGTGGCCGATGTCGTGGCCTTCTTCGCCTCCGACCGGGCCAAGGCGGTCACCGGGCAGTACCTGCTGGTCAACTCGGGCGAGATGTTCCGGTGAGCGCTCCCAAGCGGGTCGTCGTCTGGGGTACCGGGTTCGT
The DNA here is from genome assembly GCA_963841885.1 of uncultured Acidimicrobiaceae bacterium. Lineage (GTDB taxonomy): Bacteria > Actinomycetota > Acidimicrobiia > Acidimicrobiales > RAAP-2 > Bog-756. The sequence continues at coordinate 282,755 of CAWJEK010000014.1, forward strand.
CGGCAAGATGGTGATACCCGAGATCCTGAAGCACCCGCAGTTCGAGTTGGTCGGCGTCGGCGTGTCGAGCCCGGACAAGGTCGGACTCGATGCGGGCGAGATCTGCGGCATCGGTCCGACCGGCATCATCGCCACCGATGACATCGACGCCCTGATCGCCCTGGCCCCCGATGCGCTCGTGCACTACGGGCCCACGGCGGCCAAGGCCGACGTCAACATCGCCCAGATGGGGGCCTTCCTCCGGGCCGGCATCGACGTCTGCTCGACCGCCATGACGCCCTGGGTGTGGCCCCACATGGCCCAGAACCCGCCGTCGTGGATCGACCCCGTCACCGAGGCGTGCCGGGAGGGTGGATCGTCGTGCTTCACCACGGGCATCGATCCGGGCTTCGCCAACGACCTCTTCCCCATGACCCTGATGGGCCTCTGCAGCGAAGTGCGTCAGGTCCGGGCCCTCGAGATCCTCGACTACATCAATTACGAGGGCGACTACGAGGTCGAGATGGGGATCGGCATGCCGCCGGAGTACGTCCCCATGCTCGAGCACACCGAGATCCTGGCCATGTCCTGGGGCGGCACGGTCCCGATGATGGCCCACGCCCTCGGCGTCGAGCTGGAGACCATCACGACGTCGTGGGAGAAGTGGGTCACCCCGACCGCCATCACCACCGCCAAGGGCACGATCGAACCCGGCAACGTGGCGGCCATCCGTTTCACCATCAACGGCATCGTGGACGGCCGGCCGCGGATCTGCCTGGAGCACGTCAACCGGGTCGGCCAGGACGCCGCACCGGACTGGCCCCGGGGCAACGATAACGACGTCTACCGCGTGGTGATCGACGGGACCCCCTCGATCACCCAGGAGACGGCCTTCCGGTTCACCGACGGCTCGGGCCGGGACGCGGCGGCGGCCGGGTGTCTGGCCACCGGGCTGCGGGCCCTCAACGCCGTCCCGTACGTGAACGAGCTGCCCGCCGGGTGGGTCACCGCCCTCGACCTTCCCCTCATCCCGGGGGTCGGCACCGTCCGCTGACCCACCGGCACCCGAACCGGGGCCGCCGCCGGCGGATCCCTCGACCACAGGAGACGCCATGACGCCCGAGGACCTCGTCGAGCTGGAGCTGATCAAGCGGCTCAAGTACCGCTACCTGCGCAGCATCGACCAGAAGCTGTGGGACGAGCTCGAATCGTGCTTCGTGCCCGAGGCGACGGCGCGCTACGGAGGAGGCCTCTACGAGTTCTCGAACCGCGACGACATCATGACGTTCTGCCGTGACTCCATGGGGGCCACGACGTTCCTGTCCAGCCACCGGTGCCACCACCCCGAGATCGACCTGGTCGGAGCCGACGAGGCGACCGGGACATGGGCCCTCGAGGACACCGTCATCCTCACGGACTTCGGCCTGACCATTCAGGGGGCGGCGTTCTACGAGGACCGCTACGTGAAGCGGGACGGCGAGTGGAAGATCCTCCACACCGGCTACAAGCGCTCCTTCGAGGAGCTGATCCCCCACGCGTCGATCGCCGGGATCAAGTTGACGGCCGAGTGGTGGGCCACCGACGGCCGGTCGACCCTGGGCGCCTGAGCTGGGCCCGGACCACGCCGGAGTGGTCAGCGGTCAGGACAGGGTGGCGCCGTCCACCCGGACGTCGGCCCCGTTCATGTGGGAGGCCTCGTCGGAGGCCACGAAGGCGATGGTGGCGGCTATCCCCTCGGGGGTGCCGAACGGCCCGAGCGGCATGACCCGGTTGATCAGTTTGGCGTTCGCCCCCTCGGGCACCTCGAAGGCCGCGGTGATCGGCGTGTCGACCGCGCCCGGGCTCACGCTGTTGCAGCGCAGTCCGGCGCGGGCGTACTCGATGGCGAGTTCGCGGGTCATGGCCAGCACGCCACCCTTGGAGGCCGAGTAGGCGAGCGCCCAGGGCTGTCCGGCGTGGGCGGCCGTCGAGGCGATGTTGACGATGTTGCCCTTCGAGGCCAACAGGTGCGGCAGTGCCTCGCGGCACATCAGGAAGGTACCGGTCAGGTTGATGGTGATCAGCCGGTTCCACTCCTCGAGGGTGACCTCGTGGGAATGACCGAAGGAGAGCACCCCGGCGACGTTGACGACGACGTCGAGGGAGCCGAGGGTGTCCACGGCTCCCGACACGATGGACCTGACCCCGGGCTCGGTGGAGACGTCGCCGGCGTGCGCCGTGACGGACCCGGTCAGCCCGGCGGCCTCGGCCGCCACGTCGTCCAGGGCCCGGGCATTGACGTCGACGGCCACCACGGCGGCGCCTTCGTCAGCCAGGCGCAGCGCGGTCGCCCGCCCGATGCCCGAGGCGCCTCCCGTCACCAGCACGTGCTTCCCGTCGAATCGCTCCAGAGCCATGGCGGCACTGTAGGGCGGATCGGCCGCCCGAGTGGCCGGGTCCGCACCCGGGACGGGGCGACGCGTGCGAGGCTGGGCGGGCGCGCACCACCATCCCGTCCCTTCCCGAGGTCCCATGCCCACCGCCCACGTCAACGGCGTCGATCTGGCCTTCGAGGTCTCCGGGTCGGGACCCCGGCTGCTCTTCATCAACGGATCGGGGGCGACGATGGCCACCGCCGCGGCCCTGCTGCAGCTCGTCGGCCCCGGGGTCACCCTGCTGGCCTTCGACGCCCGCGGCCTGGGGGCGAGCGGCCCGGCGCCGGGTCCCTACGACATGGCCACCTGCGCGGCCGATGCCCTCGGGCTGCTCGACGTGGTCGGTTGGGGGACCACCCGGGTCCTCGGCGTCAGCTTCGGGGGCATGGTGGCCCTCGAACTCGCCGTGACCGCACCGGAGCGCGGTCGAGCGCCTGGCCCTGCTGTGCACCTCGGCCGGAGGCGCCGGCGGCTCGTCGTACCCGCTGCACGAGCTGGTGGACCTGGAGCCGGCCGACCCGGGCCGAGGTGCGCCGGCACCTGCTCGACACCCGCTTCGACGAAGCCTGGCTGGAGGCCCACCCGGGCGATCGGGCCCTGGTCGGGATGATGGACCGTGGCGAGGACACGGACCCGGTGGTGCTCGCCGGCCAGCGGGCCCAGCTCGAGGCCCGACGGGGTCATGACGTCTGGGACCGGTTGGGGGCCATCACCTGTCCAACCCTGGTGGCCGGCGGCCGGTTCGACCCCATCGCGCCGATGGCCAACAGCCGGGCGATCGCCTCGCGGATCGCGGGAGCGGAGCTGCGTCTCTACGACGGCGGCCACGCCTTCTTCGCCCAGGACCGCGCCGCTCTCCCCGACATCCGGGCGTTCGTCGCCGCTCCCGGGCCATGACCGGTGCGCCCCGGGACGACGGCCCGGCGGCCGAGGTGCCGGTCTCGGGCCGCTGCCTCGACCGGTTCGCCCCCGTCCGCGACGCCTTCGCCGCCAACTTCGCCGAGCGGGGCGAGGTCGGTGCCGGGGTCGCCGTGTTCGTCGACGGCGAGCGGGTGGTCGACCTGGTCGGCGGGTGGGCCGACGCCGCGCCGTCCCGACCGTGGCAGGAGGACACGCTGGTCGACGTCTACTCGGTGGGCAAGGCCTTCGTCGCCCTCCTCCTCCTGCAGTTGGTCGACGACGGACGGGTGGAGCTCGACGACCCGTTGGCCGCGGTGTGGCCGGAGTTCGCGGACCACGGCAAGGGTGGCGCCACCTTCCGCCACGCGCTCTGCCACCGGGCGGCGGTCCCGGCCATCCGCCGGCCCCTGGTGGACGCCGACCTCGCCGACTGGTCGACCATGGCCGACGCGTTGGCCGCCACCGCCCCATGGTGGGAGCCGGGCACCCGGCACGCCTACCACACCAACACCTACGGCCACCTGATCGGTGAGCCGGTGCGCCGCCTCACCGGGGACCTGCCCGGAGCGCGGCTCCGGGCCCTGGCCGCCGAGCTGGGGGCCGATGTCTGGTGCGGTCTCCCCGACGAGCAGCAGCAACGCTGTGCCGACGTCGTCTGGGCCCTCGGCGGCACCGACGCAACGGCGATCGACACCGGACCCTCGCCGGGGACGACCTCATGGTCGCGCTCAGCTACTTCAACCCCCCGGGATACTCGTCCGTCGGCGTGGTCAACACCCCGCTGTGGCGGACCGCCCAGGTGCCCTCGACCAACACCCACGGAACGGCCGCCGGGGTGGCCCGGATCTACCGGGCGCTGCTCGAGCCCGGCCGCCTCCTCTCGCCCGGTCTGCTGGCCGAGGCCACGTCGCCGCAGTCGGTGGGTTTCTGCCCCGTCCTCGGCGAGGAGGTCACCTTCGGGCTGGGCTTCAAACCGACCACCTCCCGACGGCCCTTCGGTCCGAATCCCTCGGCCTTCGGCCACTTCGGCACCGGTGGGGCGGTCGGGTTCGCGGATCCCGATGGCGGGGTGGCCTTCGGCTACGTGATGAACCACGTCATCCCCCGGTGGCAGAGCAGCCGCAACCGGTCCCTCGTCGACGCCGTGTACGCCTGCCTGTAGCGGTCGGCGGCGGGCCCGGTGACGATCAGCGCTCGACCGCCACCTCCTCGGCCACGCGGGGGCTGCGTCGCCGCAGGACGAGCACACCGGCGCTGGTGCCGACGATCAGGCCGAGCGAGAGCGATCCGGCCACCCGCGCGAAATCGGTCAGGTCGTGGAAGCTCTCGATGAGATGGCCGCCGGCCAGCGTGGTGAGCCCCCGCAGGGCCATGGAGCCCACGGTGAGCACGAACACCCCTCCCAGGATGATCACCAGGTTGGGTGGGCGCCTGGGGCTCTCGCCCAGCAGGATCCCCAGCAGCGACAGGACGACCGCGGCCATGAAGGTCCCGGCGGCGTCCCCGGCGGACCGCACCACGCCGAGCTGCACCCCCCAGGCGACGTAGACACCCAGCAGTAGCCACCCGACGTCCCGACGCCGGGCGCAGAAGGTGAGCGCCATCCCCACCGTGAAGGGCACCCAGGCCAGGGCGGTCACGATCCAGGGGATGTTGTCGACGGTGGTCGTCGAGATCAATGAGGCGGTGCCGGCCCCGGTGAGCTGGGCGGCGATGATGACGCCGGCCGCCAACTGGAAGAGGATGAAGGCCGACTGGACCAGGCGGATGGTGCCGACGGTGAACTGACCCACCGAGATCTCCGCGGCGGCCGCACACAGGAAGTCCCCCGGGATCATCACGAACAGGGCCGGCACCATGACCAGTACGGGGCCGCCGTGGGCGTGCGCCTCGTGGAGCAGGCCGAACCCCACGACGCCGACGGCGGTGGCGGCGATGAGGGGCAGGATCGTCCGCAGCACCTCGAGGCGCTCGCCGACCAGGTACACGACGGCCATGACGGCGCCGAGGATGACGGAGCCACCGACCTGGCGCCAGTTCGCCTGCATGCTCGGGGCGAACCCGGCGGCGAAGAGGATCACCCCGATGAACCGGGCCCAGACGGGGTACGGAGGGCGCGACGCCTCCAGGTGCTCGAGGGCGTCGCCGGCCTGACCGGCGGTCAGCGCACCGGAGGTGATCCGGGCGACCAGCTCCTTGAACTCCGACATCTGGTCGAGCCGCTCGAGGGTCGGCTGGGCGTGGATGACCCCCGTGCGCTGGTGGCCGTCGGCGTGCGTGACGACGAAGCTCAACCCCTCCATGGTGATGAACGCCTCGACCAGCACCCCGTAGGCGTCCCCGATCCCCCGCAGGGTGACATCGAGATCGAATGTGCCCTCCGAGCTGTTGCGGAGCAGGAACCGGCCGGCCGAGCGCACCAGCCGATCGACGTCGTCCTGGACCGGGTCGCCCGAAAGCTCCTCCACCACCGCACCCTACAGACCCGGCCCGTCCGAGATGGTGGTTCCCGGTGGACCTCCGGTGACACACCGGTCTGGCAGTGTGGCGGCGTGCGACGGAGGGGACGATGAGGATCATCCACACCAGCGACTGGCACCTCGGGCGCCGGTTCGAGCGGGAACCGCTCGAGGACGACCAGCGGGCGTTCCTGGCCTGGCTGGCCGCCCTCGTCCAGGAGCGGCAGGTCGACCTGGTCATCGTGGCGGGTGACGTCTACGACCGGTCGCTGCCGGCCGAGGACGCCGTCGCCTTGCTCGACCTGGGTCTGGACGGGCTGCGGGCGGCCGGCGCCGAGGTCGTGCTCATCCCCGGCAACCACGACAGCGCCCGGCGGCTCGGCTTCGGCGCCGGACGCCAGTCCCTCGGGGGGGTGCACGTCTTCGCCGACGACCGCAGCCCGCCGGTCCCCCGCGTCCTCACCGCCCGGGGTGAGCGGGTGGCGCTGGTGGCCGTCCCCTTCCTCGACCCCCACGTGACCCCCGACCTCCGACCGTCCTCCGACGGCACCCCCCGCCCGGCCACCCACCAGAGCGTCCTGGTCGACGCCCTCGATGCCGGTCGCGCCGCACTCCCCGCGCTCGGCGGGCTGCCGTCGATCGCCGTCGTCCACGCCTACGTGTCGGGGGCGGGCCTGTCCGAATCCGAGCGCACGCTCGCCGTCGGCGGAGCGGACCAGGTCGACCCCGCGGTACTGGGCGGATTCGACTACGTGGCCCTCGGTCACCTCCACCGCCCCCAGCGGATCGGTGGCTCGGATGCCGTCGCCTACTCGGGGTCACCGCTCCCCTACTCCTTCAGCGAGGACCACCCGAAATCGGTCCGGCTGCTCGAGGTGGAGGGTGGCCGGCTCGTCGGGGTGGCGCAGGTGCCAGTGCCAGTCGGCCGGAAGGTCGTCACCCTCACGGGCACGCTCGAGCGGCTGCTCACGGACCCGGCCCACGAACGGTACACCGACCACTGGGTGGCGGCCCGGCTGACCGACGACACGGTGCAGACCCAGCCGATGGAACGTCTCCGGTCCCGGTTCCCACACGCCGTCAGTCTCCGCTACGACGATCCCCGCACCGGTGCCCTGGCGGACTTCGGTTCGGGTGGACCGCCCATCGAGGAGCGTTCGGACGAGGAGGTCGTCCTCGAGTTCCTCGAGGAGGTCCGTGATCGGCCACCTTCGGACTCCGAGCGCCAGTTGGTGCTCGACGCGGTGGGCAGCGCCCGACGCGGAGCCCTCCCGTGAGGCCCCTGTCCCTCCGCATCCAGGCTTTCGGCTCCTACGCCGGCGAGTTCACGATCGACTTCGCCCGGCTCGGCCACCACGGCGTCTTCTCGATCACCGGACCGACCGGGGCCGGCAAGTCGACCATCTTCGACGCCATCGTGTACGCCCTCTACGACGACCTGCCCGGCTTCCGGGTCAACAGCCACATCCGCAGCCAGTTCGCGGACAGCTGCACCCGCACCGAGGTGACCCTGGAATTCGAGGCCGAGGGTCGCCACTGGGCACTGACCCGGTCGCCGGCCCAGACCCGGCCGAGTGGCCGGTCGCCCACCGGGGTCGTCGAGGACCCGTCGAGGGTCTGTCTGATCGAGAAGGGGCCCGGAGGCCACGGCCTGACCCGCAAGCGCGATGTGGCGGAGCGGATCGCCGACCTGGTCGGGCTCGACAAGGCCCAGTTCGAGCAAGTCGTGCTCATCCCCCAGGGCAAGTTCGAGGAGGTCCTGAAGGCCAAGACCCAGGAACGCGCCGACCTGCTGACCAAGCTGTTCCCGGTGGACGTCTACCTGCGGACCACCGAGGCCCTCCGCCAGCTCGCCGCCGAGCGTCGTGAGGCCTACGAGGCGCTCACCCGCGGTCGGGAGGGTACCGAGGACCGCATCCGGAGCGACGTGGCGGCATTCCGGGCCGCCGCCCGGGACATCGCCGACATCGGGCCGTCGCCCGGCGATCCGTCGGATACCGGCACCGACGCCGCGCCGGACGGGCACGAGCCGGTGGACATCGTGCGACTGCCACAGCTGCGTGGCGAGATGCAGGACGTCCTGGCCGCCGTAGCGGCGGCCCGCGACCGTGCCGAGGCCGCCAGCAGCGCGGCACGGGACCGGTTGGCGGCGGTGAGGACGGCCGTCGAGCGGTGGCAGCGATGGCGCGCCGACGTCGCCGAGGCGGCGACCCATACCGCCCAGCAGACCGCCGACGAGGAGCTGGCCCGGGAGCTGGCCCGGGCCGACACGGTAGCCACCCTGTCCCGCTCCCTGGGCGCCTGGCGCGGCGCCTCCGACCAGCTCGCCGCCTTGGACATGGAGCGGGGTCGGCTCCTGGCGGCCGTGGAGGCCGCCTGGATCGAGGGATACGGGCGTGACGCCCTGGACGGGCCCACCTCCGCCCACCTGCTGGCGTCGGGGCTGTCGGCCGAAGCGGCCGCCCTCGAACGGTCCGACCAGCAGTTCGACAGGCTCGGCCGTTCACTCCGGGAGCTCGAGGCAGACGAGCGCGAACTGTCCGAGGACGCCGCCGCGCTCGCCTCGCGGGTCGACGAGCTCGACCGCACACGGGCGCGGGTGACGGCGATGGAGGGGCGACTGGCGGCGGACGCGGCCCGGGCGGCGACCCGGCCCGCGGTCGAGGCGCGGGTCGACCAGCTCACCGAGGAGGCGGCGGCGCTCGAGGCCCGGGCGGTGGCGGCGCGCCGTCTGGCCGAACTGGCGGTGCATCTCGAGACCGCGGCGGCCCGGTCGGCGGCGGCGGGGGAACACGCCGCCGGACTCCGCGCGGCCTGGAGATCGGGCCTGGCCGGACGGCTGGCCACCTGCCTGGTCGACGGTCAGCCCTGTCCGACCTGTGGCGCCACCGACCACCCCGACCCGGCCCGTCCCGCCGGCGACGCACCGGGGGACGACGAGCTCGAGGCCGCCGAACAGCTGGAGCGGACCGCGGGCGACGAGCACCACGAGATCGAGGTGGAGGTGGCGGTGGCGAGGGGCTCCCTCGACAGCCTCCCCGCCGCGACCGACGCAGGGGGCGTCGCCGAGCGACTGGCCGCCGCCCGTCGCGAGCTGGCGGCCCTCGATGGAGCCGCAGCCGCCGCCCGGAACCGGAAGGATGCCCTGGACCGCCTCACGGTGGCTGCGGAGGACCTGGCGGCCGACATCGAGAAGCGGCGCTCCCTCCTCGACGGTAGGGCGGGCCGCCTGGCCGAGCGACGGGCCCGGTGGGAGGTCGACCGCGACGCGTTCGTCGCCGAGCACGGCGACCTGGTGTCGACGGCCGACGGCGCCCGGGCCCGTCGGCTGCTGGCCGACGCCGTGTCCACGCTGGCCGCCAACCTGGAGTCGACCGCGGCCGCCTCCGCCACCCGCTTCCAGCAGCTCGGCGTGCTCGCCGATGCCATGACCGAGTTCGGCGTCGACGATCCGGCCCGGCTCGAGCACTGGTCCCGGCCGCCCGACGAACTCGAGACGGCCCGGGCCGCCCTGGCCGAGCGGGCGGAGCGGCGGCGGGACGTGGCCGGTCGGATCGCGGCCTATGCGGCCGACGGTGGACCGGAAGAGGAGCCCGACGTGACGGCCGCCCTGCTGGCCGAGCGCAGTGCCGCCGAGGCCCACCACGTGCTGGTCGGACGGATGGCCACACTGGAGGGCCGGCTGGCGTCGATCGACGCGGCCGCCGCGGAACTCGCCGGGGGTTCGGAGGCCATCGTCGCCGCCCTGGTCGCCAAGGAGGAGGCGGACACCCTCGCCGGGCTGTGCGCCGGACTCGGCACCGGCCCCGACGCCACGAAGCTCTCGCTCAAGAACTGGGTGCTCGCCTACTACCTGCGCCAGGTGCTGGCCCATGCCAACCACCGCCTCCACACCATGACCAACGGCCGGTACGCGCTGGACCTCAGCGACCAGCACGCCGACGGGCGGCAGCACTGGGGGCTCGACATCGCCGTTCTCGACGCCGAGACGGGTCAGTCCCGCCCGGCCACCACGCTGTCGGGCGGCGAGACCTTCATGGCCGCACTGGCCCTGGCGCTCGGCCTGGCCGACGTCGTGTCGGCCGGGTCGAACTACTCCATCGGCGCCCTCTTCGTGGACGAGGGGTTCGGCTCCCTCGACGGCGACTCGCTCGACACCGTCATCGACGTGCTGCGTTCACTCCAGGACGGAGGTCGGATGGTCGGGGTGATCAGCCACGTCCAAGAGCTGAAGGATGCTCTGCCCAACGGCATCACGATCGCCTCCACCTCGCGGGGTTCGGCGGCGACGATCCACTACCCCGGACCATGAGATGGGTGCCCGCCGGGCAGGTCCCCCCGGTCGCGGGGGTCGTCCTGGCCGTCGTGGCCGTCCTGGCCGCGGCCTGCGGGGGTGCGCCGGCGGCCGCCCCGCCCGGTTCGGTCCCGCCAGCCACCTCCCCCTCCACCCTCTCCACGTCCCCGCCCGCCGTGCCCGGCGCATCGACCGGGCCGACGACCGCACCGTCCGTGCCCGCCTCGGCCCCGTCCGGGACCCTGGTCGTGGGGCCCGGATCCCGAGCCGTCTACTCGGTCGAGCCCCAGCCGGCACCGGGCTCCTGCCACTACACCTGGGTCGGCCCCGACCCGCTCCCCGATCCACGGTGCACGCCCGGCGCCGTCAACCCCGACGTCACCCAGGCCGACATCGCCAGCACGATCTGCCGGACGGGCTGGACCTCCTCGATCCGACCTCCCGAGAGCGTGACGGAGCCCGAGAAGGCGGGCTCGGCCGCCGCCTACGACTACACCGGTTCGTTCGCCACGGCCGAGTACGACCACCTCGTCCCGCTCGAGCTGGGTGGTGATCCCAACGACCCGGCGAATCTCTGGGTGGAACCGAACGACGACCCGCACGCCGTCTCCAGCCGCAATGCCAAGGACGGGCTGGAGGGCGCCCTGCGCACGCTCGTCTGCACCGGACGACTCTCCCTGGCCACGGCCCGGCAGGCGATCGCCTCCGACTGGGTCGCCGCCGCCGCCCGCTACGGAAGCTGAACCGGACCCGCCGTTCCGGTGGAGTGCACGTCGGTGGGGCGTTCGTCGCCGGACCGGACCGGACGGACCGTCACGACGCCCGCAGGAGCACCAGTTGCGCGTCCGACCAGTACCCGTCACAGGAACGGCACCTCCAGCTCGTGGCCGAGCCGGACACCAGTCGGGGGTAGACCACCAATTTCGGGACATCCTGCGCGGCGCAGTACGGGCAGGTCCTGAACGCTTCTGGGTCACTCACGGTCGTCACCTCCGGACGGGAACGGATACCTGTTGGATCGGCACCCCAGTCCAGGACTTGAGCGACAGCGCCCCGGCGTCAGGCCGGATGGGCGGCGCACCAGGTGCCGAGGGCCATGGCCTCGAGGCCGAGCTGCTTCGTGAAGCCGGCGAAGATCGCCTTCTCGGCCGAGCCGCCGACGAGCGGAACGCGTACGTCCAGCCGGCCGGTCACCGTCTCGGTGGTGGTGCCGTCTAGGTCGGCGAGGGCCAACGTCCCCTCGCAGCGGAGCAGCCCGTGGTAGTGGTCGGGCTCCACCACCAGACGGCCGCGATATCCGACCGTGTCGAACGTGGTGGCGATCACCCAGGTGAGCTTGTCGACGTCCACGATCCTCGCCGCGGGACCGGTGATCGTCCCGGCGAAGGCATACCGCACCCGTACGAGCAGGGTTCCGGCCTCGGTCGACGCCGACAGCAGCTCGGGCGCCCGCACCGAGGTCGATGCGTCCCCCAGGCTCTCGTAGTAGCCCGGATCGGCCAGCGCCCGAACCACGTCATCCCGGGCGGCGGCGATGGACTCGGTCACGGTGAACTCCATCACCCTCCCCCGGTGGTCGGCGTGCCGACAGCGTACGGTGCCCGGCCCACCCGTCGGGGTGACCGGACCGCCGTCAGCCCAGGACGTTGCAGGTGAGCATGGAGGGCCGACCCGTCAGTGCCAGGACCAGCGCCACCGGGTCGGCCCGGTCGGACAGCTCGAGCAGCCGCGGCACGACCACCTCCAGTGCCGACGCCGGGGCGCGTGGCGGTAGTCCGCAGGCGAGCTGGATGTCCAGGGTATGGAGGACGACCTCGACGACCCGGGTCACCAGGTACTGCTCGAAGGGCATCCAGCCGACGAAATGGACGATCACCTGGTCGTCGGGGGTCGTCGCCACCCGGTCCAGCGTGGCGGCGATCACGGCGCGGGCCCGGGGCACCGGGTCGGCTCCGGCCGCGACGGCAGCTTCGGAACCCCGCTGGGCTATTCCCTCGTGGACGCCCGGAGCGCCGAGGGCCGCCCGGTAGTAGCCGGCGGCGTCGCCCAGGCCGGGGCCCTCCCGGGGAAGGTCGCCGTCGAGGTAGTCGACGATGACGGTGACGCTGCGCACCAGATGGGCGAAGAGCTCGCGCACGGTCCACCGGTCGGTGGCCGGCCGGTCCCAGTCGGAGGGGGCGATGGCCGTCCCGGTGGCCAGCAGCTCCGCGGTCGAGTCGACCAGGGCGGAACGCACGCCGCTCGCCCCGGAAGGCGGGGCGGACGACGCCGGGGCGCTACTCATCCGCAGGCCGATACGTAGGCGGGGGTGCCCGGCTGCAGCGCCTGCCCCGAATCGGTGGCCACCTCGAGGCACGACTCGTCCACGGCCTGGAACGCACCGGCCGGGATCTGCTTGAGCTGGTTCACCTCGGTGGCCGTCCAGCGGGTGTCCGCCGTGCCCTGGAAGTACCAGTTGGAGCCGTTGTCGGCCACGATCATCCCGTACGTCTTGAGCGTGGTGACGACCGTCTGGCAGAACGTCGAACACGCCGAGGCGGGCAGGCTGAAGGACGGGTCGAGGCGGAACCGCGCGCCCATGGGAGGACACGAGGCGTCCGCCTGGCCCGCTTCGTGGCGCGCCGGCCAGAGGTAGGCCTCCTGGGTGCACGCCACGGTGAAGCGGATGGCGTGGTCCATGGCCCCCGAGGCCACCTCGTCGTAATTGACCAACCCGGGAAGGATGGGAAGTCCGGCGGCATCGGCCGACGTCCATCCGGCCGGCCGCAGCGCATCGGACCCGAGGCTCCAGATGGCGCCCGAGCCCGCCTTCGACCTGCCGTGGGGGTGGAAGTGGGTGTCGAACGTCTCGTACAGCGTGCAGGTGGCCGGATCGACCATCAGGGCATGGCGGTCCGAGCCGTGCTCGATCGGCGTGCCGGCAGACAGCGGGTAGGGGCCGGGATCACTCTCCGAGGCGTAGGTGAAGGCGATCGGGACGAACGGCGTCCCCGACGGGACGATCTCCCACGGGATGCCGTAGGGCTTGGTGGGATGGGACGACGGGCCGTAGTCCGGGTGGAGGAAGGTGGTGGATGCCTCCATGGAGGCGAGCCACGTGGCGCTGTCGGCGTCGACGGGCAATCCCGTGATCGGCGTGTTCCAGACGTCGTCGGCCGGGAAGGCCGGGCACGAGGTGCCCGGGAGGACCGTTCCCGGATCGGCCCCGGCCGGCGGGCCGGGGACGAGCCCGGCGGCGACGAACGCCAGGGCGACGACGGCGACCGCCAGGGCGGCCCGACGGCCGGGCCCAACCACCTCGTCGCGCATCCCGCACACCTCCGCTCTCCCCCCGGGGTCGGGAACTCCCCCGCCCCGACCCACGGTAGACCCGCAGCGCGGCACCCGCAGTCTGCGGGTCCCGGGCCCCGAACGGGTGGACGGACGTAGGGTGGCCTGTGACCCCGGACCGCCCCACCCCGGCGACGGCGCCCCACCGGCCCCTGCTGGGCCTGGTCCGGGCGTGCCACTTCCAGCCCACCGTGGCGGTCGTCGCCGTCACCACGGCCCTGGCCGCGCTCGCCGGCCGTGGGGCGGCGGGATGTGTCGCCGTCGCCCTCGCCGTCCTCGCCGGACAACTCTCCACCGGGTGGAGCAACGACTGGTTCGACGCCGGCCGCGACTCCAGTGTCGGCCGCACCGACAAGCCGATCGTGGCCGGGATGGTCGACGTCGCCACCGTGCGGTTGGCGGCGCTGGTCGCCCTGGCCGCCTGCGTTCCGCTGTCCCTCCTCTCGGGGTGGCGGGCGGCGGTGGTGCACCTGGTGGCCGTCGGGTCGGCCTGGTCCTACAACGCCGGGCTCAAGGCCACGGTGGTGAGCCCCCTCCCCTACGCCGTCTCCTTCGCCCTGCTCCCCGCCTTCGTGACCCTCGGGCTACCCGGCCATCCCTGGCCCCGGCCCGCGGTGATGGTGGCCACCGGACTGCTGGGCGTGGGGGCGCACTTCGTGAACACCCTGGCCGATCGCGACGACGACGCCCGGTCCGGCATCGCCGGACTGCCCCAACGACTGTCGGCCCGGACCGATCTCCTGGTAGGTGTCGTGCTCCTCGTCGCCTGCGCCCTCACCATCTGGGCCCTGGGCGGTGGCTCGGCGGTGGCCCGCACGGCGGCGCTCGTGGCGACCCTGGGGGCGGCCGCCATGGTCGTCGTCACCACCCTGCGCCGGGCACCCCGGGCGGCCTGGTCGTGGACGCTCGTGACCGTGCTCGGATGCGTGGCGGTGTTCGCCGTGGCCCGCCCCGCCCTGGTGAGCGGCTGACCGTCCGGGAAGGGCTCCGACACGGGGCGTGCAACGACCATTGCCAAAGCAGGCAACTTCTGATTGCCATTTGCGGCCCGCCACTGCATACTGGCAGCAGGTGGCGGATCCACCCGGCGGATCCACCGGGGCCCGGGTAGCGGCGGCTACTCGGGGTTTCCGGCGCCGGAGTGGCCGGTCGGAGACCAGTCGGCCACCTGCTCGACGAGTTCCGTGAGTTGGCCCACGAGAGCTTCGAGTCCGAGGGACAGCAGCGACCATTCCTGCTCGTCGCCGTCCGCACCCGTCGGCAGCACGATGCCGTGCACCCGGTCCGGGTCGATGCGGTCCCAGATGGCGAACCCCTCGACCATCGAGATGGCCAGCATGGACAGCTGCCGCACCGTGAGACCGCTGCGCATCCGGATACCCAGCAGTTCGAAGGACTGTTCGAACACGAACTCCCACCGGACGCAGTACACCTCGTAGGCCCGCCGGACACTCTCCGCCGCCGGAGTCCCACCCTCCCGGGGGAGTTTCGACACCGACAACCCCCTCAGCCCCATGTTGAGGGCGGCCTTGCGCGAGTGGGTGACGGCGTTGACATGGGCGGCACAGGCCACCCGGATGACTTCCCGCGTAGCGGCCCGACGGCCCTCCAGGGTGTCGAGGTCAGCGGTGGACAGCACATCGGCCGCGGCCCGGACGGTCTCCTCCGCTCCGGCCCGGTCGAGGTTCTCGAGGGCGGCGGACAGCACGTCGGCCTGGTAGTCGGCCATGTCGGTCCAGATCCGGCCGATGACCGAGGCATTGGTGATCCGGATGCCCCGCTCCTCGGCGACCCGGTCGAAGACCCGTTTGAAGGTGAGCCGCTCGGTGCCGCGGGCCAGCCCCTCGTCGATCAGGATGTCGAGCCCGGCCTCGACCAGGAGGTCGCGGAGCTCGTCACGTCGCATCGTCGCAATATAGGTGTCCAACCGGGACGACAGGAACAGGTGGATCCACCTGTCCGTCGGCGACCCGGTCGGATCGGCACCACCGGTCCCCTGAGCGCGAGTGCGCCTGACGAGTCCGTAACGCTCGGCGTCGACGATCGTTTGGACGGACAGCGGGCCACACCCCATCGATGGCGGGGGTGGCCGGTGGATGAGGGGCCCGAGCGAACGGAGGACGATATGCGCAGCACATCTGTACGGACCGGCATCCTCGCCGCCACGGCCCTGGTGGCCGCGGCCGCACCCCTGGCTCTGGCGGCCTCCGCCGGGGCGGTCACGTCGACCCCCCCGGTGATCACCGCCCACCCCGACGACGTGATGGTGAACACCACGACGAAGCTGGTGGGAACCGGGTTCCCCGCGCACGCCACCGTGCACATCGACGAGTGCGGGGCGACGTCGTGGGTGGTGCCGAACAGCCCGTGCGACACGACGAACGCGGTGACGGTCACGACCAACGGCAAGGGGAAGTTCAAGGTCACGTTCACCGTGCAGGCGTGCAGTTCCACGCCCCCCACCGGCCCCGCCGGACTGTCCATGCGCTGCTACATCGGGGTGCCCCGACCCACGGGCATCGACACGGTCGAACTGCAGCCCTACACCCCCATCGTCGTCACGTACCCCTGACGTCCGGCGACCGGGCTCAGCGACGCCTGGCCAGGTAGGCGCGGTAGCCCTCCGCCAGGGCCAGCAGTTCGGGGTCGGCGTCGAACCGGGGCCGGAAGGCCTGCCAGGCCGCCTCGCGCTTGGCCGGGATGTACTCCGTCGGCCAGTAGCCCTCGTGCGGTCGGTAGCCCTTCAGGACGTTGCGGGCCACGGTGGCCTTGTGGACCTCGTCCACGCCGTCGGCGATCCCCATGGTGGGCGCCCCGGCATACATCGCCTGGAGTGGTGTGAGGTCGGTCGTGCCCAGGGAGCCCATGATGTGCAGCGCGTTGTACGACACGTCGCGCAGCACCTTGGCCATCGTGAACTTGACGGTGGCGATGTCGGTGCGGCACTCCTGCGTGCTCGAGTGGTCGATCTTCCAGGCCGTCTCGAGCACCAGGAGGCGCAGCATCCGGATCTGGGCATAGGAGTCGGCGATGCGTTCCTGGACCATCTGGTGCTCGCCGATGATCCGGCCGTGTGACTCGCGGCTGAGCGCCCGTTCGCACATCATGTCGAAGGCCAGACGGCACTGGGCGATGGTCCGCATGGCGTGGTGGATCCGACCTCCGCCCAACCGGCGTTGGGCGAGCACCTTGGCTCCGTCCTCGGGCCCGAGCAGGTGGTCCAGGGGCACCCGGACCTCGTTGTAGATGATGTGGTTGTGGTTACGGGGCTCCGGCTGGATCTCGACACCGGGCGTGTCGCGGGGCACCACGAACATTCCGTTGGTGCACATCACGAAGAGGATGTCGGCGACCCGGCCGGCGCTCGTGAACCACTTCTCGCCGTTGATGACCCACTCGTCGCCGTCCCGGACGGCACGGGTGCGGAAGAGGTTGGGATCCGAGCCGCCCTGGGGCTCGGTCATCGAATAGGCCGACCACAGCTCCTGATCGAGCATGGGACGCAGCCAACGCTCCTTCTGCTCCTCGGTTCCGTAGGCGGCGAGCATCTCCATGTTGCCGGTGTCCGGGCGCGGCCGCACCGAACATCTGCGGGGCCGAGGGGTACCGGCCCAGGATCTCGTTGAGGAGAGCGAGCTGGAGCTGTCCGTAGCCCGGGCCCCCGAGGTCCTGGTCGAGGAAGATGGCCCAGAGGCCCTGGTCCTTGACCTGCTGCTGCAGGCCCCGGACGAGGTCCCGGATCTTCGGCTCCCGGGAGCGGACGGCGTACGGGAAGACGTACTCGAGCGGCTCGACCTCCTCGCGGCAGAACTGCTCCACCCAGTCCAGCTTCCGCTGGTAGTCGGGGTCCGTCGAGAAGTCCCAGCCCATCGTGCCTCCTTTTCCCGGTGCCGGCCCGACGGCCGTCCGCGGCTCACGCTAGGCGGGAGGCGATCCAGCCGCGCCCGCCCTGTCGCGGCGGGTCCGTCAGCCGGGCGTCGGGCTCCGGCGGTTGCCCATCCCCTACTATTTCGCCATGGACGGTCCGATCGAGCGGGTGATCGCCGATGTCCTCCGGTATCGGGTGGCGACCCGGCTCCTCATCGAGGGACTCGAGAACCAGGTCACGTCCAGTGACGAGGACATCGAGCTCCTGCGCAACGGGATCACCATGGAGGCCAAGATGCGCCAGTCGGACTCCGCGACGCTCAGCCGGGATCTGACCCAGCGACTCGAGGCGTTCGAGGAGGCCCGTCGGGACATCCGCCTGTCGGTGACGGCGGCCCTGCGCGACGAGGGACTGTCGGCCGCCGAGATCGGCGAGCTGTTCGGGGTGACCCGCCAGCTCGCCAGTCGATTCGCCCGGGAGGCGAAGGCGGCCCACGAGTCGGGCGACTCCGGCTCCTGAGAGGCGGCGCCGACTCCGGACATCCTCGAGCGTCCTGTCCCCCGGGCTGCGCCACTCCCGGGATCGGAAACGGCTGGCGGTACCGACCCGACCCCCCGGAGGCTTCGACAACACCGGGTGCCGGTTTGGCGCCGGGGGCTCCGGGCATCGTCAAGGGCGAACCCAGACGAGGAGGGTGCAATGGGAACCGGAACGATCGTGCTGATCACCGTGATCGCCGCCGTGGTGGCGTTGTCGGTGACCGTGGTCCCCATCGTCCTGATGCTCCGCTCGGAGCACCGGGACCTGCATGGAGGAGCCCGCGAATGGATGCGCCGGCACCGCCGTCGGCCGAACTCGGTCTTCGAGGTGCCACGTACGTTCAACCAGACGTCCGAAGAGGAGTTCCAGGAGCGCGTCTGACCAGCTCAGCGGCCGCCGGACCGGCCCGAGAGGGCCGATCCGGCCGGTGGAGGGGAATATACGTTCGCTTCCACTGTTGATCCATCCGCGAGTAACGCGGAGACATCTGGAGGAACAGTGGACGAGACGAACGACGTGACGGGACCGGATGACCGGGAGGTCGCGGTGACCCGCAACCTGCCCCTTCTGCCCCTGACCTCAGGGGTGGTACTCCCGGGCATGGTGTTCACCATGGCCCTCGAGTCGGACGAGGCCACCGCGGCCGCCGAGGCCGCTGGGGCGGCCGACGGGCACTTCGTCGTCGTCCCGTTCATCGACGGTCGCTACGCCACGGTGGGGGTCGTCGCCGAGGTCATGGAGTCGGGCGAGCTACCGGGTGGCATGGCCGCCGTGGCCGTGCGCGGCGTCGAGCGGGCCCGGCTCGGGACGGCCGTGCCCGGGACCGGCCAGGCCCTGTGGGTCGAGGTCGAGGTGGTCGAGGAACCCGGAGCCACCGAGGAGACCACGGAATTGGCCCGCGAGTACCGGGCCGTGGTGGAGAACATCCTGGTGAGCCGCGGTGCCGGGCGTCTGGCCGAGCGGCTGGCCGGCGTCACCGAGCCCGGCCGCGTCGCCGACATGGCCGGTTACTCGCCCGATCTGTCGCTCGCCCAGAAGGTGGAGGTTCTCGAGACGCTCGACATCGCCGCCCGCCTCCGCCTGGTCATCGCGTGGTCGCGCGAGGTGCTCGCCGACCTCACGCTGCGCGAGCGGATCAAGAGCGACGTCGAGGAGGGCATGGAGAAGACCCAGCGCGAGTTCCTCCTGCGCCGGCAGCTGGAGTCCATCAAGAAGGAACTGGGGCAGCTGAGTTCCGACGACGAGGACCAGCCTGACGACTACCGCGCCCGGCTGGCCGGGGCCGACCTCCCCGAGGCGGTGCACAAGGCGGTGGAGCGCGAGATCGACAAGCTCGAGCGGATGAGCGAGCAGAATCCCGAACACGGCTGGATCCGGACCTGGCTCGACACCGTCTTCGAGCTGCCGTGGGGCAACGAGTCCGAGGACCGGCTGGACGTCGCCGAGGCGGCGCGGGTCCTCGACGCGGACCACGACGGACTGGACGATGTGAAGGACCGCATCCTCGAGCACCTGGCGGTGCGCAAGCTGCGCGCCGAGCGGGGACTCGCGCCCATCAGCGGTCGGGGCGCGGGCGCCATCCTCGCCCTCGTCGGTCCCCCGGGCGTCGGCAAGACGTCGTTGGGCGAGTCGGTGGCCCGGGCGCTCGGCCGGTCGTTCGTGCGCGTGGCCCTGGGTGGCGTGCGCGACGAGGCCGAGATCCGCGGCCACCGCCGTACCTACGTGGGCGCCCAGCCGGGCCGTCTGGTGCGGGCCCTGCGCGAGGCGGGCACCATGAACCCGGTGATCCTGCTCGACGAGGTGGACAAGCTGGGCGCCGACTACCGGGGCGACCCGTCGTCGGCGCTGCTCGAGGTGCTCGACCCGGCCCAGAACCACACCTTCCGCGACCACTACCTCGAGGTGGAGCTCGACCTGTCGAAGGTCCTGTTCCTGGCCACGGCCAATGTCATCGACACCATCCCGGGGCCCCTCCTCGACCGGATGGAGGTCATCCGGCTGGACGGCTACACCGAGGAGGAGAAGGTGGCCATCGCCCGTCACCACCTCCTCGGGCGCCAGCTCGAGCGGGCGGCCCTCGGTGGGGAGGACGTGACCGTCACCGACGACGCCCTGCGGGCCATCGTGGGCGACTACACCCGTGAGGCCGGCGTGCGCTCGCTCGAGCGCGAGCTCGGACGACTGCTCCGCAAGGTCGCATCCAGGATCGCCACCGACCCGTCGACCACACCGGTCACCGTCGACGCCGACGACGTGGAGGAGTGGCTCGGTCGCCCGAAGTTCTTCTTCGAGTCGGCCGACCGCACCGCGGTTCCCGGCGTGGCGACCGGTCTGGCCGTGACCGGGACCGGAGGGGACGTGCTGTACGTCGAGGCCTCGGTGATGGACGGGTCCGAGGGGCTGACCCTCACGGGACAGCTGGGCGACGTCATGAAGGAGTCGGCGGAGATCGCCCTCTCCTACGTCCGTTCCCACGCCGACTCGTTGGGCATCGACCCGGCGTCCTTCGCCGGCAAGCGGTTCCACCTGCACGTGCCGGCCGGAGCCATTCCCAAGGACGGCCCGTCCGCCGGCGTGACCATGACCACCGCGCTCGTCTCCCTGCTGCGGGACGTGCCGGTGCGGCCCGTGGTGGGGATGACCGGCGAGGTGACCCTCCAGGGCCGGGTGCTCCCGATCGGCGGTGTCCGCCAGAAGGTGCTGGCCGCCCACCGGGCCGGCCTGACCACGGTCGTGCTACCGGTGCGCAACGGTCCGGACCTCGAGGACGTCCCCGAGGCGGTGCGTGACCAGATGACGTTCCACCTGGCCGGCGACATCGGTGAGGTGCTGGCCGCCGCCCTGGCCGACCGGTCGACGGACGGGGCTGCCGTCGACCGGCCGGCCGCCGGCCCGGTCGCCGCCTGACGAGGCCGGGTCCCGGCCCGTCCGTCCGCTGCACTACGTTCGTCCCGGTGGCCGACGATGAGATACCCGAGCTGATCACGGAGGCGGATCGGCTCGAGGTGCTCTGCGAGGCCGTGGCGGGCGAGGAGTACTACGCCCTGGACACCGAGTTCCACACGGAGCGCACGTACTGGCCCAAGCTCGCCCTGATCCAGATGGCGTGGCGGGACAAGGTGGCGTTGGTCGACCCGCTGGCGGTCGACCCGACGCCTCTCGGTCGGGTATTCGAGGGCCCGGGCACCGCCGTCGCCCACGCCGCCGGCCAGGACCTCGACATCCTCCGGACGGCGTGCGGCGTCGCTCCCGTCCGAGTCTTCGACACCCAGGTCGCCGCCGGGTTCCTCGGGATGTCGTCGCCGTCCCTGGCCCGGCTGGTCGACCTCGTGCTCGGGGTGAGCCTGGCCAAGGGGGATCAGCTCTCCGACTGGCTCCACCGACCGCTACCGGAGTCCCAGCTGGCCTACGCCGCGGCCGACGTCGCGCACCTCCTGCGGCTCCGCTCCGTGATGGTCGACCGCCTCGAGCAACGCGGGCGGCTGGACTGGGCGATCGAGGAGTGCAGCCTCGTCCTGCCGGGCCAGCGCCGCCACGTGGTGCCCGAGGAGGCCTGGTGGAAGGTGGGCGACGTTCGCCGGCTGTCCGGCCGGTCCCGGGGGGTGGCCCAGGAGTTGGCGGCCTGGCGCGAGCGTCGGGCGGCCGCCGTCGACCGGCCACGCCGCAGTGTGCTCTCGGACCTGGCCATCCTGACCATCGCCCAGCGCCCGCCCCGCAACCGCCAGGAGCTCGAGAAGCTCCGGGGGGTGGACGCCCGGAGCCTGGCCAAGGGTGGGGCGGCCGAGATCCTCGAAGCGGTCGAACGGGGTCGCGAGCTCGGTCACGACGATCTCCGCCTGCCACCGGACGCCGCCGAGTCGAAGGCGTCCCAGGTGGCGGTGGCCGTGTGCGCCGGACTCGTGCGTCAGATCGCCGACGAGCTCGACTTCGACCAGGGGCTCCTCGCCACCCGGTCCGACATCGCCCTGCTGGTCGTGGGCGAACCGAGCCGGCTCGACCACGGCTGGCGCCGTGACCTCGCCGGCGCCCCCATCCGTCGATTGCTGACCGGTCAGGTGGCGGCCGCCTTCGACGACGGGAAGCTGGTCATCGAGGCGCGCTCCCACCGACCCGACGCGGGCGACCCGGCACGCTGACCGGGCCTCGGGGTGTACCGCGGCGGTGCTACGTGGTCACCCCTGGCTGGCGAAGTCCTGGGCCAGGCGGGTCAGGTTCGGGGTGCCGAGGCCGGTGGCCTGGTTGTAGAGGGCGCCGGGCTGGCCCGTGAAGAAGATGTTGTCGTTCGACGTCCCGACCTGCTGGAGCGGGGTGAACGGCGAATGGGCGCCCTGGGCGAAGGCGTAGATCGACGGGTTCCACAGGCCGACCCGGTGCCCGAGCCAGGAGTCGATCAGCGCGGCGGACCCGTTGAGCTGCGGGGCGACGAAGCTGGTCCCGCCCCAGCCGCCCTGGATGGTCGGCTGGCCCACTCCGGCCCACGACGGCTCGTACAACAGGTACCCGGTGAAGGGATCGGCATCCGTCGACAGGTCGGGCTCCTGGCGGCCCGACCCCGTGCCGTGCACGAGAACCGGGTGCTCGTTGAAGTCCCACGCCGTGGGCACCACGATCCCGCCGAGCAGTTGGGCGTCGATGGGGGTCAGCCACTTCACCCCCTGGTAGGTGCCGACGCCCCGCACGCCCTGTTGGTAGGAGGGCGTGGCCTCGATGGTGCTGAACCCACCTCCACCCCCGACCACGTCCTGCTCGGCCGCCTGGGCGAGGGGTACGCCGTTGATGGTGGCGAAGGCCGGCCACAGGTAGTCCCAACCCCACGCCCGCTCCTGACTGACCGTGACGCTCCCCGTGCCCGTGCCCGACGGCAGGGTGAAGGTGCCCGACCAGGGCAGCGTGGTGCCGCCCGCCGAGGTCACGTAGGGGCTGTCACCCGAGGTGTCCACCGACAGGTTGGTGGAGCCCAGGTCGCCGCTGGCGTCGTAGGCACCGGAGTCACCGGCCGACAGGAACGTCGACTGACCCTGGGCCGCCAGCTCCAGGAACGCCTCGTCGAACGCCGCCTCGTAGGCCGGCGTCTCCTGCCCCGAGGCCACCGCGGCGGCGACGACGGTCTCCGACTCGCCCCAGCTGGCCGACACGGTGTCGGCGATGTTCTGGCTGGCGGCGGTAAAGAAGGCGTCGGCGAAGCCGGGGTCGGTGTTGGGTGCCTGGTACACGATCACGTTGGCGCCGGGGGCCACGCCTCCGGACTGTTCGACGTCGAGGTCGGTCTCGCCCGTCCCGGCGGCGTCGCTCGGCGCGCCCGGGCCGCCGTCGATGTTCTGGACCGTCACGGTGCGCTGGCTGGCCGGCAGACCCTCGATGTGACTCCAGAACCAGTGGGGGGCGTCGGGATCGAGCGCGGCCAGCGTCACGATCCCGATCGTCTCGCCGGCGCCGGTCGCCCCGTCGTGGCTGAGCGGCTGCAGCCCGTAGCGGGCGGCGAAGTCGGTCGGTAGGTTGCACCCGCTGGGCAGGCCCGAGAGGGCCTCGCACGCCGCGGTACCGAGCGCCCCGGCGGTGGTCGGCGCCTTCGCCTGCGTGGCGACGGGCACGTGGGACAGATCGGTGACGAAGGGCGCATAGTTGGTGAGCCCGAGGATGGCCAGCACATTCTGGGCGATCCCGGCGGGCAGCTCGGGCGAGCCGACCGCGCCGTGCACCGTCTGGGCCGGCGAGGCGGCGGTCCCGTCGTGGGCCGGCCGGCCCGGTACGTGGAACTGTTCCTGGTGGACCGCCAGGGCGGCGTCGAACTCCCCGGCCGTGCCGCTGGCGGACACGTCGAGGCCGTCGGGGTACTGCGTCGTGGTGATCCCGAAGTGGGCCAGATAGCCCTGCAGGCCGGCGATGACGGACGGGCTCTGACCGTACTGGGCGGCGAACTGGGGGACCGACAGGTCGTGGGTGACACCGTGGTCGACGATCCACTCGAGCTGGTTGAGGTTCCGGGCGTCCATGATGAAGGAGACGGTCTCGGGAGTGGAGGCCGGCGTGGTGCCGAAGGCGACAGCCCCCGGCAGCGAGCCGACGTCGATGCCGTGCGCCACGGGCACCATGGCACCTCCGCCGGTGGCGGCCGATGCGGATGTCGACGCCAGCGGGAGGGCGACGGCGGCCACCCCCAACGCGACGCCGACGAGGATACGACTACCTGTGGTGCGGAACATGCCCCCCCTTTGCGACGGGGCCTCGCGGGACCCACTCTCCGACGCCGGCTCGTCGACCGGTTCCGGCCGAGAATAGGCACCTCACCGCCGGTGCACAAGCGGATCCGGCGATCGCTGTCACCCGCTCCCGGCGCTACCCCAGGTAACGCTGGCGGACGAGCACGATGACCACCACGACGGCGAGGGCCACGAGGGCCTTGACCGTCAGCCCCCGCTCGTAGGCGATCTCGTCGTCCACGTCGGTCTGGTCGGTCACGTCGAACTCCTTCACGCCGGCATACCCACCTTTCCGGTCTTCTCCGTCTTGTCCCAGGTCATGGCGGCACCCCGCAGCTCCTTGACGTAGGAGTTGAAGGTGACCCCGCACAGCAGGGGTCCGTAGCCGACGATGTAGACGATGGCCGGACTGAGGTAGCGACCGACGCGCTTGGGCTCGAGCAGCCGGGCCGTCCATGCCACCGGCATCGAGGCGGCGAGCCAGAGGTAGGCGAAGAGGATGGCAAGGTGGATCTCGCCGGGGGTGAGGTGGAGGCCCGCCAGGTCGGTGGAGGTGTGGATGCACCACCGTGCCGGGCGGGGGAAGCAGGCGTAGGCGATGATCGTGATGCTGATGAGCCCGGGGAAGAGCACCCCCTCCTTCCAGGTGTGGCGACCGGTCTCGGTGTCGATCAGCAGGGCGAAGAGGGTGGTGAAGACGTAGCAGAGCCCCGCCACGATCCACAGCAGGTGGAACGTCTCCCAGGACAGGGGGAAGTCGATGAAGTAGAGACCGACGAGACTGGCCGAGATCAGGATCATGATCACCGGCAACAGGAAGAGGCAGAACCAGAACACGCCGAAGGTGAAGCTCCCCAGCCGGTGTCCCGGGCGGGGACGGAACCACAGGTGCTTGAACTGCTTCGTCACCTGGACGTTGCCTCGCGCCCAACGCAGACGCTGTTTCCAGAGCGAGTCGATGCTGCCGGGTTCCTCGGCCCAGACCACGGCGTGGGGTTCGAAGACGACCCGGCGCCCGGCCAGCTGCGTCTTGAAGGTGGTGAAGGTGTCCTCGGCCAACGAGGAGGTGTCGATGCGTCCCCCGATGGCCTCGACGTTCTCCCGGCTGTGCAGCTGGGCGCCGCCGGCCAGGCAGGCCAGCACCCCGAGGACGTTCTGACTGCGACGGGCGGCCGCCTGGGCGGTGATGTACTCGTAGCCGATGAACCGGGTCATGTAGTTGCCCGGCCGGCTGCCCTCCTTGATGTAGGCGGTCACCGCCCCCACCTCGGGATCGGCGAGGTGCCGGGTCATCCGCTTCAGCGACGACGGCTCGTAGATCACGTCCGCGTCCATGATCAGGAGCGCCTCCATCCAGTCGTCCTCCAGCAGCAGGGCGAGGCCGTGGTTGAGCGTGTGGGCCTTGCCCTGGCCGCCCCGCTCCCGCCGCATGTGCACCACGTTGCCCGGGAACTCCCGCACCTTGGCCCGGACCACGTCCGGCGTGGCGTCGGTGCTGGCGTCGTCGACCACGCAGATGCGCAGCCGATCCCTCGGGTAGTCGAGCAGCATCAGGCGGTCGATCGAGGCGCCGATGACCGCCTCCTCGTTCCAGGCCGGGATCAGGATGGCCGTTCGGGGCAGGTGGTCACCGACCCGGCCGTAGTGGTTGTTCCGGGCGTGCAGGGCCACCAGGAGGAACTGGTACGAGGCCGCCAGGAGTGGGATGACCCCGACCATCACGCACACCACGAGCAGCCACTTACCTCCCAGGAGGCACTCGTGGAAGAGGATCATGGGGTGACGGCCAGCTCCCGGTCGACCCGGTCCCCCCTCGACCAGCCGACGAGATTGGCGCTGACCCGGGGGTAGGACCCGACCGATGCGCAGTCGTGACTGTCGCTGCCGGCCACCAGGTGCACCCCCCGGCGATCGAGGGCCGCCGCCAGGCGCGGTCCCGGGCAGTCCCACTTCTCGTTGACCTCGATGAGGGCGCCGGTGGACCGGGCGCCCACGGCCAGGTGGTAGACGAGTGTCTCGCTCACGTCCGACTCGTCCAGTCCGAGCTTGGGCAGGAGGCTGAACGGGTGGGCGACGACCGGGCGCTCGACGCGACGCATCGCCGCCACCGTCGCCTCGACCAGGGTGGCCACGACGTCGCCGGCCCGCAGTTCCCCTCGCGCCAGCTGCCCCGCCACCGTCGACGGGGAGACCGGGCCCGACCCCGACGGGTACTGGTGGTCGGCGATGAGGACCAGGTCGGCCTGGTGGGCGGAGTCCGGGAGGTCCAGGTGCCCGTCGGCGTCGAGGATCTTCGCCTCGACGCCCGACAGCACCGTGAGGGGAGCCGTGCGGTCGAGCCAGCGCACGGTGGCGACCTGCCGTGGCACCCAGGTGGTGTCCTTGCGGACGTGGTCGACCAGGCAAAGGGTCGCCAGGCCGGCCCGGACGGCCGCGGCCACGTTGTCGGCCGGCGTGCTCACCGCGTCGTCGGAGAAGGTGGTGTGGACGTGGTAGTCCTCGTCGATCCGGAACGCCACCATCAGGCGACCGCCAACCGGGTGTCCGTCGGGACCGACGGGTCGCCGGTGGCCTGGGCCCCGGGCATCAGTTCGTCGAGTTCGACCACGTGGTCCGCCAGATGGCGCACCATGGCCACCGCTCGGTGCGGCACGGTGTTCGCCAGAGGGCGGCCCCGCAGGGTGTCGACGGCCAGGCGCGCCATGTCGACGCCGGCGGCGACGGTGAGGGCGAGGGAGCCCGGCACCCGGGGGTTGATCTCCAGCAGGGCCGGCCGACCGAGTCGGTCGCGCCGGACCTGGACGTTCGACACGTACGGCAGGCCGAGAGCCTCCACGACCCTGGTCGCGAAGGACTGGAGCTCGTCGTCGACGACGGTGTAGCCGGCCACCGACACACCGGAATCGACCCGCTGGCGGACCCGGGGCACCGCAGCGCGCACACGACCGGAGGCGTCGGCGAGGACGTCGACCGAGTACTCCTCGCCGGGGAGCAGCTCCTGGACCATCATGTCCTCCGACAGGGCGCGGCCGACCAGGTCCGAGGCGGAGACGACCACGTCGACGCCACGGGACCCCGAGCCCCGGCGGGGCTTGACGATCACCGGGTACTCCCAGCTGTCGGGGTCGGTGGTCGAGGCCGACTCCGTGCGCGGCACCCGGACGACATCGGTGCAGGCGGTGGCGAGGGCCAGCTTGTCGAGAGTGACGGCGAGCACGGGGGCCGGGGGAACGAGGAGGCGGACTCCGATGGCGGCGAACCGGTCGGCCGCCAGGGCGATGGGCTCCAGTTCGCAGTCGACGGTCGGGACCAGGACGTCGATGCGGTGCTCCCGGCACAGGTCGATCAGGGTGTCGACGAGGTGCGGCGAGGTGCCGGCGGGCACGAGCACTCGGTCGGACGCGGGAACCAGGTACAGCCCGGCGGCCCAGGGGTCCATGTCGGCGGCGATCATCGTGACGGAGGCGTCGCGCTCGTAGGCGCGGAGGACGGCGATGGCCGCCGGACCGCCGGCGCCGGTCACCAGGATGCGGGTGGGGTCGATGGGGTCAGCTGGCGACATCGATGTCCTCTCGGAGTGGGGCGGCAAGCCCCCGGTCGGTGGGATGGACGCCCACGGCCTCGGCCAGGGCCGTGCTGTCGCGCACGACCTCGAGCGCTTCGGCGTGGGTGCTGTGGGCGAAGCGGCCCCAGTACCGGGCGGTGGCGGTCACCACTTCGGACTGGAGGTAGTCGCGGCCGGACTGCGTGGCGAACGCGTCGATGGCCTGCTGTTTGGCGTCGACGAAGTCGGCGATGGGGACGAACCGGTTGGGCCGGAAGTCGACGGTGGCCGACGGCGACTGGTAACAGGAGATCCGCGCCACACGACGGGCGGCGACCATCGTGGCCTCGTGCACGGCCCGGTGGTCCTGGTGGGTGTCGTGGATGGAGTGCGTGTAGACGATGGTCGGCCGGACGAGGTCGACCACCCGCTCGATGAGCCCTACGGTCGGGTGACCCGAAGGGAGGCGGGTGTCCTCCAGGTCCTCCATGAAGAGGCGGGCTCCGAGCAGCGATGCCGCCGTCTGGGACTCGGCCACCCGGAGGTCGGTGACCCCCCCTTCGGCGCCACGGCTCAGGGTCAGGATGTTGACGCCATGGCCCGCTGATCCGTGCGCCAGCAGGGCGCCGGCCACGCCGATCTCGACGTCGTCCGGGTGCGCACCGATCGCCAGCACCGTCTCGGAGGCCAGGTCGACCGCCCCGCGGGCGGCGTCCATCAGGCGGTGCACCCGCACGAGCAGCTCGACGTCGCCGTCCGACCGGCGCAGGGTGGGTACCGTCCGGCCGCAGTCGATGCGCGCCGTCGGGCCGTCGTCGCCGGTCAACGCCGCCACCGGGGTGCCGGGCGCCAGGTTGCGCGCCTGGCGCAGGAGGTCACAGCCCCGACCGCCACCCATGGTGGGATCGACGAGCACGAGGTCGCACGGGTGGGTCAGCAACCAGGACTGCGCCTCTCCCGGATCGGCCAGGCACTCGACCGTGAAGCCCCCCGGCCCGGACAGCAGCGCGGCGACCCGGCCGGCTTCGGGATGGGCGTCGGAGAGGAGGATACGTCCCCCGGGACCGGAGG
The DNA here is from genome assembly GCA_963841885.1 of uncultured Acidimicrobiaceae bacterium. Taxonomy (GTDB): domain Bacteria; phylum Actinomycetota; class Acidimicrobiia; order Acidimicrobiales; family RAAP-2; genus Bog-756. Next base: position 311,354 of record CAWJEK010000014.1, read on the forward strand.
ATCCCGACGGGATCGGCGCCTGTGGACGGGTGGCCATCACTCGACCGTCACGGTCTTGGCCAGGTTCCTCGGTTGGTCGACGTTGAGGCCGAGGTTCGACGCGGTGTGGAGCGCCAGCTGTTGGAGGGGGATGACGGCCAGCATCGGCTCGAGCATCGGGTCGGTCGCCGGCACCCAGATCACTTCGTCGGAGGCCGCTTCGACCCGTCGGTTGCCCTCGGTGGCGATGGCGATCACCCGGGCGCCCCGGGCCCGCACCTCGTGGAGGTTGGAGATGGTCCGTCCGGGCTCCATGCCGTCGGTGATGACGGCGACCACCGGCGTACCCGCCTCCATCAGGGCGATCGAGCCGTGTTTGAGCTCGCCGGCGGCATGGACCTCGGCGGGCAGGTAGGCGATCTCGCGCAACTTGAGCGCCCCTTCCCGGGCCACCGGCACGCCGGACTGGCGCCCCAGGTACACGACGAAGGGCGCGCCGGCGATCGACTCGGCGATGGCCTCGACCCGGCTCGGGCGGCGGAGCAGCTCCGCCATCTTCTCGGGGATCAGCTCGAGCTCGACGAGCGCCTGCTCGGCCTCGGCCCCGCCCAGGGTGTCGCGCAGGCTCCCGAGCTCGAAGGCCAGCAGCGACAGCAGGGCGACCTGGGTGGTGAAGGTCTTGGAGGCGGCGACGCTCATCTCCAGTCCGGCCCGGGTCAGCAGCACCCGGTCGACCTCGCGGGTCAGCTGCGAATCGGGCATGTTGGTGATGCCGATGGTGGCGGCGCCCAGGGAACGGGCCAGCCGGACGGCCGCCAGGGTGTCGGCCGTCTCACCGGACTGGGACACGGCGACGACCAAGGTGGTCTCGTCGACGATCGGCGCGGCATAGCGCCACTCGCTGGCCACGGCGACTTCCGTGCGGAGGGCCGACCACCGCTCGAACATGGGCCGGGCCACCTCCCCGGCGTGGAGCGCGGTACCGCACCCGACGACCACCAGGTGGTCGAAGGCGGCGACCCGGTCGGTGAACGAGCGGCCCGGGGTCTCACCCGGCCGGTCGTCGAGCTCACCGAGGTGCACCTGCGTCCCGGCGATGCGCCCGAGCAGGGTGTCCGACACCGCTCCCGGCTGCTCGCCGATCTCCTTGGCCAGGAAGGAGCCGTGGCCGTCGTGGTCGGCGCGGGTCGTGGCCCGCACGACGGTGATCTCCTCGCGACCGGCCATGCGGCCGTCGCCGTCGTAGGCGGCCCATCGGGTGCCGTCGAGGACGACCACGTCGCCGTCCTCGAGCAGCACGAACCGGCGGGTCTGGGCGAGCACGGCATCCACGGTCGAGGACAGGAATTGCTCGACCTTCGCCGATGCCCATCACTAGGGGCACCTGGTTGCGGGTGCCGATCAGGATCCCGGGGCGTCGGCGGTCGAGGGCGACGACGGCGAAGTGGCCGTCGAGGCGGCGGGCGACCTGGAGCATGGCGGCCTCGGGCTCGAGGTGGGCGTGCTCCTCGAGGAGATGGACCACGACCTCGGCGTCGGTGGCCGACTCGAACTCGTGGCCCCGGCCGGCCAGCTCGTCCCGCAGCTCGGTGAAGTTCTCGATGATCCCGTTGAGGACGGCGGCGAAGCCGGTGTCACAACCCACGAACGGGTGGGTGTTGGACACCGAGACCTCGCCGTGGGTGGCCCAACGGGTGTGGCCGATGCCGGCCGGTGCCAGGGTCTCGGGCGCCTCGTCGACCAGCGTCCGCAGGGCGTCGAGGTTGTCGTCGGCCCGCACCCGGGTGAACCCGTCGGCCCCGGCGAGGCAGATGCCGGTGGAGTCGTACCCCCGGTACTCCAGCTGGGCCAGCCCGTCGAGGAGCACACCGACCGCCTGGCGCTCCCCTGTGTATCCGACGATCCCGCACATGCGCCCGTCCTTTCGTTGCCGTACCGTTCCGATTCCCGAGTGGGAGTATGAGGCACGGACATTGCCGTTCAGGTCGGTACACGATGGCAAGACGGTTGCAGGTGCCCCGATTCGACGGAAAACGCCGTAGGACCCCGAAGGATCGACCGGATCCGGTGCGGCGGCGGTGGGGCGGAAGCGGTGGGAACGGACTCGGACGGTCGCTAGTGCGGCAGCCCGGACCCCCTGACCAGCTCCACCTCCGACAGGGCGGCGGACAGCGCCGCGTCGACCGGTGCCAGGGGACGTCTGTCCGCATCGAGGTCGGCGGGGGTGACGTAGACCACCGTCGGGACCGACCACCCGCCGAGGCTCGCCACCAGTGACCGGAAGCCGGTGTCGAGCGCCAGGAAGTGGGCGGGGGACGCGGCGGTGGCGGCCAGCACGCACGGCACTCCCCGGAGCGACTCGGGACGGAGCTGGTCGAACACCACCTTGAGCAGTCCGCTGTAGGTGGCCCGGTAGATGGGCGTCACCAGGACCAGGGCGTCGGAACGGGTGATCTCCTCGAGGAGCGAGGTCACCCCCTCGTCGTCGCCGGTCCCGAGCAGTCCGGCCGGGTCCAGGGTGGCCAGGTCCACGACGCGTCCCGAGCCGTGGAGCTCGACGGCCCGCGCCGCCAGGTGATGGGTCGACGAGGCGGTCGAATGGCTGGCGTTGAGCGCGAGCAGGGCCATCGGGTCAGACCGGCTCGAACGGCGCGCCGTGGCCCGGGACGATCCGGACCGGTCCGAGGGCGAGGACCCGGGCCCGGGACTCCTCCAACTGCGCCTGATCGGAGGCGAGGGGGTCGATGTCGGGTCCGTCGGCCGACCACCACAGGTGGGTGCACGCCACCAGGCCCTCGTCGGTCGCCACCAGTGTCGTGATGTCCTCGGCCGAGTGTCCGGGCGTACTCATGAGCCGGATGTCGGGCGCCACCTCGAAGCCGTCGGCCGGGCGGTCGGTCCAGACGTCGTCCTGGTAGATGGCCCAGTGGTCGTGGTACCGGGCCCGGGCGAACAGGGCGGCGTTGAGCGTGTGGTCCGGGTGGTGGTGGCTGAAGATCACGTCGGTCACCTGCTCGGGCTCGATGCCGAGGGCGCGCAGAGGGTCGAGGATGGCCCGTCGCGAGGCGACCATGCCCGGGTCCACCACCACGACCGACTCCCCCGACCGGATCAGCACCACCGTGCTCGCCACCCGGTCGTCGGCGTACCCGACGGTCAGCACGTCCAGCCGGGCGCTCACGAGGCCGCCACCCCGAGCGGGGCGGCCCCGGCGGAGGCACCCGGTCCGGTAACGGTGCCGGAGCGGCGCAGGATCGGCAGGACGCCCTCACCGAACCAGTAGGCCTCCTCCAGGTGGGGCTGTCCCGACAGGATGAAGTGGTCGAAACCCATGGCGTGGTACTCCTCGATCCGTTCGGCGACCTCGTCGTGGCTGCCCACCAGCGCGGTGCCCGCACCGCCGCGCACCAGCCCGAAGCCCGCCCACAGGTTGGGCCCGACGACCAGGTCGTCGCGACTCCCACCGTGCAGAGCGGCCATCCGTCGCTGGCCCACCGAATCGGTGACGGCGAAGGCCCGCTGGGCCGCCGCGACGGCATCGTCGGGGATGGCCTCGAGCAGTCGCTCGGTCACGGCCCAGGCGTCCTCGGCCCGGTCGCGGCTGATCACGTGGAGCCGCACCCCGAAACGGACACTCCTTCCCGCCCGTCCGGCCAGACCCCGCATGCGGTCGATGCGCTCGCGCAGCTGCGCAGGAGTCTCACCCCAGGCCAGATACACGTCGGCATGGTCCGCCGCCACCCGCTCGGCCGCCGGTGACGCCCCGCCGAAGAAGATCTCCGGGATGGGATCGGGTGGGGCGCTGGTGGTCGCCCCGTCCACCTGGATGTGGTCGCCGTGGAAGTCGAAGGGCTCCTGGCCCCAGGCTCCCCGCAGGACGGTCAGGAACTCCGCGGTGCGTTCGTAGCGCTGGTCGTGGTCGAGGCGGTCGCCGAAGCGCCGCTGCTCCTCGGGATCCCCACCGGTCACGACGTTGAGCAGCAGACGTCCGCCGCTGATCCGCTGGAAGGTGGCCGCCTGCTGGGCGGCCAGCGTCGGGGAGATGAGGCCGGGCCGGAAGGCGACGAGGAACTTGAGGCGCTCGGTCTCACGACTGAGGGCGGCAGTGACCAGCCAGGCGTCCTCGCAGACGGTGCCCGTCGGGGTCAGCACCGCCTCGAACCCGAGTCGGTCGGCGGCCCGGGCGACCTGGGCGAGGTACCCGATGTCGACCTGGCGCTGGCCGGCGACCGATCCGAAACCCGAGATGTTCCGACCGTCCCCGGCGGTGGGGAGGAACCAGTGGATATGGGCACTCATGGGACTGCTCCTTCGTCGTCGGGACAGATGCTCGCACCACCGGTGCCGACCCGCCAGGGCGACGTGCCGGTAACGAGGACCACGGGGCTCCGGTGGGAGGATGACGGGTCGGGCACCAGAGCCCCGTGGCGTTCGGTCGCCGTCCACGGCGGCGATGGACGGCCTCAGCGCATGGCGGCGACAGGGGTCGAACCGACGGCCGGCCCGGGTCCGTCGTCGTCGGTCACCCGGGCGACGAACGCGGCGATCTCGGTGGCCACCGCCCGGTGGACGGTGTCGTTGAGGACATCATGGCGGGCCCCCGCGAACTCGACGAAGCGCGCGTCGGGCAGACGCCCGGCCCAGCGGCGGGCATCGGCGACCGGGACGACCGGGTCACTGGTGCCGTGGACGATCAGGGCCGGGAGCGCCAGGCTGTCGAGCGAGACGGCGAACTCCCGCCATGCCGGCGCCAGCACCGACGCCAGGGTCCTCCTCCCGGAGCCGGTGGTGGTGGCCAGGGGGTCGTTGGCCAATTCGTCGAGGTGGAAGGGGTCCGACGAGCGGTCGTCCAGGTCCAGAGCCAACTCGAGGTCGTCCCCGGCGGCCGGGTCCTGGACGCTCGGCAGCGGCGACAGGGGAGCGCCGGACAGGACCAGACCCCGGTAGGGGCGCGGGTCGCAGACGGCGACCAGCGCCGCCACCGCGGCGCCGAGCGAGTGGCCGGCCAGCACCAGAGGCGTGTCGGGGCTGTGGGCGGCCGCCGACGCGGTCAGGCGACAAGCGTTCTCCACCAGGTCGTCGACGGGGTGGACGACCGACCGCTCGCCCCCGGTCAGTCCGTGCCCGATCTGGTCGAGGGCCCACAGGTCGATCCCGACGGCCGACAGGGCGTTTCCCAGACGGTGGTACAGACCGGAGTGCTCTCCCAGTCCGTGCAGGAACACGACCGCGCCGATCCGGGTCCCCTCGGTCCTCCAGTGCTTGTAATAGACGCTCCCGGCCACGCCGGTGAAGTGGGGCACGTTCCCTCCTCGCTGTCCTCGTCGGCGTGTTTCCCATAAAGTCGATGGAATAAGTCACCTTAAGACTCCGACGAGCTCGGCGTCAAGACGGAGCCGCTCCGTCGCCGCATCGACGGACTAACGTTCCACCAGGTCAGGAGAGAGAAATGGGCACTGCATTCAGCGACCGGTGGGGCGGACCGCTCCGCGCCGGCACCCGGGCCGGCGTCGCCCACTTCGACCGGTCCGTCGCCGATCTCGTCCGACTCGGAGGAGATCCCGTGGCCCATGCCGAGGCGGCCGTGGCCGCCGACCCGGAGCTGGTGCTGGCCCGCCTGCTGCTCGCCTACTTCGGCCTCTACGCCACCACGTCCGACGGACGGGCCACCGCCGGAGAGGTCATGGCCGATCTCGAGACGGACGCGCCTCCCCTCGGTGAACGCGAGGTCCTCCACCTGCGGGCCGTCCGGGCGTGGACCGACGGTGACTGGGTGGGTGCCGCCCGGGCCCTGGAGCGCGCCCTCCTCCACGATCCACGTGACCTGTTGGCTCTGAAGGTGGTCCAGGACCTGTACTTCTTCCTGGGCCGCCGCACCGACCTCCGCGATGTGGTGCTACGCGTACTTCCCGCGTGGTCCTCGGCCGATCGGCCGGGATGGGGGTACGTCCAGGGGATCCTCGCCTTCGGGCTCGAGGAGAACGGCGACTACCGGGCCGCGGAGGACCACGCCCGGGCCGCGCTGGCGGCGTCGGCCGATGACGTGTGGGCCACCCACGCGCTCGCCCACGTCTACGAGATGGAGGGCGACCCCCCCGCCGGTGAGATGTTCCTGTCGGGGACCGCGGCGGACTGGTCCCCCAGCTTCTTCGCCGTCCACAACTGGTGGCACCTGGCCCTCTTCCACCTCGAACTCGGACGGATCGACACCGTGCTCGAGCTGTACGACGGCCCTATCCGGTCGGCCCGGTCGACCGAATGGGTGCATCTGGTCGATGCCGCGGCGCTGCTCTGGCGCCTCACCCTCTTCGGAGTGGACGTCACCGAGCGGGCCGTCCGCCTGGCCGACGACATCGAGCCGCGTCTGGGCCCCTCGATCTATCTGTTCAACGACTGGCACGCGGTGATGGCCCTCGGTCTGGCCGGACGCCACGCCACCGTGGACCAGGTCATCGCCGAGGTCCGCCACAGCGCCGTCGGCACCAACCGGACGGTGGTGGACGAGGTCGGCGCCCTGCTTCTCGAGGGTTTCGCCGCGGTAGCCGCCGGTCGGGTCGGGCGGGCTGTCGACCTCCTCGTGCAGGCGCGACCCCGCTCACTGGCGTTGGGCGGATCGAACGCCCAGCGCGACATCATCGATCTCACCCTGGTCGCCGCCGGCGCCCGGGCCGGCAGCCGCCATCTGGTGGACGAACTGGTGGCCGCCCGGGTGGGGAACCGGCCGTCGACCGCCGACGCCGTGGGGTCCCTCGTAGCCGCGAACTCCCTCTGACACCGCACTCCGCGACGGGGGTACCGGCTCAGCGGTCGAGGAGCTCCTGGGCCCGTCCGACCAGGTCACCGGCCCGATCGGTGGCCGTGGCGACGTAGGGAGTCAGTGCGTCGGCGCCGGAGTGTGCGGCCGACGACACGGTGTCCACCACGCTCTGCCCGGCCCCGCTCAGGGTGTCGGCGAGCTGATGGCCGGCGGACGGGAGGGTGTCGGCGAGCTGGTGACCCACGGCCGGCAGGGTGTCCCCGAGGTGCCGGGCCGTCAGATCGACCTGGTGGGTGGCCCGACCGGCCACGTCCCGCGCATGGTGGGTGGCCCGTGAGGCGCCCTCGGCCACGGAACTGCCCTTACTCCTCGCCGACGACGAGCCGACGGCTCGCCCGACGGCCACGGCACTGGCCACACTCGCCGCCCGCCGACGCGCCCGCCATCCGACCGACGGCGCCCCTTCGGTGTCGAAGGCGGCGAGTATCAGTCCACCCAGCAGGCCGAGGTTCTTCAGGAAGTGGATCTGCTGCTGGGTCCGGGCGGCTTCGTCCTCCTCCTCCCAGAAGCGGTGACCGGCGTAGGTGGTGGGGATGATCGAGCCGATCAGGGCGATGGCGGCCAGGCGGCGGAACCGCCCGAGGGCCAACAGGGCGCCGGCACCGACCTGCACCGCGCCATTGACCTGCACGAGCAGCTCGGGGTCGTCCGGAAGGGCCGGCAGTCTGCGGCTGAGCGGAACGGTCACCGCCTGGGCGGCCTTGGCCTTCCCCTCGGGGTGGCGGATGGCGTCCAGACCTCCGGCGATGAACATGGAGGCAAGGAGGGGTCGGGCGATCATTCGGGAGAGTGGCACGAAGCTCTCCTACCCACCCCGCCCGGCGTCACTCCCCGAATGACGGGCTCACCGGCGCCCGGCCGCCGGGGTGACCCGGTCCCGGCTCACCGTTCGCGGCTTCCCGGCGAGGACACGGTGAGCCCGTCCGACCCGTCGTCCTCGTGGTAGCCGGCGCGACGGTATTCGTCCTGGCTCATGGGACGGTTGTCGAACGACGTCACCACCCGCTGCTCGGGTCGACGCCGGGTCTCGGTGGCCTGGAGGGCCACCGACCGCTGGTCGGCCTCGGTCAGCGGCGGCTGCACCATGCCCCGGGGCCAGAGCCGATGGTGCAGCACCGTGTTGATCTCGGCCGAGTACAGCGTCACCTGGACCCCGAGCGCGATCCAGGCCACCAGACCGAGGACCAGCCCGAACAGGCCGTAGAGCGCGCCCGCCCCCTTGAGGTCGTGGCCGACCACGTAGCCGCCCAGGGCCTGCAGGAGGGTCCAGCCGATGCCGCCGACCACGGCCCCGGGCACCAGCCATCGTGTCTCCACCTGTTTCGGGGTGAGCACCCGGAACGCGACGAGGTAGATGGCCACGTTGACGACCACCGCGACGATCTCCCCGACCAGGCCGAGCCAGGTGTTGTGCCGACCGAACGTCCCGAAGCCGGTCAGGACGGTCGTGACCACCAGACCCACGAAAAGGACGACCAGGAAGAGGATGCTGCGCGTCAGCCGGGCGACGTAGTCGGGGCGGTCCGCCCCCGGGATGTTCCAGATCTGTGCCATCGAGTACAGGCCGGCCTGGGCCAGGCCGGTGGTGCCGTAGACGAGGCCGACGACGCCGACCACCAGGCCGATGACCGAACTCCGGTGCATGGCGTGGACGTTGTGGGCGAGTTGGGTCCCGATGATGGGGAACTGGCCGAAGGCCGAGTGCAGCACGCTCTGCTCGAGCCCGGAGTGGCTCCCGAGGACCAGGTTCAGGACGGTGACGAGGAGGAGCAGCAAGGGGAAGACGGTCACGAACATCGTGTACGTCAGCTGCACCGACAGGTTGCCGGCGCTGTCGTCGCCGTACTTCTTCACCACCCCGAAGACGAAGGCCGGGACGGTGTGGCGCTGCTGGGCGGCATCGACCCGGCGGAGCGACTTCTCGAGGGTGTTCACGGTCGCGTCCGGGGTCCGACCGCCGTCGATCCCCCGCTCGGCTTTCCTGGCACGGGCCAGACCTACCCAGGAGACCGGTGCCCATGCCCGGACCGCGAGGATCCCCGGTCCGAGGTGGGGGCCTTCTGCCCTAGGCACCGACTCCGTACCGACCGACAATGGCGGGGTGACGGCCGTCATCGAGATGCGAGCCCCCGAAGGGGCCGAGCGACGCTGGGCCACGCTGACCGTCCTCTGCGTCACCCTCCTCCTGATCAGCCTGGACAACACGATCGTCAACGTGGCGCTGCCGTCGGTGCTCCGCAGTCTCGAGGCTACGACCAGCCAACTCCAGTGGATCGTCGACGCCTACGCCATCACGTTCGCCGGCCTGCTCCTGACCTTCGGTGCGCTCGGGGACCGTGTCGGCCGCAAGTGGGTCTTCATGGCGGGGCTCGTCACCTTCGGGGGTGGATCGGCGCTCGCCGCCTGGTCGGACACTCCGGACCGGCTGACCGCGGCCCGGGCCGTGATGGGCGTCGGGGCGGCGGCGCTCATGCCGTGCACGCTGTCCATCCTCACCAACGTCTTCACCGCCGAGAGGGACCGGGCCCGGGCCATCGGCATCTGGTCGGGCACCGCCGGGCTCGGAGTGGCCATCGGCCCCATCCTCGGGGGCGTCCTCCTGGTCCACTACTGGTGGGGCGCCGTCTTCCTGATCAACGTGCCGATCGCCCTGGCGGGGCTCGTGGCCACCGCCTTCCTCGTCCCCAACTCCCGGAGTCCGAACCCCAGGCGGCCGGATGTCGTGGGCGCCGTGCTGTCGACGGTGGGACTCGGGTTGCTGCTGTGGGGAATCATCGAGGCACCCGACAAGGGTTGGAGCTCACCGACGATCATCCTCGCCTTCGGCGGCTCGGCCCTCCTGATCGGAGGGTTCGTGGCCTGGGAGCGGCACAGCGACCACCCCCTGCTGCCGATGCGGTTCTTCGGCGACCGGCGGTACAGCGCGGCCATCGCGTCGCTGGCCCTGGTGCTCTTCGCCCTCCTCGGGCTCTTCTTCCTGGTGACCCAGTACCTGCAATTCAGCCTGGGCTTCAGTCCCCTGCAGACGGGTCTGGCCCTCGCCCCGCTCGCCCTCATCCTGCTGATCGCAGCCCCGTCCTCGGTGCTGCTCGCCCGCCGGTTCGGCTCGAAGCCGGTGGTGGCCGGCGGGCTCCTCCTCATCGCCGTCGGACTCGGACTGCTCTCGGGCACCACCGTGCACAGCACCTATCGCGACTGCCTGCCCTGGTTCGTGCTGATCGGCGCGGGCGTGGGTCTGACGTTGGCGCCCTCGACCGAGTCGGTCATGGGCTCCCTCCCGACGAGCGATGCGGGAGTCGGTTCCGCCACCAGTGACACCTCGATGCAGATCGGAGGAGCGCTCGGGGTGGGAGTCCTCGGCACCATCCTCGATCTGCGGTACCAGGCCTACCTGTCGCCCCTGCTCGCGCACCAGTCCGTCCCGGCAGCCGTCGAACGGATCATCCTCGGTTCGCTCGGCGGGGCGTTGGCCGTGGCGGAGCGGATCCCGGGAGGCTCGGGCGCCGCCCTGGCCGACGCGGCGCGCCGGGGGTTCGTCTCGGGCATGGACCTCGGGTTCACGGTGGCCGCCGCGGTCGTCGGGCTGGCCGGGGTCATCGTGCTCGTCGCGCTGCCCAATCGGGCGACGAAGGATTCCTGAACGGTCCCGGTCTCCGCCGGTGCCGACGCCCGATGGAACCCCGGAGTGACCCGGGCGCCTGTCGGCGAGCCTCGGCATATCGGGTGCGGTGCCCTCGTTAGACCACGACGGGGCCGTCGTCCGCACCCGGGGGAACGGATTCCTCTAGATTGTCGGCGACGGCAGGCGTGGGTCACGGCGGTTCTCCAAGTCACCCCCGGGTGATGACCGCCCGCAACCCGCGTGATTCCATCTTTCATGCAGGCATCTGGACGGGATCCCGGTCCCGGGTCATGGACCCGGGACTGCCGTGTGGGTGTCCCGACCGAAGCACCGACACCCAGGAGGACCCCCGATGATCGCCTATACCTACCCCCTCGCCGACCTGTTCGGCACCATGCTCGGCCTGTTCGTGTTCTTCATCTGGTTCTGGCTGCTCATCGTCGTGTTCTCCGATATCTTCCGCAGCAAGGATCTCGGCGGCGTCGCCAAGATGCTGTGGGTCCTCTTCGTGATCATCCTGCCGTTCCTCGGCATCTTCGTGTACCTCATCGCCCGGGGCGGCAAGATGCACGAGCGGGCCGCCGCCCAGGCACAACAGCAGCAGCAGGCGTTCGACTCCTACGTGAAGGAGGCGGCGGGCACCGGGACGAGTACCGCGGACCAGCTGGCGAAGCTGGCCGACCTCAAGCAGCAGGGCGTGATCACCGACGCCGAGTTCGAGACGCAGAAGGCCAAGATCCTCGCCTGAGTGGGGGTCCTCGTGCGGAAGTTCTGCCAGAGAATGGGTGAGCCGGGCGTCCGACCGGGAGATCGGGGATCGCCGACGTGATACTCGACCTGGTGTTGATCGGGCTGGCCATCACCCTGGAGCCGATTCCCCTCACGGCCTTCCTCCTGGTCGTGGCCTCCAAGGGCGGCGTACGGAAGGGAGCGGCCTTCCTCTTCGGATGGTTGCTGTCGCTGGCGGTCGTGGTGGCCGTCACGGTGCTCGTCACGGGCAACAAGCCGCCGAAACCGAGCACGGCACCCTCCCTGGCGGCGTTGGCCGCCAAGATCCTGATCGGGGTGGTGCTCGTCCTGATCGCCGTGCGGCAGCGTCGCCGGATGGGGAAACCCAAGCCGCCCAAGAAGCCGCCCAAGTGGCAGACCGGCATCGACAACATGTCGCCGTGGTACGCCATGGGCCTGGCCCCCCTGACCCAGCCTTGGGGTCTCGTGGCCGCGGGCGTGGCGACCATCGTCGAGGCGAAGCTGTCGTCGTGGGAGAGCTATCTCACCCTGGTGCTGTTCTGCCTGGTCGCCTCCGGCGTGTACATCGCACTGGAGCTCTATGTCGGCTTCCGGCCCGAGAAGAGCGATGCCCTGCTGACATCGGTGAGAGGATGGATCGACAGCCATACCGACCAGGTCATCATCATCGGCTCGCTCGTCCTCGGATTCTGGCTGATCGGCAAGAGCGTCTACCTCATCGTCACGTGAGACGGCCGAAAGTCCGGCGCCCGTCGCCGACCCGGCCCTGAGCCACCCGATGGCCGCCGACGCCGACCCGGCCGCGGGGTTCGACCGCACCGTCCCTCCGGACGGCGACCACATGTCCGGCTGGATCGAGCTCTTCTACGACCTCATCTTCGTGGCGGCCATCCTGATCTTCAGCATCGCGGTGGTCCACGTGCGACCGTCCACCCGCATCACCTGGATAGTGCTGGTATTCGCCGCCTCGTGGTGGGTGTGGTTCGCCACCACCATGTGCGCCAACCGGTTCCACATGACGGATTTCCTCCATCGGGCGCTGCTCCTGTTCCAGATGCTGGTGATCGTCCTCATGGCCATGGAGGCAGCGCGTGTCGGTGGCCGGGGACTCCACCTACCTGGCCGCCGAGTACGGCCTCCTGCTCGTGACCGTCGGGATCATGTTCGCCCGTGGCGCCCGCCAGCCGGCCGCCGATCGGCAGTTCGCCCGCCGCATGGCGTCCGTCTGCGTCGCCTCCGCCGCGCTCTTCTTCGTGGCGACGCTCCTCACCGAGTCGCAGCGCCTGGCGCTAGCCGTCGTCGGTCTCGCCGTAGCTGTCGGGCCGTCGGTCGTACTCCTGCACCGGACGCCGCCCTTCTCCGCCGAAGAGGAACGTCACCTGGTCGAGCGCATGGGCGCGTTCACCCTCATCGTCTGCGGTGAGTCGTTCGTCGAAGTCGCCCTGTCGGTCAGTGGATCCTCGCTCGACCGGGTCGACATCGTGTCGTTGATCTTCGAGTTCGTCCTGGTCTTCGCCATCTTCACCAGCTACTTCGACGACATCCCGGCCGCGGGCATCAACCAACGTCTCTTCGGTTGGTGGGCATCGCTCCACCTCGTCGCCCAGATCTGCATCGCCGGGACGGCCGTCGGGGCGTCGAAACTGGTCGACCTGTCGACCGGCCATCGGCTTCCGGACATCGAGATCCTGAAGCTGACGCTTCCCCTCGGCCTCCTGTTCGTGGCCCTCGCCGGCCTCGGTGCGTCCACCCGGCGGCGCCCGATGCACGTTCTCGTGGTGACGAGGCTGGGCACGGCGGGCGTCGTCGCCGTCGTCGGCGTGATCGCCTGGTGGGTCCCCCGGATCCACATGGTGGAAGCGCTCCCGATGCTGACCGCGGTCGTCATCGTGCACGCCGGGCTGGTGGTGCGCGAACTCCGTCGGACCGAGGTCGTCGTCGTGGGCCGCCGACACCGTGTCGGCTGACGCCGTCGACGGCCCAGCCCGGTCGCCCGCAACCGGATCGCCCGACGGGTGAGGCTCACGCCCCCGATCCGCGCCATGCTGTAGGTCATGGTGTTCACGAACACGACCGACGACATCGGCGACGCGCGACCCCGGCGGACGGTGTCCGAACGGGCCGCCCTGGGCAAGGAGGCCCGAGCGGCCACACCACGCTCGTCCCACGCCGAGTTCAGCCCCTCCCCCGACCGAGCCGACCCGGTCAGCCTGCTCGAGCGCCAGGCCACGACCCGGGTCCCCGAGTTGGTGCCGATCCGCTACGGCCGCATGCTCGTCTCCCCGTTCACCTTCTTCCGGGGCGCCGCCCTGGTCATGGCGTCCGACCTCGCCACCACGCCCCGATCAGGATTCGACGCCCAGATCTGCGGCGACGCCCACCTGTCCAACTTCGGCGTGTTCGCGTCCCCCGAGAGGGAGATGCTGTTCGACGTCAACGACTTCGACGAGACATTGCCGGGACCTTGGGAGTGGGATGTCAAGCGTCTGGCCGCCAGTGTGGTCATCGCCGCCCGGGACCGCGAGTTCACGGGGCCCGAGGCGCGGGCCGCGGCGGTCGCCGTGGGATCCGGTTACCGCACCGAGATGCGCCGGCTGGCCGAGCTGTCGACCCTCGACGTGTGGTACTCCCGCATCGATGTGGCGACGCTGCTCGAGGAACTGCAGGCGTCGGCGATGTCAGGGTCGAAGACGGCCAAGCGAATGGCGGAACGCACAGCCAAGACCGTGGCCAAGGCCCGGACCCGGACCAGTCTGCAGGCCCTCGACAAGCTCACCATCCTGGTCGACGGCGAGCGCCGCTTCATCAGCGACCCCCCGCTGATGGTGCCTGTGGCCGACGTCTTCCCCGACCTCGAGAGCCAGGCGATCATGGACCAGCTGGGCGGGATCGTGCGCAGCTACGGCCGGAGCCTCCAGTCGGACCGGCGACACCTCCTCGACGAGTTCCGTCTGGTCCAGGTGGCCCGCAAGGTGGTCGGGGTCGGCAGCGTCGGCACGCGGGCATGGGTCCTGCTCCTGGTCGGACGCGACGACGACGACTCGCTGCTGCTGCAGGCCAAGGAAGCCGAACGATCGGTGCTCGAGGAGTTCGTGGGGGCCAGCGGGTTCCCTACCCACGGCGAGCGGGTGGTCGCCGGTCAGCACCTGATGCAGGCGGCCAGCGACATCTTCCTCGGGTTCGAGCAGGTGGTCGCGCCCGACGGCGTGACCCATGACTACTACGTCCGGCAGCTGCGCGATTGGAAGGGGAGTTTCGACATCGAAGGGGCGGTCCCGGCGGGTCTGATCCGCTACTCCGAGGTCTGCGCCCAGGCCCTGGCCCGGGCCCACGCCCGATCAGGTGACCGGATCGCCATCGCCAGCTATCTAGGCAGGAACGGTGTCTTCGACGAGGCGATCGCCGCCTTCGCCGAGGTGTACGCGGACCAGAACCAACGGGACTACGACAGCCTCCGGCAGGCGGCGGCATCCGGACGGATCACCGTCGAATCGGGTCTGTAGCCGACGCCGTTGAGCGAATCCGTATCCACGGACCGGGCGCCGATCGTCGGCGAGCCCCGCTGGCCGATGGCGCTGGCGGTGCTCGTGACCGGCCTGCTGCGGGCCACGCTCCCTAGCCAGCTGCGCAACGGCGACGCCCGCTGGTTGTTCCTGGCGGTCGAAGTTGTCCTGCTCGGAGTGCTCATCGTCGGTGATCCCGGCCGCATCGACCGGGATCACCGTTGGTTGCGGGTATCGACCAGCTGCCTGATCGGCATCATCACCCTGGTCAACGCCGACGCCGCGGTCCGCCTGGTGGCCTCCATCGTCGACGTGTCGCCGTTCACCAACGACGCCAAGGTGCTGCTGGCGAGTGGTGGTGCCATCTGGCTCACCAATGTGATCGCCTTCGCCCTCTGGTACTGGGACCTCGACCGTGGCGGCCCCGCCGCCCGGGCCCACGGTGGCGGCGCCCCGGCCCTGATCTTCCCCGAGATGAAGAACACCGAGCACGTGGCGCCGGACTGGACGCCGAAGTTCGTCGACTACTTCCACTTCGCCTTCGCCACCGCCACGGCGTTCAGTCCGACCGACGTGTCGGCCGTCCGGTCGTGGATGAAGTTGCTGATGATGGCCGAGGAGGCGATCTCGCTCGTCGTCGCCCTGTTGGTCATCGCCCGGGCGGTCAACATCCTGAAGTGACGGCTACGGCCGCACCGGTCAGGGTGGGGCCGGCGCAGTGGAGGCGGTCATGGTCACTCCCCCGCCGTCGGCCCTTCGGCCAGGACATCACCCAACCGGTCCAGCCGGGCCTCCCAACCGCGACGGCGGTCGGCGATCCAGTGCTCCGCGGCCGTCATCGCCGCCGGTTCGATCCGGCACATCCGGGTCCGGCCGACCTTCTCGGTCTTCACCACGCCGCACGCCTCGAGGACCTGCACGTGCTGGACGACCGCGGCCAAGGACATGGCGAGGGGTTCGGCCAACTCGCTCACCGATGCCGGCCCCCGGGTGAGTCGTTCCACCATGGTGCGCCGGCTCCGGTCGGCGAGCGCCTGGAAGGTCCGGTCCAGATCGACCGCTCGGTCAAGCATGTACTTCAGTATAGAGACCCGAGGATGCGGGCGAGGGATGGAGAGGGGCCCGGGTCACTTGGTCAGGACGACGACTCCCCACCGGCGCCGGTGGACCGTCACCATACGGGACGCCTGGACGAATCTTCCGAAGGACGTCGAGAGGAAACGGTCCGCCCGGCCGGATCCGACCCGCTCCTCGTAGAGGCTCCGATGTACCTCCTGCGGGTGGGGGAGGACACGCGTCGATGTCGAAGCCGGCCCGCCTGCCGGCCGCGATGACCTGGGGAGGAGTCATGTCGCGTTCGTTCACGCCGAATACTTCGACGGCGTGGAGACTTCCCGCCGATACCGCGTGGCCCGTCCCGGGCTCGCACACGACGCACACGGAACCCTTCCCCGCCAGAGCGGCGTAGGCGGTGCGCAAGGGCCCGGTCTCGTCCATCGAGTGGTGGAGGCAGTCGATGAACACCGCCGCATCGAACTGTCCCAGCGACGGGTCGAGCGGCACGTCCCAGTCATGCTCCAGGAACGCCAGTCCCGGTATCCGGTAGGCGGCCCGGGCCGCGCCGATCGCCTCCGGGGAGAAATCGACACCCAGGACCTCGTAGCCGCACTGGGCGAAGAAGGCGCTCGTCCAGCCGGGGCCGCACCCGAGGTCGAGGATGCGGGCGGGGGGATCCGGTAGGAGGCTCATGACGGTGCCGATCTCGACCAGGAGCCTCGCCCGGTCGCTCTGGGAGAAGGGCTTCCTGATGGCCTGCTCGAGCGCCTCTTTCGGGATGCGCCGGAAATACGACGCCTCGACTTCCTTGCTCCACGCGGACGATGGCAGGGCTGGATCGGTCATGTCGTGGCGATCCTAACCACCGACCTGCAGGACCATCGTCCCGGAGCGGTGCGCCGACCGCCGGTCGGACCGGTCTACGAGACGAACGCGCAGCCGTCCCAGGACACCACCGGATGCCGCTTCCGGCGTCCCACCAGCGACAGGTGGAGTTCCTGCGGCCGCGTCCGGGCGGGGAAGTGGGTCAGGACCAGGACCCCATCCACGACGAACACCTCGTAGCCGGCCAGCGATCGAGGCTCCTGGACGGTGGCCCGCAGGAAGGAGACGCCCCGCGGGACACGGCGGCGCCGGCTCCTCACGAAGAGGGAACCGCCGTGGTCCTGGACGTAGGCCAGGAGTTCCGGCGTGGCGGTGATCTGCACGAAGTCCAGTGTAGGTCCGGGCCGGGGGTGGCAATCCGTGCCCGATCCTCCTGACCCGATGCCCCACGGAACGGAGCGGCCGATGGTGGGGCTGACACCGGTCGCCGGTTACGCCGGATCTGTTCCGGGTCCAGGTAGGAGGACGTGGGGGTTGAGGACACCGTCGGGATCGAGGGCCCGCTTGAGGGCCCGGAACGCATCCAGCTCTTCGGCGGAGCGGGCCAGGTGCAACCACCGCCGTTTGGCCGTCCCGATGCCGTGCTCGGCGGAGATGCTCCCGCCGTAGGAGGCCACCAGGGAGAAGACGGCGTCGTCCGGACCGTTCGTCGTCGGGCGGGAGCCCGGTCACGTTCACGTGGACGTTGCCGTCCCCGGCGTGGCCGAACAGCCAGGTGCGGGCCCCGGGGGCGACCGACCGGACCGTCGCGGGGACCCGGTCGACGAACTCGGCCAGCGACCCGGCCGGCAGTGTCACGTCGAGTTTGTGAGGCGCCCCCAGCGTGTTGATCGCCTCGGTCATCGACTCCCGGTAGCGCCACAGGCCGGCCCGCTGGGCCGGGTCGGTGGCGACCACCGAGTCCTCCAGGCGGGAGAGCGATGCGACCGCCTCGGCGAGCGCCGTCGTCGGATCCGTGGCGGACGCCGCCTCGACCAGCAGATACACGGCGTGTGGTCCGGGAAACGGGTCCGCCATACCGGTGACGGAGCGGACGAGCTCGAGTCCCGAGGCGAGCAGGAGTTCGCAGGCCTCCAACGTCGGCAACGACCGCCGGAGCAGGGCCGCGGCCTCCACCGCATCCGCCACGGTCGGGAAGGCCAGGACGGCCACGACGCGGGAGAGCTGCTCAGGAACGAGGCGCAGGCGGGCGGCGGTGACGATGGCCAGCGTGCCCTCGCTCCCGCAGAGCAGACCCGGTAGGTGGTACCCGGTGTTGTCCTTCACGAGACCACCGAGGTGCGAGATCACCTCACCGGTCCCGAGCACCGCCTCGACCCCGACGAGCTGCGCCCGGGTGTCGCCGTAGCGGAGGACCCGCATCCCACCGGCGTTGGTGGCAACCATGCCTCCGACCGTGGCCGATCCCCGGCTCCCGAGGTCCACGCCGTAGGCCCAGCCGGTGGTGGCGACGGCCTCCTGCAGCGCCGCCAGGGTGACACCGGCGCCGACGGTGACCTGTCCGGCCAGTGGGTCGACCACCCCGATCCCCTGGAGGTGCCGGAGACTGACCACCACTTCGCCGTGCAGCGGGACACCCCCACCCACCAGCCCGGTGTTGCCGCCCTGGGGCACCAGGGCCACGCCGAGCTCCCGACAGGCGAGGACCACCTCGGCGACCTCCCGGGTGGACCGGGGTTGCACGACGGCGACGGTGGAGCCGTGGAAGCGACCGGTCCAGTCCGCCGTGTACGTGGCCAACACGTCCTCGTCGACGATCACCGGGCCGCCCCCGGCGCGACGCAGCCGGTCGACGATCGGGTGGGGGCCGGACATGCCCACCACTCTGCCCGCCCCGACCGACCGGTGCACGGCCGGGCCCCGGCCGTGGCGCGGGGCTCGCGTCGGGGCCGCCTACTCCCCCGGCGAGTGGTGCCGGCCGAGCTCCTGGCGCGCCAGGACGATGTTCCGGTACGCGGATCCGGCCATGACCGCGTCCCGCTCGCCGAAGTCCGCGATCTTCCCGTTGGCCAGGACCAGGAGCAGGTCGCACTGGGATGTCGTTTCGATGCGATGGGAGATGATGACGACGGTGACGTGACCCCTCAGCTCGGACAGGGTCTTGCGGATCAGCTCCTCGGTTCGGCCGTCGACCGCGCTGGTGGGCTCGTCGAGGACGATGAGCTTCGGCGAGCCGATCAGGGCGCGGGCGATGGCCAGGCGCTGCTTCTGGCCGCCCGACAGAGCGCCACCGCCCTCCCCCACCATCGTCTCGTACCCGGCGGACATCCGGGAGACGTCCTCGTGCAGGTGGGCCGACTTCGACGCTTCGATGACCTCCGGCTCCGCGAAGTCCCGGAAGAATCGGATGTTGTCCATGACGGTCCCCTGGAGGAGCACCGGTTCCTGGGGCACCAGGGCCACCGTGCTGTGCGCATCACTCTTGGAGATCGCGGATGCGTCCTCGTCGCCGATCGTGGTCCTGCCGGCCGTGGGTTCGCGGAGGCCCAGGAGGAGCTGGCTGATGGTCGTCTTGCCGCTGCCCGAAGGCCCGAGCACACCGACGATCTTCCCCTCGGGGATGTGCATGTTCACCCCGGACAGGGCGAGGGACACCCCGTCGTAGGAGTAGTCCACCGAGTCGAAATCGACCGCGAAGGATGCGGGCTCGGGGCCCTCGGTCACCACCCGGGCATCCTCGAAACGGTGGAGATCGTTGGTGAGGTCCTCGAGCATGCCCTGATTGGAGCGGAGGCCCATGACCGAACTCTGGAGGGCCGAGCCGTAGCTGACGGACCGCAGTACGAGGAGGAGGATGGCTCCGAGGTCGGCGAGTCTGGCATGGCCGGCGCTGCCCAGCGCGGCGATGGCGGCGATGATGAATCCCAGGGCGAACGACTGGTAGAGGACGGGCCCGACATTGTTGAGGATGGCCGTCTTGCGGAATACCTGACTGGTGTCTTCGATCAAGTCGCGGAGCCTGTCGATGACCCGGGACTCCACGCCGAACAGTCGGAAGTCCCGGCTCAGTCGGGTGTACTCGGTCACCTGGGTGGCCATGGCCCTCGTGGTCTTGGAGAGCTCACGGTTGTTGCGCCGGGTGCGTTGGTTGAGCGGTCTCAGGATCTGGGAGAGGACGACACCCATGGCGATGACGGCGATCGCCGCGGCCGGATTGACGGCCAGGGCCACCCCGAGGAGGCCCGCCACCATCAGGAGAGCCTGGAGACCTCCGGACAGGTTGGCGACGACGGCGGCACTCGCCGCGCTGTTCTGGATGAGGAGCTGCTGGAGGTGGCCGAGCCGCTCGGTGGACTGGAGGGCCCAGTTGGCCCGGAAGAACCCCGTCACCACGCGGGTGCGGGTCGAGGCGAGCACCTGAGCCGACACCGAGGTGCTCACCAGGGCACCGAGGACGCTGGTGATGACGAAGAGGGCCAGGGCCAGGAGGCAGATGACGATCGCGTCATTCGGTGGGATGGAGTGCCCGTGGAGCTGGATCGCCTTCTTGCCCTCCACGTTCGCCACCGCGACCTCGGAGATGAGCACGAGGAGCAGCGCCTGACTCAGACCGCCGACGAGGGCGAGGAGGGTGAAGACGACGATCTTCAGACGCACCGAACCCAGGCCGAACGTCCGCATCAGGGTGAGGAGCGAGTCGGTCGGCGGATTCCCGGTACTGGACGGCCGCGTCCTGGAGAGGCGTATCTTCACTGGTCCCGTTTCGGCGGCGGATGACAATCCCGTGCGAACGACCAGCATAGTGCCTGCGACCCCTCGAGGGCTTTGGTGCGGGCCCCCGCGCTGACGGTCCGGCCGCGATCCCCGGACCCTGGATCGGCATCGCGGACCGCACTCCGATGGTGTCGACGGGCGGATGGCGGCCGGCTCGGCCGCGGTTTCTGGCACTGGCAGGACCACTCCGGAAATCCCCCGAGAATTTCGCGGATCCGGGCGCATGATCGGGGCCGTGGTGGGAATCAGACAGTGGGCGATCGTCGCTCTAGCACGTCCGTGCGAACACGGGGAAACTCCAAGGGGGATGCAACATGTTCCGAAAGATATTCGTCATCGCGGCTGCGGTGGCCATGCCGGCTTCGGTGGTCGCCGTGACCGCTGGTTCGGCCACGGCCAGCACACCGAAGGTGAACGCCACCAACTACACCGCGTCGTGTACGGGGATCAAGGCGACGGCCAGCTTCAATCCACCGCTGACCTCGGCCGGTGGTACCACCAGCAACGAGGCGACCAAGATCAAGGGCACCGCCAGCGACTGCACGGCCACGCCGACCAGTGGTGGCACCCCGGTCACGATCAAGAGCGCCAAGATCAGCGGCACCATCAACGACGCCACGAGTAACCACGCCTGCAGTGGCCTGGCCAGTCCCACCACCGAGACGGGCTCCCTGACCATCAAGTGGAAGACCAGCCCCTCACTGACGTCGTCCACGTCGGTCGTCAATCCGACGACGGTCACGGGCGGTATCGGTGGCGACGGTCACGCCACGTTCTCCATCTCCTTCGGGCCGGCCACGTCCGGTCCGTTCCAGGGAACGGACAACGGCACCTCGAGTTCCACCAATGCGGAGACCACGTCGACGCTCTCGTCGATCCTGAACAGCTGTGCCAGCAAGAAGGGACTGAAGAGCATCAACATCGAGCCGAACAGCAACGGCGGTGGCCCGGCCATCGTCGCCAGCTGAGGTCGTCTGCCGTCCGCTGCGGCGGGCAGGTCGTACCGTCGAGGGCGGGGCTCCGGCCCCGCCCTCGACGCGTCCGGCCGAGGTCCGGTGGGTCCGCAGGGGCACAGGGTGGCCGTCAGGCCCCGCGCGCTTGTCCCCGGTCGCCACCTAGGGTCTACGTACCGGCGTTGGTGTTCAACAGGATCATGGGAGGGGGCCGATGGCCCGGACGTCCAAGCCCGTAGTCGTCCTCTTCGACGTGGACGAGACCCTCGTGCACACCGGGGGCTCCGGCGCCCGCAGTTGGAAGGTGGCGTTCGAGAAGCTCTACGGGATACCCGCTGACATCGGTGAGCACAGCTCGGCCGGGGAGACCGATCCCCAGGTGGCCAGAGCCACCTTCCGAGCCGTCATCGGCCGCGACCCGACCGACGTCGAACTGGATCACCTCTATGTCCAGTACCTCCGGCACCTGGCGGACGACATACCGGTCTCCACCGGCTACCGGATGCTGCCGGGTGCGGACCGGTGCCTGGCCGACCTGGGGGAGGCGGGAGTCCTCCTGGGATTGGTGTCCGGTGCCATGGAGGGCGCGGCCCGTACGAAGTTGATCCCCGCGGACCTCAATCGCTACTTCATCTTCGGGGCGTACGGGTCCGACTCGCCGGACCGGGTCGAGTTGACCGACATCGCCATCGAGAAGGCGGCCCGGCTCCACGCCGATCTGACCCCGGCGCAGGTGTTCGTCGTGGGGGACACCCCTCACGACGTCGAGGCGACGCGCGCCGCGGGGGCCGTGTCGGTGGGCGTGGCCAGCGGCCACTACTCGGCCGACGAACTCGCCGAGGCCGGCGCCGACCACGTGCTCGCCTCCCTCACCGAGCCATTTCCCGGATGGTGAGCCCGCGATCATAGGATCGATGCATGGGTGACCGGAAGCCGCCGCGGTTGGTGGGAGGTGAACGGGAGACGGTCCTGGCCCTGTTGCAGTACCAACGTGACTCGCTGGTGAAGAAGGTCGGCGGGGTCAGCGAGGAGGCGGCCCGGACCTCACCGGTGGCGAGCGGGACGAGCCTCCTGTGGCTGATGAAGCACATGACCCGCGCCGAGTCCGTGTGGATCCTCCGCCGATTCGCCGGCCTCGAGATGGTTGTGGCCGACGATCACGTGACCGCCGACGACACCGTCCCCACCGCGATCGCCGCCTATCAGGAGACCTGGTCGCGGACGGATTCCGTGGTCGCCGACTCACCGGACCTCGGTGCGCTCTGCCGGGACGTCGGGGGCGAGACACCCGTGACGCTGCGGTGGGTCCTCATGCACCTGCTCGAGGAGACCGCCCGACACGCCGGCCACGCCGACGTCCTGCGGGAGATGGTCGACGGGGAGACGGGTCGGTAGCCATCAGGACTACCCCGCCGTCGTCGCCGGGCGGAACCGTTGTCACCGTGGTCCGGCGGTTCAACACGGCTCGCCCTGGGTGAACGGTCCGGCACTCACCTGCGCCGAGTTGACGGTGGCGATACCGGAGGTCCCCGGACCGTGGGACGTCGCCTCGTAGAACTCGACACCGATGTCGCCCTCCGACGAGGTGGGGACTGCGGAGCCGAGCTGGGAGGCCAGCGAGACACTCTGGTAGTCCACGAACTCGCAGTGGCGGCGGCCTCCGGCGAAGGAACCCCGCCACGATGCCACCTGACGGGCGTCGGCGGGCAGGGCGGCCCGCACCGATGCCTCCGCCCGCGCCAACCGGCTTCCGGCCGGGAACACCTGGTGCCAACCGGTTACCCTGCCCCGGTTGGTGGCCAGGTCCGTGAACTCGGCCGTCGGCGTTCCGTCCACGGTCACGGTTCGCCCGTAGCCGTCGCCGGAAGCCGGCCGGGTGGCCTGCCAGTCCGTGAGCGACGAGCCGAGGCGGGCCGGCGGACCGGAGGGCGGACGCGGGGCCGGTGGACCCGAGCAGGCTGCCAGACCGAGCCCCGGGACGGCCAGCATCACTCCGACGGCCCGGCGACGCCACGGCGCAGCGGAACCCGTCCGACGCCCCGAAGCGTCCCCTCGATCGGGGACCCGCGAGCTTCTCAGGACTGGATCGGCAGGGAGAGGGTCACCGTCTGGGTCTGGTGCACCTTCTTGGTGGAATCGGTGACCTTCACCTGGATCGGGTACAGGCCGGGCTGAACGTGTGCGGCCAGGACGGTTCCCGAGATCACCCCGGTGCCCTTGTTCAACGTGAGCCCCTTCGGCAACGGTCCCACCTTGGCCCACTTGAGCGGGGCCACTCCCCCCGTGGACGTGAGCTGGACGCTGTAGGGAACCCCGAGGGTCAGGGCCGGCAGCGAGGTGGTCGTGATCCGCAGCCCACCCAGGGTGAGGGTGAACTCCTGGACCACCTGCGGACCCACTCCGTTGCTGGCGCCGAAGAAGAACTGGAAGGTCCCCACCGCGCTCGAGGTGCCCGACAGGGTTCCGGTCCCGTCACCGTTGTCGGTGAAGGTGATGCCGGCCGGCAGGTTGCCGAACTCGATCAGACTCGGGGTCGGGTCCCCGGTGGCGGTGACCGTGAAGCTACCGGCTCCGTTCTGTTCGAACGTGGTGGCGGCGGCCGAGGTGAACACCGGCGGTGCGTCGACCGTCAGGGTGAAGATCTGCGTCGCCTCGGGAGTCAGCCCGTTGTCGGCCTGGATGGTCAGGCTGTAGACGCCGTTGCTCCCTGCGGCCGGGGTGCCGGTCAGGCCGGCGGTACCGTCCCCGAAGTCGGTGAAGCTGATGCCGGCCGGAAGGTGACCGTGCTCGGTCAGCGACGGCGTCGGCGTCCCGGTCGTGGTGACCGTGAAGTCCTCCACCGAACCCACCGAGAAGGTGGTGCTGTCACCCGACGTGATGACGGGTGGGCCGTCCACCGTGAGGACGAAGGTCTGGGTGGCGTCCGGGCTCACCCCGTTCGAGGCGGTGACGGTGATCGGGTAGACGCCGTTGCTCCCCGTCGCCGGCGTACCGGCCAAGGTGGCCGTGCCGTCCCCGTTGTCGGTGAAGGTGACGCCGCTCGGCAGACCGCCCGATTCGGACAGGGCCGGCACCGGGGTGCCGGTCGTCGTGACCGTGAAGGTACCCGCCGATCCCTCGGTGAAGGTGGCACCGGCCGCCGAGGTGATGACCGGCGGTCCGTCCACCGTGAGGGTGAAGGTCTGGGTGGCGTCCGGGCTCACCCCGTTCGAGGCGGTGACGGTGATCGGGTAGACGCCGTTGCTCCCCGTCGCCGGCGTACCCGCCAGCGTGGCCGTGCCGTCCCCGTTGTCGGTGAAGGTGACGCCGTTCGGCAGACCGCCCGATTCGGACAGCACCGCCCCGGGGGTACCGGTCGAGGTCACGGTGAAGGTGCCCGCCGATCCCTCGGTGAAGGTGGTGCCGTCCCCCGAGGTGATGGCCGGCGGGCCGTCCACCGTGAGGGTGAACGACTGGCTGGCGTCGGGGCTGAACCCGTTGCTGGCTACGATGGTGATCGGGTAGACGCCCTGGGTGCCGACGTCCGGCGTGCCCGACAGCGTCGCCGTGCCGTCACCGTTGTCGGTGAAGCTCACCCCGGTGGGGAGACTCCCCGACTCGGACAGCGCAGCATCCGGGAGACCGGAGGTGGACACCGTGAAAGTGCCCGCCGATCCTTCGGTGAAGGTGGCCCCGGCCGCCGAGGTGATGGCGGGCGGTCCGTCCACCGTGAGGGTGAAGGTCTGGGTGGCGGCCGGGCTCACCCCGTTGGAGGCGGTGATGGTGATCGGGTAGCTGGCGCTGCTGCCGGCGGCCGGGGTACCGGCCAACGTGGCCGTGCCGTCCCCGTTGTCGGTGAAGGTGACGCCGCTCGGCAGACTGCCCGCCTCGGACAGCACCGCCCCGGGGGTACCGGTCGAGGTCACGGTGAAGGTGCCCGCCGATCCCTCGTCGAAGGTGGTGCCGTCCCCCGAGGTGATGGCGGGCGGGCCGTCCACCGTGAGGGTGAAGGACTGG
Source organism: uncultured Acidimicrobiaceae bacterium (assembly GCA_963841885.1). Taxonomy (GTDB): domain Bacteria; phylum Actinomycetota; class Acidimicrobiia; order Acidimicrobiales; family RAAP-2; genus Bog-756. Next base: position 336,629 of record CAWJEK010000014.1, read on the forward strand.
CTGGCGTCGGGGCTCTGGCCGTTGGTGGCTCCGATGCTGATCGGGTAGACGCCCTGCGTCCCGACACCCGGCGTGCCGGCCAGGGTCGCCGTTCCGTTGCCGTTGTCGACGAAGCTGACGCCGGAGGGCAACGCCCCCGACTCGGACAGCGCCGGCGTCGGCGTGCCCGTGGTGGTCACCGCAAAGGAACCGCTGCCGCCCTCGGTGAAGGTCGCGGCGGCGGATGAGGTGATGACCGGAGGTCCGTCGACCGTCAGGGTGAAGGACTGGTGGGCGACCGGCGGGATGCCGTTGTTCGCCGATATGGTCAATGGGTAGACGCCGTTGCTGCCGGTGGCCGGGGTGCCGGCCAGGGTGGCCGTGCCGTCGCCGTTGTCGACGAAGGTGACGCCACTCGGCAAGGTGCCCGATTCGGACAGCGTGGCGTTCGGGATCCCGGTGGTGGTCACCGTGAAGCTCCCGGCGATGCCCTCCGCGAAGGTCGTGCCGGATGCCGAGGTGATCGAGGCGGGCGTGCCGATGGCGACCGGGTTGTCGGACGCGCTGGCCGACGGGCCGGTGCCCACCGAACTGACCGCGGCCACCGAGAGGTCGTAGGAGTCGCCGTTGACGAGACCGGTCAGCGTCTCCGACGTGGCCGTGGAGTTGAAGGTCTGCGTCACGGTCGAGCCGGCCCCGGTCGGGGTGGCCGTCACCGTGTACCCGGTGATCGGCGACGTGCCCGGATCGGCGGGCGTGCTCCAACTCACGGTCGACTGCCCGGTGCCACCGCTGGCGGTGACCCCGCCCGGCGCGCCCGGCAGGGCGGTCCACGTCAGGCTCACGTTTCCGGGGCAGCCGGCATCGGCACTCGCTTTACCGCTCGAGGTGGTACCCGTCCCACCGGCACCGTTGGAAGCCCCCGAGGTCCCCTGGGTGGTGTGGACGCCGCACGCCGTGGTCGACGTGCCCGTACCGGCGGTGAACTTGGGGTTGACACCGTTGGAGAAGCTGGTGAGGGACGAGGTCGACACCCACGAGGACCCGGCGCCGCCGGCGCCGGCACCCAGCGACGGGAGGAGCGTGCAGTTATTGCCGGCCCCGCCACCGCCGCCGTAGTAGCCGCCACCACCGCCGCCGCCACCCTGGTGGTCGGTGCCGGACGTGTTCGTCCCACCCGCCGCGCCGTTGCCCGAGGCGTTGGCCCCCGAACCGGCCGTGCCGGCCGGTCCGCTGCCGCCACTGAGGACGGCACCGCCGGCGCCACCGGTGTCGTCGGCCGCACCCGTACCACCGGTCGTGGCCGTGACTCCGCCGGTGCCGCCGGCCGCGCCGATGCCACCACCGCCGCCGCCGCCGGCCGCCTGCTTGTCCGAGTCGGAGCCGCCGCCACCGCCGCCGAAGCCCTGGCCGGCGGTTGAGCCGCCGGGAGCGGTCGGATTCGCCTCGGAGGTCGCCCCGGTCCCGGAGACGGCCCCGGAGTTGCCGACGCCCCCGTTACCGCCGTTGCCGCGGCAGCCGCCGGCACCGGCGCCGCCGCCACCGCCGGTGACCGCGAGGAGTGAGGAGCACGGGGAGCCGGGCGTGCCGTACACGCACACGGCCGAGGAGCCACCGCCGGCGCCCCCGCCCGAACTGTCCGAGACCGAGGTCTGCTCACCGCCGTTGCCGCCGTTGGAGTAACCCGATCCCCCGGACCCCCCGGTGACCGCCGCGCTGGTGTTCTCCGAGCCGCCGCCGCCGCCGCAACCGATCATGGCCGCGATGGTCTCACCCGGCGATACGTCGAAGGTTCCCATCACCTGACCACCGCCGCCACCGGCTCCGGTGTTGGCCTCGTTGCCGAGCCCGTCCAGACTGGAACCGCCACCACCGCCGCCGCCACCGATCAGGGTGATGGTGGCGCTGCCGCCGCCGGTCTGGGAGCTGAGCGTGGTCACGTACCAGGTGCCGCAGGCCAGGGTGGAAGGCGCCGATCCGCCCGAGGTGGTGAACCACGTCGGGGTGGGCGACACCGCGCCGGCCGGCACGGCGTCGGTGATCCCGTTGACCGCCGACACGGCCAGCACCCCACCGCCGAGGGCCAAGGCCATCACCACCGTGCTCAGCGACCTGAGCCCTCGGGTCCTGTTCCGCAGACCGTTCATCGCACCGCTCTCCTCTGTTTCGTCATCTCGTCAGTAGTTGCCGGGCCGGCACACTGCGCCGCGCACGTCGTGTCTCGTCGGACAGCCCCCGGTAGTCAGCTATCGATCTGGAGTTGGAAGGTCTTCGTCGCCGTCTCGTGGACCTTCTTGGTGGAGTCCTTGGCCGTGCAGTTCCAGTCGCTCGCCCACCGGTCGATCTCGACCAGCGTCATCACCCACACCCTCACGTTCCACGGTCCGGTGGACGCCTCCGGCTGGCTCCTGCTCGACCAGGAGAGCCCGGTGGCCGGGGAAGGTCGCAGCTACGGGCGGGCCCAGGTGTTCGCCGAGGACGGCGACCTCGTGGCCTCCTTCGTGCAGGAGAACATGATCCGGGCCTTCGCCACCGACCAGGCGCCACCCCCCGGCGGCCGCGCCGCCCACTGACGGCCCGTCCGGTCCACCGTCGGTGACCAGGCATCCGACGCCCGGACGGCCCTCCGCGACGTTTGGCAGGACCGGGGAGATGTCCTTAACGTTTGCCGGACAACGCCGTCCACCACCTGGGACGGCGCCGGCACGGGGACAGCCGCCCGCGCCGCGACCTCCGGTGGGCCGGTGCCGAGACCCCTGTCGCCCTGGGGTCGGTCGGGTGGACCGGCACCACGGGGGCCGGGGGACGGCAGGAGGAGTGGGGGAGCCGACATGGACGACGTACTGGGATTCCGGGCAAGCGGGCGGTGGTGACCGGAGCCGCCTCGGGCATGGGCGCGGCCGCAGTCGACGTGCTGGTCCAACTCGGCGCCGACGTGGTGGGCCTGGACCGCGTGGCCGTCACGGGTCCAGTGGACCAGGCCGTCGAGGTGGACCTCCTCGACCCCGACTCGATCGCCGCCGCCGCCGACCGGATCGAGGGGGACGTCGACGCCTTCTTCAACTGCGCCGGGCTCCCCGGCCCCCCGTTCACCGACCTCGAGACGATGCTGGTCAACTTCGTGGGCGGGCACGACCTGATCGAGCGGGTGGTGCCACGGATGCCGTCGGGTTCCGCCGTGGTCTACGTGGCCTCCACGGGCGGGATCGGCTGGGAGGCCAACCTCGGGCACCTTCGCCGAGCTGTTCGCCACGGATTCCTACGCAGCCGGCCGGGCCTGGCTCGAGTCCCACCCCGAGGTGTGGGAGGGGAACGCCTACGCCACCTCGAAGCAGGCCATCAACGCCTGGACCGCCTGGCGGTCGGTGGGGATGATGAAGGACCATGGCATCCGGCTCAACTGCACCAACCCGGGACCGACGAGCACGGCCATGATGCCGTTCTTCCACGACGCCGTGGGCAAGGACCTGGTCGGCGCGGCGATCGGCCCGGTCGGCCGGTACTCGACGGCCGAGGAGCAGGCCTGGGCCATGGTGCTGATCGGGAGCACCCGGGCCAGCTACGTGGTCGGGGAGTCGCTGTACGCCGACGGGGGCTTCTACAGCGCGCTGCAGACCGGCCAGATCGACTTCTCGCACCTCATGCCCAGCGAGTCACGGGCGGTGGACCTCCGTCCCAGCGACGAACAGCTGCAGCTGATCGACGCCTTCGGCGCGCTCTACGCCAAGGAGTCGACGGCGGAGCGGGTGCGGGAGGCCGAGCCCCTCGGATTCGACCACCGGCTCTGGACCCAGCTGGTCGACCTCGGGGCCCTCGCCATGGCCGTCGACGAGGCGCACGGCGGGTGGGGCGCCACCCTCCTCGACCTGGAACTGGTGGCGGAGGAGCACGGCCGGGCCCTCGGACCGGCCCCCCTGCTCGAGGTCCAGGTGGCCTGTCGCCTGCTGGCCCGTGCCGGAGGGGACGCCGCCGCCGACCTCCTCGCCGCGGCGCTCGCCGGTGATCGCGGCTGCCCACCGTGTCGCCACGGTCGCCCGCCGGCCGGCGTGCTGGCACTCGTGCCGGCCGGTGCGGTGGCCACCGACGTGATCGTCCGACACCGGACGACGGCCTGGTCGTCCTGCCGCTCGGCGATGACCGGATCGTCCCGGAGAACGTCGGCTCCCAGCCCCTGGCCGACGTGCCAGTCGACCGGTCACGTCTCGCCGGCGCCACCGTCCTGGCCGGACGAGTACGGTGCCGAGCTGTTCGACCGGGCCCTCGACGACTGGTTGGTGCTGACGGCCGGGGCCTTGGCGGGTATGGCCGAGCGGGCCGTCCGCATCAGCATGGGGTACGCGGCCGAACGCCAGGCGTTCGACCAGAAGATCGGGGCCTTCCAGGCTGTGGGCCACCGGCTGGCCGACGTGGCCACGGCCTCGGCCGGCGCCACCCTCCTGGCGCGCGAGGCGGCGTCGGCCGACGACGAGGAGCCGGGCCGGGCGCGCCGAGCTGGCCGCCATGGCCTTCTCCTTCGCCGCCGAGACGGCCCAGGACGCCACCGCGGTGGCCCTCCACGTCCACGGTGGCTACGGGTTCATGCTCGAGTACGACATCCAGCTCTACTACCGGGCACGCCCGGGGCTGGACCAACGTGCTGATGAGCCCGTCGGCCGCGGCCCGCCGGGTGGCCGACCGGCGCTACGGGTCGTCGGGGGCGACGCTGATGGACTTCCGACTGGGGGAATCGAGCAAGGCACGGCGGGCCAAGGTGCACGAAATCCTCGGACACCAACATGAGTCTGGCGTTGGAGGAGCAGGTGTACCGCACCGGTGTCTCCCACGACGGGGACTTCACCCGCGCCCTGGTGGAGCAGGGTTGGATGGCGCCGAGCTGGCCCGTCGAGTTCGGGGGCCAGGGGCTCGATCCCGAGGAGATGGTGGCGGTCGGGGAGGAGCTGCGCCTGGCCGACGCCCCGATGTACGGGATCGGCACCACCATGATGGTGGCCACCGTGATCCGCGCCGTGGGGACCGAGGAGCAGAAGGCCGAGATCATCCCGAAGGCACTGGCCGGCGACATCGTGATCGTCCTCGGCTTCAGCGAACCCGAGGCCGGGTCCGACGTGGCCGCCGCCACCACCCGGGCCGTGCCCGACGGCGACGAGTGGGTCATCAACGGGCAGAAGATGTTCACCACCAATGCCCAGATCGGCGACTACGTCTTCTTGTTGACCCGGACCAACACCGAGGTGGCCAAGCACAAGGGACTGACCATGTTCCTGGTGCCACTGCACCAGCCCGGCGTCGAGATCCAGGCGGTGTTCACGCTCTCGGGCGAGCGCACCAACATCGTCTACTACAACGATGTCCGCGTGGCCGACGCCTGGCGGATCGGCGACGTCGACGGGGGCTGGCACGCCATGACCGTGGCCCTCACCAACGAGCACGCCGCCGGGTTCGCCGCAGCCATCGACCGCCTGCTGCGGGCGGCCGAGACGTGGGCGCCGGACGACCACCAAGGACAGAGACGAGGGTGTGCCGCGCCTGGAGGACGGGACCGTCCGCGAGGCGCTCGGCCGCACGGCCATCGACCTCGAGGTCTCCCGGCTGCTCCAGCGCCGGGTGGCCTGGATGGCGGCCACCGACCAGGCGCATCGTGGCCGAAGGTCCGATGTCCAAGCTGTTCAGCTCGGAGGCGCTGAGTGCCCGGGCCCAGGACATGGTCGAGGTGGTCGGCCCCGACGCCCTGCGGAGCTACTTCGATCCCACCGCACCCGCCCACGGCGT